>CAVQZJ010000017.1:0-107073 GCA_963718425.1 uncultured Solirubrobacterales bacterium
TCTGCTACCCGGTGACAAAAGCGCTCGCTGTACATGAGCATGCCAGAAGTCCGGGTGCGTCGTATTCAGAGCTCCCGTGCGGCTTTCGCATGCGCCGCTGGTGCTACGCCGCCCGCAACCGCGTCGTCACTGGACTCGTTCGCATGGTGATCGTGGTGGAGGCCGAGCGCAATCCGGGCGATCTGATGGTGGCCAACTTCGCCAAGACGATGGGCAAGACGGTCGCCGCGATCCCCGGGCGTGCCACATCCCCAACGTCGCGGGGAACCCACGCGCTGCTCGGCCAAGGCGCACGGCTCGTGGAAGGCGCCCAGGACGTTCTCGACCTGCTGTACGGCTATGGAGTCGAGGACGGTGCCGCCCCCGGGACCGGAACTGGAGCCGCAGCTGCAGGACGTGTGCGACAAGGAGTGGAAACGTTGCCGGCTATGACACGATGGCCGAAGCTGGTAACCACCGGCGTGGAGTCGCAAGAGACGCTGATGGCACTGACCAAGCGTTCGAGGAACTGATTGGCAAGGTCACCCGTGGAGACGGCGGACGCTACGTGCTGTCATCGGGCTTTATCGACCGCACCCCAAGCCTGACGGCTGAACGAGATTCGCGGGTGTACCAGGATGGCCCGACACACAACGACAAGCGGATGAAGGAACTCGGACGCTCGACCTTCTGCATGGCAAGCAGACGCTCTAGCCAACTGAGCTACATCCGCACCGGCGAACATTCTAAACCGCGGGCGCCGGCGACGTGGGCAGCTCCCGCCAGCGGCTGGACGAGACGCTCTCTAGAAGGGGATTTCCGCTGCCCGCCAGCAGCTGGTTCGGGGTCGCGAGTTCGCTTGGCCAGGAAGGAATCCTCGTCGAGAGGGATGTCCTCGGCCGCGCCGTTTGAGGTCGGCTCGCCCGTGGACGGCGCGACGATGTTGAACTCGGGCAGGTTGTTTCCCTGCTCGATCTCCGTCAGCTCGCCCTCGCGTTCTGTGAGGTATCCGCGCGGAGGACCCACTCCAGGCCCTTGCCGCGGCGGAAGCCCTCGAACATCTCGTGCACCGAGATGTCCTCGTCGCTGAGGCGTGCCACGAGGCTCTTGAGCTCCTCATAGCCCTCCTCGAAGGTGATGTTCCTCGCTCTTGGGTCGGCGTGCGCTTGGCTCATCTACTGCTCCTCTCCTACTCTTGCTCTGAAGATCTTGTCCGCTGGGCAATTGCTCGTCTGCCGTGCCGTCGGCAACCCGCAGCCCCACCGGCGATCCAGCCCGCAGCCCGCTGACGCTGCCGACACTGGATCCGTCCGGGTCCGTGACCAGCAGCCAGCCGCGCTGGCGGAAGTCCTTGGCGCCGATGACCGCGCCGAGGTGTGTGACCCGCTCTCGCGCACGGTCGAGCAGACGCTCGGCGGCGGGGCGCAGAGCACCTGCCTGCTCATCGAGCGCGCGCGTGTCCGTCGCGCGACGGCGGCGCAGCTCGCGCCCGGCGTCGCTGAGCAGGCGGTCGAACGCGCGATCGTAGTCGCGCCGGCGCTCTGGCCGCGCATCCCGTGCTCTGCAGGTGAGCCGCGAACGCGTCGAGCGTGCTCGCCCTGGGTATCCGCCTGCCACCCCGCTGCAGGCCGGCCCCGTACTCATCGATGTTGCGCAAGGTGTGTGGCCGTGAACCGGGTGGCGGCAGCCGCACTCTCGCCGGTCGCGTGCGTCATCCAGGCCATCCGGTCGTGGCAGGCTGCGTCTTGAACTCTCAAGCTCCCGGGCGGCGGCGAGGATCGTTCGTTCGCGCCTGTGGTAGGAGGCCTGCGAGCGTCGAGGTCAACCAGTTCGCCGATCGCCTGCAGATTCCCGGCCAGCGAAGCGGTTCGCTGGCGGGGGCGCAGTTGTGCCGAGCGCTCCGCCAGACGCTCGCGACGGGCGCGCAGGGTGCTCAGCACGGCCTGCAGCTGATGGGAGTGACGGTCGAGCTCCTCTGCTAGTTCGGCCGCCGAGCGCGCGATTGCGTACTCGGCGGCCTTCGCTGGTACGGGAGCGAAAGCGGACGCGACGTAGTCGCAGTTGAGCCGGTCCTTGGTGTGGCCGATGCTGGTTATCACCGGCAGCGAGCAGGCGAAGATCGCGCGGCACAGCCGCTCGTCGTCGAACGCGATGAGATCAGCCGCCCGAGGGACCGCCGCGGGCGATGATGATCACGTCCACGTCGTCGATCTCCTGCAGCACGGCGAGCGCGTCGATCACCGAGCCCACCGCCTGCACCCCCTGGACGGTGGCGGGCGCGAACACGATGTCCTGTGAGGGCAGTCGCTGCTGCAGGTGGCGGATCACGTCCACCTCGTAGTTCCAGCCCTGTCCGGCGATCGCGCCGACGCGAGCAGGGGAAGGCCCGCAGCGGCTTGCGGCGATCCTCGTCACACAGGCCGTCGGCACGCAGCCGCGCCAGTGTCTCCGCACGGCGGCGCAGCAGCTCCCCTTCGCCGGTCGGCTTGATCTGGTCGATCACGAGCTTCAGTGGACTCGCGGGCGGCGTAGAAGTCGATCCGCTCGTCGTGGGCCTGTACCAGGTCGCCGCGCTTGGGCAGCGGCAGGCAGCGCTTGACCCGTAGCTTCCAGATGCACGCGTCGAGATTTGAGTCCTCGTCCGCGAGCGTCAGGTACACGTGACCGGAGCTGTGCTGGGTGATGGCGCGCACCTCCCCCTCGATCCAGCCGTCGCCGAGGTCCCGCAACGCGCCGTCGATGCGATTGGCGAGTTGCGTTACCGACAGCGCCTGTGGGCGCGTGGACGTTTGGCTGGCGGTCGAGCCCATCCTCACCGGCTTGAGACGCCGCCGGATGTAGCGAAACGCGCTCCGTGCCAGCCGCGCGTCTGGGCCGGTGATCACTCCTGTTGTGCGGGCAGCGCGAACGCGGTGGCGGGCGGCAGTTGCGCGGCGAGCATGAGCGCCAGCGGAGCGCCGCTGAAGAACGCGCACGCCATCGCGATGAACGCCGCCAGCGGGTGGTGGACGAGCGCCTGCACGAGCAGCGCCACTACGAGCCCGCCGAGGTTCCCCGCCAGCCACACGATCGCGCCGGCGGTGCCGGCCAGCGCCAGCCCCACGAGCTGCTCGGCCGCCGTCAGGATCACCGGTAGCGCGGGCAGCAGCACGCTGCCCATGATCAGCAGGATCACTAGGCGCGAACCGGTGCCCGTGATCAGCCCGAGCGCCAGGCAGCCCACCCCACCGACCGCGACCACGGTGAGCATGAAGAACCCGCGCTCGGCGCCGCGACGGGTTATCGGCGCCGGCGGCACGGCACAGCCGATGACCCCATGAGGTTCGTTCCCACCAGCAGCGCCCCAGGCGGTCGTTTCCGAGACCCCGTCCGGGTGCAGCGAAGTCTGCAGCCAGGTCGCGAGCGCCACGAACACTCCAAAGCCCAGGAACGCCAGTCCGCAGAGGAGGCGTATGGCCGGCATATGCCAGAGGCGGCTGACGGTGCCGCGTCTGACCGTCAGCTCCTCCCCCGCCTGCGAGGGCCGCTGACGCAGGGCGAGCGCGAGCGCGAGCGCGCACAGCACCCGATGGCCTGGATCTCGAGCAGCAGCGCGAGCTTCCCGCCGCCGAGCAGCGGGCCGAGCAGCAGCGCGAGCAGCATGCCGGCGAAACCTCCAGGCCGAGCCGAGGGCGATGCCCGCGGCCCGCTGAGTACCTGGGGCAGGTAGGCGCTTGCCGCCTTGTAGCCCGCGCTCATCACCACGGGCTGGGCCACGGCGATCAGGGCCTGCCCGGCCATCGCCCACGCGAACGTGTTCACCCAGACGCACCAGCCCGCCGGCGGCCACCGGCAGCCCACCCGCCAGCCAGCACACCGCCGAAAGTGGCGGTCCAGCATGATCCCGGCGGGGATGGCACAGCACGACATACAGAAGCAGGAAGATCTTCCGAGAGCCAACCGACCGCGGCTACCGAGACGCCATAGCGTTTGGCGGTGTCGGTCGTGATCGCCGCGAAGGTGAGCCACAGCATCTCGGTGACGCCCGCCAGGATGCCGTAGCAGCGGCTACGACCGTCCAGTTACTGGTCCTCTTTCCGATCCTGCCCAACCGACATCACGAGCCCTTTCGCCGCTACAGGCCGCGGGTCCTCGCGAGAGCGAGTCCCGTCGAGCAGCGGTGGAGAGTAGGGCTTGGCCCAGTTGCCCAGCGGACATTGCCACCATGCAGAGGCCGTTGACCTGCAGCCAGTGGCGCTCTTCCTCGTCGTCTGAGACTTGAAAGAGACAGGGTCAGACCGACCATCAAGATCGCCTGCACGCCGGACTGCAGACGCCACCGCACGTCTTCGACCACGTCCTGCTTGATCGTCTGGTGGTCTTCCTCGACGAAGCGGATGTCGGTCACCGGCAGGTCGGCCTCCCCGGAGTTGTCGTTGAGCCTGAGCCGGAGCTTGCCGAAACGGTTGTGGACGAGTTCCACTTTCTGTTTTGGACGAAGCACCCCCAGCGAGGTCGTTCCCTGCCCGCGATCGACGGCGAAGGTCTGCTTGCGGCGCTTGAGGTCCGGGCCGAAGATCGATTGCAGGTCCTCGTGCGCGACCCGCTCGAGCACCCGGAAGTACTCCTCGCCGGCCAGGCGCTTCAGGCGTCTTGGTGTCTTCGTCACCGAGAACTCGTGATCCTCGGTGGCGGGAGCGCAGGGTGTGGCCGACACCTCTCCGAGGTCGAGGATCACGCCGATCTGGAACGGTGACCCCCGCTCGCTGAGCATCGTGCGCGTCAGCTTGTGCGTGGTGGAAATCACTGCGGCACACGTGGCGGCCGGTGGGATCAGTCCCGCCACGCATATGCGTGGGCCGCACATCCTGGTTAGGTGATTGAGGACTATCTTTAAGTCGAAGGTGCTGCGACTTGTCGTGGGCCCCAGTATTCGGACAGGTACTCGCAGACCAGCCGGCGGTGGCGGCGCCTGCGGGGGTCGGCTCGCTGCAGAGCAACACCGTGCGCTCCTGAAAATCGTCGGGCGCCATCTGATCCTGCACTTGCCTGTCGGTGAGCAGCGTGAGGAACCTGTCCGCGTAGGCCTCCCACGCCAGCTCGCGTTGCAATATTCGGCGAGCAGCTCCTCGCTGGGCGCCAGCAGCGGCTCGTGCTGGTAGGCGATGCCGGCGACCTGCTGCAGGAAGAACGGCAGATCCCCCGCCTTCGCGAAACCAGCCAGGTGCGAGGTGTTCTTCAAACGAACGTCCAGCAGGCGCGTCGCCGAAGCCTGCTTCGTCGATCAAAGAAATGTTCTGCTGTCGTCTGCGTAAAACCGATTGTGTAGATCTCCATCGCTGCTCCTGCGCTCCAAAGAGCGTCTGTTGGTTTGTGTAAGGGGGGAGCGTCACTGACTTCTCGGTGACCACGGAGGCGTCCGCCATGATGTGATGAGCAGCACCCCCTGATCGGCGAGGACCTTGCCGACCAGCAGACGCCGGTGGCAGTACTCGGGATCGGCCTCGCTACAGAGCAGCGCCAGACGCTGCTGGGAGGCGCGGTTGCAGACCTCCTCGATGGCCTCGCAGAACTCTGGCTCCTTGGACATCGGCTCGTACAGAGCGTGGCCTGTTCGTCGTCGTGCTCGACGTTGGTGGGGCGCCCGCCCAGCGCCACGCCCATGAACACGTAGTGCACGCCGAGGTTGCTCAGGGTGTTGGGCAGCTCCTCGCATCCGTAGTGCGGGGCGAACTTCGAGTAGGGGTGAGAACGGACGTCGGCGATGAGCTGTACCTGGTGCAGCAACAGCAGCTGGGCGAACGTTTCCAGCGGATGGTTTGAGTGGCCGACTGTCCATACAGCGAGTGGTTGCATGATCGAGGCACCAGTAGGAGGTGATTGTGATGGACGATTCTGTCGCTGAGGGGCACAATCACCACAGAGCTGACTGTAGTGGACAGCTAGCCTTCGATCGGCGGCCCTGCGTGGATCCGCCGGGGGCCGCCGCAGGACGACCCTGTGCAGGCCCTTGTCTCTAAAGGACCGACCCGCCAGGGGATAGCGGGCCGGTCGAGGGGGAGTTATGAGGGGGAGGAGCAGATCCTCAACCGTTGTTTTCCCCGATCCACCGATTTCAAACCGGTGGTTTGGCGATTCGCGCGGCGAGGACGTGTATCTAGATCGAGCTGACTAGCGAGACCGGGCGACCGGCCTGCGGATGCTCCGGGCGGGATCGCAGCGACTGCTTGACCGCATAAAGGTATTTGTCGGCGCGCGCCAGGCAGTCATCGAGGGATTCCCCGGCGAGCCACTCGCTGACACCGGCCGACCAATTCACGCCGATGTTCGCCGCGCGCATCCGGTCGAGCACCTGATTGGCCTGCGGGGCGGTGGTCGCCGGCAGCAGCAGCACGAACTCGTCGCCGCCATGGCGTGCGAGGACGTCCCCGGCGCGCAGATGCTCCCGCCAGGCGTGCGCGAGGCTCTCGAGCAGGCGGTCGCCGGCCGCGTGACCGCCGCGGTCGTTGATTTGCTTGAAGTCGTCCAGGTCGATGACCGCCACCGACAGCGGTGCGCCGCCACGGTCGGCGATCGCCCGCTCGCGTGTGGCGGCGGAGAGAAAGCCGCCGCGGTTGAGCAGGCCGGTGAGATAGTCGGTGTCGGCCTGGCGATGCAGACTCTCGCTCAGCTTGCCGAGCACGATCCCGCTCGCGAACACGGTGAGCGACAGAGCGGCCACTCGAAAACCCCACCCAGCAGCCCGTTGAGCGACAGGGCCACAGCGAAGCTCACCGAGACCAGGCCCGCCAGGCGAGGGTGATCCGGCGCGAGAAGAAGTGGGCGGCGTAGACGATGACCCAGGGGTAGGCGAAGGCGGCGAGCACCACCCCAGGCCGGTGGTCGCGTTGGCGACGAGCAGGCTGACAAGCAGCGTCCCGACGGCCATCAGTATCTGTAGGGCCACCGTCGGCACACGCCAGGCGAAGATCCACAGCACGACCGAGACCAAGCAGCAGCGAGCCGATGGCGGCGAGCAGACCGGTGGTCGGTGGGGCTGATCGGGAACGCGACGAGCAGCAGGCGACCAGGCCGCCGCACAGGTACAGCACCGCGGCCGTCCGCACGGCGGGAGGCGCAGAGGAAAGCGAAGCGGCGAGACGATGGCGTCGTAGTGTGCTCTCACGCATATTGATCGCTAATCGCTCGACGAGGGGCGCCCCAGCTTGAGTTTGCTCGAGACTCCGGCAACAAATCTTCAGGGTCCCAGGCGCATCTCCGACAGGCGGCGCGGGCGTGTTGGACAGCCGCGGGCCGGCGGGGGGCGGCGCGATCCGAGCCGCCCCTTCGCGATCGGGGACGACACGTCGCCGCGGACGTTTTGCCCGCCGTGTGAAGACCGTTGCGCTCGAGCGCACATCGGCTAGTCTGAAAGCGCGATGTTTTCTTTCGGCAAGCACAACCCGAGCATGGTGGATGAATCCTCGGCGCTTGCCGGTCGTCCGCAACAGATGCCGGTCCCGCAGCGCCACGAGGTGTTGGGCACCCCGCTGCAGGGCCCCTTCCCGGACGGGGTGGCGACCGCGGTCTTCGGCATGGGCTGCTTCTGGGGGGCCGAGCGGATCTTCTGGCAGGCCGATGGCGTCTACAGCACCGCCGTCGGCTACGCGGGCGGCTACACGCCGAACCCGACCTACGAGGAGGTGTGCAGCGGGCGCACCGGCCACACCGAGGTGGTGCTCGTCGCCTACGACACCGCCAAGACCAGCTACCAGGAGATGCTCAGGCTGTTCTGGGAGGGACACGATCCCACGCAGGGCATGCGCCAGGGCAACGACGTGGGCACCCAGTACCGCTCGGCGATCTATTGGCTGGGCGATGATCAGCTCTCCGCGGCACAGGCTTCACTGGAGGCATACCAGCGGGTGCTGAGCGCCGGCGGGCACGGCCAGATCAGCACCGAGATCGCGCAGGCCGCCACCTTCTACTACGCCGAGGACTATCACCAGCAGTACCTGGCCAAGAACCCCGGGGGCTACTGCGGCCTGGGCGGAACGGGCGTCGCCTGCCCCGTCGGCATCGCCTCCTCGCCGGCTGGCTGATCCTCCCGGCCCACGCGGCCCACCGCGTGCGTCAGAGTCCCTTGCCGCCAGGGCGCAGCACGGTCGCCACCGGCCGGCCGGCCAGCAGCGGCACCGCGCGCGTGATCAGCTCGCGGGTCGCCGGATCCTTCAGCGACTGCTCGTGCGCGCGCTTCTCGCTCCACGCCTCGGTCACCCACACGAGGTCTTCGCGGTCGGGCACGCGGCTGACGAGGTAGAGCAGGCAAGCGTCGTTCGCTTGCATGTCCCGCGCCGCCTCGAGCAGGATCTCCTGGAGCTCGTCCGCCCTACCGGACTGCGCGGTGAATTCGATGTGCATGCCGTAGGCGGCGTCCATCGCCTCAGTCTCGCAGCCGAAGCGCCTACAGACACCTGTGGCCCCGCCGGAGCGGGGCCACAGATTCTTTCCCTTTGCCTGTGCGGCTGTATCCAGGAGCGAGATACAGCGCAGGGGCCTTCTACGAGGTGCTCAGAGCCGGTGTGTGAGGGCCCGCGAGCGTCGGCACGTCGGAGGGATAGACCTCGTTGCCGTGGATCGCGTGATCGCCGATCTCCAGCTCCTCGTCGCTAAGTCGCAACGGGAGGAAGATCCCGACAATCTTCAGCAGGATGAACGTCATCACACCGCTGAACACGATCACCCACAGTCCGGCCAGCGCCTGCCACTTCAACAGCGTGAAGCTGCCGCCGTTGAAGACGCTTTCCTTGCCAGGCAGGCTCGAGGCGCCGTGCACGCCGATGTACTCGATCAGATGCGGATCGGCGAACAAGCCCACCATCAGGCCTCCGCACAACCCGGCTATACCGTGGGTGTAGATCACCCCCAGCGTATCGTCCACATGTCGGAACACGGGCGCTCGACTGAGGAAGCGGATCGCCATCCACACGATCGTCGAGGCGATCACCCCGACCGCGATCGCGCCCCAGCCGTTGACGAACCCGGCACATGGCGTGATCGCCACCAGACCGGTGATCATGCCGTTGACAGAGCCGATCAGCGAAGGCTTGTCGCGGAAGATGTAATCCCAGGCGATCCACACGAGCATCGCCACGGCGGTGCACAGGTTCGTGTTGACCACGGCCGCCGAGGCGTTGGCCCCGGCGTAGTAGGAGTCCCCGCCGTTGAAGCCGTTCCAGCCGAGCCACAGCAGACCGGCTCCGACCGCCACCATCAACAGGTTGTTCGGCGCGTCAACCTCTCGATCTCTCTGCAAGCGCGGACCGATCACCCATGCCGCCACGAATCCGGAAATCCCGGCCGCGAGGTGGATCACGTATCCACCCGAGTAGTCCAGAGCGCCCTTGAACGCGAAGTATCCGCCGCCCCAGATCAGAAACGCGTTGACCGTGTAGACGAACGTGATCCACAAGAGCACGAACGGGATCCATGCCTTGAAGTTGATCCGTCCCAGCACCGAACCGAGCATCAGGATCGGCGTGATCGCTGCGAACACGAACTGGAAGTAGACCAGCGAGGCCTCCGGGAAATGGAACGGCGGGCCTTCGCTGATCGACGGGATGATCGCCTGGCCCTCCTCGGCGCCAGTCGACAAGACGGTCCCCGACTTGCCCCAGAAGCTGTCGAAGAAGCCGTGATGCCCGAGCCCTCCGATCGGTGTGCCGAAGCCCATCTTGAAGGCCCACAGGCACCAGGCCACCAGCACCAGGCAGAACGCGACGAACGTGAGCATCATGCTGTTCACAGACCAGCGCTTCTGCATGACGCCGCCGTACAGCACCGCGAGGCCCGGCAGGCTCATCAGCCCGACGAACGTCGCTGCGGTCATCTGCCACGCGTTATCTCCTGCGTTCAGCCAGCTTGGGTATGCGAGCCAGGTCATGTGCCTCCATTTCCGATGTTTGAGCAGGCGCGCGACCGCTGAGGTCGCCGCACGCGCCAATAACAGCCCTTATGAAATCCAGTGGGCGAGGGTGGGGGTAGGGCCACCGTGGCCAAGACTCCGGCCATCGCTTTCGACATTTGTCTAAGGCCATCGCCGAGCGTCGTGACGCTCAGCCAAAGGGAAATCCGGCTCGACGGCATGCGCTTGCCAGTTCTTGCTTGATCGAGTGAAACTGCGACCCGCCCGCGCAAATCCTCCGTGCCTGAGCACCACAGCCCTTCAGTTCGGCTCCACCCAGCGTGCTGGCGAAGTTCACGGCGATACAGTCGGCACGCGCCGGCGGGCCGCCGCTGAGGCCATAGGCGACCAATCCGCCGATCGCCACCACCAGCACGCTCAGCAGCAGCGCCACGGTCGTCCTCTCCCGCCGCCCCCAGCGCAGCGGTTCAGAGAGCCGCTTGGACTGATCGACCATGATCACGGCGCTTGACTCTCCTCACCAGCCCCGGCCGGCTTGAAGTCCAGCGCCGCCGAGTTGATGCAGTAGCGCTGGCCGGTCGGTCCGGGACCGTCGTCGAATACGTGTCCGAGGTGTCCGCCGCAGGCGCGGCACACGACCTCGGTGCGGCGCATGAACAGGCTGTTGTCGGGACGCAGCTCAACGGCCTGGGCAACGGCGGGCTCGGTGAAGCTCGGCCACCCCGTGCCGGAGTCGAACTTGGTGTCCGAGCCGAACAGCTCGGCGCCGCAGCCGGCGCAGCGGTATGCGCCGCTGTCCTTGTTGTAGACGTAGGCGCCGCTGAACGGTGCCTCCGTCCCCGCCTTGCGCAGCACCTCGTACTGCTCGGGGGTCAGCTCCTCGCGCCACTGCCCGTCTGTCTTTTCCAGCGGTGTATCGCTCATGTCCAGATCCTTTCGCCGAGGTCTCATTTCTAGCAGGGTCGCCCACACGCCAGCACGACCCTCCGCCTCCAGGTCGGAGAACTTTCAGCTGCTATCCTGATCTTTACGTTCACGTAAATTTCGTGGATGGGTTCACGATGACAGGCACAGACCAGATCTCCACACAGCGATCCACGCCCCGCATCGGGGTGTCCGGCGCACACCACCACTACAAGTGGTGGGCGCTGTCCTGCACCAGCCTGGGGATGCTGCTCGCGGCGACCAACTCCGGCACGCTGATCATCGCGCTGCCGGACCTGGAGCGTTCGCTGCACGCGAGCCTCCTCGCGCTCGTGTGGGTGATCCTCGCCTATCTGATCGCCGCGACCGTGCTCGTGCTGATGGCCGGGCGCCTGTCGGACCTGTTCGGACGCAAGCGCGCCTACATAGGTGGTTTTCTGCTGTTCTCGTTCGCCTCGCTGGGCGCCGGCTTCGCCTCCGGCGCGACCGTGCTGATCGTCTGGCGTGTGCTGCAGGGCATCGGCTCAGCGTTTCTGTTCGCCAACGCCGCCGCCCTGGTCACGGACGCCTTCCCGCGCGAGGAGCTGGGATTGGCGATGGGCACCAACACGATGGTCGCGGCGATCGGCCTGGCGATCGGGCCGGTGCTCGGCGGCGCGCTGGTGGGCATCTCCTGGCACTGGGTGTTCTGGTTCAACGTGCCACTCGGTCTCGCCGGCGCCGCCTGGGGCGGACTGATCCTGCGCGAGCTGGCGAAACCCGACGAGGTGCGCGGCTACGACGTGCTCGGCAATCTCACGTTCGTCGTGGGTCTCACGGGCCTCGTGCTCGGCGTCTCCCGCGGCGGGCTCTCGGGCTGGAACGATCCGCTCGTGATCACCGGGTTGATCGCCGCGGTGCTGCTGCTGCCCCTGTGGGGGCTGATCGAGAGCCGCTCGCGCGCGCCGATGCTCGACCTCTCGCTGTTTCGCAGTCGGCTGTTCGCCGCCGCCACCGCGGCCGCGTTCATCAACGGCCTGGCGCGCTTCGCCCTGATGTTCATCTTCGTCTTCTACTTCCAAGGCGCCCAGGGCGACTCGCCGATCACCGCCGGGGTGAAGCTGATCCCGCTGGCGCTCGGAATGCTCGTCTCCTCCCCCCTGGCCGGGATCTACGCCGACCGTCACGGCTCCCGCGGTCTGGCGGCCCTCGGGATGCTGTTCAGCGCCGCCGGGCTGGCCGCGATGACGACACTGCAGGTCCACAGCCCCTACTGGCAGAGCACACTGTGGCTGGCGATCGTGGGTGTCGGCTCGGGCATGTTCAACAGCCCCAACACGGCAGCCATGATGGGCAGCGTGCCCGCCCATCGCCGCGGCGTTGCGGCCGGCGCGCGCACGCTGCTGCAGAACACCGGCGCGGTGCTGTCGATCGCGTTCGTGCTGGCGATAGTCACCTCCGCGGTGCCGAAGTCCACCCTGTTCGCCGTCTTCTCGGGCTTGGCGAAGGGCCTCTCCGCCCAGCGACTAGCTCCGTTCATAGACAACATGCACGTGGCCCTCTGGGTGCTGGCCGCCACGTCGCTGGTGGGAGCCGGCGTGTGCCTGCTGCGACCCGCCCACAGTGACTCGCAGACCCCCGGGCCCGAGGCTCTGGAGCACCCAGCGCGTCCGCGGATCCCCCGCCGCCAGGCGCTGGCACACGCGCGCGAGAGCAAGCCGGTCACCCGTGTCCGTTAGAGGAGAGCAATCGCATGACCGCTGAGCCCCCCCAGTCCAAGCGCGACGCGAGTATGCGCATCGGCGACGTGGCCCGTCTGGTCGGCACCACACCACGCACGATCCGCTACTACGAGGAGATCGGGCTGCTCGCGCAGGCACCCGCGCGACCCTCCGGCCAGCACCGCCTCTACAGCGAGGACGAGGTAGAGCGCCTGCGCGAGGTGATGCGACTGAAGGATCTGCTCGGGGTTTCGCTGGAGGAGCTAAAGACGCTCCTGGCCGCCGAGGAGGCGCGCGCCGAGGTGCGCGCCCAGCTACGCCGCGAGGACGTCCAGCCCGAGCGCCGTCGCGAGCTGCTGCTGGAGGCTCTGGGTCACATCGAGCGCCAGCTCGAACTGGTCCGCCACAGGGCCAGTGAGCTCGACAAACTCCAGAGCGAACTGGGCGACACCCAGAAGCGGGTGCGTCGCAAGATCCGCGAGCTGGACGCCCGTGAGCACGGAGCGTTTCCGCCGCCGCCCACGCTTGCCAACGGCACGGCACGCACGCCGTGAGCCACTCCTCCACATCGGCGCGACTGATCGATGACCCGGTCGTGCGCTGCGGCGAGCTGAAAGCTCCCGGCGGGGTGTCCTTCGCCATCACCCCCAGCACCGCGAGCGCGGGTCACGCGCTCTTCGCCGACTACCGCCCCTCATACCGTCCCGAGCCCGCCGCGTTACCGTGGGAGCGGATCGTCCCGTTCCTGGCGGCGCACCTGCGGGACGCCTGATCGGGGCCCGCGTGGGAACGCCCTGGGACGCACGCACCTACGACGTCTCCAGCGCGCCTCAGCAGAGCTGGGCATCGGAGGTGCTGGAGCGCCTGGAACCGATCGCGCCCGACGCGCGCGTGATCGACCTCGGCTGCGGGACCGGCCTCGTGACCGAGCGGCTGCTCGACCTGGTCCCCCGCGGGCGGGTGTTCGCGGTGGACGCCTCGGCGGAGATGGTCACGCTGGCCCGGGAACGCCTGGGCGGGCGCGCGACAGTGCTCTGTCAGGACGCGCTCACGCTCGACGTCGGCGAACCGGTGGACGCGCTGTTCTCCACGGCCACGCTGCATTGGGTCCCCAACCACGACCGGCTGTGGACGGTGCTCGCTGGTGCGCTGCGCGTAGGCGGCGCGGTCGAGGTGCAGTGCGGCGGCGTCGGGAACATAGCGCGCGTGCGCGAGGCGATCGACGCGGCCGCGGCGCAGCACGCGCCCGAGCTCGTGGGATGGTCGCCGTGGGTTTTCGCAACGCCCACCGAGACCGAGGCGCGCCTGCGCGCGGCTGGTTTCCGGCAGGTTCGCTGCTGGCTAGAAGAGCGGCCCACGCATCCCGCGGACGTGGGCGCGTTCGTGCGCACCTCGATCCTGGCGGCCCACTTCGAGCGCTTGGCGCGGGAGCGGCGCGAGCGATTCGCGGCGGCTGTGCTGGAGCGTGTGCGTGTGCCGCTGGACTATGTGCGCCTGAACATCTCCGCGGTGCGCGCCTGACGCCCCAGCCGAGAAACAGAGCAGCGGTTCCTATAGTGCGGGGGCAGGCTCGAATACGGCGTCGGCAGTGAGGAGGCGAACTTGGAGCGCAAGTGGTGGACGCTGATCGCGGTGGCAGTGGCAATCTTCATGCTGCTGCTGGACATCACGGTGGTGAATGTCGCGCTGCCCGACATTCAGAGTTCGCTGCACTCCAGCTTCAGCGACCTGCAATGGGTCGTGAACGCGTACTCGCTGACGCTCGCGGCGTTCCTGCTGACCGCGGGGGCGGTGGCGGACAAGATCGGGCGCAGGCGGGTGTTCACGACAGGTCTGATCGTGTTCACGCTGTCCTCGGCGGCGTGCGGCCTGTCGGGCAGCCCGCTGGTGCTCAACCTCGCGCGCGCGGTGCAGGGCACGGGCGGCGCGATGATGTTCGCGACCTCGCTCGCGCTGATCGCCTCAGCCTTCCAAGGCAAGGAGCGAGGCGTTGCGTTCGGCATCTACGGGGGCGTGATCGGCGCCGCGGTGGCGGTCGGGCCGGTGGTGGGCGGTCTGATCACCTCGGGCATCGGCTGGGAATGGATCTTCTTCGTGAACGTGCCGATCGGGATCGCCGCGGTGTTCCTCACGCTCAGCCAGGTTGAGGAGTCACGCGACCCGGGCGCCCGCGGCGTGGACTGGGCGGGCCTGGTGACCTTCTCCGGCTCGCTGTTCCTGCTCGTGTTCGCGCTCGTACAGGGCAACGAAAAGGGCTGGGGCTCCACACAGATCGTGTCGTTCTTGATCGGCTCGGCCGTGCTGCTCACGGCGTTCCTGCTGATCGAGCGACGCCAGGAGCGCCCAATGCTCGACCTGTCGCTGTTTCGCCGACCCGCGTTCGCGGGCGCGAACATCGTGGCGTTCGCGGTGTCCTCCTCGATGTTCTCGATGTTCCTGTACCTGACCCTCTACATCCAGGACGTGCTCGGCTACAAGCCGCTGCCCGCGGGCCTGCGCTTCCTGCCGATCACGCTGCTGTCGTTCGTTGTTGCGCCGCTGTCGGGCCGCCTGTCCGTGCGCATACCGGTGCGGCTGCTGCTCGGCGCGGGCCTGATGCTCGTCGGCGCGGGCCTGATCACGATGACCGCCGTGGACGCTTCCTCGCACTGGACCACGCTGATCCCCGGCTTCGCGCTCGCGGGCATCGGAATCGGGATGATCAACCCGCCGCTCGCCTCAACCGCGGTGGGCGTCGTCCATCACTCGCGCAGCGGCATGGCCTCCGGTATCAACAACACGTTCCGCCAGGTCGGGATCGCGACCGGCATCGCCGGGCTCGGAGCGATCTTCCAGCACGACGTGGTTGGCAAGACGACCGCGGCGCTGGCCCCGAGCGCGGCCGGCCGCCAGGTGCTGGCGCGCACCCACGACACCCTCGGCGCCGCGCTGGTCTCCGGCGAAGTGCACCACGTCGCTCAGCGCCTGGCGCCGGCGTCGCGCACAGCCCTGCTGCACGCCTATCGCGTGGGATTCACCGGCGCGTTCACCACCATCCTGACGATCGCCTCGCTGATCGCTTTCGCCGGCGCCGTGGCGGCGCTCGCCCTGGTGCGCAGCAGCGACTTCGTGACCGTCGCGCCGGCGCCCGGGGATCAACCGGTCGGCGTGGCGGCCTGAGCCCACGCCTCACACGCCGTGCGATCGGCCCGGAGGACCGGCCCTCCAACGAGCCCGACGGGGCTCTTGAGCAAACGGGCTGCCCCAGCCAAGTGGTGGAAGGCCGTTCACACGCGGGGCACTGGAAACCGCGATCAGGATAGGTACTCTCTGAGGATGGGGCAGTTTCCGGATCGCTGCAGCGCGCGCAAGTGAAACCCGAGCAGTCAAGCGACAATCTGGCCAGAGAATGGCGGCGGCTGAGCCGCGCGGCGACATTCGTCGCGCTGCTCACGAGCCCCGTGCTGTTCTCGCTGCTCTACTACGCCGACGGCTGGAGCCTCATCGGCTCGCTGGTCGTGACGCTGCTCGGCGTGATGCTCTTTCGCGGCCTGATCGACATACTCGCGCATCGTCTGATTCCGCGCCCCAGTCTGTATGGAGCCGACAAGGCCGAACTGGCCGAAGACGCCAGGGCACGCAGACGAGTCTGGTACTGGCGCAAGAAGCTTCGCCACACACTGTGGCTGGCGGGAACGCTCTTCACGCTGCTGCTGGGGCTGAACATCATCCAGAACCTCACCGGCCACCCCCACGACCTGGCCGGCTCGATCAACAGCATCGGCGGTGTCTTCGGCGGTCAGAACAGTCAGAACGGGCCGGCGCTACTAATCCTGCTGCTGCAGCTGCCGCTCTTGTTCTTCATCAACTTCGGGATCCTGTTCGGCCCGATGATGCTGATGGCGGTCAGGCAGATGAAGGGATACGAGCCGGGCGACGCCGACTGGGGAGTGCGCCTGTCCGATGTGCGCGGACAGACCGAGCCCAAGGAGGAGGTGACTCGCGTCATCACCCTCTGGCAATCCGGTGAGGAGTTCCGCAAGGCCGGCGGCAAGCCCGAGCGCGGCCTGCTCTTCATCGGCGCCCCCGGCACCGGCAAGACGATGCTCTCCAAGGGCATCGCCACCAGCTTCAACTCACCGATCGTGACGATGCCCGGCTCGGGGTTCGCCCAGATGTTCATAGGCATGGACGTGCTGGTCGTCTCGCTGATGATCGCCAAGGCACGGCGTCTGGCCCGCAAGTGGGGCGGCCAGTGCATCATCTTCATCGACGAGATCGACGCCGTCGGACTGCGCCGCCAGGCACTCGGCACGGGCGCAGGCACGATGACGGGGATGGGTGAGCCGCTAAACGCGGGCATCGAATCCTTCAACGACCTGGCTTTCTACGGGCCGCACGGTGCCTTGAACTCAAGCGGTGATCTGATCCTGGAGTCCAGGGCCTGGCGCGAGCGGCTGTTCGCGTCCCGCGCAGAGTCCCCACGGACGATTTATCCGCCGCTCTTCAGTCGTCTCGGCAACGGCATCGCCGGCATCATGTTCCCCGGTGGCATGGGCGGAATGATGGGTGGCGGAATGGCCCTAAACCAATTGCTCGTGCAGATGGACGGCGTCGATCGAGCCGCCGTTCGTTCGCAAGTTCTTCACCAACAGAATCAACACGCTGCTGGATGCCACCTACTTCGTTCCAGCACGGATCGGTAGCGCTTCCCTGCGCTTGCGCCCACCCAAGCCGCGCTCGGAGCAGCTCTACTTCATCGGCGCGACCAACGTTCCCATAGACCGCCTGGATCCGGCGCTGATCCGCCCCGGGCGCATGGGCCGCCACATCTGGTTTCGCACGCCCACCAAGGACGACCGCAAGGACATCTTCGATCTCTACCTGGCGAAGGTCAACCACGACGAGGACCTCGACAGCGACAAGCGCCGCGACGAGCTGGCGCGCATCACCAACGGCTACTCCCCGGCGATGATCGAGCAGGTCTGCTCGATGGCTCTGACGCTCGCCCACTCTGACGCCCGCGCCAGATTCCAGTGGCACGACATCGTGGAGGCCATGACGACAATCGAGTCCGGGACAGCTCAGGGCGTCAACTACGTGCCCCAAGAGACCCGGGCGGTGGCGATTCACGAGGCGGGTCACGCGGTCGCCAGCCACGTCTACATGCAGGATGTGCTCTCCACGCGCCTGTCGATCCGCAAGCGCGGCGGCTCGCTCGGACATCACCAGGCGATCGAGAAGGAGGAGCGCTTCTCCTCCTGGCGCCACGAGGAGGTCGGCAAGCTCGTGTGGACACTCGGGGCGATGGCCGCCGAGCACGTCTTCTACGGCGAGAACTCCACCGGTGTCGGCGGGGACGTGCAGAGCGCCACCGCGCGCGCCGCGTGGATGGTCGGGATGTGCGGCATGGGGCCCGAGCCGATCAACCTCAACGGGCGCCACTTTGACACAGAGCAAGAGCGCGAAGAAGCCGAAGAGATCTACATGAAGCGCTTCGAGCAGATCGGATCGCAGATAATGAACCGCGCCGCCGGGATGCGCGAGTCCGGGGATCCGATCGCCTCGGTGCTGGGCGACCCCGGCAAGCGCAAGACGGCCGCCCAGATCCTCGGGCAGGCATACATCACGGCCGCCTGCCTGATCCGCCACAACCGCGACCAGACGCTGCAGATCGCCGAGACCCTCGTTCAGCGCCGCGAGCTGCACGGCGACGAGGTCGTCGAAGTGCTCGACGCCGCACAATTGCAAGCGCCCGTCATCGACGTAAACGATGAGTCGATCTGGCCGAAGCTGTGAGCCTGGAAAACGAGCAGATCGGATCGCACGCGACCGACGTGCACTCTGAGCGCCACACCGGGGAGAGCCTCGACGGCAGCGACCCCCGACAGCGGCCGGCGGACCCGGCGGGAACCCAGCCCAAGGTTAACCCGGAGTCGCTGAAGCCCTCCGTCCACCACGGTCAGCTGGCGCTCACCACCGGCCCATCGCCGTCCGCGGGCACCGAGCTCACCGCGGTGCCCGCCGCCGACTCGCCCGTCCCGGCAGTGCTCGCGCACCAGCCACAGACCGTCCACGCGCCGCGCTTTCAATTCCTGCTGGGTGTACTGATCGCCCTCGGTGTCGCGGCCGTCGGCCTGACGGTCTTGCTGCTCAGCCGTCCCGGGCCGGCACCCAGCGTTCCGTGGTCTTCCTGGCGGCCGAGCGCTGGCGGCGGGGACCCGGCGGCGCAGATCGCCGACCACGTCGCCCCCCTGTACAAGCTGTCCGACGGACATCAGCTGGTGGCGGTGACGGGCGGGCCACAGGCGGTTGGCGGACAACCGGTCGTGTTGGCGTTGCGCAGCTCTGGCTCAGAACCGGCGCCGCTGCCGAGCAACGGCGTCTTCTACCAACTGTGCGGCACGGGACCGAGCTGCTCGATCCCGGGCAAAGCCTCCGTGGAGCGCGGTCTGCTGGTGCGTCGCGAGGCCCTCGAACTGGCGCTCTACACCTTCCACTACATCAACGAAGCAAGCCAGGTGGTGGTCACCTTTCCGCCGCCGCCACCGAGCAAGAGCGCCTCCAAAGCCTCGCTCGCCCCAACCACGTCGAGTACGCCCGTGAGCACCGTCGCACAGACACCGAGTCACGTGCTGCTGTTCCGCCCCGATGAACTGTCCGCGGAGCTGTCAAAACCGCTGTATGACTCGCTGTCGGCAACTGTTCCCGATGTGCACAGGATGAACGCCTCCGCCGACGCGCCGCTGGTCAACCGCCTGACCATCAACGCCATCTACGACTCCACCCTCACACAGCAGGAATCGACGTTGGTGATGCTGCTGCAGTCACCCAGCCTCGGCGGCTGACCCCTCCTGCCCCGACGAAGTCTCGTCCCGCGGCTGGGGCTCATAGCCCTCACAGCGCAGCACCGGCAGACGCGGGTAGCGTGGATAATCGGGATCTGTGCGCGAGCGACGGCATAGCCAGAAGACCGAGCCGCGCGTGTTTCGCACCTGCTGGCGGTGGCGGCAGGATCCGCACAAGCCCGCGGGCGGGCCCTGTTCGCGGTCGCTCTGCTGCGGTGAGGACACGCTCTGAGGGTAATGCCATAACTGGGAACGGGCGTGCGCGCACAGCCCTGCAATAATCGTTGCCCAAACAACTATGCGCACCTTCTACCGACTACTTGGATTCCTCACTCCCTACAAGCGCGGCCTGAGCATCTCCTGGGCTCTGGCGAGCCTCGCGATGGTGATGACGGTGGCGCTGCCGGATCTGACCGGCCAGGCCGTGCAGGCGATCACCAGGGGCGCAGCGCACACGCATACCGGTAGCGCCCGTGCCCACGATCGTCACACGCTGCTCGTTCTCTCGCTCGTGATCCTCGCCGTCGTGCTCGCGCGCTGGGGATTCATGTACTGGCGGCGAGTCGTCGCCGGGCGGATGTCGCTGGCGGTCGAATATGACCTGCGCGGGCGAATGTACGGCCAGTTGCAACGACTGGAGCTGGGGTTCTTCGACCACCAGCAGACCGGGCAGCTGATGTCGCGTGCGACCGTCGATCTCGCAGCGGTGCGCTTCTTCCTCGGCTACGGGCTCGTGTTCATCCTGCAGTCGATCCTCACGATCGTGCTCGCGGGGGTGGTGATGCTCGCCATCAACCCCGGGCTCGGCCTCGTCGCACTCGTCCCCGTGCCGTTCGTGGTCTTGATCTCCTACCGCTACGGTCGCCGCGCACGCCCGGCGATCCAGGAGACTCAACAGCGCATCGCCGAGCTGACCGCGGACGCCGAGGAGAACATCTCGGGGGTGCGCGTCGTCAAGGCGTTTGCCCGCGAGAGCCGACAGCTGGCGCGCTTTCGCGACACGGTTGGGCGTGTGTTTGACCAGGCTATGGTCGCCACCCGCCTGGAAGCCACGTACAACCCGGCGATCGGCTTCCTGCCGCAGCTGGGCCTCGCCGCGGTGCTGTTGCTGGGCGGCGAGTCGGTGATCCACACGCACCTCACCCTCGGCCAGTTCACAGCGTTCTACCTGTACGTGAACATGCTGATCACGCCCATGCGCTCGCTCGGCGTGACGCTCAACCTCGCCCAGCGAGCCACCGCCTCCGGCGCCCGCGTCTTCCAGCTGCTCGACCGCGAGCCGCACCTGACGGACGCTCCGCACGCACCTGCTCTACCGGCGGGCAACGGGCACGTGCAGCTGCGCGACGTGACGCTGCGCTACGAGGACCCCCACGACGAGCTCGGTGCGAGCGCGCTGGTGGACACGGTCCAGGCGGCGCCGCAGAGCGGGCGGGCTGTGCTGCGCGACATCAACCTGGACATTCCCGCCGGGTCCACCGTCGCGCTCGTGGGTCCTACCGGCTCGGGCAAGACGAGTCTCGTGGCGCTGATCTCACGGCTGTATGACCCGGTCGCGGGAGAGGTGTCGCTCGACGGCACAAACGTGCGTGAGGTCACGGTGCGCTCTGTACGCAGCACCGTTGCCGTCGTCAGCGACGACCCCTTCCTGTTCTCCGCCAGCGTCGCCGAGAACATCGCCTACGCGCGGCCCGACACGTCGCTCGAGGAGATCGAGGGTGCCGCGCGCCATGCGCAGGCGCACGAGTTCATCCTGCGCCTGCCGCAGGGGTATGACACCCAGATCGGCGAGCGCGGGGTGACGCTCTCCGGCGGACAGCGCCAGCGCCTGGCGATCGCCCGCGCGCTCGTGGCCGATCCGCGGGTGCTGATTCTCGATGACGCCACATCCTCCGTCAACGCGTCTACCGAGCAGAGCATCAAGCTCGCGCTCTCAGAGGCGATGGCAGGGCGCACCACCTTCGTGATCGCCCATCGCCTCTCGACGATCGAACTTGCCGATGAGATCGTCGTGCTGGAGCACGGACGGATCGTCGCGCAGGGCAGCCACGCGGAGCTGCTGGACAGGTCCGAGCTCTACCGCGAGATCGTGGCCGGCACCTCCTCTGATGCGGACGCGCTCACGGCGGAAGCGATGCTCACGACCAACGCCGGCGTCGTTCCGAATGCCGGGGGACGGCTGTGAGCACGCCAGCGGGTGGGCGCGGGAGCGGCGGGGTAGGCGCACGTGGGGGCTTCGGCCCGATGATCGGCCCAGGCGGAAGGCGTGTCGGGCAGGGATGGACCGGCGAGCGTCCGAGCCGCGGCAGCCGTGGGCGCAACCTGCGCGGGCTGCTAGAGCTGCTGCGCCCCTACCGCGTGCGTACGACCGCGATGCTGATCGCGCTGCTGCTCGGCACGGCCGCGTCGCTGGCACCGCCGCTGCTGGCCAAGCTCGCGATCGACTCCGGCATCAAGAAGCACGACGTCCACACGCTGGCGCTGGTCGTGGTCGCGTTCCTGGTCTCGGCGGTGCTCGTGTGGGTGGCCACCTACGCACAGACCTACCTCGTGGGCTGGGTGGGACAGCGCGCGCTTGCCGACCTGCGTATCCGCATCTTCGAGCACCTGCAGAACCAGCCGATTGGCTTCTATGAGAGCCGGCCGGCGGGCGTGCTGATCTCACGTATGACCAACGACGTCGAGGCCCTGGAAAGCCTCGTGACCGACTCGGTGGTGACACTGTTCCAGTCGGGCCTCACCCTGGTCGGGGCAATTGGCGTGCTGCTCTACCTGGACGTCAAGCTGGCGCTGTTGACGTTCTGCATCGTGCCGTTCGTCGCCGGCGCGAGCATCTGGTTCCGGCTGATCTCCGCGGGCGCGTTCCGCCGTACGCGTGAGACGATCGGCGCGATCACCGGCTATCTGCAGGAGACGCTGTCTGGCATCCGCGTGGTGCGCAGCTTCGGCCAGGAGCCCGTGCACGAGGCGCGCTTCGCGGAGCTCAACGAGGACAACCGCGAGGCCAACATGGTGACGGTGCACCTCAACGCTGCTTATTTCCCGGCGGTGGAAATGCTCTCCGGCGTGGCACTCGCGCTGATCGTGCTCTACGGCGGCTATCAGGCGATCGACGGGCACATCACGGTGGGCACAGTCGTCGCGTTCGTGGCGACGCTGTCGTTCCTGTTCGAACCGATCCAACAGCTCTCCCAGCTGTACACCACCTACCAGTCCGGCATGGCGGCGCTGGAGAAGATCTTCCAGCTGCTCGACGTCCGCCCCACGCTCCAAGACGCCCCGAACGCGCCCGCCATCGGACCGATCCGTGGCGAGGTCCACTTCGATGACGTGTCCTTTGCATACAGCCCCCGCTCCCGCAGCGACGGCGAGGACGAGGTGCTCGCGCTCGAGCACATCGATCTGCGTGTACCGGCGGGCCAGACGGTGGCGCTGGTGGGCGCCACCGGAGCTGGCAAGTTGACGATGGCCAAGCTCGCCGCTCGCTTCTATGACCCCACTCGCGGGCGCGTGCTGGTGGACGAGCACGACCTGCGGGAGATCTCGAGCCACTCGCTGCGCTCACAGATGGGGATCGTGCCGCAGGAGGCGTTCCTGTTCTCGGGGACAGTGCGCGAGAACATCGCCTTCGGACGCCCCGACGCACAGGATGACCAGATCCGTGCCGCCGCCAACGCGGTGGGCGCAGAGGAGTTCATCTCCGAGCTACCCCACGGCTATGACACCGAGGTCGGCGAGCGCGGCGCCCAGCTCTCTGCCGGACAACGCCAGTTGATCGCCTTCGCCCGCGCTCTCGTCGCCGACCCACGCATCCTGATCCTCGACGAGGCCACATCCAACGTGGACCTGCACACCGAGGGCCGCATCGAAACCGCCCTACGTCGCCTGCTCGCCGGGCGCACCTCGATCGTCATCGCCCACCGCCTCTCCACGATCCGCCAGGCGGGGCTGATCGTTGTGCTCGAGCACGGCCGCATCGCGGAGCAGGGCACCCACGACGAGCTGATCGACGCCGAAGGGAGCTACAACAAGCTGTATCGCGACTGGGCCACCCAGGCCGCGGCGTAGGCGGGCTGCGGATCCCAACAAAAAGGGCGGCGGCGCCTTTTCGGAACTCTCCGCCCCCCCCATCAGCGAAGAGGTTGCCCTTCCGAAGGCGCCGCCGCCTGGCCTCCCCGCCGCCTCACGTAAATCGACGGGGGCGTGCCTGCCTGTCC
Source organism: uncultured Solirubrobacterales bacterium (assembly GCA_963718425.1). Taxonomy (GTDB): domain Bacteria; phylum Actinomycetota; class Thermoleophilia; order Solirubrobacterales; family Solirubrobacteraceae; genus Palsa-744. Next base: position 23,531 of record CAVQZJ010000017.1, read on the forward strand.
AACTTGGTCTAGCTCACCTCATGCGCGGATCGACGAACACGTCATCGATCTGTGAGTTTCCGGTCAGCGCCGTGAATCGCAGCGCGATCTGGGTGGTGCCGCCGGAGAGCAGACCGCCGACGACCGAGCCGGTCAGCAGCGGCAGCGATGGGCTCCAGCTGGCGGAGAGCGCGGACACCCCGAGCGGCAGCGCGATCTGACCCAACGCGGTCTTGTAGATCACCAGCACCGAGACGGTTAACAGCAGACCGTTGTTCTTGGCAAAGAAGCGGAAGATCGGGTCGCTGGCGTTCGCGCAGGTGAACGGCGAGGTGACGCTCGCGCCCGCCGGCAGATCCAGCGAGTAGGCGCCGACGGTACCCGTCACGCCGTAGGGCTCGCTGCCGGCCACGCGCTGTGCGCCACCGCTCAGCGTCCAGCCCGAGAGCGAACCCTCGAAGTCGCCGCCCGGAATCATCTTGTAGGTGTTTTGGTCGCCCCATTGCGCGAAGGGCTGGCTGAGCGTAGAGCTGTCACACGCCCCGGTTGAGATCAGCGCGGCGTTGGCGCTGGAGCTGCTGAAAGGCAGCACGGCCAAGGACAACAGCGCGGCGAAAGCCAGGCGATGCGAGAGAGATTTACCGACCGACTGCGAGTACGAGAACACGATAGGCCTCCGTGAGGTCTACTGGCGGCCGAGCTATCTCCGTTGGAGACCTCTGACTTTGCGTCCTCGTCTCGCGACGAGTTTGCCTTTTTCAGTTTGTTTTGTCTAGGCGGGCGCCATGATGGCCTAACCGGAGTCGGTTGCAAAGCTTTCTGGACATCTGTTCTAGACGCGCCCGTGAGCCCCGCTGTCGCCGGGGAGCGACATGTCTCCCCCGCGGACGCCCGCAAACGAGATCGCCCAACCAGACAACGCCCGTCGGATCAGAACCCCCTGCAGGAGAGCGGCTTTTCCTGCAAATAACGCTTTAGATCGGCCACCATTCTGGCGATAGACGACTTGTCGAACGATGTCTACCCGAGATCTAGTTCAATCTGAACACGCGCGGATTTACTTCCAATCCCGCGAGCAGCGGATGAGCGCCGTCGAGCGGCGGTCCGAGCTCGTCGTCGGCGGTAGCTTTCTGATTGCCGCGGCTGCGCTCGCGCTGCTCGCTTCGCCCAACCGGCACTTCTCGCTGGCGCTCGCGGCTCTGTATGTGATCTGTGTCGCCGCGGCCGGGCACGTGCGGTTCGAGGTTGGAGCGGGATTCACGGTGCCCACCCAGGCGGTGTTCGTGCCGATGCTGTTCGCGCTGCCCGACCAGGTCGTGCCGCTGCTGGTGGCGCTCGCCCTGGCGCTCGGCATGGTGCCGACCATCGTGAGCCGGCGGGCCACCGCGAGCCACATCCTGACGGTGCTCGCCAACAGCTGGTTCGCGTGGGGGCCCGCGGCGGTCCTGCTGCTCGGCGGCGACCGCGGGCCGGCCGGCCAGTGGCCGCTGCTGCTGGCGGCGCTGACCGCCCAGTTCGCGTGCGACTTCTTGGCCAACGTGGCGCGGGAAAGTTTGCGTGGCGGAATCTCGGTGCCGGAGCTGGCCGCTGAGCTGCGTGAGGTGTATCTGATCGACTTGGCGCTCGCCCCGCTCGGTCTCGCCGTCGCGTTGACCACGGTCAGGCACGCCTGGGGGGTGTTGCTGATCGCCCCGCTGTTCGGGGTGCTGCGCTGGTTCTCGCGTGAGCGCCGGGCGCGCCTGGAGCAGGTCATCGAGCTCAACAGCGCCTACCACGGCACCGCCCTGGTGCTCGGCGACGTGGTCGAGGCCGACGACACCTACACAGGTGAGCACTGCAAGGGCGTTCTGCGTCTGGCGCTGGATGTCAGCACGCACTTGGGGTTGGACGCGCACGGCATACGGAATGTCGAATTCGGGGCGCTGCTGCACGACGTCGGCAAGATCGCCGTACCCAAGGAGATCATCAATAAGCCGGGAGAGCTGGACGAGCGGGAGTGGGAGATCATCAAGACCCATACGATCGAGGGCCAGCGGATCCTCGAACGGGTCGGCGGGATCATGCTGGAGGTGGGTCGCATCGTGCGCTCCTCCCACGAGCGCTGGGACGGCAGCGGCTACCCGGACGGCCTCGCCGGCGAGCAGATCCCGCTGGAAGCACGCATCGTCGCCGCCTGTGACGCGTTCAACGCGATGACCACCAACCGCTCCTACCGCACCGCGATGTCACGAGAGGCGGCAATCGCCGAGCTCTCACGCAATGCCGGCACCCAGTTCGACCCGCGTATCGTTGACGCTCTCCTCCACATGTTCCAGGCGGAACAGGCGGCGAGCAGAAGCGAGGAGAGATCCTCGCTCGCCACGGAGGTGCGCTCCGGCTCGCCGCTGTCCCCGGGGCTGCCGGCAACCGGATCCTGACCTCTAGAGGCCGCGCGCGCTGGCGCTCCTGCGGGGAGAAGCTGCGGGACAGGGACTCGAATCGCCTGCGCGTAATGCCGCGATCCCTTCTGTAGAGCCAAATATGGCCTTACCAAGCGAAATCCGTTTGAGTGCCTATCCGACCAGATCCGGCTGAGTCCGGCCTGATCAGGACACTACTGGCCCAAGAGTGGCCCACGCACACCTCGCGTTTTTGGTCGGCCCCGCGTCGCACCGGTTTGAGCCCTGACCTGCCGAGCGACCCCGTGCCCAGCCTTGTAGTTGGTCTCATGGCGTATCCCGCACCGACGTTGGCGTTCTCGTCGCTCGATCGCCTGCTAGTCCCATCCCTCAATACCCAGCGCGTAGGGCGATACTCGCATCCCTCACAAAGGTCGATTTGGAGGACCCTACGGTATTTGGTATCACGCGTGATACAATAAGTCGTGTGGCTGACGTCAGCATCCGCGATTTGCGCAACCACGGTGGCGACGTGGTAGATCGCGCAACCCGTGGAGAGCAGATCACGATTACCCGCGCGGGCAGAGCCGTTGCCGAGCTACGAGCGATATCGCCTCCCGCGCTTTCGGCAGAGGCGCTGCTGCGACGCTGGCGGCAGCTACCCCAAATGGACCCCGCCGCCCTGCGCGGCGACATCGACCGGCTTCTGGACGCAAGCGTGTGAGCGAGCAGGCGCCGCCGGCCCGGGGAGTCCTCGACACCTCGACAGTCATCTTGCTGGGGCGCCTCACGGACGCGACGGCGTTGCCCGCAGAACCGCTCATCACCGCCGTGACGCTCGCCGAGCTTTCGGTCGGCCCACTAGTGACCGACGATGAGCGCGATCGCGTCGCGCGTCAAGCCCATCTGCAGCAAGCGGAGGCCGACTTCGAACCGCTCCCCTTTGATGCAAGCGCCGCCCGTGCATTCGGAGGCGTGGCAGCTTCACTGCGGCGCGCCGGTCGCAAGACCACTGCGCGAGCCTACGACGCGATGATCGCCGCCACAGCCCTCGCCAACGACCTGCCCATCTACACCTGCAACCCGACGGATTTCAACGGCATCGATGGGCTCGAAGTGCTCGCCGTCCCTATGCCGGACGATCCATCGGCGCCGAGCATCCCAGAGCAGACTGCTCACGAAACCGAGAACCCTCAGCAATCAGACTAAATACCAGGGGAGACAGGATTTGAACCCGGGGACCTCGCCGATCCAGCCTGCCGGTGGCTCATACATCCACGGGACGAGCCGTCTCGGAGGCGAGACCTGGCGTACACACGACCGGCTGGTTTGTATCGGTCAGCGCTGCCCTGTCGTGACACTTTTTTGACGCGACTGGCCCCAAAACTGGCCCACACGACGAATCTTCGAGCAAAACCCCGGTAAACACCGGATGTTTGCAGCTGCGGGACAGGGACTCGAACCCCAAATTCCTGCTCCAGAGGCAGGCGTGTTGCCAATTACACCATCCCGCATCGCGATCGATGCTCACCGACCGTTCATCGGTGCCCGATTATAGGTTCTTCCCCGCCGTGACAGAACCCGGCGTGAGGACGGTGCACCGGCGGCGATGAAGTCGCTCTACTAGCCGGACTGCGGTGAGAAGTAGCTGGTGATCGAGTCCTCCAGGCCCGGGTCGAACACCAGCAGCACCTCGTCGCCCGCTTCGATGACGGTGTCGGCCTTCGGGACGAACCCGGAGCCGTCGCGCAGCACCGAGATGATCAGGCTGCCATCGGGGAGATCCACGTCGGCGACGGCGACGCCGACGACCGGCGCCTCGGGGCTGACCTCCAGCTCGATGATCTCCAGGCGCTCCTCCTCCAGGGCCAGCAGATGCACCAGCCCGTAGCGTGGCACCTCGTGCTCGATCAGCCGCAGGATCAGGTCGGTCGCCGAGACCGCCGGCTGGATGCCCAGCAGACGGAAATGATCATAGTTGCGGGGGTTGTTGACCCGCGCGATGATGCGGTCGCACAGGTACTTCTCCTTGGCGACCTGGCAGACGAGCATGTTGTCCTCGTCGTCTCCGGTGACCGCGACTACGAGGTCGGCGCGCTGGATCCCGGCGCGCTCGAGCACCCACAGCTCGGTGGCGTCGCCGTATTGAACCGCGTGCTCGAGCTCTTCCTCGATCACCAAATAGCGGGGTCTTGAGGACTCGATCAGCGTCACCTCGTGGCCCTTGGCGGTCAGCTCCCTGGCGAGGTTCCAGCCGACCTTGCCGCCTCCCACCACGATCGCGTACATGTCAGCCCGCCTCCGGTTGCAGGGCGCTCTGGAACATTTCGATCGCCTGCTGAGTCGGGGAGATCGTGTGCAGTCCCTGCTCGCGGTACCAGGCGGCCCGCGCCGGGTCCATCACGCGCGCGATCACCTTGCCCACGCCGAACTGCTTCTGGGCGATCTGGGCGATTATCAGGTTAGTGTTGTCGCCATCGGTGGAGGCGATGAACACGTCGGCGCGCTCGATCCCCGCCTGCATGAGCGCGTCGAGCTCCAGGGCGGTGCCGACCGTGAACTGGCCGCCGGAGTCCTCCCAGCTGTTCTGCTGCCCGGCGTCCAGACGCTCGTGCGAAAGCGGGTCCTCATCCAGGACGGACACCTCGTTGCCGGCCGCCAGGGCGTGCTTGGCCACAGCCGAGCCGACGCGCCCGGCTCCCACGATCAGGACGAACATGCCGCGGAGATTAGCGATGGCGCAGCGAGCGCGTCCCTTCGCGCTCGGGCATCCTGGGGCCAGCGGCTATTCAGCCGCCGGAAGCGGGCGAGGATCCGGTGGAGGCGAGCTCAAGCGGAGTTGGCAGGCCGAGCGCGTGCTCGGGGTTGACCGCCGCCGGGGCGGTCACGATCACGCGGCACTCGGCCTTTGAGATCACATACTTGGTGGTCTCCCCCACGAAGTTCTCCAGCGGCCCCCCACGTCCGCCCAGGCGTCCCCCGCCGCGGATCCGCGAAGGCTCCTCGGCACCGAGCACGATCGCCTCCACCCCCCGTCGGCGGGCCTCCTCGACGATCGCGTACCCAGCACGCCGGGCGCGCACGATCGCGGTGGCGACCTGCACACCCGAGTACTCCTCGCCGATCGCCTTGGCACGCGCCAGCGCCTGACGGGCGTGCTTGATCCGTGCCTCCGGGAGTCGCGCGTCCAGCGGCAGCGACATCGGTATCTCAAAGATCCACACCGCCTCGATCGTCGAGCTGTCGATCGCGGCCTCGTCGGTCTGCTCACCGGAGACCAGCAGCGCCGCTGTCTGCACGATGTCCTCATCCAGCTTGGATCCCGACAGTGGCACCAGGATCGAGCCGTAGTCCCGTTCGCGCGTCAGCTCCGCTCGCAGCATCTGCGGCGAGACCGTCACCCGCCGCAGAAGCGACGTTTCATCGGCGCGGCGATAGATCACATACAGCAGAAGGCCACCGGCGACCCAGGCCAGACCGACGTAGCGGGCGGGCTGGTGCACGATCAGCACGGCGACGAGGCCGGCGGCGCACAGCAGCGCCCCCGACGCGGCTGGCAGCGGCAGCTCGCCTCCCCTGAGCGGTATCGACAGGGGAATGCGATAGGGGCGGTCGCGGTCGGGCTCCCGGTAGCGCAGCCGGCAGACGGCGAGGTGCGCGATCGTGAACGCGAGCATCGCGCCGAACGCGTAGATGCCGACCAGAAAGTCGATGTTCTCCGACGCCGCCAGCGCCGCGGCCAGCACACCCGCGAGAATGATCAACACGTATGGGGTGGATCGCACCGGATGCAGCCGCCCCAGGGCGCTCGGTATCTGCCTGTTCGTAGACAGCGAGTAGGCGAGCCTCGCCAGTCCGAGCATCGCCGAGTTGGCGGCCGCCACGAGGGTCAGCGCGGCCATCCCGGCGACGACGTAGCGCAGCAGCGAGGAGAGCCAGTGCGGGTGGATCTTGGTGGTGATGCCGATCATCGGGGCGTTCAGAAAACGGTGCCCCAGCGGCGTGTAGACACCGTGCACCGGCAGCGCGGTGACGGCGACCAGCGCGATCCCGACATACACCAGCAGCACCGATCCGGTGGCGCTGCCGACCAGGCGGCGCAGTCCGCGGCGGCTGATCGTCACCTCGCCGGCGAGGCCGGAGGCCGACTCCAGGCCCGTGAACGACACGGTCGCGATCGTCAGCGCGAAAACGAGGTCCGACCACTTCGGGGCGCTCCCCAGGTGGATGGGATCGAGCAGCGTATGGGGACTGAGGAACAGCACGAGCCCGATCACGACCAGCAGCAGCTGCAGCGCCAGGTCGCCCGCGACAAGCACCAGATGCGTCGGCGACGGGTGGTGGAGAAGCCCCTGATGTTGCTGAGCACGACGAACGCGATGATCGCCAGCGCCAGGCCGAACGCCTCGGCGTGATTGCCGAGGGGACTCCAGAAGGTGCGCAGGTACTGGGTCGCCGCGAACGCGGTGACGGCGATCAGGATGATGTAGTCCAGCAGGATCGCCCAGCCCGCCACGAAACTGACGAGCTCGTTGAAGGCGTAGCGCGCGAACACGGTCGCGCCGCCGCGGTCGGGGTGCAGCGACGCCCCCTCCACGTAGGTCATCGCTGTCAAACCGAACATGACCGCGGCGACACCGAACACCAGCGGAGTGAGCGACAGGGCGTGGTCGGCGACCACCCCCAGGGAGAAGTAGATGGCGCTCGCCAGCGGCGTCCACACGATCGCGAACAGCACCGGGGAGCCGAGGCTGCGCCGCAGAGTGGAGCGCGAGAACGCCGTCAGCTCCGATCCTGCGCGACCGATCGCCTGCGCGGTCGAGGAGCCAGGTGGGCTCTGCTCCCCGGCTCCCGGGGTCCGGGCGCCACGTCGCTCACGTCCGGCGGCCTCTGCGCAACTCGACATACGTTCGTCCCACGCCGGCGGCGAGGAACAGCAACCCGAGCAGCAGACGCCCGGAGATGACCCCCGCGCCAGCGGTGGCCGCCTGAATGATCAGCGCGATACCGAGGATCGCCATCACCGTGGACAGCACCAGCGTGCCGGCTCGGTGTATGTTCTCGCCAAGCATCTCTACGCGGAGCTTAGAAGGCTCTACGGTTGATGGACGCCCGGGGGCGTGAGCTGGTCGTGTCGCCGCTCTCCGCTAGGTGATCAGCGGGATGATCAGGATCGCCACGATGTTCGCGACCTTGATCATCGGGTTGATCGCCGGTCCAGCGGTGTCCTTGAACGGATCACCGACGGTGTCCCCGGTGACTGAGGCGGCGTGCGCCTCCGAGCCCTTGCCGCCGAACGCGCCATCCTCGATGAGCTTCTTGGCGTTGTCCCAGGCGCCGCCGCCAGCGGTCATCATCACCGCGAAGAAGTAGCCGACCACGATCACTCCGATCAACAGCCCGCCGAGCGCCTGCTGGTCGATCAGCCCGACGATCAGCGTCAGCAGGATCGGCAGCAGCGAGGGCAAGATCATCTCGCGTTGCGCGGTCTTCGTGACGATGTCCACACATGCCGCGTAGTCGGGCTCTTCGGTTTCCTCCATGATCCCCGGGTGCTCGCGGAACTGGCGGCGCACCTCCTCGACGACCGCGCCTCCGGCGCGACCGACGGCCTCGATCGACAGCGAGGCGAACAGGCACACCATCAGGCCGCCGAACAGCAGCCCGATCAGGACGGGCGGTTCGTTGATGCCGAATGAGATCAGATGTCCCGCCTTGGCCTCGAGTTCCTTCTCGAACCCGGCGAACAGGACGATCGCGGCGAGCACCGCGGAGCCGATCGCGTATCCCTTGGTGACGGCCTTGGTGGTGTTACCGACGGCGTCCAGGCGGTCGGTGACCTTGCGGACCTCCTCGGGCAGGTCGGCCATCTCCGCGATTCCACCGGCGTTGTCGGTGATCGGTCCGAAAGCGTCGAGCGCGACGATCAGACCGGTCAGTGACAGCAGGCCGACCGCCGCGACGCCGATGCCGTAGATGCCTGTCACACCGCCGCCGGCGAGCTTCCACGCGCCGAGAATGCCGAGCACGATCACGACCGCCGGCAGCGCCGTTGCCTGCAGGCCCGAGGAGAAGCCCTGGATGATGTTTGTCGCGTGACCGGTCTCGGACGCCTTCGCCGTCTTCTTCACCGGCGAGAAGCGAGTCGAGGTGTAATATTCGGTTAGCCCGAATAGCAGTGCCGTGACCGCGATCCCGATCAGCGAGCACAGATAAAAGTCGCCCCAGCTGGGTGTCTGGACCGGGCCTCCGGCGCTCTTGAACGTGAGGTTGTTCATCAGCCAGTAGGTGATCGGAGCGAACGCCGCTGCCGCGATCACACCGGACACCAGCAGCCCCTTCAGCAGCGCCGCCTCGACGTTGCCGGATTTCGTGCGCACCGCAAACGTGCCGATGATCGAGGCGAGGATCGCCACGCCGCCGATCACCAGCGGATAGAGCACGACCCTCGTGGCCTCGTGAAAGGTGAGGACGCCGAGCAGCATGACCGCGATCGCCGTAACGGCGTAGGTCTCGAACAGATCGGCGGCCATGCCGGCGCAGTCGCCGACATTGTCGCCCACGTTGTCCGCGATCGTCGCCGGGTTGCGTGGGTCATCCTCGGGGATGCCCGCCTCGACCTTGCCCACCAGGTCGGCGCCGACGTCCGCGGCCTTCGTGAAGATGCCGCCTCCGAGCCTGGCGAAGACCGAGATCAGCGAGCCGCCGAAGCCGAGCCCGATGAGCGCGTTAACGGCCGTCTGCTGGCTGTCGTTGAAGATCGAGGTGAGCGCGCCGTAGTAGCCGGCGACACCGATCAGCGCCAGTCCGACGACGAGCAGTCCGGTTATCGCGCCCCCACGGAAGGCGACGTTCAACGCCGGGTTCACACCGTTACGGGCGGCCTCTGCCACACGCGCGTTTGACCGCACCGACACGTTCATGCCGATGTAGCCGGTCGAGCCCGAGAGGATGCCGCCGATCGCAAAGCCGCAGGCGACAGCGATGTTCTGGATGAAGATCAACGCCACGAACAGCACAACACCCGCGATCGCGATCGTCGTGTATTGACGGTTCAGGTAAGCGCGCGCGCCCTGCTGGACGGCGAGGGAGATGCTCTGCATCTTCTCGTTGCCCGGTGAGAGACTCAGCAGGGCCTTGGTGGTCACGAGTCCGTAAACGACGGCGCAGGCGGCGCATACCAGGGCGACAACGACCCCATGGTTCGTCAGAAAGCTACTCAACAGAATCCTCCAGTAGGCGGTCTAATTGGCGTGCGTACTAGGAAGCGCACTTTTTTCGCCCGCCCGGATCGCTCCATGGGAGCGCCTACCCCGGCGGAAGGCGGGCGCAGTCTATCGCGGCGAGCGGCAAAACGCCGCCTGCCAGCCGAGCCAGCCGAAAGTGAGGTGCCGCGGACCTCCGCGGGGGCGTGTTCAGCGTCCCGGAACCCACAGCCTTCCGCTGGACTCGGCCGGGCCGGGACCCGACTCGTCGGCGGGCTGCTGCGGCTGTTTGTCGCTCGCTGGCGCCGCGGCGGGTGCTGGCGGGGCGTCCCCAGCCGGCTGCGACGGCGCCTCTTTTGCCTCGCGCGCATAGGCGAGCTGAAGCTGAGCGAGCGCGTCGCGCAACGGACGGCACTCCTGCGGGGCTCGGCGCTCGAGCACCTCCAACAGGCCGCGCACCCCGTCGATGGCGTCCTGTGCCTGCTGCAGGTCGCGCTGGGGCGCCTGCCCCGGGGCGCTCGGGAGAAGTCCCATTCGGCGCGCCCCCATGTTCAGCAGCGACGCCGCCATCTGCATGACCATTTCGGTGACGCTGACGCGACTCAGTTCAGCCTCGTAGGCGGCGCGCAGCTCCTCCTCTGTTTGGGCGTTTGGCTCTGTGCTCAAACCGTAACCTCCTGTGCGTAGGTTTGTCTGGTCTCGGCGACCGAGGTCGCGAATACCTCCTGGGGTGTGGCGCCGGCGGCGATCATCGCCCGCTGGCGTTGCGCTCCGTTGCGTTGGGGGAAGGCCAGCTCGATCCCCAGCTCGGCGCGGATCGGCGCGGTCCAGTCCGCCAAGCGCGGAACGATCTCGCCGGCGGGATACTCGAGCCTCTCTCGAGGTCGATCATGCTTGCCTGCAGGCCAAAGCGGATCGCCCGCCACATGTTCTCCTCGATCAGCCGCGGCGGCGGGTCGAAGAACGGCACGCCTTCGTCGATGTCGCGGGCGGCTTGAGCGACGCACGCGACCATCAACCCGGCGAGCGCCTCGGACTCCCTGGCGTCGCTCTGCGCGTCGCAGATCCTGACCTCGACCGTCCCAAAGTGAAAGTGCGGGCGCACCGACCACCACACCTGGGTGAACTCGACTATCGAGCCGGTGCCCACCAGGAACTCGATGTACTCGCGGTAGGCGCGCCAGCTCCCGAACGTATCGGGCACCCCGCAGCGGGGGAAGCTGCGGGTGAAGCTCTGCGTGCGGGCGGAGTGCAGGCCGGAGTCCCGCCCGTCCAGGTACGGCGAGTTCGCCGACACCGCGAGCAGCAGCGGCAGCACTCCCCGCAGCCGATCACAAACGCGGATCGCCCGGTCGATGTCGCGCACTCCCACGTGCACGTGCAGGCTGAAGGTGTTGTTGCGCCACGCCACGTACTTCAGGCCCTCCTCCACACGCCGGTAGTGCTCGGTGTCGATGATCGGCTGTGAGCGGTAGTCCGCCCACGGGTGGGTGCCGGTCGCCCCCAGCGACGCCTGGCAGCGGTGGGCCAGCGCGAACAGGCGCCTGCGGTGCTCACGCTGGCGGGCGATCGCGTCGGCGAGGTCGCTGCCGGCACCGGAGACGATCTCGATCTCCGATGAGATCAGCTCGCCGGTGATCGCGTCGTGCAGGAGCTCATCGTGCTCGCGCGCGGCTGCCCGCAGCTCTTCGAAGCGAGGGGCTAGGTCCAGCGTGCCGGGGGTGAGTATCTGAAACTCCTCCTCGAGCCCGACGGTGAAGTCCGTCGACTGGTGCGAAGACAGCGCTGGCCTTGTCAAGATCGAGACTGTTCATGGCGTGCGGGCGAAAAAAACGGCGCCTGTAGCGCTCACGGTTCTCAGGTCAGATAGAAGTACAGCGCGTAGAGCAGATCCACGGCGGGGCTGGAGGTGTGAACCGTCACCTCCGGGGGAACGACCAGCAGCGACTCCGAATAGTTGAAGATGATCTTCACGCCGGCCGCCACGAGCTCGTCCGCGAGCCCTTGGGCGGCGGCGCCGGGGACGGCCAAGACACCGACGACGATGTCCTCCTCCTCGATGACCTGGGCCATGTCCGAGGCGGGACGCACAGCCTGGCTGCCGACCTCGCTGCCCACCTTGGCCGGGTCGGCGTCGAAGATCGCAACGACACGGAAGCCGTGGTCGGCGAAGATTTCCGATGAGGCGATCGCCTTGCCGAGGTGCCCGGCGCCGAACAGCGCGATGTTATGCTGGCCGGCGGTGCGCAGGATCTTGCGGATCTGGGAGACCAGCGACTCGACGTTGTAGCCGACCCCGCGCTTGCCGAACTTGCCGAAGCCGGACAGGTCGCGGCGGATCTGGGTGGAATTGACGTGCGTGTAGTCGGAGAGCTCCTGGGAGGAGATCGTCTCCTTGCCCATCTTCTTGGCCTGCGTGAGCACCTGCAGGTAGCGCGACAGGCGCGCAGCGACGCCCAGCGAGAGACGCTCGCCGGCGGACACCTCCGCGTCGGGATGGACGACAGCGTTGGGGCTGGTGGCCGCGTTTACGTCGGGAGCGCTCATCGAGGTGACTCTAGAGGATGCTCGTCTTTGGGTTCCCTCTGGTCCCCCGAGCCCAGTCTGCGTCTGAGAATCCGCTCGTCCACGAAGTAGCAGAACAGCTCCTGACCATCGAGCACCCCGACCGGTATCCGCTCAAAATAGGCGCGCTGCAGCCGCTCGTCGGTGTCTATGTCGCATACCAGGAGCTCGAAATCGAGCTCCTCGCTGAGCGGCCGCAGCACCGCGATCGCCTCCTGGCAGAGGTGACATTCGGGCCTGGAGTAGACCGTCAGGGTGCTCACGCTGCGCGCTCGCCGGTCGCGTAGGCGTCGAGTGTCAGATAGTCCGGGTAGGGCAATGGCCGCTGGAAGCGTGCGGCGCTTGCGATCATCGCGGCGTTGTCGGTGCACAGCACGGGGGCCGGTATGTGCGTGACGGCTGACAGTTCGGGCAATCTGCGGCGCAGCTCGCCGTTGGCGGCGACTCCGCCACCGACGGCCAGCGTGCGCAGGCCCGTGGCCTCCAGGCCCTGACGTGCCCGCGCCAGGAGGTGATCGATGATCGCCGCCTGGTAGGAGGCTGCGAGGTCCGCGGCGCGCCGGCGAACCGTGTCCTCCCCGAGCTCGCGGATGCGGTAGAGCAGCGCTGTCTTCAGGCCCGCGAAGGAGAAGTCCATGCTGCGCGCGAACTGGACGCGTCCCGCGCCGAGGCCCGCCCGGCGGCTCACTCCGCCGGCGGGAAACTCGAAGGCGCGCGGGTCGCCGTCGCGTGCCAGGCGCTCGAGCGCCGGGCCTCCGGGGTAGCCGAGCCCGAGCATCCGGGCGCCCTTGTCGAAGGCCTCCCCGGCGGCGTCGTCGAGGGTCCGTCCGATCACCTCCATGCCGGAGTGCTCGCGCACGTGGGCGAGCAGCGTGTGCCCGCCGCTGGCGATCAGGCACAGAAACGGAGGCTGCACCGGGGGGCTCTCGGGTGAGTTCGGGTCGCTCAGGAAATTCGCGGCGACGTGTCCCTGCAGGTGATCGACGGGAGCGAACGGCAGCTCCGCGGAGGCGGCCAGCGCCTTGGCGTGAGAGAGACCGACGAGCAGCGCTCCGATCAGGCCGGGACCCTGGGTCGCCGCGATCAGATCCACCTTCTCCAGGGTGATCTCGGCGTCCTCCAACGCGCGCGATATGACCAGGTCGATCAGCTCGAGGTGATGGCGGGAGGCGATCTCCGGCACGACTCCGCCGAAGCGGTCGTGGGCGTGCTGGGAGGAGATGACATTGGAGTGGATTTCTCCGGCCGTGTCGATCACCGCGGCGCAGGTGTCGTCGCAGCTGGTCTCGACCGCCAGTATCACCAGTGCACCGGGCCCGGGTTGGGCACGTCGTGGAGCGTCCCGGCCAGAGTCGCGGGGGTGCGCCACATGATCAACGCGTCCTCGCCGTTGTCCTGGTAGTAGCGGCGGCGGATTCCCGCGGCCTTGAAGCCGTGGCGCTGGTAGAGGTCGATCGCCACCTGGTTTGAGCAGCGAACCTCCAGCGTGAAGCGCGCCTGCTCTTCACCGGTCCTCGCGTACAGTTCCCCCAGCAACGCCGAGGCGACCCCCTCGCGCCGGCGCTCGGGCTCGACCGCCACGTTCATGACGTGCCACACCGTCTCGTAGCGGGAGCAGATCAGATATCCGATGATCCGCCCCTCGTCCAGCGCCGCCAGGCAGATGCCGGAGGGCTTGGACAGCTCCAGTACGAACATCGCCAACGACCAGGGGGTGGGGAACGCCCGCCGCTCGATCGCGATCACCTCCGGCAGGTCCTGATAGACCAGGGCACGGATGGGGGCACCCTCGGCCCAGGTTTCTGTGGTGGGGTCTGTCACTTCGCCGCGCTCTCCAGGGTGATCTCGGCGTCCGGTCGGCGACAGTATTGCGGCAGCACGGCCCGCGGGTCCCCGGCGGGGGCGTCTAGACCGAGCTGGCAGATCGCCTCGGCTCCGATCCGGTGCAGCGCCGAGGAGTCCTCGGGGAGCTCGCCGCCGGCGCCGCGCAGCTGCGCGGCGAAAGCGAGCGCCCCGTTTCCGACCGCCAGCCACGTGCCGTGCTCTGAGAGCTCTTCGCCGAGCTCACCGAGGGCCGCCGGTCCCATGGCTCGTGGGGGTGTCAGCTCACGCTGACCCGTGTAGGCGGCGCAGAACGCCTCTCCCCGGCGGGCGTCGATGACCGCCAGAATCGTGGCGCAGTCCGGCCGCTGTGTGTTTGCGCCGTGGGCCAGCGCCCGCAGACTCGAGATCCCGACGAGCTGCGCCCCCAGAGCGTGAGCGAGCCCGTGCGCGCTTGCCACGCCCACACGCAGACCGGTGAACGTTCCCGGCCCCACCCCCACCGCGATCCGCTCGATTCCCCGCCAGCGGATCCCGGCGTCGGCCAGCAGCCCGTCGGCGAGCGTCAGCAGACGGGTTGCGTGTCCGGGACGCCCGCCCGCGGGAGGGTCGTCGCGTGCCTGCAGCACCGTCCCGTCGGACAGCCGCAGTCCGACGGTGGTGGCGGGGGTGGAGGTGTCGATGCCGAGCAGGATCATTGTGGACTAGCCTGGATCCGGCGGTTGTCGCCACCCATGTGGTCGAGTGTGACCACAAGTCGTGCCTGCGGCAGCTCGCCGCCGGCGACCTGCGGCCACTCAACCAGAACGACCGAGCGCCCGTCGAGATAATCATCCAGCAGCGCGGGATCCTCCTGGGAGAGACTCCGCAAGCGGTACAGGTCGAGGTGGCAGACGGTGACGGAGGTCCCCTGGTAGCGGTGCCCGATGCTGAACGTGGGGCTGGTCACCGGTCCCGAGACGCCAAGCGCGCGAGCCAGACCCCGCACCAGCGTCGTCTTGCCGGCGCCCAGCTCGCCCCGCACGAGAACCAAATCGCCCGCGCTCAGCCATCCCGCCAGCTGTCCCCCAAGCGCTTCGGTCTGGGACGCGCAGGTTGTCTCGCGCAGCAGCGATTTGAGATCAGACTCGCCGCGCATCGTGTGAGTCCGGGCGACCACGTCGGCGGGTCCCGACAAGCACGTGCTCGAGGTCTCTGCTTCGCATCCTGAAACTGTAGCCCCAAAAAAAGGGCCGGCCCGCAAGAGGAGGAGGTGCGGGCCGGCCGTTGCTACGGGAGGATGGAGACAACAGCACTATCGGCAGCGACGGAGCCCGGCTTTAGCGTGTTGGACGATGCTCGGCGTGCGCCAGCCCGATAGCTCAGAAAAGACCGAGCTGATCTGGCTCGGCTGGCTGCTCCTCGGTGCTTGGCTGATCGGGTTGCTCCGCCTCGAGCGCAGGCTCGGGGACCTCCTCCACGAACTCCGGCTGCTCGGGGGCGCCGAGCGCCAGCAGCTCCGGTATCCGCTTGAAGTCCTCTCGCAGGGTCTCGAGCATTTTGGGTGTGTAAAGCGCCGCGGCAGGGTGAAAGATCGGGTACAGACGCACGGCACGTCGGCCCAGCGTGAGCACCTCCGGCTGCCCGTGCAGGCGCGTGATCCCGGTGGGATCGCCGCGCAGGAGCTTGGTGGAGAAGTTGCCAAGCGTGCAGATCACGGTCGGCTCGATCAGCTCGACCTGGCGGTACAGATACTCCCGACAGTTCTCGATCTCGACCGGTTGCGGGTCACGGTTGCCGGGTGGCCTGCAGTTGTGGACGACTCCCCCAGCGGTGACGAAGTTCGCCGTGTCCTCGACGTCGATGCAGAAGAAGGTGGTGTCGTGGCGCTCACGGTCGGTGATGTCCTCAACCTCGACGTCGTCGTAAACAACGGTCGCCGGTCCGCGCTCGAAGCGATCGGGATTGAACGCAACTCGAGCCTCGACGTCGGGACAGAGCTTGTAGCGCATCGATGGTGGGACATAGGGTGCGATCAGCTCGCTGAGCCGCTCGCTGGTGGGTACATCGAAGTAGAGCCTCTTGCGCGATGCCTTGCCCGGTAGACCCAATCGCATAAGTCCGCGCAGCAAAATCTGCAGGTCGGACGAGGAAAACCCGACGGTGGCAATCTCGGCGCGTGGCCGCCCACGTGTACTCATGTAACCGTCATCCATGAACCAGAAAGCCAGTATCCGCGCGTTCAGATCATCGGCCATCCAAGACGGGACGACCTTGTGGGGCCGGTAGAAATCCTGACGGATAACGCGCAGCGCACGATGAGCAAGTGTCCGCACCGCTACTACGGGATACACGCGGGGCCCTCCTACGACCGCGGCAACCTCACGCTCATCGATGTCCGTGATCAGCTCGGTGAGCAGCTCCGCCTTGAAGCGCGCGTACTCGGCCTGCTTCTGAGAATGAGAGAAGGTGAGACACGACGACTTAGTCTGCAGAGACCCGTCGCCTAGAACGGTGCCGCACACCACATCCCAGGCGAGTTTGCTGATTCCTTGACCCGTCGCGATCCGATCTCCGGACCGTAGCTCTTCGACGGGAACGTATCCACGTTCGGTTAGGACGGGATGGTCGCCCGTGAGCTGTATGCCCACACGGCTAGCTCCTGCGTTCTTGCAGGATCGGTAGGTGAGACGAAATACACGACGACCGGCAAGCGGGGTCGCGTGCCAGCCGGTAACCCGGCGACGGACCAGCATGCCGTGCTCGTCGACCGACATCACCTCGCCGGTGTAGCGCGAGCGAACCAGCCTCCCTATGCGCTCCCAGGAGCCATCACCCAACTGAACCGGAGCGGTGTACCTTAGGCACTTGAGCGTATTTCCGATAAAGACATCTTTACGCTCTAGACCGATCTCCCCGAGCAGCTTCTCGAGCAGTTTGCCGGCGGCGCCCACGAAGGGCAGACCCTGCTCGTCCTCGCTGGCTCCGGGCGCCTCACCCACAAACATCAGGTCAGCGTCGGCGTTGCCTGCGCCGAATACGACCGTTTTGCGAGTTGCCGCCAGCTCCTGGCAGCGCACGCAGTCCTGGGCTTGCGCGTAAACCTCCTTTAGGGCCTCGCGGCGCTCCGCTGGGGATTGGAGAAGGTTGCAACCTGGTCAGACACTCGCTCGGATGGTAGCCAGCCTGAGGACGGGATCTCCCCGGCCGTGTCCGCGACATTTTCCGCAACTAGCGCAATCGCGGGCCACCGCGTGGACCGCTGGGATCGTCGCGGGGGTGTATCCACTCGTCTGCAAGCGGTGTATATTGTAGATGTGGGCCGTCATCGGCTGGCCCCGGGATGGAACCTGGAGATAGTCGTTGAGGTCTGTAGCGACCGGTATCCCCTTGGGAACTGGATCCACTTTGAGCGAATTCACCCGCCCCCGTAGCCTTGCGATAGTCGGCCGTGGCCGTCTCGGCCTCGCGCTCGCGTCCGCTGCCCGCAGCAGTGGCTATCGGCTCATCGGTCCCCTGCCCCGCGACTACTCTCCGGGTGACCTCGCCGGCGCACAGATGATTCTGCTGTGCGTCCCCGACCGTGAGATCGTGCTCGCCGCCGAGACGCTCGCGGAGCGCATGCCGGGGGGCGAGCAGCATCCCATTCTCGTAGGGCACTGCTCAGGGGCTACTCCACTTGCCGCACTCGAGGCCGCGAACCTCCAGGAGCGCTTCTCTGTGCATCCCCTGATGACCTTCTCCGATACACAGCAGAACACGGATCTGCGAGGGATACCGGCCGCCGTGTGCGGCTCTTCAGCACTTACGTCGAGTGCCGCCTTTGAGCTCGCTGAGAACCTCGGCCTGAGCCCGTTCTCGCTCGATGAGGCCGACCGGGCCACGTACCATGCCGCCGCCTCGATCGCCTCGAACTTCCTGATCACCCTGGAGTGCGCCGCCGAGACGCTGGCCGCGACAGCTGGATGCGACCGACAGGCGCTCGTGCCGCTCATACGCCGCACGGTCAACAATTGGGCCGTGCAGGGTCGTGGGGCTCTGACTGGCCCCATAGCCCGGGGAGACCAGGCAACGGTCTCTGCCCAGCGCCGCGCCATCGGCGAGCGAGCCCCCGAGCTGCTCGAGCTCTTCGACGCGCTTGCCCGGGCCACCCGCGAGCTGGCCAGCGCGGACACGGACCGCTCCCGGGCAGAGGATCGGCGCGCAGCGGACGAGGGGGAAACCCCACCCTGGGCTGGCCGCTCGATAGCGGGGAGGGCGGCATGAGGACATTGCGCACCGTCGATGAGCTTCGCGCCGCGCTCGCTCCCGCCAGACGCGAGGGCAGACGGATCGGGCTCGTCCCGACAATGGGGGCGCTGCACGACGGCCACTTGTCGCTGATCGCTCGCGCGCGAGAGCTCTGCGACGTGGTCGTGGTGTCGCTGTTCGTCAATCCCGCCCAGTTCAATGACCACTCGGACTTCGAGCTCTACCCCCACTCCGAGCGACGGGACGCGAGTTTGGCGGCCGAGGCGGGCGCAGGCCTGCTGTTCGCCCCCACGGTCGAGGAGGTCTACCCGCCGGGCTTCGCGACCTCCGTTGAAGTGCTCGGCTTGACCGACCGCCTCGAGGGTCAAGTTCGCGGCAGTTCCCACTTCCGCGGCGTCTGCACGGTCGTGACCAAGCTTCTGTGCGCGTGCGGGCCCGATCTCGCCTTCTTCGGACAGAAGGATGCCCAGCAGGTGCTCGTCATCCGCCGCCTGGTGAAGGATCTGAATCTGCCGGTGGCAGTCGAGACCTGTCCCACGGTGCGCGAGCCAGATGGCCTGGCGATGTCCAGCCGCAACGCTCGCCTGAGCCCACCGGAGCGAGAGCGCGCGCGAGCGCTGTACGCGGCTTTGAGCGCAGCGGCCGAGCTGGCCGGGGAAGGTGAGAGCGACGCTGATGTACTGGTCGCTCGCGCCCGGGAGCAGTTGGCCGCTCACGGCGTGCGGGAGGAGTACCTGGAGCTCGTGGACGCCGAGACGCTCGCGCCACTGGATGCTCTGGATCGGCCGGCTCTACTGGCGCTCGCGGCGCGCGTCGGCTCCACCCGCTTGATAGACAACTTGATCCTCG
Organism: uncultured Solirubrobacterales bacterium; assembly: GCA_963718425.1. Lineage (GTDB taxonomy): Bacteria > Actinomycetota > Thermoleophilia > Solirubrobacterales > Solirubrobacteraceae > Palsa-744. The sequence continues at coordinate 42,558 of CAVQZJ010000017.1, forward strand.
AACCCCTGGCAACCCAAAGCCCCGACCACACCGAAAGAGAGGTTCTGACCAGATGCAGCGTGTGATGCTGAAGTCCAAGATCCACAGGGCGACAGTCACCGACTGCGACCTGCACTATGTCGGTTCGATCACCATCGACCCCGATCTGCTCGAGGCGGCGGACATCCTCGAGCACGAGCAGGTTCACGTTGTGGATGTAGACAACGGCGCCCGTTTTGAGACCTACACGATCGCCGGCGCACGCGGCTCGGGGGAGATCAAGGTGAACGGAGCCGCCGCCCGGCTCGTGCACCGAGGCGACACCGTCATCGTCATCTCCTACGGCTCTTATGAGACCGTGGAGATGGAGCACTACGAGCCCCGCGTGGTTCACGTGGAGGCCGAGACCAATCGCATCATCACCGTCAACGACGCGGTGGCGACCCTCCTGAGCTGAGGGCGTCAACTGGCGTCAGAGAGGAGTACCAGATCATGTCAAGCCATCCCACCAGCGTCGAGGTTCCATCAGATCCTGGGCGCCTACCGATGACCCTGCCCCTACTGGGCGAGAAGAAGCGCCTTTCGGAGCCGATCGTGATGGTCACCGCATATGACTATCCGAGTGCCCGCGCCGCCGAGGCCGCCGGCGTCAACCTGGTGCTGGTTGGGGACTCCGCCGCCACGACCGTGCTCGGCTACAACTCGACCACACCGGTCAACCTCGACGACATGCTGGTACTCGCGCGTGCTGTGCGCCGCGGCCTCTCCAGCCCGCTGATGATCGGCGATCTGCCGTTCGGCTCCTATGAGACCAGCGACGAGCAGGCCGTCACCAGCGCCATCCGGCTGGTCAAGGAGGCTGGCTGTGACGCGGTCAAGCTCGAGGGCGGAGGACGCTCTCCGGCGAGCCGCGCACGCGCGATCGTGGACGCCGGCATACCGGTCATGGGCCACGTCGGCCTGACGCCGCAGAGCTCCACGGCGCTCGGTGGCTGGAAGGCCCAGGGACGCAACGCTCAGGCGGCCGCGCGCATCGCCTCCGAGGCGCTGGCGCTGCAGGGAGTCGGCTGCTTCGCGATCGTCTTCGAGGCGATCCCCAGTGCGGTTACCGAGGAGCTGATGGCCCACATGGAGGTGCCAGTGATCGGCATCGGTGCAGGCCCCGCGACCGACGGGCAGGTGCTCGTCTTCCACGACCTGCTCGGTATTCGCGACGGCCTGGGACCGCGTTTCGTCAAGCGCTACGCCAACCTCCAGCAGGAGATGAACGACGGTGTCACGGCGTTCGCCGAGGACGTGCGCATGCGGCGCTACCCGGGCCCCGAGCACGGATACTCGATCGACCCGAACGAGCTCTCGCGACTGAAGGCGCGCCTGCGTTAGCCGAGACTGACCGACGCCACGCGCGGCGTCCATTCGATTACATAGTCTTTACAGAACTTTCACTCCGCTGGCTGGTCTCAGCGGTTTGCTGGTGCTTGGTGTTACCACGACAGGTCGCCGGTGCGACCGGGAGGTTCTATTGGCCAGTCTCGCAAGGATCCTCAGGGGCACAGATCAAGCATTCTTCGACCTCTTCGAGCGAGCCGGTGAAAACATCGTGCAGGCGGCTGATCTGCTCGAGCGGATACTCAGCGACTACCCAGACTCCAAGGATCTGACCGCGCAAATCCACGCGTGCGAGCACCAGGGCGACCAGATCGTCCACGACCTCGTCGCGCGCCTGAACCATACCTTCGTGACCCCGATCGACCGTGAGGACATCCTCGAGCTGACCTCGGCGCTCGATGACATCGTCAACTACATCGACGAGGTCGCAGACTATCTCGGCCTCTACAAGATCGAGGCACCGATGGAGCAAGCTCAGCATCTGGCTCAGATACTGGCTGGTGCAACGCGCCAGATCGCCCAGGCGATCCCGCTGATGCGCAGCTTCAAGGACATCAGCGAGCAGACTGTGGAGACCCATCGCCTGGAGAACGAGGGCGATCGCGTCGTGCGAGAGGCGATAGCGGCACTGTTTGAGACCGGCACCGACCCGATGTTCGTGATCCGTTGGAAGGACATCTTCGAACGTTTGGAGAACGCCATCGACGCCACTGAGAAGACGGCATACATACTCGAGGGCATCGTCATCAAGAACGCCTAGGCCCGCTTCGAGCAATGCAGGCAGACATCATTCTGTTCATCGTGATCGCAACGGCGATCGCGTTTGACTTCACCAACGGTTTCCACGACACCGCCAACGTTGTGGCCAGCGCCATTTCGACCCGTGCGGTGGCGCCCCGAGTGGCGATCGCGGTCGCCTCGTTGCTGAATTTCGCGGGCGCGTTCATCTCCCTGAAGGTGGCCGCCACCGTCGGCCAGGGATTCGTCGATAGCGCCCAAGTCGGCACCACGGTCGTGTTCGCTGGCCTGATCGGCGCGATCTCGTGGAACCTGGCGACCTGGTATTTCGGTCTTCCATCGAGCTCCTCACACGCCCTGATCGGAGGACTCGTGGGAGCCATGCTCGCGGCTCACGGCGCGAGTGCGATCAGTGGCGACGGTCTGCTTGGCAAGCTGATCATCCCGGCGATCATGGCACCTGTGCTCGCGTTCATCACGGCGGCGGGCGCGATCACGATCACCTACCGGCTGCTCGGACGGCTGCGTCCCGGCACCGTGAACCGCTACTTCCGCCTTGGACAACTCGTCTCCGGCGGAATGCTGGCGCTCTCCCACGGCACCAACGACGCTCAGAAGACAATGGGAATCATGACGCTGGCGCTGATCGCCCATCACAGCCTTCCGGCCAGCGGTTTTCACGTCCCGATCTGGGTGATCGTCACGGCTGCCAGCGCGATCGCCTTGGGCACCTTCAGCGGAGGCTGGAGGATCATCAGGACTATGGGGACCCGCATAATCAAGATGGATCCGGCGCAGGGCTTCGCCGCCCAGGGGGCCGGCGCGGCGGTGATCCTGGCCGCGTCCGCAGCTGGCTATCCTCTGTCCACCACCCACGTGATCTCGGGCGGCGTGATGGGTGCCGGCGCGGCCAAGCGCCTCTCCGCAGTGCGCTGGGGAGTCGCCGGCAACATCGCTCTAGCGTGGGTGCTGACGCTCCCAGCGTCGGGCACAATCGGGGCACTCGCTTACGGTGTCTCGCGTCTGTTCGGCGCCGGTGCGCTTGGCCCCGCGCTGATCTCGGTGTCGCTGCTGACGTTGCTGGCGGCGCTGTTCAGACGTCGGCTGAGGCACCCGGCGGATGCCGCTGGCGAGCCGCTGGCGGCTGTGGCCAAGTGATGATCAACGCGACCGTGGTGGACCTGCCGAAGCTCGTCGATGTGACGCTGGCCGCGCTTGTCGCCGGAATCGGCGTCAGCACCCTGTTCGCGCTCGCGGTTCTGGGCATCACCCGCGTGAGCGAACGGCGCGAGAGCTCTCGAACTCAGACAATCGCCTATGGCGCGCTGGCGCTCGGCGGATGGGCCGGTTTCATCGCCGCGATCGTCTACGGCGTGGTCCTGCTCACCGGGTCCTGAAGAAACGGGCAGACCAGCACTTCACCGCCGCGCTGGGTCAATCAAGCGGCTGGCCCCAGCGCTCTAGGAACGCGAACTCAGACACCGGGCGACGGTTGAGTTTGCGCGGCCACTCATCGGCGCGGTAGCCGACGCCTATGTGGGCGGCGAGCGCGATTCCCTCAGGTATGTCGAGCAGCTCTCTGACCTGCGCCTCGGCGGGTACCAGCAGCGTGGTCAGCGAGGCGCCCAGCCCCTCTGCGCGCAGACCGAGCAGCACGTTCTGCACGAACGGATAGATCGATGCGCCGCCGACGATGCTCTGACGCGGCAGCTGCGCGTCGGTGACCGCCAGGTCGCTGAGCTGCACTCCGATCACCAGATGCAGTGGAACCTCGTCGAGATGCTGTGCGTACTCGTCGGCCAGCGTCAGCGCTCCCCCGCGCGAGGCCTGCGGCCCCTCGCCTTGACCCTGCACGCTCTCAACCCGCATCTTCTGAACGTAGGCACGCCAGTGGGGCAGATACAGATCACGCAGCGCCCTGCGCCTCTCGGCGTCCTGCACGGCTATCACCCGCCAGCCCTGACGGTTCCCGCCGCTGGGCGCAAACCGGGCGTTGTCGAGCACCCGGATCAGGATCTCGCGCGGAACCGGGCGAGAAGCGAAGCGCCTGGTGCTGGGCGCACAGCGCATGCACTCGTACAGATCCATGCCACGCACGCTACCCGCTCGCGTGCTCGATCCGCCGTATGACCTTCGCCGGCGCCCCGGCGGCGATCGAGAACGGCTCCACGTCGCGCGTCACCACGCTGTTTGCCGCGATCACGCAGCGCTCGCCGATGCTCACACCGCTCGTTACGACGACGTTCGCCCCGAGCCAGCAGTTATCGCCGATCCGCGTCGGGCCCTTGCTCTGAAATCCCTGCCACGGGACCGGCCGCTCGAGGTCCTCGTAGCGATGGCTTGCGTCCGAGACGAAACAGCCGTTGGCGAGCATGCAGTGCTCGCCTATCTCCACGAGGTGCTGTGAGGCGACCATCACGCCCATGTTCAGGAACGTGCCCGCGCCGATCCGCACTCGGGCGTCGCCCGGCGCGGTGATCCACACGCCGGGCTCGAGCAGGGCCCCCTCCCCCAGCTCCAGGCGGCCCTGCCGCAGCGCTTCCAGGACGTTGCCTTGCACGGGCCAGCGCACGAACGCCCCGCGACGCATGCAATGCCAGTGGATGAGCGCGCGATTCCAGGGCAGCGAGTTGCGCTCGTACCAGCGCCACTTGGCCCACCACAGTCTTGCCTGGGTGCTCAGCGAACTCACGCGGCGACTCTCACCCGCCGTTTGCGGGTGGTGCGGGTGCGCTCTGCGGCGGTGCGTGTCTGAGTGACGTCGAGAAGCTCGGCGAGGAACTGTCCCGTGTGCGAGGCGGGCTCGGCGGCGACCTCCTCAGGGGTTCCCGAGGCGATCACCATCCCCCCCTCCTCGCCGCCCTCCGGGCCCATGTCGATCAGCCGGTCGGCCGACTTGATGACGTCGAGATTGTGCTCGATCACCACCACGCTGTTGCCCGCGTCAACCAGCCGGGCCAGCACATCCAAGAGGCGCTGGACATCGGCGAAGTGCAGGCCCGTGGTGGGCTCATCGAGGATGTACATGGTGCGTCCGGTGGCGACCTTGGATAGCTCGGTGGCGAGCTTCACGCGCTGCGCCTCCCCCCCGGAGAGCGTCGTCGCGGGCTGGCCCAGACGGACGTAGCCGAGACCAACCGCGTGCAGCGTCTCCAGGCGTCTGCGGATCTTCGGGATGTGCGCGAAGAACTCGAGCGCCTCCTCGACCGGCATGTCGAGCACATCGGCGATGCTCTTGGCCTTGAAGTGGACCTCTAGCGTCTCGCGGTTGTAGCGCTTGCCGTGGCACTGTTCGCAGGGCACATACACGTCGGGCAGGAAGTGCATCTCGATCTTGATCTGCCCATCCCCGCGGCATACCTCGCAGCGCCCGCCCTTGACGTTGAAGGAGAAGCGCCCCGGCTTGTAGCCTCGGGCTCGCGCCTCTTGGGTCTTTGAGAACAGGTCGCGGATCACGTCGAACAGGCCGGTGTAGGTGGCCGGGTTCGAGCGGGGCGTGCGACCGATCGGAGACTGGTCCACGGCGATGATCTTGTCCAGCGCCTCCAGGCCCTCGATCGCGCGGTGCGCCCCGGCCGCTGGCGGGCACGGTGCAGGCGGTTGGCGAGCGCCTTCAGCAGAACCTCGTTGACCAGCGTGGACTTGCCCGACCCGGACACTCCAGTCACGCACGTGAGCACCCCCAGGGCGACCCGCACATCGATGTCGCGCAGGTTGTGCTGAGTGGCACCGACGATCTCGACATAGCCCGATGGTGTCCTTCTCTTGGCGGGCACGTCCACCACCCGCTTGCCGGACAGGTACTGGCCTGTGAGCGAGTCCTTTACACGCTGCACCTGGGCTGCGGTGCCCTGCGCCACTATCCGTCCACCGTGCTCGCCGGCGCCGGGCCCGAGGTCGACGAGGTGGTCGGCGGCGCGCATCGTCTGCTCGTCGTGCTCCACGACGATCACCGTGTTGCCCAGGTCTCGCAGACGCTCCAGTGTCGCTATCAGCTTCGAGTTGTCGCGCTGGTGCAACCCGATCGAGGGCTCATCGAGGATGTACAGCACGCCGACCAGCGAGGAGCCGATCTGGGTGGCCAGGCGGATGCGCTGGGCCTCCCCGCCCGAGAGGGTCGCGGCCGCCCGGTCCATCGAGAGGTAGCCGATGCCGACGTTCTCTAGGAACTGCAGTCGCTCGGAGATCTCACGCAGGATCAGCCGGGCGACGTGGCGGTCTGTCTCAGACAGATCGACCTCCTGGAGCCACGCAAGCGCCCGGCGAGCCGAGAGGGCACAGAACTCCTCGATCGGGGTGCCGCCGACCAGCACCGCGCGAGACTCCGCTCGCAGGCGCGCGCCCTCGCAGGCGGGGCAGGGGCGCAGCGACATGTATTCCTCGATCTTCTGGCGTGTGTGCTCGGAGTCGGTCTCGCGGTAGCGGCGCTCGAGGTTCGCGACGACGCCCTCGAACCGGGTCGCGTAGCTGCGCCGACGCCCGTAACGGTTGCGATAGTTGATCTGCAGCGGCTCGCCGCCCGTCCCGCGCAGGAACAGCTCGCGTTCTGACTGGTCGAGATCCGCCCAGGGCTTTTCGAGGTCCACCCCGTAGCGGCTGGAGATCGCCTCGGCCACCTGCTCGTAGTAGTTGGAGGCGCCGCCGGCCCACGGCAGGATCGCCCCCTCGGCGACCGACAGGGAGGGATCGGGAATGACCAGCTCGGGGTCGATTTCCATTTGGGAGCCGAGGCCGGTGCAGTGCTCGCACGCGCCGTGGGGAGAGTTGAACGAGAAGATCCTCGGCTCGAGCTCCACCAGCGACGGTCCGTGCTCGGGACAGGCGAAGCGCTCGGAAAACGTGAACAGCGTGCCGGGATCGGGGGTCATCCCGGGGGTGATCTGCATGGCAGCGGAGCGGACGCCCAGAGCACCCGAGGAGTGCGCGGACTGCTGCTCCGGTTCGCGACCGACGATCTCGATCTCGACCAGCCCGTGGGCCAGGGATACCGCCGTCTCGATCGAGTCCGCCAGCCGCTTGCGCACGTCGTGGCGCATCACCAGACGGTCAACAACGAGAGCGATGTCGTGCTTGTAGCGCTTGTCGAGCACGATCGACTCCTCCAGCATCCGCACCCGGCCATCGATCTTCACGCGCGCGAAGCCGTCGGCGCGGAACTCCTCCAGCAGCTTGCCGTACTCGCCCTTGCGTCCCCGCACAACCGGGCTCAGGATCATGAAGCGCGTGCCCTCCGCCAGCTCCATCACCTGGTCGATGATCTGCTCCGCCGACTGGCCCACGATCGGGCGTCCGCAGATCGGGCAGTGGGGCTTACCGACGCGTGACCACAACAACCGCAGGTAGTCGTAGATCTCGGTGACCGTGCCGACCGTCGAGCGCGGATTGCGCGAGGTCGTCTTCTGGTCGATCGAGATCGCCGGGGAGAGCCCCTCGATCGAGTCCACGTCGGGCTTGTCCATCTGGCCCAGGAACTGGCGGGCATATGCCGAGAGTGACTCGACATAGCGGCGCTGTCCCTCCGCGTAGATCGTGTCGAACGCGAGGCTCGACTTACCCGAGCCGGACAGCCCAGTGATGACGACCAGCGCGTCGCGGGGCAGGGATAGCGAGATGTCCTTGAGGTTGTGCTCCCTCGCCCCCGATACGACTATCTGAGTCCCTGCGGCCATGTAGACCCCATATTAGGAGGGCGAACAGACGTTCGTCCTGTGGGTTGTGGCGCCTTCACCCGAGATCATCCTTCCCTCGTGGCGCCGGTGACCGCCTGATCGGTGGTTGCCCGTATCGAGTTCCTGTGGGCGCAATCTTGATTTTCGCCAGCCTCGCGGGGGCCGGTGCGCTCAGCGTTCGCGCAACAAACGCCGGCCGTACAGATACTGGAGCTACCGGATGCGCGTTAGCGCGTAGGCGTCAAGATGATGCCGGCCGACACGATGATGGCGCTGTCGCACACGGCCTGTGCGGCGAGGAGCCGATCGAAGGGGTCGTTGTGGATAGGCGGGAGCGCTCGCCCCGGATGTCTGACGGCACGACGGAGAGCTTGCCCGCAGGCGTGTTGGCTACGTGGATGTAGGTCTCGTTCATAGCCCTGGCAGCTCGTGTCGCAGACCGCCTTCGCCGGCTCGCCTGGTTTGGCGACGTCGATGATCTTTGCGATGCGCCCTGGCTCGGTGGACTTCGAATGACCGGATTCTGTTTATCGACTGTCATAAGCATTACCCACGGGAGCGCCCGTGCTACAGACCCCAGCGCAGTATCACTTGGGCCGGGGTCTTGCCCGCTCTGGCGATATCGGGTCCTCGAGCGTGCTGCCGCGGTAGAAGATGATGCCACCGATCGGTGACCAAGCCTGAGTGTGGATGCCGTGCTGGAGGCCGAAGTCCTGCGCCTCTCTTCCGCGCGAAGTACGGGTGGCACTTAACCAGCCCGCTGAGTCGCCGGCTAGAGCATCCCGATTGCTGCGTGACAAATTGGCCGATGCGGGTCAAGAAAGGAAGTCCACCGCCGGAGCCTCCTTGGGCACATCGCGACCCTCATTCATACTCTTGAGGCGTCTGGGTTCCGGACCGTCTACCGGGATGAGGTGGTTGGGGCGTTCGGCGACTTCATGCGGGTCTTGGAACGCTCGCCCGTGCGAATTCGTGTGGTCCGCGGAGCGTCCAGCTCACGGCAGACGGATGGCCGCGAGATTCGCGCTGGGGGAGCCATGGGTCCTGCTTCCACCCACCGTAGGCCGCTGGCCACAGCGTGGTGACTGAGGAGTGGTCGATCAGGGTAGCGGCGAAGGCACACGAACCGCTAGAAACGGGCGATACTCACCTCCCTGTCACAGCAGCCGTGAAAGCTCGCTTATGTCTCGGTGCTGGTTCCACGAGCCTCGCCCGACTCGCATTATCATTTGTTGTCCGTCGGTGAATGTGAGCCGCAAGACCTTGACTAGAGGGTTGGCGGAGGGTTCGCGATCAAAGCGATCGACTTCGCTGAGCGGCACGCACATCGGTTCGGTGTCGAGCAGGGCTGTATTGGGATGCCGCCATCCAGCGTTGCGTGTCGAGAAGACGCATAGCTCATCGGCAGTGAGCACGAGTACCGACCACGAGGGACCGCCGGTCCAGGGGTGGCGAACATGTAGGTCTCGCGACATCACGAGGCACGCAGCTTGTATCGGGGTCCCTACCCGCTGTTCCGCTTGATCGACGAGGGTCTTGCTGAGCATCGACTATTCCGGTACTTCTCAGGTCAGTCTACAGGCCGGTTAGTTGCCGTTATGGTAGATAGTCATCCTCAGCAATCAGGATGTCGAAGTGGTGTTGTCGTATCCATCGGTTGAGGTCGTCCGGGTCGAACCGGAGTTGTCCTCCGATGTAGTAATGCGGGATGAGGCCGTTGTGTGCACCGAGTTCCAGTGAGAGCTCTGATAACCCAGGTTGCAGGCTCGCCTGGAAGACGTTGATTAGCCTGATGAGTGTTCTGTTGTCATGCCCTCCCTACTCCGGATCTCTGTTCTGAGGAGTGTTCCCGTGAATCCCCGGTGATGGTCACTGCGTGACTGTGTGTAGATGTAGTGCATCTCGTGCTGCCCTCTTTGTCTTTGTGTCTTTTTTGCTGTTACTCTCTCTCAAACAACAGCCCAACATGGGGGCTGTTCTGCACATGTACATGTGCGACAATGAACGGCCGTTGAGCGGGTCTTTCTTGACTTGATGGGGGCAGAGAGTCTTTCTGGTGTGTACAGCCCCAGGTGCACGCCGTTCCGCGAGAAGGGTTGTCAGGCGAGGTCCTTCCGGCGCGGGAGAGTGGTCACACAAACCATGTGATGGGTTACACGGACAACGTAATCATCCTGAACCCGAGAGGTAGAACTAGAGCAACTGGCGTGGCTTGATTGTGCGGGGATTCAAGTACCGCTAGAGAACAAGCTCTAGTTCAACCCTTTTCGTTCTGGTCTCACGGGACGCCACCGGGAGGCCCGAGAAAACGAAGAACCGCCCGACGGGCGGCTCTTCGCCGGCAACTCACCCCAGAAACCTACCACACAGGGGCCCGCCGCATTCTTGACTACACCACCGTCGATCGCCACGCCACAGCGCGTAAACGGCTCCCCACCGTATGCGCTCAAGGCACCTGTAGGCGTCGCTGCGACTGTTCCGTCCGCTGGGCCGACAGAACCTCGCGATGGCCCTAGAAAGCGCCATCGCGACCGGATTCGTCACTTACTCGGCGTAGCCGGTAGCGACGCCGCACCACCTGCTGAGCACCTACGCGCCGGCAGGGTGCCAGCCTTTCCCTCTCTTCGCAACCTTGCCCTCTTTCTCTAGCGGAGGCAGGACGCGATAGAGGTAGTTCGCCTTGATGCCCAGCTTCGTCGCGAGCTCGGGGATGGTGATTCCAGGCTGCGCTTGCACAGCCGAAAGCGTGTCGGCCGCGCGCCCGCCACCTCCTTTGGAACGTCCACCACGACCTTTGGGGCGACCCGCCCCTTTTTGTGCGGCCTTGGCGAGCGCTGTCGCCGTGGCAGCGCTCTTACAAGGACGCCCCCGGCGCACCGAAGCCTTAGCGGCGGGTGTTGTCGGACCAGCTCCGTCGATGCGCGCCAATGCAGCCGCCGCGGCCTCAAGACGCGTGTACTCCTCGACCGCCGGCGCCAGCTTGTCCAGGCGCACACGGATCTCGGTGCGCTTCTCCTCAAGGAAGTCAGTCACTTGTGTTCCTCTCACTAGAGCCCTTTGCTGACAAATCAACCCTACCGGATTAGACCGACGCGACATGCCAAGCACAGAACTCCAGACCGCAAGCACGCACCACCAGAAATCCGGTTCGAGCCTGAAGCGACCGATGCCTGACACCTACAACGCCACAAACTATGGGGGTGTTTCTGCTAGGATCAGTCGGAGAGGATCTCGAGCATCCGAGGGTGAAGCATTGGGATGCCGCGGCCGGGGAGGGCCACGGCATCCCGAGAGACCCCGCCAAAGGCCGGACCCTCCTTGGGCGTGCCAGAGGGGTCAATATGGCAACAACCCAAGCTGCGAACCTTGGTGCCGCGACGCTGGTGGAAGATCTTGGCTCGCCGCGCCGCAATCCGTAAGCTGATTCAGAAGGTGCTGATTCAGAGCAGATCGGCCGCGAGCACGTGAAACACGCAGTTACGGGAGCACTTCAAGGCCGCAGGTCGATCGAAACGGGTCATCCCCTGGTACTGCGAGTGATTGCAAGCTACGACAGGTCGGCTTTGTAGCGGTCTTGGTTGCATCCGTTGACGACCGAAGCACAGGTGCCATCATGAAAGTCGTGACTACACGTGAGACCATTCATGCGCTGGTTGATCGGTACCCCGACGAGGATCTCCCTGCTCTCGCGGAGCTCCTTTCCTACCGCCGCTCGGCCAATCGGACCGACCTCAGCGCCAAGCGATTCTCGCGCGTCACGGGGCAACTCCGATGAGCGCCGAGGACTTCGAGCGCCACTTCGGGGATCTGCCCACTGATGACGAGGGCTAAACGATGCCCGAGAAGTCCCCGGACGTGATCGTCCCGATCGCCTTCGATGACGACGCGCTCGGCACCGATCTCGAACACCTCAGCGACGCCGCGTCCACCGCCCTGCACCAGCTGCGCCGCCAAGTCGAACGCGATGGCGGCCTGTCCAAGTCGCGCCTACCGCGCTGCCAACCCGAAGGACGAGACGGGACGCGGCTCGGCGGTTGCACCAACTCGCGCTCCCTGGCCAGACGGACCGTGGGGCATCGTTTCCGTGCTGGCGAAGCGCCTACACGCCCTTTCGCACTGTACACCTTGGCCTACGGAGAGCGACACCCAAGTCGTACCGGAAAACCCAGCGTCTACCAAATCGCCAGCCAGCGGCTCGAAGAGATCCTCGCCGAAGACCTTCGAAGCAAACGCGCATAGGTGCGGCAGCTCTTCGGCTCTCGGGAAATCATCCGCATCCGCACGGGAGCCTGTGGACGCCGCGCCATCGAGGTACCGAAGCAAGCGCGGCGTCATCCGTTTGGTCACCTTAGCGTACGAAGACAGTCACAGATGTCGAAAGTCTCTTGCCTTGTTTTGTCGTAAATATGAGATGAATCTTTGCGGCGAGCTTACGGCCAGGATGTTTCTTGAGGAACGCTGCTTCGCTGCGCTTCAGTCTCAACTTCACGGCTACAGTGCCACCTGACTTCACCGTCTTCTGTGCCTTCGTCAGACTTCTAGCAACGGCTGTGAGCTTGCCGGCCGCGGGGACCTTCACCTTGATGATGGCCGTCGAGCCTTTAACCTTATGGCTTACCACCACAATTGTGGTGGGACAACCTTCTACTTCTATGTGGGTTTCCTGGTTGAGCGTCGCGCCGTTTTGGGCGACGAACGCGGTCGGCATCACGAGCTTTTGCTGGCAGAGGTTTCCGTTGGCCGCGAGTGCCGAGTACTTCCCCTGGGGCAGCTTCAGTTCGAAGGTTTCAAACGGTACGCCTGGAACGTTCGGGAACGTCGAAGACGTAACGCCGTTCTTGATCAGGGTATCGCCGACGAGTTGGATCGTGACACCATAGCCTTGGAGGACGAGGATCAGGTTCGGGAAGGCTTCCCCTCCATGGGACACGAAATACGCGGGTCCTTCCAACGGGACGGGCAGGATTTGCGTGTGCACAACAGCGCGTCCAATCACGGATTCGGCCGGGCAGCTCGCTGGGTTCGTTTCGAATGCTTTCGCCGTACAGGCCTTCTGCAACGTGGTTAGCCGGCTCGGGAGGTTCTTCGGCAGCTCCACTTTGACGGATGCCGGCCACGCCTGTGTCCCCACTCCGTTGGGGGGATACGACAGCTTCACATTCAGAGAAGCACCAGCTGCTTTAGAAGTGTGGGAAGAGGTGGAAGCAGAGAACTTGGGCGTGAACTTCAGGTTCGCACAGTTCGCTACCTCGAACGGGTCGGTCACCGTCACCGGATCGTCATCGGCAGGGTTGACGAAGTTCTGTCCGGACCCGATCACTGTCGCACTGAACGACAGTGCTTTGCAGTCGGTGGGGTTCAGCGTGAAGTCCGGACGGTCTACGTAGACGCGGATGTCGCGTACGTGGACGACGATACCGTCGATGATGTGCGGGATCTGATCAGAACCACCCGCCGCGACGCTCACCGTCGCCGTCACCGGATCGATCTGCAAAGGCAGGTGCACCACGACGGTGCCAAGGTCGAACGGGCCGACCTTCGCGCTCGTGATAGCCACGATCGAGAACGGGGCTCCTTCGAACGGGCCGGCCATGTACAGCTTGCCGGGTGTGTACGCGAGGACTGAGGCGACGCCGACACCGACTAGGGTGTGTCCGATCTGGCTGGCAGCGGGACAGGATGGTTCTGTTTCCTCTTGGGCTCCGGTCTTGGTCTTCGATAGCGCGATGTCTGCTTCTGAGCAGAACGGGACACCGGTCAGGCTCGCAGTCAACCCTTCCGGCAGCAACGACGAGAACCCCGTGATCTCCTGCTCGGAGTCGGTGCGGGTTATGTCGATATCGAACGGGCTATAGGAGCCCGCACTGTTGTTCAGCGTACCCGCCGTGACCGCCGGGTGGAACGGTGGGGTGCCGCCCGCGGGACAGGGTGTACCGGCGACACCGCTTGTGACCTGGAATGTCGCATTCTCATAGACAGGCGTTGTGGGTGCGGACCACGGGTATAGCGCTGCTTGTGTTGTGTAGGTTCCGCATACTGGTGGTGTGACGAGTGGGCTGCGCTGTCCTTGACGGAAGCTCAAACTGAAGTGCGAGAACGGCAGCTGCGGCAAGTTTTCGAAGATACTGACGAGCTGGCCCGTAACCGGGTTCGGTTCCAGGTGGCCAGCGATCTTGATCAACACCCCTGTTTCCGGGTTCTTCACCACGACATATAGGGCAAGCAGGGAGTGGAATGGGTTTTCGTTCTGCTTGGCGATATACACACCGCCCCGTAGTGTTTGTTCCAACAATGGCGAGTTGACTTCGACGTTCCCGATCTTCGATTCTTCGGGACACTCCGTCCCAGGCGTCGAACCAATGTCCTCAGACTCGTACTGTGCTTCGCTGCACGCGGTCAGACCAGCGGCCAACGATGGGTTGGCGGTCATTCCTTCGGGGAGCGCTACGACGACCTTGTTGACCTGCGACTCGGCCAGGCCTTCGGTGGAGGTGATGCCTTCATCGTTGATATCGAGATTGAAACGCAGGCCCGTCGGAGAGCTCGCCGATTCTGTTGTCGGTACCGTCGTGACATCTGGTTTCAACTGCAAACGATTACACGCAGCAATCGCGGGCATCACTGAATTCGAAGGGAACGCACCGACTTGGCTAGGTTCGAGCCACGAATCGATGTCCACGCTGCTCTGCATCGGACCCGTACACGACGTCAACAAGGTGATGAATGACGGTGGCTTGCTTTCTTCAAGCGGCTTACACGGGAACCCTTCAATTCCCCCAGTTTCTTGTAGGCATCCCCAGCCACGAACATTGTCGTGACGCGGATCACCCGGAGTGCCCCAGAATGTCAGGGTACTCCCGAGGAATCCGACCTCCTGTGTCGTGTTCAGCGAGCTGACGGTGATGCCGTAGTCTTCACCCGTGCCGCTACGCAATGAGGCGTCGAGTATCACCGGCACCCTGCTGATCGCGACATAGAACCCGAAGCGTGCCGGCTCACCAAATTCCGGCTACGAGGTTGAAGATCGGCTGCGTGAACGTGAGCGCGCCGCCGAGGACGCCTGGTTCCTGGACAAGCACGCTGGCGACCCCGACCGCCGTCTGCGGCGAACAAGCATTACCCGCGTCGTTGCGGCTTTCCTCAAATGTCAGAAAGTCCGCCAAGGAGCAGTGTGGGATCGCCTCGGGGTTGCCGATCACGCCAACCGGCAGCTTCGCGTTAATGTCCTTCGCCATCGCGACCGGCTCGACAAAGGGTTTCCCGACGGATAGTGGGTTGGAGTCTGCACCCTCTGTCATAGCAAGCGTGGTCGTCAGCTGAAACGGATGCGAACCAGCGCGTGCCGCAGGCACACCACCCTCTTCTTCAGGCAGCATTTCATAGGTTTCCATACCAAACGAGGGCAAGCCCCCCACCGGCAGCGGACGAGTACTCAATGCGGACGGCGCACCACCGCCAGTCACCGAAAACTGGTCTGCCCCTACGGGTTCTGTTTCCACGACCACGTCGATCCGCACTTCAAGCTGCAAATAAGGCGGCAACACACCGGCAAAAGTGCAAGTCAACGAAGCCGTAGAGCACGGCATCGGGACTTGGCCAACGCCGCCGCTGTCGGGCTGTGGCTGCCAACCGGACATGCCGACAGCTTTGATCCCCGCCGGCAGTACGTCGGACAACTGCACAGGTGTAGTCGAACCCACGACCGGTCCGTCGCCGACGTTCTCAGCGGTCAACACGACTTGCCCGTCGGGTTTACCCGCCGTTTGCATTACCACGTTCACGCCCCGGCCAACACCAGCGAGGGTGCCCGATTCCGAGCTCAGCTTTCTCATCGGCTGATCGGCGAGGGGACCAGCGAACGTGACTGTCCATGAGTGCAGGCTCGAAGTGTCTTCAGGTCCTTCGCTGACCTGTACTGAGCCGGGACCGTACAGCCCTTCTAGATCGCTCTGCACCACCGAGGCCGTCGCGTTATATGGAACGTGAATGGTAGTGCCTATATGTTCTTCGGTGCCCAGCACAAACTGGCCACTGATTCCGGTCGCGGTTACGACCTGGACGTCGCTCTGCGCCGCGCCGGCCACAATAGTCGAGGGACGCATTCCGATCGCTACGTGCCACCACGGCGACGCCGCAAAAGCAGACGAGGCGCCGATCGCGAGGACCGCGATCATCGTGGAGATGAGCGCCACCATCCAGGTGGCGCTTTTTATAAAAAGGCGGTTAGCGGGCATTATTTACGGCCTTTGGAAGACTTTGACGAATAGCGTTTTCTGGCTTGCTTTTCGCAAGCGAGGCGTTTGTGGGGCTTGTGTTTCTTCCGGCAGGCCTTCAGGGCCTTGGCCAACAGCTGTGCTTTGGTAAGGGTCTTCGGTTTGACAGGCGAAACAGGTGTAGGCGGTGTGAGGTTCCCGAGACCGGAGAACGTGAGCGACGAGGGCGTCAGGTCGGCCAATGGCAGCACCGGCGCCTGACAACTTTCACCTTCACAAGTCGCCACAGTCGAAGGCGGCGGCTCCACACACGGCGAGGCGCTCGAGCATTCATGCGCATCGTACACATCGATAGCACTGTCGACGTCGGTCGGCCAAAGTTTCGAGGCGGTCAAGAAGAACACATCATCACCAGTTTCAGAGGCATCCAGAAAAGCCGATTCACTTGGCGAGGAACCGGAGGAGATCAATCCGACACAACCGCCCGCGGCCCTGACAAACCCTCTTCCCGAATTGGCGCAATCGCCAACTCCCGCAGGCTCATACTCATACGCATCGCCCGTATTGTTGGTGTCCTGCGCAACCAGTGGCCCACGGCTGTTGAAGAACAACCGCCCGCTATCGGACAGATAGCGTGATTGATAGAGATCCTTCCCACTCGCGTATGGAGTCCATCCGGGAACGTTGGCCGCTATCCACGTGCTTTGCGGCCAGACACGATCGCCGCCTGCCAGCGGCATATTCTGGGCGGTTGAAGGCGTTTGGTATTCGACACCGACAGGTCGGGCGCCGGTCGGATCGCACGATGCACACACAAGCTTGCCCGCGCCTCCGTTACCGGTAGCGTCGTACAGGTAGACCTCCTCGTCCAAATTACCACTATGAGCGTCGTGATTGTCATAACCCGTCAACGGACGTTGCGACATAAACGCCAGCCACTGCCCGTTGGGCGACACCCGCGCCGTCAATTTGTTGAGTTCAAAAGCCCAATCGGGTTCGTCATCACCGGAAAGCACAGCGATAAGCCTTGTCGTGCCGGCATGATGTACGTACAGATTGCAATCGGCTTCCGCATGAGCGACGACACAACTACCAGGTTTGGTCTCGGCGACAAGGTAGACGTAGGACCCGTCTTCAGAGGTTCCGAGCACCCCGCCCTGCACATCCTGGATAGCTTCGCTGGAGCCAGCTGGCGTCAGATCCGACAACTTACACTTCAGTTCGCCGGCTTCTTCAACGATTTCACATTCATACAGGTTGGGGTTACCTCCTCCCGCGCCGGAATCCGGGGTCAAGCGTTTTTCATCGGTGAAGAACACCCGCGAATCGTCCGCGCTCGCGGCCTGGAAGAAAGCGCCGGCACCTCCCAACTGAACCGTTTGTTCGTGTTCGCTTGCCATCTCGCGCAAATAGAGATTGTTGTTATCCGACCAGATGACACGAGTACCATCCTCAGAGACGGCGTGCCGTCCAACCCTGGAACTAGTGCTATACGATCCACCCAGAGCCAGCCCAGACAGGGACGGGCCTTTTACGGGCTGACCTCCGGGCAACACGCTCACAAGCGAAAGCGTCCCGTCCGACCACTCGTACAAGCCGCCTTCGTCACCGGGCACTTCTGTTAGAGCGACAGTATCCGACTGCAGGATCACATGCTTCAGATCCGGTGACGCACCTACAAACATCGGGTTGCACACCGTTACCCGGCATGGTTCTTTGCCGCCGGGCTGAACACCGAATTCGGTGCCTTCCGGCACGTTGGCAAAACCAGGAGCGCCGGTGACCAGCGGCCGGTAACAGGAGGCAAGACACGGATCGTTGGGATCGCCCGTCGGGAAATCGCTCCGCAGAAAGGCAGTCTGTTCAGAGGCTTCAGGCGAGATCGAGGGATCGAACACACCGAAAGGCTGCGCTATCGCTCGCGAAAGATCGTCAGAGAAGGCCCGATACTCCTGACCGATACCGACAGACGCCCCACTCGGCGAATTCTCGGGCAGCGAGATATCCCGCGAGCTCCACCCTCCCGGCCCACGAGTCGAAAGTACCTGCAAGGCATTGGAATACCCCGCCGGATCGGATTCCGTCGGCCTACTCGCCACATAGGAGACGGCATCCCCCGAATTGGCCGCCTGGAGTACGCGACCCTCCGCGACAGGTTCAAGCAACGCACCGTGCTTGTCCGGCGGAGAGACCATTTCCCACGCACGCCCATCGAGCAACGAGAAAGAACCCAAAGACTCCGTGGTCAACGTCAACACGCTCGAGCTGCGTTCACCCCCGCCGTTGCGGGCACTCACACGGTAGCGATAAACCGTGCCCGGCTGCAAACCGGGCGCAAGCGCCGACACAGTCACGTATCCTTCGCTCGCCGCGAGCACACCGTCAGGCGCCGGCACCGAGCCAGCACCGGCAAAACCGTCGCCGCCCGCCTGAAGGTCAGCCTCATATGCCGCTTCGCTCACATATTCAAAACGATATGTTGACGCCGTGCCAAACGTATCGATCGAAGCGCCGAATTCGGCCGAGTCACCGCTCACATCGTCCACATACAGCACGCCAAACGCCACCGGCGGCGACGTCTGGAACGTCGCGGCTTCAGACTGCAACGTGCACTGTTTACCCGCTTCGCATTCATTGCTGGCAACCAGACGGAAGCGATAGCCTGTTTCCCCGGTCAATCCCGTGAGCGTGGCTGACACTTCGGGTTCCGCAAAACCGGCGGGAAGGGTAGCCGTCGGCGTGCTCTTGGTATGAGGACTGGCAAAGCCGCCTTCTGTTTCAAAGCTGTGCTGATCGACGTATTCGAAGTGGTATTTCGTTTCAGCGCCCTCGGAATCGAGAAACGCCTTCAACGTCGCGCCGCTGCCTCCAATGGTGTTCGCAAACGGACTGCCGGCGCGCAGGAGCGGGCCAGCTGGTGGCAAGCTGAAGAACTGAGCGGCGGAAGAATCGGCGGCGTTGCCAACTGTGTAGAGTCGTGACGCGTGGTCGCCGAACGCGATCGTGCCACCGGTGTGATGATCGCCGCCGGGGCCTGGCGGGCCGAACACTTCGCCGGTGGCGAAGGCCTCCAGCTCGAGGCCGGTTTCGGCATTAAACTCGAGGAAGCGGTAGGATTCGTTGAATGGAAGATTAGCGGCGGCTTCGCCGACGAAGATGTCTCCGGCGGTATCGAGCGTCAGCGCTAGCGGGTTGCCTGGCTCGCTGAGGACATTACTCGCGAGCGAGGTGAAGCTGAGGGGATTGCCGGCAGCGTCGTACTTGTGTATCCCGGGTGTCCCTCCTTCGCCGCTGAGGGTGTAAAAATTCCCAGCAGAGTCGATGGCGAGGCCGGCGACTTCGCCTTCACCGGGCAGTTTTACTTCTGAGATAAAGGCGCCTGTAGCGCTGAACTCCTCGAGCCGGTTGATGTCACCGACCCAAATGTGGCCGGAGACATCGAAAGCGAGCGGCATATATGGATAGAGCGCCAGGTGACCGAATGCGCCCTGACCGGAGCCGATGACACCTAGGCCACAGGTATCATGGCTGGCAGCGGTGCATACATCCCCATGCGTGGTCTTGTCCACTTCATGACCGAAGGTAAGCACGAATTCACCCGCGGGCGTGAACTCGTCAACCTTGTAACTCCCGAAGTTGCTGGCAAACACATTGTGGGTCGTCGGGTTGACAGCAATAGCAGATGGCCTTATCATGCCAGCCTTCCCAACAAACACGTCGTCTGAGCCCGGCCGGCAGGTCGTGGCAACAGTGCACACTTGGAGTTCTTCGGCACCTGTTCTCACGCCAAAACCGAATGCCCGGACGAAAACACCGTTTTCATCGAACTCGTCGATGCGAGCGTTGTTCTCCTCGCCGACGTAGACGACGCCGTCTGACTGATCGACAGCCACCCCACCAGTGTCGTTGATCTGACCGGCGCCTTCGCCGAGTGTCGCAAAAGTGGTGGCGAGGCCCGCGTGAGCGGGCGCGGCACTGATTACGAGTGTGGCCACAGCGGCCAGCGCCACAAGCGCGACGCGCCGTCGCGACAGCATTGTCGGCAAATTATCGGGCTTTGACATTTCTTGATGCCTTCCTCGCGATCGATGCCAGTATCGGGTGAGTTGCGATGACAATGTGAGCCGGGGCGATAGATCGCCCCGGCTCACATCGATCCCTAGGGAGCCCTTACTATCCAATAGCCCTCGGCGACCGCGCCATCTTCACCGTGACCGGCGCCCAAGATCGCACCGGTCTTTCCTGCCCCAAGGTTTCCACCACCTTCGAAATTGGCGAGCACCATGCCGGTGATTCCTTCAGCGTACTGCGTGTATACGCAGAGGTTGCCCGCTTCGGCTTCCACTTCGACTGTTTCTCCGCTGCGCGTCAACGAGCAGCCCGCCGGCACTTCTTCCTTACCGGGCAGCCCAGCTTCCGGTTCGATTACATGGACATGGTGTTCGTCCAGTGGCGCAGCCAGCGGGATCGTAAAGGAAATCGGAATCTTGATACCGCCCAAACCCTCTTCCGCCTTCAATTGTGTAAGTCCCCAAACTCCCGTCTCTGCCGCCCCGGAGGGAAGCGTGCCGCCAACCGTCCACGGTTCGCCATTTTTCCCGTTCGTGCCGTTTTTGCCAGCCGGTCCCGTCGCACCCTGAGGCCCTATCGGACCCTGCGCACCCGCAGATCCGGCCGCGCCTGTATCGCCCTTCGCGCCGGCAGCGCCCGCCGGACCCGCGGGCCCCGGCGCGCCCGGCGCGCCCGGCGCGCCCTCGGCGCCAGCTTTGCCCTTCAGCTGGGCGAGCACGCTCGGCTTGATCTGTTTCTTCGAGGTGATCAAATATTTACTACCGGCCAACGCGCCGCCGGTCATGGCGAAAACTAGGGCGACCGTGGCGATCACCGTGCCTGGGGTTATGCGGTGGCGTAGGGCTGAGAGCATCGGGTTCACTTCTCCTTGTGTCGTTCAAGCGTGGAGACGCTGCTCGTCGGCGCTACGCACGCGTTTCTTGTTGATTGTTCGGGTGAGCGAATGCGCGCTGCTTCGGCGCACGTACGGTGAGGCAAGTTGGGGAGGGATGCACGCCTCCGGCGTGCCGGGCGTGGGGTTCCCGCGCATTGGCGGATGCACTCGCACGCGCCCGCGGAGGGACGCACTCCACGGCTGGCTAGGCGATGCCGACCCGTCGTCACCGGCAACGCTGGTGAGGCGGATGCACGCTCACGCATGCGCCACGGTGGGGTTCGATGCGCGCTTCGCGTGCGGGGAGGGCGTGCCAGCTCGGCTCGATGGACGTGTTGAGCGCGAGGTGGTCGCCTCTCTCTGCAAAAAAGGCGGAAGATAGAGAGGGAACGATTCGAACTCGCCCCGCAGATCGTTCGCCCTTCGGGCCACGCAGCAAAAGAAGTGCATGGACGGTCATCCAGACCGCCCTTCATACCTGTCAACAGCCCATCCCCATCATCCAGTAGTTCACCTTTAGAGGTACGGCTCGCCCCATGGGCTCGCAGGGAATCGGCGCTTTGCATCGCGTCGCGCCTTGATTTCCGACCATCCCACCCCCTACCCTGGTAGGGAAAATATAACTTGCTTGTGACGGCAGATAGGCCGCATCACCGTTTTGTGTCAGTGATGGCACAGTTTTGTGCGTGGTTGTTACATCTATGTGCGAATATGCCGCTCGGTTAGGCAGGGGTGGGCACCACGACCCGACTGCGTAGCGGGCACGCTGTGGGTCGCGGCGCCCCTCCCTTACCTTGCTTTCTGCGTGTGTCCCACCGGAACCTCTTCGAACGCCGCCGCCGAAGAGGGTGAGGGCGACGACGTTCGAACAGGGCCCCGGTCTTGACGCGCGCAAGCTGCGATGGCCTCGTCTGGCTGGCTCATCGTCCGGACGGCTTATCTCGCCTTGCTTGGCCATGACGCTCCTTGACCGAACCAGTGTTAGCGCGAATGGCCGAGGTTTGAAAGCGCTCGAGTGAAATATGGACGTTTGGGTAAACCGGGGTGCCGCGAGTTGGACGTCTGTGTTTCTGCAACGCAGGACGGTGCCCTGGGCGGCACGCATGTCAGTGCCCGTCGCTGTGATGTCCCGCTGGCGCCCCATCCCCAATTCCCTGCCTCTCCTGAACCTTTTGCCGAGCGGCTCTATTTTGCGTGGCGCGATCGGCTTGCTCTCCGAAACCTGCTGATATGAGATGGTGCTCTGCGGAAGAGAAATGGGTAAGCTAATTCAGAAGGTGCTGATTTAGGCTATTCTGATTCAGAGTAAGTCGGCCCTCGTTTACAGGGTGATTTTGAGGTAAGCTGGCAGCGGAGATGGGAGCGAGGGACCTGACCGAGAGAAGCGTCCTGGCGATGCGCTCGCCGGTGAACTGGGCGGTGCTGGGCTTGTTGATCGAACGGGCGGGGTACGGATACGACCTGTTCCAGCGCTTCGAGCGCACCTATGCGGAGGACCTGCAGCTCAGCACTCCGTCCCAGATTTACGGCGCCCTCCAGGCGCTTGTGCGCCGGGAACTGATCGAGCAACTGACTTCCGAGGACGCCGGCGCAGAGGCGGAGCGTCAGCCAAAGCCTCGTTACCAGGCCACGGACCAAGGCAAGAGCGAGTACCAGCATTGGCTGACCGCGCAGGTCACGGAGAAACGTCAGCTATCACCGCTATTTGCCCGCCAACTCGCGATGCTCGGGCCCTCCGCCGCACTCGTCGTCCTCGACCGCTACGAGCAAGCCTTGCTCGCCGAGCGCCGGACAGCACACAGCGTTCGATCGTTGGCTGGCGGCTCCTCGCTCGCTCGCAGACTCGTCGAGGAGGGCAAGCGCTTGGAAGCAGGAGAGGCGCTGAAGTGGATCGAGTATGCACGTCGCGAGCTCGAAGTGGCGCTGGCCGCTCAGGACTCTGAGCGGTGAGTCTGCTAAGCCTCGAGCGTGTCAGCAAGCGCTACGTAGCGGGACGCTTGGAGTGCGTAATCCTGGACGAGGTTTCCATATCCGTGGAGGGTGGTGAACTCGTAGCGGTCTCCGGACAACGCCGCTCCGGTCGCTCGACGCTGCTGCGTATAGCAGCGGGCATCGAGCCGCCAGATTCAGGTCACGTGCGCTTCCAAGGACGTGATCTGGGGACCAGTAGCGGCTACGCGTTGGGCGACGGCATCGGATACTGCCGCCCGTTTCGGCGCGATCGCGAAGAGCGCGTCGTATTGGAGGAGATCATGGTCGGCCTGCGCACTCGGAGGGTCTCACGCCCGGATACCAAGGCACGCGCTCGGGCTTGTCTGGACCGCGTCGGCGCAAGCGGCTGTATGCACCACAGGATGAGCGAGCTCGACGGAACCGAGTCGGTCCGCGTCAGTATTGCTCGGGCGCTGGTGCTCGACCCAGCCCTGTTGCTGATCGACGAGCCCGTAACCGGTGTCGACCTGCTGGCGCGAGATGATCTTCTCAACCTCCTGCGCTCACTCGCGGACGACGGAATCGCCGTCCTGATGACAGTCGGCGAGAGCACCGAGTTCGACGATGCTGACCGTAGCGTGCGGATCGGTGGCGGGCGGCTCCGCGGCAGTGTCGATCCCGAGCTCGCTACCGTGAGCGACATCGACCTGCACCGCCACGCACGAGGGTAGACAGGCCATTGCTCGCGCTTGAACAGGTCGTCAAGCACTACCACACCGCCAGGGAGGAGATTAAGGCGGTAGACGGAGTAACCCTCGAGGTCCGACCAGGGGAAATGGTCGCCCTGCATGGCCCGTCCGGATCGGGCAAGACGACCCTGCTGCTGCTGATCGCCGGGTTGCTGAGACCCGAACGAGGCATGATTCACTTCGACGGTCGTGACATCTGCGCGCTATCCGATGGCGAGGCCTCGGACTACCGCCTCGGGGAAGTCGGTTTCGTCTACCAGAAACCCCATCTCATGCCTCGAGTGTCCGTCATCGAGAACGCGGCCATCAAGCTCGTGCACGGTGGTGTGCGGATGCGCGACGCCCAGGCACGCGCGCTTCCGTGGGTCGAGCGCGTCGGTCTCTCCGACCGCCAGCACCACACAACTGAGGAGCTCTCGAGCGGCGAGCGCCAGCGTGTGAGCATCGCCAAGACCCTGGCCTGTGAGCCTCGACTCGTCTTGGCGGACGAGCCCACCGGGAATCTCGACAGTGCCCGCAGCCACGACATCGTGCAGCTCCTGCGCTCGGTGGCGCACGACCGCGGCGCCTGTGTCCTGCTCGTGACACACGACCTCGAGGCTGCGGCCCTCGCCGACCGCCATCTGACCCTGCGCGACGGCGTTCTCATCGACTCGCTGGACACCGCTCGTGGCAGCGGTTCCAGAACCGATGGAGCCAGCCCGCAGACGGCCGCGGGCCGTCAGCCGGGTTACTCGCCGACGGCTACCTAGGAGGCATCGATCTCACGCCCTGAGCCCCTGAAGGCCCGCGCGCTGATGCGCCCGACCGACCTCGTGTACTTCTATCGCCGCAGGTTGCGTGTCCATGCCGTGCCTGAGCTGCTCGCTGGGATCGGTGTGGCGATCGCGGTTGCATTGGTGTTCGCGACATTGGTCGCCAGCGCGAGTATCTCGGGTTCGGCTGGTGAACTAGTGCACACGGTCATCGGGCCCGCGAGCCTTCAGATCCGCGCACGCGGCAGCGAGGGAATGCCCTTCGGGATGCTGGCTCGTGTCGAAAGCCTGCCGGGGGTCAAGCAGGCCGGTCCGCTGCTCGAACAGACAGCGACGATCGTGGGGCCATCTGGCAGTCGCGTTACGGTCGACCTCGCCAGCACCGACACGAGCCTCGTCGTGCTCGATGGCCTGGCCCACACGCTCCCGATCTCGACCCTCTCCCCGGGCGGACTCGGGCTATCAACGACTACGGCACAGGCGCTCGGATTGACGGGCGCGCAGCCCAAGACGGCCGTGGTTTCGCTGCAGCTGCGCGGGAGATCCATTCCCAGCAAGGTGTCGGCGATTCTGGGCCGTGAAACGTTCGGAGCGCTCTGGCAAGGTCGCGTCGCTGTCATGCCCCTCGATGACCTGCAGCGCCTCGCCGGGCTGCCGGGCCAGATAACGCGCGTGCTTGTGCAGACCAAGCCCGGTGCGCAGCAACGTGTACGCAAAGAGCTCGAAGCCCTGGCTGGTGGAAGGTTCACCGTGCAGCCAGCGAACGCCGACCTACGTCTGCTCGAACAGGCGCTGCGACCGAGCGATCAGGCGAGCGGGTTCTTCGCGGCGATCAGCGCGCTGTTGGGTTTTCTGCTCGCGTTCAACGCGCTACTGCTCACGGTCCCAGAGCGCCGCCAGGCCATAGCGAACCGGAGATTGGACGGGCACAAGCGCTCGGCGATCGTCCAGATGGTTCTCTTTCAAGCGCTGTGCCTCGGGGTCGCAGCTTGCGGGGTCGGACTGTGTGGCGGCTATCTGCTCGCGCACGGCCTGCTACACCAGTCCACCGGCTATTTGACCGAGGCATTCACGCTCGGCACACGTACGGTCGTGGGAATCCGTCCGCTGGTGCTGTCCGTGCTCGGCGGCCTGCTCGCGACATTCGCAGCCTCCACCGTTCCTCTGCTCGACCTCCGGGGCAACCGGTCGCTCAACGCCGTCTACACTCAGGGCGGGGTTCCGGGCAACACGCTGAACTCGGGAGCTCAACGCCGTCTGGCTGTAGTCGCCACTGTCCTCGTGGGCGCCGCCACTGCCATGTTCGCGCTTGCACCGAACTTGGCGCTGCTCGCGTGCGCCCTGCTTGCCTTGGCGTCGGTGTGCGTGGTGCCGCTCGCGTTCGTGGGGGTTCTGCGTCTCGCTCGCGAGCTGACTGACCGCTCCGAGCACTTCTCGGTACTCGCGGAGGCGCTCACGTCGCTGAAGGGCACCACAGTACGCTCGCTCGCGCTGGCCGGCACCGGCGCAGTGGCGATCTTCGGCAGCATCGCCCTCGGCGGCTCGCGCGAGGATCTGTTGCACGGCATCTCAGGCTTCACCCGCAGCTACTCAGCCGATGCCCCCATCTGGGTCACCAACCCGGGCGACAATCAAGCAACCGTCGGGTTCCGTCCCGATCGATACGAGCAGCGCATCGCTGCCGTACCCGCGGTCGCGAGCGTCAACTCTTTCCAGGGCGGCTTCCTGCAGCTCGGCAACCGTCGCGTCTGGGTGATCGCCAGACCGCCGGGGGAAGACGCGAAGGTACTCACGAGTCAGATCTCCTCCGGCAACGTCGCCGTGGCGGTGAGACGACTGGGCGAAGGGGGTTGGATCGCCGTTTCGAAGCAGATCGCAGACGAACACCATGCCGCAATCGGCGGCACACTGACGCTGCCGACACCGAGCGGCACCGTGGCACTGCGGGTAGCCGCGACCACCACCAACCTCACCTGGCCTCCCGGGGTGATCTTTATGGCCAGCGCTGACTACACCCAGTATTGGGAACCCACCCGCTCCCCCACCCAGCCGCCGGTTCCGACCGCGCTCGCCGTCCATTTGCGTCCGGGCACCAACATCGGACTGGCCCGCCAAGCCATCGTTCAAGCCCTCGGCCCCTCCAGCGGCCTGGAAGTAGCAACCGCCGCACACCGCGAAGCCTCCATCAATACGCTCGCTAACGAAGGACTGAACCAGCTCGCGGAGATATCTACGCTGCTGCTGCTCGCCGCGATCCTCGCGCTGGTTGCCGCCGGGACCTCCGCGATGTGGCAGCGACGGGCCTCGCTCGCCGGGCTGCGCCTGGATGGACTCAAGCCACATCGACTCCGGCGTATCCTGCTCGCGGAATCCGCCCTGATGCTCGGCGCCGGTTGCCTCACCGGCGCGATCGCGGGTATCTATGGCCAGGTGATAATCGATGGGTACCTCAAGACGATCACCGGCTTTCCAGTCGTGCGCCTGGGAGCCACATTCAGGCCACTCGAGGTATTCGCGGTCGTCATCGCCGTCGTCCTAACGCTTGTGACCATTCCCGGCTGGTTTGCCTCACGCGTCCCCCCGATGCTCGCACTCGATGAGTAACGCATCCACACCCACCCTCCCGACCGCCGCCACCCCGGTCGAACCATCCTCGATTGCGACCTTGCGCCACGCGCCAATCGCTCCTTCCCCCGGCCTCGCAGCCCGGGGAACCGTGGCGCTCCTGACGGCAAACGCCCGCTATTGGCCTACGGTCGCACCGCGTGTGCGTATGCAACTGGCGCACTGGAAGCAGGTTGCAAGCGCAATTCCCAACCCCACCCTGCGCGAGCTGGCCCTAAACAAGCTGAGAGAGGAGCGGTTCAACGTGGAGGTGGCCGCCACGTTCGCGACGCTCGCACCCGCTGCACATCGCCCCGAGGTCACCGACGCGATAGTCGCCCTGGAGGTCCTCTATGAGTACATCGATGTGCTTAGCGAGCGCCGCGACCGCGATGCGAATCGCCTGTTCGCTCAGTTGGAAGGCGCGTTCGAGGTGCGCACTGCCGAGTCCGACCTCGACGACATCGCCCACGTCGACCCTGACGGTCGCTACACGACGGCGCTGGCGGCAACGATCAGAAGCACCCTGAGGCATTTGCCGAACGGCGTAACGGTCGCACAGGTCTGCGGGCGTATCGCGGCGCGTTGCGCCGACGCGCAGACGGTTTACCACGCACTGGGCGAATCCGGGATCGAGGCGGCGCGTAGCTGGGCTGCGCTCCAGCCCGAGCACGCAGGCTTCGGATGGCAGGAGCTGCTCGCCGGCTCTTGCGCGTCGGTTCTCGGGATTCACGCTGTGATCGCCGCGGCGGCAGCTCACGTGACCACAGCTAAAGACGCGGAGGATCTCGCCGAGCTGTACCTATTGACCGGGGCGCTGGCGATGCTCGACAGCCTGGTTGATCTCGAGAAGGACCTCGCCGGTGGCCGGCCCGGATACCTGCACTACTACGGGGACTCACGGCTGATGGCCAGGCGCCTCGTGCACGTCGCCCGCGCCGCAACCCAGCGCGCACGTCAGCTGCCGAACGGGCCACACCACATCGTGACCCTCGTCGGCGTCGTCGCCTACTACGCCTCGGCGCCGACCGCCCGCGAGGAGCCCGCGCGCGCGATCGTGGACTGCGTGTGTAGAGAGCTTCGTCCGCTGATCACCCCCACTCTCGCACTGATGCGCGCCTGGCGGCTGGCAAAGCGAATTCGCGGCCGAGTTGCACACCAACCACCGCTCCCAAGCGTTACAGCAGATGACGACGGAGGTCAAAGATGACGTTCAACCCAAAACGGTGCACACCCGTACTCGCGATTGAGCTCGCCGTGCTCGTCACGCTGTGCATGCCGGCGGCATCTGACGCGGCAGGCTCGGCGATAGCGCATTCAGCCCGGGTGCTGAAAGCCAGGGATACCGCCCACCTGCACTACGTTCATACCTCGGGGTCGTTGCTGATCGACGAAGGGAGCGCCTCCGGAACGCTCCCCGGCAGGATGCGGGCGAACGTAAACGTTGGTGCGACGCTCAGCGGAACGTTCACCATGTATCTCCACGGCGGAACCATCACCGGTCACGGATCGGCTACCCCGCATGGCTCCGGCAGGTATGAAAGCTACTCCGGGTCGCTCACGGTCACGGGCGGCACCGGGAAGTATCGGCACGCTCACGGCCACGCCGGCCTGTATGGGAGTTTCGACCGCGAAAGCTACGCGCTGGTCGTTCAGACCACGGGCACGCTGAACTACTAGAAGAGGATCAGCGGATGACGCAAACCAAGGGCGCCCGGCGAACTCTCTGGCTGCTGCTCGGCGGGCTGTTGCTGGGCCTCCCCGCCCCGGCGATCTCGCAAACACCCGCGAAACTGACTGCCGCGTTCGCGCCAGAGCGACTGGGCCACCGCACCACGCTCCACTTCGCGTTCGCGTTCTCTGCGCCTGAAGGTCAGGTGCCGCCGCCGTTGACAGAGATCGAGTTGCGCTACCCGAGCAACCTCGGGATTGGACTCAGCGGGCTTGGCCTCGCCACGTGCACCGCGCCCATTCTCGAAGCGTCCGGACCGGCCGGCTGCCCGGTGAACGCGGTGATGGGCCACGGCCAGGCCGTCACGGGAATAGTGCTCGGGACCACGATCATCACGGAGACCGCGCCCATCACCATCATCCGAGCACCAGACACCGAAGGACGCATCGCAATTCTGTTCTACTCGGAAGGCTCAACGCCCGTGAACACCCGCATCGTGTTTTCTGGACTGCTGCTGCCGGCGTCCGCGCCATTCGGCGGACTCGTCAGCATCGGTGTCCCTCTCGTGCCGACACTCCCCGGCGCCCCCTACATCTCGGTCATCACTTTGCACGCGACGCTGGGGCCGGTCGGCGTGACCTATTACGAAACTATTGCCGGCAGGAGGGTGACCTTCCAACCCCGAGGCATCCTGTTGCCCGAAACCTGCCCCCACGGCGGCTTCCCCTTCGCCGCAGAATTCGCGTTCAACGATCAGACCCACTCGATCACACAAGCAACCGCCCCCTGCCCTACCCGCAAACTCCGCAAACGCCCCAAGACCTAGGCTGCTGCACGATGACCTAGACTCGTAGAACACCTGCCGGAGAGTCAGGTTTTATCGAGTTCATGGCAGGTGTTACCGATGTGTGGCCGATTGCTTCGGACGATGCGCAATTCGAGGGTGACGCTCGCCGTTATCGGTCGCTGAGGGCTCTTTGAGAGGCGCCGCCACCCGTCCGTCCCCGCCCCGGCAGACGATCCATGGAGTGGCTCAAACACGCCGGGAGACACCGTCGTGAACGCGTAAAACGGTGCGCCAAAACTCCATTTTCCGTCGGCCTGATGCGATTGCATAATAGGCCGCTTTGCAGGTATTTCCTTGTCAGGCGCCACTGTTATGGCGGTCCGTATCCGCCACACTCTTTCCATGGATTTCGACAGCGTTTTCAACGATCTCAACTATCAGGAGCTCACCGAGCTAGAGCGCCTTCAACACCCGATCGGCTCAGCGCGGCGCTCGGCACCTGGAAGTGCGACCTGACGACCCACGAGGTCGTTGACCACCTCCGCTGTCTTGAGGCCGCAGATCTCGTCTCGGGTCCCGGCATCTCGCTGCCGCACCATCTACCGATCTGGCTGACCTCAGCCGGTAACCAGCGGCTCGCGGGCCTTGGCGACGAATTCGGCGACTGGCGTCGGGAACACGTGCAGTAGGACCGGCGCCGTCGAGGCTGCAACGGCCTGATGCGCCGTGGGCGGCATAGAAATCCCGGGTCCGGCTATCGCGCCACGTCGGCCGGCCGACGGTCCGTTCGACCGTCGAGCGGGCCGCTGGAGAAATACATTAGAGAAATACACGCGGCCTGTCTGGCCTCCGTGGTAGCCCAAAATGGCTTACGGAGGCCAGTTTTTTAGTGCGCCCGGCGGGAATCGAACCCGCGGCCTGCGGTTTGAAAGACCGCTGCTCTTTGGCACCGATAAACGTTGCCGTTGACCACTGAGCTACGGGCGCATGGAGTGTGTCCCTCCAGCACATGAAGTTACACGTATCGACACACCGGCGTCGGTTCGTGGCGGCCCGACCCTGCTCCGCACTTCGCTCGACGAGCCGGCTCGGTGTAGGTCGCAATGCTGGGTGCGGTGAAATGCACCGAATAGTGCTGCGGTACCGCACGATGGGTAGTCCCTTCATATGTGAGGAGCCTGTCGAACCGCCGGATCTGCTCGCCGACCGCACCGAGGAGCCCGCGCTCTCAAGAGTGGTGCGGCTCAGACGCGCGACAGTCGGCTCGAGCGAGAGGGCCACCTGACTGTCGAGGAGACGACGAGCCCCGAGTGGCGCGTCGTCGATCCGCTGCTCGAGCAATGGTTGGCCAACGGCCGCGACCGGCCACAAAGGAGCACTCTCGTCCGCCTCTAGTGAGCGGGTTGCATCGGCTTCCCGTCGGGCTGGGTAGCCTGACTCATACTGACCTCGCCGAGAATCACCGATGCGTGGGGCGAGCCGGCTGACGGACCACGCTGATTGATGTAGCTGACCCGGAAGGACTCACTCGGGGCGCAGGAGGGCGTGAAGACGAACCGGCCCAGCGAGTCGGTTCTGATGACTTCGTCGCGCTTGACATCTCGTTCCAGGCCCCAGGCGGTTTCGGGACGACCGCCCTCCTTGCATTTCGCGATGGCTTCGATCTCGTAGTCGGTGGCCGAGCTCGTGACCGCGTAGGGCGCCGTGAATTCGATCTGGCCCTTGTAACAGGGGTACTTCAGGAACGCCGCGTCGCAGGCGGCATGGGTTTGCGCCAGCAATGTCAGGTGAACCGGGGCGTGCAGGCTGCGTGCCGGCCTGAACCAGCTACGAGGAGCAATCACGCGGTGCACCGGGCAGGAGCGGTGGGCGGGAGCGCCGGAGCCCTGCGAGCACAGGCGCGTGCCGAAGCGGAAGGTCACTGCGCTGATGATCGACGAGGAGGAGGCGTGGGCCGGTGAGATCACCTGGACTGACCTCGCGCTGGCTTCCCCCGAGAACGATCCTCCAATTTCCACGATGGGCAAGCCCCGGAGGGCGCTCGGCGTTGTGGCAGTGCGCGGCCTCGTGATGTAGCCGGCGGGCTCGACTATCAGGAAGGCGCCGTCGGAGCCGCTGACATGGGTGGTTCGCAGGCCGGAGGGGGTGCGATAGGTGACGCTCACCGCATGAGGGCCGAGCAGGCCGTAGGCGAGAACT
This sequence comes from uncultured Solirubrobacterales bacterium, assembly GCA_963718425.1. Classification (GTDB taxonomy): domain Bacteria; phylum Actinomycetota; class Thermoleophilia; order Solirubrobacterales; family Solirubrobacteraceae; genus Palsa-744. The sequence goes on from CAVQZJ010000017.1 coordinate 74,189, forward strand.
CGCAGGTCCGGCTTGGGGGGAGTCTCGCTGTGCTTGCCGTGCGGTTCATTGAACTCCTCGGGCAGGAGGCGCTCAGCGCTGCGATCGGCGGCGGTGTCTTCAAAGACGACCGTCTGTCCCGGCAGCGTGCATTCGATTTGACCCGAGGCGCCGCCATAGCCGGGTGGCAGGACATCGGCGGGCAGCACGTGGAATCGGCCGTCGTCGCCGAAGGCGCTGTCGAGCCCCAGCTCGCCGAGTTGGCCGTGATAGACGCGGCCGACCTGTGCGCAAATCTGCCCGCGTGTGGTGTGCAGTATGCGCATGCCCCAGGGCAGACCGCCATCGGGATCGACAACGCTTAGCGCCAGACTATGCGTGCCGCCGATCGGAAGACCGTTCCCGGCAATTGGGCTAAGTGGCACTTCGGGCTTGACCGGAGTGCCTCTCAGCACCCCGCTCGCAGCCAGGGCGATCGCCGTGGTCGCGAGCACAGACGCCAGCGCGATGAGGGCGATGCGCAGCCGCGTCAGCGAGCCCCGAGACCGTGGCGTGTGTCCGAGTCCGAAAAAGAACGCCCGCGGCGTCCATCTGCGCAGGCGCCGACGCCGTCCCGCCTGCACCAGCGCCTCACCGAACCTGTCCATCGCGTCCATCTCTAAGCCTCCTTCATCCTCGTGCGAAGCTCAGCCAGCCCGCGGCTGACACGCTTGCGTATGACCGCCTCCGAGCACCTCAGGCGTCGAGCCAGCTCCTCGTACTCCTCTTCCTCCAGCACCCGGCCCTTGATCGCCACCCGCTGCTCGGCTGACAGCTCTTCCAGCTCCAGAAGCGCCGAGTCCTCCGCGGCCGATGCGGCCCGCTGCTCGACCAGTTCGATGTCCTCGTCGCTGAACACGAGCGGCTCGATACCCAGGCGCCTGCGAGCGCGATCTTCGACCTGCCCGCGACGGATCGCGTCGACCATCTTGCGGTGAGCGATCGTGAACAGCCAGGCAAGCGCGCTACTTCGGTCCGGTCGGAAGCGAGGAAGCGCTGCAAGCGCTGCCGCGAAGGTCTCAGCCGTCAGATCGGCTGCGAGCTCGCGGTCGCGTGTGCGCCGCAGAAAGAACGCGAGGACAGCGTCCACCCGCCGGCGATAAAAGAGCCCAAACGCCTCCGGCTCACTTCTGCCCGCGACGAGCAACACCTCGTCAGCCCGATCATCATCGACGCTCACAACGACTACATCGTTAACCCAAACAACTTGTGACGTCCCAGCCAGAAGCGACGGTCGATTCTGAAATCACCTCGGACTTGCCCGCGGGCAAGCGGTCGATGACGGTGGCTCACCCGGGCGATACACATGACCAGGTATTCATGCAATTATGTGTACATGAGTCACGGTCACGATCCCGACCTGTCCTGCCTTGACATGGAGACCGCCCGGACGGTGGCGAATACGATGGCGGCGCTCTCGACCTCGAGCCGGGTGCGGATCTTGAGCCGCCTGAGCGCGGGGCCGTGCTCGGTTGGCGAGTTGACAGCCGACGTGGAGATGGAGCAGTCGGCCGTCTCCCAGCAGCTGCGGGTGCTGCGGCACCTCGGGCTCGTTGTCGGCGAGCGCCAGGGCCGCAATGTCATCTACGCCCTGCACGACGACCATGTAGGCGTTCTCCTGGCCGAGGCGGTCTCCCACGCTGAACATCTGCGCCTCGGCCTCGCCGCTCGCCCTTCCCGGCAAGCGCTCTCAGCGTGAGCGGCACAACCCCGGCCCTGTTGGCGGCTGCCGCTGGCGTCGGCTTCGGGCACGCGATCCTGCCCGACCACTGGGTTCCCCTCGCCGTCCTCGGCCGCACGCGCCGATACCCGCTCGCGCGTGTCACACGACTCGCCGGGCTGGCGGGCATCGCGCACGTGCTCGTGTCGATCGTGCTGGGCGCCGTGATCATCGCCGTGGGACTCCAATTCCGCTCCACGGCGCAGAGCACACAGGGCACGATCATCGGCTGTGTGCTGATCCTCACCGGGCTCGCCTTCGCCGTCATGGAGCTGACTGGCCACGGCCATGATCACGAGCAGGAGCACGGCCACCATCACGACCACGACCGTCCTATCTCGACAGCGGAGGGACAGCGCGGGTTGCGAGGGATGGCTGCCGTCATGGTCCCGTTCGGCGCGGCAGCGTCACCCGATTTGACGATCCTCCCGGTGTTCCTCGCGGCCACGACAGCCGGCGCGACAACTGCCATTGGCTCGCTGTTGATCTTCGCCGTCGTGACGATAGCCACGATCGTGGGCCTCACGCTGCTTGCGTGCCACGGCGGCTATCAGATCCAGGGCGAGTGGCTCGAGCGGTGGGGCAATGCCTTCACCGCGCTGGTTCTCATCACCATCGGGGCACTGGTCCTGGCTGGCCTGATCTAGCCATTCCCTCAAAGGCCGCAAATCGCAGCCGCCCGCGGCGGAGTTACTGAAAGCCAACCCGCCCCGCGCCGGACTTAGCGTGACCGCCCCGCCGGCGGATACGCATTCATTACGCTAATGCCCGTGACCGGCGTGCCCCTTGCGTTCATCCCGAGCCCATCGTCCAACGGCTTTCACATCGGCCCCTTGTTTGTGCACGCCTACGGCCTTGCGTATTTGGTTGGCCTGAGCACCGCGGTGATCATCTGCTCACGTCGCTGGGAGGCCGCGGGCGGAGATCGCACGCTCGTCCACGAGGTCGCTTTGTGGGGGTTCCCGGCCGGGGTGGTCGGCGGGCGCCTGTATTTCCTGGCGACCAGCTGGAACGAAGTACCCCCGCACTGGTGGGGACCGTTGGCGGTCTGGCAGGGTGGCCTGGGCATCTGGGGTGGGATAACCGCAGGCACCGCGGTCGGGATCTGGCGTCTGCGCAAACACGGCGTGAACGTTCCCGCGTTCATGGACGCCGCCGCACCGGGGCTGCTGGTCGCACAGGCCATCGGCCGAATCGGCAATTATTTCAACCAGGAGCTCTTCGGGGGGCCCACCAGACTGCCGTGGGGTCTTGAGATCTCCGCCGAACATCGCCCCCTGGGGTATGTGCGGTATGCGACGTTTCAGCCGACGTTCTTGTATGAGCTGATCTGGAACCTGGTGCTGGCGGGCGCGCTGGTGTGGCTTGGACGTCACCGGCGCATTCGCGCCCCCGGCCTGTTCGCGTTGTATGTGGCGGGCTACTCGGGGTTTCGCATCTTCGAGGAGCTGCTGCGCGTCGATCCCGCACAGCACATTTTCGGCCTGCGCCTGAACTTCTATGTGGCCAGCATCATCTGCATCGCCGGCCTGGTGTGGTTCCTAAGCATCCAGCGGGCAGCCGCAAAGCGCCACGGTGCGGGGACCTTCCGCCGTGGCGGAGCGCTGCTCGCCGCGGGCGGCCTGCTCGCCCTCAGCGGCTGCGGATACGCCTCCCCGCCGAGGGCGAATCACACCCACGACTCGCCAGCGCTCTCGACCGTCAGCCCGGTGGGCCGTGCGCCATAGACGTCCCTACGGCGTGACACCCAAATGAACGCGGGGCCGCTGGGACGGCGAGATCGTGCTCATCCTCCCCGTGCGGCACGGCGGATCGACAGGACCAGGATCACCAGCACCGCGACTGGCATAACCCACCACGCCGAGCTGCCGGTTTCGGCGATCACGGCGGTCAAACCGAGCGCCGCCGCCACACCTATCGCGGTGCGCCAGTCGTCACCGACGATGAAGTCCCATACCCCGAGCAGCAGTGCCGAGACGCGCGTCATGCGTTCACCGTCGCTTCGTCGTTGGCGTCCACTCGCCCTGAGTCCGCGAACCGTCTGACGGCCCGCACCATCGCCATCGCGACGAGCAGAACGCACGGAATGATGCCGAGCAGCGCGGCGTCGCCGCCCGGCCACGATGCGCCGGCGCCCTCCGCGCCCCAGAACATCCCGAACGAGCTGAGCATCACACCGACGGCGAACTTCATCGTGTTCTCTGGCACCCTGGCAAGCGGAGCTCGCGCCGCCACGCCAGCGAGCACGACTACCAGCACGGCTAGCCCAGCGGCCGCACCGGCCAGACCGACGTCGTGCTGGTTGGCGCCGAAGGTGAGCACGATGAATGCCACCTCGAGCCCCTCGAGTAGCACCCCCTTGAACGCGATCGCGAAGGAGTAGCCATCGAAACCCGATTGGGGGCGCCCGACGGCGCTCGCCGCCTCGGTCTCCTCACGGAAGGTCTGTAGCTCGTCGTGCTTGGCCTTGACCCCCGCCGCCCGGAGTATCGCCTTGCGCAGCCACTGCAGCCCAAAGATCAAGAGCAGACCGCCGACGAGGACTCTGAGCGCGCCGATCGGCAGCGAGGTGAGCGCCGGGCCGAGCGCCACAACGATCACCGCAAGCGCAACCGTCGCCGCGCCGACGCCGCCGAAAGCGGACGACCAGCTGCGCGTGGTCCCGACCGCGAGCACGATCGTCAGCGCCTCCACCGCCTCCACGGCGCAGGCGAGGAACACCGAGACGGCGAGCCCAACCTCGGCGCCGCTCACGCCTTACGGCCTTTCCGATCGAAGGCTCACGGTGATTTCTCCTTGTGTTTGGTCTACCCAAACGGTGGGGGTCGTTCAGCTTGCCGACTGGTCAGCGATCAAGCCGCCCTCCGTGATTATCACTGCTGCTGGCTGAGCTGCCGGCCCATCAGCTCGATGAGCTTCTCGAGCCCTCGCAGTGGGCGGACCATCACCGTGAACTCGACGAGCCGGTTCGCGTCGTTCCAGCGCAGCATGTTGACTCCCTGCACGAACGTCTCGCCGAGCTCGGCCTGGAACTCCAGCACCGCGCTGCGATCGCCGTACCACTCCTCGACGTAGCGCAGTGTCGGTCCGAGCACGACAATCGCCGCCTGTAGGTAGGCGGTGGTCAGTCGCTTGCCCTGCTGGGGGGAAAAGACCGCCGGTGAGCGGAAAACGACCTCCTCCGCCAGCAGGTCGGCGAGCTGGGCTGGATCGCTTGAGCCGACCACCGCATGCCATGCGGCCACCGCGGCCGGCTTGGGGTTCCTCGGCGTCACGATCCCTGAGCTACGCCTGCGTGGAGTGTCGGATCGCCCGCTCGCTCCCACCACTCCCGCTCGAGGGCTCGCATCATCTGCGGGTATACGATCAGGTGGCGGAACGGCCTGATGGCCGCCATGTAGGCAGTCCCGAGCAGCCCGTTTCGCTTCACCAGAACGGCCATCTGGCCGCGGTAGCCGCCCGTCCCGTCCGGCACCCAGCCAATGTGCATGACCCCGTGCATGGTCCGGTTGGCGATCTCCGCGGCCCACTCGTCCTCGAGCAGGTAAAGCGAGACGAAGGGCAGCTCGTCGAAGTCCGGGCCGGATGGGCCCTCGCGCAGATCCACCGGCAGCCGATCGCGGAGCGTGGACACCCTGGAGGCGAGGCCGGCATCCGGCCCATCCAGGCCGAGCAGCTCCCCGACCCTCCACCGGATAGCCCAGAGCGTGCGGGCGGCGCGGGAGCCCTGCGAGGAGCTGCCTTTGGCGATCTGCTCAACGAGCCGACGGAAGTCCTCCGGGCCGCCCGGCGTCGGCAGCGCCCACACGTCCTCGAGCAGGAAATCGGGCGTGAACTCATGGATCCGCCAGGGCCTCGAGCTGTGAGCGGTGTCCGGAAGCCTCATGGGTGAACCTCCCACCATCGATCATCGCGCCTTCGCGGCGCTGCGCATCAGAGCGAGAGCCACTTGGCGATGGATCATCGACACCGGTGGCCAGACGAGTGCCGCCACGCGGTGGTCGTAGCGAACGAACGACGCAAAGGAGAGTCGGCCATGATCGACGTGCACGATGACGTGGCCGGTCAAAAACCACGACGCCGCCTCGATCCTGATCCAGTTCTCGCCGCGATCGGCGATCTTCCAGCCAAGCACGTGATCCGGCGAAGGTCGCAACTCCAGACGAAGACCCAGGACCACACGCTGGACGAATGGGACGAACAGGAGCAGGCCACGCGGCAGGCCGCTCAACGCGGTACGGATCCACTGCTCGGGTGTTCTGCTCGGGGTCTGGCTCACCGTCGTGATGACGATGTCGGCGTAGTCCGAGCGCGCCAGTGTATGGAGGGAGCGGATCGCCTCAGGGACCTCGCGCTGCCAGTGGACGGTCGATATGGTGTGGCTCCTCACGCGGGCGCGCCGCGGCTCGGGGATCCGCCCGGGCCTGGAGGTGTGCGCTGTGTCCGTAGGTCTCATTCATAACCTCCATCCATACGGTTGCGTATAGATGGAGGTTAGGCGTTATCGGTTGCGGTGTCAATTCCGCGAGAGATGCGATAGAGATAGGTGATGGCACCTCCCACCCGCACGCCTCGCAGCAAGTGGATCGAAGAGGGGCTGCAAGCCCTTGCGGCCGGTGGCCCCGATGCCGTCCGGATCGAGCCGCTGGCCCAGGCACTCGGCGTCAGCAAGGGCGGCTTCTACTGGCACTTCGAAGACCGCGGCGCGCTGCTAGAGGAGATGCTCGACGCATGGGAGCGGGTGAGCATCGACGACGTCATCGAGCGCATCGAGAGCGGGGGCGGCGACGCCAGGGCCAAGTTGCGGCGACTGTTCGAGCTCGCCACCTCCAGCGAGACTCGGGGCCTGCTGAAGACCGACCTCGCGGTTCGCGACTGGGCCCGGCGCGAGCGAGCGGTGGCCGCGCGCCTGCGGCGCGTCGATAACCGGCGCATGGACTACTTGCGCTCGCTGTTCGGCGCCTTCTGCCCCGAGGAGGACGACGTCGAGGCTCGCTGCATGCTCGCCCTCTCGCTGTTCATCGGCAACCACTTCATGGCCGCCGATCACGGCGCGCGCAGCCGCGCGGAGGTGCTCGAGTTGGCCCTGAGACGACTCGAAACCTTTCAGTAGAGCCAGCCCAAGCCCTGATTTGATCATCCGGCGCCGCGCGTCGCCGACACCTCCCCGCTGGCGGCACGGTTATCCGAGGAGCAGACATCCATATTTTATGTCATGATAAATGACATGAATATGGCGACTCCACGCACACGCGCCTATCGCATGAGCGCTCGTGCCGTCGCTGCAGAGACCACGGGGCAGCGCATACTCGACGCGACCGTCGAGGCTTTCTGGGAGCGCGATGGCGAGCAGGTCTCGCTGGAGGAGGTAGCCCGACGCGCCGATGTGACTGTGCGTACGGTGATTCGTCGCTTCGGCGGCAGGGAGGGCCTGTTCGCCGCCGCGCTGGATCGCGAGACCGAAAGAGTTGGCCGCGAACGTGACCGGGCACCGATTGGAGACGCGGGCGCGGCCGTCCGCGTTCTCTTGGACAGTTACGAGGCGACCGGCGATCGCATGCTCGGCGTGCTTGCCGAAGAGCGGCGGGTCCAGAGCTTGGCCTTGATCGCCGACCGCGGCCGCGCTCTTCATCGCGAGTGGTGTGGCCGCGTGTTTGCTCCCGCCCTGACCGGCTATGAAGGCGTCGAGCGAGATCGGCGCCTGGCCCAGCTGACGGCAGTGTGCGACGTGTATACCTGGAAGCTACTGCGTCGCGACGCGGGCCTCAGCCGCCGTCAGACAGAGATCGCGATGCTCGAGCTTCTGAGCCCGATCCTGGAGGCATCGTGATGGCACGCGTCCTGGCCTACACCTCCCCGGCACGCAGCCACCTGTTCCCGCTCACCCCGATCCTGGATGAGCTCCATCGACGTGGACACGAGATCGTGTTGCGCACGCTCGCCTCGCAGGTGACGCTGATGCGCTCGCGCGGCTTTGACGCAGAGTCTATCGACCCACGGATAGAGGCAATAGAGCACGAGGACTGGCGGACACGTAACCCGCGCGAGTCGCTGCGCTTGAACGTGCAGGTTTTCTGCGCCCGTGCCGAGCACGACGCACCCGATCTGACCCAGGCGATAGCCGACACAGACCCTGATGTGGTGCTTGTCGATTTCAACTGCTGGGGAAGCCTGATGGCTGCCGAGGCGTGGAGTGGATCGTGGGCGGCGTTCTGTCCCTACCCACTGCCGTTGCGCTCGAGCGACGCGCCGCCCTACGGCCCGGGATTCGCGCCCGCTCGCGGGCCGCTCGGCCGTGTGCGCGACGGGCTCGTGCGCCTGCTCGTGCTGGGCGCGATGGAAAGGCAGCTGCGGCCGGCGGTGAACGGTATCCGCGAGCGGATCGGGCTGACACCCGTCAACGCCGCGGAGGAATGGTTCGGCAGCGCCCCGCTATTGCTCTACATGACCGCCGAGCCGTTCGAGTACCCGCGCCGTGACTGGCCCGAGAACGTGGTGATGATCGGCCCGTGCGCGTGGGACCCACCCGCCGACCCGCCGCGATGGCTCGATCAGATCACACGGCCGATCGTGCTGGTGAACACCTCCACGGAGTTCCAGAACGACGGGCGGCTGGTACAGGTCGCGCTGCAGGCGCTCGCCGAGGAGCCCATCCACTCGTGGCGACCCTGCCCGTCGGTGACCCATCGAGCCTCCAGATCCCGACCAACGCGCACGTTGAGCGCTTCGTCCCCCACGGGATGGTGCTCGAGCGCGCCGCCTGCGCGGTCACCCACGGCGGCATGGGCTCAACGCAGAAGGCGCTTGCCCACGGAGTGCCGGTGTGCGTGGTCCCATTCGGCCGCGATCAACTGGAGGTCGCACGGCGTGTCGAGATAGCGAAAGCCGGGACGCGACTGCCCGCCAGCCGTCTGAACCCAGACCGTCTCCGGAACAAGGTCAACGAGGCCATCGCTCTCACCGACGGCGCACGCCGGATCGCCGACGCGTTCGCCGCCACCGGAGCCCATACCGCGGCCGACGCCATCCAGACGCGTCTGCTGGCGCCCTGAGCCACTCCTGTGATGCTCGGGCCTGTGTCTATCCCTCGATAGCGGCGTAGACTTCATCGAGCAGCTGCTGGCGATCGCTCAACTGGAAGTTCTGCATCAGGAAGCTGTCGGTGTCCTCGCGGGACTCACCGTTCAGCGCCATGTTCAGGGCCACCAGACGTGCCCCATCCAAGTCGCCGCTGTCGGTGACCTGTTCGGCAGGCTCCTCCATCTCGGGGCGTTCATCGATGAATTCGAGAGACGGCTCGGGCTCAACCGGCGCTAGCGGCGGCGGTGTTTGACGGGCGGCCGTGTCATACAGCGCGCCGACGTTGCTCTCCACTGACGCCAGTTCGCCGGAGAGACGATCGGCGCTCGAGCGCACCCTGTCGACCAGGGAGCTCATCTCCCCGTCCATCGACTGCACGCGGCCGAGCAGCTTGGCGGTGGCCTGCGAGACGCTCTGGACGTGGGCACGGGCCTGGCCTATGGCCTGCTCACGGGTGTGCAGCGCCTCGGCGTTGGCCTGCTCTCGCACGGCGTGCGCCTCGGTGCTGGCCTGGCGCTCGATTTCCGCGGCCGTTGTCTCCGCGGCCTGCAGGATGCTCGCCACCTGCGAGCCCGCCGTCGCCGCCAGCGATTCGCCGCGGCCTTCTGAGAGAGTGCGCCGGAGCTCTTCGACTTCCACCGCCAGCGCCCGCAGATGTGCGTCCACCGCAGCCGGGTCATACCCCCTCCTGGCGATGGGAAAGTCACGCTTTTCGATGCTCTGGCGATCCAGCGGCAAGCCGTGCTCCGATGTCTACTTCTGTCGTGTTGGTGCCCGCGGGTGGAAGGGTAGCGAACGACACCACTGTGACCGCCGCTTCCCTAGCGAGGCGGTCTTCTAGAGCGGTTCGCCGGCCGGCGCCTGGTTGCGCTCGATCTCGCGCAGGTCCCGTCGCAGCTCTCTGATCTCGTCGCGCAGCTGGGCGGCGTACTCGAACCGCAGGTCCTCGGCGGCGGCGCTCATCTCCTCCTCCAGTTCGACGATGAGCCGCTCCAGCTCGTGCCCGGACACTTCCTTGCTCTTGGAGCGCCTGCGGGAGGAGCGCCGGCCACGCGGCACCTTGGACTCCGATTGCAGGAACTCCGCGATGTCGGAGATCCCCTTGACGATGCTCGACGCGGTGATGCCGTGCTGTTCGTTGTAGGCGAGCTGGATCTCGCGGCGGCGGTCGGTCTCGGAGATCGCGGCGCGCATCGCCTTGGTCTCCTTGTCGGCATACATCAACACGGTGCCCTTCACGTTGCGGGCGGCCCGGCCGATCGTCTGGATCAGCGACGTCTCGCCGCGCAGGAAACCCTCCTTGTCGGCGTCGAGGATCGCCACCAGCGAGACCTCCGGCAGATCAAGGCCCTCCCGCAGCAGGTTGACCCCCACCAGCACGTCGTACTCGCCCAGACGCAGATCGCGGATGATCTGGATGCGCTCCAGCGTGTCGATCTCCGAGTGCAGATAGCGCACCTTGAAGCCCATCTCCAGCAGGTACTGGGAGAGATCCTCGCTCATCTTCTTCGTCAGGGTGGTGACCAGCACCCGCTCCTCGCTGTTCACGCGCGTTCTGATCTCGTTCATCAGATCGTCGATCTGGTTGCGGGTGGCGCGCACGTGCACCTCGGGATCGACGATCCCGGTGGGGCGCACGATCTGCTCGACCACACGCCCGGAGCGAGTGCGCTCGTACCCGCCGGGGGTGGCGGACACGAACAGCAGCTGCGGGGTGATCGACAGGAACTCCTCGAAGGTCTGGGGACGGTTGTCGAGCGCGCTGGGGAGCCTGAAGCCGTAATCGATGAGTGTCTGCTTGCGCGAACGGTCCCCCTCGAACATGCCGCCGATCTGCGGCACGGTCTGGTGGGACTCGTCGATGAAGCAGACGAAATCCTTCGGGAAGTAGTCGATCAGACAGAAGGGTCGCTCGCCCGGCTGGCGGCCGTCGAGGATCCGCGAATAGTTCTCGATCCCCGAGCAGAACCCCATCTCGCGCAGCATCTCCATGTCGTACTGGGTGCGCTGGCGCAGCCGATGTGACTCGAGCAGCTTCCCTTCGGACTCGAGCTTCTCGCAGCGCTCGTTCAGCTCCGCGGCTATCTGCGCGACGGCGGACTCGACGGTTCCCTCCCTGACGTTGTAGTGGGTCGCCGGCCAGATCGCCACGTGCTCGAGGTCGTCCTCGATCAGCTCCCCGGTGAGCGGATCGAAGTGCTGCAGCCGCTCGACTTCGTCGCCGAACATCCTCGCCCGGAAGGCGCTCTGGGCGTACGCCGGGAACACCTCGAGTGTCTCTCCGCGCACCCGGAACGTGCCGCGTGAAAGGACCGTGTCGTTGCGGGTGTACTGGATCGAGACGAGCTTTGCCAGCAGCTTGTCGCGGTCGATCTCCTCGCCGCGGCGCAGGATCTGCATGTTCATCTCGTACACCTCCGGGGAGCCCAGGCCGTAGATGCACGACACCGACGCGACCACGATCACGTCGCGTCTGGCGAACACCGCCGCGGTGGCGGCGTGGCGCAGGCGGTCAACCTCCTGGTTGATCGCCGAGTCCTTCTCTATGTACAGGTCGCGGCTGGGTACGTACGCCTCGGGCTGGTAGTAGTCGTAGTAGGAGACGAAGTACTCGACCGCGTTCTCGGGGAAGAACGTGCGGAACTCGTTGCACAGCTGCGCCGCCAGCGTCTTGTTGTGCGCGATCACGAGCGCCGGGCGCTGCACCTCGGCGATCACGCCCGCCATCGTCATCGTCTTGCCGGTGCCGGTGGCTCCCAGCAGCGTCTGGAAGCGCTCGCCGGCCTGCACGCCCTCGGCCAGGGACGCGATCGCGCCCGGCTGGTCGGCGGTTGGGGTGAAGGCGCTGTCGAGACGAAAGGGAGGCATAGACGAAGGAGGGCTCTACGTTAGCGTCAGCGTCAGAGAAGCCGCTGCCACCAGCCCACGTCGCGCCAGCCCGAGAGCTTGTAGCCAACCTGCTCGAAGACCCCGACCTTCCGGAAGCCAAGCGACTCGTGCAGCGCCACCGACCGGTCGTTGGGCAGGGCTATGCCGGCGACCGCCAAGTGAAAGGAGCGCTCGGACGCCTCCCGCAACAGCTGCTCGTACAGCCCACGGCCGAGTCCTTCTCCGACGCGCTCGGGGTGCAGGTAGATGGACGTTTCGACGGTCGGGTCATACGCCGGCTTGGGGTTGAAGGTCGAGGTGGTGGCGTAGCCGCATATCTCCCCCGGCCGTTCGCTGATGAGCCACGGGTGATTGGAGGCCAGAGCCGAGCGCCACTTTGCCAGCCAGTGCTCGAGCGTCGGCACGCTGGTCTGAAACGTCACGAAGGTGTCGGTGACGTAGTGCGCGTAGATGGAGGCGATCGCCTCCAGGTCCTCCGCGCCGACCGGCCGGATGAGCTGCTCGCTAGCGTCTGGCGCACCCATCGATTTCCGCTCCCGAGGATTCGCGCTATTCCAAGCCGAGCTGGCGCGGGTAGGCGGCACGGTAGGCGCTCTGCGCGACCAGCACCCGCTGCACGTAGGCGCGGGTCTCCGGGAACGGGATTTCGTCGGCCTTCAGCTCGCGGCCCTGGGCGCGTGCGCTTTGCAGCCAACGGTTAACGTTGCTCAGGCCGGCGTTGTAGGCGGCGATGGCGAGCATCTCATCGCCTTCGTAGTGATCCAGCAGATAGCGCAGGTAGTAGCTGCCGTATGCCACGTTGATCGACGGTGTCGCCAGGTCGTTGGTCGTGAAGCGCACGCCGCCGGAGAGATGGGCCAGGTAGTTCGCGGTCGAGGGCAGGATCTGCATCAACCCCTCGGCGCCGGCCGCCGAGGGACGCGGTTCGAACTTGCTCTCCGCGTAGATGACCGCCGCGATCAGCGCCGGATCCAGGTGCTTGGCCGCCGCCTGTTCGCGGATCACGCCCACGTCCGCTAGCGGCAGCCCGAGATGACCAACCCCGGGATCCAACAGCGGCGCGATCCACCGCAACGACAGCGCCAGAAGCGCGATCGCCGCAAGCGTGATTAGGCCTCTGCCGCGGCGTGGGGTGACGCGCGGCGGAGCTGCCCTTCCGCTGGAGGACCTCCGTCGGGCGGCGCTGTATGCCGGGTCGGCGTTCATTTCTCTTAGCTTCTCATGCAGGGGCGACACCGCCTCGGCCCATGCGGCGCTCAGGCCGGCTGGCGGGCACCGGAGAGCTCTTGCAGGATCTGCGCCAGACGCTCCTGAAGCTCGCTTTCGCTTCCGTCGTTGTGGACCGTGAACGTCGCGCGGGCGGCCTTCTCCGCCTGCGGGAGCTGTCGGGCGGCCCGCTCGTCGGTGAGCTCGTGTCCGCGCCCCGTCGCGCGCCCCAGACGTATGGGCTCGCTGGCCACGACCGCGATCGTGGCGTCATAGAGCTCCTGCAGGCCGGCCTCGAACAGCAGCGGGACCTCCACCACCGCCGCTTTCGGCGGAGGGGTTTGAGCGCGCGCCTGCTCCAGCCACTGGCCAATTCGCTCGCCGACCAGAGGCCACAGCAGACCCTCCAGCCACGCCCGCTCTCGCGGGTCCGCAAACGCGCGTCGAGCGATCTGTGAGCGGTCGATCACCCCGCCGGGGGCGACCTCTGGACCGAAGCGCTCGACCGCTGCGCTGCGCACCCGCTCGCCGCGATAAAGCTCGTGCACCACCTCGTCACTGGAGATGGTGGCCGCCCCCAGCCGCCCAAGGATCTCGAGCGCCGTGGACTTGCCTGCTCCCATGCCGCCGGTCAGCCCGACGAACGGGATCGGCGGCCTGAGGTTCGGCGGGTCGCTCAGGACTCTTTCGGTCCTATGCCTCGGGCGCGGGATCGGCCTCGGCTGGATCGGCCTCGGCGGCATCGTCCGGCTGAGACTCCGCTGCCGCCGGTGCGTCGGTCTGTGCCGAATCCTCAGCCTGCGGCTCGGGATCGGCGGTGTCGGCGGCGGGATCCTGCTCTGCGACCTCCGCGATTGGCTCCGCCGGAGCGCTCTCGGCCTGCGGCTGCTGCTCCTCGGCCTGCTCGTCGCTCTGCTCGACGGGTGCCGTGCCGTTCTGGGAGCCCTCCAGTGCCTGCTCCTGCTCGACCTCGACGAAGGCGGCTGCCTCGGATGGCTCTCCGTCGTCTGTCGTCTCCTCCAATGGACGCTCGTTCAGCGGCAGGATCTGGTCCTCCACGCGCTTGGCCGACAGCGAGAGGCGCCTGCGCTCGGAGTCGATCTCCAGGATTCTCACGCGTATCTCGTCCCCCGGGTGGACGATCTCCCGCGGGCTTTCGACGTGGTGAGGCGCCAGCTCGGAGATGTGCACCAGCCCCTCGACCCCGTCGAGGATCTCCACGAATGCACCGAAAGTGACGACCTTGGTGACCTTGCCGGCGAGCTCGTCACCGATGTTGTAGGTGTTGACGATGCGCTGCCAGGGGTCTTCCTGGGTCTGCTTGAGACCCAGCGAGATGCGCTGGCGGTCACGGTCGATGTCGAGCACCTTGACCTGCACGGTGTCCCCGATGTTCAAGATCTCTGAAGGGTGGTTCACGTGCGACCAGGAGAGCTCGGAGATGTGGATCAGGCCGTCGATGCCGTCGAGATCGACGAACGCGCCGAAGTCCACGATGTTGGAGATCTGCCCCTCGACCACCAAACCCGGCTGCAGACGGTCGAGGATCTGCTGGCGCACCTCCTTGCGCTCCTCCTCGAGCACCGCCCGGCGCGAGAGCACGACGTTGTTGCGCGAGCGGTTGAGCTCGATCACCTTCGTCTCGATCTTGGTGCCCATGTACTCGTCGAGATTCGGCACGCGGCGGATGTCCACGAGCGAGGCGGGCAGGAAGCCGCGCACTCCAAGATCGATGATCAGACCGCCCTTGACGACCTCGATGACGGTCCCCTCGACCGGCTGTCCAGACTCGGCAGCCAGCTCGATGCGCCGCCACGCCTTCTCGAAGCGGGCGCGCTTCTTGGACATGATCAGGCGTCCGTCCTGGTCCTCCTTGGTGAGGACCATCGCGTTGACCTCCTCGCCGAGCGCGACCTCCTCATGCGGATCCACCGACTTGCGGATCGACAGCTCGCTGGCTGGTATGACGCCCTCGGACTTGTAGCCGATGTCCACCAGCACCTCGTCCTTGTCGATGCGGACGACGTGGCCGGTGACGACCTCCCCCTCCTCGAAGGGGCGCAGTGTCGCGTCATAGTTGGGGATCAGCTGGCCGTCGAGCGTCAGCACCAGCCCATTCGTTCCCTCGACGACCTGGGCCCCGGAGTTCTCCATCAGAGTTTGCACGAGCGAAGCGTAGCGCAGAGCGCGCGAGGACCCTTGGCGCACGGCGCACCTATGATTTGAAAGCAGATGCCGACCCGTGCGACAAAGCGGGGTGCTGAGCGCACCCGCCTGGAGCGTGACTGCGATGTGCTGATCTGCGGTGCGAGCTTCGCGGGCCTCGCGGTCGCCCGCGAACTGTCCCGCTGCGGCGCTCGGGTGCTGATGATCGACCGCTACGAGATAGGCGAGCGGCAGACCTCGGCCTGCGGCATCCCCACCTCCTGGCTGGACGCGCTGGACCTGGGGGGCTCGCTGCGCCAGACCTTTGATGAGTTGACCGTTCACACCCCCGGGGTGAGCACCCGCTGGCGGCTGCCGTGGACCTTCTCGACTTTCGACTACCGCGAGCTGTGCGCGCTGCTGTACGAGCAGTCAAACGTGGAGTTCGAGACCGCCACAATCACGGGCCGCGACGGCTTTACGGTGCACACCGACCGCGGCGAGCTGCGCGCCCCCCTGGTCGTGGATGGGCTGGGCTGGCGGCGGGTGCTGTCCAACGCCACCGCGATCCAGCCGCCGAACGCGCGTCTTTCGCGGGGCCTCGAGGTCCACCCCCACGGCAGCGGCGAGGAGATGGAGCTGTGGATCGACCCTTGCTATGTGAGGGCCGGCTATTCGTGGAGCTTCCCCGCGGGCGATGAGATACGGGTCGGGGTCGGTTCGTTCTGGCCCTCGCATCACGTCAAGGAGCCGACGGTGCGCCTGGCCTGCGATTGGGATCTGCAGCCGGTGGGCTACCAGGGCAACTGGATCCCGCATCGACTGCGCCCTGCCACCGAGGACGGGATCTTCTTCGTGGGGGACTCGGCCGGGCACTGTCTGCCGTTGACGGCTGAGGGGATTCGCACGGCCTTGTATTTCGGGTTGGCCTGCGGGCGTGAGCTGCGCGCGGTGCTCGGGGGCCGCTCCACGCGCGAGCGGGCGCTCGTCAACTACGGCGCGTTCTCCGCATCGCACGAGTGGAAGTTCCGTTGGCTGTTGCGCAGCCAGCGGGCGATCGGGCGCCTGACGACGACCCGCGCGGTCAGCGCGATGGCGCGGGGCCTGGCTCACCGCAGCATCAGCGACTGGGCCTTTGAGCACTACATGCGGATCGCGCCGCCGTCGTTTGTCGATGCAGGCGGACGGCCGAGCGCTCAGCGGGCCGTGCGCATGCCTGCGGCCACCGCGTCCTGAGCGCCATCCTCACAGTGCGAGAACGCGTAGCCCGGGTACGCGCTCGAACTCGCGCACGTTTGTGGTTGCGATCGACATGTCGTGAGTGAGCGCAGTGGCGGCGATCCACAGGTCGTGCGCGCCGATGAGTTCGCCTGCCGTCTCGAGTTGCGCCCAGATCTCGGCATGCGAGCGCGCAACCTCGGTGCTGACTGGGATCGTCTCCAACTCGGCGAGGACCCGCTCCACGAACGCATGGCGCAACGCTCGGCGCGCGCCTTCGACGGCACGATGCAGGCCATGAAGCAGCTCGCTGACTGTGACCACGCTGATCGCGTGTTGATCGTCCTCTGGCACACGCTCGAGCGCGCCGCGACCCAGCTCGGCATCCACGAGCACGGATGTGTCGATCAGGAAGCCGGCCACCTGCCCACAGGCGGCCCAAAGCTCTCGCGGGCCTCCCTCAAATCCCGCGCGAACTCGTCATCGACCGGGGGCAGGGCGGCAACGAATTCCCTCCAGGCATCGCCCTGAAGCCTGCGCGGGCGTGATGGCGGGCGCAACTCAGCGACCGGCGCGCCGTTGCGGACGATTTCGATCTGCTCGCCCTCACCCACGCTGTTGATCACCGTCGAGAAGTTGCGGGCCACCTCGGTTGCGCTCATGCGACGCATACCAACATGATATCGGATAAATCAGATTCGAGCAATCTCTCCCCATGCCGCCGGCGTGATCTCCAGGTAGCCCATGTCCACGCGCAGGACGTCCATCGCCCACTCGAACAGCGCGCGACCGCGACCGTAGCGGGCGGCGAGTGTCCGCTCGGCGAGCGGCTCGTCCTCCGCCGGCAGCAGCCGGGCGGTCGCCTCCAGCGGGGCGCCGAGCGGGCTGCCACGTTTGGTGCATGGCGCCACCAGCAGACGCGGGTCGTTGCGCAGGCGCTTGACCTTGCCGGCGGTGCGGTCGGTGCGCACGTAGAAGCGGCCGTCGGCTTGGGCCGCCCACACCGGCGTGGGCACCGGCGTGCCGTCGCGGCGGTAGGTGACCAACAGTGTGCGCTTGCAGTCGCGCAGCTCGGGGATCGAGCCGTTGCGCGGCAGGGCCACCACCGCGCTTGCGCTGCGCGGCGTCAGCCGGGCGGTGATCCGCGCGTTGAACACCGCCGCCGGCAGTCGGCGCCCGGGGCGCGGGCGGGCGCCGGGACGCGCGGCGCTCACGCCACCTTGCGCAGGCGCGGCTTAGTTGTGGCGAGCGCTTGCAGCGCGAGCTGGCTGGCCTCGATGGCGCTGGCCCACGAGACCTCGGCCAACAGTCCCGGAGCGGCGATCATGTCTCCGGCGAGGAACACGCCGTCGCCGCGATCGACCGCCGGCCGGTCGCGCCAGGTCGTTCCCGGCATGTCCAGCGCACCGCTGCGCGCGTCCATCACCTGGCGTCGACGCCACGTCTCGCGCTCGCGCCAGTCCTCGAGGCCCGTGTCCAGCAGACGCTCCAAGCGCAGCGCGGTCTGCTCTGTGCTCTCGCCCGGGCGGATCGGCATCTGTGCCTGGATCAGCTCCTCGCCGGCAGGGGCTATCGAGGGGTTGGTGGTCGAGTAGCGCCCGATCCAGCCGGACTCGTCCATGTCGGAGACGACCGCCGGATCACCGCGGCGTTGGCGTACGCCGAGATCGACGCATACGGTGTTGCCGCTCTTCCAGCTAACGCTGTCGTCGCCGAGCAGCGCACGCGCCTGGCCCAGCTCGGTGGCGATGATCACCGGTGGTGCGGGCAGCTCATCCACGCGGCTGCCCGTCTGCACGTCCACGCCGAGCTGGCGCACGCGGCGCTCGAGTGAGTCCACGAGGGTGCTCCAGCCGCCGACGGGGTAACGGACGGGCGTCGGCAGCGACAGCAGCAGCCGTACGGCGCGCGGCCATGTGAATGCGGCCGACAGCTCGCCAGGGTCGTGGTAGAAGGTGAACACGCCGCAGGCGGATGACAGCAGCGCGGCGGTGCGCTCGTCGGTGTGACTCGCCGCCCACGTGCGGAAGTCGACGTCCACAGGGGCTTCGCGCCCGCGGAGGCGCAGGACTCCAGGGAGCACGGCCAGCGGCGCGGTGCGGCGCAGGACGCCGTCGATGCGCAGGCGCGCTCCGGTCAGGCGAGGCGTCGCGTTGGCCGGCAGGATCTCGCGCTTTCCAGCCAGTCCCAGAAACCGCCGTGATACATGGCGTGAGGTCCGAGATTGGCCTTGTATGGGCCGTCGGTGCTGCGTGCCCGCCCGCCCAGCTGGTCGTGTGCCTCCAGCAGCGTCACGCTCGCGCCCTCTTCCGCGCAGGCGATCGCGGCGGTGAGTCCCGCGATCCCGGCTCCCACGATCGTGATTCCCTTAGATGAGTTGCCGTTGGTGTGGCTCATTGTCTGTGCCTCCATTTGGAAGGCCGGCGCCGTTGCGTGCCGGCGAGGAGCTGATGGCGATTACATGGTTCAAGGTAGACCCACACTGGCCTGCTTTACAGTTCCAGTTATGAATAGCTCAACAGGACCAGTTGATTCGCATGTGGGGCCCGGGCTGCTCTTGGAGATCGACCGGGCGAGCGAGCTTCCCCTGCACGAGCAGATCGAGCGGGCGCTGCGTGAGCTGATTCGCTGCGGCCAGCTCGCCAGCGACACGCGACTGCCCTCCACCAGAGCGCTCGCCCAGGAATTGGGGGTCTCCCGCGGTGTCGTCACCGAGGCCTACGGGCAGCTCGCCGCCGAGGGGTACCTGGCGATGCACCAGGGTGCACCCGTGCGCGTCGCTCGGGCCGTGCGCACCGTCAGCCCACGGACGCCGGCCCGTTCGCTTCTGGAGAGCTTCCCCTACCACTTCCACCCCGGTCTGCCAGACCTCGCGGCGTTCCCGCGCGAGGCGTGGCTGCGCTCGTTGCGCACGGCGCTGCGCGACTCGCCGCTGGCGTCCGTCGGTTACGGCGATCCACGCGGTGCCCCAGAGCTGCGCGAAGCGCTCGCCGGCTATCTGGGCCGCGTTCGCGGCGCCGACGCCGATCCCGAGTACACGCTTGTGTGCACCGGCTTCATGCAGGCTTTCACCCTCATCTGCCGCAACCTGCACGCTCGCGGCGTGGAGCGTGTGGCGTTGGAGAACCCCGGCTGGCACGTGCACCGCCTGATCGTCGAGAACACCGGCATGCAGGTCGTGCCGGTGGGCGTTGACGAGCACGGGCTGCGCGTCGAGGAGCTTGCGCGCACAGACGCGGCGGCGGTGCTCGTGACCTCGGCGCATCAGTTCCCAACCGGTGTGGTGCTTGGCCCGGAGCGGCGTGCCGCCCTGATCGAGTGGGCCGGCGAGGAGCGATTGATCATCGAGGACGACTACGACGCGGAGTATCGCTACGACCGCGTGGCCGTTGGCGCATTGCAGGGGCTGGCGCCCGAGCACGTCGCCTACATCGGTTCCGCGAGCAAGCGACTGGCGCCGGGCATGCGGCTCGGCTGGCTGCTGATGCCATCGTGGTTGGCGTGGGAGCTGACCGCTGCCAAGGCGATCGACGACGGCGGCTCGGAGGTGATCGGGCAGTTGGCGCTGTGCGACTTCATCCTCAGGGGAGAACTCGACCGGCATATGCGACGCATGCGACTGCACTATCAGCATCGCCGTGAGGCGCTGCTCGACGCACTCGCGCGGTGGCTGCCCGACGCCCGTGTCGCAAGCCCCGGGGCCGCCGGCCTCTTCGAGCTGGTCGAGCTGCCCGAGGAGATAGATGAGGCGCGCCTGCTGCGCGCGGCCGGGGCGCTGGGAGTGGGCATGGAGGGACTCTCGTGGCATCGCTTCACGCCTAGCGGGCCGCCGGGCCTGGTGCTCGGCTACGGAAACCTCGCCGAGCCGGCGATCGAGCAGGGGATACACCTGCTGGGGTCTGCATACGAGCAGGTAAGGAGCTACCAGACTACGGGCACATCGTAAGCGCGCAAAATCTCGTCTTTGCTGAGTATCGTCATACCCTCGGATTGAGCCTGCGCAACCAGCAGCCGGTCGAACGGGTCGCGGTTATGGAAGGGCAGATCGGCCACCAGCGCAGCGTGACGGTCATAGACAGGAAGACCTGCGACGCCGTGCCGCTCCAAGTGAACATGGAAGTCGGCAACAGACTTCAACTTGCCCACACTTCGCTTGATGGCGACCTCCCATACCGATGCGGCGCTGAGAAAACAGTCCACGCTCTCATCGAACACGAGCGAGCGGGCGGACAACGGCATGCGCTTGTCCTTTGAAAGCAGCCACAGCGCTGCATGAGTATCGAGGAGTAGCTTCAATCGATCATGCCAAATGCCCTGGCGATGTCGTCGGGCAACTCGTCGAAATCGTCAGCCATCTCGATCTGACCCTCGAACAGACCCCACAGCTCACGACGAGGCAGCATGCCAGCCACAGGCTTCAGCGTCACAACGGGCTTGCCCCGGCGTGTTATCACGACCTCCTCGCCGGACTGCGCAGCGTCCACAAGTCGAGAGAGAGTCGTCTTGGCCTCGTGCATACCCACGCTGATCGACATGCCGACCATTCTAGCATCAACTAGCTAAGTAACTAGTCCTAACGTCGCACGACCAACGCGACGCCTGCGATCAGCAGCACCAGCCCGACCAGTCGCGTCATGCCGATCGGCTGGCGTTGCACCCCGAACAGCCCGAAGCGGTCGATCACGACAGCCATCACGAGGTTGCCGGAGATCACCGCGGCGGTGATGCCGCCCGCGCCGAGGGTGCGCACCGCGACCAGCGCGACCGTCACATATACCGCTCCCAGCAGACCGCCGACCAGCGCCCACCACGGCGCCCTGCCGACGTGCGCTATCTGGCCCAGCCCCCCGCGCGCGAACGCGGCGATCGTCACCAGCACCACTGTGCCGGCCAGAAACGAGAACGCCGCCGCCTGCACGTCACCGATGGAGTGCCCCAGCCGCGAGTTGATGGGAGCCTGCATACCGACCAGGCAGCCGGCCGCCGCCCCCAGCACAACGGCGAGGGTGCGGTTCACTTGGCCTCGAGCCAGTTGCGCCCGACGCCGACATCGACGGCCATCGGCGGGTCGTGCTCCCACACACCCACCATTTCGCGCTCGATCAGCTCACGCGCGACATCGACCTCCGCGGGCGGGCCCTCGAACAGCAGCTCGTCGTGGATCGTGAGGATCTGCTCGGTCTCGAGGCCGCTGTCGCGCAGCGCGGCGTGGCAGCGGACCATCGCGAGCTTGATAATGTCGGCCGCGGTCCCCTGGATCACGGTGTTGACCGCCAGGCGCTCCCCGAGCGTACGGACCTGGTAGTTGCGGGCCCGCAGCTCCGGGATCTGGCGGCGGCGACCCCACAGCGTCGTCACGTGCCCCTCGTCGGTGGCCCGCTCGATCGTGTCTTTTATGAACTGCGCGACCTTCGCGAAACGGGCCAGGTAGGCGTCGATGAACTCCTTGGCCTCCTCGCGCTGGATGTTCAGCCGATCCGCCAGGCCATAGTCGGAGAGGCCGTAGACGATGCCGTAGTTGATCATCTTCGACTTCGAGCGCATCCCCGGGTCGATGTCGGCGGGGTCCACCCCGAACACCTGCGAGGCGGTCGCGGTGTGCACGTCCTCGCCGCGGGTGAAGATCTCCTTCAGCACGGGCTCATCGGCGGCGTGTGCGAGCACCCGCAGCTCGATCTGAGAGTAGTCGGCGGAGATCAGGATCCGCTCGTCGAGCGCCTCGAAGCAGCCGCGTATCTCGCGCCCCAGCGGCGTGCGGATCGGGACGTTCTGCATGTTCGGGTTGGTCGAGGACAGCCGCCCCGTCTGGGCGACGGTCTGCAGGAAGGTGGTGTGGATGCGCGAGTGCTGATCGACCAGCTGCGGCAGCACGTCCAGATAGGTCTTGATCAGCGTCGATAGCTCCCGCCAGCGCTCGATCTTCGGGATGATCTCGTGCTCTGTACGGATCGCCTGCAGCACCCTGGCGTCGGTCGAGTAGCCGGTCTTGCCGCGCCGCTTGCGCGACAGGCCGAGACGCTCGAACAGGATCTCCCCCAGCTGCTGCGGGGAGGCGATCAGAAACTCCTCGCCGGCGAGCGTGAAGATCTCCCGTTCCAGGGCCGCGATCTCGTTCTGCACCCGCTCGGTGATCGCCGCCAGACGCGGCACGTTCAACCGCACCCCGGCGAGCTCCATGTCGCGCAGCACGGCCACGAGCGGCAGCTCGATCTCCTCCATCAGCGCGACGAGACCGCGGTCTGCGATCTGCTCGCGCTGCCAGTGTGCGAGCGCCCCGGTCAGCAGCGCCTGACGGGCCAGCGGATCCTCCAGCGAGCTCGTGATGCCGCGCTCTTCGCACAGCTCGGCCAGCGGGTAGCCACGTCTGGCCGGCTCCAGCAGGTAAGCGCCGAGCAGCGTGTCGTGAACGAGGTTCGCAGGGACGGAGCCGAGCGCCTTGGCGTCGTGTGCGATCACCGCCCTGCCACCGATCGCGGCCTGAAGCGCCGCCGGCCCTTGGCACTCCCCCACCAGAACCTCGTTGTCCCCGGCGGCCGCGAACCGCCACTGCTCGCCTTCGACGAACAGCTCCCCCTCCGGTATGGTCGCGGCCGCGACCGCGACCGTCAGCTCCTCGCCGGTCAGCCTGGAGATGTCCGCGACCGTGCCCACCCGCACCCGTGCGGTGAGGTCCGTCTCGCTGTCGGGCGGTGGGGCCGCCAGCTCATCGACCCCGAACGCCTCCTCGAGTCGGCGCAGCGGATCGCGCAGCTCGTACTCGCGGAAAACTTCGCGCAGCCGCGAGCGGTCCGGTTCGACGCTCACCTCGACGGTCGCGTCGAAGTCGATCTGGATGTCGCGCTGTACGGTCGCCAGCGACTTGGACAGCAGCGCGTTCTGGGTGTGCTCGATCAGGTTCTGCTTGCGCTTGGTCCCGCCGACCCGGTGGATGTTCGCGAGCACGCCCTCCAGCGTCCCGAAGCGCTGCAGCAGTTCGCTGGCGGTCTTCTCGCCGATCCCCGGGACTCCGGGAATGTTGTCGGAGGTGTCGCCCTTCAGGCCGTAGAAGTCGGGGATCAGCTCCGGGGGTATGCCGTAGCGGTCGAGGACCGCCTCGTGGTCGTACACCTTGGTCTCGGTGATGCCGCGCGCGGTCGCCATCACCCGCACGAGCCCCTCCTCGTCCACGAGCTGGAAGACGTCCCGGTCGCCGGTGACGATCATCACCGGCACCCGCGCCCGGCGGGAGCGCTCGGCCAGCGAGCCGATCAGGTCGTCGGCCTCGTAGCCGTCGATTTTGACGTTGCGATAGCCGAACGCCTCGACCAGCGGTTCCATCGCCGGCCACTGCGCCTTGAGCAGATCCGGCCGCGAGCGGCGGGTGGCCTTGTATTCTGGGAACACCTCGGTGCGCCCGGAGGTGCCGGCGTCCCACGCCACAATCGTGGGACACACCCCGTAGTCGCTGATGATCTTCACGAGCATCGAGGCGAACCCGAAGATCGCGTTGGTCGGCACCCCGGTGGAGGTGGCGATCGACTCGGGCAGCGCGTAGAAGGCCCGGTAGACGAGGCTCGGGCCGTCGATCAGGAACAGGCGGCGCTGGCCGCCCGGGGCGCCGTTGACGCTCACAACCGCTGGGTCTCCGCGGAGCTCATCAAAGGCACTCTATGACGCGCCGGGGAGCCCCGAGTGCCCGTCTCCCGCTGACAGCGGCATTTGGCCGCTGTCTTGGCGCGGTTGCGTGCCATCCACGGCGCCCGTCGCGACCCCCCGGTGGGTGTGCGCCCGCCCTCGCCGGGGTGGTGGATGGGCCGCGGCGTTCCACTGAATAAGATCAGCGGCTGGCACCCTACCCAGGAGCATTCGTTGAGCGTCACACCCTCGGCCCAATATCGACTGACCATCCGCGTGAAGATCGACGAGGACAACGGCATGCTGGGCGGCGTGACCGACGCGATCGGCGCGCAGGGCGGGATGGTGATCGCCGTGGACCTCGTCGAATCCGACGCCGCCCACAGCGTCCGCGACATCGTGGTCAACGCCGCCAACCGCGAACACTGGAACCGCATCCTCGCGGCGATCGGCGAGCTCGCGGGAGCCGAGGTGATCGACACGACCGACCGCACGTTCCTGCTGCACGTGGGCGGCAAGATCGAACAGCACAACAAGCATCCGCTGAAGACGCGAGACGACCTGTCGATGGCCTACACCCCCGGGGTGGCGCGCGTGTGCACCGCGATCAAGGACGACCCCGACAAGGCGTTTCAATACACGATCAAGCGCAACACGGTGGCCGTCGTCTCCGACGGCACGGCGGTGCTGGGGCTCGGCGACATCGGCCCCGCGGCGGCGATGCCGGTGATGGAGGGCAAGGCGTGCCTGTTCAAGGAGTTCGCCGGCGTGGACGCGTTCCCGATCTGCCTGGACACGACCGACCCCGAGGAGATCGTGCGGACCGTCAAGCTGATCGCCCCGGCGTTCGGGGGGATCAACCTCGAGGACATCTCCGCTCCCCGCTGTTTTGAGATCGAGGAGCGCCTGCAGGAGCAACTCGATATTCCCGTGTTCCACGACGACCAGCACGGCACCGCCGTGGTGGTGATGGCCGCCCTGCTGAACGCCGTCAAGCTGACGGGCCGGCGCCTCGAGGACCTGAACGTGCTCGTGATCGGCCTCGGCGCAGCCGGCGTGGCGGTCACGAAGATCATGCTCGCCGCCGGTGTGCGCCACATCATCGGCGCCGATTCCCGCGGAGCGCTTCACGCACAGCGCGAGGACTATCTGGACGGCAGCATGAGCGAGATCAAGCGCTGGTACACGCAGACCACCAACGGGGAGGGTCGCGCCGGCTCCCCGGCGGAGGTGATCGACGGCGCAGACCTGTTGATCGGGCTCTCGGGCGCGCGTGCGCTGCCGGTGGAGGCGCTCGCCAGGATGAGCGAGGACGCGATGGTCTTCGCGATGGCCAACCCCAACCCGGAGGTCAGCCCCGAGGAGGCCACTCCGTACGTGCGGATCATGGCCACCGGCCGCTCGGACTATCCCAACCAGATCAACAACGTGCTGTGCTTCCCAGGTGTTTTCCGCGGTGCGCTGGACGTGCGTGCACCGCGCATAACCGAGGAGATGAAGATGGCGGCCGCCCAGGCGATCGCCGGCATCGTCCCCGATGCGGAGCTGCGCGAGGACTACATCATCCCCTCGGTGTTCAACCGTGACGTCGCGCCCGCGGTGGCCTCGGCGGTCGCCGAGCAGGCGCGTCTCAGCGGCACCGCGCTGGCCGGGCAGGAGGTCGGCTTCGCCCAGGGTGAGACGCTGACCGGCGGCGCGTGGGCGCACAGCTCCGATCAACGCGCGCAGGCATCCGGCTAGAGCGAGGGTCAAGGCTTGCGGGTCACCGTCACAGGGGCAAGCGGGCTGATCGGCCGGGCGCTGGTGACCCGACTGGCCGAGCGCGGCGACGAGGTCACGATCCTCACCCGCGACCCTGATCGTGCCCGCGAGCGGCCGGGAGACGTGATGGCAGTCGCCTGGGATCCGGCGGGCGAACCGGCCCCCGCGGCGGCGCTACAGGGCCGCGCGGCGGTCGTTCACCTGGCCGGCGAGAACGTGGCGCAGCGCTGGAGCTCCTCGGCGAAGCGGGCGATCCGCGAGAGCCGTGTCACGGGCACCCGCAACCTCGTGGAGGGTCTGCGAGCGCTCGACGCCGACGCCCGCCCGGCGGTGCTCGTCAGCTCCTCGGCGATCGGCTACTACGGGGCGCGCGGCGAGGAGCCGCTGGACGAGGACGCCCCACCCGGCGGTGACTTCCTGGCGCGCGTGTGCGTGGAGTGGGAGGAGGCCGCCAGGGCCGCCGAGCGCCTCTCCACGCGCGTCGTGACGATGCGCACCGGCGTGGTCCTGGATCCGCACGGCGGGGCGCTCGCCAAGATGCTCACGCCGTTTCGGCTGGGGCTCGGCGGGCCGATCGCCGGGGGAGCGCAATACATGTCGTGGATCCACCTGCGCGATCTGGTGACGATGATGCTCGCCGCCGTCGAGCGATCCGAGTGGTCGGGGCCGGTCAACGCGACCGCCCCCGCGCCGGTCACCAACCGGGAATTCTCAAAGACACTCGGGCGGGTGCTGCACCGTCCGGCGATCGCGCCGCTGCCGGCGCTCGCGTTGAGGCTGGTCTACGGCGAGATGGCGCAGGTCCTGACCACCGGGGCGCGGGTCGTGCCGGCCAGGGCACTCGTGCTCGGCTACTCCTTCGCTCATCCGGAGCTCGAGGGGGCGCTTGCAGACCTGCTCAGCTGACGGGCTTCAGGGATACTTCAAGCGCCCGGTAGAAGACGGGCTTGCCGTTTCTGACACGGTCGAAGCCGTAGCGATCCAGCGTGCTCTGGCCGTCGCTTTGGATCGAGTAGACGCCCAGCACCGAGTCGCGCCTGTGCGTGCCGAAGAACTTTGCGATCACGGCTTCGCGATCGTTTCCGTGGTGGCCGGCGGCACGGATCGCGGAGAGCACGACGCTCATCGCCTCATAGCCGTAGAGCGCGTACGCTTCGGGCTGTTCGCCGAACTGGCGCCGGTAGGCGTCGAGCACCCGTTGCGCGGCCGGCGGATACAGCCGAGTCGGAAGGATCGGGGTGCCCAGCAGGGTGTTCTGCGAGGCGGAGCCGAGCTGCGAGGTGAACGTCTGGTTGACGAGCGCCGAGGAGCCGAACAGGCGCAGGCTGTGGTCTGCCTGATACAGCTGCTTGAAGAGGTCCACGGCACCGGGCGTCGGGGAGCCGCTGAAGAACACGGCTTCGGCGCCGTGCGCCAGCACCTTGCCGGCCGCTCCCGTGAATTCGGTGCCGGCTTCGGTGCCGACTTCTTCTTCTCCCAGCACTTCGATTCCCGCGTGGGTGGCGTCTTCGGCCACGATTTCTGCCAGCGGCACCTGGAAGGGGTTCTGGTCGGACAGCACGTACACGCGGTGGATGCCCTTGGCGCGCATCATCTTCACCTGCGCGGCGGCCTGGACCTGATCGCCGGGAAGCAGGCTGCCGTATGTGCGTTTGCCGCTCGGGTAGAACCGTTCGGGCTCGTCCTGGCCGGCGTGCTGATGAGAGGTCAGCCCGACATAGGGGCTCGCGGGGCTGACCTGCAGGATCCCGGCCTCGTTGACGAACGGCAGCGAGATCGCGGTGGCCTCGGAGTCGTAGTCGCCGAGGTAGGCGATCGTGCTGCCGTCCTGCGCGGCGATCTTGGCGTTTGTCGCGGTTTCCCCGGGCGCCCACTGACCGGTCTTGGGGTTGGCGTCGTTGAGCGAGTAGTAGCTGATCTTGAATGGGCCGATCTGCCCCTTGGCCTGCGCCAGCGCGAGCTTCTCCCCGTTGACTATCTGCTGCGAGACGGCGGCGGAGGCGCCCTGCAGCGGCAGGCTGGAGTAGATGGTGAGCTGGTTGCCGATGGTGCTGGACGTGCCGGAAACCGCCACGCTGCCGCACCCTGCGAGTAGCGGCGACAGCGCCACGGCGGCAAGGCGGAGCCAGCGGGCGCGCACGCCGCGGCTAGCTACGACGGCCGGGGAGATAGCCGGCGAGGATCTTCAGCGTTGCGCCCACGAGGATGATCACGGCCGCGAGCATGAACGCGTCGAACCCCTTTGCTCCGAGCGCCCAGAGCACTATCCAGACGACCAGCCCCCCGGTGACTGTGAGGATCAATCCCATTGCCCGGGCATCCTAGCGATCTGCGTGCAAACCCGACGCCAGTTCGCCGAGGACCGATTCGACCGTGCCCGCCGGGTCGTGCTCCTCGCCGGCCGCCCGCACCAGCCTCGAGCCGATGATCACGCCGTCGGCGCCGGCCTGGGCGGCCTGGCTGACGTGCTCGGGGGCGGAGATCCCGAAGCCGACAGCGACGGGCACGTCGGTCGCCTTCTTGGCCTCGGCGACCAGCCGCGCGAAACGGCCGGGGTCGCTGTCCCGCTCGCCGGTGGTGCCGACCACCGACACCAGGTAGAGAAAGCCCCGCGCCCTGGATCCGATGCGGGCGAGGCGCTCCGGTGGGGTGGTGGGCGCCACCAGCGGCACGAGCGCCAGACCGTGCGCGTCGCAGGCCGCGAGTGTTTGGTCGGTCTCCTCCAACGGCAGGTCGGGGACGATCAGGCCGCTGGCCCCGGTCTGGGCCAGGCGCTCCACGAACGCCTCGGTGCCGGGGGCGAACACCATGTTCGCGTAGCACATCAGCACCACCGGCACGCTGTCCGACAGTGCCCGCGCGAGGTCGAGCACGCCGGCCACGTTGGCGCCGGCCGCAAGCGCCCGTGTGCCCGCCTGGTGGATCACGGGCCCGTCGGCGAGCGGGTCGGAGTAGGGCATTCCCAGCTCCAGGATGTCCGCGCCGGCGCGCACGCACGCCTGGCCGATCCGAAGCGAAGCCTCGAGCGTCGGGTAGCCGCCCATCAGGTAGGGCATCAGCGTCGCACGGGCGTCGTGTCCGTCGAACGCGGCGGCGATCCGTTCGATCCCGTTCACGGGCGTGCCAGAACCTCGGCCAGGTCCTTATCGCCCCGTCCGGAGAGGCATACAAGGTCCAGCTCCCCGTCGGTCTGGGCGAGCGTCCACGCCAGCGCGTGCGCGGTCTCCAGCGCCGGGATGATGCCCTCCAGGCGGGTGATCTCCTTGAACGCTGCCAGCGCCTGCTCGTCGGTGACCGCCTCGTAGCGTGCCCTCCCCGTGTCGCGCAGGAACGCGTGCTGGGGGCCTGCCCCTGGGTAGTCGAGGCCCGCCGATATCGAGTGGGCCTGGATGATCTGCCCCTCCTCGTCCTGCATGATCGCCGAGAGCGACCCGTGCAGCACCCCGGCGCGGCCCCCCACCGTCAGCGGCGCACCGTGACGGGGGGTGTCGATCCCATCGCCGGCGGCCTCCACGCCGATCAGCTGCACCCCCTCGTCCTGCAGGAAGGCGCCAAAGACGCCGATCGCGTTGGAGCCCCCGCCGACGCATGCGACCACCCGGGACGGCAGGCGCCCCTCGCGCTCTGAGATCTGCGCGCGGGCCTCCTCGCCGATGATCCGCTGCAGGTCGCGCACCAGCGCCGGGTAGGGTGCGGGCCCGACGGCCGAGCCGATCACATAGTGGGTGTCTGCGACGTTCTCCACCCAGTCACGGATCGCCGCCGAGGTCGCCTCCTTGAGTGTTTTGGCGCCCGCGTCGATCGGCCGTACGCGCGCGCCCAGCAGTTCCATGCGCTGCACGTTGGGTGCCTGGCGGCGGGTGTCCTCGGCGCCCATGTAGATCACGCAGTCGAGCCCCAGCAGCGCGCACGCGGTCGCGGTCGCCACGCCGTGCTGTCCGGCGCCGGTCTCGGCGATGATGCGCCGCTTGCCCATGCGCTTTGCCAGCAGCGTCTGGCCGAGCGCGTTGTTGAGCTTGTGCGAGCCGGTGTGGTTGAGGTCCTCGCGCTTGAAATACACCGGCCAGCCCAGACGCTGTGAGAGCCTCTGCGCCCGGTACAGCGCGGTGGGTCTGCCGGCGAAGTCTCTCAGCAGCCCGTCCAGCTCCGCTTTGTAGGAGGCGTCCTCGCGCGCCGCTAGCCACGCCCGCTCGAGCTCGGCCAGCGCGGGCATCAGCGTCTCGGGGACGTACTGGCCGCCGTAGCGGCCGAAACGATGCTCGATGGAGGATTGCGCGGCGTTCGCGTTCACGCTATCGAGCCTACAGGTGTCCCGTTCTGTTGAGCGGCGGCGAAGAACGCGCGCAGCTTGACGGGGTCCTTGTGGCCGGGTGAGGACTCGGTGCCGCTGGCGCTGTCGAGCGCGAATGGGTGCACCCGGTCGATCGCGTCCGCCACGTTGCCGGGGTCAAGGCCGCCCGAGAGGATCAGCGGCACCTTGCTGCGCCGCGCGGCCAGCAGGCTCCAGTCGAACGTCTCGCCGGTGCCGCCGCGCAACCCCTCCCGTCCGGGCGTCTTGGCGCGAGCGTCGAGTAGGTGAAAGTCGGTGTGGTAGCGCTCGATGTCGCGCACCTCGCCGGTGCCCGACACCTGAGCCGCCCTGATCACGCGCGCGCCGGTCCGCCGCGCCGCCTCCGCGCAGAACGAGGGGCCCTCGTCGCCGTGCAGTTGCAGCAGGCTCAGCTGCAGATCCTCGGCCGTCTTGACTATCTGTCCCATCGGCGCGTTGACGAACACTCCGCACAGCTGCACCTGGCGGCGCAGCGACGCGCAGATCAGCTGCGCCTCTTCGAGCGAGCAGGCGCGGGGGCTGCCCTGGAAGAAGATCATCCCGACCGCCCATGCTCCCAGCTCGACGGCCAGCTCGGCGTCACCCAGACGGGTTATCCCGCAGATCTTGACCTTGGGGGTGGCGGCGCTCATCGTCTCTACGGTAGCGCCACGCTTGCCGAATGCTCACTCAGGGCGAGCGCCGGGGGTGGTTTGAGCTCTAGCCCTGGGAGGGTTCGCGTTCGTGGCTGGGCAGCGAGTTGGGGCGAGTGCCGAGCGTCACGCTGACGGTCTTGTGCTGTGGCGAGGAGCCGTTGGTGGAGCGGATCAGTTCGATTGAGATCTTGTCCCCGGGTTTCTTTTCGGAGATGTAGTTGCCGAGGTCTTCGGCGCTGGTGACCTTCTTGCCGTCCACTCCGACGATGATGTCGCCGCCCAGCTCGATCGGCTGGCCGTTGATGTTCGCCGAGATGTCGCCGCCGTGGATGCCGGCCTTTTCGGCGGCCGTGCCGGACTGGACTTCCTGCACCAGCGCACCCTGCTTGACGGGCAGGTTCAGGCCGGCGAGCGACCCGTCGATCGTCAGCGACTCGAGGCCCAGATAGGCGCGCGAGACCGTGCCGCCCTGCTCGAGCTTCGGCAGCTCGCCCTTGGCGGTGTTGATCGGGACCGCGAAGCCGATGCCGACGCTGCCGTCGTTGCCGCCCGCCGTCTCGATCTGCGAGTTGATGCCGATCACTTCGCCGGCGGCGTTCAGCAGCGGGCCGCCGGAGTTGCCGGGGTTGATCGGCGCGTCGGTCTGCAGGACGTTGTCGATCTGAAAGCCGTTGGGAGCTTCGATGTGGCGCTGCAGCGCCGAGACGACCCCGGTCGTGAGGGTGCGTTCCAGGTCGAACGGGTTGCCGATCGCGAGCACCGGGTCACCGACCTGCGCGGTGCTGGAGTCGCCGAGCTGGAGCGGGCGCACGTTCGCGAGCCCTTCGGTGGACACCTTCAGCACGGCCAGGTCGTTGGAGGGATCCTTGCCGATCACCTTCGCTTCGATCGTTTTGCCGTGTTCGAAGCTGACGGTGACCTTGACCGCGTTCTCGATCACGTGGTAGTTGGTCAGCACCGTCCCGTTTGAGTTGATCAGGATCCCCGAGCCGGTGGCGGTGCCCTTCGACTGCGATTCGCCGCCGAAGAAGAACGGCGATTCGGTCTGCTGCACGATCGTGGAGGTCACGTACGCCACGCCGGGCGCGTCGCGCTCGTAGATCTGGTGGGGGGTGAGGCCGACGCTCTTCACCGAAGCGTTGGACGGCGCGACCGGCTCCGCCTGGACGGTGGTGGTGAGCCGTTCGGTTTTCGTGGACAGGCCGATCGTCGCGGCGATCACAGCCAGGACGATGCCGCCGCCGAGCACGGCCGAGGCGAAGGGGATGAGGAATGTGCGCTTCATGTTCTGTTCAGGATGATGGATCGCGATCAAGGAGATCTAAAGCGAAGCCTGCTCTTCGCTAAATCTTCTCTTCGGCGGGATAGTGATCTGGACAGGGGCGTGCCATCCTAGCGGGCAGGTGGCGGCTCACTGTTGTAGCAGCTCCCGCAGGGCCCGCTCGGGATCGGGTGCGCACATCAGCGTCTCGCCGACGAGCACTGCACCCACACCGTGTTCGGCGAGCCGCGTGAGCTGCTCGGCTGTCTTGATGCCCGACTCCGAGACGACCGTCACCCGTGGGGGGATGTCCTCCATCAGGCTTTCGGTGCGGGATACATCCACGCTGAAGTCCCGCAGGTCCCGGTTGTTGATGCCGATCAGGCTCGCCCCGGTTTGCAGCGCCAGCTGAAGCTCGGGCCGATCGTGCACCTCCACGAGCACCTCCAGGCCCAGCGCGCGGGCCTCCTCGTGCAGCGAGGTGAGCTTCTCGGGCTCGAGCGCCGCGACGATCAGCAGCACCGCGTCGGCGCCGGCGCGGCGCGCCTCGTGCAGCTGGTAGGGGTCGATGATGAAGTCCTTGCGCAGCAGCGGCAGGCCGGTGTGGGCTTGCGCTGCGTGCAGATCCTGCAGCGAGCCTTCGAAGTGCGGTCCCTCGGTGAGGATCGACATGGCGCTCGCGCCGCCGCGCTCATAGGCGATCAGTGTCCGTGGAAGGTCGGGGTCCTCGCTCAGCGTCCCGGCTGAGGGGGAACGGCGCTTGAACTCGGCGATCACCGCCATCCCGGGCATCTGCAGCGCCGCGGCGAAACGAGGGGTCCGCGACGGCGGCTGCCCGAACGACTCGAGGGGCTCGGTGAGCTTGCGCCGCTCCACCTCCTCGCGGGTGCTGTGCAGGATGCGCTGAAGGATCGTCTCGCTCATGCCCCGGGGCGCTCGCTCGCGCCGTCGTTGCTTGCTTGTATGTACCGCTCGAGCGCCGCGTTGAGTGTGGTCGCGATAAAACTG
>CAVQZJ010000018.1:0-61406 GCA_963718425.1 uncultured Solirubrobacterales bacterium
CGACGCAATCGTTGGGTGCTAGTGGTTATCCCATCGACGCGAACGAGTGGGGTGCCTACATAACAGCGCCGGCGTCAGCCGGGACCTATTACCTATGGGCCTTGGTTAACGACGGCAGCGGAGCGATTGTTTCCGTCGCCATCACCGTCACCTAACGCACTCAACTGAATGTATATTGCGACTTGCGTTGTGCCACTATAGGCTGTGTACGGCAGCCTCTGCGTGAACCAACGAGGCACAGATGACGTTAAGCTATCGACTGATCGGCACCTATTCGACGGACAGCACGGACTTGGACACCCGGGGGCAGCCCGGGTGCGGTCGCCGCATATGACCCCGGCACCACTACGTTGTGGGGCGACACCTACGAAACCTCCGCATTCGATGTCGGCGGCGCGTTCGCGGCGGTGCCTTACGGCGTGCTGAATACGGGGGCTTCGCTCGGCTGGATGAGCTTGACCTTACCTCGCTCACAGCCTCGATGGCGACGAGCAGCCAAACGAGCTACAGCGTGTCGGATGCTCCGGTCTTCAACTGGAACGGCGACGCGGCAACGCCTGGCGATCCTGAATACCTTCACCCTGACAACGGGAACCGCGGAAGGCGGTGTTACAATCAGCTACGCCGACAGCCTGGACGGCTCCTATTTGGGGTTTGGTGCGCGACTACGAAATGAGCCTTGACACCACCGCATACACCGGCGGCGCGACGGTGAACGTATCAAATTTCAAAATCCGAACGTCCAGATCGCCGGCGGATCGGCTACAGTTGAGGTGTTCGCGGTGCAGAGCGGCGACTTCGATTTTTCGTCCGCTGCAAGCGGTGACTACCTTGGCTTGTCTCCGTTTTCCGCGACTGGCACCAGTGATGAACAGGCTTTTGTGGTCAACGCACCGAGCGGCGGTATGGTGGTTGATGTGGCCCCGTCGGGAACCTACGTTGGCCCAACCGGCGACAGTGGCCCGTCAACCGACTACTGCGGCAACGCCCTGATTACGGACGGCAGCACGTCGCTGCTAGACTTCTACGACAACGACGGCAGTAACGCGATCGTTCTGCAAGACGACATCTCGACCGTCCTACGAAACCTCCGGCGGCTCGGCTGCTTTGGGGTTCATCTATCGTCCGGTGGAAACCGTTGAAGCTGGCGGCGACTACGCGGACCTGAACCCAACAGGATCGGACACAGCCGACATCATGACATCGAACGCTTCCGGCGTGTCATGGATCGACAACTTCACGCTTGGTCGGGATGTGATCGATATGGCGCTGCCAAGACGGTTCCCTACGCACTGTCCAACTTCACGGAAAGCGACAGCGCGTCGGCGGTGGCGATCACTGATACCGCCGGCACGCACGGCGGGGTGCTGGGCGGGATGACAAGCAGTTCGCTGTCCGGTCATCTCTCAACCGCAGTCGAGGGCGGCATCACGCACCTGTTTATCTCGTAACGATACCGCCTAACGTCACCGCAACCCTGGGCGCCTTCGGGCGCCCTTTTTGGGAAATTACATGGACCGCCAGATTGCCTATCCGGGCGCGATACCTCTCGACACAGATCAGACCAACCAATCTCGCGCCACCATGGTTGCGCTCGGCAATGTGGCGCAGGCCACCCTTGGCACTCGCACGGTCGTTGATGGCCTGGCATGCACACCAACTTCGCCGGCTACAATGGTGATCAACATCGGTCCTGGCAGCATCCTTGCCTTGACCACGGTTGACGCTACGACGTTCGGATCGGTGGCGGCTGATACCACGGACCCGCTTGTGAAGATGGGTGTAAACCTCACTTCAACGGTGTTACCGGCTTTTGTTGCGCCTCCCACGTCAGGGCGATCTTGTCAACATTCTTATCGAGGCGGCGTTTCAGGAAAGCGACATGGTGTCGGCGCAAGATAGAAATGTCACCGGGCGCGCGAAGTGAAGAAATGACACTCTCCGGCGGCGGACAGGATCAGCGCCACACGGCATCACTGCCAATCGGTGGGCGAGGGCGACGGGGTCAAGGGCCGCAGCCGGCACTTGCCGGTGCGCACAGCGCAGCCCTTGAGGCCGTCACTCTCGCCCGGCAGAATGAAAATGCCGTGCGACCAACCGCGATATGGCTGACGAATTCAGAGCGGCATCACAACGGCGCTTCCACGCGGTGCGCGTGCCCTTCGACGGCAGATCTGGCGCCTCAAGGTTGTTCGGCGGCCGCTGCCGCGCAACATGTCTCCGCTGCTCGGAATTCGGCGCATACGCGGCTTCTGCGCCTTGACTTGTTCCAACACGGCCGACAGCCGTCTGTTGTCGACGATGGCGCCGGGATGACCGTCTGGATCTTGTCGAACACCCGGAAGCCCAGCGCTGTCCCGTCGAACTGAACCGCAAACCGACCATCCGGGTAGTTTACGATCTCGACCTTCTTGCGCACCGACCTGCGCGCCAAGAGATCTACCCGGATGGGTGGGAGGAGCCTCGCCCCTACATCCGCATCGTTCCCCAGCCCAGCTAGGGCAGATCTGCTCAATGAAGCTGGTCGTATGAGAGGACCGGTCCGAGGCGTGACAGCAAGTTCTCGATGATTCTCGCCGTTGCGCCCCAGATCACCTGCTCATCGACTATGTAGGCGTCGGTCTCGAAGACAAAGCCACGGCGCGTGATGTTCGTACGCGTCTTGGCGACACGCAGCTGCGCGAGCGAGGGCTCCAGCACGCTCTCGACCTCCAGCGGAGATATCCGCCACGGCTCAGAGCCACAAATCAGTCCCACAAACGGGTGTATCACGTAGTTGGTCGCAAAAGTTGAGGTCGGCTCGAGCGCACCAAGTAGCGTGACCTGGTCGCTCTCCAAGCCGATCTCCTCTTCGGCCTCTCGCAGCGCGGTCTGGGTGAGGTCGGTGTCCGCCGGGTCGCGACGGCCGCCGGGGAAGGAGATCTCACCGGCGTGGCGTCGCAGATCCGCCCGTCGCTTGGTCAGTATCAGTCGTAGATCCTCCCCGCTCTGCCACAAGGCCACCAGCACCGCGGCCGTCATCTGCTGATCGTCGTTTGTGGCCTGGGCGGTTCCGGCGAGGTCCAGAAGGGCGGCTCCCAGCCGGGATCCAAGGGACGGCGCCGGTGGTTCTGCGGCGCCGGGGGAGTTATCAGGCGGCAAGCTCAGAGCGCCAAATGCGCGCGCTCGACGCGCTCATTGAACATGACCTCACCGTCGAGAGTGCGATGCACTGGGCACTTGGCGGCTATCACGCGCAGACGTTCGACCTGCTCTTCGGGCAGGTCGTCTGGAATGCGCAAAACGAGGTCAAACTTGGTCGGGCAACCGCGCTCGGCCGGCGAGTACTGCACGTCGACCTCGACATGTCCGATGTCCCAGCCCTTGCGTGCCGCATACATCTCCATGGTGATCGCCGTACACGAAGCCAGGCTCGCGGCCAGCAGCTCTTGAGGGTCGGGGCCGGCGTCTTCTCCTCCGGACTGCACCATCTCATCGACACTGATCTGATGCTCGCGCACCTGCACGGTGTGTTTGAACGTTCCATCGCCTCTACGCGCCGTTGCCTTCATGATTCAACCTCCCAGTTGAATTCTTTACCTCACATCCATGGTACTGCGAGGTCTAGCCTAGAACAGAGGGCTAAACAGCAGACCTGTGAGCAGCTTTGGAAAGAAATAGGTCGACTTCGGTGGCATGTTTTCGCCGGCGGCGGCGATATCTCGCACCTGCTCGATGGGTGTCGGTCGCATCAGAAACGCCGCGTCGAATTCGCCGGCTTGCACCATCGAGACGGCCTGCTTGGCATCGCGTGCATAGCCGAAGTTCCTCAGATGCGAAATGTCGTCGTCAGTCAACTCGAGTGCGCCCTTCAGGATGAGCGTCTCGAGCACTCCGGTGTCGAGATGCTGGTAGGCCTCTGAGCGATCGGCCAGCGCCTGTGTTGCGAGTGCCTGGTCCTTGAGCGTGAGGCGATAGGCGCGCTGGTGATGGGAGTCGATGTAGCCGAGCTGAAGGGGGCCACCGCTGCCAGTTGGCGCGATCTCATCGAGCGGGACCTCGGTGATCTCAAAGTCGCGCCTCAGCATTCGTCCGAGAGCCTCCTGTCGGTCCCTATCTAGGCCCTTGACCAGGCGGTGGGTGGGGAACACTGTCAATCCCGGGTCCTCGAGTGCCACCAGGCACATCAGCACGTACTGGTGCTCACCCTCTCCGCCCACCTCCTCGGCATACGTGCGCGCCGTCTCGTACCTATGGTGTCCATCGGCGATCAAGAGCTCGGCATCGCGCGTGGCGGCCTGCACGGAGGCGATTGCGTCTGGATCATCCACGCGCCACAGACGGTGGATAGTGCCCTCATCGTCGGTCGCCTCTCCCCAAGGGGGTTGGGATGTAAAGGACTCCAATGCAGCCCAGGCCGCATTGGTTGGATCCGAGTAGAGCGAAAAGATGGGCGAGAGGTTCGTCCTGGTCGCGCGCGTTAGGCGCAGGCGATCCTCCTTGGGTCCGGCGTGAGTGCGCTCGTGTGGGCGCACACGTCCGGGTCCATAGTCCTCGATCCGCACACGGCAGAAGAAGCCGCGCCTAGTGAAGGTTGACCCTTCCGGGCCGGTGTAGTCCTGGGTGTGGACCCACAGCGCCGGTTGCGTGTCTCGTAGGAGTATGCCCTGCATCTGCCAGGCGTCGAATAGGTCCCTCGCCGTGGCGTAGGGATCAGGGTCTCCTTCTGGCAAGTCCACAGCCACGACATTGACCGGGGAGCGAGCCATGAGGGCCTCGCGCTGGGCTGCATCGATCACGTCGTACGGCGGGGCTACGAGATCACCGAGCGATCTGGCGGCGAGGCTGTAGTGCAGCGCGCGCAAGGGTTGAACATCTGCCATGGCAGCCGCGGAGGCTAGCAACGAGTAGAGAGAAAAGATTTTCCCGCTTATTGTGCGTACTCTTATGACCTACGGGGCGTGGCGCAGTCTGGTAGCGCACCTGCTTTGGGAGCAGGGGGTCCCCGGTTCAAATCCGGGCGCCCCGACCATCTGACCCAAGGCCGAACCCCGGTCTCCGAGAAGGAGGCCGGGGTTTCGTCGTTAGGGAGGGTCCAGCGGCTGATTGACGCGCTGCTAGCGGCCGTTTGAGCCGGACCGGTTTTGACGGAGAGCGTGGTTAGTAGGTTTTCTTTCTCATGATGTGGTGGTCAGGGCTGTGCTTTTCACAGCGTAGAGTTCTTCGATCTCGCGGGGTGGACGGTCGTCGAGGTTTTCGTGTAGGCGGGTGTTGTTGAACCAGGCGATGTACTCGACGATCGCGAGCTCCAGCTGGCTTCGGGTGCGCCACACGCGGTCGGCGATGAGCTCCGTCTTGAAGCTGTCGAGGAAGCTCTCAGCCATCGAATTGTCGTAGGCGTCGCCGGTACTCCCGACCGACGCGAGGACGTCGTGGTCGGTGAGCGTCTGCGTGTAGTCCCCGGACAGATATTGCGACCCGCGGTCCGAATGGTGAACGAGGCGTACCTCCTCGACACGCTCCCGCGTTGAGAGCGCCATCCGGAGCGCGTCGAGCACCAGCGTGGTGCGCATATGGCTCGCGAACTGCCAGCCGACGACCATGCGGCTGTAGACGTCGATCACGAAGACGGGAGAACACAACGCCCTCCCAGCAGCGCAGATACGAGAAGTCCGCCACCCACAACTCGTTCGGGCTCGAGGCCGTGAAGTCCCGTTTGACCAAGTCGGGCCGCCGGCGGGCATCGAGATCTGGCGTGGTCGTCCGCCACGGCTTGCCGCGGCGCTTGGCGCCCTGGATGCCGTTCGCGCGCATCAGCCGCTGCACCTGACACCGCGGCGCGTGCTCCCCGGCGCGCGTGAGCGCCTTCCACGTTCGTCGGTAACCGTAGGCGCAGTAGTTCGCCTCGTGCACCTCACGGATCCGCGCGAGCAGCCGCTCATCCTCGACCTCGCGGGCCGAGCGCTCGCCCGTCTTTCGCTGGTAGTAAGCGGACGCCGACACGCCCAAGGTGCTGCAGATCGGCTCGACCCCGAAGCGCTCGCGGTGCTCCTCGATATACGCGCTCACTTCGTTCGGTCTGGGTCGAGCTCCTTCGCGAAAAACACGCTCGCCGACTTCAGGATCTCGTTCGCGCGACGCAGCTCGAAGTTCTCGCGGCGCAGCTTGCGGATCTCCTCGCGCTCCCCATCACTCAGCGTGTCCTTGCGCCGGCCCTCGTTCGCTTCGACTCGACGCACGTAGACCCTGAGCGTCTCAGACGGGAGACCCAGATCACGCGCGACATGCGCGATCGGGCGCCCCGACTCGAACACCAGCCGCATCGCGCGCTCCAACAACTCCTCGGGGTACTTCCTCGAATGTGCCATACCAGAAGGCTCTCCTCTCCCGCGGACGAAACCACGGAATCAAGCCTCCGTCAAAACCGGCCTGGCTCAGAAGCCTTTGCGCTGTTGAGACGGCCTTCAACGACAACAATGTCAGCTTCACTTGCAAAGGACCTCTCACAAAACCCGATGTATACGAAATTCGGAGCAAACACCGAATTGGCGCGTCTCGCTAGTCTAGAAGGCGCGACACCGCAGATTTGGGTCGTGCCGGGTAACGGCGGCCTATGCTTGTTCGTGAGGTATTCAGCAGACGATGGCGGCAGTACCTGCCAAGCCAGCTCCGGTGCGCGTGCCGGCTACCTGAATATTCTGCGCAGCAATAGCGACGGTTCGACAACAGTGATCGGTCTTGCACCGGACTCGGTCGCTGACGCGCATCTCGAAACATCGACAGGAACGGTAAACGCTCCCGTCGCCAACAACATCTATGCGTTCAATAGTGTTACTGGAGGTAAGCAGCTTGTTGTTGGGGCGATGAAGCTAGCACTTCCGTAGCTTCGACGTAGGTATGCGTTGCGTCAGGCGGGCCCCGCCACCCACAGGCGGGACCCGCCTGACGTTCGCAAAACGGTGGTGCATGCAGTGAGCTCGTTCCCTGCCGTGACGGTCGAGCACGACTGTAGTTACGCCTATAGCTTCGGCATGGCTACGCTTTTGGCTGCGACTTCCCGGCGAGAATGCCCTAAGGAGAGCGATACTCGGAGACGCTACAGTCTCAAGAGGGCCCGTGCTGCCAGTTGTTCGCAGCCCAGGAAGACGATACAGCTAGTGCCATCTCAGAATCTTGTCACCCGCTTGGAGGCCGTTGCCGTCGGCCTTGGCCAATTGGCTGAGGCACTTGAGGACGTCCTCGGTCAGCCCACGCCAAACCTCTTGTATTGGCGTGATGAGATTCTCGACATCGCAAAAGAGCTCACAGCCAGTACCCACGCGAGCCTGCCAGAGGCAGATGCTCAGCTCGGTAATGGATGAGCGACGAGAAGCGCTCGCCACCGCCTGTGTGTTGGAGCCCTAGCTGTGGACCGTGGATCCGACACCGTGAATTTTCTGCAAAAGCCGGCGTACGAATGGGCGGTCCTGGGTAGCCCTTCTGTAGCGGGTCGTGCAAGTCCCTTGGCGGGGCTAGCAGCGGTAATGACTTGAAGGCAGGGAAACCATGAGCGGATTTATCGTTGGGTCGTACAGTTCTGCGCGACTGGAGCGGAGCAGTTGGCGCAAATGGCAAGCGGCCGTTGTGATGTCATGTGCCTTGACGGGCGCGGTTGTGCCGGCAGCATCCGCCGATGCGTGGGCGGACCGGCGTGCTGTACGTTTGTCTGTGGACGCCTCCAGCCAGGCGGTCTCAGCTCATATCCGTGGGATCCGCGGTTCTCGTTGCACGCTCAAGGTCGCGGCAAAGAAGCAGTCAACGACGTTCGCGGTGACGCTCAACGCGCGGGGCCGGGGAACTATCGAATGGCCTGTCCCTGAAGCTGCCCCGAGCGGCAAGTGGACGTTCTCTGTCGCGTGTATGAAGGGCCATCACACCCGAAGGGCGAAGACTCAGATCACGCTGGTCAATCACGGCTCCGGCACAGGTGGGCTAGTCAAGCCCAAGAACGAAGGCGGCGGTAAGGGAGGCGGAGGCCAGTCCTGCGCCCCGGTCGCGGTTCCGGCGAACGGGGGCCAAGTGTGCTTCACGGGAGACCCTTTCGCGACCTATGGACGGCCTGGTGAAGACGTCGGGCAGTGCACTTGGTATGCGGCTGGCAGACGCCCGGATCTCGACGGGATCACAACGGGCAACGCTTCTGAATGGCTTACAGAGGCCAAAGGCAAGGTGTCCGAGGGCAAGGTACCTGTGGTGGGAGCGATCGCCGTGAATACGACTGCCGACGGTGGTCTGGGCCACGTGGCCTATGTGGCCGAAGTCAAGAATGGCGGCGCGACGTTGGTCTTGGATGAGGCCAACTTGCGCAACGACGAAAAGGTCTATCTCGGAATAGAAACCCCGGCATCAGAATTTGTCGAATACATCTACGGAGGTCCGGCAGGCAATGGCCCCAACAGCACGTCACCACCAGTTTCAGAACTGCCGCCTGCACATGAAACCCCTCCGCCAACAGCGCCGCCGACGTATGGGGAGACGACCGGACCGGGACCCACCCACACATGGACGGACTACTCCGACGCAGGCGGAAACGAGGGACAATCGATTCCTGACAACACAACAGTACAGATCGCCTGCAAGGTCACCGGCTTTGCTGTGGAAGACGGGAACACTTGGTGGTACAGAATTGCATCGAGTCCTTGGAACGGCACCTACTACGCCTCAGCTGACGCGTTCTACAACGAACCTGGGAGAACATCCGGGAGCCTCAAAGGCACGCCATTTGTTGATCCGAATGTCCCTAACTGCTAACGGTGCATTCGGGCGGGTTCAGTTGGCGGATCCTTTGAGTCTACTTTCTAACGGCCGACCCCAGACCTACAGTGTCAGGGATGACCTGTATGTTCTGCGGCTCGGCCGGGCGGACGTCGAGAGAGCACGTAACATCCAAATGGATCGCCAAGCTATTCCCTGCTCTTGCTGACGTCGAGTATCACCGAGTGTTTCGTGGAGCGCAAGAAGCGCCAGAGACCCATCGACGCCTCGGTGCCGCGTTCGATCAGACAGTCAACCGCTTCTGCATGGACTGCAACACCGGCTGGATGTCAGGCCTCGAGGACACCGTCGGCCCTATCCTGACCCCGCTGATCGAAGATCAGCCTCGCAGCCTCGATGCCCTCGAACAAGAGCGGATCGCCGTCTGGGCAACCAAGTCGGTGCTCGCGTTTGGTCCAACAAATCAGCGGAAAGTCGAGATCGCACCTGCAGAGATCTACCGATGGTTTGGCGATCGCAAGGCACCGTTGCCGGGCAGTTTGGTTTGGCTGGGCCACTTTGCTGGATCCGAGGCCTGGCCTACGCTGTTTCAGCTTCACACCTGATCAGGGCGTGTATGTCCGTCTGGGGTCAACGAGCAGGCGGGCGGACGCGGAGATGCTCGCCGAGCTTCGCCGCCAGGCTGCTGGGGAGTCCTTCGATCTCTTCCCCGGCCCGGAGTCGTGCTCGCTGATCTGGACAAGACGCGGCTCAAAGACGCCTTCGAAGGCCATGACGTCCCGATCCGCGCTGCAAAGCTGGAGGCCCTCGGCGTGTTGACGAGCTATCAGGGCAAGGTGGTCGCGACGAACGCCGGGGTCATCCTCTTCGGTCAGGATTCGGTCCGGCGGCGCTACTTTCGCGATGCACGCGTTGAGGGAGCGCGATTCGCTGGTAGCAGTCGCGCGCGGACATCGAGGACATCTTCGATCCCGAGGAGGAGCTGACGGTCTTGGAGGCGGTCGATGCGGCGGAGCGCTTCATCCGGCGCAACACCCGTCAGGCCGAGCCAATCCCCAAGGGCCGACTTCGACGCGGGCCTCTGCCGGAGTACTCCACCGTGATGATCAGGGAGCTGCTCATCAACGCCGTCGCACACACCGACTACTCCAAGTCGGGCGAGACGATCAAGGCGTTCGTCTATGACGATCGCATCGAGATCCACAACCCGGGGCCGATGCTGCCAGGTACCACGACGGATGACATTCGCGAGGGTCGCTCAAAGATCCGCAACCGTGGCATCGCTGGTGTGCTGCGGCGCATCCGCTACATGGAGCGCTTCGGCACCGCCTGGGAAAAGATCGGGCAAGAGGTGGACCTTGGCTATCCCGAGCCGCTACTCGACGGGGATGGGCCCGTGTTCACAGCGACGATCTGGCCACACGCCTCGTTCGCCGGCTTGCGTCTGCCGCTATCCCGCCAAAGTGGCAGTGTAAATGGCGGGGTAAATGGCGGGGTAGCGGACCTCGGCCACGGCAACGTCGCTCGCCGCCGGCAAGCCGTTCTGGACGAGCTGACGCGCGTCGGCGGCCTGAGCGCCCGCGAGTTGGGACAAAGGCTCGAGGTTGGGTCTCGGACGCTGGAAAGAGACCTGGCGGCTCTCCGCGAGGCCGGTCTGGTCCTGCGTGAAGGCCCTTCGAAGACAAGCATCTACAGGCTGACCAAAACGGAGTAGAAGGCCGGCCACCGCGCAAGAGATGGACGGCGCGGCGGCGCTA
Source organism: uncultured Solirubrobacterales bacterium (assembly GCA_963718425.1). Lineage (GTDB taxonomy): Bacteria > Actinomycetota > Thermoleophilia > Solirubrobacterales > Solirubrobacteraceae > Palsa-744. The sequence continues at coordinate 10,491 of CAVQZJ010000018.1, forward strand.
GCATCCGCCCCGGCCATTGACCGCAACGTACGCGCGTTCGAGATGGCATACACCCGGCACGTTGATCGTAAACGGCGGAAAAGCGGCGGCATTACCACTGCAAATCCACCGCAAAGGGCCCAAACACACTGTATTTACGGGGTTTTGAACAGGTCGCCCCGATATGACAGTTGTCTGCGAATGAGAGCGCACCAAGACGAATAGATGGGAGGCCCGTGAGGCCGCGGGCGCCAGAACACGACTTGGCGTTGCAGTGCTCAATCGCCTCCAGCTGTGGTCCACGTTACGGTCACGCAGCGGACCGTTGTCCTCACCGTTGCTGGTAGAGACAGAACTACTCGACGATCTTTGTCGCCGCGCCGGGCTGATAGTCAACGATATTTGGCTCACAGACTGCTGGGTAGTCGATGCCTTTGCCGTCGAGCAGTCGATGCGCTCGTGGCTCGATCGGGAGCAACTCAGACTCCTAAAGTGGCCGGTCTCCGGGTGCTCCCGACAGTTGGGGGCTTGATAGGTCTTTGAGGTCAGACGGGTCCCGCCGGTCGGCGGGACCCGTCTGCGCCGTGGCTCAGGCTGCCTCCTTCACCGCCAAAGTGAAGAGGAGCTGAGCCATATGACGAAGGATGACGTGCTGTTCGGCTACCGCCAGCAGTTGTTCGCGGAGGCAGCGAGGACGAGCGTCTCAGCGGCGTGCCGGACGTTCGGGGTGCACCGCTCCACCTACTACGCCTGGAAGCGCCAGGTTAACCGTCATGGCCTTGAGATGCTCAGGCCGAGGGAGCGCCGCCGGCCGCAGATGCCCAACGCGCTGCCGAAGATGATCGAGGAGCGGATCGTGTCGTTCTCGATCGCTCACCCAGGACTCGGCCCAAGACGGGTCGCTTCGGAGCTGGCCAGGGAGAAGTGGGGCGGGATCATCGTCTCCCCGAATGGTGTGTGGAAGGTGCTCTGCCGTCACGGGCTGAACACCCGCGCGAAGAGGCTGGGGCTGATCGCGGGCTACGCCGCGCCCTATGAGCCGCCCAGGAACCCAGAGCCAGAGCGCCATATCGACGTCTCACGGCCCGGAGAGCTGGTCGGGATCGACTGCTTCTACGTCGGCAGGCTCAGAGGTACCGAGGGCGCGATCTGGCAGCTCACCGCGATCGATGTCGCTTCCTCCTACGCGTGGGCGGAACTCGTGATCTGCAAGGGAGGCAACCCCACCGGCCGACAAACAAGCCTCCTCGCCAGACGTGTCGCGCGGGATCTGAAGGCCGCAGGCTGGAAGCTCGAGCGCTTCCTCTCCGATAACGGCAACGAGTTCAAGGGCGACTTCACCACCCTCGTCGAGAAGCTGAAGGTCCGCCACACCCGCATCCACGCAGGCCGCCCACAGACCAACGGGAACGTCGAGGCGCTACACAAGACGATCCTCGATGAGTGCTGGCGCCCAGCGTTCGCACGCTACCTCTATCCCCGCTACACCGGGCTGAAACGCGAGCTCGACACCTACCTGCGCTTCTACAACACCGACCGCGTGCACCACGGACGACTCACACAAGGACGCATCCCCCAAGACATCGTCTACCGTGCCCGAAAGATGGAGGCCAGATGAGCCGCGACTGTCGGCACAACCCGGAGGCTGCCCATCCTAAATGGTCAAGCGGGTCCCCTGGAGGATCTGCGGGGAGCTATTGAAAGCGAAGGGCGAAAGGTTGAGCAAGAGACGGTTCAACAACAGCTTGTGTCCATGGTTCAGGAAGCGCTAATGAGAGCTTGAGGCTTCATCAACGCTGCCCCGTCGCGTCTGACTTAGCGCGGTCGCTTGTTGCGGCAGGACGCGACGCGGGAGCGGTCGGTGTAGATCGCGAGCTGGGCGGAGGGCAGCAGCGCGAAGCCGGTGTCGAGAGTGACGATTGCCTTGGCGTTGGCGGCGATGGCGCTGGCCGCATGTATGGCGTCGTAGGACGCGAGTCCGTAGCCGGTCATCAAGGCCCTCGCCCGGTCACACGACGAACGGGGATCGGCAAGTGATTACGGGCGAGAGCAGCGTGTCGTAACGCGTGACGGTGGTTGAGCAGCCGTGTCCCGGGGCGGCGCGATCGTCCATCGATGCGGTGTCCTCGCCAGCGCCCGCCCCAGCGTTCCTTCAGGGCTATGGCGAAGGCGGTCTCGGCGAGCTCGACCGCAAGCAGGTCGCTGGTCACGACGGCAACGTCGCTCTCGACGATACGCGCAAGGAAGGCGCTACATGTAGCGTGAAGCGGCTAGGTCGCGAGCAGGGCCTCGACGACAAAGCTGGTATCCAGGGCGAGCGGGTCGGGCAGCGCGAGCTGCTCCTGCTCGATCGCGAAGACGCCGCGAGTGAGGACGGGTCGGCGGGACCTACCGGGGGCGGTACATGTCACGCGTGACGCGTACCTTCACCCGAAGACCCGTGGTGGCTCGCTTCACGGCCGCCCGCTTTTCCTCAAGGGTTTTCGCCGTAGCGGAAACCAGCAGCTCGCCGGTTGGATCATTGGGGGTTGAGTGTTAGGTGGGGCATCGGCAGGCTTGTCGTGGTGCTGGCGAGTCAGCGGCGAGCGAGCCGGCGTCCACTCTCAGTGTCGGGCGGGGTGTAGTTGAGCTCAAAGTGGTGGTAGAGGGCCGACTCGTCGGCTTGGGAGAGCTCGTCGCCGTGCTGCTCGATGTTCGGCGCGGACTCGACCTGGCTCTTCGTGACTGCCACCCGCAGCTCGTCGGGCCCGACGGTGATCCCGCCCAGCGGCACGAAGGTCAGGTGCCGCATGATGAAGCCTTCCTTGACGGTGGCAAACTGCGGTTCGTCGTTCTCGACATCGACGTAGACGTCCTGCAGCTTGCCGATCTTCTCGCCCTCGCTGTCGACCAGCATCTTTCCGTGCCATTCGGCGACATTCCACTCTGCGTTTGGCTGATCGTTCATGTTCGAAGCCTCGCTTTGGGTAGTGGCTTGGTGGTCACCCATTCTAGGCGGGCGCTCGTCGATCGCTTGGGGCTCTCCGGACATGGATTCCGCTCAACTGCCGGGCGCGGTCAGGAACGCGCGTCTCGGCAGCACGAACCGTTGTGCTGGCGCGGCCTGTAGTGGGGAGTTGGCGCGCGAGCCGTGCAGCCCGTGGCTGCGCGTGGACGGCACGGTGGAGTCCGCGATGCCGTCGTGCTCGGAGATCCAGCTCAGAATCGCGGCTGCGTTGGCGCCCTCGGCGAGGATCACAGAGCGCTCGATCACCATTCCCCCGGAGGCATGCGGACGGGCCAAGCGTCTGACCAGGGCTGCTGTTTTATCTGTTGCCGTCTGTGTCATCTCTATCTCCTCGATCGCAGCTCTATGTGGCCGATATCCGGCAGCTCGCAATCGCGGTCTGCGATCCCGGGTTGCAGGTCAAGCAAGGTGCTGAGCAGCTGTAGTGGGGTGCCCGCTGCCCATGCCTGGGGGCGGGAAGCGGTTGGGTAGGCGACGGGGACGGACGTGACCGCAGCCGGATAGCCGGCGAAGACCTCGGGCAGGCGGTGCTCGAAGTGCGGCGCCGCGGAGAGCATCGCGGCAGCGATTGTGACTGCTTGCTCACGGTGGCCGTAGCGCGCTAGGCCAGCGACGATCAGCGAGTTCTCGTGTGGCCACACCGTCCCCGTGTGGTAGCCGAGGGGGTTGTAGCCGGCCTCGCCGGCGCCGAGCGTCCTCACGCCCCAGCCGGAGTACAGCTCGCTCTCGAGCAGACGGTCGGCCGTGGTGGATGCGTCCCGCTCGTCGAGCAGGCCCGACCACAGCAGGTGGCCGATGTTCGAGGTCAGGCTGTCGATCTGACGCTTGTCGCCGTCGAGCGCCACCGCGTGGCATCCGCGCTCGGGCATCCAGAAGTCGCCGTGAAAGGACGCCTGCAGGTCGCGCGCCTGCAACTCCAGGCGTTCAGCGAATGCACGGTCGCCCCACACCTCGCGTGCGAGACGGGCCGCGCGACATCGCGCGTCGTACACGTAGCCCTGGATCTCGCACGTGGCGATCGGGCCGCGTGGGAGCGTGCCGTCGGCGAACTGGATCGCGTCCCAGCTGTCCTTCCAGCACTGGTTGACGAGGCCGGTTACGGAGTTCCGGCGCGAATACTCCACGTACCCGTCGCCATCGGCGTCGCCGCTGTCCTCGATCCATGCGAGCGCCGCGCGGGCGTTCGCCTCGAGCGCTCGCACCAGCTCGTCGTCGCCGGACCAACGGTGGTACTCATCCAGGAGGATCAGGAACAACGGCGTGGCGTCGGCCGATCCGAAGTACGGTGAGTGCGGGCGTTCGCCCCTGGCGGTCAGCTCGCCAAAGCGCAACTCATGCAGGATCTTTTCGGGCTCGCGTTCGTGAAAGTCGTCGCGATCATCCGCTTGAGCTGCGGCGAGCACCCGCAGCGTGGTTGACGCCAACTCCGGCAGGTAGGGCAACGCTTGGAAGCTGGTGATGAGGCTGTCGCGGCCGAACAGTGCCATGAACCACGGCAGGCCGGCCGCGGGCAGCGTGGCGCCCTTGCTGATGTCCGGCGGCAGTCGCAGCGCACCCAGGTCGCTGAGACTCGCGCGATAGGTGCGCATCAACGCTGGCTCGCTCGCCACGAGCGCCGGCGCCCGCGCGAGCCATTGCTCGAGCTCGGTCGATTTCGCGGCGCTCGTCGCATCGAAGCCATCTCGCGCTCTGCGCCGCCCGAATCCCGCCGTCGGCTGTTGGGCGTCTGGCGTGACCGTGAAGGTGGTCGAACCATTGCTCGCCGGGAGCCAGCACCGGTGAATAGGCGAATCCCTCGCGAGTGACGGCCGCGGGCACACTGGAGGCGATCGTCACGGAGCGACGGAAGCCTTCGCGCTCGTAGGTGAGCGTCAGGCAGCGATCATCGTGCTGCGAGGTCACCGTCCTCGTTTCGACCGCTCCATCCGAACAGGTCGGCGAAATCCGTGTCGAGCTCGAGGGTCACATCGATCGTGCAGCTCTCGTGGCGATGATTGATGACGTAAAGCTCCTCCATCCAAACGTGGTCGATCAGGCGGCGGCGCATGACCGAGCACGGCGCCTCGGTCTCCGGGCCAACGCTGGGCGTCAGGAAGAACTGCGCGGCGAAATGCTCCTGCTGGGCGAGTCCAAGCAGCTTGAGCGGCTTCTCGCTAACCAGCAGTACCCAGCGAGATAGGAAGCGAGTGTCCTGGCAGAAGAACCCGTGATCGCTCCCTTCGTCATCGCGCATGTCGCCGAGACGGTCGCTGACCACGAAGGTGCTGCCTTCGAGGACGCTGAAAGTCCGCTCAGCCAAGAGCAACGTCAGGCCTTGGAGACGATCACCGGACCGGGAGGCGTGACCGTGCTCGTCGGACGGGCTGGAACAGGCAAGGGCGTGGTGACAAAGGCCGCCACGCGCGGAGATGCTCCCAAGGTGTCCGATGGCGGCGGCCATCGTCGTCTCGTCTTCGACGAGAAAGCCAGTCCGCCCGTCGATCACCAGCTCGCTCGCCGCCCCCGCGGGGAACGCAATGACTGGGGTTCCGCATGCCAGCGCCTCGACTATCACCATCCCGAATGGCTCCTCCCAGCTGATCGGCATCAGCAGTGCATCGCCGATGATCCGCCCGAGTGAGCCAACTCCACCCATACTCGAGTGATCGGGCGACAGGCACTCGGCGCCTCGCAGGGAGACCGTGGTGGCGGACTGCTCGTGGGCCCGAGCTGCAGGAATGTCACTTCAGCCCAGCACCAGAGATAGTCACCGAGCCGGCCTCAGATGTCTTGACGGTGATGAGTAGATCACGCCGCCACCGAGTAGAGAAATTCCTGTTCGCCCATCTGGCAGGCGAACAGTGCGGTGGGCAGGCCCGCGATCGTGCCCTCGGTTCCGCACCTGAATCCGGCCTGCGTGAACCGTGCTTCGCCGGAGCCGAACTGTGTCGTGTTTGTTTCCGTGATGATCGTGCTGGTTGCTGTACAGGTCATGTGGATTGCTTTGATTTCGGTTGCCGTCCCGGATTCGCCGGCGAGCTGCACGTTCGGGCATTCGGTCTCCGGCGGTGTTGCGCCGACGTAGTTGCCGGTGCAGATGTTGATGTAGGAGTTGGGGTTGAATGTCTGCCCGTACTTTGGGAAGTACCACTCGATGGCGTTGTAGGAGCGGTGGCCTCGGCAGCTGCCGAGATGGAACGCGACGACGCGCGCACCGGATGTCGGCGCGTTGCTCGCGACCGACGTTCCGGGCCATACGTACTCTGCGACGCCTTGTCCGATCGCCTGGCCGGCGCCCCACCCGGTCCAGTGGACGTGCTGTACGTTGCCGGTCGGGTCGCCTCCGTTGAAGATGTGAGCCGGGCGCACCGTGCCGTACCCGGCCTGATCGGGACCCCACCGCTTGCCGAGCCGCGGCGCGTGTCTCGCTGCCGTAGCGAATGCGCTCTCGCTAGGGGGTGGCGGCAACGGCGGCACCTTGAGTTCGAGCGCCATCATCGACGGGTGTGCCCGCAGGTCGCACAACAGTGCAACGCCGCCGAGCAGCGAGGATCGGCCACCGCCGCAGTTCAGCGAGCCGATCTGGCGAAAACAGCCGCTGCCCTGGCATTCGACACGACTGGTGTAGTAGGCGTGAACGGCTGCACGTCCGGCGGCGCACGACAACTGGCGCTTGGCGACGACCATCCGCTCGTGTGTATATCCAGCGCTGAGCAACTGCGGCACATGCACGTATCCACAAGTATGTGACGGCGACGCAAGAGCGGGTGCTACGCCAACGAATGCGCCGATGACCGCGACGCACTCAACCGCCCCGTACCGACGCCTCCTAACACGCTGAGCCAGGTCCCGAGATGGCCTGCGTGCGCGTGGCCCCCGCCAGACTGTCTCGTTGCGGCGGCTCATTCAGAAGACCGCTTAATCCCGCGACTAGCTGGATTTGCTGCGTTTGGACGCGGCCGATGGTGATTTGGTGCCCCGCTGCACCGCCGACTTGCCCGAGGCGGCGCGCCTGCCGGCCGGTTTACTGGAAGTCACTGTCGCGCGCAGTTTCTTCAGATCGGCGGTGAGCGTGCGGTTGGCGTCCTTGGCGTCGCGTCGCAGCGCGTTCAGGCCCGTGCCGATGTCCTTGTAGGAGCGATGGCCGGAGTGCCCGACGTTACGCCCGAGCGCCTTCAGCGCCTGACTTGCCTGCTCGAGTGAGTTCTCCAGGCGCTTGGTTGCGCGCTCCAGCTGCAGACGGGTGCTCGCGGACATCGAGCCGGACTTGCCGGCGCTGCTGCGGGCCGGCGCTCTTTTGGCGGCCGGGGTTTTCGCCGCCGATCTCTTGGCTTGGGGCATTGGGTGATCTCCTCCTGTTGGACCTGAGCAACAACAGCGCACATCGAAAATTCCTCTGTGCAGAACTCAGCATACGCTGCTGTTCAAAGGGTTAGCGCTCACGCGCACGGCGCACAGCGCCGCGAGCCGCCCCGGGCGTCAATGCGATTGTCTCTCGGCCTGTCGCCTCACCACGTTTGAGCACCGGCGAGCGTCTCAAATCCGCGGTACGCGCTATGTGGATCTCGAGCTTGGGCTCGCCGACTGCGCACTGGTCGTGATCGCAGGCCGCTACAAGACAAATCGCATTGTGAGCTTCGACGAGAGGCATTTCCGGGCTGTCAGGCCTCTTCAAGGTGGAGCCTTCACGATCTTGCCCAGCGATAGTTGAAAACCACATTGTCCAACCACGGGCTACGTGGCAGGGTGACAAAAGCGGAGGTAAGGGATACCTCGAACGGCGCTACAAAAGCGACCCAGGACGATCCTCAGCCGATCTTCTCAAGCACCTCGTAGGCTCCATCGAGCAGGATCTCCTCGACGTTCTGGGCGACGCGAGCGACCTGGTCGCCACGGTCGATGCTCGCCTGCGCCTCGGCCAGATCCTGAAGCGAGCCGTCGAAGAAACCGAACGAGATCACCACATCCGGGTCGGTCACATCGCGTACGTGATAGATCGGGTGCCAGCGCTCGATCACCTCAGGCGCGGCGTCACCAGGGTTCCATGCGGCACGAAACTGCTCATAGGCGCCCGGCTTCAAACGGCGAGCCGTCAGAGTGCAGATCATCGCTTTAGCTCGGGAACGGTTCGGGCTCGCGTGCGCCGGGCATGTAGCTTCCCTCGGGCTCGAGCATCGCGCGCAACTGCGAGCGCAGCTCCGGAGTGTCCTGATGGCCATGCGCTGCCGCGGCGTGCGCCGCCGCAGTAGCGATTACCTCGTCCTCCTCGCCGATGATCGTCAGCGAGCAGTTGTTGTCGCTCTCAAAGCGGCGACAGTCAGCGATCATACGTCCCATGTGGCTCTCCTTTCGAGAATTGTGCCGCTATTCTTATCTACTAGTAGGTAGGCTGTCAAGCTCAGTGCGAATGACCCATTGGAGGGTGGATAGATGACGGCGACACGCTCACCAAGACAGGTCAACACAGCACAGCGGATCCTCGATGTCTCAGAGCGCTTGGTCCAAAGCCGTGGCTTCAACGGCATCAGCTATGCCGATGTCGCGGCCGAGTTGGGCATCACCAAGGCGAGCCTGCACTACCACTTTCCCGGTAAGGCCGAGCTCGGCGAGGCCCTGATTGTGCGCTACGCCGCGCGGTTCGCCCACGCCCTCCAAGAGATTGACAGCCACATCCCGGACGCGCGCGAGAAGCTCGATGCCTACGCGGAGCTGTATGCCGAAGTCTTGCGCGGGAAACGGATGTGCATGTGCGGGATCCTCGCGGCCGAATACGAAACCCTGCCAACCCCCATGCGGGAAGCTGTCCTGCGGTTCTTCGACGACAACGAGACATGGCTGGCTGTCGTATTGGCACAGGGCGACTCCGATGGCACCCTGTCATTCGACGGAGCCCCGAGCGGCGCGGCCCAAACAATCCTCAGCGGCCTCGAGGGAGCCATGCTCGTAGCTCGACCCTACGGCGATCTCCAGCGATTCCAATCCGCCGCGACCCGGCTACTTGCCAGCTTGACCAGCTAGTCAACGTACACACGCAGCGCCGCCGCAGGCGGCGAACTGCAACCGACTTGCCCACACGCCCGCCGTCGGTCTTAGCCCGTAGAAGGGTCTCAGGTGACTGCCATCATCCAATGGTAGACCGGCATGATCGATCAGGGAAGGCGATATGAGCGTCACAGCAATGGAGGGTCGTGAGATTCCCTCCGGTGTGTGCCGGTCGCCCACATGCTTTTTGCCTAGCGGGAAGGGTCACCGGTCTCCTCGGCGATGGCCACGTCGTGCGATCTGGACGATGGCGCGGCAGGTGCCTCTCTTGTCGCGGTATGGGTGCTTCTAGATGGAACGTTCACCTCGCGCGAGAAAGGCTTTCTACGCTGCGGCTGCCAGGTTCGTAGATACGTGTCTGCGAGCTGAAAGCTCACTATTCACCCCGGACCAAGCCGTATGGTCAGCTGCCACTGTCACCAATCTCTACAAGCTGTCCATCGAGAATCTCACCGACTCGGCCTCCTGGGACTTTGTGGAGAGACTTCGCTGTCTGCTGGAGAACTGCTCACAAGATGTCATCCAGCTCGCGGCGGAGGTGCTGTATGTGTTCTTGCTTCCGCAGGATACGAGTCTTGCCATAAAGCGAGAGAACGTAGTCGCGATTCTCAGTCTGTCACCAGAGCCAGTCGGTCTTCCCGACGAGCTCTCCGAGGCACTCGCGCACGGACTCGCCTCATACGGTGCCGTGCTGTCGCAGCGGTTTCCCCAATACGTTTTCCTGCTCGAGTTCGCCAACGCCTGGACCAAATGCGAAAAGCGCCAGCGGGAGGAGATCCTGTCGTCGGCCGACCGATTCCGTGAGTTCGTCCTCTCGCTCCCACGGAAGGCCGCCTCCTCCCAGGTCCAGGCGCTGCTCCACATCGTCTTTCCCGCAGAGTTCGAGCCGATCGTTTCGCTGGATGCCAAGCGGAAGATCGTCGAGGCATTCAAGGAGATGAGCCCCGACGGATCTCTTCCGATCGACAAGCGCATCGCGGTCATCCGCCAAGCCCTCTCCGGGAAGTATGGGGATCACTTCAATTTCTACGATCCGTATATCCGCGCGCTCTGGGAGCGTGAGAAAGATGAATATCTCCGTCGTGAGAAGGCCTGGCTCATACGGGCCGTCAACGGCAACAGCCAGGCCCTGCTCTCACGGTGGTTCGATGAAGAGTTCGTCTCACTGGAGCTGCCAAGCCCACAGAGTTTTGGCCTCGACGCTTCCGAAGAGGAGATCCGCGACACGCTCGCTCAAGCGAACCCCGATCAGCCCCCGGGCCAGGTCAGACGGAGCGCCGGCATGGGCAAGCGCTTTCTGTCGATGTCCAAGGGCGATTTGGTTCTCACCCCCGATGCCGACAAGCTGTACGTCGCGCGCGTCACCGACGACGCCCATTGGAGTGAAGACGAGCAGACACCATATCTGCGCCGACAAGTCGAATGGCTGAATCTCGACGCGCCGGCCAATCGTCGTAATCTAAAGCAGGCAAGCCCCAGCCTCTATGCGCGACTGCAGACTCTGCTGACTGTGTGTGAGTTGCCCGGCGACCTCAGCACGGTGCGCCGGCTTGTGACACCCGATGAGAACGGATCTCACTCAAAGAGTCAACGCGGAAGCGTGCTGCCTGCAATCACGGATGAGCTGGCGGAGAGTCTCTATCTGCCGCGCGCCTGGCTGCAGCACTCGATCGATCTTCTGCACGAGAAGCAGCAGGTGATTTTCTACGGGCCGCCCGGCACTGGGAAGACCTTTGTGGCCCAGGCCCTCGGACAGCATCTCCGATCGGCTGGGGGAGACTGGCAACTCGTGCAGTTTCACCCCGCATACAGCTACGAGGATTTCTTCGAGGGTTACCGGCCGTCGAAGCCGGAGGACGACGGCGCCCTTCGGTTCGACCTGCGCATGGGGCCGCTGCGGCTGCTCGCTCGCGAAGCGGCAACGAATCCGGACCGGCCGTATCTGCTCGTCATCGACGAGATAAACAGGGGCAACATCGCAAAGATCTTCGGGGAGCTCTACTTCCTGCTCGAGTACCGCGACCGTCCGATCCGGCTGCAGTATTCGCCCGAGCAGCCATTCGTGTTGCCCAAGAACCTCTTTCTACTGGGAACCATGAACACGGCCGACCGGTCGATAGCGCTCATTGATAGCGCGCTGCGACGCAGGTTCTACTTCTTCCCTTTCCTCCCACAGGAGTCACCGGTCCGGGATGTGCTCAGTCTGTGGCTCGCCGAGAAAGGCTATGACGAGCAGCCCGCGCGTCTGCTGGCGGCGCTCAATGACGCATTGCGAGAGGCGCTTCCGGACGAGGACTTCACCATCGGGCCCTCCTACTTCATGCCGAAAGACGGGCCGCCGAATCTCGAGTTCGTGTGGCGCTATGCGATTCGTCCACTGCTGGAGGAGCGGTTCTACGGGGCACGCAGGCCCGACGAGCTCGAGCAGGAGTTTGGTCTGCAGGCGATCCTCACGCGACTCGAGGAAGAGGACATGCTCGCCCGGGTATCCGCGGACGGCGAGGGGGAATCCCAATCCCCGACCTGATCGAAATAGAGCCCGTCACAGCCTGGGGCACGCAGGAGCGGGAACTATCACCTGAGGTTGCGGCCGCTCTCGCTGCCACCGGGGTCGTCAGGACGATTCCGGTCCAACCGCCGAGGCTTTGGCGAATCGAGGCTGACTCACGGGTGGGCATACTCGTCGGCGATGGCTGGGAACTGCGCATCCAGCCCCACATAGACATCCTCAAGCTTCTCTTCCTGCTGACCTATTCGCTCAGACCGGCGGGGTGGGAGGGCGCGATTACCGGACTGGCGGGCGAGCGGGATGTCGTGCAGGCTCTGGCCAGCGGCTTTGCCGCTCACGCCGAGCGCGTCGTGGAGCAGGGTCTGCTTCATGGCTATGTGGCTGTGCAGGAGCGCCGCAATTATCTGAGAGGCAGGGTTCGCTTTGGCGATCAGATGGCGCGGCTTCCGGGATTGCCACTTCCGTTGGAGATCGCCTATGACGACTTCACCGCGGACATTGCAGAGAATCAGCTACTGCGCACGGCATGTGAGGCGCTGCTTCTGCTGCCGCGGGTTTCGCCGATCGCGCGGGCGCGGCTGCTTCGTATATGTGCGGCGCTGGACCAGGTGAGTGTGCTGTCTGAGAAGCGCGGTGTCGATCTGCCGCCGATCACACGACTGAACCGGCGCTACGAGCCGGCGCTCGTTCTGGGGAAGTTGATCCTGGACGCCGCGTCCCTGCGCCAGGACCATGGACCGGTGAAGACAAGCAGCTTCCTGTTTGACATGAACGAGGTCTTCGAGAGCTTCACGTTCACGGCCTTGCGGGATACGTTGCGTCCCTTCGGTGGTGCTGTGGAGCACCAGGCCCACGGTGCGCTAGACACAGCCAAGAGGCCGAAGCTGCCATTTCGAGCCGATGTCGTCTGGCGCAAGCATGGTGTCGTGCGGGCGGTGATCGACTCAAAGTACAAGTCACTGCAGGACAGCACGACTCGCAACGCCGATGCCTATCAGATGCTCGCCTATTGCATTGGCTTTGGAGTGAGCAACGGGTTTCTGGTGTATGCACGGGATCGCGAGGATCGCCCACGGTCATACAAAATCAAGCACCACGGATATGAGATTGGGGTGCGATCTGTGGATCTGGAGCGCGAGCCGGATCAGATACTCGGAGAGGTGGGTGCAATAGCGGCCGACATCGCCGCGGGCACATCCTCCGAGCGCGTGTTCTCGGGCCGCCTCGTGCCGGCCCGTGTGTGCGTCTGAATGCCGGGGGCGTCCTGAGTTCGAGGATCGCACGGTCCCGGCAGGGACTCAAGCGTCGGATTGGGTCTGTGTCTATCCGCTTGATAGTGAGGGCTTCTTGAGCCAGGCCCTGCAGCAATCCCTTACTGACCTCCTTGTGCGCGGTGAACTCGACGCGGCTCGCGAGTCGCTGCAGGACTGGCTCCGCGACAACAACGAGGCGATCGAGGCCGGCTCGGTGCATTCGCAGTGGCTGGAAATAGAGGGCGAGCTCTCGGCTGTTCGCGACCGGCTGGAGGAGTGGCTGGGCCTTCACAGCTCCATCGATGAGGCGGCGCTCGTGTACCAGGCCTGGCTCGATGCTGGTGGTGAGCTCTCGATTGTTCGCGAGCCGGTCGACTCGTGGCTTTCCGCTCACCGCGAGAGCGAGGACGCAAGTTCGGTCTTCAACACCTGGCTCGATGCTGGTGGTGAGCTCGAGCTGGTGCGGGAGTCGCTGAAGACGTGGCTGCTCGCCCATGCCGACACCTCAGAGGACACCTGGCTTGTGTGCAAGATATGGCTCGAGGCTGGCGGTGAGCCGGACCTTGTGCGCGATGCGCTTCGGGGTTGGCTTGGCGCTCACGCCTACACCGAGCAGGACGCGCGGCTCCTCTACAGGGCCTGGCTCGATGCGGGTGGTGAGCTCGAGCTGGTGCGTGAGCTGATCACCGATTGGCTCGCCGGCCACGGCGAGAGCGAGGACGCCGAGTTCATCTACAGATCCTGGCTCGACGCCGGTGGTGAGCTCGAGCTGGTGCGTGAGCCGATCACCGACTGGCTTAGCCGGCACGCCGAGGGGAACGCCGCCGGCACCGTCTACCAGGCCTGGCTGGATGCGAAAGGCGAGATCGAGCTGGTCCGCGACTCGCTCGGCAGATGGCTCTCAAACCACGCCGATGCTCAGAGCCACGCCCAGTTGGTGTATGAGGCCTGGCTGGACGCCGGTGGCGATTTGGGATTGATCCGTGAGCCGGTTACGAGATGGCTCGAGAATTACGGCAACGGAGAGGACGCCCAGTCCTTCTACCGCTGCTGGCTTGACGCGGGAGGTGGATTGGAGATGGTTCGCCGCCCGATCTGCGACTGGCTCGAGAATCACTGTGCCACGGCGGCGGCGCACTTCGTCTACAGGTCGTGGCTTGGGGCCGGGGGAGAGCAGGACGCGGTCCGTGAGCCGATCCGCGAGTGGCTCGAGCATCACTGTGAGACCCAGGCCGCGGAGTTCGTCTACAAGGCTTGGCTTGACGCCAAGGGCGACATGGAGTTGGTGCGTGAGCCGATCCGCAGATGGCTCGATACCCATGCGGAGATGAAAGTCGCCCAGTTTCTCTACAAGGCTTGGCTCGGGGCGGGTGGCGAGCTCGAGTTGATCCGTGGGCCGCTGCACAGGTGGCTCGATAGTCACGGCAGCGAGCAGAAGTCCCATTTTGTCTACAAGGCCTGGCTTGACGCGAAGGGCGAGCTCGACCTCGTCCGGGGTCCGATCCGTGGCTGGATCGCCGTTTACGGCGATAAGCCGCCCGCAAAGTACGTCTTCTCATCCTGGCTGTACGCGAAGGGCGAGCTCGACCTCGTCCGTGAGCCACTGGGCGAATGGCTGAAGAGCTATGGCGACACCGAGAACGCCGACTTTGTTTACCGGTCGTGGCTGGGCGCCGGGGGAGAGCTCGCTTTGATCCGCGAGCCGCTGGGCAACTGGCTGAAAAACCACGCCTACAGCGAGGAAGGCGCGAGATTCGTCTGCCGGGCCTGGCTCGATGCGGGTGGTGAGCTCGAGTTGGTACGGGAGCCGATCCGTCGCTGGCTCGAGGGTCACGACAACACCCTGGTTGCCCAGTATCTATTCAAGTCCTGGCTCGATGCGGGTGGTGAGCTCGAGTTGGTGCGTGAGCCGATCCGTCGCTGGCTGGCCAGCCACGACAACACCGTGATCGCCCAGTACGTCTACAAGGCTTGGCTTGGAGGCGGCGGGGAGCACGAGCTGGTTCGAGACTCGATCAGCACCTGGCTCAGCGTTCACAGCGACACATCGGCCGCAAGCTATGTGTGTCTCTCCTGGCTGGGGGCCAAAGGCGAGCTCGAGTTGGTCCGGGGTCCACTCAGGAAATGGCTCGATGGTCGCGCTGACACAAAGTCCGCGGGTCACGTCTACAGGGGATGGCTCGAGGCCGGTGGGGAGCACGATCTCATCCGTGAGCCACTTAGCTGCTGGCTTGAGAGTCACGGCGGCGCTGAGTTCGCGCAGTTCCTCTACAAAGCCTGGCTCGACGCCAAGGGCGATCACGACGTGATCCGCGAGCCGGTTCGTGGCTGGCTTGGCGGTCACGGCACCGCCGATTTCGCACAGTACTTCTACAAATCGTGGCTCGAGGCCGGCGGGGAGCGCGAGCTCGTCCGTGACCCGATCCGATCATGGATTCGGATTCACGGCGATGGGGCGGGAGCCGGATTTGTCTACGGATCGTGGCTAGCGTCCGGCGGCGAACTGGAGCTGGTCCGCGAGCCGATTCGCAAATGGCTTCACAGCCAGGGCAACACCTCCTCCGCCAGATACATCCAGAGTGTCTGGGTGAAGGCCGGCGGTGACCCAGATGCGATTCGCGGCCACGGCGGAGCACGAGGCGCGGGCAGATCCGGACAACAGGTCGGGCGCCGAGTGGCCGAGCGCAGACGTCACACGCCCCGAGGATGAGCAGGCGTTCGCCGTAGCTGTGTTGAGCTGAGCTCAAAGCGCCCGCGATCAGTGCAGGACGAGTCGCAGAGCAAGGATCGCCAGGCCCATCGCGGCGCCCGCGCCCGCTTCGAGCATCACCTCGGCCGGTTTGGCCTTCACCCGGACTCCGGCGAGCGCCTCGAGCGCGATCAGACAAGCCACGCAACTCCAGATCGCGACGCTGACAGCTGTCGTGAGGGCGGCGCCGAGGGCCCAGCAGACCAGCAGCCCGACCAGCGGAACGCACGCTCCTCTGACTATCGCCCAATCGTGGATGAAGGCCCGGGTGAGCGCCCGCAAGGAGAGCCGTCGCTGACCCATCAGGCGATTCCCCAACAGGCCAGCGTAGGTGTGTGCGAACCAATAGAGCAACAGCGCGATCAAAGCCGATCCGACCGTCTGCCAATAGGTCTCCCGACGCGCGCTCTCGGCCGCCAACAGCGCGCCCATCGTGAGCACCCCGTACACGACCCCGGCCGGATTCCCCCAGAGGTCGATCTGATCTGTGTCAGCGTTCATCGCCCCGCCAAACGGCGATGTTCCAGGCCGTCCTCGCCGGCGATCAGGATGTCGTTCGTCAGCTCCGGCTGGAAGAGACCGTGCTCGACCACCCCGGGGGTCCCAGCGAGCCGCGCCGACAATGCCCTTGGATCGCCGATCTCACCGAGATAGTCGGCTATGAGGTTGCCGTCCGGACTCGGGGGAACATCACGCAACCGGCTGGCGGTCATCCTGCTGAGCGTGCACTGCGCGCCAAAGCTCATGATCTCGATGGGAACCGGGGCGCTGAGCCTGGGAACCGCCTTCTCCGCCGAGGCGATCACGACGAAGCGCTCGGCCGCGGTGGCCACGATCTTCTCGCGTGTGTGAGCTCCCCCTCCACCCTTGACCAGCCAGCCGTGAGGATCGATCTGGTCGGCCCCGTCGATTGCGATGTCAAGAGCACCCACATCATCCAGGTC
The DNA here is from genome assembly GCA_963718425.1 of uncultured Solirubrobacterales bacterium. GTDB lineage: Bacteria > Actinomycetota > Thermoleophilia > Solirubrobacterales > Solirubrobacteraceae > Palsa-744. The sequence continues at coordinate 26,953 of CAVQZJ010000018.1, forward strand.
GCAGACCACAAGGCCGAGGGCGAGTGCGGCGCGTTCGGTGGCGGGCGAGGTGGCCACGCAGCGCAGCCGCAGGCCACGAGCGGCGACAGCCGGCAGCAGGTGTGCGACTGTGGTGCCGGTTCCCAGCCCCACCCGCGCCCCGTCGGGGATCAACTGCGCCGCGGCGTGGGCGGCGGCACTCTTCTGAGCCTCGATCTTCTCTAGCGACTGCGACGTCGGGCCAGGTTGTGCCATGGCCTGTGTGACCTTACCGGGCCAGGCTCCCCCAGGTGTAGTCGCTCCGGCGCGCTCGGCTGGTGCAGCAGGAAGCCCTGTCCCAGTGAGCATCCCAGCTGGCGCACGAACTCCCGCTGCTGGTCGGTCTCGATCCCGACGGCCACCACGGTGAGGTTGGTCTCCCGTGCCAGGGCCATCATGGCAAGCACCATCGCTCGCTTCTCGGCATCGTGCTCCAGATGCTGTATGAGCGTGCGATCGATCTTGAGCATGTCGAGCGGAAGCTGCCCGGGGAGACTGAGCGATGACTGTCCCGAACCGAAGTTGTCCAGCGCTACACGCACACCCAGGCTCTTGACCTCCTGCAGGGATGTTTGAGCCCGCTCGAGATCGCGCAGGATCGCGCTCTCGGTTATCTCCAGGCACAGAGCGCTGGGCTGCAGCCCGCTGCGGGCCAGCTCCTCCTCGACGCGCTCGGCCAGATCCAGCTCGCCCAGGGCGCGCGCGGAGATGTTGACTCCGATCATCAGGTCTTCGCCCTGTTCGTGCCAGATCGCGGCCTGTGCGCAGGCGGTCTGAAGCACCCAGTCCCCGATTTCGGCGATCAAATCGCTTTCCTCGGCCAGCGACAGGAACGCCGACGGCTGTACGGGCTCAGAACCCTGCGGATGCCAGCGCACCAGCGCCTCGCAGCCGACCGCCCCGCCTCCGCTGATCGGTAGCAGAGGCTGGTAGACGACCGACAGCTCTTTTCTGGGCAGCGCGTAGCGCAGACGCTTGTCTAGCTCTACGCGGGCGCTGACCTCGCGTCTGAGGTTCTCATCGAAGAGCTCGAGGTTGTGTCCGCCGGAGCCCTTGGCTCGATACATCGCCACGTCCGCCTCGCGCAGCAGATCCTCCGGGTCGGCGTTGTGGTCGTGCGAGACGGACACACCGACGCTGGCGAACATGGAGACCTCCGCCGAGCCGACCAGAAACGGTTCCTCCAGGGCGTGCAGGACGCGCTCGGCTACAGCCAGCGCCTCGGCGTCGCTGTCGAGATCCTCGGCGAGGATCACAAACTCGTCTCCGCCGAGCCGGGCGACGGTGTCGCTGTCGCGCAGCATATCGGCCAGCCGCTCCGATACGGAGATCAGCAGATGATCTCCAACGGCGTGGCCGAGGCTGTCGTTGACCTGCTTGAAGCGGTCGAGGTCGATGAACAGCAGGGCGATCAGGCCGCGGCTGCGGCGCAGGCGGGCGATCGCCTGCCGGGCACGGTCCATCAGCAACAGGCGGTTGGGCAGCTTCGTCAGCGGGTCGTGCAGAGCCTGGCGCTCGAGCCACATGCGGTCGGTGATGTCCTTGGCGGCCGCGTACCAGGTCTGCTGCTCGCAGCGGCCGCTCCACAACAGCCACCGCCACGAGCCGTCACGGTGGCGGTGGCGGTTGGTGAAGTTCACGAAGTGCGCCGGATGATGAAGCCCTGTCTGTATGAGGGCCATCGTCTTCTCGATGTCATCAGGGTGTATGAAGTCCTGCATGAGCCGGCCCTGGAGCTCCTGAAGAGTCCATCCGAGCACCTCCTCCCAGGCGGCGTTGAGCAGGATAAAGCGGCCATCCGGGGAGAAGCTGGCCAGCAGATCGGTGCTCAGCTCAAAGAAACGCTCGATCTGGGCTGACTTGCTGGTCGCTGATCGTTCACTACCGCTCGAGCGTGGCTCTGGAATAGAGGGGGCGGGGCTGGACGCGGGGTCGGTTAGATGGGCCACAGTTGACATTCCAGGGCAAAGAGCGGGAACTCTCCCTACCAACTCGGCGGCCGGCTACCCCTACTCGGGTGTCTCATGCGCGATTGGACAGATGATGTAGCCCTGCCGCGCTGGATTCCCGCGGCTACTGGTCGGCCGAGCGGATCGGGTTCTCGCCCGCGGCCGTCGCGGCCGGACCGGATCTCAGGATGCGGTGCCGAGCGGCGCGGTCTGCTCGGATCTGGCGGACGGCTGGTCGGCGATGGCCTGCTCTGGGGAGTCGCCTATCAAGAATCTCCACACCGACAGGCCCATCATGATCGTCATGAGAATGGCGCTCGAGACGCAGTACTCACAGATCTCTTTGAGCGTGAACACCTCGCGGTAGGTCAGGTAGGCGCTGAAACCAAAGCCGCCGAGGGTCAGGGCGGCGGTCAGGAACCTGGCGCGCTCGCTGTCGGGGACCAGCAGCGAGCCGAGGATGATCACGTAGCCGATCAGGCCGATCAGCGCCACGGGAATGCCGTCGAGCTTGGAGTAGGCCGAGCTCTGCACCTTCAGGCAGCTGCCGCCGTTGCGCCCGCACAGCGGCTTGATGTCGGCGTAGTGAATGTAGGTCAGGTAGGTGGCCAGGCCGATGCCGATCACGGTGAGCACGATCAGCGTGATCTTCAGCTTGCGCCCGGACATCTGGCCGTCTAGCTCTTGAGGACCTGTTCGATGGCCGTCAGATAGGGGGCGGCTTCGCCGATGTTGTTTCCCGCTTCGAGCTTTTGCGGGGTGCTGCCGGTCTTTCCGATCAAAAAGGACGGGGTGCCGGTGAAGCCATTGCTGCTGGCGGCCTGTTCGTCGCTTGTGAGCTGGTTGGCGAAGGCCGAGTTGCCGCGGTCACTCGTCCACTGGCTGAGATTCAACCCGGGCACTTGGGATGCCAAGCCCTGTATGTATTTTTCGGTGACGTATCCGCTGTCCTCTTCTCCCTGCTCGTGGTAGAAGAGCTCGATGAAGTCCCAGGCCTTGTTCTGCTTGCCCGCGGCGAGCGCCGCTATCTGCTGCTGCTTGAAGATTCCCTGAGGCTCCGCGCCCCGACTTTCAGCACCATTTGTGGCCGTCGAAAGGGCGCGGTATTCGATCTTCAGCTTCCCCGGGCGTACATATTTTTCGACGATCGACGGCAACGCGCCGAGCGTGAATTGCTGGCAGATGGGGCACTCCAGGTCACCGAAATATTGCAACGTCACTGGAGCGTTCGGGTTGCCGAGCACGTTGGCTTTCTGCGGTATGCCAGCCAGCAGCGATGTCACTGTAGTCACGGCCTGATTGGCCTGAGGGCTCTTTGGCGCGACCACTTTTTTGGATCCGCCGCTGCCGGTCACGATCAAGATCACCGCGACGACCACGACCACCACGGCGAGTACTCCTCCGAGCTGGATCAGCCTGCGGCGCTGAGCGGCTGCGCTGGCGGCGGCTTCCTCGGCTTGCTTGCGCTGTGAGCGTGCCTGTTCACGGCGCTCTCTACGGGTGAGATCGTTGTCCTGGTTTGGGCTCATATACGCATTTCTACCGGTTTGCGCTCAAGATTGCCTAAGCGCAATTCTATGGTCCTGGTAGAGACGTCGTCTTTCGCCATAATCTTCCCTGGGCTTGCGGTCGCGGTTGCTCTGTGTGAGCTCGGCTGCAATCGTGGAGGTGCGCTTGCCCCTGTAGCTCAGCTGGATAGAGCATCGGACTTCTAATCCGAGGGTCGCAGGTTCGAATCCTGCCGGGGGCATTTGGTGTCCGATCAGAGATGATCGTCTCATTCCAGCAGGCGATCGGTCATCGCCCGGGCTCGACCGAAGATTCCCCGGTCGGCGAGCAGCCGCGAGTAGGTGTTGGCCCCCAGGCCGATGGAATAGATCTCAAACGCCAGTCCCGGCGGGTCTGGCGCTCCACCGATCCTCGCCTGTCGCTCCAGCTCGCCCAGCCAGTCGGTGACCCCGGCGCGCACAGCGTCTTGAATCATCCCGGGACGGTCGTCGAACTCGGTGGCCGCCGCCGCCCAGAAACAGCCTCCGGCGAACACCTCGTGTTCGAGAAAGCTCAGATAGCGATCGCAGTACGCGCGCAGCCGTTTCCATCCCTCAGCCGCCTCGAGCGCCGGGGCTATCACCTCCGCATAGAACCGTCCCGCCGCGGTCTCGATCGTCGCGAGCTGCAGATCCTGCTTGGAGCCGAAGTGGGCGAACAATCCACTCTTGCTCATGCTCAGCTCGCCGGCGAGCCTGCCGATCGTCAGTCCTTCCAGTCCCTCGGTCGAGGCGACCTGCACGGCTCGCTCAAGGATCATGGCGCGTGTGGTCGAGGCTCTCCTCGTCATCGGCTCAAAGTGTAATGGCAATAGACCGAACGTTCGTGCTATTAATACCGGCTCTCCGTACTCACCACCCAAGGAGGCCAAAAATGCCGGATTTCACGCTCAGCGCAATCGACGACATGGAGGCGGTCGTGTTCGGCTCCTTCAAGCGAGCGCGGGCGACGCTCGGGGTCGAGTCCTTCGGCATGCAGGTGATAGACCTGCCGCCCGGCGCTACCCAGTACCCCGAGCACGACCACGCCCACGATGGCCAGGAGGAGGTTTTCATCGCTCTGCGGGGTGAGGGCGAGATCGAGATCGAGGGTGACCGCCATGTCCTGAATCCCGACACGATGGTCCGCGTCGGGCCGGCTCCCAAGCGCAAGGTGTGGCCAGGCCAGCAGGGCATGCGATTGCTTGTTCTGGGAGGTCGCCCCGGCCATCTCTACCAGGCGCCGGAAGTCTCAAAGCTCGGCGCGCCCGACCCCGGACTCCCGAACTAGCTATAGGTACCAAAGAGGTTTGGTCGCGCGAGTGGCCGGGCGCTCCGGGAAGGTCGGTTGGGCCGCTCACCCCCGGGGGCGCTCGGCCCGGCCGATTCTCCTCTAGCTCCCTGCGGGCTCCTCGGTTTGCGTTTCTGCGGTCGTCCTCGCGGAGGCATCGAGCAAGCGTGTGATCAGCTCGACCGCCTGCCCATACATGTCGGGCGGAACCGCCTCGGGGTCGGTGAGACGTTCCAGGGACAGTCCCATGCCAAGTGCTCGTATCACTGTCGCAAGCCACCGCGCGGACACCGGCGGCTGGATTTCGTTCTCGGCTATGTGCCACTCGATCAGCCGCTCGATCGCCAGGCGCACCGCCCCGACGCTCAACGCGAACCGCTCTCTGAGCTCTGGATCGCTCGAGGCGTGGTGAGCGAACTCCAGGTGCAGCCAGAAACGCCAGGGGGTCTCGTCCAGTTGCCTCATCCACTGGTCAGCTCCGCCTCGCGGCGACGGCACCCCGGTGGATTCCGGCGCGGTCGCGTGCTCGATGTCCGTCACCCGCAACGCCGCGAACTCGTCGAAGACCGCCAGGAATAGTTCCTGCTTGCCCTGGAAGTGCCCATACAGCGCGCCGGTCGTCACGTTCGCCGCGCGCGCGATCTCCTCGACTCGCGCGGCGGCGAAGCCCTTGCGGGCGAACACCTCGGCGGCCGCCTCGATCAGGGCTCTTCTTGTGTGTTCTCTGCGCTGCTGCTGGGTCTGATGTGCCATGGCATCCTCGTCTGTAATTTATATAATAGGATTTATATAAGTTGGCCATGTCTGAAATGCCCGCAACAGAATCTGCCCCCAGCGATCCTTTCGAGCTGCTCGAGCAGTGGCTATCGAGTGCCCGCTCCAGCGGCGTGCCCGATCCGCTGCCGATGGCTTTCGTGACGGTGGGCCAGGACGGCAGACCCTCCGCGCGGATGGTGGGCCTGAAGCTGGTGCTCGACGGCGCGCTGGTCTTCACCTCCGCCCTGTGGACTCGCAAGGCTCGCGAGCTGCAGGCAAACCCCCACGTCTCGCTGCTTTTCCACTGGCCCGAGCTCGGCCGCCAGATCCACGTGGCCGGCCAGGCTCACGTTGCGGAGCGCACCCTGGCTGAGCGGCTGTTCGCCGAGCGGCCAATCGCCCACCGGCTGCAGAGCATCGTCTCCCGCCAGGGCCAGCCGATCGATGATCTGCAAATACTGCGATTGCGTCACGCCCACCTGATGAACGTGCAGGAGGCCGATCCCGAGTGTCCGGCTGACTGGGGCGCTATCAGTGTCGTGCCGGAGGCGATCGAGTTCTGGCAGCAGGCGGCGGATCGTCTGCACGACAGGTTCTTGTATGAGCGCGACGGCAAGGACGGCTGGCGACTGCAGCGATTGGCGCCATAGAGCCATGACCGACGCCGAGAACCACGAGCAGACCCTGCTGGCCGAACAGAGCGAGTACTACCGTCAGCGCGCCGGGGAGTACGAGGACTGGTGGTACAGGCGGGCCGGCTACGACAACGGCCCAGAGAGCAACGAACGCTGGTTTGCCCAGACGCTCGAGCTCGAGCGGGCGCTGACGCGGTTTGCTCCGACGGGAAACGTGCTCGAGCTTGCCTGCGGCACCGGTCTGTGGACGAGGCATCTTGCCCAAGCCGGCGACCGGGTGACCGCGCTCGATGGTTCAGCGGAGATGATCGCCGTGAACCGCGAGCAGGTCAAAGCCTCCAACGTGCACTACGTCCAGAGCGATCTGTTCGGATGGTGGCCCAGGGAGACCTACGACGTGTGCTTCTTTGGATTCTGGCTCTCTCATGTTCCGGACGAGCGGTTCGCCGAGTTCTGGCAGATGGTCGCCGCTGCCGTGGGACGGCGAGGACGGGTGTTCTTCATAGACAGCGCCAGACATGACCGATGGGGTGGTGATCGGTCCGGTGCCGAGACGATGACCCGCGAACTCTCAGATGGCCGTCGCTTTCAGATCGTCAAGCGCTTCTACGAGCCCGGCTGCCTGCGGGAGGAGCTTGCGAAGCTGGGATTCACGGCCACCGTCGAGGCGACCTCGGAGTACTTCATATACGGCTCGGCGAAGCTCGCCGAGTGAACCGCCCGCGGGTCGGTGTAGGCAATAGGATCGACTCGTGCCCAACCTCAACGACCCAGATTTCGACGAGCCGCGCGAACAGGAGGGGTTTCACGTTCGCCGCGCGCGCGTCGGTCACCAACTGGGAACTGAACGCCTGGGTGTCAGCCTCTGGGAGGTTCCCCCAGGCCAGGCGGCCTACCCCTATCACTACCACCTCGCCGAGGAGGAGCTGGTGGTGGTCCTGGAGGGACGCCCAAGTCTGCGCGGCCCCGATGGATGGCGTGAGCTCGAGGAGGGGGAGATATGCTCATTTCCTCGCGGAGAGCGGGGGGCTCATCAGCTGGTGAATCGCACCGATCGCCTCGTGCGCCTGCTGGCGCTCAGTACCCACGGGGATCCGGACATCGTTCTGTATCCCGACTCGGGGAAGCTCGGAGCGGCTGAGCGTCTGCCGCGCGGGGGAGGGCTCCGCAGGTTCTTTCGGCTTTCCGACGATGTGGACTACTACGACGGTGAGCATCCACCGACCGATGTCTAGCGCCACGTTTCCCGTGTGCCTCCGGAGGCGGTGCCGCGCCGCACGCGCGGCGGCGTCCATCCGCTAGCCATGTTTCATGTCGAGTTGCGTCAATTTCCCGGCAACTTCTGTCGCTTCAACCTGAGCGAAGGGCAGTTGCGGGCGAATATCCTCCACCCCTGGGCGAGGGGCGAGTGGATCGAGATGGGTGAACGCAAGTGGAATCCGGCGCAGGCCAAGCTAACCGTGCTGGAGGGTCCGGAGATACCGCTCAATCAGCTGACGATGGGTCGTGGCTGGCGCACCGCTCAGCGTCAGGGTCACGATGTGACTGAGCGGGTGCTGGCGGAGGTGCACGATGCCGAGGTGGCCGCCGCGTCGCCAAGCGAGCCCGATCTCGAGCTGCAATTTGATTCGCTTGCGCTGGAGATCCTCGCGGATCTCGGAGGCGAACCGGCACCGCTATATCGGGCCTGGGAGCTCGCGGTCAGTCGCAGCCCCGACAGCCCGCCAAGTCGATCACTGGCGCTCGCCGAAGGGGCCGTTCTCTCGCTCCTGCGCTCCGCGCTTATCGTCTTGCTGGTGCAGGAGGGTGAGCCGGCGGGTCGGCGAGAGGTTCAACAGACAGCGGCACGCGAGGTGCTTCTCCGGTCTCCGGAGAGCTGGCTGCAGCAGGCGAAGATCCTGATCGCCAAGGCGTGAGCGGCGATGGGTGCTGCGGGTCGTGGTGGTGTCCCCGGCGCTAGACTCAGCTTCCACTTGGTGGGCGTAGCTCAGCTGGTAGAGCTCCGGGTTGTGGTCTCGGCGGTCGCGGGTTCGAATCCCGTCGCTCACCCTCAAGAAGTCTTGGAGGAACAAGGCTAAGAGGCGTCCATCGCGATGATCGTCCAGCAGACAAACGAGCGTCTCGCCAGCGGAGCGCCGGCGACCGCCCCGGTGAGGGAGGACGCCCCCACGCATCTGCTGCCAAAGCGGCTGGCCCTGGCGAGTCTCACCGCGGTCGTCTCGGTGAACATTTGGACTGGCTTTCCACTACTGGCTCTGTGGGTCGGCTCGCGCACCGTCCCTCAGAGAGGCCCCGACAGCGGCGTCAGTATGGCCTCGGTGTTCGTCGTGGTGGCCGTTCTCGCGATCCTGGCGTTCGCTGGGGTGTTCGCCCTCACCTGGATGAGCTCAAAGTACGATGAGCTGACAGGTCGGCCGATCGAGGCGCGACGCACATCCCCCTGGTTGCGCAGCATGCGCGGCGAGCGCGAGGAGCTCGTCAAGAGGCGGCTCGGAATCAGCGTCGTGGAGCGGATCGTCATCCTGAGCGTCGTGGGCTGCGTGCTGGCGTTCGAGGTCTGGTTCTTCTTCTTCGCGGGGCCGCCGCTGCTTTCCTGAGGCGATGCGAATCCCCATCCGCGTCGATGCTGGCGAAGGCGAGGTTTCTCGGCTCACGCCTCTGGCGGGTGTTGCGTGTTTTCACGGTCGCCGCTGCCGAACCTCTCATACAGCTGGGGAAGCAGCACGCCGAGGTTTGAGTACTCCTCCGCGCAATGATGCGCAAGCGCGCGCGGCAGGCCTTTCGGCAGTGCACGGCGGCGCACGAAACGTGTGTTCAGCAGGCGCGCTCCCAGACCCTTCAGCGGACCGTACGGCGCCAGCGCCGCGCCGATCCAGAAGCGGCTGCGCAGGACCACGCCGTCGTCGTCGCGCAAAAACACGTGGAACATCGGGGTGTGGCGGACGCGCAGGCGATCATCGCCCGCGTACCCACACACGATCGTCGCGATCCGCGGGTCCTGCAGCGCGTCGCCTGACATCCCCATCTCGCTTGGCGCCCTGAACTCGATGCGCGCGTGTATGACGCCGGTGCCCACGTCCTCGACCGGATGATGCACCGCGCCCCAGTGCGCCTTCGCGCGCCTGGTGGGCGGGGCCTGCAGAGAGTTCTCCAGATGAGCCCGCGGGTGCCACACGCGATAGCGCAGCGACTCTCGCGGATGCCAGTCAAACCACCAGTCCACCATCTCTGCGGTCACCAACGGCATCTCCGTGCACACGGCTACGTAGCCAACCCCGTCGGGGAGAGTGCACCAGCCGGTCTCGCATGGCAGCGGCGCGGGGTCGAGCAGACGATCCACGGCGTGCAGCTGGAGCGCCTGCGTCGGGTCGATCGGAGGGCTGTCTATCGCCTGGAGCGTGCGTGGGTTCGGACGCTCCAGGGGACGAGCCAGATAGTCGCTGAGCACAGAATGGCTCATGGCTCCGGCACCGCCGGGCGCCCCATCCACGAGTGAAAACGGCGCTGCGGATCCCACTTGAGACGCAGTTCGTCGAGCCGCCGGAGGTTCTCGTCGCTGACAAAGCGCGCCGGGCGCATCCCGAGGTTCTCGTCCGCGAGCTGGATGCCGCTCGCCAGATGCTCCATCTCGCGCATTCGCTCGGTCGCCCACGCGACGTTCGCGTCGTCCTCTGAGGGATCCTGCCAGACCGCGTACAGCGCTATGTAGGTGTCGTCCTCGACGCTGTAGGCCATGTCCGGCGGCGCCGGTGCGTTGCCGCTGCCTGGTCCCCAATTCATCCAGAGCATGTGCGATGGGGCACCCGGCATCGTCTCGGCGATGCGTCGCAGCCCGGGCGCCAGCTGTGCGACCGGCGCGTGCGTCCACATGTTGTCCGCCGCGTAGCGATGCTCGTCCGGGTAGGCGGCATGCGCGCCCGCGTACAGGTCGCGGAGCTCGCCCGGCACATACGGCAGCGCGACCTTTGCCCTGTCCAGCAGGGGGCAGCTCTCGAGCACAGCCACCGCGTCGCGCGCCAGCTGCTCGCTGTCGGCGAGCACCGGCCCGGTCACCGCGATCTCCAGTTCGCCCTCCTGTGTACGGTGGATGAACACCATCAGCTCCATCGTGCGGGCCACTTCCGGGGCGATCTCTTGCGCCCAGCTGAACACATCCTCGAGCAGCTCGATCGGGTACAGGAACACACTGTTGACCACGACCTTCGGGCGAGGTTGCAGACGAACGTGAAAGCGTGTTACGACACCGAAGAAGCCGGGTCCAGAACCGCGTGCCGCCCACAACAGCTCCGCGTTGTGATTCTCATCGGCTCGTACGAGCGATCCGTCGGCTAGCACCACGTCGATCGCCTCGACGCTCATGCACGCGGGACCGTGCACCCGGCCGTTCCAGCCGTAGCCACCCTGCAGCAGATAGCCGCCCAGGCCCACGCCCGGACAGTGGCCCGCAGGGAAGAAGAGGTCGTGCTCGGCGAGCACCTCGAGCAGCTCGTCTCCATGGCAGCCCGGACCGACGGACGCCCTCATCGCCTGCTTGTCCACCTCGATGTCACGCAGCCGCGAGAGGTCTAGCAGCATGCCTCCGTCGCGCACGTGGTTGCCCGCCCAGCTGTGCCCGCCAGAACGCACCCCGATCCTCATGTCATGCTCACACGCCGCTCCAACGGCGCTAGCGACGTCCGACTCGTTCTCGGCCAGCACGATCACCTCCGGATGGCGCCGCGGCGTGCGGGCGTTCCACACGGTCGCCCTGCGGGCCTCCTCATAGCCCTCCCGGCCGCGCACGAGAGACTTTCCGTCATACGGATCTGCCATCGTGTTCCACGATACAGTACACCTATTCCAGGATGCAAGACGAACGTGCAGATAGCCAGAGCGCCTCGGGAGCCCGCCAGGGTGTCCAGGCGATCGCTCGCGCCGGCGCGGTGCTGCGTGCTCTGGAGGCAAAGCCCGAGGGTCTGGGGCTAGGCGAACTAGCGATTGCGGTGGGGCTGCCGAAGTCAACGATCCACAGGCTCGTGGGGGCGCTTGCCACCGAGGAACTCGTAAGCACCGCGGGGCCAAAGATCACACTCGGAGGCGGTCTGGTGCGGCTCGCCGCAGCCAGGCGTCACACGCTCGCCCGCGACCTGCACACCCTGTTGGGAAAGCTGCGGGACGAGCTCGAGGAGACCATCGATCTGGCCGTGCTCGACGGGAACGAGATGCGTTTTGTGGACCAATTGCCGGCCGCCCATCGCCTGCGGGCCGTGTCCTCGATCGGCGTGAGCTTCCCCCTGCACTGCACGGCCAACGGCAAGGCGCTGTTGGCCACTCTGCCCGAAGATCGTCTTTCCACGATGTTGGACGCGCGTCTACGGCGCATGACGCCCAACACGATCGTCTCCCGTGCGGCGCTGCTCAAAGAGCTCGAGCGGATCCGCCATCGCGGAGTGGCCTTCGATCACGAGGAGCACACCGAGGGGATCTGCGCCGCCGGGGTGGCGGTACTCGACCCGGATGGTCCCGTGGGGGCGATTTCGGTGCCGGTGCCAACGCCCCGCTTTCGCGGCAACGAGCGGCGCTACGCACAGGCGCTCACGGCGGCCGCTAGAGAGGCCGTCGGACTGCTGCGCCGCGGCGGCTGACCCAGCAAGCTCCGGGCCAAGCCAAGCAGACCATGGGCCGGGATGGCATCAGCGGGTGGCTTTCCAGGTGATGCTCCTGGTGCATGAGGGCCCGTGAGAGCCGTGCTTGACCTGGAGCGATCCGGCGACCGCACGACCGGAGAAGCTGCCCTGAACCTCAAAGCCCTGCCTCTGTGCTCCCACGGCTAGTGTCGTGTGAAACCCCCACGCCCCGTTTTGGTACGAGAGCGAGACTCGATGTCTGAGCGCGACGGTGTTCAGCCTCGCAGCCGACGAGCCTGATCCCCCGCAGCCCGACTGGTAGGAGAAGCTCAGCTTCGCCAGGGTGCCGCTCGAATCCACCTGCACCGTGATCGGCACGTGCTGGGAGGTTCTTCCCCGGTAGGTGCTGGCCACGGGCTGTGGCATGAATTGACGGCGAGTGTCCCCGGCCACGTAGCTCGCCGGAGCGCTGCTCGCCTCGACGGTCACCGACGGTGTCGCGAGGGATGGACTGGGGCCGGGATTGACCTGTGGGCAGGAGGACCGGTTGGTGGCCACCGCCGCGCAGACATCCAGCAGCCCGTACTTCCAGTCCACGCCGGTTCCCGCAATCGGATCTGCGCTCTGGAACAGTCGTGACTCGACTTGGCTGTTGCTCAGGCCATCGGCGAACAGCAGGGCGGCAGCTCCCGTGACCATCGGCGTCGAGAATGAGGTTCCTTCCACAAACCCGAAGTTCTCTTCTCCGAAGGGGTTTGAATATGTCGGCAGCGTGGTGAGAACATCGACCCCGGGGGCCACCAGATCGACCCAGCTTGAGCTGCGGTCGGTGGTGGCTCCGTCGGCGAACGAAGCGGGGTGGCCAGAGGCGTCCGTCGAGGCGACCGAGATGACGTGTTCGTAGGCCGCGGGGTAGAAGGGCTCGGTGGATCCGTAGTTGCCGGCCGCGGCGACCACCAGCGCCCCGTGATTCCAGGCGTAGGTGACTGCTTCCTGCTCCAGGGCACACGGTGACTGAGAGCCGGAGGAGATGTTGATCACCTGGGCTCCGGCGTTGACGGCCGCGACCACGCCGCTTGACATGGCCGAACAGGACTCGGAGTTCGGATGCGCGGCGGTCGTGACCTTGACGTTGAGAATGCTCGCCTGGTAGGCGACTCCCGCCACGCCGAAACCGTTGTTGGGGATCGCGGCGGCGACTCCCGCCACAGCCGTGCCGTGTCCGCTGACATCCGTGCTGTTGCCGTCGTTTTGGGGGTGCTCCAGTTCCCCACGATACGTGCGGAGAGGTCGGGTTGGGCGGGGTCGATGCCAGTGTCGATGATCGCTATCTTGACCTTCATGGAGCCGGGGTCCAGGGCCCACGCTCTGGCTGCGTCGATGTCCGCGCCCGGCGTGCCGTCGCCGTAGGGTCCGATCATGTTGGCGTCGCTCTGTAGGTACCACTGCTGGGCGAAATCGGGATCATTCGGAATCAGGCAGCCCGCGACGAGAGTGCAATCGGCGTCGGCCTGGCTCAGCTGCGTATCAGGGATGGCGTGGGGCAGGCCCCCGGAGGTGGCTGTGGTCGTGGAGGCAGTGGGCAAGCTCACCAATACCGCGTCGAGCTTTGGCAGTCGTTCGACTATTCGTCCATTTGTATGGCGGATCGTTCGCGTCAGTGCCCGAAAACTGCCTTTACGGTAGGTGAGGATCTCCTGGCGGAGTGCCTCGGGGCCGCGGCGGATGAGGGAATGGGTGAGAGGATGCTCGCGCACAGGTGGGGAGGCCTGGGCCACGGACGTCCCCAGCAAGAGCAGAAATAGACACGAACTAACGTTAGTTAGCCTTTGCATGTCCGCGGACTATCGGCAGCTCGGGCAACTGCCTGAAGCGCGGTGGACACTTCTTTCGGCTCGCGGTTATCGCCAGCCGCAGGTGCGCCTAGAACGCCATCAAGACGACCGTGGCGGGACGCCGGTCACAGGCCGCCCCGGATAGGTATTCAGTCAGAGGATGGCCGGGCGCTCTCGCCAACGCTCGCCCATCCCGGAGGAGCCGGCTGTGGGGCTGCTCTCAGCCAGCGGCTGCGATCGACAGAACGATGGGGCGAGATCCGTCAGTGGATCTCGCCCCATCTGAGTTCGCTAGACGAACCTGACCGATGTCGTCGCCGATGAGCTAGCGCCCTGCGTGGGCTTGAAGGAGGCCGTCAAGACCACGCGCAGCAGGTTCTTGTGCCGCCGTAGCGAGGACGCACCGGCCTTGGTGAGCTTGACCTTGAGGGTCAGACGCTCGGTCTTTCCCACGCTGTGGCTGGCCTTGGTCACATGTGCTCCAGTGAGCGTGACCTTTCCGGCGGAGGGGACCTGCACGACGATCGTCGCCACCTTGCCCTTGACCTTGTGGCTCAGGATCTTGATGGCCTTCGCCGCCGCGCCCGCTTTGGCTGAGGAGCCCTGGGCTGTCGGCAGGATCACGTTGATGGTCTCGCCCGACCCAGACGGGCTCGTGGATGATCCACCGGAGCCGCCTTTGCCGCCATTGGCGCCACCTTGGCTCGAGTTTTCACCGCTCGAGTTGCCGTTGCCGCCATTGCCGCCATTGCCTCCTTTGCCGTTTTCAGGACCCAGCAGACCCAGTTTTAGGCCACCGAGGTCGCTGACCAGGCCCAGTACGGGACCTTCGCTGCCCAGCACCGCGCTGACGGCGGGCGTGGAGGACTGCACGGAGCTGCCGAGGTCTTCGCCTATGGCCTGCGTCGAAGTCCCCAGTTCGCCGGCGATCGATCCGACATCGGTCGGCGAAAGCGGTACGCCGCCCAGCAGATCGTGCAGCAACGTTTCCAGCTGAGAGTCGTTGACCTTGCCAAGGAGGGCGCCGAGCACTTCCGAGAGCTGGCTGGCGTCGAGGCCCTGCAGCAGTTTTTCGATCTGGGTCCTCAGTTCCGGTGGAATGTGTGACTTCAGTTCGTTCAGCAGACCTTCCAGCTGAGGGAGGTTGCCCGCGCCCAACAGCTGCTCCAGCCTTTGCAGAACGGGTTCGAGTTCACCCTTGCTCAGAGAACTGAAAAGCGTGGTCAGATTTTCCTGGAGCTTTGAGAGCTCGGTAGGGGAGAGCGCGCCCGTGAGCGCAGCGATGATGCTCTTCAGCGATGTCAGTTCTTCGCCGGTCAGGTTCCCGGCCAGAGGGCTTAGGACCTTTGATAGCCCTTCACCATTCACCCCGGAGAGGACCCTTTCGAGTAGGGTGTCCAGCTCAGTTGGGCTCAGGCCATTAAGCAACTGACCCGGTTCGACACCAAGGTTGAGGAGTTCACCAACCGTTGCGTTGGGGTTCCCCAGCAGTCGGGACAGGAGCGAGCCCAGTACGCCGCCGCCTTGTTCTGAGACTAGTTTTTCTAGTTCCGTGGGCGACAGGCCAAGTCCGGTCAGAGGTACGCCAGACAGGACGGGTCCGAGGTTGCCAACCGGGATGCTCACATTTGGCTCTATGCCTTTGGCGGCACTAGCCGAGCTCGTCGGGATCGCAGCCAGCAGGGCGATCAGCGAAGCCGACAGCCCGATCGCGAGGGCCGTATTGATCCGGCCGGTGAGTGCAGCGGGCCGATGAGATGTTCTGGACATTGGAGCTCTCTCTCTAAGATGGAGGGACGTGGTTGTGTGCGGCCTGCTTTACCCATGCATCGGTCCGATAGAACATTTAATTTCGCTATTTCGAACATATGTCTACTCCGCTCTCCGCCCGCGCACGCCTGGAAGCCAAGCCACAAAGCCCTGCACGTAAACATTCAGAGAGATCTCCCTGGCTTGCCTGCAATATGGCGAGGTACATAACGGCGCCAACGGAACTGTCAACGGTGTTAATTTGCCCTCGGCCCGGGTGAGGCCGACTGGTGCCAGAAGCCCGTTAGTCAGAACAATTCGAACGGGCGCTCACGAACCACTTGCCGCTGCCGCTCGACTCCAGATCCACGGCGACCGCGCTGTGGCCGAAGCCCTGCTGGATGCGCTGCCCGTACCGGCGTAGGCTCACTGTCGATGCTCGACACGAGCGAAAGCAAAGAGCGATCCAAGCCATTTACGGGCCGCCTGGTGATCGACTGCGCCGATCGCCCCGGGATCGTGGCCGCGGTCTCGGGCTTTCTCTATCAGCAGGGCGCCAACATCGTTTCCTCTCATCAATATTCCTCAGACCCGACCGGTGGGCATTTCTATCTGCGTACCGAGTTCTTCCTGCCGGACCTCGAAGACCGCACCGAGACATCCCGGCGTGAGCGTTTTCACAGTCGCTTCGACGCCGAGGTGGCAAGCCCGTTTGCGATGGCGTGGCGGATCCGCTACCGGGAGCAGCGCCAGCGCGTGGCGATCCTGGTCTCTCGCCAGGAGCACTGCTTGCTCGAGCTGCTGTGGCGCTCCCGGCACGGGGATCTCGATGGAGAGATCGTCATGGTCATCTCAAACCACCCAGACCTCGAGAGCGAGGTGAGCGCACTCGGTCTGCCCTACCATCACGTACCCGTCGAGGCAGACCGCAAGGCACAGGCCGAGCAGCGAATGCTCGAGCTGCTGGCCGGCAGGATCGATCTGCTCGTGCTGGCCCGCTACATGCAGGTCCTCTCGGGCGAGTTCCTCGATCGCCTGGGAGTACCCGCGATCAACATCCACCACTCGTTCCTGCCAGCGTTCGCCGGTGCCGACCCCTACCGCCGCGCGCGCGAGCGAGGCGTGAAGCTGATCGGCGCCACGGCCCACTATCTGACAGAAGAGCTCGATGCGGGACCGATCATCGAGCAGGACGTGATCCGAGTCGACCACTGCCAGAGCGTCGAAGATCTGCGGAGGCTGGGCCGCGACATCGAGCGGCTGGTATTGGCGCGGGCGCTCGCCCTGCATCTGGACGACCGCGTGATCGCCGACGCGGGCCGCACGATCGTCTTTTGAACAGATCGACTTGCTTCGCTCAACTGCGATGGTCGCTGCTTGACCTGCTCCATCTGCTGGCAGTGGAGCGAGACGAGGGCCGCGGAGGGTCACACACAGGACGCTAGGCCTCGGCCGGCGCCGGGAGCGCCCCGGCGCGGTACCCATCGAGCGCGCTGAGGATGAACGTCGCGTAGATATCGGCTACCTCGTGCGAGGAGAGTGGACCGGAATCCCGGTACCACTCATCCACGCTCGCGCAGAGGGTGAGGATCCCCATGCGAATGATTCGCGGATGCTCGAGCTGCCACAACCCCTGCTCCTGGCCTTCCAGCAGGATCTCCTGGAACAGCTGCTCGTAGGTGTCACGAATGGCGATCGCCTGCTTGCGGCTCTTGCGGTTCAGGGCGTCCAGTTGGCCGTTCGCGACCCGCGCCCGGTAGCGCTTGTGGGAGTCGAACCAGATCCGCCACACGATCAGCGCACGCAGGCGCTCGCGTACGTCGTCCACTCCGTCGATCCTCTCCAGCGCACCCTCGTAGAACTCGCGCGTCTCGTCCAGGCAGATGCGCACGAGGATCTCCTGCTTGCTCGCGAAGTGGTTGTAGAGGCTTGCGGCCTTGATCCCCACGCCGGCGGCCAGATCGCGCATCGTGGTGGCGTGATAGCCCCGTTCATAGAAGAGCCGGGCCGCGACGTCGAGTATTCGCTCTTCGGTTGGCCGGCTATTGTTTGCGGTCTTGGGATTGGGCATTTCTGGCTCTCCCAGGACTGGACATTCCAGCTAACCGACGTTAGTCTAGCAAGTGAAATCTGCCGAGTTTGATTGTAAAGCGCCAAAAGCGGGAAAAGCGACGAACAGATCGCGGAGATCGAACTGTTACGTCCGATCTCCTGGATGAAATTCCCGCTTTGTCCACTATTGTCCGCTCATCAGATGAGCAGGAGAACCGGCACTACGGATAGGGGCCGCCCCAATGTCACCCACACAATCAAGATCCGCACGACACGAACAGTTCGAGCATAGGCAAGCCGAACGCTCGGTCCCCAGCCTGCGCGAGCCGCGTTTTTCTCAGTCGCTGGAGCGGGGGCTTGCGATCCTCGCGTGCTTCACCGCCGAGCGGCCCGTGCGTGGCATCGCCGACCTAGCGGATGAGCTGGGGATGAGTCGCTCCACCACCCACCGTTACGTCGTGACGCTGGTCGCGCTGGGGTATCTCGAGCAGGACGCGCAGCGCAAGTATCGACTGGGGCTGCGGGTCACGGATCTGGGCATGAGTGCCCTGAACTCGATGAGCCTGCGCGAGCATGCCCACCCGTATCTCGAGGAGCTGCGCCGCGAGACGAACTTCACCGTCAATCTGGCGATCCTCGACGGCGAGGAAATACTGTATGTGGACCGGGTTCGCGGCTCGCGCCAGGGACAGCACAAGATCGACTTCGATCTGCACGTCGGATCGCGGCTGCCGGCCTATTGCACCGCTCTGGGCAAGCTGCTGCTCGCGTACCTGCCCGATGGCGAGCAGAAAAGCGTGCTCGGCTCGATGAAGCTCACAAAGCGGGGCCCCAACACGATCGCCTCCAAGAAGGCGCTGCGCACCGAGCTCGAGCAGATCAACGAGGAGGGGATGGCCGTCGATGACGAGGAGCTCGCCGCGGAGGTCCAGGCGATCGCCGCGCCCGTCCGCTCCGGAGGCGGCGACGTTGTCGCCGCGGTGAATCTCGTGGCGGCCCGCTCGATGATCACCGTCGATGAGCTCGTCGTGTCGCTCAGCCCGCATCTGATCGCCACGGCCGCACGCGTGTCCGCCCGCCTGGGCTACCGTCGCGCCGACGAGCGAAGCTGATCTGGGACTGTCGGCCTGCTCGCTGCTCTCCTCTAGGAGAGCGAGTGGACCGCGGTCTGACGGCGGCGGGCGGCGGTCACGCTCAAGGAGCTGATCCACGCCTCCAGATCCAACGGGCTGAGCGGCCGCTCGATGAAGTAGCCCTGCCCGGTCTGGGCTCCCAGGCTCCCGAGCGCTTCCCACATCGACTGCGTCTCGATGCCCTCGGCCACTACGTGCAGCCCCAGGTTGGCGGCCAGATCGATGGTGGATCTGACGATCGCCTGGCCGCGCTCGTCATGCGCCATCGCCGCCACCAGTGAACGGTCGATCTTCAGCTCGTCCAGCGGCAGCCGCGTGAGGTAGGCGATCGAGGCGTGGCCGGTCCCGAAATCGTCGATCGAGATGCGGACCCCGAGCTCTCTGAGGGATCGCAGCGTCTGGATTGCCCGCTCCGGGTCGGTCAGCGCCGCGCTCTCGGTGACCTCGAGCGTGAGCTGGGTGGCGGGGACACCGTGCTTTGTCAGGAGCGCGCTCACGTCGTTCAGCAGATACGGGTCGGTGAGGTTGCGCGCGGAGAGGTTCACCGACATCCTCAGGGGAAGGTCGGAGCGCAGCCAGGACCCTACCTGCGCGAGCGCCTGATCGATCACCATGCGCGTGATCGGCCCGATCAGAGCGGTCTGCTCGACGGCCGGGATGAACTCCATCGGCCCTAGCAGCCCGCGCTGTGGATGCTGCCAGCGCAAGAGCGCCTCGACGCTCGTTATCTGTGCGCTGCGCAGGTCCGCCTGCGGCTGGTAGTAGAGCAAGAACTCGTTTCTCTTCAACGCCGGGCGGACCTCGCCGAGCAGCGTCAGCCGCCGGGCGCTGAACGTGTAGAAGCTGGGGTCGTAGATCTCGATGCGGCTGTACAACGACTTGGCGCGGTCGAGGGCTATGTCAGCGCGCCTGAGCAGCTCGACCGGGTCCTCCGTGGGATCGGAGCCGGTCGCGATGCCGATGCTGGTCTCGACGTTCAACGCGACGCCGTCGAGGGTGATCGGCTCGAGCAGCGAGGAGCGGATCGCGCGAGCCGCGGCGAGCACACCCCGGCTGCTGCTCGAGCCCTTCAGCAGCAGGGCGTACTCGTCGCCGTCCAGGCGCGCCACAACCCCGTTCTCGTCGCTTGTGGAAGCCAAGCGCCGGGCCGTCTCGCGCAGTAGCGCGTCGCCGGTTTGATGCCCGAGCGTGTCGTTGATCTCCTTGAAGCCGTCGAGGTCGATCAACAGGACAGCGGTCTGCGTGCCCGGCTGTGTGGTGGTCAGGGCGTCCCCCACCGCCTCCAGGAACAGCGTCCGGTTCGGCAGTTCCGTCAGCTGGTCGTAGCGCGCGAGGTGATCGTTTTCGCGGGCCTGGCGGCGCAGCGTCAGCGACGCGCGCGCGACGATGCGATACAGAACTCCCCAGAGAAGCGCGAGCCCGACGAACACGACGAATACGATCATGCGCTGCTCCCGCACGATCGTGGAGCCGATCGGCCGGTAGCTCAGATAGATCTCAAACACACCGTCGGGCTTGGTGGAGTGGCTGAAGTACAGCGGAATATAGATCTCGACAAGTTCGCCGAGGCCGACCTCGCTGGCCGTCTCGCTGTCGCGTTTGGGATCGATCACGACCGCCGGGTGCGGATGCCCGGCCAGGGCGTCGCGCAGATCGTCGCTGGGCTGCAGGCGGCGGTTGATCAGCCCGTGATCGTCGGAGTAGATGACCCGATCCTGGGTGTTCCAGATCTTGATGCGCGCCAGATCGCGGGAGCTGGAACGAGCTTCCAGCTGTGTGTCGAGTTCCTGGATCGCCGCCGGGCTAAGACCGTACCTCAGCTCGGTCGGAGTCAGCCGGGGCTGTATGCCAAGGCGCGCGATCAGATGCGCGGAGGAGTTGGCGTTGGACAACGCGGTGCTGACGACCTGGCGCTGGAGCACCCGGATAAGAGCAAAGCCCAGCACAAGGATGGCCAGCAGGCTGAACAGCGCGACCTGGCCGGTCAGCGTCAGGCGTCCACGCAGGGCAGACATAGATCACTAATCGGCAGGATCACCGCCCAGCTACAGACCCTCTCGCCCGATCCCTCACACGATGGTGGCAGGCCGTCTCCGCGGGGCGCCGGACCGGTGAGATAATCAGGTGGATGGGCCCCGGTCACTCACAGGCGCAAGCGAGGGCCGGCGTGATCGCTCAGCTCTTGAGCTTCGCGCGTTTCCGCGCCCACCGCCAGGCCCGTGAACATGCCGATGAGAGTGTCATGAGGGAGCTGGCCGGCAACCCCTTGGGACTGCCCGCGGGACTGGAGCTGCAGTGGCTGGGGGTCGCCGGCTACAGGCTCACCTATCAGTCGTACACGCTGTATGTCGATCCCTACCTCTCGCGGGTCCCGTTGCGCGCCGTGTTCGCCCGCACCGCGGCCCGCGTGCAGCCCGAGCTGTACGACAGGCACCTGGGCCCAGCGAGCGGGACGGTCGTGGGGATCCTCGTCGGGCACACCCACTTCGATCACGCGATCGACGTACCGGCTCTGGCCGCGCGCTTTGACACCAAGGTCTACGGCTCGAACTCGCTGGCGCATCTGATGGCGCTTCACCGCCAGCCCCAGCGGGCGGTGCTCGTCGAGCCTCACCAGCCATACGAGCTCGGCCCGTTCGTTGTGAGATTCATACCGAGCGTCCACTCAAAGCTCTTGCTCGGCTACAAGATCCCCTTCGACGGGGAGCTCACCTGCGAGCATCTGGACGCGCTCTCGCCGTCGGCGTATCGCTGCGGCCAGGTCTATGGCATCCACATCACCGTCGCCGGCACGAGCCTCTATCACCAGGGCAGCGCCGACCTGATCGATTCGCAGCTCTTCGGCACACGGGCGGATGTCTTCCTCGCCGGGATCGCCGGCCGCAGCTTCACCGCGGGTTACTGGCCGCGGGTCCTCACCGCGCTTTCGCCGCGGCTCGTCATCGCAAGCCACTTCGATGACTTCTTCAGGCCGCTGTCGGACCCAGTCGGCTTCTCGACCAACGTGAACCTGGCGGCCTTCCCAGAGGAGATCGCCCAGGTCAGCGGCGACATTCAGGTCGCGGCGCTCGAGCCGATGCAGACAATCACCGGCTGATCTCTGTCGAAGAGATGGTCCGCCAGATGCTCTGGCTCTTCACCCACTGCGCGGCGGGACTGTGGTCGCCGCTCACCATGCGTGTTCTGCCAAAGCCGTGAGGATCACGCGGTGAGGTTCCGAGCGAGGCCCTCTGCGTCGGGTCCACCCGACCGGCCGGGACGCCGTGCCCGGTAGCGCTCGGCCGCTTCTTCGAGGATCCTCAGCATCGCCGACGCCGCCGGGATCAGGCGAATGTCACCCGGAACGGCGGCCGTGACCCGGCGGATCGGGGGAGCGGGCGAGAGCGCGCGAATCACGATGTCATCGCGCACCACGGACAGCGCCAGCTCGGGGATCAGCGCGACGCCGACACCGGCGGCCACCAAGCCCTGCACGGTCTGGTAGTCGTCTGACTCGAAGGCCACGTTCGGCTCGAATCCCGCGCTGTGGCAGCAGCGCACGACATGCAGCGCACAGGGGCTCGATCGTGAGGTCTGCACCCAGGCTTCTGCCTGTAGGTCCCGTAGCTCGAGGCTCTTCGCTCGCGCCAGAGGATGCTCACGCGCGAGCGCGAGATACATGGGATCCTCGAGCAGCGTCACGCGTCCCGGCGTCTGGCCGTGTTGCTCGTCGAGGTCATCGAACTGGAACAGCAGCGCCAGGTCGAACTCGCCAGCCTCAAGGCGCGAGGCCATCTCCTGCGGCTCCCCCTCGGCGAGCGTCAGCTCGACGTCGGGGTAGACCGAGCGGAAGGCGGCGATCGCCAGCGGCATCAGCGTGGCGCCGGCGGTGGGGAAGGAGGCCATCCGCAGCTGCCCGCCGCGCAGACCCGTGAGAGCCGAGAGCTCCTCCTCGGCTGCCTGCAGCCGGGCGAGGATGCCTTCGGTGTGCTCGAGCAGCGTTTGGCCCGCGCCGGTCAGGCGCACACCGCGGGGCAGGCGGTGCAGCAGCGTCATGCCGGCTTCGGCCTCCAGGGCCGCGATCTGCTGGGAGACAGCGGATTGCGTGTAGGAGAGAGATTCCGCGGTCGCCGAGAGAGAGCCGTGCTGAGCGACCTCGCTGAAGACCTTCAAACGCCCAACGTTCAACATAAGCATAGCTTATAGCAAACATAACTATGTTCACTAGTACTGATGGGTAGAGGGTGTGACTATGTCCCGTGAAAGAACTTTGAGCACAACAAACTTCAGCACTAACAAGGAGAGAACTCCATGTCCACCAAGGTCATCGTTTCTTACGACGGAACCAACAACGAGGACGACGCGATTGCGTTTGGGCGTCTGCTCGCCCAGGCGGGAGCCGAGCTGTCGCTCGCCTATGTACTGCACGCCACCCAGCCCGGAGACCAGTACGAGAGCCTCGGCGACCGAGAGGCCTCCCAGCTGCTGGCCCGCGGCGCCGAGCTGCTGGGGGACAACGATGTCCCGCGTCACATCATCACCGACCGCTCCACGCCCGAAGGCTTGCGGACCCTCGCCGAGCGTGAGGGAGCCGAGGCGATCGTGTTCTGCTCGGACTCGCACACCGCCTCCGGCTACGTGAGTGTCGGCAACTCCGCGCAGCGTCTGCTGGACGGCGGGCGTTTCGCGATCGGCATCGCCTCCTCCGGTCTGGCCGACCGCGAGCAGCTGAGCATTCACCAGATAGCCGTAAACGACGATCCGGGCGACCCGAGCCCAAAGACCGTCGCGGAGGATCTCGCCAGCGTGTTCGGCGCACAGGTCACTCCCGCCACCGAGAAGCGCCACGGGGCGGATCTGCTGATTCTGGGCTCCCGCCCGGAGGCCGGCCAGGGTCAGGTGGCGCTCAGCGCCGCGGCGATGAATCTGATCGAGGACGAAGTGGGCGGCGTGCTAGTGCTGCCGCGCGGGAGCGCCCTGCGCCTGACGCAGCACACGACCGTCAGCGCCTGACCGGTCTCTCGGGATCAAGCGACCGTGCGCGCCGACGGGTGCGCGCACGGTCCACCAGATAACGCGCCAACGCGCCCGTGAGGTCAAGCGTCCCGCCGAGGAGATGCCCAATCGGGCCGGTCCACAGCCAGCTCTCAAAGCGCCGCCCCGGCCGGCCTGTAGTGATCGACATCGAGCGGCACGATATCGTGGCCCAGCCATGCCCGAACCTCTCACCACAACCGTCACCGAGCTCCCCGACTCCCGCGTGCGCCTGGAAGTCCAGGTGCCGCCCAGCGAGCTGGAGGAGAGCGTGCAACGCAAGGCCCGCCAGCTTGGGCGCCAGCTGAAACTCCCAGGCTTCCGCAAGGGGAAGATCCCCGCGCCGCTGGTGCTGCAGCGCGTCGGCCGTGAGACGGTGCTCGAGGAGGCCGTCCGTGACACGCTCGGTAGCTGGTATGTGGACGCCATCCAGAGCTCCGGCATAGTGCCCGTCGGCGACCCGGAGGTCGATCTGCCAGAGATGCCCCCGCCGGGCCAGGCGCTGCACTTCTCGATCGACATAGGCGTGCTCCCGAAAGCGACGCTCGGCCAATACAAGGGCCTCAAGGTGCCGCGCCGTGAGGTCGCGGTGACCGACGAGCAGATCGAGGGGGAGATCGGTCAGCTGCGCGAGCGGCTAGCCAAGCTCCAAACAGTCGATCATCCAGCTCAGAGCGGTGATTTCGTGGTGATCGACTACGTGGGGTCGCTGCCGGGTGAGGACGGTGCCCTGGAGCCGTTCAAGGGAGGCGAGGGACGCGACCAGCTGGTGGAGCTCGGCGCCGGCAATCTAATCCCCGGGTTTGAGGAGGGGCTGCTCGGCGTGGGCGCGGGGGAGACACGAACCGTCGAGCTGACTTTCCCGGTCGACTACGACAACCGCGAGCTCGCCGGGCGCGCCGCCTCGTTTCAGATCACCGTCAAGGAGGTCAAGTCAAAGGAGCTTCCCGAGGTTGACGACAGCCTCGCCGCCGACCTCGGCTTCGACGACATCAAGGAGCTGCGCGGCGACATCCGCGAGCGGCTGGCGCAGGCCGATGAGCAGCGCGTGGAGGGCGAGTTTCGCCAGGCCGCGCTGGACGCCGCCGTGCTCGAGGCCGACCTGCAGGTGCCGGACACCCTGACCCAGGCGCGGGCAAAGGAAATGTGGGAGCGCACGCTGCACTCGCTCTCCCACCAGGGGATCTCCCGGGAGGCTTATCTGAAGATCACCTCCAAGACCGAGCAGGAGATCCTTGCCGACATCGCGCCCGACGCCGAGCAGGCTCTGCGCCGCGAAGCTCTAATCACCGCGGTCGTGGCCGCCGAGGCGATCGACCCCTCCGAGGAGGATCTGCTCGAGCTGCTGGCATCGACCGCTGAGCGCGAGGGCGTCGAGCCGAGCCAGCTGCTCGAGGATCTACGCAAACGCGGGCGCCTGGAGGAGCTGCGTGACGACCTCGCCGCCCGCCGGGCCAGCGAGCTGATCGCGCAGGCCGCCAAGCCGATACCTCCCGAGCAGGCCAAGGCCCGCGAAAAGCTGTGGACGCCAGGCAAGGAGCAGACCGACGAGGGCACCGAGAGGCTGTGGACCCCCGAGCGTTAGAGCACCAAGCGCCACAAAAGCTCGCAGATCTGACTCAACTGTGCATAAACCTCGCGCAAGGCGCATGGCGGGGGGTAACTCGTTGCTAGACTCGCGAACAGGCCTCCTCGCCAACAGTTGGGGCCTAGTTGGCGGCGCACGACTAAGGTTTTCGGGCCATCTTCGTCGTCGGTAGAAGGAATCGAGCCGAGTAAGCGAAACCAAAGCGAGGACCATGAGCCCACTTGTACCGATGGTCGTCGAGCAAACCTCCCGCGGTGAGCGCGCGTTCGACATCTACAGCCGCCTGCTCAACGAGCGGATCATCTTCCTCGGCACGCCCGTGGACGACCAGATCGCCAACCTGATCGTCGCGCAGCTGCTGCACCTGGAGTCCGAGGACCCCGAAAAGGATGTCTCCCTGTACATCAACTCCCCCGGCGGCTCGGTGTACGCGGGACTCGCGATCTACGACACGATGCAGTTCATCAAGCCCGACGTGCAGACGATCTGCGTCGGCATAGCGATGTCGATGGGCGCGCTGCTCTTGGCGGGAGGCGCGAAGGGCAAGCGCATGGCTCTACCCAACGCGAAGATCCTCATTCATCAGGTTTCATCGAGCTTCCAGGGACAGGCGACCGACATCGAGATCCACGCCAAGGAGATCATCGACGTGCGCCGCCGACTGGATGAGATCATCGCCAAGCACACCGACAAGGAGCTCGAGCAGGTGCGCAAGGACACCGAGCGCGACTACTTCATGAGCTCCGAGGAGGCAAAGGAGTACGGCATCATCGACCGTGTGATCTCCGAACACTGATTCGGAGAGCGCCCGGCGCGCCTGAGGAGGAGACACTGTGGCCCGGCCTACCGATTCAAACGAGCAGCTGCTGTGCAGCTTCTGCGGCAAGTCCCAGCGACAGGTCAAGAAGCTGATCGCCGGACCCGGCGTTTATATCTGCGACGAGTGCATCGACCTCTGCAACGAGATCATCGATGAGGAGCTGACCGCTCCGCCCTCGTTCGACCTGGAGAACCTGCCCAAGCCGCGGGAGATCTACGAGGTCCTGGACGAGTACGTCGTCGGGCAGGAGGCATCCAAGCGCACCCTGTCGGTGGCCGTCTACAACCACTACAAGCGCGTGCAGATGATGCAGTCCGGCGACGAGGAGATCGAGCTGCAGAAGTCAAACATCCTGCTGCTCGGCCCCACCGGTTGCGGCAAGACGCTGCTCGCGCAGACCCTCGCGCGCATCCTCAACGTGCCGTTCGCGATCGCCGACGCCACCGCGCTGACCGAGGCCGGCTACGTCGGCGAGGACGTCGAGAACATCCTGCTGAAGCTGATCCAGGCCGCCGACTACGACGTCAAAAAGGCCGAGACCGGCATCATCTACATCGACGAGGTCAACAAGATCGCACGCAAGGCCGACAACCCGTCGATCACGCGCGACGTCTCAGGCGAGGGAGTGCAGCAGGCGCTGTTGAAGATCCTCGAGGGCACCCAGGCCTCGGTGCCGCCGCAGGGGGGACGCAAGCACCCCCACCAGGAGTTCTTGACGATCGACACCACCAACATCCTGTTCATCTGCGGCGGGGCGTTCGCGAACCTCGACCTCGTGATCAACCGCAGGATCGGCCACAAGGGCATCGGCTTCGCCGCCGCGATCGAGGCGAAGGCCGAGCAGGATCCCGGCGAGATCTTCGAGCACTGCCTGCCCGAGGACCTCATTCAGTACGGGCTGATCCCCGAGTTCATCGGACGTCTGCCCGTCGTCTCCGCCGTACACCAGCTCACCCGCGACGACCTGATCTCGATCCTCACCGAGCCGCGCAACGCCCTGGTCAAGCAGTTCCAGCGCTTCTTCTCCTTCGACGGGATCGAGCTGGTGTTCGCCGAGGAGTCACTGGCGGCGATCGCCGAGAAGGGCCTGGAGCGCGAGACCGGCGCCCGTGGGCTGCGATCGATCATCGAGGAGATCCTGCTCGAGGTGCAATTCGAGCTGCCCTCCCGGCGAGACGTCAAGAAGTGCGTGGTAACCAAGGAGACCGTCGAGAAGGGGCTGACCCCAACCCTCGTGACCGAGGCGGCACCCGAAGACCACGACCAGGCGACCCTGCGAGAAGAGTCGGCCTGACCTGAGCAGAGCCCTCCGGGACGCGTCTGCCTACACGTTCGCCCGCGGGCCGCTACCATCGCGCTGTGGCCAAGCGCAGAGTGAAAGATTCCAGGCTGGGGCGCGCCGGCAAGGCCGTTCCGTGGATGACGCTCGCACAGGCCGGGGCCATCCTCGGCAAGCGCTGGGCGTCGCTCACCGCCAAGGAGCGCGCACGCCTGAGCGAACTCGTGCGCACCTCACGCGGCCGGGTGAGCAACCTGAGCATCAAGGAGCGCCTGGAGCTGCGCAAGCTCGCCGGCAAGCTCGACCTTCCCGGCATGGCCCGCGACCTCACGGGCCTGGTACGCGGCAAGCGGTCGGGTTCCCGCCGGCGGCGCAGACGCTGATGCACGACGAGTTCCGTGTGACGTTGGGAGTCGAGGACCCCCGCGAGTTCCTGGCCGCGCTGAAGTCACTCGAGCAGGAAGACCCGACGCTCGATGATCTCGCCCGCGTAGCCGCGACCCACGAGGACGACCACGTCTTCCTGTACGCCGACTCACAGCAGGTGGCCGAACACCTCAGCGACGCTGTCAAGCGGGCAATGGGCCAAGCACACCTGCAGGGAGAGATCGGCCTGTGGCGGTGGCATCCCATCGAGGAGCGCTGGGAGGACGCCTCCACGCCGCTGCCCGCCGACACCTCCCAACGCGCGGCCGAGCACGAACGCCTCGAGCATCTCGAGACCGAAGAGTCGATCAAAGCCGGCTACCCGGAATGGGAGATCCGGATCACACTCCCAAGCCACGCCGACGCACGCTCCTTCGCCGAGCGCCTGCAGAGCGAGGGGATACCCGTCACGCGGCGCTGGAGGCATCTGATTCTCGGTGCCAACGACGAGGACGACGCCCGTACGCTGGCCGAGCGCGTGCGCGCGCAAGCACCAGCCGGCAGCGAGATCCTGTGCGAGGGCAGCGGCCTGCCCTACTGGAACATGCTCAACGCCCCCGCCCGTCGCTTCGCCTTCTTCGGCGGCCTGGCGCAGTAGCGACGCACGCTGGCGCAGAGGCGGCGAACACGCATAGACTCACTCCCTGATGAGTGAAGATCTGCAGGCACGTACCCGACTGGAGCCCTCCGAGGTCGAGCCGAGGATCATCGAGCGCTGGCTGGAGAGCGGACTGTTCCACCCGCAGCCCGAGCAGGCGCAGGGGAGCTACTCGATCGCGATCCCCCCGCCGAACGTCACTGGCACGCTGCACATGGGCCACGCGCTGAACGGCACGATCCAGGACGTGCTGATCCGCTACCACCGGATGCTCGGCCAGCCCACCAAGTGGATCCTCGGGACCGACCACGCCGGCATCGCCACCCAGGCAAAGGTCGAGCAGGCGCTCGCGCAAGAAGGCTCGAGCCGCCAGCAGATCGGACGTGAGGCGTTCGTGCAGCGTGTGGCAGTGGCGCAGCCACTATGGCGGGGAGATCATCGAGCAGTTCAAGCGCCTCGGCGCGTCCTGCGACTACTCCGAAGAGCGCTTCACTCTGGACGAGGCCTACCACCGCGCGGTGCTCGAGGTGTTCGTCGCGCTGTACAAGAAGGGCTACATCTACCGGGACCGCTACATCGTCAACTGGGATCCGGGCAGCCGCTCGGCGATCTCCGACCTCGAGGTCGAGGAGCGCATCCAGAAGGACACGCTGTATTCGATCGGCTACGACCTGCAGGGGGGGGCACGATGACGATCGCGACCGTGAGCCCGGAGACGATGCTCGGCGATACCGCGGTGGCGGTGAACCCGGGCGACGAGCGTTACAGCGCTCTGATCGGCGGGACCGCGATCCTGCCGCTCGTCGGACGGCACCTGCCGGTCATCGCCGACGACTACGTCAAGACGGACTTCGGGACCGGGCAGCTGAAGGTGACGCCCGGCACACGACCCTAACGATTTCGAGATCGGCCTGCGCCACGGGCTCGAGCAGATCTCGGTGATCGGCGAGGACGGTCGCATGCGCAGCGAGGCGGGGGAGCGCTTCGCCGGGCTGGCCGTGCTGGACGCCCGCGAGGCGGTACTGGACGCGCTGTGCCAGGAAGGACGCATCGCCGCCGAAGAGCCCCACGAGCACAACGTCCCCTACTCGCACCGCTCCGGGGAGCGCATCGAGCCGCTCATCTCGCTGCAGTGGTTCATGCGCATGGACGAGCTCGCGGCCCCGGCCGCCGAGGTCGTCAGGGACGGGCGGGTGCGCATCATCCCGGAGAACCACAGGCGGGCGTACCTGGACTGGATGGAGAACATCCGCCCCTGGTGATATCCCGCCAGCTCTGGTGGGGGCACCGCCTGCCGGTCTACTACTGCGAGGTCTGCGAACACGTTCACGTCGCCTCCAGCCCGCCCGCGGGCTGCGAAGTCTGCGGCGGGGAGGTGCGCCAGGACGAGGACGTGCTGGACACCTGGTTCTCCTCAGCGCTGTGGCCGTTCGCGGCGCTCGGATGGCCCGAGCGGACACCGCAGCTACAGGCGTTCTACCCCACCAACGTGCTCTCGACGGCCAGGGACATCCTGTTCCTGTGGGTGGCCCGCATGATCATGATGGGCCTTCAGTTCACAGGGGAGGTCCCGTTCTCAGACGTCTACATCCACTCCGTCATCCAGGCCCCCGACGGCAGGCGCATGTCCAAGTCGCTGGGCACCGGCATCGACCCGCTCGACGAGATCGCCAAGCACGGCGCCGATGCGGTGCGCTTCGGCCTACTCGCCATGTCCTCCACACAGGACGTGCGCACTCGGCGGAGAAGATCAGACAGGGCCAGGCGCTCGCCAACAAGCTCTTCAACGCCGCGCGCTTCGTGCTCGGGCGAATATCGGAGATCAGCTCCCACGAGGAGATCCTGGAGAACCCTCCGCCCCGGCGCCCACCAGCGTCGAGGACCGCTGGATCCTCTCGCGCCTGCAGCGCGTCAAGGCCGACACCGCCACCGCGATCGACTCCTACGACTTCTCCCACCTAGCCCTCGGCCTGTATGACTTCCTCTTCGGCGAGCTGTGCGACTGGTACCTGGAGCTCGTCAAGCACCGCCTCTCCCCCCAGACCGACGCCGAGGAGCGCCGGGCGCTCGCCGCGACGCTGCTCGCGATCCTCAGAGACACCGTCGCGCTCGCCCACCCGGTGATCCCGTTCGTCACCGAGGA
This sequence comes from uncultured Solirubrobacterales bacterium, assembly GCA_963718425.1. Classification (GTDB taxonomy): domain Bacteria; phylum Actinomycetota; class Thermoleophilia; order Solirubrobacterales; family Solirubrobacteraceae; genus Palsa-744. Next base: position 57,370 of record CAVQZJ010000018.1, read on the forward strand.
GCTCTGGCCCCACCTCGGCGGCGAGGGGCTGCTCGCGCACGCCGCCTACCCGCCGGCCGAGCAATCGCTGGTCGACCCGCAAGCCGAGCGCCAGACCGGCGAGGCGATCGAGGCGATCACCCGCATACGAGGATGGCGCGACAGCGTCGGCGCGTCCCCGTCCCTGACGATCGGGGCCAGGCTGAACGCCGAGGGCTACGAGCCCTCGATGCAAGCCGCGATAGCGCGCCTCGCGCGCCTGGACATCACCGGCAGCGGAGGGGATCCGATAGCCACGGTGGCGATCCCCGGCGGCAGCGTCGAGGTGCTCTCAGACGACGGACTGGACCTCGCCGGCGCTCGCGAGCGGATCGAACGCGCCACCCACAAACTGCAGGGCGAAATCGAGCGCGCCCAGGCCAAGCTGGCAAACCCAGGCTTCCGCGCAAAGGCACCCGCCGCGGTCATCGCCGCCGAAGAACAGAAGCTCGACCGTCTGCGCGGTGAGCTGGAGCGGCTGGCGTGAGCGGACAGGCCGCCGAGGAGACACCAAGCGGACGCGACTGGAGCGCCGAGCGCGCCGAAGGCCACCTGCGATCACTGGAGCTGTTCGGCATGCGCTTCGGGCTCGATCGCATGCGGCGCATGATGACCGTGCTCTCCTCGCCCGAGCGGGACTTCGACACGATCCACGTGCTCGGCACGAACGGAAAGTCCTCCACCACCCGCATGATCGCGGCGATCCTCGAGCGTCACGGCCTAGCCACCGGCGCCTACCTCTCCCCACACCTGCACTCCTACACCGAGCGCATCCAGATCGCCGAGAAAGACATCGAGATGGGCGAGTTCGCCGCCGCCGTCGCCCGCGCCGCCCGCGCCGCCGAGCGCGTCAACCGAACTCTGTCCGAGGACGATCACGTCACCCAGTTCGAGCTGCTCACCGCCGCCGCCTACTGGGAGCTGGCGCGCCGGAAAGTGACGGTCGGAGTGATCGAGGCTGGGCTGGGGGGGCGCTACGACGCCACCAGCGTGATCGACGCGTCGGTCACGGTCCTCACCAACGTCGCACTCGAGCACACGCGCTGGCTGGGGCCGACGATCGGCGACATAGCCCGCGAGAAGCTCGCCGCGACCCCCGCCGACGGCACGTTGGCCGTGGGCGCAGACCTGCATCCACAGGCGCTTCAGGCAGTCGATCAGACCGTCCGCGAACGCCACGCGCTGCTCCTCACGGCCCCCGCCGACGGATCACCGGACAGCGGGCTCCGCGGAGGCTTTCAGCGAAGAAACTTCGCGCTCGCCAGGGTCGCCGGCGAAGCCTACCTGCGCCGCAACGGGATCCAACCAGACGAGCGGGCGATCGCCGCGGCCGCACGCGAGACCTCGGTCCACGGGCGTCTGGAGGTGGTGGGCCAGGATCCGCCCGTGATCTTCGACGGCGCCCACAATCCCGACGCGGTCACGGCGCTGCTATCGAGCCTCGATGAGATCCCCGGCGGATTTCACCCGGCCAGACGGCCGCTGGGACTGGTGTTCGGGGTACTCGAGGACAAGGACGCGGCGAGCATGCTCCGTCCTCTGCTCGCGGTCACCAAACGCGCCTGGTACACCGCCCCGAAGAGCAGCCGGGCGCTGTCCCCCGCGGCGCTGCAGTCGCTGGCCGAACAGACAGGCTTCACCGAGGGCGTCTGCGAGCCCCTGCCGGCACGGGCGCTCGAGCAGGCCACGCTGTGGGCACGCCAACAGGGCCCGGGAGCGGTCATACTCGTAACCGGGTCGATCTATCTGGTCGGCGCGCTGCTGAACCTCCTCGACAGAGGCGACCACTAGCGGAAAATGAACGACGACGGACCCTCAGTGCTCTCGATGATCGCCATCGTGGCGGTCTCCGTCGTGGTGATCATCCTCGTCTGTTTCGCCGCTGGCTACTGGTTCGGCCGGCTGTTTCTCTAAACTCGGCCGGCTACGCTCACCGGGCACCACCGACAGGACACCGATGGCAACTCTCGCTTACTTCGGAATCAACAGCAGCGGCCTGACAACCGCGATCGATCTCGTGATCGTGTTCGCGATCGTCCTGTACCTGTCGCTGATCTACTGGACGTTCGCCGACGCGCGCCGGCGGATCTCAGACCCGATGCTGATCGGCTGCGCCACCGCCGCCTCGTTCTTCCCGTTCGTCGGCACGATCATCTACATGGTGCTGCGCCCGCCGGAGTATCTGGAGGACGTGCGCGAGCGGGAACTCGAGGTGCAGGCCGCCGAAGCCCGCCTCTACCAGCTGGACTACGAGCTGTGCCCACACTGCGACTACCGCATCGAGCGGGACTTCATCCGCTGCCCGAGCTGCCTGCGCAAGCTCAAGGACCGCTGCACGAGCTGCTCAAAGCCCCTGGATCGCGCCTGGACGATCTGCCCCTACTGCGAGACGGAGGTCCCGATGGCCGGGTCACCGTCGCGCGCCCGTCGCAGACGATCGGCCAGCAGCCCGGAAACCCAGGCCGCCAGGGAACGAACATCAACCGCGGTCGCGGGCACCACGAAAGGACGGAGCTCGAGCCGCGCCGCGCTGCCCAGTAGCACCTCCGAGGCAACCCCGCAACTTGAGCAATCCTCGGGCATGGGCGAGGACCCCGACACCGAACAGCAGTCCGGCGATGTAGCGCTCCCGCGTGAGGAGCGAGAAACCGAGCCAACGGCCACCAGACCGCGCGGCGCAAGCCGCTCGAGCCGCCCTCGCCCCGCCCCCTGAAGAACCCCAACCATCCACAAAGGACACCATGGACCGCACACTGATCCTAGTAAAGCCCGACGCGTTCGCCCGCTCGCTGAGCGGAGAGATCATCGCCCGCTTCGAGCGCAAGGGGCTAAAGATCGTGGCGCTGCGTCACATGACCGTCACGAAGGAGCTCGCAGAGCAGCATTACGCCGAGCACTCAGAGCGCCCCTTTTTTGGTGAGCTCGTGGACTTCATCACCTCCGGGCCGATCGTCGCGATGGTGCTCGAGGGGGTTGACGCGGTCAAGGCTGCCCGCCAGGTGATCGGCGCAACGAACCCGCTGGAGGCGGCTCCCGGCTCGATCCGCGGCGACTTCGCCATCGAGGTCGGCCAGAACATGGTGCACGGCTCCGACTCCCCGGAGTCCGCCGCCCGCGAGGCACGGCTGTTCTTCGGGGACCTGGCCTGACCGACCCGCTGATACTGGCCTCCGCCTCGCCGCAGAGGCGGGCGATCCTCGAGCGGCTGGGGGTCAGCTTCACCGTGTGCCCCGCGGAGGTCAACGAGATCTCGCAAGGCGACCCCGCCGAGGTGGCGCTCGAGAACGCCCGGCTCAAGGCCATGGCGGTGCAAGCCCTGCATCCCGACGCGCTGGTGCTGGGCGTGGACACGCTAGTCGCACTCGATGGAGCGATCTACGGCAAGCCCGAGGACGAGGATGCCGCACGACGGACGCTCACCGCGCTCAGCGGCGCCACCCACACCGTGATCAGCGGGCTGGTCCTGGCGATCCGCACGCAGCGACGTGAGGCGATCACCCGCACCCAGGTCAGGTTCAGGGAGCTCCCCGCCACGCTGATCGAGTGGTACCTGGCGAGCAGAGAGTGGCGGGGCCGAGCCGGGGGATACGCGATCCAGGGTCGTGGGTTGACGCTCGTGCGGGAGATCGAAGGCGACTACGAGAACGTCGTGGGGCTGCCACTGGCGAGTCTGCTCGATCTCCACCCCAGGCTGCTGGGGGTATGAAACACCCGTTTTTCCCCTGCAAAGATACTCCCAACCCAACATAGCCCAGGCGGTCGTTCGCTACACTGACCCGCAACGCCCCAGGGCCGGACGCGGCATCGTTTCGTTGGCGTGAAGCCAGCGCCCGGGTGCTAGCTCCTCATCCGCCATGGGTATATTCAGTTATCTAACCGGGTTCTGTTTTCTTGCCCCCCGTCCATCTGGATCGGGACAGGAAGCATGCAGCTTGACGCCGGACGGGGCATCGTGCTGTCCGAGCCGAGCGTGGTGGCGATAGCAATACGCAACTGAGCCAGTAGACGTACATAACATA
>CAVQZJ010000019.1:0-110357 GCA_963718425.1 uncultured Solirubrobacterales bacterium
ACCAGGTACCGGCTATCGCACCCTGATGTCCCGGGTCCAGTTGCTCGCCGAGCACGGGCTGGTCGGAATGGGTCGCGAGTTGCGGCTGCTGACACCGGGACACGCGGCGCTCTCAGTGATCGACGTGGCCGCCGGCTGCGAAGCAGAGTGGCGATCCCAAGGTGACAGATTCAACCCGGCGGGCACCGAGGCGCTTGCGCTGGCCAGCGACGGCCCGTGGCAAGCGATCGCTCGTGTTCTCGCGCACGAGAGCGCGCGCGTGCGCGATCTGGAAGGCCTGCTGCCGCGTCTCACGCACAGCACCCTGGAACGCCGAATTCACGCTGCGCGAGACCTGGGACTCATTGTCTCAAAGAGGGACGGTCGCGACGTATGGCACAGCCTGAGCCGCAGCTCTCGCCGGCTGGCAGGGCTCGGACTGTATGCCGCTCGGTGGGAATGGAAATTCGGGCGCCGCGACAAGGGTCAGATCGCAAGCGATCTGGCGGGCATCCTGCATCAGGTCGCGCCGTTGGCGCAGGTCAGCTACGACATGAAGGGGGTTTGCGCGCTTCGCGAGGATTGGCATACGACCATCGAACGCGATGTCTACCTGGCGGTCGCCGACGGGAGGGTTTCACCCTACGCGGTAGCACCCCCTACAGCACCCGATGTCAGCGCTCGCGGAACGCCAAAGCAGTGGATCCACGCCGTCGTGACCGGAGACGCGGCAGGCCTCACCCACACCGGTGACAGCGAGTTGCTCACGGCCGTGGTGAGTGCACTGCACCACGAGATACGCGTCTAGAAGTGAATGGCCGACCGCGCCTCAACTACGCTCGCGAAGCGCTGGAGTGTCCTCGATAACGCAATGTCCGTGAATATTTTTGAACTCGTTACGCCCATATCCATACTGTCCCGCTAATTGGACTTTTGAGAAATGCAGGGCTTTTGCGACAGGAAATCATGCACAAACGTGAGGGGAAACATAATGGCCGTCTCGCTGGCGACATTGACGTCTTGCCGTGGCAGGTGTAGACAAATGCGTCGTCGGCTTCGTTGAAGGCATGAAGTCGCCCCAGCGAGCGACATAAGCGTTCCCGTAGCAATACGACCTTTCGTCATGAAGGAGGAGCTGAAACTGAGTCCGGGTCGAAACTAGCGTTGGCACGCCCAGTGGTATGAAGGGCTCCCCATTCAGCTGCTTCTGTGTGCCGTACCGGGGAGCAGGAGCTATTAGGCCGGCACCCGAGCGCGCCTCGCCAAGATTTGCGCTCTGGTGCCGGGAACAGCAGTAGAAATTATAGGAGGGAACCTCATGCGAGGTCCGATACGTAGTTTGCTTTTGGCCGCTGTCGCGGTCTGTGCGTTTGCGGTCGTAGCCGTTGGGTCGGCTTCGGCCGATACGATCGGGTCGCCACCGGCAACCAATCCCTTCGTCGCGTTCCTCGGGGTCCCGCGGGCCAACCTCGGGGCTGCACTGGATTTCGGCATCGGGGAGAACATGGTGTTTCGTGGCGGAACCGCGTCCGGGGTCGCTGAAACGAACAACGTGAGCATCACGCTCGAAGGTGTTACCGACGAATGCAAAGACGCGATCGCGGCTGGGACTCTCGTCTCGAACTCGACCGGCGGCAGTGACGCGCCGATCGGATTTGACATCCAGTCGGTCAACTTCCAGAAATGCACCGTCGGCGCAACGTCGGCGCCAACGTTCTCCGACACGAAGGACAACGTATGGCGGGCACGCTTCAAGCTCGCAGCTGAAGGAAGCACCATCGAAGGCATCGTGGTGGACGTGGGCGGCAAACTCCTCCGTGGCTCCGTAGCCGCGACGTGGAAAAACGGCGCCGCAGAAAAACCGCCTTGCGTTGAACTGAAGAAAATCCTGACTCTCGCCACTGATCCGGGAGAAGTCAAGCCAACAGCGATTTCAGGCAAACTCTGCCTGATCAGCTCCAACAACGACGGCCCGAACAACGTCGTGATCACCAACCCGTAACAATGCCGCCGTCCGGGCAGGTGGCGTCATCGGCGATGGCGTCACCAGCCCGGCGAGGCGCCGCGGCGAGTTCTCGCGGATACAACCCGGGCACCCCGAGCGACCAAACAGACAATGAAGATCCTCCCATCGCAGGTTTCGCGCTCACGCGCGATTGCACTAGCACTAGCCGCGCTATTCCTAGCAGGGACGACTAGCTCGTGTGGCAATGCTCGGTCGGGAGTCATCACGGTCGCCAGTTACTCCATCTCGAAGGCGGCCTACGACCATTGGCTTGCGGCAGTCACCAGACTAGCAACCCCAAACCCCACGAAGGAACCAAACGCCCTCGAACCGCCTGCGTTTACCAGTTGCGTGGCACGCCTGCGTCTCACCACTCCCCAGGGCGCCGCGCACCTCTCGCTACCGAAGCTCCAGGCTCGGTGCGAGGCCCAATATCGCAGGGTTAGGGAACAGACGACAAGTCTTCTCGTATACGACTACCAACTGCGAGCTGAAGCGACTGCGCGCAATGTTCACGTGTCAAGCGCCTCCGTTCGGGTACGCTTTAACCAGATCCGCAGTGAGCAGTTTCCAAGCCTGCTGGCATTTCGGAGGGCGCTGAGCTCCTCTCAGCAAACACTCAAGGACCTTCTATTTGAGGTCGAAACGCAGCTTCTCGCCGCAAAGCTCGAGACCCACCCCAATGGCGTGTCCGAACTGCAACGCATACTCCATGCTCACTGGAAGTCGCGGACCTCGTGTCAACCCGGCTACGTGGTCCCAGGTTGTCAACAGTATGCTGAACGTGGCAGCCGACCCAGAGAGCCAGCTAGCCGCAGCACCGCCGCTACCCCCGCTGTCCGGCGCCTTTCGGTCTACGTGCGCTGCGCTCGCATTGGCGCGCCGGCCGCGCTTTCTGAGTCCTGCAACGTTTTAGACGCTTCGGTTGCGCGGCGCGCTTCTGCGTCCGCGTCAACGGTTTGGCCTTTGTCGCAATAGCCGGCGGTCTCGGCACCAGGCCAGTCAGCGTGGGGAATACGAGGGCCACCGGGCCACTTGGCGCAGCACCGGTAAAGGCGAAGCCCGGCGGTAGGGTGCCCACATTGGCTTCTCCTGCGGCATCAGTTCTAAAGGTCTGCTCACGGCCCACACTAGTGCCAACGTCATTGCTACTAGCAAGTCGGTAATGATATTCCGTATCTGGCGCCAAACCTTCGATTCTGACCGTCACTACATCGCTGCCTTTGGACGAGGGCACATCGCCATCTGGCGCTGGTATGCTCAAGCCGTAGGCAGAAGTCACGCCATACTCAAAGCGATAACTGGTAGCGGCGCCGTTCGGGATGAGTGTGCCACTCACCTCAGCTGAGTTCACACCGACTTCGATTGGTGGGTCGGTTGTAGCGACAGGATCACTCGGCGTCAAGAACTCTCCTTCTGGGCCATTCGCGGTGCCTCCCCCGTTGGACGCACTATTCGTTACGACTAGCCGGTAGTGGTAAACGGTCAGTGGAATTAGATTTGTCAGTGTCGCTTGGATCTCGACCGTACCCGTGCCCGATCCCGCGTCTTCTTCGCCCGTCCTGGTGCCACACGAGTTCGCATTACACGTAGTCGTGCCATATTCAAAGTAGTACCGTGTATCATGGCCACCGGGGTTCAAAGCTCCAACGATTGTCGCTTCCGTCTTCGACAATCCCGCTGCCGGTCCGGTGACTGGCGTTTCCGGCTCGGTCAGGAAGGTCTCTTTGCTCCCTTCCGTTTCCCCCAAGCCGTTGTCGGCAATGACGTGGTAGAAGTAGACGGTGTTGGGTGCTAGTCCCGCTAGATCGGCGCTCACCGCGTGGTCAACGGCGTCCGACCCAATCAAGCCGGGAATCACGGGCGAGACAAAGCCATATCCGTTCGTCAAGCCGAACTGGAACTGAAAGAAGGTCGCCACGCTGTTCGGATTGATCTCCGCCTGTGCGCTTGCATGGGTCTGGGTGGTTGAAGATACTGACTGGGCGTCCACGGACGGACGACTTGCGACCGGCATGCCCAGTCGCGCCATGTGCCCCAGACCTGCAACCGTCGCGAATGCTTCATGCGTCGCACCGTATACCGCGATGTTCCGCACGTTGGCGCCAAAGCCGAGCACTGCAGGGCTCGTAGTTTCCGCGATCAGGGTACCGCCCGAGTCGAATACCCTGATCATCTCTTCTTCACCGGGCGTGCCATCGACCACCCAGACGTCGCCATTTGAGGGGTCAACAGCTACGGCCTGTGAGTTGGCAACGTCGGTGACCGCACTAAATTCCCCGCTGGGCGTAAACTTCTCAACACGCCCGATTCCCCCTGGGTGATCAACGATGTAGATGTTGCCGCCGGCATCGACAGCGACCTTAGTTGGTTCGACTAGTTCGTTACTACCGGAACCCTTGATCGTCGGAACCGGACCAGGCGCACCCATCGATGTGAGCTCCTGCACTTCATTGCCGCCCGGGTTGGGTAGGTAAAGCGTGCCAGCGGAGTCAACCGCAAGACCAACTTCCGCGCTGGTCGTGATCGGAAACTGCGATTCGTAGGCAAGCGTTTTGCCGTTGAGCCGCTCGATCCTATGATTTTCGACGTCAATTGCGTAGAGCGCGCTCGGACTGCTACCCGCATCCACGGCTAGGCCGCTCACCCCACGAAACTGTCCGTCGGCGCCGCCTTCGCTTCCCACATTCGTCGGCACTGCTTCCAACGATGTCGTCTCTTCTGGAGAGAACTGGAACAGGAACGACCCGGCATTGGGACCTTCTGTCACTTCTTTGTTACCGAGATAGACGTTACCGGTGTTTTGGTCTACCGCTACGCCATACTGTCCGGCGACCGTTTGTGCGCCGAAGGCGTTGAGCTGAATCACTTCTCCAACGCTGGCTTGCGCAATACCGCTGCGCATGACGGGGAGTAGGGTGCTCGTTAGGCACGCGAGCACTATCAGGGCTCGCCGAGAATGTCTTCGCGCGGATGGGATCACGCTTCCGCCGTCATTTATCGAAAGCACTGCTTTGCGTGATTTCCAGCTGAGCAGCATCTCTATAGCCTTACCCTCGTCGTTTTGGCCACCACTAGCTGCCCGCTCTTGAGGGTGGCTCGTAGTTTGAGCTGCTTATGACGCGCGCGCATGGCCCTCCCCGCTTTCGTGAGAGACAGTTCGATCTGGCTCGTGCCGGCCTTGACGTTCTTCTTGGTCTTCGTGTCGAGACCGGCGCCGCTGAGCTTGATGGTGCCCGGTGCGGTCGTCTTGACGGTAACCGTCAAGCCGTTGGCCTTGGTCTTCGCTTTCGTGATGGCCACGGCCGGCTTTGGCTTGGGGCAGCCCGTGACGGCTATCGGGGTTCTCTGCGTGACGCTCACGCCGTTCTGCCCGGTGATCGTCGTGGGCATCACGAGAGCCCGTTCACAGAGGCTCGCCTTTGCCGCGAGGATCGAGTCGGGTCCCTCTGGAAGGTTCAGCTCGAACCCGGAGATCGGCACATCGGGAACGCTTGCGAACGTCGAGCTCGTGACACCGCTTTTGATGTCCGTGTTGCCGACCAAGTCGATCGTTATGCCGTCGCCTTGGAGGATAATGTCGAGGTCAGGGAAGGCGGCAGCGGCGTGAGACACGAGAACCGCCGGTCCGGTCACAGCCACCGGGAGCAATGGGGTGTACGCGACAGCGGTTCCCACGACAGAACCGGGCGGGCATCCAGCGGGATTAGCGGCAAATTGCTGTTTGGTACACGCGTTGTTCAACGTCGAGTCCCTTGTGGGCATCGACTTCGGCAGCTGGACATGGACCGAGTGGATGTCGGCTTCCCCAGATCTCTGGGATACGCGGACAGTCAGCGACGCGCCGTTGGATCTCGAGGTGGATCCCTGTGTCGCCACGGTGAACGAAGGCGCGAACGGCAGGCTGCCACAGCCGCTCACACTGAACGGTGCGGACATCGCAGCCATGGCACCGGACAGTGAGGTCGCTGTGCCACTCAGGCTCAGAGGACCACAGTCGGTCGGGTTCACGGCAAATCCCGGACGGTCGATGCTCATCCGCACAGAGCGGATATCGAGCGGTATGCCGTCGAGGATCGAGGGCAGCGGGCCGGATATCGCTGTGAGGCTGCCGTTACTGTTGACCTGCACCCATACAGGCACGACGACGTTGCCCAAGTTGTAGGGGCCCGCTACGGCCGGTACGACAACCGAAAGCATGAACGGGTAGCCGTCGGAGCCATGGGCCAAATAGACGGAGCCACCGACCGTCAGCGGATCTTGACCGGCGCCTGCGGTCGTCGAGACTGTGCCGATACGGCTTTCGCGGCCGCATGTGCCCGCCAAAGCGGCCCCGGCTTCGCACAGCTGGACCTTTGCGACGTAGCCGAGCAGTCCCTTCGGCAGGGTCGCGTCGATCTGTCCCAGCGGTTGTGTCTCATCTGTCCGTGCGAACACGATCGTGAGCGGCGAGAGCGCTCCGGCCTGGGGGCTCCCCGTGGCGACCGACGCCGAGAGCGCGAACGGAAGCGAGGACGGACACGGCGCACCGTTGCCGTCGTAGCTCGTTTCGAAGGTCGAAGACGGCGTTGCCGGGCTGGCCGGATTGCTGTAGGGGTAGAGCTGTGCGACAGTCGTATGCGCGCCACACGTCGAAGGGTTAACCAGCACAGCGTTGGCGCCACCGTTGAAATGCATTGTCGCTTCGGCGAACGGGAGCTCAGGCAAGTGCGAGAAGGTCGCCGCTAGCTGCCCCGTCTGAGGATCTGCGACGACAGAGCCCTCGAGCTTGATGTTCTGACCGAAGCCGTGCGCCTGGAGGAAAATCCTGAACATCGTTCCTGACGTGGGATCGTTGCTAAGCGGCGTTCCCAGATAGAGCTCTCCGTGCAAAGCCCCACGGAGTAGCGGCGTAATGATTTCCATGGTGCCGATCTGCGATGCAGCGGGACACTGCGCGAGGACATCCGATTCGGCTGCAAACTGCGAATCGGTACACCCCTCTAGCCCGTCGGACGCAGCCGATGGCGAGATCGCGAGCCCTGTTGGCAGTTCTACGCTGACAGCCCGGAGGTCGGACGTGCCCTGGCCATTCGCGTCTTCATTCTGGGGCGTTGTGAGCGTGACATTCAACCCGGCCGGCGCTCCAGCGCCCGCGTTGTCCGGTGTGAGCGACAGAGAAGGTGCAAAAGGCACGGTGGAACAGCTCGACCGTAGAGCCGCAGTTGACAATGCACTGGTAAATACTTCCGGTTCTTCATACGTACTGACAGACAGAGCCGTGAGCGGCGCTTGTGAGCAGTCCGTAGGATTCTCCATAAACGCTTTCCATTCGAACGGCGTCGCCGGCGGCGTCACACTATTGTTGAGGCCAGATCCACGGGTATGTGCGTTGGGGATCCCCCACAGTGTGAGATTTACGGCGAGCAGTCCGGCGGCCTGCGTCGAAATGTCTGACACCGAACCAGTCACCGCGTAGCCCGTCGTCGCACTTGTCGAGGGCATGATGAAATACGGCGGCACGGGCTCAAGTGCTTCGCTCCCGTTTCCGTTTAGAACTCGAATCCCGAGCCGCGCCGCTTCTCCTGGTCCGGGGGTCACATTATAAACGGGTGTCACCACCGGTTGTACCAGACCGTCGAGATTAATGGTGGCGGTGCCAGTACCGACCTGCGTATCGGCCGGGCAGACGCCACCTTCAATCATCTCTCGCGAGCAGGTCGGGAAGGCGGTCAGATTTCCCACTAGGCCAGCGGGCAGCCTGACCTCGATGTCGCTGGGCTTGCCGCCGGTTGGTAGCGGGAGCGCCGTAGTTGGGTTGACGCGAGTGGCGAACGCGAACGACGTCGTGACATCGGCGTGCGCGCCGGCAAGTGTGCTAGCCGACTGAGCCTGAAATGATTCGATCGTGACAGCGGCGTAAGCCGATCTCGTCCCGAGCGCCAAAGCGCCCAGCGACAGTCCCATCACGGCCGCTATCTGCCTGACACGACGAAGTGGTGTCCTTACTCGTGAAGCGGAGCCATGGAAGCCGTCGGCCGGTTTCCTTCTCATCACTTAACCCTTCCTTTCCTTCTTCACTGCGTACTTCTTACCACCGCCTTTTCGCACGATGTGCGCTTGGACTTCGCCTTGTCCTTATTGCAGGCTTTGAGAGCGCGCGTCAACTTCTGAGCACGAGTCACGGGCTTCACGTTCGCTGTACCGGCCGGATGAGACGTATTTGGTGGTAGCGCCGCGAACGCTGTCCTCAAGCGTAGCCAAGCCCGCTGTATATTCCGGACGCTCGGGGGAGGTCGGGTTCGGCGTCTGGTTTGTGTTCGCCGCTTCGCTGGGGACCGGAAACCCGCCGTCAACTCGAGCGTCGTAGATATCCGTGTCGCCGGCGTTTTCGTCTGACGGGACGATCGGATCACTAGCTGCAAAGTAGACGTCCCGGAGATCGCCTCCGGCGGTGGACAGGACCGAGTAAGGGTTGGCACTTCCGATCGGCGAGATTTGTGCGGTTTCGCCGTTGACGCTCTCCTTGATCACCCTCGGCGCACCGTTTGCAGGTCCGTCGTCGTAGACGACGCGCGTACCGTCATCCGACACCGCCTCCGGAGTGTAGGCATCCTCCTCGCTACTTCCACCGCTAGTAATTAGCTTTGGCGCTCGACCATCGGTGAACTCGTAGACATCAGACGCACTATTGGCATCGGCTGCCGATAGCGGAACGAGCGTCGTAGCGATTAGATACTCACCGTTCATCGAGAAGGTTAGATGAGTCAACGCATCCGACGCGGGGGCAACCAGCCGAACCCCGGTGGACTCGTACTTGTAGATTGAGCCATCTCCTGAGGTAAAGAAAACGTGAGAGCCATCGGCACTCTGGCCTAGATAGATTGCGCCGCCGCCGTTGAAGCCGCACGAAATGCACTTTACCGCCGACGGTTCCGGAGCTTGGGATTGTCTCAGTCCTGCTCCCGAGCTGCTGATTTCGATGGCATAGATGTCCCGACCGGAATCGGTGTTGGCGGGGTCGAGGTGATCCGCCGTAACGATGTATGCGAGAGAGCCGTCGGCGAGAGCCCGGCGAATCCTGAGCCGCTAAGCGTGGGGCCGGAAATCTGCAGCGAGTGATTCCCGTGATCAACGGTGTTGAACCCCACCCGAAGCGTTTCCGTAGCTGCTTCGAGATAGACAGGGCGGCCGTCGGGTGTTATCGCGTAAAGTGCTCCGTTGTTTGAGCCAAACGGAGGCGCGACGAGTCCTGCGTTTTCTTCATTCCCAACGGTTGACCACACATAGCTGTTTGTCCCGGTTGAGGCTTCCGGATCGAGCGCTATAGCGCTTTCGAATCCGATCGAGGTTAGGTCCGGATTGGAGGCGACGAACGTTATGGCTGCGCCACCGGACCCGAAGGGGACCGTGCGCGGAAGCGACCCGTGACTTACGAGTATTGGTTCCTTGCCGCGCTGAAGTAGGTACAGGTCATATTCGGCGGAATTCATGTCGAGAGGACTCAGCGACCTGATCGTCTTGATGAGAGCCGTAGACCCGTCTCGCGACGCCGCAACGAGTTCGAGGCCCTGGTTGCCGGATTGCCCCTTCACCACGCCCTCGGGATGAAGATCTGTCGTGACCCATCCGGTCGCCGTGCGCGCGCTCTCGAAAACGTCCGTGCCTTGGCCGTTCGGAATCGCGCCCGATCCGGCCGGTTGGCCAACTGAATCGAAGAGGACGTCGTTTCCTTCGGCGACGACGAGCACGGGCCCGTCCTGCGACCCGCCGGGGATCGAGACCGGAAAGCCCCCCATGTTCGCCGGCGAGACCAGCTCATACGCCCTGCAATCGGGTAGCTGGGTCGAGTTGCTTTCCTGGCGAAGCTGTTCGTTGGGGCATTCGCTGGCCGAGGCGGGAGCTGACAGCCCTAGAGACGCCACCACGAACGCGAGGCCAACCCTGGTCCGCCATGCGAAAACGCATGGCGATCGGCGTGCAGAACGTCGAGGCTGCTCCCCTGTGGAGCACCCAGAACCCTCATCTGCCCTCGGGGACATCATCCGCGAGCGCCGCGAAGAACTTGAGATGTCTCAAGAGGCCGTGGGTTTGGCCGCCGATACCGATCAGGCGCGTATCTCTCGGATTGAGGCCGGCGAGAGTCCCCGCGTCGTGCTGTTCCGCCGAATCGCGCGGGGGCTTGGATGGACCGGCACGGAGCTGATGCGTCGCGTCGAAGATCGCGAGCGGCGCAAATGACCGTGCAGCAACGCTCCGCCGGCGCGATGCAAACGCTCCAGGCACCTTGCAAGCTCTGCCTCCTCATATATACAAGCATACCTCACTGATCGCCTATGTACACACACGAGGCGACCGGGCAGCTTGCGGACTTGTGGCCGACTACCCAAAGGTCCAGCGCGACCTCGGCAAGGCGATCAAGCACCTCCGGGCCCTGCGGGCGATCACCCAAGAGGAGCTTGCTAACCGCTCGGGTCTCCACCCGACCTACATCTCGGACATGGAGCGCGGCGCTCGCAATCCAAGCTTCGACGTCCTTGTGAGGTTGATGCGGGGTCTCGATATGCCGGTGGCCAAACTCGGCGCCGCCTACGACCGTACTAGCCGCTCCGCTGACCGAGCGACTCCACGGTAGCCCCGATCCTCACTGATCGCCTATGGCGGTAGGGCGTGTCAGCCGCCACCGTCATTGCCCATGCCGATCGACAAGGCTATCCAAGACAAGGCCCAGAAAGACCTCGGACTAACTCTAAAGGCCATACGCAGCGCCAGAGGCATCAGTAGTGCCGAAGCGCTCGCACACGCTTCTGGCTTCCACCCAAGCCACATCGCCGATATCGAGCGAGGCGCAGTCAACCCAAGCTTCGCCATGCTCGTCCAGGTCGCGCAAAAGCTCGATCTCACACTTGAGGAGATCGGCACGATCTATGACCAGATCGCCGCCGGCCTGGTACCCAAACAAGCATCGTCCGAACCGAACGCCGACACGCCCACTAGTTGACTCACGCCCACCAGTTGACTCGCTCGA
The DNA here is from genome assembly GCA_963718425.1 of uncultured Solirubrobacterales bacterium. Classification (GTDB taxonomy): domain Bacteria; phylum Actinomycetota; class Thermoleophilia; order Solirubrobacterales; family Solirubrobacteraceae; genus Palsa-744. The sequence goes on from CAVQZJ010000019.1 coordinate 10,992, forward strand.
GAGACCACCTGAGGGACGCGGCCCGTCGCCCGCTACGGCCGACCAACAAGCCGCTTCGCAGGCGAAACTGACGCGCTGGCGGGCCGTCTCCGAGGGCCGTTCCGTTTGTTCCCGTCCTGGCGACCACTCGATGAGCTTCCTAGCGTCGCTTGACGCGCCGTGCGCAGCGCCAAAGGCACAAGCTTCTATCGGCGAGTAGGGGAGTCGCCGGCGACACCCGGCATCTTGACAGGCAGGTACGGACCAGGGACGCGCGGGTGAGCATGATCTCGGTGCTGGCTTGCTTGCTAGGCCTGTCAGGCGCTGCTCCCCTGGCGTCAACAAGGTCGAGTTGGGACGGATGCAAGCGAGAGCGTCGCTCTACAGACCAAGAAGCGCACGAGCGATCTGGACGACGTGGGTCGGGGTTTCTGTTGCGATCAACACTGCAGCCCCGAGGAAAAACCCAGCCGTCTTCAGCTCGTCCCGCCAGCGGGCCCAGCGGATATTCCGAAGCTTTCTCCCGCTGCTTCTCGATCTCGATCTCTCGTCTACTTCGGATGGGTGCTGATCCGCCGCACGCTTGGTCTGCCCCCACATCGTTGACGCTGTCGTGATAATATCATCCACGATGCCAGCGTACACAGCGATGGGGAGAATACGTGTCTACTGATCAATCGGAGCAGTTGCTGGGCCTCTCAGAGGTCGCCGATCTGCTTGGCACCACGCGCCAAGCCGTCGGGAACTGGCGGCAGCGCCGCAAAGACTTCCCCGCCCCCCTGGCGGATCTCAGGAGTGGGCCGATCTGGTCCAGCGCGTCGGTTATCGACTGGGCGAAAAAGGAAGGGATCGAGGTGAGCGCCGTCGGTGAGGTCGGCAAACCCGCTGCGGGGCAGCAACGAGCAGGCACGACGGTCGCGCTCATGAACATGAAGGGCGGCGTAGGGAAGTCAACGCTTGCTGCCAACTTGGGTTGGTACTGCGCGTACAAGAAGGACTGGCGCGTCCTTCTGGTTGATCTCGACCCGCAGTTCAATCTGAGCCAGTACGTTCTAGGCACCAGGGGATATGAAAAGCACATCGAGGATGAAAAGAAGACGGTGCGGGACATCTTCGAGGGGGGTCCCGGTAGGCAGAACGGGAACTCCGAGCTTGATCCTTCCGAGGTCATCTCGGAAATCCAGCGCTGGGATGACGGAAGTGGAGTGGATCTAATTCCGTCCTCCTTGGGGCTCTCGTTCACGCTCAGGAACCCCACTGAAAAGGAGCTACTTCTCAGCAACTTCCTCGACCAGGTCAGAGGCGAATATGACCTCGTGCTTGTCGACTGCCCCCCAACGGACTCAATTCTGACGACGGCCGCATACGCTGCCGCCGACTCAATCCTGATCCCAGTCAAGCCTGAATTTCTGTCCACCATTGGGTTGCCCCTGCTCGTAAGTTCGCTGGAGCATTTCGAAGGGGTCTACAAGAAGTCAGTTGATGTGTGGGGATTGTTTTCAACGCTGCGACCGAGAAGTTGGAGCATGACCGCTCGCGCGCATTTGTCCGGGAGGTCTCCCGTAAGGAGAAATGGCATGTGTTCAAGAACGAGGTCTCGTACTCGGACTCATACCCCAAGGGCTCCCGGCTCGGCAAGCCGATATTCCTTACGGACTATGCCCGTAGCTGGAAGGTTGCGGACTTCAACCGCGTCGGCAATGAGTTCTACACACGCGTGACCACATGAACGAACCGAGTCAAAAGATGCTCAAAGATGTTGCGGCGCTTGCGGTGAAGTACAAGCCAGCCCAGTGGGAAGTGCTTGCCGCGTGGCTTGACGATCCGGCGCGCCGTGAAGTTGTTCAGCAGATGTTGCGTGAGTTCGCCGAGATCAGCCGTGAAGCTCCGCAACCGGTACGAACGAAAACCCGAAGGACGAAAGGGGCGCAACAGGTCTCTAGTCGTGTCGGGATTGATGCCCTTCGTCAACAGCAGCCGGAGAGAGCTGACCTCCTCGAAGAGGTCTGGATCAAGCTGCGCGACCGGGAGCTACTCCCGACCATCACTTCCATTCGATCTTTCGCCAGTCTGATCGGAACGAAGAAGATCACGGCAACTCGCCGTGATAGGGCGATCGACGAGCTCATGCGCGTGCTTCTCGAGCTCGATGAGGATGCTCTCGAGCAGCGGATGCGTGAAGTAGCCGTCGAGGGCCGGAAGCTGGGCGAGGAGTACAGCGACTGGGTACGCTTGATCCTGGGGCGTGCGCCTGGCACAGTCGATCACCCGCCCAGCACATAGCTCAGTGGCCGTTGGGTTTGCTTTGAGGGGCCGCCACGACATCGCAAAGCCGATGCACGTCGCGAAAGCGACACAACGAGGCTCGCCCACCATAACACCCACGCGGCCGGTCACGACGATTATGCCGAGCGTGTCGCTGGCGCTGACCCGCTCTGTCTGCTTGCGTAAACAAGCCCGACAAAGCCGACTCTCTGCTTACGGGTCGTCCGTGAAGCTGGCAAGGGAGTGCTGCTCGCGCAGGTAGGCCGCGAAAGCTAGCCCCCGGCCCAATAGCCTTGACGCTTGGAATCTCGAACAGCGGCGCTCGTGCGGCCGACCGACTTACCGTCAACTTTCTGGTGCCGGACTGCCTCGCACTCGAACCGTGCGGCGAGGGCGCGGTGGCTCACGCGGCATGCCATCTGGAAAGACCCTCACTACAGGGCACCCGTCAGGTCAGGGTTTGATTCTAGCTGCGCACTTCGGCTCCGCTGATGTTGCACTCAGGTTTGGGGAGGGGACTCCCCTGGGACTGAACGGCAAAAAGACTAGGAGCAAGAGAAATGATTGTCTTGAGGACCTTCGCGAGGTCACACCACGAAGGCAGGATCAGACTCACACACATCACCACCGGATGTCGTGGCAGGCGAAGAGGAGCAACCGGCGGAGAGTCTGTTGGGTTGGTCGATGCCATGTCGGCAAGCCAAATCCTCGGGCTGGCACCGAGCCTGATCGAGCAGATGGCAGAGGACCGGCAGATCCCCCACTACCAGATCGCCGGACACATTCGCTTCGATTCACACGACCTGCACCTCTGGGTCAGTCGGCGTCGAGTAGATGAGATCAACATAGATGTAGAGGAGGGCTCATGAACTCCCGCCTGCTCGTGGATGCTCATGTCAATCTCCAGGCACCACCGGGGCGTGCCGCCAAAGTTGGCCAATCCAATCTCGGCCTGACCCGGTGTCAGCGTGTCTCACCTCGATCTTTAGGCCTGCGGCGATCTGGCGTCACATAACGGTCGCTGGAACCTCAGTGCCGTCACGTACAGGACCCCGGGATTTCGTCTAATCCGTTCAGGCATTCCGGTAGAGGGATGAGCCGAAATCGACACGCTCTATGCTGCTTGTATTGACAGCACCGACAGCACACTTCGAGGGTCGCCTATGGCTACGCTGACGATTCGCGGGCTGGACGATGACACGAAGGCTCGCCTGCGGGTACGCGCCGCGAGTCACGGGCGTTCGATGGAGGCCGAGGTGCGCAGCATCCTGCAGGAAGCGCTGCCTTCCCGGCCAACCTCGGTTGGACTCGGCACCCGCATCCGAGCTCGCTTCGCGGCCATAGACGATGTGGACCTCGATCTGCCCAGCCGGGGATGAGATACCGCGAGCGGCGGCACAGGACACAGATCCGGCCCACTCGCTCGCGCCTTCTCTGAACCGCAAGACCACATTGCCGGCCTCGCCCGCAGCGTTCGCTGTGTTAGGAGCCCCACCAAACCGTGTTCGCGTCGATTTGCCGCGTGCGCAGAGCTAAGTGCCCTGGCTCGGAAGTTCGGCGACGTATTCGGCGGACGGACACACTCGTTCTTGGCGGCCAGTAGGCGCCCGTTCGGTGGCGGGACACAGCGCTGCTTGTCGTCCAAGACCGGAGCTTGCCCTGAGGTCGGCGCGACGTTCGTATTGCGGGGGGAAGCGGGCGGCTGGAGGGTGGCGGCGGAGTATCCCTCGATGGTCGTCAATGGCGATGGGTGACGGCCTGGGGATGAATTCGAAGGTGGGGGCATCTGATTTATCCCCTGTTTCTGGAGGGTGAGGATCGAGATTGCGGTCATTCATGTCACAGAGGAGTGGGTTGGTGCTACTGAAGAGATGATGGCGAGACCGCGCGGTGAGCAGGAGGTCGATATCGATGGGCTCTACGCCCATCATCGGGAGCCTCTGTTGCGGTGGTTCCTGCGGCGTGCCGGCGACACCGAGACAGCACTCGACCTGTGGGCGGAGACCTTCGCCCAAGCACTGGCCTCGCGCGGGCGGTTCCGCGGAGAGAGCGAGGAGCAGCTCGCCGGCTGGCTCTACGGCATCGCCAAGCGTCAGCTATGGGTGTACCACCGCCGCGGGCGGGCCGAGCAGCGCGCACTACAGCAACTCGGCCTGCAACGCCCAGCCGCAGACAAGGCGCTGCTAGAGGAAATCGAGCAGCGCGCGGGCCTCCAAATGCTGCGCAGCGAGCTCAGGGCCGCGCTCGTGGAGCTGTCACAGCCCATACGCGTCGCCGTCGAGCTGCGAGTCGTCGAGGAACTGCCCTACCCGGAGCTAGCGGACCGCCTGGGGATCTCACAGCCAGCCGCTCGCGCCCGAGTCTCTCGGGGCCTGACCGCGCTCGCCGACGCACTCGAACCGCCACACGCCAAGGAGACCCTCACGCTATGACCGATAACCGTTACGAGCAGTTCCTCGACGAGTTCGGAGCGCGTCTACGACAGGCCGCCGACATTTCAGCTCACGAGCAGGCCTGGGGCCGTCGCCGAGCGATCCTCACGGATACGCTCACCCTTGCGCGCCGCTGCACCCGCGTGCGCATCCTCACCGCGTCAGCGTTGTGCGTCGCGGCAGCCGCAGTCGTCCTGCTTCTGATCGCACCCGGGGGCAGCTCCCCGAGCTACCTGGCACGCGCGAGCGCCGCGATCACCTCCCCCAAGCCGGACTCGATCCTCTACGAGCGCTGGCAAGCCACCTTCCCCTCCGAGGGACCCGGTCACCCCTCGCAGACCTTCGGGCCCGACCAGCTGTGGATAGAAGGAGCCGCCCCCCGCCGCTACAGACTCATCATGCAGCCCAACCCCGAGAGCCAAACCCCGGACCGGATCTGGGGCCAGTACGGCGGCCCGTTCGGGTTCGGCGGATACCCCTACTGGCTCAAAGAGCTCGAAGCAGCAGTCGCCGGGCACCCCCTGGAACTCGGAGGCGAACTGGAAAACCCCACAGAACACGCCCAGCCACCACGAACACTGACCTTCACACCACCGGACACCATCTGGTCCGGGCGCTTCAGGGCCCCTCTCGGAGCGCCACTCCCAGGACCCTCCCACACCATCAATGAAGCCGTCTCCGACCCGGTGACCGCGCTACGCAAAGCGATCGCCGAAGGACACGCCCAAGAAGACGGCACCAGCAAACTCGACGGCCACACCCTCAAGCGCATCACGTTCAACCCAACCCCACCGCCCCCCGACGCACCACCGAGCACAACACAAGCCACAAAAGCCGAAGGAAGCTACGCCCTCGTGGACTCAGAAACGTTCAAGCCCGTCGTGATCGAGATCGCCGACTCAACCTACCGATTCCTCACCTACGAATACCTACCCGCCAACCCCACCAACCTTGCCCTCACCAACATCAAAGCGCAACATCCCAACGCCAACACAATCCCGGACACACCACCCACCACCTCCGCAACGACACCGACGACCACCAACGCCCCGAACACACCACGCTGACCACAACCGCGACGAACATCGAGCGACAGAGAGTCACGGGATCGCGACTCAGGGCCTTGCCCCGGTGGTCGCTCAGACGGTCATAGGGGGATCCGCCCGAATACGTCGCCGAACTTCCGAATCAGAGCCCTAAGGTTCGCCGACGTCAAGACACAAGTGGCCCCGGCGGCCCAGCCAACGTCCCGGGCCGGCACGAGACGTTGGCTGCACCACAACCACCGATTCCAGTCCAGATGAATCCCGGGACGGGGCTGCGCGGTCTAGCTCGACGGGTTGCCTTCCGTGCCTTCGGAGACAGCGGAGCCTCCGCGCATCATGGGGCCTTCGGGCGCGCCCGGCGGGGGCGGTCCTTCGCCCGCCTGCTTGGTGACCGGACCCGAACCTTCGCCGCCCTTGTGGATCTGGAGCTTCGGTTCGTGTTCGGCGTCGAATGCGTTCACCACCGTGCCCGACGGGCTCTGCATGACGGTCACGGTGTCGCCCGATTTGATGTCAGACAGTGCGGCCTTTTCGCCGTTGCGATACACGGTGGCGTCGCTTGGAATCGTGAGCGTGACCGTCTTGTACGTCGCGCTCTTGGTGCCCTCGGTGATCGTGAGCTGTTCCCCGGACAGCGAGGAGAACGTCCCGCGGTCCATCGTCACCGTGTCAAAGCCGCCTTTTTCGTTCGGCACGACCGATTCGGAGTGCACCGGCGGGCCGGCACCGTCGCCGGGGATGCCGATCGCAAAGCCGGGGCCGATGGCCATTCCAGCCTTGATCGCGGCGATCCTGGCGGTGTGCCCCACGCGCCCCTTGGTCGTGTGATTCGTAGAGGCCGAGCTGCCGGCGATGCCGGCGGCGGCGCCGAGGAACGCGCACGTGGCGCCGACGACGGCGGTCCGCATGATGGTCGCTCTCTTCATTGATGCTCCCTTCCTGGCTTGTGGCGATCCACCTTCGGGACCGTTGCGGGAAAGGATCGGGTGGCGACCTGAGATTTACCTAGGGAACCGCTGAGAGGCGGCTAAGAAAGTCTCCAGAAGCGCAGCGCATCCGTCGCTGTCGGTCAATTGCGGCTTGCCCGGGAGCGCGATCGCCCGGCAGTGAATGGGGGGCGAAGGACATGGACCTCCTCCTCTGCACCCTCAAGGTGCGCAGCGCTCCCTCGCCGCGGGCGATGCTCCGTGAGCGCTTTCTGTACCGCTCGAGCAGCCGCAGAGGGCCATCCGCCCTTGCGGAGTCCTTGGCTCGGTCATTTCGTCAGCAGAACTACCAGGAGGATCACGACGACTACGAGCAACCCGGAAACGGCAAGGAGTCGCGTGCGCCATACACCCGCGCTGTCGTGTGGCCTCTCGGACAGGTGTCCGGGTGCCGCGGGCACGGAGCCCGTACCGATGGCTTGGTGTTTATGTCCGGCTTGCCGCGCCCGGGGCATGAGCGGTTCACGCTCAGTGACGACCGCCGTTGCCTGCGACTCGAGCAGCTCGTGCTCGGTCACCGCGAGCGTCGGCTCATCGATGTCCGGCTCGCGTGGCTCGCGGGCGCTGTTGTGCTCGTGGGCGACACGGTCGCGCTCCTCCACGGCGGCGTCGCGCTCGCGAGCGATGCGATTCCCCTCCTCGAGCGCCGCGTCGCGCTCGCGCGCCAGGCGATCGCGCTCGACGGTAAGTGTGTCGCGCTCCAGAGTTCGGCGAACGCCGAGCCCAGCGGTCAGCTCCCACTGGCGGGTGACCTCCTCGACACGGGTCTGTGCGGTGTCGCGCTCAGCGAGCATTCGGTTGCGCGCCCGCTGCGCATCGTCGCGCTCGGCGCGAGCCTCGTCGCGTTCACGGGCCGCCTCGTCGCGCGCCGCACGTGCGTCGTCGCGCTCGCGGGCGGTCTGCGCCGCCAGGCGAGCTCCTGCTCGCTCACGCTCGGCCTCGGCACGCAGATCCTCGATGCGTAGCCTCACCTCCGCCTCGATCGACTCGTGCCGCTCGGCGAGAGCCGCCTCGCGTGCCTCGAACGCTTGGCGACGTTCGCGGCGCAATCGCTCACAATCTCCTCTCACGGCCTGGAGCTCGGAGACCGCCTCATCGCGGGATCGCAACGCCGCGTCGTGCTCGAGCCGCAGCCGGCTGATCGCCTCGCCGCTGTCGCCCACAGGTCCCCGATCGGCGCCGCGGTTCTTGACCTTCGTGTCTGCCTCGCGCGAAGGTGAGCGCCGTGAGGCCCCGCGTCGTGGGCGTCGGCCACTCGCGGGGCACCGAGGGCGGCGGCAGGGGAACCGTCACACCCGGGGCGACCGTCAGCTCAGCCTCGACCAGCGCGGTTGGATCGGCCGGGCAGGGAAAGGCCGCGAGCCAGGTTTCGCCCTCCTCGGCACTCCACGGCTTGTGGTCGAGCACAGCCAAGATGCGCTGTTCGCGGCCGTCGGTCACGGCAGTCAGAGTGGGACGCATGAAGCGCCGGCCGCGAACCCCGAACCACCGCCCACGCACCTCTAGGCAGGCATCGCCGGCGAGCTCGAAGCGCTCCACCTCGAAGCTGGCCGGTTCCAGCCTCGTCACGATCCACCTTCGCCACGTTCCATGACAGACCTCACTTACCCATCACGTGCCGATACAAAGCGCGCTGCACGAGCTGTCGCATCTGGACTCGGGTTCCTCTATGGCGTAGAAGGCCCCATTTGCCCGCCCGGCAGGCGCTGGCCATAGCTCAAGTTGTGGCATAAGCCCGCGGCGGGCTCACCAAGAACAGCTCGCGGGACGCCCGGCGCAGATCCCTCTACCCCGCTCAGGATGCTGTCTCACATCGGCGCGCCACTGCAGCTTGCGCAAGCCCACTGGAACGCTGATCCGCTCAGGCCCTCCGGTCAAGCTGTAAGCCGACATCGAGAAGCTCTATAATGCTTGCATTGAAAGCAATGACAGCAGGATTGGAGGATCGCCTCTATGGCTACGCTGACGATTCGTGGATTGGACGATGACACCAAGGCTCGCCTGCGGGTACGCGCCGCGAGTCACGGGCGTTCGATGGAGGCCGAGGTGCGCAGCATTCTGCAGGAAGCGCTACCTTCCCGGCCGGCATCGGTTGGACTCGGCACCCGCATCCGAGCTCGCTTCGCGGCCACTGGCGGCGTGGACCTCGATCTGCCCAGCCGGGATGAGATGCCGCGAGCGGCGAGTTTGCAGGCGTGATTGTTCTCGACACCAACGTTATCTCCGAGATCGTCCGTCGCAAGCCCAATAAAGGAGTCCTGCGGTGGCTTGACTCACTTGACTCTGCGACCGTCGCGACAACCGCGATCACTGCCGCGGAGTTGCTGTACGGGGTAGCCCGCCTGCCCGAGGGGCAGCGCAAGAAGCAACTACGTGAGGCGATTCGTGGAGTGATCGAGGAAGACCTCGGCGGTCACATCGAGCCATTCGACGTGACCGCTGCCGCTCACTACGCAGCTCTTGTAAATGATCGCGAGACGGCTGGTCATCCCATCAGCGTCGCAGATGCACAGATAGCCGCGATCTGCAGAAAGGTAGGAGCCACCCTTGCCACGCGTAACACCACCGACTTCGAAAACACTGGGATTGATCTGCTTAACCCGTGGCACCCGTAGTCACCGGCCACTTGCACTTTTAGTACATGCGATGCCTGTCCTCGATTGTCCCCACACAGCTAGACATTGGCCCGGAACCCGCCAGACGATCGACCGTGGTCCACACAATCAATTGGTCGAGTTCTGGAACTAGTCCGTCCGAACAGACCACGTAAACTAGAAGCTGTGACAAACCTTCTTGACGACACCAACTCCTACGGGATCCGGGTCGTAGCCAATCGCGGGCCGTTCCAGGAGAAGGCCGCGAAGGCCTTTGGAAAGGGCTCACGCAAGGCCGTTGAGGGCATCAACAGCCTCATCGAGCCTCAGCGTCGCAAAGGCACAGCAGCGCCTAGCCGTGGCAAGAGCAAAGCCGCGTCTTCGCAGCGAGCCAAGTAAGCGCTCACGGCTCTTCCGCTTCGCTTTCGGTACTTCCGACGCTCCCTCGGCGCGTAACAGTCACACCCAAAGCGCTCGCTATTCCTCGAGGACGACTCGGCGGGAGTTTCACCACAGCCTCGGCCGGCGAACCGAGCACCGATGAGGGTCTCCCCCGGGTTCTCGCTCACCAGCGGAAATCCCGGGAACCCTGCTCCCATCGGCTTTCCCGAGTTGAGCACGCTTACGCCGAGCCGATTATCAGGGCTAACGCGAAAGCTGTGTCGGGAAGCGGGTGACGCGCCCAGAGGCCGGCGAAGGCACTGAAGGCGTGCTAGCACGAGAAGCCCGGAGCCAGACGGAAGGGATGCGACACACGCGCTCGGTCCCGGTACGGGCAGAACCGAAGAACATAAAAGCCGTGTGACCAGCAGCAGTGCGAGGACCTATGGTTCAGGGACGTTCGTTGCAAATAGTGGAGACACTCGTCATATAGACCGATGAGGCGCAAGTCGGCGGGGAATCAGAGCGACCGGGAGCTCCTGGACGCGTGCCGGGTGGGAGCCCTCAGCTTTGAGGTGTTCTATCGCCGCCATCGCGAGTCGGTTCTGGCGTTCCACGCGCATCGCACCACCGACCCAGAGCTCGCGGCCGACTTGATGGCCGAGACGTTCGCGGCGGCATTGAAGGCGATCCACGATCCCTCGAGTGAGACTCCGGAGCATCCCCTCCGGTGGCTGTTCACGATCGCGCACAACAAGCTGATCGACAGCTATCGCAAGGGCCGTGTGGAAGACGAGGCCCGTCTGCTGTTGGCACTCGAGCCGCTCACACTCGAGGACGCTGATATTGATCGGATCAATCAGCTGGAGCAGAGAACCGATGTCGCGATGGAGCTCGCACGTCAACTGCCGGCAGATCAGTTTGAGGCGGTCCGAGCTCGAATCTTGGAGGACCGTTCCTACTCGGAGATCGCCGGTGAGCTCGAGTGCTCGGAGGCGGTGGTGCGCATGCGCGTGAGCCGTGGCCTGAAGACTCTACGTTCTGCAATGGAGGCCCACAATGACTGACTTCCTGGACCGCTACGGAGCCCAGCTGGCTGAGGCAGAGCGCACCTTGCTGGCTCCAGCCATGCCACGGCCTCGACGACGCTGGCGTACCCGCAAGATCTTCGCGATAGCCCTTGCCTCTGTGGTGGTCGCTGTTCCGGCGCTCGCCATAACGAAGCCGTGGGAACCGATACTCGGACATCCCGAACACAACAATGCCCCCGTCGGCATCTTGCCCGGCAATGCTCCGTCCGAACAGCTGGCGGTGCTTGGCGTGCTCCGTCGCGCCCAGGACGCCAAGGATCGCGGCCCGGTCGCGAGAGCACTCCTTCGCGACATGAGCGAGGAGCAGCACGGCGTGCGGACCGGCACCGTCAGACTCCTGGAATCGGCGGACGGCCACACCGCAATCCTGGCGTCGGTGGAAAAAGCTGTCGAACCCGGGAGCGGAGCGGTCGAAGGCCACAACGTTCTGTGCCTCGTCGTCGTCGGCGGTGGAACGTGCGGCGGCACTGAAGACCTGCTGGGGCAGGCCCATTCACACCTGGGATTGATCTCGCTGGCGGGAGATCACGTGTACGGGCTTGTGCCCGACGGAGTGGCCCGAGTCGTGTTGCACTATCCCGGCGGCCAGACGCTGAGCGGGGAAGTCAGAGAAAACTTCTACTGGATCAATGGGGCACCCTCAACCGAGCGATCCATTCACGGAGCGCCGCCGCTGAGCTTGCCGCAAACACCGAGGTCAATCGAATGGATCGACACTGAAGGCACCACGATCGGCCCACCGCTACGTTCCGAGGAGTAGGGATCTGCTTTGCAGCGGCCTTGGCAACCTTGCCAAGTGACTATCGTGAACCCATGAGCAGCGTCACTGACATCAGTCCCGAAGAGCGTGAGCGGATCCGTTTGGGCTTCTATCGTGCGCATCGTGCTCAGGCGAGTTTCTCGTCGGTTGCGGTTCGCCGTGATCGCGACAAGGGCGTCTGGTTTGTAGATGTCGGCGCGACCGCGCCGGTGGATCTACCGAACAGCTATGGCGGACTCGAGGTTCGCATCAAGCACGTAGTTGGCGGCGTGAACGCCGTTGCGCGTCTGGACCAGCTCGTCTGAAGCTGGCGCCAGGCAGACGTTGTCTAGCGATGATGATGCGGAAGAATGCGAGTGGTGCCGCGGGTTAACTGGTCGAAGTCCATCAGCATCACGTGGGATGAGAAGCGGCGCGAGGACTCTGTGGTGCGGGTGCCGGGGCTCAAGGTCCCGGCTGGTCCGCCGGCGGTGCGGTCTCGGCGTGCTCGGTGGGAGCTCAGCAGTTCCTACCCGCGGGTGTTCGGCGCTGCCTACCGCTTTCCGCTGGACACCGTGGCGGTCAACCGCGGTCTGAAGGATGGGCGTGGCCGGACGCTGGTGGCTCGGGATCTCGATGAGCCCAGCGGCCAGATGCCCTTGGCGGTCATCAGCTGGCACCTCTCCCAGCGCTTGGAGGATCCACTGCTGGTGATCGCGGCGAGCCCGCGGCTGCGGTCCGCTATATCGCCTACGCAGGAGCTCGTCATCGAGATGGCATTCCAGTTGCTCGTCAGTGCGCTGCTGTACGTCGCCAATGATCACCGGACATGGGCCCTCAAGCGGTTGCCGGCCGGCGCACGAGAGCGCAAGCGAGCCGAAGCGGAACTCGGCAGCCTGCTGTTCGACGTCGAGGGCCAAGGCGCCCTGGCCGCATATCTAAGAGAGCTCTACGACAACCGACTCAGCGTCAAGACGCGGACAGGGGGTGCTCCTAAGCTGTTGCGACTGGCGCCGTGACGCCCGCGCGGGCCAGGATCGCGTCGGCAGCGTCAGCGCCGATCGCCTCGCGCATCTCCTGGATCAGCGCTGTGAGCTGATCCTCCTGTGAGCCGGTGGCTCGCCCGGCTTGCTCCGCGAACCAGGCACCGATATCTTGCTCGACGGCGGCGATCAGGGGCTCGCCGACGCTTGAGCGCTCGGCGATGCCCATCACTTCATCGGCGACCTTCGCGACATCGGCGCCGTACTCGACGGCAAGGTCGAGCAGCGCCACCGGCGCGATCTTCCGCGCGCGACCCCCGAGCTGGTGCTTTGCGATCTTGCGCGCGTCCATCGCACGTGAGAGAGCAGAGAGAGATAGCCCGAGCATCTGTGCAGCCTGGCTCAGCGACGGCCATGCACGCACCCGCTCACGCGAGGGGACAGCGACGTTAACAGTGGCAGCGAATGTGGATCGTGCAGAGGCAACCATGGATGGCACAAGTGTAGCAAGAAGCACAAGATACGCAAGCACAAACGCTCAGGGGATTCGGGGTCCGATTACCCGGCGTTTGTCATCCCAATCCCCCGACGGCCTCAACGTCTGGCTCACCGGGCCAGACCGGGCATTGCACACTCTTGTGAGTCTCTCATTCGATTCACGCAAGCTCTGCCCGCCATCTCGCCACAGTGGCGGGATAAAGCGTTGGGAAGAGGTGATGAGTTGAGCGCCACTGACGCTGACCGCGTCGATCGCCACTCGCGTGGCCAGGGGCAGTGGTCGTGGCACTCAATCCAAGGAGGCTTGGGTGATGCTTTTGGCTGTGTCTAGGAAGTCACGGAGAACCGCCGGATCCTCGTCTCGAAGGGCCCAGACGAGGAGAAGCTGTGCGTCCGGCGCGTCGGTCAGGTGCACGAACGAGACGTCTTCTCGTGGATTGCAGGCGATGACGCTGGCCGGCACCATCATCACGCCCTGTCCGGCAGCGACCATCTCGAGCCCCTCGGCAAAGTCGCGGAACCACGGACCCCACTCAGGATCCTGGCCGGAGATATGACGTGGCGTCCAGTCGTTCAGCCAGGGTTGAGAGGCCTGCCATGGGCGCAGAAAGCAGCTGTCCTGACAATCCGCGACGGTGATCGCGTCGAGATCCGCCAGCGGGTGGCCAGCGGGCACGGCCAATGCTCGCGGACATGTCGCAAGGCCAACGGAACGCAGGCTGCACGTCTCGATCGGAGCGTTGACGAACGCGAGGTCTATCTGGCCGGCTTCGACCTCCTGACAGCCGCCGACGATCCACGGGTGCTGAACGAGCTCCACTCTCGCGGTCCTCGCGTGCGCTTGAAATGCTCGGAGCACCGTTGCCAGGAGGGTGCCCACGGCTGCCGGGCTGAACGCGATGCGAAGGTGTTGTTTGTCAACCCGCCGCAGCGCAGAGAACTCCGCGAGCATTTCTTGATGTGAGGTGAGCAGCGTCCGACTGCGGGCCAGGAGAAGCTCTCCGGCCCGCGTCAGCTCGACGTTACGGGAGTCTCGCCACAGAAGGCGCACGCCGAGTCGTGTCTCCAATGAGCGTATGGCGATGCTGAGAGGCGGCTGAGCCATCGACAGGTGGCGTGCCGCGCGTCCGAAATGCAGCTCCTCAGCGACCGCGACGAAATATCTCAGCAGCCGGAGATCTGCACCGAGCAACTGGCTCAGGTCAGATGTCGGCTGTCTGGACGGCGCGTACATGTCGCGCCTGGGCCTGGTCACAGCCACCGTGCCGGCGGTACCCCCGAGACCGCATGTGGTGTCATCGGGCCATTGCCTTGGCCAGCCGCTCGAGGTTGGCTGTGTCCCCCATCACCGGGTATGACGTGCGAGTGAAGATTTTGTCACCGGCTCGTTGAAGGCGTGGCGGCTGGGCCCGGCTGCGATCGATCGGTCGCACACCGGGCCAGCACATACTCCCGTCTCGGAGTCCGGGGTCGGCTACGGCCGAGCCGAGAACGAACCCGCCGACGCTGCCACACCGGACACTCCCGAGATGCCGCTGCCAGTCGCTGTGTAGATGTTGTCGCTCACGGGCACCGGAATGGCGCCGCTCTGGGTGGTGAGAGTGACGGAGCTCGCACCGTCTGGTGCCAGGCCCATGACGGCGTCAGCGCCGGTCTTGGCCGTTGAGGAGCCATGGGCCACCTCTTCGGCGGGCACGCCCCACAGGACCAGTCCTCCGGCCTCAGCCTGTGCCAGGGTGCTGCAGCTGCCGGTGTGGTCGGTGAAGAAGCACAGGCTTGCATCTCCGGGAATGACATACCACGCAGATGACGATCCGGCCGGTGTCACGACATGGACGTTGTCGATGTTGGGTGCGTAGGTCTGTGCGATGCTCGGATAGGTCACGAAGCGGCGAACGGACGCCGGCACCTCTTCGAGTGCCGGGGTGGTGTCCAACACCCCAAACGCGCTTGCCGCGGAGACCTTGGCGGTTGCGGAACCCCCTGAGCGGCTGGCTGCGTACGCGGTCCCGACACCCGCGAGAATCGCGAGCAACGCCAAACCTGAACCTACCTTCAACCACGAAAAACGAATGCTCATCTCTTCTCCTTGAACGCGATGTGTACGCGACGATGGTGGGTCGTTAGTTGGTGGCGTAGTCCTGATGACCATCCATGTCAGAGGCCGCTTCGTTCGGCCCAACCCATCCGGCACGCTCCTGGCAGCCGCAGAATTCGTGGTAGGTGGAGGAAGTTGAGCACCAGGCTTTTTCCTGGGCCCACCCGCCGCTGTGGTTGTAAGCGTCCTCGCAGTCGTCCCTGCCATCGAGAGAGTGGACATACACGAGGGTGAGAGTGTTCCTGTATGGACCGAACTTGCCCCCTGGTTCCACCGTTTCGTTATTCGCGATGGTGTCCGTCAACGCGAACGCACTTGCCGCGAGTATCGCCGCCGCGAGAAGGGCTGCCACCAATGGGATCGCCGCGCGCCTGAGCCGCCGTGACCGCGGTCGCGAGAGTTTGCTCGACACGTTTCCTCCTTGTTGTTGATAGGGCAGATCGCGCGAAGCCCCACACGCGTGACTGCCGTTACTCGACTCGGCCGTGGTGAGCTTCTTGTGGCCGATGCCGGCAAGTCATAGCACGCTTTAGGAGAGTTAGGTACACCCGAATTGTTCGGTTTACGCTACAGCGGCGTGGGCGTAAAGCTATTGCGCGCTACGGGCATGTGAGCCATTTCCAGCCGCAAACGAGGATGTTTGCCACCGCTCACCAGCGACCACTTATCGCCCGGCGGCGCCCCACGAGAGACGATCGATATTAAGCGAGTATTGGACGTCTGGAAAGAGCTATCTAGCCTCGGTGGTAGTTTGATTGCCCGAATGCACCATCCGTCGTTGACACGGAGACGCCGACGGTTGATGACCAGTTGGACGGGCAGTCGAAGCGACTGATCGACTCCTCCAGAATCGTTGTCCAGTCTTCGCTTCGAGCAGCGAGCCGGTGCCTATGAGCAGCAGACCAGCGCTGGTTGGTTCGACACGCACAAACGCGAGGCTGCCACAGCCACCCGACGCTACTTGAGCCAGTCCGATTTTCGACGGAGACTCCGTTGTCGCCTCCTCCCAGCAAGCCGGGTCATTAAGCTGTCATAATAAGCGACAAGACAGACGACATAGATGGGTCTTGAATGGCAGACTTGGCGGAGCGACTCGGCAGGGCGACAGGGCAGATAGAGCTTGACCAGGCGGAACTCGCTCGCGTGCTCGGGATGAATCCACGCACCGTGTCGCGCTGGCTCTCCCGGCAGACTGCCCCACGCCCGGATGCTCGCGAGCGCCTGCTGGAGCTCATCGTGGTCCTTGAGAAGCTCTCAGGCGTTCTACGGCCCGAACCGGCCCACGACTGGCTGTTCACCCCCAACGACTCGCTTGACCATCACAAGCCGGTCAACCTGCTGCGCACGGGCGAGTTCCGGCGTGTGCTGGGCGCGATAGATGCGATGTCCGAGGGCGTCTTCGTCTAACCGCGCGTGATCGACCAGCACTCCTCGCTCGAATCGACGCGATCGAGCCGGTCCCCTTTGTCGGTCGCGCATTCCGACACCTCGCCCATGATCACCACCCGCTCTCAGGCATAGGCGCCCGAATCCACGGCGGGCGGTGGAATCCTCCGGAGAGCTTCTCCACTCTCTACCTCGCGCTCGACCGTGAGACGACCGTCCGCGAGTTCTACCGCCTCGCCAAACGGCAGGGGCGCGACCCAGAGGACTTCCTGCCCAGACGCCTGTATCGCTACGAGATCGCCCTTGCCACCCTCCTCGACCTCCGTGATCCTGCCACCCGCACGGCCCTGCAGCTCAGCGACTCCGAGCTGCGCTCCAATGATGCCACCAAGTGCCAGCAAATCGGAGACTCCGCTAACCACCTCGGACTGGAGGGCATACTCGCGCCCTCGGCGACCGGAGAGGGAGCTGTTTTGGCCGTGTTCTTCGATCGCCTCCATGCCGACTCGCAGCTTCGCGACCTCGACTATGTGCCGTGGACCGCTCCACCACCGGAGCCACGGCCCTCCTAACCTCGGCCGGCGGTCAACTGGAACTCCCAGTTTGTGTGTCGTCGTGCTGATCCTCGCTGTCGTGAGCGCTGCAACGGAGTTGGCGGTTCGTGGCGCCCATCGAGGTGTCCCGCCTGAAGCGTATCGTCGGCTCATCATGAACGAGGACGACCGCACAGACGACCCCGAGACAGACCAGGCCACCCTGCCGAGCGATGTGCAGGCGCGCTGGGACACGCTCGTGGACACGGTGAGGCAGATGGCCTCGGCGACCGACGACGCCGAAGGCTTCCAAGCCGCTTTCAACGCGATGAGACATGTAGGACACGGCATCGATCACCAGCAGATCCTCAACGCCATGCACGTACCGAAGGACGCCGGCGAGCACACGGAGGCACTACGCGGGATGCTCGTCCGCATCCCTGACGGCTGGGGACGCTGGATCTCCTGCGACCGTGGCTGGTACCCCCTGCTGGTCGAACTCGACGACCAGCTGCGCGAGCTACTGCCCAACTACGAACTTCATCAGGTGAAGGAGAAGTACGGTGGCCTGCGCTACTACTGGGAGTCCGGCGAGGAGATCCACGACCCCAATGATCCCGAACCGCCAATACCCGGTCCAGGGCGCAGCGACGCTGAATCGGAGCAATGGGAACAAGCGCACGAGGCCTGGTGGGCGCGCCTGGACGCCTACAAGGAGACGCCCGAGGGGCAGAAGCGCATCGCCGACTTGGAGCGGCGCATGGAGTTCGCCGAGAAGCTCGTCAACACCGCCGAGCGGCGCGCGAGCGTCACCTGTGAGCTTTGCGGTGCGGCCGGTCGGCTGCACCGGACACCCGCACGCGCCCCCTGGTACAAGACGCTCTGCGCGGACTGCGCCGAGCGCGAGGGTTACGTACCCAGTAGAGAATCAGACCCGCAATAAGAGCTGGATGGGCAGCCCCCGTCAACGACCGTTCATCGCATCGAAGAAGCCTTGGGCCTGAGTTAGGAGACACAGGCCTCGTGTCGTTGCCGTGCGGCCCAATAGTATTTTGCTAGAACAGCAAATGCCCTAATCTAGGAAATAGACTCGACTAGGACCGTGTTCATACGCAGACGGTACCGCGCTCAGCGACCGTGCAGCTCGATGAGCTGACGCGCCGCTGCAGGGCTTGGAGTGAGAGGCACAGGCGGGCCAAGCGGTTCAGAAGGTGGACGATTGCGACGCCTCCTCACGAGGAGCGCTGAGAACATACCAACGAGCAGGAGGAGGATGACCAAGCCGGCGATCAGGAGGTAGGGCGGCTGAGATGTCCCGGCCGCGGGAAAGTTGATGGTGGCGCGTGTGCTGCGTTCGAGCAGTCCGCTGCGGAGGGTAACCAGCGCTTGCCACGGCCCGTCGGGTATCTGCTTGTCCAGCCTGATCGTGATCGGCTCGGTGGCGCCGATCGCGAGGGTGGTGCCGAGGTTGGCGGGGAACGGGCCGGCGCTGAGCCCGCCGGGGCCGGAGGAGAGTTGTAGGGCGCCGCTCATGTCGAGCGCTCGTCCGCCGGTGTTGTGCACGCTCGCGACCACCTCCGGCTGACCCTCAGCTGAGCGTCTGCCGGTAAGCGAGTCGATCGTGAACTCAGATGCGGGCGCGCCCCCGGGACCGATGGAGAGGTAGAGGCGGACACCGACGCGG
Organism: uncultured Solirubrobacterales bacterium; assembly: GCA_963718425.1. GTDB lineage: Bacteria > Actinomycetota > Thermoleophilia > Solirubrobacterales > Solirubrobacteraceae > Palsa-744. Next base: position 29,687 of record CAVQZJ010000019.1, read on the forward strand.
CCGACGCGGGTGATGCCGCCAGCGGCGGGTGCGGCGGAGCGCGTCTGCGCCCATACGACACCGTACTGTTCCCCGGGCGGCGCGTCGCGAGGAACGGCGATCGTCACGGTGGCGATCGCGTGCCCACCGGAGGGGACCTCGGAGGAGCCGGGAAGAACCGATGTCCAGGTGGCCAGTTCATTGGGGGTGTGTGCGGCGGCGCCGACGAACGCGCCCTGGCTGATGACGGCGGCGGCGGCGTAGCTGACGACGCGCAGATTCGAGGCGGTCGTGTTGGAGATCTCGATCCGGCGGTGGATGGTGCTCCCCGGGTGCAGGTGATCGACGATGTAGAGGCGCGCCCTGGGATCGCCGTACGCGCTGAGCGGGACATCGAGCAACTGCACACCGATGCTGCCATCCGTGACCGCTCGCGCCCTCGCGACAGGCGCCGCGGCGGACACGCTGACGGGCGCTGCAATCGCGGCGGTCAAGGCCACTGCGGCTAGTACACGTCCCGTGAGATGGCTAAAGCGCTCGGCTCCCCATCCGCGCAGTTGCCTGGACGGCCAAACGCGCATGACTACGAGACGGACTGCGTGATCGTTCCGGAGTAGACACCGGCGGCCATGCCGCCCGCGACGAACACGTTGATCGTGGGGTCCCACGTCGCGGAGTTATCGCCCGTGATCCCGGTCGCGGTGACGGCCGCGACGACACCGGTGAGGTTGGTCGGGTCATTTGCCGTGAAGGTCGCCGTCCCGACCTTGGTGATCGCCCCGGCGGTGTACCCGACAGAGGCAGCGCCTATCGTCGGCCCTTCGGGCGGCGTGAAGGCGGTGGAGATGACCGTCGCGACCCAGCCGGAGCCCGCGGCGGCGGCGCGCGCGTCGCTCACCTGAACTTCGCCCAGCTGGCCGCTGATGGTTCCCCCGGAGACGGTGTTTGCCCGTGTTCCAAGGTTGCCGGCGCTGGCCGGCACGGTCATTGACAGTGCTCCACCCGTCACGGTCACGGTGGCGGATGTTTCCGCTGCGCAGGCCTGACCGGCGAGGCCGATTGTGAGCATTCCAGTGGCGCCGAACATAAGCAGGGCGCGTGTTCGCTTGCTTTTCATGGTGATCCCGTCTCCGCGATGAAGCGGCGAGGCAATGGATCCAGAGGAGTGGAGACCGCGATTCTTGGGCGGCCGCTCATCGGAAGGAAGAGGAGAGCGTGGTGCAAAGGCTTTGAGCCTCGACGCATCGTTGCCGGTTCCTGCAATCAGCATCGTCCCAAGAGCCGCCGAGCATGAGCGGATGTGGCAATGATCGTCGTTCGAGCGTCTCGAAGGGAACTTCCCTCGAAGGACGAAGTCAGCCATATACCTCGGCGGTTGCCGACCCCTCTTCCTTGCGCTCCTTCGGATACTCCGGCCGGTCCCACGTCGTAGGATCTCTTCGCCGCGCGGATGCCGATCTGCTGGCTCATCGCGGAACCGGACCCGCGCCGACGGACCCACCGCCCTGAGGTTGGACCTATCGCGCTGAGGTTGGCATCGCGCTGAGGGTTGGGTCCATCGCGCTGCCGTTGGATGCGGCGCGAGGCGCCGGGGAGACGGAGCTCCTCAGCAGGTCCGTGAGATCCTCGGCGGCGGCCGGCCGGCCGAAGTGGTACCCCTGGGCCCCGTCGCACTCGTACTCGAGCAGAATCTTTGCGACGTTCTCGTCCTCGACACCCTCGGCGACGACCCGCAGGCCGAGGTTGTGCGCGAGGTCGATCGTCGAGCGCACGATGATCGCCTCGTCGCTCGAGGGCGTGAGGTTCATGACGAACGATCTGTCGATCTTGATCTCATTCACCGGCAGGCGCCGCAGATAGGCCAGCGACGAGTATCCGGTGCCGAAGTCGTCGATCGACAGCTCTCCCATGGTGTGCAAACGAGTCAGCACGGCGGGGGCGGCGTCTCCGATCAGCGCGCTCTCGGTGAGCTCGAGCGTCAGCCGGCCGGGCGCGGTGCCCCACAGCTCGGTCAACTCGGCCACGGTCTCGGGGAGCGTGCTGGCTTCGCGGAGGCTGCGTGCGGAGACGTTGACAGCCATCGTCAGATCGAGGCCCTCGTCGCGCCAGCGCCGCTGCTGACGCAGGGCCTCGTTGAGCACCCATCCCGTCACGGGGGCGATCAAATGCGTTCGTTCCACCTCTTCCATGAAGCTGGCGGGCGTCAGCAGACCCTGTGTCGGGTGCTGCCAGCGGACCAGCGCCTCGACGCCGGTGATCTCGCGGGTGGCGAGATCGATCTTGGGCTGATAGTGAAGGATCAGCTCGTCGCGTGCGACACAGTGACGCAGGTCCAGCAGCAGAGCCAGATGATCGGCTGTCTGAGTTTCCTGCACCATGTTGAAGACGGCGTAACCGTCGCCGGATCGCTTGGCCGAGTACATCGCCAGATCGGCGCGGTGGAGCAGATCGGTCGTGGTGTCACCGTGGTCAGGGAACAGGGCGATGCCGATGCTCGGCGAGATGTCCACGACGGTGTCGTCGATCGTGAACACCTGCTCGCAGGCTTGCTGGATCGCGACCAACCTGCACATGCTCACGTTCGAGTACGCCCGGCGCAGCCTGTTTGACTCAGCTACCTGTGTGATGGAAGCGACCATTTACTCGAGCGCGCCGGCATCGGTTCGTCCCAGCGAGAACCCGGCCGCAAGCAAGGTGTACAACTACACGCGCGCGGCCTGCGCGGCGGGGACATGCGCGCCCTGTAATGATCGCGCACTCGATCACCTTTGTCTGAGCCACTCGGCGAAGAGCGGGTCGAGCAGAAACGGGTTGCCGTGCTCATCTCTTTGGACGTGACGTTCGTCTGCCAGCAGGCGCTCAAGCGCCTCACGCAAGGTCGAGCGCGCCACCCGGTGCTCGGCGGCGAGCGTGCTGCCACTCACTGGCTGTCCGTCAGCGAGCGCCATCAGCACGATTCGCTCGACGCGTCCGAGGCCGTCCCACAGCGCCTGTTGCGCATCGCGCGTCTCGACTAGCGCAAGATCGATCGCCGCAGCCGCGAGATCGTCGGGGGGATGGGCCTCCTCGAGCAGGTTGTAGAGATGGTGCACCAGGAGCACCGTGCGTTGTGGATGTCCCTGTGTGAAGGAGAGCAGTTCGTCCACAGCGCTCGCGGCGTCCAGTCCGTCTGCGCTGAGCAGCTCCTCGATGTCATGAGTCGCCTCCACCACTGGCAGCCGCGGCAACTCCAGCGGCCGCGCTTGGCCGTAGAACGGGCGCTCGTGGTCTGAGAAGAGAGCGCGCATCAACGAAGGCTGACTACCGGCGAACACATACGCGGCGGCCTCGCCGTGATGCTGGATCACTGATCGAATCAAGCCGTCGAGTGCGTCGTCGGCGACCAGCAAGTCCTGGAACTCGTCCATGCAAACAACGGTCAATCCACCACTGGCCTCGTACAGGCGCAACGGGACGTCGAGCAACTCCAACAGCGCAACGCGCGCCTCCTCGGCGACGGGACGACCGGCGGACGGAGCGAGCCTCACTTGCAGGCCAGGGACACCGGCGCTTACGCTCAGCCGCGCTATCCAGCGACGGACGCTGCGACGCGGGTCTGCAGGCAGCGCGCTGAATGCCTCGGCAACCCTTGCAGCCACGTCGCCGACCGTCGCGACCTTCGACAGATCCACTCGCACCGCGCGATGGCCGACCGCGCGCATCGCCGCGACATGCGCGTCGAGCACGCTCGTCTTGCCGAAACGTCGGGGTGCGGCCAACCGGATCGCCACCCGGTCGCCCGCCGCGCTCTGCAAGCTGTCGAGCTCCGCGCGGCGATCGATCAGACGGCTGGGCTCAACAGGCCCCTGATAACTGAACGGATTCACCGTACATCAGTGTACGGGGTTTCCGTACAAATGATAGAGCAGCCCACCCCTGGGGCCCGTCGTGGCTTGACGCATGCCGACTGGACGCACGCGTCGAGGACACAGCGGGCTAACGTCGGCCCGTTTACGCGCCGTCGGGTTGCATGAGCTTGTTCCGTCGAGTGGAGCATTACCACCTCCTCTCGGCGGGGCTTTTTCCGCCTTCGCTGGCTGATAATCGTGTACTAGTTTTTCTTGAATACAGGGGATTCGCCCATTCTGGGCATCGACAAAAACTACAGATTTAGCTGGACGTTTTGCGCTAAACAGAAGGGCGGATTCGCTCGCGTCTCCGGCGCTGCTCGCTGAGTCTCATCAACACCGTGGACAAAGGTCATCACGGCCTCTATGTGAAGGCTCCTAAGATGAGCGAGTAGTCGATATAGGAATCGACGTGGGAGCTGCGATGTACAGCGAAGCCAAGTTCACTCAGCTCACCATTGCGACACTGCGAGGCGTCTTTGCTCTCGCTCTCATCGGCGCTGTGCTGCTGGGAGCCTCCTCAGCGGCATCGGCGGCCTTGCCACCAATCCGGCACGTGTTTGTGCTGATCGACGAGAACGAGAGCGCGTCAACGACGTTCGGCCCGGGCTCGCCGGCACCGTACCTCTCGCACACCCTCATCGAACAGGGTGCATACCTCTCCAACTACTACGGGATCGGCCACAGCAGCCTGGACAACTACATAGCGATGGTCAGTGGGCAGGCGCCCAACCCGCTGACCTCCGGTGATTGTCATACCTTCGTGAATTTCCCAGCGGATTCGATGGACGCGTCCGGCCAGGAGAACGGACAGGGATGCGTCTACCCGGCCGACGTACCGACGTTGATGAGCCAGCTCGACGGCGCCCATCTGACCTGGCGAGCCTACGAGGACGGTATGGGCGCCGATCCGACGCGCGAGTCAGCGACGTGCGGGCATCCGGCGCTCGAAAGCCCCGACAACACGCAGGTGGCGACAGCGACAGACCAGTACGCGACCAGGCACGACCCGTTCGTCTACTTCCACTACGTGATCGACAACCAGACGGAGTGCAACGCAAACGTGGTCAATCTCAATCAGCTTCCGGGCGATCTGCAGAGCGCAGCGACCACACCGAACTACGTGTTCATCACGCCGAACCTGTGCGACGACGGCCACGACGCCACCTGCGCCAACGGCGGGCCGGGCGGACTCGGCCAAGCGGACGCGTTCCTGAAGACGTGGGTCCCGAAGATCACCGGCTCGCCCGCGTTTCAGCAGAACGGCCTGCTGATCATCACCTTCGATGAGTCGGTCGGAGACTCGACCGCGTGCTGCGGCGAGACGCCCGGGCCCTACGACCAGGCGAACAACATCATGCCCGGCGGAACCGGACCGGGAGGCGGTGTCGTCGGGGCGGTGCTGCTCTCCCCCTACATCGCGCCAGGCACGAAGTCGAGCACTCCCTACAACCACTTCTCGATGCTGGCAAGCGTCGAGGATCTGCTCGGGCTACCGAGATTGGCCGATGCCACTGGAACGGTCGCCTTCGGCCCGGATGTCTTCACCCAGCCAAACGGCCCGCCCATCGCCACCCCCATCAGCGGCCTGCCAAAGCCCCTCGCGCCGGTGGACTCGGCTCTGAAGCTAAAGCCCACGTCGTTTGCCGCAAAGTCACACAAGCATCATGCGATTACGATCAGCTACCGCGACAGCGAGGCGGCGGTAACGAAGCTCACGATCAAGCTGCTGGCACACGGCTACCGCACCGGTCCACACGGGTGCAAGGCGCCGGGGCCTCACCACAAGCTCCCCAAGCACCGGAAGGCCTGCACGGTCGCAAGGAACGTGGACAGCTTCACCCAAACCGACACAGCCGGCGAGAACGTCATCACCTTCTCGGGCCGGGTGCACGGGCACCCGCTCGCGGCCGGGTCCTACCTGCTCTCAGTCACCCCGACGCTCGGATCGCTGTCCGGCAACACCAGCAGCGCCCACTTCCGCGTCGTCTGACCCAGAGCCGGGCGGCCTTCTCTGAAAGCCGGCACGACATCGGCCCGTGGCGCGGACGGTCCCTCAGCGCGTGCTGGCCTCGCTCGAGGTGGCCACGCCGGCATCCTGGAAGTGCTCCTCGGCAAAGCGGGCGCATACGTCGGCCATCGCCTGGTGAAACGCGATACCCATTTCGAGGGTGAGCAGCGGATGGGGACTGCCCTGAGCGGCCACCTCTTCGGCGGCTGGACGGATCGCGGTGAGAGTGTCGACACGATGCTGGCTGCGACGGCGGACGGCCTGCAGCAGCGCGCTGGCCTCGGAGCGAGGGGACGAGTCGGCGAAGAACAGCTTGAGCATCCCCACGTCGCGCAGCTCGAAGGGGATCGGCTCGGTGTCGGCGAGCCAGGCCCGCAGCTCGGCCCGGCCGGCATCTGTGATCTCAAAGACACGCCGGCGACGGCGGCCGGTGGGGATCTCACGGCCGCTGATCAGGCCTTCGCGCTCGAGTCGCTCGAGGCTCGGGTAGATCTGTGCTTGGGAGATCGTCCAGAAGAAGCGGATCGAGCGCTCTACGCCCTGCTTGATCTCGTAGCCGGAGCGCGCGCCGAGGCCGACCATGCCGAGCACGACGTAGGCGGGGACGGGGAGCGGTGGACTTGCATCGGTCATGTTGACATGTTAGCCTGACTGTATGTATGCATGGCTTGTCGGTCTCCTCGTTCGCCGAGGGTTTCGCAAGATTTAACGCGGGCGACGTGTCCGGAGCCCTCGACATGTTCGCCTCAGACGCCCACTTCTTCTTCCCCGGCCGGCACTCGTTCGCCGCGGACCTGAGGGATCCCGAACAGATACGGGCCTGGTTCGAGCGCTTCGTCGGGCTCGGTCCGCATTTCGAGATCGCGGACGTGATCGCATCCGGCCCGCCCTGGAACATGCGAGTGGGCGTGCGCTTCTCCGACCGCATCGCCCTCCCAGACGGCGGGGAGTACCGCAACGAGGGCATGCAATACGCGCGGATCCGCTGGGGCCGCGTGCGGCTCGACCGGATCTTCCTGGACACCCAGGCAGTGGCCGACGCCGACCCGCTGCTCGCAGCGGCGAGCTGACGGCAAGACCCGGCCGCACGATAAGAGCTGGTTGCGTCGCAGCCGCCGGCTTGTGTTGTCTTGGTTTCTAAACGGCGAGCGCCGTCTCGCGCCGTGAGCGAGGGTCACGCCGGTGTCGTCCACGATGTGCGATCGAGCACCGGCGGGCGTCCAAAGCTAGCGGGGTGCTCGACCATCCATGCGGCAACGTCGCGACACGGGGCTGCCCACAGATCGCCGTCCTTCACAGCCGCCCGGATACGAGCCAGGGTGCTGCGCACGGCATCCAGCTCGAGCTCGATCATCCAGGTGTGCAGCACCAGCGTGGCATGGCCCCCGCTCCCAAGCACGCTCTCCACGCTCTCAAGCAGAGCTGCTCCCACGGCATCCGCGCCACCCGGCGCGGTGTCCAGGGTGAGGTGCGCGCGCAGAGCGGCAAACGCCGGCAGCACATGGAATGCGTCCACCGCGCGCCACGAGAAAGGTAGGACGACCACACGGTCGATGCCCGCGACGCTCCCCGCGGGCGAGCAGTACTGCAGGCCGCGACTCGCGAGCAGGTCAACGGTCCCCGCGTTGATGCGTCCACCGGGCGGGCGAAAGCCGACAGCCTGCAAGCCGATCGCACGCAGCGCGGCCAGACCCCGATCGAGATTGGAAGCCTCGGCGTCGGGGTCGAGCGCAGACCAGTCCTCGTGGCACCAGGCGTGATAGGCGATCTCGTGGCCTGCGTTGCCGATGTCCGCGAGCGCCTGCGGGTAGGTCTCGGCGTTGACGCCCTCGATGAAGAACGTCGCGCTCAGCCGAGCCGCGGCCAGCACGTCGAGCATGATCGGCAAGGCGGTGGTGACGGAGTAGTGACCGCCACGCGGAGCGTCGGCGGTACGCAGGCCGAGCTCGATCTCCGCGGCCTCGCCGAGATTGTTGACGGTCATCGAGAGGGCGGCGCGAGCGCCTTCAGGCCAGACTAGCGAGGCGCTCACCCCACAGACGGCGGCGACTCGTCGTCGAGCAAAGCCGCGCTCCAGCGCTGTGGGTCGCGACGCGCCTGCTGCTTGGCCCAGACGAAGTGATGGCGCGCTGACTCGAGCAGCAGCGGCGCGGTGGCGATACCGGCGATCGCGTACCTCAGGTGCTCACGGCGTGTCTCGAACATCACGCTTCCAACCCCGCCGAGCAGCCACGCCCACAGGAGCGCGTTGTAGTAGGGCATCTGCTCGGGCCTCAGCCCCTCCGCCTCGTCCAGCCACGGCAGCACACGCCAGCGCAGCGACCACGGCCAGTCGGCGAAGTGCACACCCATGCCGGCGATCGCGACGCCCGCGTTGAATGCCAGCAGCGGTCCGTCGCGGTCATCGCCCACGAGCGCGCGCACGAAGCCCACCGGCAGCGCGACGCTCCACAGCACGTTCGTCGCGCGGCGCCCGATCCAAGGCTCGAGGAAGACTCCAACGCCGGCCCAGCGCTCAAAGCCGTTGTGCGCCGCGGCACCCAATGTCGCGAGGGCGTTCAGTGGCTTGAAGGATCGGCGGCGCACCATGGGCTCACTCTCCAGTCCGCCGGGCAGCCGTCGTCTCGAGCTTCGTGGACGGCGAGATGTAGGTCCCGCGGTTCTCTCCGCCGCAGATCGCGGCGATCGCCCCGCCCTCGTCGAAGTCGAATACGTGAAGCGGGAGCCCGTAGTCGCGCGCGAGGAGGATCGCGGACTGATCCATGACACGCAGATCCTGCTCGAGGACGTCTTGATAGCCGAGCGTCGTGTAGCGCTGCGCGTCCGGGTCCTGGCGCGGATCACGATCGTAGATGCCGTCCGTGCCGTGCTTGGCGAGCAGGATCGCCTCTGCGTCGAGCTCGATGGCACGCTGAACGGCCGGATAGTCCGTGGTGACGAACGGCTGGCCGATGCCACAGGCCAGCAGGACCACGCGGTCTCGCTCGAGATGCGCGAGGGCGCGCAGGCGGATGTACGGCTCGGCCATCGAAGGCATCGGCAGCGCCGTCATCAGGCGCACATCCGACACCCCATGGTGCTTGAGCACGTCGCGCAGCAGGATCCCGTTCATCACGGTCCCGAGCATGCCGATGTTGTCGGCCTCAGCGCGGGCGATACCCCACCCGTCGGCGAGATTTCCCCGAAAGAAGTTTCCGCCGCCGACGACGAGCGCCACCTCGACGCCAAGATCGAGCGCCGTGATCACCTCGCCCGCCACATACTGGATCGCGTGCGTGTCGAGCCCGAACGGCTCGGCGCCGGCGAACGCGCGACCGCTCAGCTTGACAACGATCCGGCGATACCGAGCAGAGCCCACGGGTTCGAAGCCTAGCGAACGCCCCGCGGTGCATTCACTGCCGTGGTACTCGTGTTATAGGCTCATCTTGTGCACGATGTCACGAGCGACGAGGTCGCCCGTAGAAAGGAGAATTCTGGTGGTGGCGGCGGCGCACCAGGACCAACAGTACGACCGATCTCTGACGTCGTGAAACCCCGCATGCTTCGAATCGCTGCTACCTGGCTCATAGTCGGCACCGCAGCCATTCTGCTCACCGGGTGTGGCAGCAGCGGAGCGTCGGCGAGCAACGCACCGTCCACAAGCGAACAGGCGCAGACACGCGTATTTGCCGGAGTGGTGAATCTGCGCGCCCCGGACCTCCCTGGGTTCAAGTTCGTGTTGGACGGCGAGGGAAAGTCTGGTCCTCTCGATCGCCAGATCGAAGAGTGCGACGGTGGGCCGATCTTCAATCAAGCCAATCACGGCGTCGCCTCACCGCTCCTTCAGCAACGGAAGGTCCCGGTGCAAACCCTCAGCTCGGAGGTGTACCGCACGCCAAGCCCGTCGTTCGCCTCGAGTTACATCCAGGCCGCCGACAGCCCCCGTGGGCTGGGCTGTGTTCAGCGTGAAGAAGTTCGAAAGAGAGATGCAGCGCGGCTGTCGGCGAAGAGCGAAGTCGTCGCGCTTCGCCCGCCTTTGCCCGGCGCGCCGGTATCCGGCGTGCGCATCTGGCGCTGTCTCGTCAGAGACCAAGCCTGCAAGAGCAGTCCCGCGAGGAGTTTCACCGATCGGCTGTGGTTCGCGGCCGGCCCCTATGTCATAACACTTTTCTACATCGCGGGGGCGCAAAACGAGGCGAAGGGCCCGGAGCCTCTAGCACTGCCTCTCGAGCGGCGACTCATCGCGCTGCTCTACCACCGCGCTCAAACACACAAGCCCTAGCCGGGCCGCTCGAGAACATCCCATTCGTTGACTTGGATGTCTAGAAGCACAGCGCGCTGACCGTCGTCTGGGCCTGAGCCGCGAAAGCGGTGAAGATCTTCCTCAGAAGCCCATCGCTCGTACACGTTGATCCGCCCCGGCTCCAGAAGATCGGGCGACAGCGCAAAGTCCAGGCAGCCCTGAGCCTGGCGAGCCACCGCGACAACATTCGCGCAGCCCTCGAGGTACGCGTCGCGTCCTTCGGGATCAACGGTGAGTGCTCCCGCAACGACAATCATTCAGTGACTCCTGTTCGCGTAGCTTGGATGTGTATCGAGCATGACCGCGCGACACTCGAAAACTCATCGCCGTGCGAGTCGAGAGAGTCATCCACGACACGACACAACAGGCGTCCCAAAACACGGTAGTGAACTACGTGCTCAGCTAGCCAGCCCGTCTCATAGCGGCTTGACGCCGATCATCAGTGCCATCTCAAGCCACTTCCAGTAGCAGTCAACGTCGTCGAAGCCGAGCGCGCGCAACCACTTCAGCTGGGTCTGCACGTCGAGTAGGCGGTCGGATGGGTCCTCGTTCTCGATCGGCTCGCCGATCGCCTCAAAGAACGCCACATGCAGGCGTTGGGTCGGCGACGCCACGTGCTCGAAGTTCGCGAGCACGCCACCGGGCGCCAGCAACTCGAAGACCTCACCATAGAGCGAGCGCTTGCGATCGTGCTCGAGATGGTGGATCGCAAACGACGAGATGACGGCGTCGAAGCGCCCGAGAGCGGGGAGCCGCTGTGAAAGGTCGTGCTGGAGGAGCTCGACGCGCTCATCGCCTGAGAAGCGCTTGCGTGCCTCCTCGAGCATGACCTCGGAGAAGTCAAGACCTACGCCAGCGATCTCAGGACGATCGCGCTTCAGCAGCGCCAGTAGACGTCCGTCCCCCGTCCCCAGATCGAGGACACGACGAGCATCGCCAGGAACATGTTCGAGCAGGACGCTCTCTCCCTCACCGCGGTGGGGAAACCCGTCGGCGCGGTCGAGATAGCAACGAACACGCTCGGGGATGGTCCACTCGCTTGGCGACACACCCGCATTATCGCGCCATCGTGCTCTTCGCCCGCGGCGCTATCCGGCCGAACGGGAGCCCTACTGCTCAGAGCGAGGATGCTCCCCTGGAGGTCCCCAGCGCCGGCTGCTGTGTGATCGCGTCGATCTGCTTCGTGTCGAGAGATGTGGAGGGGAAAGTGACCTCGACGGTCAGCCCGCCGCCCGGGCGCGGCTCGGCGATCAGCGTGGCGTGGTGGGCGGCGGCGATCGCGCTCACGATCGCGAGGCCCAGCCCGTTCCCGCTGCCGTGGGTGGTGCGGGTCCCGTGCAGGCGCTGGAACGGTTCCAACAGGCGCGGCACCTCCTCGGGGGGGATCGTCGGGCCGCTGTTGGTGACCGTCAGGAACGCGTGCTGATGACGGGTGCCGGTGGTGACCTCGACATGTCCCTCGGGGGTGTTGTGGCGGATGGCGTTGTCGAGGAGGTTGGCCACCACGCGCTCCACCAGCCGCGGATCGCCCACTGTTGGTGCTGGGGCGAGCGTCGCCTGGACGTCGAGGCCGAGGTTCGTGTTCTGCGAGTCCCGCGTGCGCATGACCTGAGCGGCAAGGGTCGCGAGGTCCAGACGCTCGCGGCGCTCCAGTCCCGCTTGGCCGCGCGTAAGCGCCAGCAACCCATCGATCATCTGCTCGAGGTGCTGCTCGGAGGCGAGCACGCGCTCGTGGGCCGCACGCAACGAGGCGAGGTTCGCGTCCGGGTCGGCGAGCGCGACCTGGATCAGGGCTCGCTGGCGGGTCAGCGGCGCGCGCAGCTCATGCGAGGCATTGGCGACGAACTGGCGCTGGGCTTCGAACGCAGCGTCGAGCCGCCCAAACAGGTCATCGAGGGTGTCCCCGAGCTCCTTGAGCTCATCCTGCGGGCCGTCGAGGGCCAGACGCTCGTGCAGGCTGGTAGAGGAGATCCTTCGGGCCGTGCGGGTGATGGTCCGGATCGGTCTCAGCATCCTGCCGGCGACGAGCCAGCCGGCCACGAGCGCGAGTACGGCCACGATCGCCAGAGCGATCCCCGAGTTGACCAGAAGCTGGTGGGAGTCGGCAGCTCGCTGCGCGGCCTGCACGGACCCTGCCTGTGACAGCTGATGCACAGCGTCCGTCAGCTGACGCTGGTCCTGCGCCAACTGATGCTGCGCCTGTGACACCTGACGCTGCACCCGTGCCAGCTGGGTCGGCACACCCACTATCAGCCGCGGCCGAGCCTGTGCCAGCTCGTGCTGAGCCTGTCCCAGTTCGTACTGAGCCTGGACCAGCGAAAGCGGATGCTTGAGAGACTGGACAGAGTTTCCCGCTGGCAGACCGGGTCCCGGCGGAAGCGGAAACTCCAGATGCTGGATCGCGGGAGTGTGAGGGATCGTCGGCAAATGCGGCGCCTTGTATTTGGTCGCCTGCTCAAAAAGGACGTAGGTGACGGTGACCAACGCCACGCCGGAGAGAAGGAAGAGGCCGCCGTAGAGAGCGGTGAGCCGCAGCCGGGCGGTGCGGCGAGGCAATCGCAGCCAGGAGCGTGGCGTGAGCCGGGGGCGCGCGATGCCCATCACTGACCTCCGATGCGGTAGCCCGCCTTTGCGACCGTCTCGATTATGGGCGGCTCGCCGAGCTTGGCGCGCAACCGGCTCATGGTGATCCTGACGGCGCCTGTGAACGGGTCGGCGTTCTCGTCCCACACGCGTTCGAGCAGCTCCTCGGCTGAGAGGACCCGGCCCTGGGCGGCGAGCAGCAGCTCCAGCACCCCGAACTCCTTGGGCGTCAACTCGAGATCACGGCCAGACCGCTGCACGCAGCGCTTGGCTGTATCGAGCACGACCTCGCCGTGCTCCAGCACCGGCGGGATGCTTGGCTGCGCGCGGCGAGCCAGGGCGCCGATACGCGCCACCAATACCGGGAAATCGAACGGCTTCCCCAGGTAGTCATCAGCACCGAGCCCGAGTCCGTCGATGAGGTCATCGTTCGCCGCCGCTCCGGTGAGCATCAGCACCCGGCTGCGCCCGCCGGCGGCAATCAGCTTTGCGCACACCTCATCGCCGTGGAGCGTGGGAAGGTCGCGGTCGAGCACGATCACGTCGTAATCGTTGAGGAGCGCTCGCGCCAAGCCGGCCTCGCCGTCGAGCGCGATATCGACCGCCATCCGCGCATGGCGCAGGCCGGCGGCGACTGTGTCGGCCAGCTCCTCGTCGTCCTCGATTACAAGCACCCGCATCTATAGCTCCTTGTGGTCAAGGTAGGCGACGCAGTGTTTCAACGCTGTTTCGCTCGGGCCTGGCAAACAAACCCTGTCTGCTTCGCAGAGCGAAACAAGGACGAAACAGTCCATTGCGTAGAACCGGTCGGAGAGAGGGCGCAGTCCCCGATGCAGACTCTGAAGGAGGCTAGATGGCGCACCGTATTCGTTCCAAGAGGCTGACTCCGTCGCGAGCGTGGTTGCTCACCGGCGCGGCTCTTCTGGGTGGGGTGCTGGTGACAGGATGCGGAGGAAGCTCCCCCAGCCCGACCGTGGCACGGCTGGGCGACACGACCACCTCGGGATCGACTTCCGCGCCTGTGGGCGGTGCGTCCAGTTCAGGTCCGTCCTCGCCGAGCGCCCTCGACTCCGATGCGCTCGCCTTCGCCAAGTGCATGCGCTCCAGCGGCGTGCCCAACTTTCCAGATCCGAACGCCGGCGGAGGCTTCCTCTTCCACACGAGAGCTGGGATGAATCCCTCATCGCCTGCGTTCAAGACAGCACAAGCGAAGTGTCGGCACTTCATGCCCCCCGGCCCCGGCTCGGGGCCCCCACCCTCCCCAAAGACACTGGCGAGGTTTCTGAACATTGCGCGCTGCATGCGCCAGCACGGCGTTCCCCAGTTCCCCGACCCTCGGACCTCCGTCCCATCCAACCCGTTCGGCTCCGGCACCGGCGTGATCAGCGACATCGAAGGCGTGATCCTCATATTCCCCAGCACGATCGACCAGCAGTCGCCGGCGTTCACGCGGGCGGCGACCGCGTGCGCGTTCCCCCTGCACAACCACTGATCTGGAGGAGACCGAATGCCGTACAGCATCCATGCCGGGAGACTCACCCCACCGCGAGCCCGGCTGCTCACCGCCGCGGCACTCCTGAGTGGAGTGCTGGTGGCGGGATGCGGGGGAGGCTCAAAAAGCCCAACGGGCGGCGCGAGCACCTCGGCGTCCGCGGCGAGCGCCGTCGAATCGGGGGTCGCGTTCTCCAGGTGCATCCGTTCGCACGGGGTGCCGAACTTCGCCGACCCGAAGGTCAGTGGCCAAACGGTCCGGATGGGCTCGGCGAGAACCATAGAGTCGCCCGCGTTCCAGTCCGCCTTGCGCTCGTGCCAGCGCCTGCTGCCGAAGGGCCCTCCGGGCCCCGAAGCCTCGTCCTCGCAGGCGCAGGCGCGGATGCTCACGGTGTCCGCATGTATGCGCAAGCACGGCATCTCGGGGTTCCCCGATCCGAGCACCTCGCCTCCATCGAACCCGACCGGCAACAGCGGGGTCATCGGCAGCGGCGGTTACTACCTCGCGATCCCGAAGTCGATCGACACGAACTCGCCCGCGTTCCACCAGGCGGCGGCCGCCTGCAACTTCGGGCCGGGACGGTGAGCCGCTAACGAGTGACGCGCGTGCCGCTTGCTGCGGCAACCCGTGCACGCCACGGCGATCTGGAGGGAGGTAGGACCGACGGGCCTAGGATGCTGTAATCTTGTCGTATGACAATAGATAAAGGACTCAGACCGGCCGGGGGTTCGGCTGGCGATTCAGCGCCTGCCTCGGCCGCATCGCCAATCGAGTTCCGGCTCGATGCCGCCTCGGGCGTGCCGACCTATCTGCAGCTCGTACACCAGGTCGAGCACGCGCTGCGGCTGGGCTACCTCGAGCCCGGCGACCAACTCCCCAAGGTTCGGGACGTGGTCGCCTCGCTGGCAATCAATCCGAACACGGTGTTGAAGGCCTACCGCGAGCTGGAAACGAAGGGCCTAACTGCCGGACGGCCAGGCCAGGGCACGTTCATCCAAGCCACGCTCAACAGGGTCGCGCTGCCCGAGCTAACGGCGCTGCACCGCTCGCTGTCGCGCTGGCTGACAGCTGCCGACGGGGCCGGCCTGGACGAGGACGGGATCGTGGCACTGTTCGCCAGCGCGCTGCGGGATTTTTATGAGCGCCGCAGCGGGTCACCCACCCGAGGCGGCGCGGCGAGCGGCGAAACGGAGGACGTCGCATGAACGTCGTCGAGGCGAGCGGCTTGGGCAAGCGCTACGGCGGCACCTGGGCACTTCGCGAGTGCTCACTGGCGATCCCCGCCGGTCACGTGGTCGCGCTGGTCGGACCGAATGGCGCCGGCAAGAGTACGCTGCTGAACCTGGCGGTCGGTCTGGCGGCGCCGTCCGCGGGCGCCGTCACCGTACTCGGCGGCCTGCAGCCCGGATCGCCCGCCGCGCTGAACGGCATCGCGTTCGTCGCCCAGGACACGCCGCTGTACAAGAACTTCTCGGCCGCGGACATGCTGCATCTGACGCGCAACCTGAACCGGCGCTTCGACCAGGCATCTGCCGAGACCCGGCTCGCCGAGCTGGGCATCCCGCTGAAGCAGAAGGCAGGCAAGATGTCGGGCGGCCAGCAGGCGCAGCTCGCGCTGACCCTGGCGCTGGCCAGGCTGCCGCGGCTGCTCGTGCTGGACGAGCCGATGGCGATGCTCGATCCGCTCGCGCGGCACGATTTCATGGCGGCCGTGATGACGGCGGTCGCGGACGACGGCGTGTCGGTGCTGCTGTCCTCGCACGTGCTCGCCGAGCTCGAGCGGGTCGCCGACTACCTCGTCCTGATGTCGCGGGGCCGGGTGCAGATGGCCGGCGAGGTAGATGACCTGCGCTCAAGCCACCGCATACTGACCGGTCCGGCCACCGAGGCCGGTAGGTATGCCGGGTGGCCGGTCGTGCATGTACGCCGTGCCTTGGCACAGGCCCACGTGCTGGTCCGAGCCACCACGGACGATCCGGTCCCGCCGGGCTGGGAGGCGCATCCGGTCGGCCTGGAGGAACTCGCCCTCGCATACCTACGCGAGCCCGGCGCGGCGGCGCTACCCGGCCCCGCCCGCAGTCGCGACGGCGAACCGCTGGGGATGACGAAATGACCGCGCTTATCATGCCCGCCCGCCCGGAGCAGGACGCGCGCCTGCCGCTATTGCCGTGGCGGCGGATGGCCTGGGTCGCCTGGCGCCAGCACCGCTTCGCGCTGACCGGCGTGGCTGCACTGCTGGGCGCACTGACGGTGTGCCTCTGGATTCTCGGCCTTCAACTGCACCACGCCTATGCCGCCGCGAGCGCCTGCCACCCGGCGAGCTCGATCGCCTGTGAAGAGCTGGTTAACAGCTTCAACGGCGTGGGCCACTTTCTGGCGAGTGGCTACGTACCGCAAGCAGTGCCCGCACTGATCGGGGCGTTCGTCGGGGCGCCGGTGCTCGCCCGCGAGCTAGAGACCGGCACCTTCCGCTACGCCTGGACCCAGGGCTTCGGGCCGTGGCGCTGGACGTTCGCCAAGCTGATTGTGCTCGCAGTCGTGGTGGCCGCCGCAGCGGGAATCCTCAGCGCGCTGTTCTCCTGGTACTACCAGCCATACCTCGCCACCGGCAACCAGAACCTGTCCCTCACCGAGGTCTCCCCGTTGGCTCCCGGCCTGTTCGACCTGCGCGGGGTCGCGCTCGCCGGCTGGACGCTGGCGGCCTTCGCGATCGGCGGTCTGGCCGGCATGCTCATCCGCCGGGTGGTCCCCGCCATCCTCGCCACCCTCGCCGCCTACACCGGGCTCGCCTTCGCGGCTGGGTTGTACCTGCGCCGGCACTACCTGACGGCGCTCCTCACCAGCAAACTAAACGTGCCAGGTTCCGCATGGATCATCAGCCAGCAGTGGAAGAGCAAGGGCGGCCAGCCCGTCAGCCAGTCCATGCTCGGCCACATCCTCCAGGAGGGGGCACCACAGCTAGCCGGGAAGGGCGGGGTCCCGAAGGCCCTCAGCTCGTGGCAATACCTGGTCGAGCACGGGTACACGCAGTGGACCACCTACCAGCCTGCCGGCCGTTTCTGGACGTTTCAATGGATCGAGGGCGGCTGGCTGCTCGCGCTGTCGGTGCTGCTCATCGCCACGACCATCTTGCTGGTGCACCGCCGGGGTGGCCTGAAAGGCCAAGCACACCCAAGCCAGAGCGGGTTAACGACAGCGCCACAGGGACGGCCGATGCAACCCGTTAGTCCCGTGTAGCGCGCAGAGCACACAATCAGACTCGCCGCAAAGGAGCCACATGCGTGATACCCCACAACAAAAGAGCAAACTCGGAGTCAGATCGCGCCGCCGATTGCCACGCGCCGCGGTGACGGCTGGCGCAGTCCTCGCCCTCGGGATAGCGCTCGCCGGCTGCGGCGGCTCATCGAGCCCGGGTGTCGCGCGCCTTGCGACCAGCACTTCTGGCGGCACGGCTGCGAGCAGCGGCGGCTCATCCTCCCCGCAAGGCAGCGCGAGCACCCAGCAGAAGATGGTCGCCTACTCGCAGTGCATGCGCACCCACGGAGTGCCGAACTTCCCCGACCCCACCAGCAGCGGACAGAACACGAAGGAAGCCGTTATCAGAGCGTTCAAAGAGGTCGGCAACTCCCAGGTCCTCTCGGCCCAGGCAGCCTGCCAACACCTGCAGCCGAACGGCGGCCAGCCGACCCAGGCCGAACGCGCGCAGCACATCGGGGATCTGCTCGCTTTCGCGCGCTGTATGCGCACGCACGGCCTCGAGAACTTTCCCGACCCGGCGAGCAGCGGCCAGGTGACCCACGAGATGCTCTCGGGCGCGGGGATAAACGTGCATCAGCCGGCGGTGCTGCAGGCCGCCGACGCGTGCGTCAGCGTCACCCACGGGGCCCTCACCAAGGCCGCCGTGGCCCGCTTCGCCGCAGGGGGTTAACGGTGGATCAGGGACGCATCCACGGAGTCTTCGCAGAGCGAAACAACGCCGCAACCCACCGCGTAGAACTGATCCGTGACGAGGACGCAAACCCCGACGAGACCGATGTCGTACAGCATTCGTACCGTCCCGTGATCAGGAAGATCCTCGCTCCCTCTCAGGTGATTCTCAGGTCTCCCCCCCATGATGTCGCGGGACGACTGACGAAAGCACCCGAAGGAGACCAACACATGACCAGAATGAACCTCAGCCTCAGCGTAGTCGTGCTGACGAGCGGTGCCCTGCTGCTCGCCGGCTGCGGCGGCGGCTCATCGAGCCCTGGCGTCGCGCACCTCTCCAACACGTCGGGTGGCTCGACCGCGAACACGGGTGGCAAGCCCTCCTCGCCGGAAAGCAGCGCGAGCACCCAGCAGAAGATGGTCAAGTTCTCGCAGTGCATGCGCACCCACGGGGAACCAGAATTCCCCGAACCGACCGAAGGCGGCATACGCATCCAGAACCACAACGGTCACGGCCCGAATCCAGAATCGCCCCGGTTCCAGGCGGCCGAAAAGGCGTGCAGCAAGTACGCACCCTCGAAGATAGCCCCGAGTCCGGCGGAACAAGCCAAGATGCAGGAAGGCGCCTTGAAGTTCTCCGCCTGCATGCGCAGCCACGGAGTCCCCAACTTCCCCGATCCGGAATTCCACCACAGCGGCGGCGGTGTCGGGATCCGAATCGGGGGCAAGGGCTCCGGTATAGATCCCAACTCACCGCAGTTCAGAGCCGCGCAGAAAACGTGCCAGTCCGACCTGCCCGGGCCGAAGGGCGGCCCCGGCAACGTGGCACTGGCCCCATGAGCGCGTGGTCGTTCGTGAGGTCGGCGAAACATTCCCGAAACCGTTGATGTCGTACAAACAGCATCGATGAGTGATCCTGTGTCTGGTGAGGCGGCGTCTGCGCCCGGGGCCACCCTGACGGTCGAGCGCGATGGCGAGCCATCAAACATCGGCCCGGCGCCCGGCGGCGCCCGCCGGCGGACGCTCGCGATTGTGGGGTTGGTGTTGGTCGTGGCTGTTGTGGTGGTGATCGTCACGGACCCGTTTGGCGGCCCGGGGAAATCCACTGGTGGTGTCGTTGATAACGCGACTGCGACCTCGCTTGCGACGGTGAGGAGCCGGTCGCTCTCGCAGCAGACGCAGGTGAGCGGAACGCTCGGCTACGCGGGCGCCTCGAGCATCCGCGTGCCGTCCGGGACCGCGCCCTCCGCCGTCCAGCAGTCAAGCCAGCAGGTCACGAGCGCCGAAGCGATGCTGGCGAGCGCCAGGGCGACGCTGGCCTCCGACGCGCAGGCGCTCGCGGGTCATCAGGCGACGCTGGCGGCGGCGCGCTCCAAGGAGCAGGTCGACTGCGCGGGCGTGGGCGCCGCGGAAGCCGCCTCCGCGGGCTCCTCGCCTTCAAGCGAAAACAACTCGCCTGGTGGTGGGGGTTCGAGCGTGTGCTCGAGCGACGTGCAGGCCGTCTCTGCCGCCCAGCAGGGCGCGACAAGCACCGCCGGCAAGGTCACCGCCGACCGCTCCCAGGTCTCCTCGGCCGAAAAACAGCTCGCGAGCGCGCAGTCCAACTTGTCCACGGCGCGCTCATCGGCCGCGCTCTACGCGCAGGGCTCCTCGTTCACGGCGCTGCCCTCGGTCGGTGAGATCATCAGGCGAGGGCAGAGCGTGTATGAGATCTCAGGCCAGCCAGCGCTGCTGCTGTACGGCTCGGTGGCGCCAACGCGGGCGTTCACCGCCGGGATGTCCGCGGGGCACGATGTCGCCGAGCTGAACGCGAACCTCGACGCGCTCGGCTACGGGCAGGGGCTCGCCGGCGACGAATTCACGGCCGCGACCGCGACCGCGATTCGCGCGCTGCAGTCAGCGCACAGGCTGAGCGTGACCGGCGAGCTGCTGCTGGGGTCGGTCGTATTCCACTCCGGGCCGATGCGCGTCACGAGCGTCACCCCCACGGTCGGCCAGACGGTCACGCCCGGCCCGGTGCTCGCGATCACCTCAACCGCCCGGCAGGTCAAGATCGCGCTCGACGCCTCCCAGCAGGCCAGCGTCAAGGTCGGCGATCAGGTCACGATCACGCTTCCCGACAACCAGAGCACACCCGGGAAGATCACCTACGTCTCCAGCGTCGCCACCACGCCGTCCGGCTCTGGCCACGGCAGCGAAGAAGAAAGCGCCCCCACCGTCGAAGTCGACGCTACCCCCACCGATCCGGCGGCGACGGGCCACCTCGACCAGGCGCCCGTGAACGTCGAGATCACCACCGAACGCGTCGAAAACGTGCTGGCGGTGCCCGTCAACGCGCTGCTCGCGCTCGCCGGCGGCGGCTACGCGGTAGAGGTCGCCGAAGGCCGGGTGCACCGTCTGGAGGCCGTCACCGTCGGCCTGTTCGACGACGCCGAAGGCGTTGTGCAGGTGAGCGGCCAAGGCCTATCTGCCGGCCAGCGCGTGGTGGTGCCACAGACGTCATGAGCAAGCAGCCAACAAGCACCGCATGGGCCGACGGCGCCGAGCAGCCGGTGCTCGAGCTCGACGAAGTCAGCAAGGTCTACGGCGCCGAGCCCCCGGTCTACGCGCTGCGGGAAGTCAGCTTCGCGGTGGGAGAGGGTGAGCTCGTGGCGATCGTCGGCCCCTCGGGCTCGGGTAAGACGACGCTGCTGCACGTGATGGGCACGCTCGAGCGCCCCAGCTCAGGGGTGGTCTCGATCACGGGCCTGGACGCGGCGGGGCTCGCCGATCGTGAGCTCGCCACATTGCGTGCCACGCGCATCGGGTTCGTCTTTCAGCAGTTCTTCCTGGCGGAGCACTCCACCGCTCTTGAGAACGTCGCAGAAGGACTGCTCTACGCCGGCGTTGCTGTCGCCGAGCGCCGTGAGCGGGCAGCGGAGACGCTCGCCCGGGTGGGCCTCGCCGCGCGCGCGAGCTTCCGTCCGAGCAAGCTCTCCGGCGGCGAGCGCCAACGCGTCGCGATCGCACGCGCCCTCGTTGGTCGCCCCGCGATCGTGCTGGCCGACGAGCCCACCGGGAACCTCGACAGCTCCTCCGGTGAAGCGATCCTCACGCTCCTTCAAGAGCTGAACGCCGACGGCGCGACGATCCTCGTGATCACCCACGACCACGACCTCGCCGCCCGCCTCCCCCGCCAAGTCCAGGTGCTCGACGGACGCATCGTGAATGACACCACCGCAGCAGGAGCAGTGCGCTGATGGCTCCAATGACGTGGTTGCCCCGCCGTGTTCGCTGGGCGGGACTCGGACTGCTCGTGGCCGCGAGCTTGGGCACCATGGTTGGCATGCTCGTGGGTGGCCCGGCGTTCGCCGCAGGGGAAACCGGCAGATCGCCAACCGAACCCACCGGCACCGGGGCGTCGAACTGTCCGTCGTCCAATCCCCCGAACCAGATGACGCTCGTCGCGGGCACGCCACAGACGGCAATTCTGCAGAGCGCGTTCGCGACCGGGCTGCAGGTCGCGCTCAGCAACAGCGACGGCTGCCCCGTCACGAGCGCCGCCGCGGGGATCCCCGTCACGTTCAGCGCACCCGCCAGTGGCGCGAGCGGCGTGTTCTCCACCAGCGGGTCTAACACCGTCACTGTCGGTGCCGATGACTCGGGCAGCGTGGCCGCGCCCGCGTTCACCGCCAACATCACCGAGGGCAGCTACACCGTCACCGCCAGATCGCAGTACGGCTCGGTCTCGTTCTCTTTGACGAACACCGCTGCGGGCGTACCGGCGAGGATCGTCGCGATCCCGCTGAAGAGCAGATCCGCGCGCGTTACCGCCCGCTACCCCCAGCCGCTGCAGGTCACCGTCCTGGACGCCAATGGCAACCCGGTCGCAGGTACGACGGTCACGTTCACACTCGGCACCGGCAGCGCTAGCGCGTGCGGCACGAGCTCGAGTGCCAGTGCCAGCTTCGTCGGCGGTGGCGCCCAGGCGACCGCGACAACCGGTGCGAATGGTGTCGCAAGCTCGCCGCTCCTCACCGCGAACAGCACGGCCGGGTCGTTGACCGCCACCGCCTCTGTCTCGAGCGGCGGCGGGGGCGGGAATGAAAGCGCCGGCAAAGGCGGGGCGCCCATCGTCACACCGGTCAGCTTCACCCTTTCAAACCTCGCTGGCAAACCCGCTAAGCTCACCCCCGGGGTCGGCTCCACGCAATCCACGATCGCGGGAACCCCCTTCTCCATCCGGCTGGCCGTCACCGTCACCGACGCGCAGAAGAACCCTGTGCCGGGCGCGCTGATCACGTTCTCAGCACCCACGCACGGCGCGAGTGGACGCTTCACGGTCCACGCTCGCGGTTCCCGTCACCATCGTGGCCGCGTCTCTCATCCCTACACGGTCAGGGTGAAGACCAGCCCCTGCGGGATCGCCGTCGCGCCGACGTTCACAGCCAACGTTACGCAGGGCGGCTACATCGTCAAGGCCAGCGCCAAGCCGGCCAGGCCGGCGGCATTCGCGCTCGTCAACGAAGCCCAGTGAGCGCGGTGAGCGTCGTCGCCGACCGCACTCGAGCAGACGCGGGCGCCGCGAACCTCGCCCCCCGGCGGCTGCGGGCCTCTGATCTCGCGCGCGTGGCGAGCGTGGGGCTGCGTACCAGGCGTATGCGAGCGGGGCTCTCGGCGCTTGGGATCGCGATCGGGGTCGCCGCGATCGTCGCGGTGCTCGGCCTGTCCTCCTCCTCACAGGCGGGCCTGCTCGAAGAGATCGAACGCCTCGGGACAAACCTCCTGATCGTCACCAACGGCCAGAGCTTCGCCGGCAAGACCGCCGAGCTGCCCCTCGTCGCGCCCGCGATGATCGCCCGTATCAACCCGGTCGAAACCGTCGCGGAGACCGGAAAGGTCGAAGGAAAGGTGTACCGCTCGCCGCTGATCCCCACCGTCGAAACCAATGCGCTGGAAATCCAGGCGGCGAGCCTCAGCCTGCTGCACACGCTCGGCATCCAGATCGTGCAGGGCCGCTATCTGAATGCCGCGACCGCCCAGGAGCCGGTCGCGGTGCTCGGCTCCGCGGCTGCGCAACGACTGGGCATTGATCACATCTACCCCGGTGAGCGGATCTGGGCCGCAAACCAGTGGCTCTACCTCGTCGGGATACTTGGTCCTTCGGTGCTGGCGTCCGGAATTGAAAGCTCGGTGCTGGTCGGTTTCAAGGCCGCGGAACGCTACCTGCACTTCAACGGGCACCCCAACACCGTCTACCTGCGCGCCCAGAACAGCCAGGTGCCGGCTGTCCAGTCGGTCCTCGCCGCGACCGCGGACCCCGAAGCACCCAACGAAGTCAACGTCAGCCAACCCTCAGCCACGCTCACAGCGCGCGCCGACGCGCAAGGCGCATTCAACGGACTGTTCCTCGGGCTCGGCGCCGTCGCGCTGCTGGTAGGCGCCGTCGGTGTGGCGAACATCATGGTCATCAGCGTGCTGGAACGCCGCTCAGAGATCGGGCTCAGGCGGGCGCTCGGCGCGACCCGCGGACAGATCCGCACCCAGTTCCTGTCCGAGGCGATCCTGCTCGGGCTCGGTGGCGGAGCCGTCGGTGTCGCTACCGGCATTCTCGCGACCGCGATCTACGCCTCCACCAAGGGCTGGACGATCGTCATCCCCACCCTCGCCTGGGCCGGCGGCTTCGGCGCGGCCATGCTGATCGGCGCGGTAGCCGGTTTGCTTCCCGCGTTGCGCGCGGCGCGGCTCTCACCCACCGAAGCGCTAAGGACCGTGTAACGCGCTCATCGCGAAGCGCTGCCTACAACCAGCTTTGACTCGAGGCTTCCAATCCCAATAGGTTCTGGGTCGATGCGCCGGCACCCAAAAACGCCGAGGGTCGCAATTGTTTCTGATGTCCATGGCAACCTGACCGCCTTCGACGCGGTCGTAGCCGACATTCAGCGGCGGGCGCCCGATCTTGTGCTGCACGGCGGTGACCTGGCTCTCATGGGTGCCCAGCCTGCCGATGTCATCGACCGGGTGCGCGAGCTGGGCTGGCCGGGCGTGGTCGGCAACACCGATGAGGTCCTCTGGCGCCCGCAAGAACAACGACGACAGGAAGAGCTTGCTCCCAAGCTCTCGTCTCTTTTGAGCTTGATCTTTCGGGAGTACGCACCGGCGACCCTGGAGTTGCTCGGCGAGGAGCGCGTGGCCTGGCTGCGGGGACTTCCCGCCCAGTGGCGCCTTGAGAACCTGGTGGTGGTGCATGCGACGCCGGACGACTTGTGGCGGGCGCCCCTGCCCGACGCCGAAGACGACGAGCTGTCGGCCGTCTATGAACCGCTCGATGCGGCCACCGTGGTCTACGGCCACATCCATCGTCCATACACCCGCGCGCTGAGCCGTCTGACGGTCGCGAACAGCGGCAGCGTGGGCATGCCCTGGGACGGCGATCCTCGCGCTTGCTATCTGCTGATCGAGGACGGTCGGCCCCAGCTGGTGCGCGTCGAATACGACCTCGAGCGAGAGGCAGCCCTGCTGCTGGGCAGTGGCTACCCGGATGCGCCACGGCTGGTCGAGATGCGCCGCCGCGGAGTGTTCGTCAAGCCCGGCGCGGCGCGGCAAGGGTGATCGGCTGATCAACACGCACGGTGGTCCAGTCTCGACGCGGCACCTCCGAGCGAACGTCACGACAAAGCCACCCACTCGCTCTGTCGAGCGCACTCGTGCCGCTATGCCCGGAAAGCAAGCGCTATGCGCTGGCCCCCGCTCACTGACACTCCGTACGAGGACCGGGTCTAGCGAGTGGCGATGGTGACGGCTGCTTCTGCGGGCCGACCCAGAGCCGGCACCCAAGCCGGACTCGTGTCCCGGCATCCGGACTATGAGGGCGCTTACTCGGTTCGGCTGGCGGCGCGCTGATTGGCGGGACGGGAGCGCGCCCGATCGACGTAGGAGCGAACCCGTTCGGGCTCGTGGGTGAGTTCGGCGCGATGGGTGATACCGGCGACGCCCGCACAGATCACATCGGCGACGCTGAAGTCTCCAAGGAGCCAGTCGCGATCGGCGAGCGCCGTGTCGAGGGCAGCCGCAGCGGCCTGGTAGCGCTCCGATGGCTCGGTCTGGTCGGTCTCCTCGCGCCTCGCGCGCATCCATTGAAAGATGGGCGGCTCGAGCTCGATCATCGCAAAAAAGGACCACTGATACACCAGACCACGATCCGGCGATCCAACGGGTGGGATCAGGCCCGCCTCAGGATGCAGGTCGGCCAGCTGGATGCAAATCGCGGCCGACTCAAACAACCGGCGTCCATCGTCGAACTCGACCACAGGGACACGGCCGAGCGGGTGGCGACCGACGTGCTCAGCGGTCTTACGATCCTCACGTGTCATGACAGTCAGCTCGTAGGGCGCACCGATCTCCTCGAGCATCCACAACACGCGGGTCGAGCGACTGCCGGGTACGTGATAGAGGCGCATCACCCGGTGGCCGCCAAGGCGAGGCCGGCAACGATCAGTCCCACGAGACGATGGCGCGGCATGCAGTGATTGTCGCATCGCGGTGGGGTGAGCACGGGACTCAAGTCGCGCTGGACAGTCGGCTGCTGTCACAAGCAAGCCGATCTGAGCTAATAGATGTGGATGGCGGCGAACTCAGCCAAACGCGATGAAGATGACCTCCTGAGATCGCTCAGCTCCGATGCGCAGGCCTTTGCTGCCTTCTACCGCCTGTTCGAGCGACCGGTTCTCGGCTTCTTTATGCGGGCCACGGGCCGCCCCGAGCTCGCCGCCGATCTCACGGCCGAGACCTTCGCCCGTGCACTGGAGGCCGTTGAGAGCTATGACCCAGCCAGGGGTCGTGCCGATCAGTGGCTGTTTGGGATCGCACGCAACGTGCTCGGGGCGAGCTATCGCGAAGGTCGGGTGCAGTCGGCCGCTCGCCAGAGGCTTGGTCTGCCGCGCCTGGTCATCGACGACGACGCCAGCGAGACCATCGCGCGTCTGACAGAAGACGAGGATCAGGCGACCGTCGCCCTGGCGCAGCTTTCTGAGGAGCAGCAGCGAGCGATTCATGCCCACGTGGTGCAAGACCGCGACTACGCGGACATAGCGGCAGAGCTGCGCTGCTCAGAGGCTGTCGTACGCCAACGGGTCAGCCGTGGACTTCGCACCCTTCGAACGAGATTGGCAGGTGAACGATGAGCGTCATCCCACAACTGGAGCATGACCTGCTCGAAGCGGCGAACCGCAAGCTTTCCACCGGTGCGCAAACAACCGGCTCTAGATCCCCTGCGAGGCGGACAAATCGACTGCGTTCACTCAACGCCGCCGTGATCGCTTTGGTGTTGGCGATGGCAGGTGGCGCGATCGCCATAGCCGCCACCGGGCTGCTGACCGGCAGTCCCGTGAAGCGGGAGGGGCCACCGCTCACGGCCAACGCGGCGCTCGGCATCCCCGCCACGGGCGGCTCACGTCTGCTGCCGCTGCGAGCGACCGATCCTGAAGGTGGTCTGCCCTGGGGAATGCGCCTCGTGCACACAACACGAGGAGAGCTGTGCCTGCAGGTCGGCCGCGTGCAAGACGAACAGCTGGGGGAGCTCGGCATCGACGGCGCCTTCAATAACGATGGGCGCTTTCACCCCCTCTCGCCCGAGGTTCTTCCCAGCTACAGCGATGACAGTGACACCACGTGCATTCTCGCTGGGCAGACGACCAGCTCGAGCTTCCAAGATCAAGGGCGCAGTGCGGCGCCGGTTCAACAAGAACTCCTGAAGGTAAAGCCCCAAGAACGGTATCTGCGATCGATCTCTTTTGGCCTGCTCGGACCGCACGCCCTCAGCATCACTTATCGGACAAAGACCGGATTGCAAACCAGTCCGGTCAGCCCAGGCACGGGTGCCTATCTGATCGTCGAGATGGCCCGCCACCATGCTCATCTGTCCTTCGGCGGCGGTGACTTCCTCGGGTACAGCACAGGCCGCAACATCTCGATGGAGCCCATGGGCGAAGTGGCTGCCATCACCTACCGCTTGGGCTCGCTCACCTGCTCAGTCGGCAGGGTGCAAGTAAGCAGACGCTGCCCATCGCCCCCCTACACACCCAGAACCGCGTTCGATCCGACCCGGAGCCTGCATCGACCGGTACACGTCCAGACAGTGCTGCAGTCTCCCGATAGCTGCAGCAGGGCGTTCCTGCTCGATCCTTGTTACCGAGCCGAGGTCGAGTTCAAAGCGCCATATGCAGTCACGAATGCCGGCTCTGAATACTCCGTCGAAGCGAGTTCGCACTGCAAAAACGCGCGACCGAGTAGCTGGGGGATAAATCACGACGTCAAGCGGGGCGAAACAGTGCACACCCTGTCCACTGGACTCTTCAGACTTTGCGCCTCTGCGGACGAATTCGAGATTCGCTACCTAAACCACAACCTGACTGGAACATCGGCGGACGCGCCCCACGAATCGGTCATCTTCGGAACCGGAATACTCCGCGTAAACTAGAAACGCCTTGGAGAGAGCGCAGCCTCCAGTCACCTCGGTCGGTGGCGAGCTTTCAGCAGGATGATCCGGCTTCTCGAGCGCGGGGCCCCTCCCCGTGTCGGCGATACTCGTCGAACCCGATCCGAAGGGACTAGAACCGAGGCTTAGCCTCGCCAAAGCGCTCGAGTCCATCGTCGGGAATCGGCTCCCACTGGGCTGCGTACGCGACGAATGTCCGCCAGCTCGGGCGCACTCCGGGATCATCGTCGAAGGCCCCGAGGCGCACGCTCATCTGTGTGGTGTCGTCAGGGTTGCGGCTATAGAGGTGCGATCCGCATTCTCGACAGAAGCACTTCTCAAAGCCGCCATCGGGATGACGCCAACACTTCACAAGCTCGGCGCCCTTGACGAGCCGGAAAGTGCGCCCGTCGATCCGTGCCTGGGCGGAAGACCCTGTTCCAGTGCGACGCTGGCAGCGGGTGCAGTGGCAGTAACCGGCCGCCGATGGCGGCTCCGTCAGCTCGAAGCGGACTTCCCCGCACAAACATCCCCCCGTTTGTGATCGGTCGCTCATCCCAGGAAGGTTGACACAGATGGGTCGAGACGAGCCCCGATGTTCTCACGGCCCCTTGGCCCTCCCGGTGCGATCGTCCTCGACCAGTCGGCGAGCGGGAGCCGCCCGCGGTTCGCCCGCGCCGGGCGATAGCACCGACGCGTCGTTCCGCGCGGCTGACATAGCTCGCAAAGCGTGACGCGCTAGCGCTGCCGTGAGCGGCGCGGAGGCGCACGCAGCGCGCGCCGCATGAAGTAGTAGACGACCAGGGCACCGGCGACGCCACCGACTATCCACCCGATCTCATCGGAAAACTCGGTGGTGATGCGCGAGCCGAGGTAGTAGGCGCCGAGCCCTAGCGAGGCGGACCACATCAGAGCCGAGGCGAGGTTCAGCGGCACGAACCGTGACCATCGCGCACGATGGATGCCGGCGGCCCACGCGGGCGTGATCAGGATCGCCAGCGTGTCGTAGTTGAGGTACACCTCCTCGCTGTGCGAGAGCATCCTGCGGCGAAAGCGCGTGAACGGCCCGGCGGCCGTGAACAGGACGCGACCTCCGTGCCTTCCGATGAGGAACCCGCCCAAGCCGCCGAGAAAGCCGCCGGCTGTCGCGATCAATATGACCGGCGCCACCGGGATGTGGTGGTTCGCGACGTAGACCGCGGCCGCGATCAGAGCCGCCTCGCCGAAGCCGTTGACGCCGATCCCGCTGAGCGCCGCGAGCAGGAACAGGGCGACGTAGTCGATCGCCGGTCCGTGGACTCGGATGTGCGAGAGGATCGGGAGGTGGATGTACCTGGCGCGCTTGATCCTGTGTCCCGGAAGAGCCGCGTGATGCCGTGTGTGTCCCAGGGCGTGAGCGTGCGTCGTGAGGTGCCCGGTCGCGCCCGCGGCGATGATGAGGTGATGATCCAGGGTCAGCCCATCCTATGCCGCCGGGGCGCGACACGCGACGCCCGATCACGGCCGTGGCCTCTTGGCGCCCGCCCGGGAACCTATGGGGCGAGGC
The DNA here is from genome assembly GCA_963718425.1 of uncultured Solirubrobacterales bacterium. GTDB lineage: Bacteria > Actinomycetota > Thermoleophilia > Solirubrobacterales > Solirubrobacteraceae > Palsa-744. The sequence goes on from CAVQZJ010000019.1 coordinate 58,848, forward strand.
GGAACGGCGGGTAGCGATCGGTCACCAGCACGTGGGCGTATGCGATCACCCGGTTCGTCCAGCGGCCGACACCGACGAGGAAGTCGAACATCCCACGGGGGAAGCGACCCGTGAACAGAATCGCGAACCAAGCGGCGATCACGACGAAGAACGAGGCGACGTAGAGGAAGAACAGCACCACATAGTGCGGGATGGCCAGTAGCCACTTAATCAGCGGCAGCCAGCGGCTGATGTCCTTGCGTGCGTCCGGATAGGCGAAGTCCAGATGCACGGCCTGATGCTCGTCGGTGGAGGGATAGCGGTCGTCCATCAGCGCCAGGTAGACGCCGACCCGAGCGGAGAAACGCATCAGCTCGAGGTTCCAGTCAAAGCACCAGCGCGGATACTTCTGGCAGAACAGGATCAGCAGCAGTGTGGGCAGTACGACCAGGCCGGCGATCCCGATGCCCCCAGCGGCCCTGCCGCCGCCGAAAAGATAGCCACCGCCCTCGATGAGGGCGAGCACGCTCACGATCGGGACAACCATGAACAGCCGGAAGAGAGTGGTCAGACGGTTGAGGGGACGGTCCGGATAGTCAACCGAGTACTGGACGGGAAACGGGGAAGAGTCCATGAGATGCCTTTCAATTAGGTGTACGGCGTACACTCGTTTGCGGGACTATAGGTGTACGCTGTACGCTTGTCAAGCGCGATGACACAACCGAAAAAGAACGCCACCCGGAAACCGCTGAGCAGCGCTCGTGTAATGCAGGCTGCCGTGGCCCTCTGCGACGAGACCGGTCTACAAGCCTTCAGCATGCGCGGGCTCGCACAGGAGCTGGGCGTCGTGCCGATGGCCCTGTACAAGCACGTCGCGAATAAGGACGAGCTCCTCGACGGCATGGTCAACATCGTCTTCAGCGAGATCGAGGTGCCCTCCCCGGACCTCGACTGGCGGTCGGCGATGCGGGACCGGGCGATCTCCACGCGTGAGGCCCTGAAACGCCACAGCTGGGCGATCGGGATGATGGAGTCGCGACACCCGGGGCCGGCGAACCTCCGCAACCACAACGCGGTGATGGGATGCCTGCGGAACGCCGGCTTCCCGTTCGAGATGGCGATCCATGCCTACTCCGTCCAGGATGCCTACATCTACGGCTTCGCACTGCAGGAAAGAGATCTGGCGCTGGAGACCCCCGAGAGTGCCGGGAAAGCCGCGCAGCGCAGAGCTGACACGATCGGGGCGTTCGACGACTACCCGTATCTCGTCGAAATCGCCACCAAGCTTCCCGAGTCCGGGTACGACAACTCCGTCGAGTTTGCGTGGGGGCTCGATCTCATCCTCGACGGCCTCGAGCGGCTTCTCCACACCTGAGTCACACCGGCCAGACATACACATGTAAGCAGCAAGGATCTGAAGTAACTCTCTTCCATCGACCGCCGCAAATCTCCACCAACAATCCGGTCATCTTCCAGACCCCTATTCTGCGAGGAAACTCGGGGATGATGGCCGCTTGTCTATTGGTCACCTCGAAAGACCGCTGGCACTACTTTGATGGCACAGTAGGACCCCTAGCTTGCTTACTTTTCGACTACCCCGGGGGAGTCAGGCCCGCGATCAGCGGGCGTACCGCGGCCTTGATCGAGGCGAGGCTTGCGCCCTGCTCGCGGCGTAGATAGCTGACGAGGTTCACGTTCAGTGCGTTTAGCAAGAGTTGTGCTGTGATCGGCGCGTCGAAACTCGGCGAGATCTGCTCCACGAGGCTCTCGAGGTGCATCGAGAGGGTCAGGTAGCCCTCGATGGGTGCTTTCCAGCGGTCCTTCTCCAGTGCGAGCGTCAGCTCGAGATGATCGTCGTAGAGATCTAGCAGCCCATCGAGGAAGGCCGCGAGACGCTCACGGAGCGGCGCCCCGGGTCCCAGCGGCGGGGGACCGGCTATGAAGGCGTCCTGGAAGGACCTGAGGTGCTCGTCGGAGAGCGCCTGGAACAAGCCGGAGCGGTCACCGAAACGACGAAACACGGTTCCCTTGCCCACCCCCGCCTCGCTGGCAACAGCATCGATCGACGTCCCCTCGGCACCTCGCTCGGCTAGGACCCGACGAGCCGCCTCCAAGATCCGCACACGATTGGCCGCCGCGTCGGCACGTTCGCGGGGCCCGCATGCCAGCGGCAGTTGCCGTGCTGCGGCTATGTCGGACCGATCATCGATGCTCATACGGGCTGATGCTGATCCTACGGTCTGGAATGCAGCCGGTCCCGTCCAGGCAGGACGCCTCTAACCATCCGAGGAAAGTCAGCTTGGGTCGAACGGGTTATCGCTTGTCAACCGCGGACGGTCTTCATCGCTGCGGTCCACGCCTCGAGCTGGTCGAATAGCGTAACTGCCGCTCCGTCATGCTGGGATGCGGGCGCGAACGTCGCGAAGTTCTCGAAGTCGGTCCACATCGAGAAGCTCAGCTGCTGACGCACGTGCGCGATCTGAAGCTCGCTGCAGATCGCGCGAAGGTGCTCGATCGCGCGAGCTCCCCCGAGGGCTCCATAGCTGACAAATGCTGCCGCCTTGTTGTTCCACTCGCCATAGAGGTAGTCGATCGCGTTCTTGAGGACGCCCGAGGTCGAGTGGTTGTACTCGGGCGTGACGAAGATAAAGCCGTCGTAGGAGCCGATCTTCTGTGCCCACGCCTTGGTGTGCTCCCCCACGTACTGCCCCACCGACGGCGGAACCGGCTCGTCCATGTGGGGAAGCGGGTAGTCCTTTAGGTCAACGAGCTCATACCGCGCGGCCGTTCGTGCCTGTGCCTTCTCGGTCACCCAGTCGGCGACGGCCTTGCCGTTTCGCCCGGGGCGGGTGCTGCCAAGGATGATCGCGATCTTAAGATCAGACACGGGAGATCCTTTCGGTCTAGATGTGAACCGGACTAACGGTCCGTTTCACGGGAAACTAGCACAGCCTCGTCAGAAAGGACGCCGGTCCACTTATCGCACCGTCGTCACCCGTGATTGCGGACAGTCAGGCAGCCCTGCCAGGTTTTGTGCGCCGCAATGTCCGGCTCACAAAAGACACTCTGTGGGTGACGGTCACCAGGGCTCGGGACCGTTCTTGTCGAAGAAACCGCCCGTCGGTCCGTCTGGCCCTATGAGGGCATCACGCAGGATCGCGGCCACTCCTTCCTCGACGCCCTGCTCGCCACGGTGTTAATTGAGATCTGTCGCTGTGTAACCCGGACCCACAGCGTTGATCCGCATCCTGGGGAACGCAGCGGCGTACTTGATCGTGAGCATGTTGAGCGCCGCCTTCGAAGAGCTATAGGCGGGAACGAACGCAGCCCAGGCGCTGTCCGGGTCGGCAGCCTGACCGAGCGAGCCCAATCCGCTGGACACATTGACAACCACCGGCGCGGACGAGCGCTCGAGCAGAGGCAGGAACGCGTGCAGTACCCTGACAGGCCCGAACACGTTGGTCTCGTAGACCGCCCGCATGTGCACTCGACGCGATCGCAGCGAGACTCACGACATCGTTTCTCGCGACAGCACACTGTGCTTCCGAGAACGACTCCGCGAGAGTCTCGCGCTGAGCGAGCAGGTGCTCCTCCAAAGTTGCATCTATTACCTCAGCGCGTTTATCCATGATCCTCATCAGAGGCCGAGGGGGGACTCCTGTAGTGATGAGTCGATCGCCGGTGCGGGTTGCAGCGTCAGAAGCCAGTCGGCGGCGATCTTGAGCAATGCTTCGGGTGCCGGGTCGGTGAGCGGCATGATTTCTCCGTCGGGGTCCAGGTCGCCGCGTCCCTCGAATACCGCGACGCACGGATGCCGTCCAGGTGTGAGGGGAAGCGGATCGCCGCCGCGCCTTCGTCATAGAGATCGCCGGCGATCGTCTGCGTGACGACACGCCGGTCTGTAGTGATCTCGTGCAGATCGAGGTGTCGCATGCCATGTTCGACCAGGAGCGCTGCGTGGCGTTCCTCGACCAGCTGGCGTTGAGAGATATCGGTCAGGTCATAGATAGGCCCATTCAGCTTCAGGCGCACCGGAGCGAGTAGATACTCTGCTCTGGCTAGAAGGAAGCCTCAACGAGAGACAATCTCGGCTCTTGCGCACCGTCCAGAGAGCGGAGGGGTGTCTGGTCGCTGCGTGTCGGCTCATCCCGACGTGGTGTCAGTGAGGGGCTTCGCGCGTAGGCTGCTGAGGACTCGTAGGGCTTCGGCACGGCGTGCTCGTGTCGCGTGTGTCCCGAACGCGACTTGGGCCTGGAAGAGGCGCCCTGCCGCTCTGAAGCGGATCAGATAGTTGGGCACGGTCGAGCACTCGTAGTTGGCGAGGTCGCTTCGGTGCAGCGCGATGCCGGCACTTTGGGATGGGAAGGACATGCCTTTGGGCTGACCGAAAACGCCGCCTGGAGCCGCCGTGTATTCGAGGAGGAAGATCAGCGCTCCGCTGGCTGGCAGGGCGTTCTCGGCGCGGGTGGGGCCACAGTCGCCGCCTCGGGCAGCCGGGTAGGAGGTGAGGAGTAGACGGTCGTAGGGGTACGCCAGGGAGGTGATTGGCCCTGTGAGAAGGTGCCAACCGCGGGGGTAGGTGACCGTGATGCCAGCGCCGACGCCGTAGCTGGGCGTTGAGCCGCTCGATGGGTCGCGGGAGCCGTGGCGGCCGCCGCCGGCGCCGCCCCCGGCCAGCAGGCCCCAGAGGAGGGCGCCGATCGCTGTGACGGTAGCGAGAGCGCCGCCAAGTCGCCTCTTCCGGCGATGGCGCTGGCGTCGTCGGGCCTCTTCGATCACGCCCTGGTCGGGCCCAGTCGTGTGGGCTGGTGACGCTAGGAGACGGGGGGCCTCGCGGGTAGCTGCCGGCGACATGGTCAGCGTATTCCCTGGATGATCGCGATCAGCTCTTCGCGCCTATAGCCCTGGTCGCGTGCGAAGGCGACCAGCTCGCGTGCGCGGGCTGTCACGACGCCGCGTTCTGGCGTTCCGGCGACGCGGATGCCGTGCCCGCGGCGAAACTCCAGGAGGCCTTCGTCGCGAAGGATGCGCAGCGCGCGCAGAACGGTGTTTGTGTTGACCTGCAGCACTGCTGCGATGTCTTTGGCCGGCGGCAGGCGTTCGCCTCGCTTGGCCTCACCGTCCGCGATCGAGCGGCGTATCTCAGCGGCGACCTGATCGTGCAGGAGCGTCGGGTCCGATCGGTCGATTTTGGCATCCAGCATGATGCTGCTCATAGTAGCACCAATGAGTTCTCTCGCGAGATCTCGAAGTTGCCGCGCTCCTCGACGCACCGTCCGAGCCTTCGCGCGGGGTGATCGCGACAGCGCGACGTCGTCAGCGACGGCCCCGTCTGCTCCTCGCACTGGCGCTCGTGCTGGCCGTTCCTCGGGCGATTGCGAGCCGAAATGCGCCTTGCAAACCTTCCGCAAACCCGTCAGGCGCCGCCGCAGCAAACGCCCGATCGCCATCACCCACCGTGAACCGAGCTAGCGACCCCACATATCCCCGTGCTTCGGGGCTTCTCGCCCCTCTTCGCTAGCCATCGCAGACAAAGCGTCGGATCGATAGCTGCTACGGGCCCTCGGCCTCTCTGGCGAACAGCGGCGCGTCCTCTCGTATCTCCCAGGAGACACTCACGCCATGCCTCCACAAGGAACCGAGGGAGCCCATTTCCCCCCTATCGCCTTATGGGCGTCCCCCGAATTCCCCCGAATCCCACATCCGGCTGCGCGGATCGCCCGTAAACGCTGGCCGGTGCTGTCCCGCTCTGGCCAAGATAACCGGACGATTGTCCCCGTGTCCGGGGCTGGCCGCCCCTGGCCAGATGATTGCTGCGATCGGGAGACAGGATTTGAACCTGCGACCGCCCGGCCCCCAGCCGCAAAGATTCGGTGTCGCCCAGGAAAGGACCCCCGTATTTACTGGGTTTATTGCCTTCTCCTACCTCTCAGTATCGCTCAAATTGTGCCCCAAATTGTGCCCCAAACATACGTTCGTACCTCGCCTAGCTGGTCAAACCAGAGCCGTTTCCGAGCCCGCCGAGACGACTGTCTCCTCGGCGCTGGCTATCTGTGAACCTCAGTCAGAAGGCAGCCAATCGGCCGCCGCTCCGGACGACGTGCGGTGGCTCATACCGCGCTAAGCACGCTGCGCGCCTTGGCAATGCGCTCTGGGAGATCCGCCTGCCCGTGGCTGAGAATCTCCCACACGAAGTCATTTAGCTCCAACGGCAGGGATCCCGGATTCCACCCCGACAGCTCCGCTAGCGCGTTCTTGTAGCGTCTGGCTTTCGTGTTCGGGATGATTGCCGCAGTTTCGATTGCTTCCTGCCATGTCGTCCAGCCGTCGGTCAGTTCGATGCATTGGACTGCGGTTGATAGGCGCAGACAGCGCGCTCGCCAGCCCCAGGGCTCGCGGTGTACTTGGCGGCGCAGCTGTGATTGCTGGACCGCACGAATGATTGGCCAATGTTGGCTTTGGGGGTCGCTGCAATCGGCCCAGCGCAGAAGACGCTCTTGTAGTCCCGCTGCTGGCTCTCCCTTATTCACAGTCGTTTCCCAGTGCGCGCATTCCCGGGCATACCGCGTCGCGCAATAGCTGACCATCTCATTCCATTGCTCGTCGCTCTGGAACGATCGCGCCAGCATGTCCAGGTCATACAGCTGCCGAGGTACCGCGTCCTGACGACGTTGCTCGTCGATCCCGACGGGTGGCGCGGCGAGGGTCATGAGCTTCAGAACGAACTGATAGGGCAGCTCCGGGACGCGGGCTTGCATTGGGCGTTGGGTCGGTCCGATGTTCCCGTCGATCGTCTCAGTCGGTGGTAGATCGTTCTCGAAGTGGAACTCGACCTTGATCTCGTTGTTCGTGGCGTGACCATGGCCGAGTCGCAACGCGACGGGAATGACGTAGCTGACCATGTCGATGTCCACGGTGGGCCCTTTGGGTTCGTAGACCTTCGGCGCAAACAGTGGATGCAGCGCCTCGAACCGGTCGCCGAATGCGCTCATCAGTCGCTCTATGTCTTGGTGGCTGGCAACGGTGAGGTAGTCGTTGTCTCTGGAACCGCGCTGCATCACCGCGTCGAAGCGCAGCGATGCTGCATTGCCACCCATCAGGATGAGCTCGACGCCAACATCCCCCTCGAGCTCGGTCAAGTGTGAGTGCACCTCTGCACACCAGGCAGCGATCTCGGCCGTGAAGAGGTCCCTGTATTTCGATTGGCGCGCGAGCGTTTTCAGTTGCTCGGGCTCACGGATCCAGTCGGCCTTGAATAGCCCCAGATGCTCGTCGGCGATGCTCATGCGCCGTAGCCCGCTGCGAGCTGGGTCTGCTCTGCTCCGTCCGGTGGGCGCTGTCCTGTGGCCGCGGCCAGCCAGTCGCCGTAACCGGTGCGCCGTGCATATGAGTTCAAGGCCCGCTGGTTGATCTGTTGGTCGGTCATCGCTCTGAGCAGCCGTCCGAGCTCACCGTAGTCAAACGGAAAGTTGCTGCGTCGCATCTCACGCAGAAGATCCACCCAGGCCTTCTCCGGAGTGGCAAGCGCACCGCGTACGAGTGTGCGTGAAGCGATCAGCGGCTGGCGACGCAGCAAGACGCTTCGAGCCATTGCCGGCCCGCTCAACGCTCGCGGCCCTGCGACGATCACGACCAGGTTCTTCTTGGCGAGAGCTGCTGCCAACCCTTCGGCGTGCGACGGCTGGGTGCAGACTATGTGCGGATAGTCAAAGACGAACTGATGAGCGAACCCGGCGAGCACGTCATAGCCCGAGAGGTGGGCGTCCGCTTCCAAGCGCTCGATTACCTTGACGATCGTCTTGCCCTCGGCGCTCGCGGCCTCTCCCGTCCACGGCCGATCGCTGTACCGGTCTCGGCTGACGCGGAAGATCCTGCCATCCTCGACCAGACGACTCAGGCTGCGATGCAACGTGCGCTCGGACAGACCCAGCTCAGCGCGCAGATCCGCGACCGACGCCGCCCCGTCCTGGCGCGCGGCGAGGCCTCGCACAGCACGCATCACTCCATTGGTGTCTACGGTCGAGGATGGCAGGATCCTCAGAATATAGCGGAATTCTGACCTTCCTGCCACCTGTCACCGTCGCTGCAGGCAACCCCTTGACTTCCGGCCGGCGCGCCGGCCGACAATGTCTGGCGGCACCGTGGCGAGGTGGCGCTGAAGCTCTCGGAATGACTGCATGACAGCGACTAACTATGCACTTACGCACTGAAAGTGCATGGTTTCTTTGCAGACTGTAGGGTTCCCCGCTGACCCTCAGCACCCATCACAACGTCAGGTGTCTAAGCACTCGACGTTCACTACCTCGGCCCCTCCACACCGCCCTCCCCGCGCTGGACCTGCTCCGGCTGCTCCCTCTTCGTTTCCGCCTCCTTCGCCTTATCCGCCACACCGGGCCCCTCCTCAGCGAACGCTGCGTCCACCATCTCGACCTCGTGCTCTGACGGCGCGTAGTGAACGTAGATCTGTGTCGTCTTGCTGTCAGCGTGGCCCATGAACTCCTGGAGCATTCGCATCGGCACATTCGACGCCGCCATCCGTGTTCCGAAAGTGTGGCGCAGGTTGTGGAACTTGATCACATGAACTTTGGCGTCTTCGCAAGCTTGCCGGAACCGCCTGCTCACCTTCGGACCATCGAGCGCCTTGCCGGTGCTCGGGTGCGCGAACACGAGATCGTCATCCCCTTTGTAGGCCGTGCGCTTTGACCACAGATCGAGCACCTGGGCGAGCCGTGTCGCCATCGGCACCGAGCGCTTGGTCGAGAGTTCAGACTTGCCTCTCGTAGATTGCACACCGCGCCGATCCGGCTTGCGCACACGGATCCGCTGAGCGACCCAGTCCACATCCCGCCATCGCAGACCGAGCAGCTCCCCGCGGCGCAACCCTGTCATGCCGGCCGTCAGGATCACGCGCCGCAACACCGGGCCGTACACGTCCGGCGGGGGCGGCGGGGCCGGTCCGCGACGGCCTTTGCGCGTCGCTTTCGGCTCACGCTTGACCGTTTCGTCCGGGATCGCCCTGAAAACTGCTTCGAGCTCTGAGACGCTCAGGAATTCCAGGTCGTCGCTCGTGCCCTTGTTCAAGCTGCCTGGCTTCTCCGCACCGCGGACCGGATTCTCTCTTGTCCATTTTTCCTTGATGGCCAGCTCGAATACCGAGTACAGGTACGAGAGGATGTTCCGGACGCTCTTTGGCGCCAGATTCTTTTTCAGCAGTGCTCTCGCCAGCGACTCGACATCGGCTGTGCTCACGTCGGCTGGCCTGCTTTTCCCGACCCGCGACGGTGCGATGTGGAGCCGCTCCACGCACTCGCAACCTTCCTGGTAGGAGTCGCTCGCACCGCGGATCTCGAGTCGCTGACGTAGTAGGCCACTGACGTCTGCAACCGTGGGGATTTCGTCGCCGGGTTGCGCACGCGGCGCACCCTCCTCCGCCTCGCGCATCTTGCGGAACTCGCGCTCAGCTTGGGTCCCGGTCAGTCCCTCTCGCTCACCCGCAAGGCGGATCTTGCCGATCTTCCGGTTGAGCATCCGCCCATCGGGAGTCCGCCAGCGACCATAGTACGAGCCAGACTTCTCGTGTATCTGCCCCGTCCCGTAGCTTCGCTTCTGCTTCTTGCTGCTCATTGCTGCTGCCTCCTCATCCTTTGCTTGCCCACACGAAACCCGCCCTCAGTGGCGCCTCACCATGGCGCCTGGATCCTCCCGTGCTCGATGTCGCTGAGCCACGTGTCGATCGTGGCCCGCCGGAACCTGACGTAGCGGCCGAGCGGCACGTGGGGGATCTTGTTCGCGCGTGCCTGCGCGTAGACCCAGGCTGGAGTCATACGCAGGATCACGGCGAGTTCCGGCGCGACCATCAGCTCCCGGTCTGAGCCCACTGATCCGTTCAGCTCCGGGAACTCCCCCACAGCCGTCAGGGTGTCCTCCGAGGCTGCCCTGCCCGGCCCTACCTGATTGTTTGTCCTCGTTGCATCGTTCTTCCTTCTGTCCTTTGCTTCAGCGCGAACCATTCGCGCGTCTGGGGTTCCGGTTCCGTCCGGCCCCGTGTGCTCCTGGTACTACGTGTCTCTGCGGTGGGCCTCCCAGCCGTCGATTACCTGCCAGCCCTCGCCGGCGCGCTTGAAGACGCTGCCCTCACGTCGGGCTAGGTGAGCGAACACGTTCTTAAGCGGAGCTTCTAGTGCGGCGGCGATCTCGGCTGGCTTCGCACCGGGGTGCTCGAGGACGTACTGCGCTATCTGGTCCCAGTTCAGGCGCTTCTTGAGCGTTTGGCCTCCTTCGAGCGCCGCCAGCGCGGTTGTTAGGCGCTTCTGGCGCTCGGTCAGATCGCCGTAGGACGCCATGTCCTTTTCGACCTGCTCCAGCTCATGTAGGAGGACTTGACGCGCCGGGTCCACCGGCTCCTCCTTATCTCGCGAATCAGGCACCTAGCGACCTCCGTTGAAGTTCCTTGACATTTCCATGTAGAGTTCTACAATCTATTTTTATAGAGTCTAGCATAGGCTCTACTACGGAATCTACAAAAGGATGGATGCAATGTCAAGGCAGATCACAAACGAATCTTGGGGACCCGGCGACCAGCACATGGAGCCCCCGTGGGAACGCAGGCGCTCCGGGTTCTGGCGCGTCGCTGGGCTGGTTCCTGTTCGCCTTGTTCGCGCACGGGATCGTCGACCCGCACGGCCCTGACGCGATCGGGTGGAGCCTTCAGATGCTGATCTTCGGCTGGGCGGGCAGATCGCTGTACCGGGGAATCCGTGACGGCCGGATACCGGTGCAGTGGCTCGTCCGCCTCGGCGACGAGCTTCTCGAGCGGCTCACCGTCCGGTTCGAGCGGATCGACGGCGATCGCTGGATCCCCGAGCAGTCCGAAACAGCCCCGAGCGCTGAGGAGGCTCGTATCGCGGTCGAGGTGCTCGGCGGCGGCGCGTACCTCGGCGTCGGTGAGGACGGCGGGTGGGTGACCGCCGACCCCGAGAGTGCGGTGATGGTCCTCGGCCCACCCCGGTCTGGGAAGACGAGCGCCGTGATGATCCCGGCGGTCCTCGGTGCGGCAGGGCCCGTCATCAGCACCGCGACCAAGCCGGATGTGATGAGGGCGACGATGCGCGCCCGCGCCGAGCTGGGAGACGTGTGGCTGTTCGACCCCGCCGGCGAGCAGGGCGACGCCGCCCGATGGTGTCCGCCCGCTGCGCTGGTCCCCGGTGGCAGCCGCGACGAGCTGGGATCAGGCGTTGATCATGGCCCAAGCGATGACCGCGTGTACACGCGTGGGCGCCGGCACGACGAACGAGAGTCACTGGACCGAGCGCGCCAAAGCACTGCTCGCACCGCTGCTCTACGCCGCGCACATCGCCGGCGAAGCCGATCGAGGAAGTGCTGCGCTGGACGCTTCACCAGGACCTCGGCCCAAGCCTCGAGATCCTCGCCGGCGCCGACGCCCGTCTCGCGGCCGATGTCCTGATCGGGATCCAGCGCACCGATACCCGCGAGCGTTCGAGCATCTTCAGCGCCACAGCCGGGGTACTCGCCGCGTATAACGCCGACGCCACGCGAGCGATGGCGACGAACCCGAACTTCGATCCCGTCCGGTTTGTCAGCTCGTCGGACACGATCTACATCACCGCACCCGAGCACAAGCAGGCTCTGTGCGCCCCGCTGATAGTCGGCCTCTTGGAGCAGATCCGCCACGCCGTCTACCACCACGCCCAGAACCAGCTGCCGGGGCGCACGATGCTGTGGGCGCTGGACGAGGTCGCGAACATCGCCCCGATCCACGACCTGCCCGCGCTCGTCTCCCAAGCGGGAGGCCAGAGCCTGCAGGTCATGATCGGGCTGCAGGACCTCTCACAAGCCCGCACACGCTGGGGTCAAGACGCGGCCGACGGGTTCATGTCGCTGTTCCAGACCCGGCTCGTGATGGGCGGCATCGCTGACAGCCGGACCCTCGAGATCGATCTCACTGACACTCGGCGAATACGACCGCCGGATCGTGTCCTCCTCGATCGGGCAGAACGAGAGCGACGAATGGCTCAGCTCCCTCGGCAAGAACGAGTCAGTCAACTACGCCACACAACGCCAGAGGGTCCTGGTCCCCGGGAGACATCGCACAGCCACCAGCTGAGCACGCGCTGCTCCTGGAGGGCGCCTCATGGGGGCTCGTGCGGACTCACCCCCTGGTACGAGAGCGAACCGTGGGCGAGCATCGGCGGCGGCGATCCCCTCATCGGCCGATGAGACCGCGCATGGGTAAGCGTTCTCGCGCCGAGTCCGGTTTGTCGAACTTGACCTGCCTGCGGTCTACGCCGATACTGGCGAGCATGGCTGCTCAGCACGACCAGCCGCGGTTGCGGCGTGCGCTGCTGGGTATACGCCGGGAAGACGTCCAGGCACTGCAAGCCCGGCTCGCCGAGACCCAGGATCGCAACGCTGAGCTTGCCTTGAATACTTGAGTCGGCGCGTCTCGCCCTCGGGGAGGCCGCTGGCTGGTCTGACGTTTGCCGGCCGGCGTTGCGTGACCTCGCGACCCTCGCCGCGGGCGAGTCGGTTGACGACGCGGAGCCCCGCCTTGCCGCCGCCGTTCTCGCGCTCGCCGGTGAGCACCTGCTCGCCAGCGTGGATGTGTCGATCGGTGAGCCCGCAGGTGAACTCGAGCGTGAAACGCGAGTCAACGAGAACGGCCGGCCTGTCCTCACGATCGTGCGCCTGGGTGGTTGTGTCGTTGACTGCACTTGGCAGCCCGGAGTCAACGCGGGCCTCGACACGACCCAGATCGTCGAGGCGCTCTGCATTGCCGTGGTGTGTTCGCTGGCTGGTATCGCGGCTTCCCGCATCGAGCGCGATCCCGTGACCCAGCTCGGCGACCGAGCGCTCCTTGGCCCGCCATGAGGCGTTGCGAGCCCGCGTGCAGCAGCCGGCTGGGATGGTGAGCGTCGTCTTTGATGAGAACAGCGCCATCAAGTATCAGAAGCTTTTTGGCGGGATGGCGTGGGAGGCCGCTCTGTCACGTGTCGCGGCTGATCTGGATGGGATCGCGCGTGCGCATGGCGGCCAGGCCTACCAAGTCTCACCGCCTCCCGACCAGGTCACGGTGCTTCAATTTCGGCTGCTGGTCAACGCGGGCGACGTTGACGCGGCCGCCATGGCCGCACAAGAGGAGCTGGCCGACTATGACGGTCTGATCTTCCGCGTTGATGTCCCGTGATCATCGGGGCGGCCATCACGAACACCGCTACCAAAGCGGTCAGCGGGATCGACCACGACTACGCCTCGGTCTGCGGCTGATCTCTCCTCGGGTTGGACGTTGTGCGCGACGGACAGGCTCGCGAAGGACCCGTCGCGTTTGCAGATCATCGGACGGCGCTACACCTACACGGCGCAGCTGAACGACTACTCCCTACCCCCGGGTTGTGCGTTTGCCGACGCGATCCCTGCGTCTGTGAGGGAGAGCACCTCACGCCCGGTGATCAACCCGGCGTGTTGTTGATCGTCGGCGCCAGGTCGCGCAAGGCGTGGGATGAGAGCGACGAGGACGTGCTGCGCCTCCCCCGCCACGACGAGACGTTCAACCAGAGCCACGACCCACTCGACAACGCGACGCTCCAGTTGCTGACCGAGCGTTGGGATTACGCGCACCAGCGGCGCGCCGCTACGTTCACGGGGCCGATCGGGCATTGGAAGAAGCTGAACGAGATCCGTTCGTTCGTCGCTCACGAGCAGGGATCGATCGTGCGCCTGGCCGAGCAGGCATGGGATCCCGAGCGCTTCGCCGAAGGTCAGCTGGTGCTGCTCACCCAGGGACCGGCCGCGACCGCGTCGGCCGTGACCGAGTTCGTGTATCGCCTGCCGAACCTCGACGTTCCGTTGCGGGTCGAGGACGTGGGTGAACACGAGCTGATCATCAGCTGCGGCGACGAAGACCTGGTCCGGATCGAGCAGTACCTGCGCTCCCAACAAGGGCGGCCGCTGCGGTTGACGCTCGACATCGAGGAAACGGACCAGAAGATCGCGACCGAACGCAGGACGTTGCGGGCCGCCGAGACAGCCGACCGGCTACGAACACTGATCGGCGACCCCTCCTTCGCCACAACCACACCCCAGCGCCGTATCGCCAAATGGTTCAACCCAGAACTCGATGAAGGACAACAACATGTCGTTCAGGCGGCCGTGGCCGCCGATGAGATCCTCGCGGTGCAGGGGCCACCCGGCACGGGGAAGACGACAGCGATCTGCGAGATCGTGTTGCAGCACCTTGATAGGGATCCGCACGCCAAGATCCTGCTCGCCGCGCAGACCCATCAGGCCGTGGACAACGTTCTGTTGCGTCTGACGGAAGCGAACCCGGACCTGCCGATCGCGAGGCTCGGGAGCAAGTACACGATCGAAAGGCGAACGAAGAGATCCGTAAGCGGTACTGGATCGATAGCGCCGAACCGTGGTACCCACCGACTCATGCGTCGCGCTGACTCCTACCGCCAGCTGGTGAACGCCAAGGCCCACGCGGGTGACATGTCTTTGGATGGGGTGATGAGCGGGGTGCTCGACGTGCAGGAGGACTACCTCGCATCGATCGGCCCGCAGCGCCCAGCGCTGGAGCGCCTGCAGCGAGCAAGCGTGATCGCGGGGACCTGCGCGAGCGTGCAGAACAACAGCGATGTCAGGGCGATGACCTTCTCGGTCGCGATCCTCGAGGAGGCTGGCAAGGCGACGCCGCCGGAGGCGTTGATGGTCGCGCTGCGCTCGCACAAGACGATCTTCGTCGGGGACACCCGCCAGCTGCCACCACACATCTGGGACCCCATGCAAACCGTGTTGTTCGACCCGGAGAAGCTCACGACCGAGAACCCTCACCATGAGGACAAGGCCGCGGAGATACGCCGGGCGATCGAGCAACTCGGCCCGAACAGGCCGGGAGCGTCAGGCCGCCGATGAGGAGACACTGTTCGGTCACTTCGCGCAGCACCTCCATGGCAGCGAGCACGAGGTGACGCTGAACACGCAGTACCGGATGCTCCCGCCGATCGGGCAGCTCGTTTCAGAGGTGTTCTACGGCGACATCGGCGGTCTGGAACATGGCCGGGAGACACCGATCGATCCGCGTGTGCAGGCATACGCGGGAGAGATCCGGGTGAAGCTGATCGACATCCCCGGCCACGAGGAAGCGGGACCGGACGGCCGGAGCAAGCAGCGCGGCAGCGAGGTGCAGTACATCCGCCGGGAGCTCAAGGCACTACAGCACCACGCAGAACACACCGCCCCGGCACCCAATGGGCCAGAGCGTCTGGGTGTGGCCCTCATCACTCCCTACATGGCGCAGTCCAAGGAACTGCGCAAACACATCGACCTCACCAACTACCCCGACCTCGCCGTGCGAGTCGGGATCGTTGACAGCTTCCAGGGCGACGAGGACCAGGTAGTCATCCTCTCCATCGCCGGGTACCGAAGCCGGGTTCCTCTGGAAGCCGAACCGGATCAACGTCGCCGTCAGCCGCGCCCAGGACCTGCTGATCATCACAACCGCGCTACACCCCGCGATACACGACCGCATCGGCAAACCGCTCGGGAACGTCACCAGGTTCATCGACCAGCAGGTCAAACAGGGCGACCCCGCCTACCAGATCCAACGCCCACCACAACCCAAACCCAACAGCTCCGGGAGACGGCCGAAATGACGGTTCTCTGCTCGATCCCCGTCCAGATCCCCGTACACCGCATCCGCGTAACAGCGAAATGCCTCGCGACCGGCGGACCCGTACACACCGCGACCCTGCGGCTCATGGACTACTGGGGCGAGAGCCCCGAAGAGATCGCCGAGGTCCTCGGACTGCGCATCCCCTACGTACAAGAGTTGATCGGCCAGCTCGAGCAGGGCGGAGAGCCAGTCGAACGAGAATTCGTCCTGTGGGTCGACAACGCCCGCGGCCGCATCCTCCCCCACACCGCGCTCACCGGAGTCGCGGTGAAGCCCATCAGGGGCGGGCCACACACCTTCCCAGTCGAACCACCCCTGTCAGCGGACATGCTCACCCCCATGGGGCTGCAGGCAGGACTCTCCTGGGACCTCGGACTCGAAGGGTACGTCGAGGTCACTCGACATAACAGAGGTCATCGCTGACATCAGAAACCCCTCCCTGCCACACCTGCTGCGGCTACCAGACACCCAACTCGTCATCCGCTCCGACGCAACGCAAACAACCTCCCGCACATGTCAGTTCGCGCTAACCCAACACGGCGCTCACGACGCGCTGCTCACCAAGTGGGTGAACACCAACTACATCAAGGAACTGCGGGAGCTCGTGGACGACAGCGACTTGCTCGCACCGTACTCACCGCCCACCCACCTCAACGAGATCATGGGCGAGGGTCAGTGGCAGGAACTCGAACCGCACCCAAGACAGATGCGCGAGCGGGTCACTGACGCCGCCGATGCGGCACGCGAGCGGTTCGTCCTCTGCGCCCCCGACCTGCGGTTCGTCCCCAACTGGATCGAGCAAACCCTCCAGCAGGCCTCCGAACGCGACATCGAGGTCGTCCTCTGCCCTTCCAAAGCCGAGCACGTGCCACGCGACTGGCACTTCAAGTTCACCACCACACCGCTCGCCGATCAACCCCCCGTCCTGTCAATCATCGGCGACGAGGACCACGCCGTCATCCACTCAGACCCCGCAGCGTGCCTGGACCGCGACGCCTCGCCCGCGCACCAACGCCTGTACGCGACCAACCAGCACACAACGATCGGCCGGCTGCTCGACAAGCTCAACCTCGGCCGGCTACGACGCCGGCCGCCGACCCCCAAGCTCACACCCCGAGTCATCGCCTCGATGCTCCGCCGAGAACTCGACAAGCTCCATGAGGAACTGCCCCACACCGTACAGGCCGACATCCAACCGCAGGATGAGCAGTTCGCGATCGAGACCCTCGACCGTCACCCCCCACGCGAGAAACCAACCCAGGCCGCATGGAAGGCCGCCGCCGGGATCGCGTGGGAGCGCATCATGATTGAGCGCGTCGCCCACCTCTCAGCCAAACACGAGCAGCTCACGATCACCGCCGAACGGTGGAAGCCACCCAACGTCCCCCTCGACCTCGACATGATCGTCCACGACAGCCAAAAGGGCGTCGTATGGATCCTCGACGCCAAGAACTCCGAGCGCACCGACGACCAGCTCACCAAAATGCAGAAACAGATCAGGCTGCTCCAGCGCAACCCCGAGCTCACCCACGGCTGCCCAACCATCATCGGCGTCATCGTCCACCGCCTCGGCCAGCTCCGCAGCACCCCCCAACAAACAGAACACCCAGACATCCTCAGATGCACCCTCCAAGGACTCGCCGACCTACTCCTCGCCAAACGCCTACCCGGCGAACGACCGCGACCAAGAACCTGACCCAAGGCCGCATAGATCTCCGAAGGCATGCCTTTGCGGCCCGTCGGTCAACCGGCCGTACATGGGCGCCGACAGGGCATATAGGATCCGCGGAAAGTTCCTTCTGCGTGGCGCGCGGCCGATGGTCTCGGCTTTCCGCTCGAACGCTGCGTAGTCGAGAAAACACCAAGATCCAGGCGTCCTTGGCGAGAATGCCCACGACGTCGCGGGAGGGGATATGCAGATGAACGGCTCTGAGCTGCATGCCAAGACGCTGAAGATGGGCGTGGACAACACCGGCTTTATCGTCGATCGGCTTGGGCGCGACTGCGCGCCTCTCCAGTACATCCGTGAGCTCACTCAGAACTCAATCGAGGCGATCCTCGACACCTCCGAGAAGGCCGGGGAAGTCGTCTGGGATGTTGACTGGAACATGTACGACCTTGAGGGCAAGTTCAAGGCATCGGTCATCGATACCGGAGTGGGCATGGACGGACCGGAGATGATCAAGTACATCAATCAGCTCAGCTCTTCCGGGCACGAGCAGGATCACGACAAGAATTTCGGTGTAGGCGCAAAGGTAGCGGGCGCTACCCGCAATCACACAGGGTTGCTCTATCTATCATGGAAGAACGGTGTTGGTCATATGACCCACCTATGGCGTGATCCTGAACACCGAGCAATATGGGATTGCACGATGCCAAAAGCAAGACGGCACCTATACCGATTTCCAAAAGCTCGAAGACGAAGTCAAGCCGTCGATCATCGGAGAGCACGGCACGATGGTGGTACTGCTGGGGATGATGGATGACCAAAACACCATGGAGCCCCCAGAGGGCATCGAGGGACGGCAACGGTGGATTACCAAGTATCTAAACACCCGGTATTTCCGGTTCCCCACGGGCATCGCCGTCAAGGTCCGCGAGGGCTACCAGATCATGCGATGACACGAAGCCGAAATTCCTCCGCAATATCACCGGCATGGAGTCTTTTCTCGACGATGAGGCAGCGTGGCAAGGAGAAGTGCCACTTACCGGTGCGACAGCACGTGCGTGGATACTAAAGGATCGACCAGAGTGGACGAAGCAAGGGGACATGTTCGCCACCAGTGGCCACATGGCAGCGCTATACCAAGACGAGCTCTACGAGCTCGTCTCTGGGCTGAGCCGGAGTCGCTCGACTTCAGCAGTTCGGTGTCATCTTTGGGCATAACCGGGTTGTCATTTATGTGGAGCCGCACGCCCATGACGCCCTCGGATCAAACACCGCTCGTACCAACCTCTTGACCGATGGGGAGCCACTGCCGTGGGCCGAGTGGGCAGCAGAGTTCCGAAACCTGATGCCCGATGAGATCAAGGCGCTTATGGAGGAGATCACGGCCGGTTCCAGCGCCACTAACCACAAGCAAGCCATACGTGAGCGACTCAAGCAAATCCGTGATCTTCTACGGAACCCAAGCCGCTATAGGCGGAATCCTTCGGGCGGGCTGACCGTCTCCGGCGAAGCTCCCGGTGGGCAAACCAAAGCCCGTGACACTATCGCCGATAGCTCCGGCCGTTCCGGCGGTTCTGGTGGGCGAGCTGGAAGCATATATGCGCTCTTTGTGGATGAAGACGGCGAGCCAGGCAATGAGGTCGTTGTTGACCCGATGCCAGACGTGATGTGGGTAAGCCAGAGCGACACACCGCCGACCAGAACATCCGATTTGCTTGAGGACCGGGCAGCAAAGTACCTGCCTAGTCAAAACCTCCTTCAAATCAACGCCGACTTTCGTGTTTTTACGGACATGGTTGATCGTTGGTGTGAGTCATATAGCTATGTTCCCGGAGCTCGTTCCACCGTCGAAGAAGTGGTCCACGAGTGGTTTGAGCAAGCGCTGGTCGAGACAGTTATTGGTGCGCAGGCACTGCAGGGATCGCCTGAGTGGACCATGGAGGATGTCGGTAATCTGTGGTCCGAGGAGGCGTTGACTGCGGCGGCGCTCCAGCGCTACCACATCGACATCAATATCAAGCGTGTCCTAGGTTCAAAGCTCGGTTCAATCGCAACTAAAGAGGCGGTAGCGGCCTAACCGTAGCAATCGTCAGCAGATATCTGTGTCCGCCTGCGGCCACAAGCTGCCGAACGTTTTGCCCTGATGTATATGCATAGATCGACATGAACCTGCAAGAGATCGAGGAGCGAGTCGCCCAACTCGACTTGGCTGAGGGTGAGAGGTTGATCTACTCGCTCCTGCGGGCATACGGGCTGCCCCAAGCCTCCATCAGTCGCCTGAGATCAGGCACCCGTAACCGATCGACCGCACCGGGTGTGACGCTCTGGAAAGGAAAGGTCTTTGACCGCTACATCGATAATTCCAGCGAGGACCTTCATACGCTGATCGATGATGCAGCAAACGACGCGCAGATCCAACGCGAGCGGCCCAGGTTTCTAGTCGTCCGGAACGCTGCGCGGCTGCTCGCAACCGATACGACAACGAAGGACACGCTTGACATTGGCCTCGCTGAGTTGGGCGCCAATGCCGCCTTCTTCCTGCCTTGGGCCGGCGTCGAGAAGCAGCAGCTGGAGACCTTCCACTATGCCGACATCAAGGCGGCCGAGCGGATGGCGCGCCTCTATGACGAGATCGTTCGCTCGAACGACATCGAGTCGATCGATGACCTCAATCGCCTCAACGTTTTCTTCGCGCGACTCCTTTTTTGCTTCTTCGCCGAGGACACAGGCGTCTTTCCCAAAAGCGCATTCACCGACGCCGTGGCTTCGCTGACGAATCCCTCTGGCGAAGACACTTCCTTGTTCTTGGACGCTCTGTTCGCGGTGCTCAACACTTCGGACGACGACCGAGCCCACATTCCCACCCATTTCTTGAGATTTGGACATGTGAACGGGAGCCTCTTCGAAGTAACTGCGCGAGCGCCGCGATTCACCGCTAAGGCTCGTTCCATCCTCATCGAGTCCGGCACGCTCAACTGGTCGCAGATCAATCCCGACATCTTTGGCTCAATGATGCAAGCGGTCGTGCATCACGGGGAGCGCCAAGCCTACGGAATGCACTACACGAGTGTCGAGAACATTTTGAAGGTGATCGGGCCGCTCTTCACCAACTCACTACAGACCGAGCTCGACCACGCCGACACTGTTCCCAAGCTGCGTCGCTTCATCACGCGGCTTTCGAGAGTCCGTGTCTTCGACCCAGCGTGTGGGTCTGGGAACTTCCTCGTTATTTCCTACAAGGAGCTCCGCCGGCTCGAGCATCAGGCCTTGCAACGGATCGGCGAGCTAGACCCCTCGTCAGCGTCGCTTTTCAAGTTTTCCGAGATTAATCTCGACAGCTTCTATGGCATCGAGATCGACGGCTTTGCACACGAGGTGGCGATGCTGGCGCTATGGATCGCCAAGCACCAAATGAACACCGAGTTCAAGGAGCTATTCGGCGCCGAAATACCACTGATTCCCCTTCGCGACGCCGGCAACATCGAACAGGGTAACGCGACGGAACTGGATTGGGAGAACGTCTGCCCGAAGAGCGCCGATGGCGCGCTGTACGTCATCGGGAATCCGCCGTATGCGGGCGCGAAGAGGCAGTCAGCCGACCAAAAGCAGGACTTCGTCAGGTTCTTCGGGACGACGAAATACCCGAAGAACCTGGACTACATCGCGATGTGGTTTATCAGCGGGGCACGCTACATCGCCGACGGTCGGGCCAAGTTGGCGTTCGTCACAACCAACTCTGTCTCGCAGGGCGATCACGTCGGCCTGATGTGGCCCCTGATCTATGAGCAGGGCGTCGAGATCGCGTTCGCGCACGAGGCGTTTCGGTGGACCAATCAGGCGCGCGGGGGCGCTGGTGTGACAGTCGCTGTCATCGGCTTGTCGGCCGACCCGCCTAAGGATCGGAGTCTGTTCGTAGGCGATCGGCAGATGCGCGCCGGGAATATCGGCCCATATCTTCTGCCGACGCCCCACAACACGATCGTGTATCAGCGACGAGAGCCCCTCTCAGGATGCCCGGAGATGGTG
This sequence comes from uncultured Solirubrobacterales bacterium, assembly GCA_963718425.1. GTDB lineage: Bacteria > Actinomycetota > Thermoleophilia > Solirubrobacterales > Solirubrobacteraceae > Palsa-744. The sequence goes on from CAVQZJ010000019.1 coordinate 80,213, forward strand.
TCCGGGAGCAAGCCTCTGGACGGTGGCCGCCTGCTGATGACGGACGCTGAGCGTCGGACGGCGCTTGACGAGGATGCGCGCGTAGGCGAGTTCATCCACCGCTACATGGGCGGTGACGACTTCTTGAGCAGATCCGTCCGGTACTGCCTGTGGATCGCCGATCAGGACGCCGAGCGCGCACTGGGCATACCTTGGATTGCTCGGCGCGCCAAGGACGTGCACGCTATGCGCGTGCGAGGAGGAGCGTCCGCGCGAGCGATGGCAGATCGACCCTGGTGTTTCTTCTATCGCGCACACCGTCCCGGCGCCTCGATCATCGTTCCCGAGACTTCGTCAGAGCAGCGCGTCGTGATCCCGGTGGGCTTTCTCGACGACACGACGGTTATCTCATCGACAGCAAGGGCCATCTATGACGCCGAGCCCTGGCTGTTCGCGCTCCTCCAGTCGCGGACGCACACCGCCTGGGTCGGCACGGTCGGAGGCAAGCTCAAGACCGACTATCGCTACTCCGCCGGGCTCTGCTACAACACCTTTCCCGTCTCGCCGCTGTCGGCCGACGACCGAGACCGGCTCGCCGCCCATGCGTTCGCCGTCCTTGAGGCGCGGGAGCACCACTCGGACCGGACGCTCGGCGACATGTACCTTCCCAACAAGATGCCAGCAGACCTGAGACGTGCGCATGACGCACTCGATGAGACTGTTGACGGTCTCTACGGGCTCGTCCGCCCCACCGACACCGAGCGGCTCGAGATTCTGTTCGATCTCTACGAGCATATGGCGGCCACCGAGATGGTCCCAGCCTAGTAATGCCCAACCTCGTCAAGGTTAACTATCGGCACACAGGTGCCAGCACGAACACCGACGCTTTCGGAATGCGCGAGATGCAGGCAAAGGCGTTCGCGGCGCGAGAGAGCCAGTACTTGCTGCTCAAGGCGCCGCCGGCATCCGGCAAGTCACGCGCGCTCATGTTCCTGGCCCTGGACAAGCTGTTCAACCAGGGACTCAAGAAGGTCATTGTCGCGGTACCGGAGCGCTCGATTGGCGCATCTTTTGCGGCCACGAATCTCACCGACGCGGGCTTCTTCGCTGATTGGGAGGTGCTGCCCGAGAACGATCTTTGCTCGCCGGGTTCCGACGGCGCCAAGGTCGCCGCGGTCGAGCGCTTTCTTAAGGGCCCAGACGCGGTGCTGGTATGCACGCACGCAACGCTTCGCTTCGCTCACGATGCAATCGACGAGCAGCTCTTCGACGACACGCTGCTCGCGATCGATGAGTTCCATCATGTCTCAGCTTCGGAGGCGAGCCGGCTGGGTGAGCTGGTGCGCTCGGTGATGAAGCACACCAATGCACACGTCGTCGCGATGACCGGCTCTTACTTCCGTGGTGACGCAATCCCGGTGCTCGAGCCGGCAGACGAGGCGCGGTTCCGGAAGATTACCTACAACTATTACGAGCAACTCGACGGATACACGCACCTCAAGTCCCTCGGCATCGGCTACCACTTCTACCAGGGACGATATACAGAGGCGATCGGAGAGATCCTCGACACGAACAAGAAGACCATCCTCCACATTCCGAACGTGCAGTCCGGCGAGTCGACGAAGGATAAGCACCGAGAGGTTGACGAAATCATTGACGCGTTCGGGGTTGTGGATCACATAGACGAATACGGCGTGCTTCACGTCAAGCGCAATATCGACGGGAAGATCATCAAGGTCGCCGATCTCGTCAACGACGTCCCGACCGAGCGGGCCAAGATCGTCGATTACCTCCGGACCATGACGGAGCTCGACGATATGGACCTCATCATCGCTCTAGGGATGGCAAAGGAGGGCTTTGACTGGCCTTCCTGCGAGCACGCGCTAACCGTCGGATACCGAGGCTCGCTGACAGAGATCGTGCAGATCATCGGCAGAGCCACGCGCGATACCCCAAACAAGACGCACGCGCAGTTTACGAACCTGATTGCACAGCCCGACGCCGCGGACGGAGAGGTCAAGGTCGCTGTCAACAACATGTTGAAGGCGATCACGGCTTCGCTGCTCATGGAGCAGGTGATCGCGCCGAACTTCATGTTCAAGACGAAGAGGTCCGAGGACGATCACTCAGACATCGGCGAGCTGAAGATCAAGGGCTTCAAGGAGCCCTCGACTGACCGTGTGCGCTCGATTGTCGATGAGGATCTCAACGATTTGAAGGCCCAGATCCTCCAAGACCAGACGATGCTCAAGGCTATGCCGGGAAACATCGACCCAGAGGTGATGAACAAGGTCCTGATCCCGAAGATCATCCGCACCCGCTACCCGGACATCAGCGAGGAAGAGGTCGATGAAGTGCGCCAACACGTTGTAACTGACGCCGTAATCAAGAACGGCGAGATTAAGACGGTCGGCGACAAGCGCTTCGTGCTGATGGCGGGCAAGTTCGTCAACATCGACGACATCACCATCGACCTCATAGACACAGTCAACCCTTTCCAGCAAGCGTTCGAGATCCTGTCGAAGTCAATCACCAAGCAGGTGCTGCGGCTGGTCCAAGATGTCATTGACAGCACGCGGATAGACATCACCGACGAGGAGGCGCGGATTCTTTGGCCGAAGGTCAATGCCTTCGTTCGCAGGACAGGTAGTCCTCCGAACATCCGCTCTGAGGACCCCCAGGAGAAACGGATGGCCGAGGCGCTTCTGTACCTGCAGAAGCAGCGACGCGCGATGGATCTCTGACATGAATGCTGAGGAGCTTCTCCAGATGCTCACCGAGGACGAATTCGGCCTCCTCGAGCCTTCAGTGAAGGCGCCAGCGCCGACGCCGGAGGATCGCCTCGCTGCAGCCTACGAAGAGATTCTTGAGTTCACCCGTCAGCACGGACGCCCACCAGCGAAGGACCCCACCAACATCGCCGAGTTTAAGCTCGCTATGCGGCTTGAAGCCATGTGCGCAGACGACAACCAGCGCCAGCAGCTGGAACCTCTTGACGAGCTGGGGCTGTTGAACGAGCCGGAGCCGCCCGCGACGATCGATGACGCAATAGCCGACGACCCGTTTGACCTCCTGAGCAGCCGCGATGACCTCTTTGACCTACAACATGTGCCCAAGAACCAAACGATGCCAGACAAGGTCGCGCGACGGGAGCCAGCAAAGGATTTTGAGGCTTTCCGACAACTGTTTGTCGATTGTCATGCGGACCTACGAGCCGGCAGGCGAAAGCTACTGGCCTTCAAGAACCCGAGCGAGATCGAGCGGGGCAAGTTCTTCGTGCTCAACGGAGTTTTGCTGTACGTCGCCAACGTCGGCGAGGCCGAGTTCGCGAAGAGCAACAAGGGCAACAACGCACGTACGCGCTGCATTTTCGAGAACGGGACGGAGTCAGACCTTCTGTTGCTCTCCCTCGGGCGCAACCTATACAAGGATGGCCGTCGCGTCACTGAGCCCAATGAGGTGACGCTCGAGCGCATGGGCCTACAGGCAGACACGAGGATGGGTTACGTGTACGTGCTGCGGTCACTATCGGACGATCCGCAGCTTGCACTGTTCGCTGGCGTGCACAAGATCGGCTTCACCACGCGGACAGTCGCGGACCGGCTCGCCGGCGCGGAGACCTACACGACGTTTCTCGGCGCGCCAGTCGAGGAGGTCGCCCGGTACACGCTCCCCGCGATCGCTGCGCAGCAAGTTGAGGCTTTGCTGCACGACTTTTTCGGTTCCGCACGCCTCGACATCTGGTTCGAGCGCGAGGGCAAGGTGGTCTCTGAGGCAAACGAGTGGTTCGACGTGCCGCGCGACACGATCGATGAGGCGATCGAGTTGATCAACGCAGAGACGATCGGCAATTACGAGTACGCGCGCGACGAGCGCGCAATCAGGCTCAAGCTGCACTCGTGACCTCTGCAGTTGCTCGACGGACAGCTGATCCTGCCTCCTGCTAATGGGAGCTCAATCTAGTGGTACAGGACGTTCTTGCCGCGTCGGCCATCGCGGCTGCTCAGGCACAAGCTCATCGAGCCAGTCTCCGAGAGGCGCCAGTAAGGCGGCGATCCCGTACTGGACGTGCTCCCGATCACACGCTACCTCGGTCCGCGGATAATGATGCGTACGAGCCGCCGGCGAGTCAGCGTAGCCTCACATGCGTGATCGAAAAGAGAGCACTCACCCCGTCAGCCCGCGGCACAGGGGAGCGGCAGTACGCCAACAGACAGTCAGCGCACTGCGTCTTTTGACCGCTGACGCTTCCACAGCATAGGCCGTTCGGCGTTATTCGAAAGACCCTCCAAAGAGGGGATGAATCAGCTCAGAGTGAGGACTTTGTCCTCAAGGCACCAAGAGGGAAGGAGGATAGGGACCTATACAAATCAGTAACTGCAGAGTTACCACCTGAGACCACTGCCCAACGGCAGTCTATTTTCGCACACTGCGTGTGCAGGACTGCCCTCATGTTGGGCAGTTGTTGGAAAGGGTTCTCAAAGACCTGAACTGCCTGAACGGCAAACGGCATAAGGAATTTGAGATGTTCTACTACCACTACTGTATGGGAAGGTCACGGCCGAGAAGGTCACAACTCGGGAGGATCTACCACGGGTCACGCCTGAGAGGAGGGCACAACAACAACGATGTGATTGTCCTCATCGACGCCATTTCTGCCAGCCAGACGTTGAGACTTCCACCGAGCCTGCTGGAACAGATGGCAGAAGACCTTCAGATCCCTCACTACAGGATCGGAGGGCAGATCCGGTTCGATCCCACCGACCTCGACAAGTGGGTGAGGTGCCGCAGGGTCGATGAGGTCGAGCTGGACTGTGAGGAGGCGGAGTGAGAGGCAGCCACCACAGCTACCGGCGGCGGCCCTGCGGGCCGCCTAAAACTCCAGATGATTCATGCCGATAACACACCCGTACGTCTCTATACCAGCGAGATGCAGCTGTGAGCACCGAACCACTTACACACCCCGCCGCCTACCCGCCATGGGCCGGCGAGCCCTGCCACCAGCTTCCTCCCACGGTGATCACCGATCCGCACGAACTCATGCGTACGCTGATCCGAAGCGACTTCTGCTTCGGCATGGACATCGTCCAAACACTCAACCGCTCCATCACCCGCCTGCTTCGCGGTGGTGAGCTCCACGCCTACCCCGCCGAGGACCGATTCGTCGTCACGCTCTGGCTCGCCGACCTCTTCAACCAACGCATGGAGCCCGACGAGGTCGACCCATACGCTTCGACTCCCCTCCCAGAGCTCGTTCGCTGGCACGACACCGAGCTCGCGTTCTCCAGCCTAGCCGGAGCATGGACCCAGGAAGGAGCCGAACTCGGATTCGTCTACAGCAACGAGCGCTACTCCTACCACTGGCCCGAGTACTGCCACCACTACCCCTTCCCGCCACACTTCGTACGAGCCTGGTGGCGCGACGGCGACGACCTGGACGACGACAGCCCGAGCTAATTACCGGCAGTCTCGTAGGTGCACCAGGAGAAGGAGGACCCGTTACGGAGACGGCGATCGCAGTACCTGCTATCGAACTGTGCCAACTTTGCACCAACTCTGTGGAGGGCCTTGATTCTTGGTGCTCGCTGCGTAGTTTTGAAGGATCTATACAAGTGGCCCCCGCACTGCTTGCAACAGCCGGGGGCCTGGCACACGGAGGAACTTCCGCATGCGTGATCAGCCTACTGGCGCGCCCCGAGAGGACGAGCCAAATAGCAGTGTCGCCGATGTCGAGGATCAAACCGACAGATCGATCCTGACCCTTCTCCTGAGCTCCCGGTTCCCCGCGCTCTGGTCAGTGGATGAGCTCGCCCGAGAAATCGGCAAGCCCATAGACGTCGCCGACTCCATCCACCGACTACACGGCCAAGGACTCATACACCGGATCGAGGACTTCGTCTTCGTAACTCACCCAACTGCGTGCTACGAGGCGCTCTGGCTGTAGCGGCAAAGAAGAAGCCGACCCGGGGCACGAACGCAAAGGGATGGGCACTCACTTCGGCAGGGACCTGCCGAACACGAGCATTATGGGCTGGGTGAAGGGACAAGCGCCGCGGCGTCAAGTCGTTGCTGACCCTCGAAGCCAACCTGCGGGTCCCTTGACACCGCTGATCGGTCATCCGCGCACCCGGCCAATCGCCCGCCGCCTCCAGGCAAATGCCACCACCGCGGATCACTGCGTCATGCGAACAGCGCATCGACGGAGACCTCGATGCGGTGCTCGGGTAGAGCGGAGGTGCTGGGGAGCACGTGGGCGTCCGCGGTGGAAGTGATGTCGAACAGGCTCTGAACCGTTTTGGTCAGGAACCGTGAGGCCCGGCCCATGCCATGTGCATCGTCACGGCCGTGTGGGCGGTGGTAGTAGCGAGCGGGCACATACACGTGCAGACTTTCGGCGGGCCTTGAGAGCGCGACATAAAACAGGCGCCTCTCCTCAGCGATCCCCTCCTCAGTGCCGATAGCCATGTCGGCCGGGAAGTTGCCGTCATACCCGGCGATCAGATGCACCGCATCCCACTCCAGGCCCTTCGCGGAATGAGCTGTGCTCAGGATCAGGTAGTCCTCGTCGAGGTGCGGCGGACCCGCGAAGTCAGCGCTCGATGACGGTGGGTCGAGCACCAGCTCCGACACGAAGTGACGAATGTCCTGAGCACCCTTGGCGGCAAGCACCAGCTGGTCGAGATCCGACACCCGTAGTGGTCCGTCGGGGTAGTGCAGCCGGATCAGCGGCGTGATCGCCTCACACAGTCGCTCCACCTGCGTGCCGGTCTCGTCAGTGCAGCCCGCACCGGTCGCGATCAGCGCCTGGATCACCCTGGTTGCCGGCTCGCGCGAGCTCGATGGTATGTGCTCCATCGGCCTGCGGCCAGAACTCCAAATCCGGAGGGTGGGTCTCGGATGCGCGAAGGGCGTCAAGGACACGACGGGCGCGAGTCGGACCCACACCCTCGAGCAGCTTCATAATCCGCAGCCAGCTCAGCTCGTCCGCCGCATTGTCCGCCAGCCGTAGGAGTGCGATGAAGTCCTTGATGTGTGCGGCCTCCAGGTACTTGAGACCCCCGTACTTGACGAACGGGATGCCACGGCGGGTCAACTCGACCTCCAACAACACCGGGTCGTGGTTCGTGCGATACAGCACCGCCTGCTCACGCAATTCCATCCCTTCCTCACGGGCCGCCAGCACCCGCTCACATACCTCGCGTGCCTGCGCCGCTTCGTCGCGCGGGAACGCCAGCTCCGGAAGGCTGCCTCCCTCACGTTCAGTCCAAAGCGTCTTTGAGAACCCATCCGGATCCTGTTCGGCCACGGCGTTCGCGACCGCGAGGATCGGAGCCGTCGAGCGATAGTTCTGCTCGAGCTTCACGACATGCGTCCCCGGGAACTGCTCTGGGAACTCGAGGATGTGCCGGGCGCTCGCCGACCTGAACCCATAGATCGCCTGAAAATCGTCGCCCACCACCGTCAGTCCAGGATGCCCGGAGCGTAGGCTGCGGATGATCTCGACCTGCAGCCCGTTGACGTCCTGGTACTCATCCACCAGCACATGTCGAACCCGGTCGCGATCGTCGGACCGATCACGTCGTCGCCAAGCAGCGCACGCCAATACAGCAACAGGTCGTCGAGATCGAGCACCCCCAGGTTCCGCTTGCGCTGCCCGTACGCACGGAAGATCCCGGCAAGCGCTTCCTTGTGCTCCTCACACCACGGAAAGCACTCGGTCAGGATGTCCATGAGTGGTCTCTGGGCGTTGACGGTCCGCGAGTAGATGTCGAGCAACGTCGCCGCACGCGGGAACCGCCTGTTGCTCTCGGCGTGACCCTCTTCCTGGCGCACCATCTCCAGCAGATCAGCCGCGTCACCGGCGTCCAGCACCCCAAAGCCCGCATCGAGGCCAACCGAGGTGGCGTGCACACGGACCATGCGATGAGCGACCGAGTGAAACGTGCCACCCACGATCCTGCCCGCATCAGGCGCAACCGTCTCAGCCAGCGTGCGTGCCCGCTCGACCATCTCACCAGCCGCGCGTCTCGTAAAGGTCAGCAGCAGGATCCGTTCCGCGGGAGTTCCCTGTGCCAACAGCCACGCCACACGGCTGCACAACGTCGTCGTCTTCCCAGTCCCCGCACCCGCGAGGATCAGTAGCGTCTCACCCGAATAAGTAGCAGCAGCACGCTGCTCCGGGTTCAGCTGGTCGAGAAACGCATCCCTGGGAGAACCGTCGAACATCTGTTCGCCAAGCTAGAGCCCCCGCCGGATGACGTGCAAGCGAGGATCCAGGACCCGGCAGACGTCTGGAGAACAACGAACGCCGGTCCGCCGTGTTTGGGAGTGGAGTGCTTACCTTGCCAACACACCATGTCGAACGGCACCGCAGGTCGGCGAGCCGAACCCGGGTGCTCCATCTCGTCAGGCACGCGCGTCTGCAGAACTCAACCGCTGGATACGCCAGCATCACTTCGACATCCTGACCGCCGAGGATGACTCAACAGGATGGCTGAGCCATGAGACCTCTCAGCTGGGGGCTCGTCCTCGGAGGCAGGTCTGAGCCAGAATCAAGAGGGTGGGTGGCGGACAGCTTCTCCGCCACCCTGTTCCTCATGCCACGTGAAGCACCACCATCAGAATGACTAGAGCCAAAATGAAGGCAGTCAGGGCTTCGATCAGCTGCACAAACTTCGGCATGACCGTGCTCCTCCTGATCACCTGCTCCCCTACGACCTCAACGCGGTGCTGAGATTTTGTTTTTCATGTCATCGTTTGCGTTACCAGCCCCGATAGCACGTAAGCCCCGCGTGAGTCACCGTAGGTAGCCAGATGCTGGACCAACAATCCTAGCGGCTCTTGACCCTGTAGTCGTGAGATATCTGGATCTCGGTCGGCGAGAGTCCGAAGACTACAAGGTCGGGCTAGCGACGCTTCCCAACCGAATCTAGAAAACGCACCAAGACCCCAGCCACCGCCGCCCCACAGCCACCCGTGCCAGCGGTTGCTTGCCACCCATAGCCACGCAATGCGCAGATGATCGCTGTTGTGGCTAGCGCGAGCATCACCAACATCAGGATCGCGCCGCACATGATCGCCAGCAGGCGTTCGGCGATCGTCAGGTTCTGCTTGATCCGCTCGAACTCCGCTTTGGTCCTCAGCCGACCCCGGCGCTTTCCAAGCCGGACATCCCGCACTTCCAGATCCCCGGAGTGCTGGCTAGGACGGCTATCGGGCTCGTACACGCGGACCTCCGACCTGCGTCGAATGGTCGCTGGCAGCCCCGGCTAACCAACCAATCCGTCCCGTGGGTTTTGCGTCCGCACTCCATTGCGGTTTGCCTTGATCAGCGCATCTATAGGTTCAGTATCAGATTTCGTCTGACTCATGATCGGCATGAAGCCGGCTAAAACTAACCAAACCGACCGATAGTTCGACAAATCGTGTAGGCGATTCGCTTGATTTGTGAAGCCCAACCCTAGTGTGATTTCGTGCTATCATGGACTCATGGGTCGCAAGCGCTCTCACCAGACCAGGCTGATCCTTCAGGTTCTGCTCGACGCGCCTGACGACGAGGCCTATGGGCTAGAGGTTGTTCGCGCAAGTGGTGTTGGGGCTGGCACTGCCTACGCCGTACTGCGTCGCCTAGAAGATGAAGGACTTCTCGACGGGCGCTGGGAGCAGATCAGCCCGGAGGACGAGGGCCGGCCTCCACGGCGCTACTACCGCCTGAACGCTGACGGCCGGAAGGTCGCGTTGCGCGAGACGACAAATGATCGTCAAGCGCTGCGTCTGCTCGTTCCTGGGTGGAGCAATCCCTGATGGTGCAAGCGATGGTGCTCACCGCTGCCGTCCTGACGATCGTGGGCGGATTGGTGCGCGCCGCATGCGCCCTGATGGAATACAAGGACCGCATTCGCCAGGAGAAGATTCAATCTACGATCGATGCGTATGCAAGATTCCACGCCATCACGGTCCATGAATACATGGCGAATCTTGATGGGGAAGTCAGAATCATCGACCCAGCAGGCAACGAATATGTCGTGCAGGTAGCTGGCAAATGGGATCCACCTAGGACCCTCAAGCTGATGCCTCCGACCGATGCTCAGCGGTACGCATGGGAGTGGAGCGCCCATCTACTCCAGCTTATCGAGGAAGGCCAAATCAGGCAGGCGCGGCGCGATCGGCGCCGGCTCGCGCTCACAGCTATCGCATTGGCAGTGGTGCTCCGCGTACGTAGAAGACTCAGAAGAGCTCGGTAACAATACTTGGACACGAACGCAGTGTGGCCGCCGTCAGCAGCAACACCACTATGAGTTGGATCTAGTCCCGATCACCTGCTCACCAGAACCGGGAGTGATCGGATTCAGGACCACTTCACTACGGACCTCGGTAACTGGAGCCTCCGCGATGCCGTACAGGCCTGGCAACCGACACTGTTGTCACGCAGACTCGTCGTCGCTAGGCAACTTGTTACGGCTCGCCTGTTGAAGTTCCGCGTATCGGTCGAGGAATTCCTTGTGACTGTTCTTGACCATTGTGAGCAGCTCGCCATAACGTCGGATATAGATCTTTGAGTTCTTCAAGGTCTCACGCTTTTGGCGGACTTGGCCTGCGTTAGGGCCACTACCGATGAGGTCTCCACAAAGTAGGTATCCGACGACCTCCGAGGTGCTGGTGTCTGGGTCGGTGGTGTTGGCGACGTGATCCCTCATAAAATGGACGTACTCTTCGATCTGGCCGAGCTCTTTGAGTCCTGCCTTTGTGCCTGGGCGCTTTATCTCAACAATTACAAGCTGCTCGCTCTCACGAACACAGAGGAAATCGATCCGGCGATCACTCTCAGGCAGATCTTCGTCAGGGAACTTCTGCCGCAAGAGGTCACTGTATGTCTGCTCGTCGGCGATCAGGTTCCAACGCGGATCCAACACCCACGGAAACTCCTTGAGAAAGTTGTGCAACGTCGGTACCTCGAGCGCGTTGGAGTCGATGAGTGTTTGAAGCTTTTCGATCGTGGTGATACGCCCGGTCGTCACGCGCGCCATCTCTCTCGCCTCGACCATCTCCCACTCCCGGAAGAGTTGCATGAGTCGGGCCGGCTTCTCGACATCGGCTGCGACCACCTCTTCTGCTAGGTCCCAAAAGGCGTCGAAGCGGAGAAAGTCAGTGGCGAGGTCGATGACGTCGTTCTGTGCAGAGTCGGAGGCGATGACGTCTTTCTTGATTACCTCGCGTACCAGTCGGTCTGCGACCTTGATCGCACGTGTGTTGCCAATCTCGGCAGCCTCTTCCTTGAATTTGGTGTACTTGGGGTTGAGGTTGAGTGCGAGCTGGTTGTCCGCCTGGCGCTTCTCGGCCCATTGGCGGGCGATCTTATTTACCTCGCGCTGACCCCATACCTTGAACGCTGCGTTCGCCTCGTTGTCCCAGACAAGTGAGTTGCGGGTGGTGGCAATGGTGTCTTCGCCGGCGTCGACGAACTCGGCGTGAAGCTCTCCTACGAGGTACGAGAGTGCATACTGCTGACCGACAGTCGCATCGAAGACGAATGGCTCCTGGACGAGCTTTCCCCGTGCCATAACGACAATGCCGCGCTGAATCCCATCATCGAGTTCGTTCGTGCGGTCCAGTGCTCCAATCCAGCCGGTCACCTTCCATCCGGAGTCTGGCTGAACCTCGACATCGTCATACTCCCAGAGGTAGGGCTTGCCTGCTGAGTCAAGGCCGAGGAGTCGATGAAGGTCGCGCTCGTCGGCGGTAATCGATTCGCCGTTTACTACGATGTCGAAGTCCCAGTCAGGACCGATGACGGAGAAGCGGCGGGCAAGGCCCCGTCTAAGTTGGGGGATGGCGATGCTGCGACTACGGTACTTCTTGATGCCGCGCAACGTGACAACGGTGCCCTGAGTAACTTTGCCAGATGGTTTGAGGGGAGGGAACTCGATGACTCGCTTGGACGCCGCTTCCTTGAGCGCCTGATAGTTCATTGCAAAACGAGACGTTTCGGCGGCGTGGACACTCTCGACCTCGATCTCCTCTGCGATACCGAAGCCACAGAACTTGCCGATGCCCTTGCGACCCATGACTGGTCGCCCACCGGTGGTTTCATCGGTGTCTTCGTCCTCGCGACGGTCGCGACCCACGATCATGTATGCCTCGCGGACGAGCTTGTCTGACATGCCGGCGCCATCATCCGAGACGACGATCTCCGATGTGTCGGTGAGGGCTCCGTTGGGGATTGTGACCTCTACTCGTTTGGCATCGGCGTCCCAGCCGTTGGCGACGAGCTCGCCAATCACTGGCGGTAGCGTTGAGTACATATGCAGGCCGAGGTGCTTGACCGTGCCAATGTCGAACTCCATTCGGAAGGGCTTCCGGGTCATCTCTGAGCTCCTGCCACGGGCGAGGCTAGTACGGCCTCGCCTAGATGTTGTGCCAACCGGACGGGCACTGCGTTACCGATTTGGGTGGCATTGTGAAAGAAGCTGCCGTGAAAGACATAGTTGTCACGGAAAGTTTGAAGTGCTGCGGCCTCTCTGAGGGAGAGCCCGCGATTTTCTGTTGGATGAGCGAAGCGGCCGCAGTAGACGTCTGTGCATCGGCAGGTCAATGTTGGCGCTGGGTGGTCCCAGGCCATGCGGCCAAAGACGTCTTTGTGCAGATTTGGCTTTCGCTGGTGACAGGGCAGGAGTATCGACGTGTCTTTGACATCGCTTCTGCTTCCACCGTCTGAGGGCACAGCGCGAAGGATCTTCAGGTGGTGAGGTCTCGGTTGACGGGCGATGTGGTTTGGAATGGACGGCTGGCCGTTGAAGACGGGGGTGGGGAATCGCTGTAGCGCGCTGCGCACGGTTGGCTTCCTACCCCGCTGACGATTGGGAAGCGAGATGGGTCCCAATCGGGAGGCAAGCATTATGAAACGCCGTCGGATTTGGGGAACACCGTAGTCCCTTGCGTCTAGCAGCGCGCCAGCACGATGCACGAGACCCGACGCGTCGAGCGCTTCAATGAAAGATTCGTAGATCTCTTTGCCGTAGGCGTTGCTTAGCCCGGGAACGTTCTCGACGAGCACATAGTCAGGGGGGGAGTGGCGAACGATCTCGGCGAAGGACAGCAGAAGGCTCTTGCGGTCATCCTTGCCTCGCTTCTGGTTTAGCGTCGAGAATGGCTGGCACGGAGTACAGGCCGCGTAGAGGACACGATCGTCGCGTCGGATTCCTACCCTTGTGCGAAGCGATGCAATGTCAACGCTACTGATGTCTACCCCTACGAACTGACTGGGCGCGTTGTTCGACTCGTAGGTGACCCGCAACCGGTCGTCGTTGTCGACACCGGCGAGAACGTCGATTCCAGCGTCAAGCAGACCGCGCGTAAGGCCGCCGGCACCACAGAAGAAGTCGATGGCCTTGATGTCCGAATGCTCCATTCCGCCCGTCGGGCACGAGCCCGTAAACATATCTTGTCAACCGACATGGACGGAACTCAAGCGCCCACTTGGCCGGTCCGGTAGCCCAGAACAGAGTCCGGATGCAGCACAGGGGCCCGGTCCGCGGATGATGCACGGAGCGGTATAGCTGTCGTTGTGGCTGTGCTGGTGCTTGTCCCACAGCTCATCCCATGACTACGGGCGGCCTCAAACCACCGTCGGGCCAATAACGGCGGCGACTAGCCCAGGGACAGCTGCTCGGTGGTTCCGGCCGCATCCCACGGAGCAGGCGCTACAAGCAACTCCGGCCCCTCTACACCGGCCTTGTTGAGCGCTGGGTTTGCGGCTACGACGGTCGTGCGCTCGGCGCGGAACGGTTCGCAGAGCATGATCGCCTCGCGGTCGGTGATGGCCGGGTCGAGCCACGCCTTGAGCAGTTCGCCTTCAGCGAGGATCACCGGCATGCGGTTGTGGATGCGCGCAACGGTCTCGTTCGACACGGAATCGCATGTGAGGATGGTGCAACTCGGGATCTCGCCATCCCTCCATAGACCCGCGAACGCAAACGGACGGCCACCATCGACGGTGAACCGAAACGGCTGGGGCTTGACCTTTCTGTCCTCGCCTCGCACGAACTCGTAGTAGCCGTCGGCGAGCACGAGCGCCCTGTGCGATCCGTCCGGGCGGACTCCTCCGTAGCTGCCCTGCTCGAGCAGGGTCTCCAGACGTGCGTTGATCAGCGGATACCGCGTTTTCGACTTACCGCCAGGAAGCAAACCCCACCTGAGCATCTTCGCCTCGGACTGCTGCTCTCTCGACGCGACGATCGTCAGCACCTGTTCAGTCGGTGCGATGTTGTAGAGGCGGGTCCCGGCACTGTCGCGGATCCGTACGCCGAGGCGGTCGCCGATCTGCCGGCCGAGCTCTTCAGGTCCGAGGGTGTTGGTGTAGCGGCCGCACATCCACACCTGAGCATAGACCTGGCAGATCCTGCCTTCCTTTTGGCCCTGCAAATGAGCGTGATTTGACGGTGGTCCGATTCCAGTGCGAACATGTGTTCCCATGGAGGTCTCTGCCCCGCATATCCCGTATTCGCGTATCGACGCAGCGATCCGGGCGGGGCACCTGTCTTTCTTGACGGCCCATTTGGAGTCGTTGAGTCTCGCGAGCGAGGCCGAAGTGTGCCGGTTGATCGTCGAGCAGCAGCCGCAAAAACTGAGGGACGCGACGGTCCGGTGGATCCAGAGATTCGCTCGAGAAGCCCGGGGACAGGAGCTCGATGACTACCTGCGGATCTGGGAGGCGTTCCATCGCTTTCCGCTCGCGCCGGATCTGTCGGCGGAAGAGCTCGTGGCGTTGTGTTCCGCGCGGGGTATCGAGCCGTGATCGTTTGTGTTCATCTGCCCCGTTTCCGGCTGACCGTGGCGTCCGGTGGACCGGAGGCGCTCGCTGGTCGGGCGCTGGCGATCGCTCCGACGGCTGGTGGCGCTCAGCGTGTTGGTGAAGTGTCCGGGACCGCACAGGCGAGGGGTGTGATGGCTGGGATGGGGTTGGGTGAGGCTCTGACACTCTGCCCCGAGCTGGTCTTGGTTGCGGATGATCCGTTGGGGGTCGCCAAGACGTGGGAGGCGGCGGTCCGTGCGCTGGAAGGGATCGGTGCCGAGGTCGAGGCGGCCAGCCCTGGGCTTGCCTACTTCGAGGCTGACGGATTGCGGTCGATTCATCGCGATCCGGGTGGCGTGATCGCAGCAGCTCGGGATGCGATAGCGCGCCCGTCGCGGATCGGTGTCGCCGGTACACGGTTCTGTGCCCTGGCCGCCTCACTGGAGGCTCGGACGCGGCGTGCCCTGGTCATCGATGACCGGGATGTCCGCCGGTACCTCGCCGCACAGCCAGTTCGTCTTTTGGCATATCGGGATCAGACAGCACCGCTCGTGCCGGTTCTCGAGCAGTTGGGGATATCGACGCTGGGGCAACTGGCGGCTCTCGGTGCAGCCCGAGTCGCTGACCGTTTCGGTAATCCAGGCACGCTCGCTCGGCGTCTGGCGTTGGGAAATGACGAGCCGCTGCGTACCCGCCAAGTCGAGGACCGTTTGGAGGAGTCGATGCGGCTCGGAGACTCTAATTCCGGGGAAGCACTCATACGGACCCTCGGGGTTCTCATCGATCGGCTTCTGGCGCAGCCTGAGCGTCGCGGCCGGACGATCCGGGCAGTGATGCTGTCAGCCCGTTTGGTAGAGCGGGGCGGTACCTGGTGTGAGACCGTGGTCTTCCGTGAAGCCATCTCGAGCCCGTTGCGGATACGTCTCGCGGTCTCACCGAAGCTCGAGCTGATCCCGGCACCTGCGGAAGAGCTCGCCATCACAATCACGGTGTTGGGACCGGCGACCGGCGACCAAACGTCCTTGCTCGAGGCGGAGCAGGCCGCCAGGTTGGACAGGCTCAGGGAGGCCGTCAGACAGGTACGCACGATCGCGGGCCCTCACGCCGCTCTGCGGGTACTGCCTGTGAGTCCGCGAGCCAGGGTGCCTGAGCGGCGTTACACCTACACCCCATTTATGCCGTGAGGGTGACCCGTCCACAGTTGCCTGGCGAGCCGAGACGGGTTGATGTGCTCGAGCGGGACAATCAGCCAGCGGTCGTCGCGGGGGAGCGGGTGGAGGAGGTATTGGAGTTCTGGGTGGTGCAGAACGGGTGGTGGAATGACCGTCCGGTCAACCGCCGCTATTGGGAGGTCGTGACCGTGCGGGGCCGTCGCATCGTTGTGTTTCATGACCTCGAAACCGGCGGGTGGTCCACACAGGCGGCATAGATGCCTGGCACACCGGCATACGTTGAGCTGCACTGCCACTCAGCCTTCTCGTTCGGTGACGGAGCAAGTTCGCCGGAAGAGTTGATCGGGTGTGCCACCGACCTCGGATACACCGCGCTCGCGTTGACCGATCACAACAGTGTGAGCGGCGCGATGGAGTTCGCGATGGCCGCGCGGGAGACACCTGTGCGTGGGATCTTTGGAGCAGAGCTCACCATCGGCCACCCTGATAGTTGGCGGCATGTGACCTTGCTGGTGCGTGACCGTGTCGGGTGGCGAAACCTGTGCCGCCTACTCACCCTCGCGCACGCACACACCCGAGACCGCAACGACCGGAAAGCCACAGACCCAGTCGTAGCCCTCCAGGACGTCCTGGATCACGCGGACGGGCTGGTCTGCCTGACCGGGTGCGCGGAACACGGCATTCACGACGAGCCGACATGCCGACGCCTACTCGACGCGTTCGGCCCGGAGAACCTCCGGGTCGAGTTGCAGCGTCCCTACGCCCGTGGGGATCGTGCGCGTAACCGGATGCTCGACCGGCTCGCCCACAGGCTCGGTGTGCCAACTGTCGCTACCGGGGATGTGCACGCCCACACTCGTATGCGGGCACGGCTGGCAGACGCATTGGTCGCGGCGCGACATTGTCAGACGCTTGATGCGAGCGAACTGGAGCTTCGCCCCAACCACACCCACGTGATGAGAACCCCCGAGGTGATGGCCGCACGCTTCGCCGACTACCCCGAGGCCGTGGCGGAGACCATCAGGCTGGCGGACATCTTGCGGTTCACCGTCACGCGTGACCTCGGTTACCGCTACCCCGGCTCAGACTGCACAGACGCAACACGCAAGCTCTCAGAAATCTGTGGCGATGAGCTGACCTGTCGCTACCCCACGGGACACAAGCATTGTGGGGAGGCGCAGGTGCGGCTCGAGCAGGAGCTTCAGATCATCGACCGGCTGGGGCTGTCCGGGTTCTTCGTTCTGCACCACGAGATCCTCGAGCTCGCACGAGACGTAGCGGCAGAGGTCCGCGGACCGGACACCGTACGGGCGCTGTTGCCGCCGGGCCGTGGACGCGGCTCCTCGGTCTCGTCCGTCGTGTGTTATCTGACCGGCCTGTCGCATATCGATCCGATCGAGAACGATCTGGCGATCGGCCGGTTCCTGCACGAGGACATCACCGGCCTGCCCGACATCGATATCGACTTCCCCCGGGACATCCGGGAGAAGCTGATCGTCCGCGCGCACGAGCGCTACGGCTACGACTGCGCAGCACTCGTAGCCGCCTTCCCCACCTATAAGGCCAGGGGCGCGATCCGTGACCTCGGCAAAGCACTGGGACTTCCAGAAGGGGAGATCGATCGGGTAGCCCGGGGATCAGAGGGCTGGGGAGGAGCGGGGACCGTCGCGAAGGACATCCAGACCGCCCTCGGCGCCAAAGAGCTATCGGGTCGTTGGGAGTGGCTCGCCCGCCTCGCCGACGAGGCCTACGGGCTACCAACGAACCTCTCCCAGCATCCCGGAGGGATGGTGCTAGCGACCCAGCCGTTGATCGACTGCTGCCCGATCGTCCCCGCCCAAATGGAGGGACGGCAGATGGTGCAATGGGACAAGGACTCCTGCAGTGATGCAGGGTTCTTGAAGATCGACCTCCTCGGCCTCGGGATGCTCTCCGCTGTAGAGCGATCGGTCGAGATGATCGCCGAGCGCCACGGTAAGCCAGTGGATCTGTCGCGTATCCCGTTCGACGACCAGAAGGTGTATGAGGCGATCCAGCTCGCCGACACCGTGGGCGTCTTTCAGATCGAGTCACGCGCACAGATGGGATCCTTGCGGCGCACCCTGCCCGAAAGCCTCGCGGACCTCACGATCCAAGTCGCACTCGTCAGACCAGGCCCGATCGTCGGCGGCTCGGTCAGCCCCTACATCGAACGCCGCCAACAACAGATGGTCAACCCGGACTTCGAGATCCCATACCTCCACCCCTCATTGGAGGAGCCCCTCAAACAAACCCTCGGGACGATCATCTTCCAAGACCAGGTGATCGAAGTCGCCCGAGCGTTCGCCGGGTTCACCGCTGGCCAGGCAGAGAGCCTGCGCCGTGCGATGAGCCGCAAGCGCTCCCAGCAAGCGATCGACGCGCACCAAGACCAGTTCATCCAAGGCGCCCTCCAAACCCATCCGGATGTCAGAGAGCCGTTGGCGGAGCAGGTGTGGGGCATGGTCGCCGGGTTCGCCGGGTTCGGGTTCCCGAAGGGACACGGCGCCGCGTTCGGACTGCTCGCCTACCAATCAACGTGGCTGAAGACCTACTACCCGGCCGAGTTCCTCTGCGCCCTATTGAACGAGCAGCGAATGGGGTTCTACCCACCCGACTCGTTGATTCACGACGCCCAACGAAAACACCTCACGATCCTCCCGCCCGACGTCAACCACAGCGACGCCGAGTGCACCGTCACCGATCAGGGTGCCATCCGGATCGGCCTTTCCTACATCAAGGGTGTACACGCGCAAGACATCGAAGGGCTCGTCCAGGCACGATCGATGGCGGGTGGCTTCAAGAGCCTCGAGCACTTCGCCGCACACGCCGGCGTAACCACGAACACCCTGGAACGATTGGCACGATCAGGCGCCTGCGACGAGCTCGCCGGCGGGGGCCCTCGCTCACGCCGCACCGCCCTGTGGCAACTCGGGATCACCACACCCGCCCACACCACCAACAACGGATCCCAACTCGCGCTCAAGCTGCCACTCGAGCCACCGCCCAACCTCCCAGCCCCCGATGCGTGGGAAGCGATGATCAGTGACTACACCAGCACCGGCATCTCCATTCACGATCACCCCGTCGAGCTCCTGCGCCTCGGGCTGGACGAACAGGGAGCGACACCAATCGCCTCGCTCCCCAACATCCGCCACGGCACAAACATCAGCGTCGCGGGTCTGGTCATAGCTCGCCAGCGACCCGGCACCGCCAACGGAATCATCTTCTTGCTGCTGGAGGACGGCGGCGGCACACTCAACGTCATCGTCCCCCCGAAGCTCTATGAGCCCTACCGCCTGACGATCAGAACCGAGCCACTGATAGTCGTCCATGGCCGGCTAGAGCGTCACGAGAAGGGCGGAGGAGCGATCAACCTGCTCGCCACCAGCCTCGAGCGACTAACCCACAGCAGCGGCCACCCCGCCTCGGTCAAGTCACTGCGCCCACAAGCCCCTGAGCCCGACACCGCCAACGAGGACTTCAACGCTGTCGCACCAGCCGCTATGAACTTCGGACAAGGCAGACGCCGCTAACCCAGCCGGTGATCAGCTCGCGAATTCGACGCCGAGCAGCGCCGACGGTGGCTCCTCCCTGTAGCGCTCTCGCCACACCGCCTGCAGCACACGCACCGCCTCCACAAGTGTCGGCGCCTCGAACCGCTCAAGCTCGATCGCCTTCGGCTGATGATCCGGCTCCCTGCCCACCGGCCTGCCCTCGTGGATTCCACCTCGCCAAAACACTTTTTCCTCCTGTTCGGTATCTGGCTCGCCCCTCGTTAGCTAATTTACGATGGCCCGCCAGGAAACCGCTCGAACAAGTACGTCCCGTCGCAGCAGTCCGCCTATGGCACAGCGAGGGACACAGGCCGAAGACGAATACCGCAAGGCCGCGACCGCTCGCTACCACGAAGTGCTCGATAGCGCCAAAAGCGAGAAAGAAATGCAGACGGTGTTCGAGGAACACCCGTGCCTAATGCCCGGCGCGTTCATGGCACTCGCGGGACACGGCGCGTACATGAAGGCACTGATAACTCAACCCGAGCTGCAGGGGATCGGTGACCGGCAGCCAGATTTCATGTGGCTCACCCGCGACAGCGGGACGATCAGTCCAGTGCTGATCGAGATTGAGCGGCCCGACAAGAAGTGGGTCACAACCGGAAAGAACCCTCAGCAAACCGCGGAGCTCACACAAGCGCTAAATCAAATCCGGCAATGGCGGGAATGGATGGATCAGCCCGCGAATCGGCTCGTGTTCCTTGAGCAGTACGGGATACCCGAGAATTGGCGGCGGCGGCGCTTCGTCCCGTTCTATCTCTTGATCTACGGCCGGCGGGCCGAGAATCGAGACGAGATTGCGAAGATGAGAGCCGAGCTTGAGCGCCGAGACCAAGCCCTGCTCACCTTTGACCACATTACGCCCGACACGCGGCAGACTGGATACATCTCGGTTAGGCGTGTGGGAACGGGGCGCTTTCGGGCACTACACATGCCTGCGTCCGCACATCTCAACCCGAGCGATCCAGACTCGTGGTCTAAGGTCGAGGGCCGCGCTGAGATGGTGGATAGGAATCCCTGGATCTCCGATGAGCGCAAGCGCTTTCTTATCGAGGATCGAATCCCGCATTGGGACGACTGGGCAGAGCACTACTACGAGCGCCAGCGGGCAGCGCGCCAAGCCCGCCAGGCAGAGCGCAAAGCCCAACGCGCGGAGTAGCAACCCGCCGCCGAGCGTGGCATGAGGAAGTCCTCGCGGCCCGGTTCCCCTGCCACGACCACCGACGGCGGGCCCTGCGGCCCGCCTCAAACAACAACTGCACTAGAGCGCCGCGGGGTGCTCCGGGTGTAGTGGCGAAGAAGGAGCCCACCCGAGGGCGCGAACGCAAAAAGATGGGCACTCACTTCGGCAGGAACCTGCCGAAGACGAGCAATTATGGGCTAGGTAAAGGGATCAGCGCCGCGGCGTCAAGTCCGCTGGCGGGAAGACGAAGACACTCCGCGGGTCACTTGACCCCGCTAATCGGCCGCCTCTAACCGGCTTCAATCCAGGATGTAACGCGAGTCGTAGCGCAACGGACCTCTCGCGATCAGGGTGCTGACCTTATTCCCATCGTTCTCGTGGGCGTTGCCCGTCCGCGCCACACAGGTCGCAAGCCAGCCCTCTACAGGTTCGTCAAGGCAAGCCATCGCGGACCCTGTGACCTCCGCGCGAATGACAGCGCTCCGCTTGATGCCACCCCCGGCGTTCCGGACACGGACGAGGAAGGAGGCTCCGTCGGCAAGCTCTGCCTCGTACTCCACGGCGTCCACAACGATGCGGTCAAAGACGAGCGTATCCGTAGTCATTTGATCAGTATGAGCCTCAAGGCAGCGGCAATCCGCTCAGCCGGCGAGGAAGCCATCGGCGTGCTTCGTGGCGATGACTTGGGTCATCTCCTCGTACCCGAGAACAGGGACCTGCCAGAGGTTCACCCAGTACTCCCCGACGATGGCCCAGTTAGCGTGCGTGGACACATCCAAGAACGGGTTGAGCCTCACCACGGGCGCAGTAATCATCTCCTCGAAGGACGGGAACTCAGGACCCATCGTGAGCGCGAGCGCTTGCATGGTCACGCCAAACCGAGCCGCGTAATCACGTAGGTCCATCATCGCGTCAGGGTTCTCGGGGTCGTAAGAGCGATGAGCTTCAGCGGATGCCATCTCCTTCAAGACTTCGTGAGGGTCCTCCACAGAAAAGTCTTGACCGATTAGCTCAGCCAGGGACTCGCTATAGCTAGCGCTGATGAGCAGGCCAGGACGGGTTTCCTCAAGAACCGCATTACCAGTCCTCGTCATCGGGTCGGCTGCTCGCCGCCAAAACTTAGCCATCGCTCGGCCGTAGCCCTGAGCAGCCCAGCCAATCCCTTCCTGACCCTCTGGTCGCTGTAGGGCCTCTTGGACATATCTTGCGGCCTTTCGGCAGGCTCGCTTGGACAGCTCCCCATCGGACAACATCTCCCACTGGTCCGGGTAGGCGTAATCAATCACGAGGCTCAGACCACAACGGAGCGCGTACAAGACCCGCTCCTCATTCGTCGTAGGAGAAGCCGAGTACGAGTCGTCGTAGTCAACGCTCAAGTGCCGCGCCATCGGTTCCAGAGCAGCCCTCATGAGAAGGCCAGTGTTCTTAGGGTCCCCGCGGCTCATCCAGCCCTCCCGCTTTGTAGGGTCCGGCACAGCCACGCGAGGAGGCTACTGGACGCCCCGACTGCCACGTGGACAAGGGGTTTCACTGGGTAGATCCCGGTATGCTCGCACCCTCTCACTGCGCCGACGGCTAAGAAGGGTCGCAAAGCCTTCGCGTAGCTCTTTGAGCGGTGCGGTTGGGTGCCCAGCAAGCTCGCGTAGCAGGTCGTCCGCGAGCCAGAAGATCGAGCGGCGGCGCCGAAGGGCCGTGAAGCCGACACGAACGATGCTGTACCTGTCATCGGTGTCGGCCAATAGATAGCCGATCAGCTGCCAGACCTCATCGCGGCCGATGACCCTAGCCTGCGCGGTGGACTTCAGGTCTACAAGCGTCCTGTTGTAGATCAGGTCGGCATCGGCACCGCCCAGTGGGAGGCTCTGCGCAAAGCCCGGCCCGATGTAAAGCTGGCTCGCTTCGCGGATGCTCAGGTGGTCTTCGACCGTTACGCGCCCGAGTCTGTCGAGGTCCCGCATGGTCGGCTCGTTGACGACAGCCCTCGCAAGTTCCCGCAGGTCGCCGCCATGGTCGCGTACTGGCACCCCGATCTGCATTACGACCCTCGGACCCGCGCGGTAGTACTGCTCGAAGCTGGCGAGAATGCCAACTAGACCACAAAGCTCAGCCCGCTCACGCGACCCAAGCCTCGCCTGCCAGGGCGCCAGCTCAGCTACACGACTTACAACGGCCCGCTCGATGGCGCTCGGCATGACCCCCACTCGACGTAGCGGACGATCGAGCCGTCGCGCGCCCTCAGTGGCGACCGTGTGATCAAGTGCGTCTGGGCGCAGGTGGGCAGATAGCAAGTAGCCGACTGCGGTCCCCACCAATCCGTGGTCGGTCCCGGGCACCGGCGGCACGGCGCAAGGCTCCTTAGTGCCGCCACCGCGGAGCTCACGGTTGGCGCTCGTGCAGAGCCTCTGCGTTTCGGGGAAATTAGTCTGGAACCAGTCCCAGACTGGACCACGGCCAGCACGGATGAGGCTAGTCAAGCTCATTCAGTAATGATGCCGCAACCATGCTGGTCACGCCCACAGCCGACACCCTCAGCGGCCCGCCGACTACTCAGAAAGACCTCGGAGGGTAGGGACCTAATCAGATCAAGAACTGCAGAAGTTACCACGGTGAGACCACTGCCCAACGGCAATTGATTATCTCACACATTCGTGTGCAGGAGACAGCCCCTGTTGGGCAGTTTGTTTTTGGAAAGTTCTCTCAAAAGCAAAAGGCAAAAGGACTCACACATGAGGTAACCAGATGTACTACATCTACGCGCAATCAAGAAGCAACCATCCCCGGGGATTCACAGGCACCCTCCTACGATCAGAGATCAGGACCAGAAGCGGACACGACAACAGAACACTCGTCACCCTCATCGACATGACCGAAGCCTGCCGAGCACTCAAGCTCCCCGCCACCTCCCTCGAACTCGCCGCCAAGCACAAGCTCGTCCCCCACTACCTGATCGACGGGCAGCTTCTATTCGAACCGGCCGAGCTGAGCCGCTGGGTCCACATCCACCACATCGACGAGTTCACTGCGCTCAGAGAGATCGGGTGAGAGGTGGCCACCCCTGCCACAACCACCAGCGGCGGCCCTGCGGGCCGCCTCAAACAACAACTGCACTACAGCGCCGCGGGGTGCTCCGGGTGTAGTGGCAAAGAAGGAGCCCACCCGAGGGCGCGAACGCAAAAAGATGGGCACTCACTTCGGCAGGAACCTGCCGAAGACGAGCAATTATGGGCTAGGTAAAGGGATCAGCGCCGCGGCGTCAAGTCCGCTGGCGGGAAGACGAAGACACTCCGCGGGTCACTTGACCCCGCTAATCGGCCGCCTCTAACCGGCTTCAATCCAGGATGTAACGCGAGTCGTAGCGCAACGGACCTCTCGCGATCAGGGTGCTGACCTTATTCCCATCGTTCTCGTGGGCGTTGCCCGTCCGCGCCACACAGGTCGCAAGCCAGCCCTCTACAGGTTCGTCAAGGCAAGCCATCGCGGACCCTGTGACCTCCGCGCGAATGACAGCGCTCCGCTTGATGCCACCCCCGGCGTTCCGGACACGGCAAGAGACGTCGCGCGTAGCTAGACTCGGCACTGTATGGCTGAGGGGGAACTTCACAAGAGGCTAGTTCGCCACCTAGCCGACACGCTTGTGGCGCGCGGCGATGACGTGAGAGCCGTTGACGCAGCCGGACACCCCAAGCCCGAGAAGGTGCGGCGCTGGCCATGGTCAAAGTTTTGGTTTCGTCCTGATGTAGAGACTCGCAGGGGACGCCTCCGTGTTTACGGTGATGCCAAGCGCAATGCCACCGACGTGAGAGATTGTCTCGGCCAGATCGGCGTGCTGACAGTGCTCAGCCGCGAATTGGTCATCTGCGTACCCGAGGCAGAGCTTCAAGCCACTGCCCAGGTCCTCGATGAAGCCTGGGGACTTCGCCACTTCGGCCGTCTGCGCCTACTTGGCGACGAGTCGTCAGAACTCCGCCCGCTTGACGACCTGCTCTAAGAGGAAGCTATGACGCCACTGCGGACACTGGCGAGCGTCGCAGCACTGAGCGGGTGCGTGGGAATCGCAGCCTGTGGTTCGACTGCCGCCACGAGGACCACAACCGTGACCACCAGCGCGACGGTTTCACCCCCCACCCGTGAAACGGTCAAGAGGTGCCTTCAGGAAGCCGGCTACAACGCGATCCCAGATCTGGGCGCACATCAAAAGTCCCCAGATGCTGACCTTACGGAGCTCGGGCTGTCGGCAGCCCCTAGCGCGCCCAAAGGACCGATCGAAGCATTTGTCCTCTCGCGGCCGTCCGTCGGCATCGCTGCATGGTTCGAGGTCTACGAAAACGATGCCGCCGCTAGAGCCGCTGTGGAATTGGTGACAAGGACTGACGAACAGAGCGAACAAAAGGGCACGGAAAGTCGAGAAAGGATGGAACGAGCGGGAGCGACGCTACCGCCACGCCCAGCCGCCGCTTTGCAATCCCAGAGCGCTGGCGATGTTGTCTACGTGGCTTGGGAAGGAGACCCGTCAAGCGTCATCGCAAGCTGCGCGGGACCCTCAACGACGTCTCATGGAACATCCGTACAACCGTCACAACCGCCGCCGGTCGTCAAGCCCACAAAGACGACCCCAAGACCGCCGCTCAAACGGGAATCCGCGCGCTCATCAGGAAAATGTCAAGAAGCGCTCGCTAACGGCGACATCGTTCGCGTAAGCGGGAGAGCTAACTGCTCGGAAGCGCACAGTGTCGCCGAATTCTACTTTGCGCATGGTGAAGAAAGTCCAGGCGGCAAATGGATATGCGCTAGGGAGATTGATCGGCAACCCCTCGTGGCGGAATGCTCAAGATATGGCACGACTGCTACTCCGCTTGCAAACGTCCAGATTTATTCGTCGTGATGGCTCTCACGGCCCCGCTGATGCCCCTCGTAAACCTGCATAGCAACTGGCAGCGTAAGGCCACTAAGCGCCAGGCTCGCCTGCTCCCATCCACCGTTGCCAACAGTGTCTATCCAGATGCGTTTAGGTCGATCGTTTGGAGCGCTCGTCGTAGTCGCTCAGCCGAGTCGAAGAACCAGTCGATGAACTCCTCGTGCCGGTCTTCTTCAGCAACGTCGGCGTCCTCGAAGTAGTCCGCTACCCGGCACGCTGAACGCTCAGGCAGTTCCTCAAAGGTAAGAGGACGCCCATAGGAGCCCTCAAGTCCCTCTCGGTGTCGTGCCAGGGGCCGTAGTCAATCTCGGCGAGATGGAAAGACATGCCGTCGTTCAACCAGCTCGAGCCAGAGATCGATGATCTTCATCTCGTGTCAGGCGAACGTATGCGGCTCATCGACCTAGACCGGGAGCAGATCGGGCGGCTTGCCAGCGGAGACTTGAGCGTCGTAGGCCACGGTGCCAGCTACCAAGACACGTTCCAGGGGCTGGCTGAGGAGATGAATCACTTTGGATGGAAGACCGTCGCGGACATGCCGGAGCCGGTCATGCAGACCTACGTTGCCATGTTGGGCTTGACGACCGCCACGCCTGGACTCGGCAACTACGATGCCGGCTGGCGCGCGTTGAACCGCGTACCGTCGGACGACTAGTCCGAGCCCAACCGCACCGCTTTGTTGGCGTGTTCGATGAACCGCGCCTGGTCGGACCCGAACTTCACCCAGATGTTGTCAATAGATGCCGCGATCTCTGGCGTCGTCTGTTTGGCTTCCACGCGTTCCCGGACGACTTGGATCAGTGCGCTACCGTCGTTCGCCATCTCGTGAAGCCACTTAGGAACCTCGGCTTCCGGGCCGAGCAGTAGTACGAGCACACGGCCGTCTCGTCGAAGCCTTTCCGTCGCCTTTCCGACCTGATCCACCAATGGCAGGGCGGCCATTCTCCACGCCTCGAACTCAAACCCTCCGGCCTGCTTCAGATTGAAGTGCAGCGATGTGAAGGCATCCCAACCGATGGCGTGCTCCGCGATCGGGGCCAGCGTCTCGCGTAGGTACTGGAGGTCCCGCATGTCACGGTCGTGTGCGAGCTGCTTTTCCGTCCGCTCCGCGTCTGCATCCCGCTGCTGCTGAGCCAGCGTGACGTCGTTCTCCCGCTGTTTCCTCGCGGCTTTCAGCGTCACGACCGCTACGATCACCGCCGCACCCAAGCCCGAAATGAGCCCCGCGATGACCGCAGGCCACGTTTCCGCCGCTTCCACGATGATCGGTGGCACCGCGGTTGATCTTTGCGGCTCAAGCGGACGCGGCGTCGATGGGCCGCGCGTGGTCGAGTAGCCGCGCTGGTGCCAGGATCACGCGAGAGGGCGATCTCGATGCTCTCGCCATTCCTTGGAAGCCGCGCTCGCCAGGGCCAGCACCGCCGATCAGCGCACAGTGGCGGCTCATCCTGACCGTCGATCCGGCGGGCCACGTGGACTACACCGACGCCACGGACGGCGTCCTCTCCCGCACCCGACACGGTTTCACTGGACTATGAAGTTGGACTTCGTATGGATAGGTTTCGCGAGATGAGGGCTCTTTGGGATAAGGATCGTCGCCGTGCTAAGAAGCTTGCCCGAGAGCTGACCTCCTCCGCCCCGGATGACACCAAGTACGTCGCCGTGCCCATGGAGCGCACCGAGAGTTGGTACTTGATGCTTTGCCAACAGGCGGCCGACCGGGTCGAGAATCCCGTACCGCACTGGGTCTATCTAGCAGAGGTTTCCAGCTTCTCTAACACCGTGCTCAAAATGCGTGGCGAAGAAAATGCGGAAGGCACGCGCGACCAAACAGAAGCGGCCTTGGTGGCCGCGAAGCTCGGGTACCAGCTTCGAGTCGTCGAGTTCGAGGACCTCGGCTTGGAGGACAGCAACGCCGAACTGACCAGCGTCATGCTCCAGATGATGATCGAAGAGACCTCGGGCGAGGGTTGGTTCTCCAACGTCTGCGGGGCAGCCGGGATACTTATGAACGCGAGCGTCAAAGCGCCGTACGATCCTGGGCCCGCCAGCTGGTTGGCGCCAGTCGGAGCGGGGCACGACGTACATGCGGCCATGTGCGCGTCGATGGTCAACAGCGTGCTTACGACGCCGGAGGGCGCCGACCGCGTGATCGAAGGTATTAGCGCCGAGGATCTCGCTTACGCTTGGCGCTATGGCTACTACCTTCGCGCGTGCGAGATGTCCCTACCTGACGTCGCCCGCGAGTCTCTGGCAGAGATTAGCCGTCCCTGAGACGCAGGGATCGGAGTTCGACCACTGCCAACCAGAGCACGAGCGGCCCAGATCAACTCGGAGGGGGTGGCGTCTCCTGATCGGTCGCCGGGCCTCCATGGGAAATAACCACCGTGTGAGTAGGTGTGGTGGCGATCTGTCGTGCCGATGTCGGAGGCGCGGGGCCCGGATGCTCACACCGCAGCCCCCAACTCGTGACGAGCGCCTCCATGTGGTCAACACCACTGAGCAGCATTGCAACACTCGGGCACCCGGCGTCGGTTGGGTTCTCGAACCGACGCAGCAGATCTGCTGCGCTCTCATCAATGCCACCGATCAAGACCCTCACCCGACCGACGAGATCGCGCGAGCGCATGATCTCATCGGTGCTCGCGTCGAGGGTCGAAGTGTG
Organism: uncultured Solirubrobacterales bacterium; assembly: GCA_963718425.1. Taxonomy (GTDB): domain Bacteria; phylum Actinomycetota; class Thermoleophilia; order Solirubrobacterales; family Solirubrobacteraceae; genus Palsa-744. The sequence goes on from CAVQZJ010000019.1 coordinate 108,493, forward strand.
CCCACCGTACGGCTGAGCGCGTCGCTCCAATGTCCCGCGAAGTGCCCCGATCAGACGGAGCACTTCCTCAGCCGCGGGGTTCGGTTGCCGTTCTGCGGCAGCTTGGCTCGCCGCGTGTCGAGCCTCATCCAGCGCACCTTGCACACGGACTACTCGCTCACGTTCGCGAAAGCGTAGCCAGTCGAGCATTACCAGTGCTACAAAAACCACGGCGACTACGAGGATCGCGACCCCTGCGCGAACTCTGACGTGATGGTCAAGAACAGCAACCCCACCCGCTGCGGCCGCAACCACCACAATCGCGACCAACGCCGCCCTGATGTCCTTGAACAGCGCTCCGAACGCGCGCAGTCCCGGTGAGATCTTCATAGACGTAGAGTAGTCTCGCCCGCCGGCGCGACGCGAGATCAGACGCCCGGATGCCGTGCAACCCGCTCACGGCCGGCGCCCTTCGGCCGCCCCGGTTTAGACGCACCGAGCCCGCCTCGAAGCGGATCGCGCGGTGGACCGCCGCGTAACAGCGAAGACGAGGCAGCGAGAACGACGTCAGCGCACTGCGTCTTTTGACGCTGACGCTGGTAGCCCACGGCGTGCGCCTGGGCAGGGGTACGACGGACGGCGTATCACACCCTCCCGTGGGAGCCCTCCCCGTGGATCGGTCGGCCTGCGGCCGTAAAGCGATTGAGGATCCCCCACCCTTCAGGTGGGGGCACTGCCTGCTGTTCATCAATCGCTTGACACCCATCCGGGCGTGATCAAAGGGGCGCACGAGCTCAAAAGAGCTCGAATCAACGACCAAAGGATCACGACATGAGCTACACAGACAGCCCAACCGACAAGCAGTTGGACTTCATCGAGAACCTCGCCCGAAAGACGGGCGAGACGATTGTGAAGCCTCGCGACCGGCGTGCCGCCAGCCGCGAGATCGAAAGGCTGCTGGGCCTCAAGGCGGCCCAGCAGGAGAACGCTGAGGCGCTCGCAAGCTAGCACCCCAGCTAAAGACGGGCGGGGCGAAAGCCCCGCCCGTTGATGCGCCGAAAACAAACAGCAGCACACTGCGTCTTGTGACCGCTGACGCTGCCACAGCACGGGCCGTTCGGCCTTATTTCGAAAGACCCCCTGAGAGGGCATCCATGAAGTCAGGAGAACGACAGGTAGCGCCCTTCGGGCTGGAAGAGAGACGCGCCTCCGGCGCTGAAAGCAACGTCAGCACACTGACGTCTTGTGACCGCTTCGCTCCCCGACCACGCGCCCTGTAGGCGCTGGTAGTAGACGCCCCTACGGGGCTCGAAAGACAGTTACCGCCCTCCGGGCAGTGACCGGTTCCTGCGTCCTTGCAGTCACCTCAAAACAGCGCAGACTATACGCACCTTCGGAGCTGGGTCTTTAACTTTCTTACTCTGAGTGCGTTTTGGTTTGTGTGAGTTTTTCACAGTTTACACCCCCCTTGAACTTGATTTCGGTGAGAGTTACGTTCGGTGTGAGATGCAAACGACTCACAAGATTCCGGGGAGCTCCGCGACACGCTGGGCGAAATATTTGGTGTCCCAACGTTCCCGCGCGGACTACCAGAACTGCGACGGCGACCGTTTCGTTCCAACACAGTGGCACGGCTCTCCCGACATGCTCGCCAGATTCGGCCTTGCGCCCGGTGAGCCGGTGAAGTTGGAGGACCTCCGACCGTTGATGCACGGCTTCAATCCGGTCACGAAGCAGGCGATCCGCCCGACCGGGGCTGACGGCACCAGGACCGCAGGTGTTGACCTCACGTACAGCCCGCCGAAGGACGTCTCCGCGCTGTGGGCGCTATCTGACCCCTACCGCCGAGCGCAGATCGAAGCGGCGCACCGGAAGGCCGTGGCGAG
>CAVQZJ010000020.1:0-108488 GCA_963718425.1 uncultured Solirubrobacterales bacterium
TGCCTCCTGCGGCTGTGAGCGTTTGATTTGAGCGGTTGGCTGTTGGTCGAGGCAGAGGTTGATCTCTCCAGTGCTTCTCTGATTGGCCCATCCTCCCGGCCGAGGGTATTCGAATCAGGGCACACAGAGCAGTTTGATCCCGCAGGGAACACTGCGCATAGAGAGAGCTCCCGAGATCCCCAGAGATAGGGGACACACGCCAGACGCAGGTCTGGATACCAAATGGAGAAAGACTGAGAATCTCCCTATAGGAGAGGAAGAGATTTATAGACCCTTTTGTTCTCCTATAGGGAGATTCTCAGTCCCAAGATCTCCTCCCCCTCAAACCCCCAGATATGGGTCTGCGAAGCCAAAACAACCGTCGCATCAGGCCTGCGACCCTGGCGGATGTCTAAATGTCTTGCAGATAGCTTCATAGAAGCTCAGGCGCCACCCGAGCACCTCTCCGGGCTGCCGTGGCGATTTCCCGGACGCAGCGGAGCCGCCATGCGTATTCACCGCTACTGGAACAGTAGGCTGCTTGGACGGTGAGCAAGCCGGTCGCTTACGGTGAAACCGCCGCGCCACTTGCCGGCGGTGTCTTGGTATCCGTAGCGCAGGTGCTTGATCTTGGAGCGCAGCGCGATCCGTATCGCTTCGTAGTGTTCGGAATTGTGAACGCTCTGCCCGTACCCGGTGCAGTACGTGTGTGCCGCGGCGGGAAACAACACCGCGGAGGCGATCAGGTCCGCGATCTGCATTCCGGCATAGTTCTGGCTTCGACCGAAGACTGTCGCGTGAACTATGTGCGGCAGGGCGTCCCCGGAATGTTGGTTCTTCTGCGTCACGACCGAATGGCCGACCAGGATGTCCTGCGCGTGTTGGCGAGCGTCGCAGATGACGATGCCCAGGCTTTCGGTGGAAGCGAGATAGTGCTCGAAGTGCCTGGCGATGTCCTGTACGGCGAAGGTGTACGTCGAAACCGGGTCAAGCGCCTCGCCCTGGCCCTTGATCCAAACGCGGCCGATCAATCTGGCGTCGCTGGCTATCAGCAGATCCAGGATGCAGTCCAGGAACCTGATCGCTTGCCGTCGATCGTTGCGTTTTTGGGATCTCAGGTTGCGGCGAATCGTACTGCCTTCAGCTCGTCCAGCAACACGTCCAGGATCGGCCTGCCGGGCGGCAGCGAGCTCCGATAGAAGCGTTGCCTCAGTTCCAGGAAGCCGCGAGTCAGTGCCCGCAGCTGCTCGTGGTCAACGATCAGACCCAGCAGCACCATCAACGGGGTTGCGTCCGGCGTCGAACCCTCGGCCTCGAAACCACCCGACTCGTCGATGTAGCAAAGCTTCAAGCCGACCCCTGAACGCGCTATGGGCACCGTGAGGTGCCCATAGGATGCGGCGTTCGGCACGAAGCCTAAGCGCCAAGTTATGTACTAGGCCACAAACCCTAGCACACCAGCGGCACGCCGGCGACCGGCCCGTCCCAGCCCGCGCGCCGCGCCCGAATCGTCGCGGGCAAGCGAATCGTCCGGCTTCTACGACGCGTCTAATCCATACCGGCTGTCTCTCCGATCTCGGGTGGGTCAGACGGCGACAGTCTCTCGTCATCGTCCGCCAACTCCCCAAGAGCGTTGAACGCCTGAATGGCGTTACTGCGTATGGTGAGCATGTTCGTCGCCGCGCCTCTGGTGGTCTGACGAGGCGCGGTCGGGTCGGTCGTCGGGGCCTTTCGCATCCCCTCGCTGAGTGCCTGAAGCTCAAGCGCGGACTGTGAGACATGGACCCATGACTTGGTGTCTAGCGCTTCGGCCAGTACGTCGCGGTAGTCGTCCCATGGTTGCATGTCCATGCTGTAGAACGGCCACCACTGTAACTCGCGAATGGCTGCCTCCAGCCTCTTCTCGGTGGTCAACAGGTCGGCACGTAGTAGCCGTGCACCGGCCTTGGCTCGGAGGTGACTACGGTGGCGCTCGAGGCGCCAGTCCGCGATTCCGCCAGCGAGTGCTCCGACCAATGCACCCCCGATAGCGCTCGCTCCGCTGATGACCGCAGCGTCCATCGTTCAATTATCGACGATATGAACGACAGACTACGCTCGCCGGCGAGCACTCGCGAATGATCTACTCTTACTCGGCGAACGCAAGGGGAACCGGCAGATCTGCAGGGTAACGTTGTGCAACCCGCTCCACACCGAAGTGTTCTCGTGCGTAAGCGTCCATGTCTCCCATCGTGCGATCGGGCAAGACTTCGATAAAGCGGGGAAATCCAAGCTGATGAGCGAGTGCGATGAGAGTTTCGCCATCGGGATGCGCGTCCATAAGACCAGTCATAGGATTGGCACGCGCGACCTGTACCGTGTAGTGGCACACCAGCCTTACCTGTATCCGCCGGAAGACTAGAAAAGCTACGAGGAAAGCTCCGAGGGCCAACCCGGTGGCGGCCAACGCACGAATCGCGCCAGTATCTACAGTCGCCCCGGCGATCAGCGTGACATAGCCGCCCGCCTGCAGCAGGAATCCGATCGCCAAAGACAGAAGACCAGCAACGGCATCTGCGCGCGATCGGATATGGCTTACGGCCTCTGGGGCGTTGAATCCTCGGCCGAACAAAGAGGTGTTGCGTCGCGCGATATCTAGTGAGGAAGCAAGAAGACCGCGTCCGAGCAGATATCCACCCAACAGATCGAAGCTCACTCCGACTGTAAAGAGGTCGTCTACTGAGAGCGGGATAGTCATGGTTTGATTGTGGCGCAACAGTCGGCGGTCGTGCGGGAGGCGAAGGAAAGCGGGAACGGCCCGAAGCAGAAGTTGATCAGGGCGGATATCGGGCTTTTCCACATGCAACAAGGCTAGGTGCCTCTTGGGACAGTTCCGTCACGTTGTGGCGAAGAAGAACTGCTCCCGCTCGACCATCCCGTCTCAACGGGTGCGTACCTTCTGAGGCCAAGATCGAATCGAGGAGCGACCAGAGGGACCCAAGAGCGTTTTCGCGCCAAGTTTTGGGGCGTATGGCCGGAAACATTGGGCTTCTGAGTATCTCTCGCAAATTTCTCGAGCTTCGGACAGTGATCGAACGGGTGTTCGTGTTAGGGTCGGGGTCATGTTCACCTACCCCTCCCTCACTACCCGATCCGGCTGGCGCTTCAGCGGCCGACGTCGCCACCGGTCGAGTGTTCCGTCGCAGGCGCTGCGTAACGTATCTGGGGCAATGTCTCTGTGTTACCGAACCTTGATTGTGGGTTTGTTCTACCACCGTTCCGTGGTCTCGCGCGTGTGATCTCCCGCGCGTGGCGCGATAGATACCGCACCAGCCAGTGCTACCTTCACAGGGCCCGGCAACCTCGCGCCGTTCCCAACCACCAAACCGACACCAGCGAAAACCGTCGCCCAAACCACAGCACAGGAGCTCGTCAACCCCACGGCACCACTAGGAATTTCAGACAAACACCGCAAGCGGCGGAGTGTGTGCGACGACGAAAGACCCTCAAAGGAGGGTACGTATAAGTTCAAGTCTCGAGCCCGTTACAGACGGTCAGGCTCCAAGCACCCACGGAGGCGGCGCGCGAGGGCGGGGCGGTGAGTCGGTCGTGGTGAGTCGGAGTCGGCGTGGTGGGCGCGTTGGGTGTGGTCGGTTGGGTGGAGTGAGAGCGTAGAGGTTGATTGCCTCCTTGCGGCTGTGAGCGTTTGATTTGAGCGGTTGGCTGTTGGTCGAGGCTAGAGGATGATCTTCCCGTTGCTTCTCTGATTGGCCCATCCTCCCGGCCGAGGGTATTCGAATCAGGGCACACAGAGCAGTTTGATCCCGCAGGGAACACTGCGCATAGAGAGAGCTCCCGAGATCCCCAGAGATAGGGGACACACGCCAGACGCAGGTCTGGATACCAAATGGAGAAAGACTGAGAATCTCCCTATAGGAGAGGAAGAGATTTATAGACCCTTTTGCATCTATCCCACGCACCTCTCGAAACGCGTGATCGAAACGACCTAGCGCGTAAGTAACGGGCGGTTTGTAAACACCTAGCCCGACCGCAAGGCAAGGCACGCCGTCCGGCCGAAAGGGCAACGCACGCCGGCGCACCCCCCGAAACCGTGATCGAAACGACCAACGCATCCCTCCCAACACACCACCCACGCCGCCACAGACCGACCATACCACCGCTCAGTCAGACGATTGTCGAACCGGCGTGCCTTTGCTAGGCCGGTCGTTTGGTGTCTATGACGCAGCGATAGGAAGGATCCGCGGTGAACTGGGGGAGGTGGTGGACCGCCTCGTCAGTGCTCACCAGTCAGTCCCGCCTGCAAAACTGCGGGTCGCGATGACCGAAAGCCCTGGATCTCCCGCCCGTCCCGAGCCTCTTCAGCAGGTCAACCGCTACCGGCTTGCGGCCACCTACGGCCACCAGCACGCCTACCTCCTCCATCGCCAGCTCCTGGCTCTCGACGCCGTCAACGAGCGCTCCCACAGCTTGCTCGACGAATCCGTCAGTATCACTCTCCACCAAATGCCGGCACTGACCCGCGACTGGTTCGTTCTGGCCCGCCAATGGTCCGAACAGGAGCTACTCGATCCTCCTAAGGCCGAGCTCACTGCCCGGACGCTCGAGCTTCGCTTTAGCGAGTCGCTCCCCAACTCGAGGCACTTCTCCTCCGCCAGAATCAGGTCGTCGCGGAGCTCGTTCGTCTGCTGAAAGTAGCCCGTCGCCTGTAAACGGCTCAGGCCGCGAGGCGGTCTGCGGCCACCGACTCGAAGTTCGCAGCCAGCGTCAACAAAGCCTCGCGAACCACCTCAACGTCGGCCTGCTCGGCTTCGGCCCGAACGCGCTGGGCTTCCGCTCTGAGTTCCTCAGGAGTCTGGTTGCTCTCCAGCAGATCCTTCTCGAGCGCGGCCGTGAGCCATTGGTGATCCTCATCCAGAGTTGGCCACGTCAGAACTTTCATGACTCCAGTGTACCGGACTACGGGGACATCGGTGAGCAACGATCGATAACCAGTTTCCTGTGAGTGAACCCGCTGACTCAAGAGCGCAATCGCGCCAACTTTTCGGGTGTGCGGCCCGTAAATACGGGGGTTCGCGGATGCATTGGTGTTCCGATCGGGTGTCCCGTCCCATTCGTTGCCTATCGTGACTCGCATGCGTGTGTCAACCCTCATCGACCGCTTGCCTGCTCGCGCCGTGGAATGCGAAGGTGATGCGTGCCATGCCGCGCGGGGTGGCGCGATAGATACCGCACCAGCGAGTGCTACCTTCACAGGGCCTGGCAACCTCACGCTATCGCTCACAAACGGCGGGGTGTGCGCGAACGACGAAAGACCCTTCACGGAGGGTGCATATAAGTTCAAATCTGAGGGCTCAGAGGTTGATTGCCTCCTTGCGGCTGTGAGCGTTTGATTTGAGCGGTTGGCTGTTGGTCGAGGCTGAGGATGATCTTCCCGTTGCTTCTCTGATTGGCCCATCCTCCCGGCCGAGGGTATTCGAATCAGGGCACACAGAGCAGTTGATCTCGTAGGGAACACTGCGCATAGAGAGAGCTCCCGAGATCCCCAGAGATAGGGGACACACGCCAGACGCAGGTCTGGATACCAAATGGAGAAAGACTGAGAATCTCCCTATAGGAGAGGAAGAGAAGAAGTAGTTCCTTTGTAAGCGTCGGAATAAAACCTGTATGGAATTCCCTCTTCTGCCGCGGCGACCCCTTTTTTGAGGGCGACCGACGCCAAAACGTACGGCGGGGCGCCAGGGTGGCGCCGGCGAAAGGGCTTGATACCGGCTCCAGCTCGACCTTGCAGTCGTCTATCATGGGGCCGGTGGCCACTGTCGTTCATCCTCACGTCGAGCCTGGCGAATTCGACGCGCTGCAGGAAAACGCGGGTTGGTCCCTGGACGTCGAGCTCATCGCCGGTGAGGCCGTGCTAGTGCCGCCCGAGGGAGGCACCTCATCCGCAGCACGGGGTGAGCTGCATGTCGCGCTGCGCCGCTGGCAGGAGGACACGAGCGACGAAGGTCTCGTCCTGCAGGACGTGTTCGTGGCCTTTCCCGACGGGAGCCGCCCGGCACCCGACATCTCTTGGTGGAGCGCCGAGCGCCGCTCGGCCGTGTCGCGAGGCGCGATGCAGAGCATCCCCGATCTCGTCGTCGAGGTGCTCTCGCCATCGACGCGGGCCAACGACGAAGGCATAAAGCGCGAGTTGTACATGGATTCGGGCGTAAGCGAGCTGTGGCTCGTGGACCCCGATGCGCGCACGATCATCCAGGTTCGTCCGGACGCCCCGGACCAGGTATTCAGCGAGGGAGAAAATCTTTCAAGCGAGCTGCTCAGCGGCTTCACGCTGGAGCTTGCGCGCGTTTTTCGCGAGTGATCTCCTGAGCATGGCGTTCGCGCTGAGCTGAAACAGCCGGGCATCAGACCGGCGGTCCCGAACCTCTTCCGATGCTGCCCATCGGTGGATTTGGCGAAGTAGATTTCTGACACTGGATCGAGCGTTCCGTCGAGGCGATGTTCGAGGTTCCTGAGTACTGGATGTTTCTTCTGAAGGTCGGTGCTTGAGGTCTTCGGCTATCGAAGGCCGGTACCCTCGGGGGCCATTGGTGCCGGTGGGTCCGGCGGGGGGCGAGTCGCTGCCTGCACTAGCGGCATGAACATGATGTTCGGAGACTGTTCGCCCGCCTCCAGGGAGCGGACTGGCGGGTCTGTCTAGGTTCGCATCGAGCCACGAGCTCGTCAGCGACGGCCTAGCAGCCCTCCTACGTCTGTTTGCGGCCCAGTCCTGCATTCCCCTTTTGATCTCCGCGGCGCAGGGGACAGGCGAGGGAAGAGGCCCTGCTCGACTGCGATTCCATATCAAGATCGTTGTGCGGAGGCCAAATCTTGCGACTTCTCAGAGCACAGGTCAGAACACCCTCAGGACTCGAGTGGAGGTCTTGGCGGCTCCCCACGAGTCTCATCAGTGGTTGGTGGCTGAGTTAGCGCAAAGCTACTGCTATCTAGAGAAATTCCCGGCACGCCTGATTGGCTAAAGAGTCGCATGGAGCAAACACTACGTGGCGGATTGGTTCAGATCCATCGGCTGCAATGATAGACTAAGTCCATGACTAAGTCTGTTGGAGTGCACGAGGCAAAGACACATCTCTCACGCTTGCTAGAAGAGGTGGCAGCTGGGGAGGAGGTGGTCATCACCCGTCGCGGCGAGGAGGTGGCCACCTTGACGCCTGTACGTCGTCAGTCCGAGAGGCGCTTTGGCATCGACCGGGGGAAGTGGGTCGTGCCCGATGGTTTCGACGATCCGCTCCCGGTGGAGCTGCAACGCACGTTCGAAGACCCGGAGCTGTAGACGAGAGGGGCCGGACATCTCCAATGAGGATCCTGCTCGACACACATGTGTTTCTGTGGATGCAGACCGAGCCCGAGCGGTTGGGCGAGCAGTTGCCGGCTGTAGAAGACATGCGCAACGAATTGCTCGTCTCGGCGGTTGTCTCGTGGGAGATTGCGATCAAGTACGCCCTCGGCAGGCTTCCCTTGCCCGAGCACCCGCAACGCTACGTGCCCGCTCGTCTGCGTGCGATTGGTGCCGAGGCGCTGGCCGTCGAGCACACCCACGCCCTCGCGGTCGCCGATCTTCCCATGCTGCATGGCGATCCGTTCGACCGGCTGCTCGTGGCGCAGGCCAGGGCATTGGACGTGCAGATCCTGACGGCCGACCCGGTCATCGCCCAGTACCCAGTGGGCACTCTCATGGTTGGCTAGACAAACAACATAAGAGCTGGCGTCCTGAATATGGATGCGGCTGGGAAAGTCAGGGCTTGTCGTGACAGCCGGACAAACGGCTTACACACGCGCTCGTGTCCGCGGATAGCCAAAGAGATTGTTTGTGGTCACATCAGGTGTCTCTCAAAGATCTCCTCGGTGTCGTGGGTTGGTGCGCAATCTCCGTCGCAGAGGCTCATCCAGCATCCCACGCGTGGTGTCGGTTTCCTGTCAGTCTCAAGATCCAACGCATTTCACGCGTTAGCGCTTGGATCGATGAGCTCGAGAGGTTTCCGCGTGATGTTGCTCGGGTCGCCAGATGCTTCAGACACGCGGCCAGGTGCGCCGGTCGCGTAGCGGTGCGCCTGCTAGCACGCAAGTCGGTTTTCAAGGTGGTGTTTGGCTATGTGTCTCCCTTCGGCCCTTGTCGGTGGCGAGTTGGTTTGTCTGAGGTTATGGGTCGTCAGCTTGCTGTTATGCGCGGCCGTGCCTGAGTGTGATTTGTCTTCACACGGGCGTTGTGCGTCGGTTCGCTCTTTGGCGCGGCGCACACGCTGCTCAGCACAGGACTCGCTCATGAAAGTCTGTCACTCTTTCAAGTACTGCGCATTCTAGATGTCGCTTGTGACAGAGCTCTCGCGCTCGCTTGGGCCTTCCCGGGCGCCCCAGCGCCCGCGTATGGCGGGGGGTTGCTTCCCAAAAACGAAAAACTGCTTTGGCTATTTACCTATACTCATGGTGTCCTGGCGACATATATCTATAGATCTACTCCCTTCCAACTGTTCATGCTTAGGATTCGAGTTCGGGTTGATGGGTTCGTTGACCCAGTCGAAGACCGGGTTGAGTTCCTCCGTTAGATCGACCCGACACTTGGACCGGCATGAACCCTAGAGCCCCCACATCATGTGCATGTGGAGAGTCTTGCGTGGTGCTCGTTGTGTTGGTTGTGCTTGTGGTGTTGCGTGGCCTCGCTCGCGCTCGGCGTTACGGGGCAACGATTTCGCGTAGCGATCAGGTGCCCCAAAAGGCAACAGGATATTTAGACTCCTGATGTTGTCAACCCGTGCCGGTTGTATGGGCTGGGTGGGAACCGTCTCAGTGGGCCGGAGGGGGTGGCGGTCAACGAAGCCACTGGGGACGTGTATGTCGTGGACAGGGGCAACAATCGGGTTGAGGAGTTCAAGGGCATGACCGTGTGTTTGTGTGTGCGTGGGGTTGGGTGAGTAACGGGGCAGTTGGATGAAGAAGGTGGTCGAGACCCTCCTAGTCTTGGGTGTTGCGGTGGGGCATGCGAGCGGTGAAGAAGAGGTGTATATGGGGCGGTGGATAACTCCCTTGGGTGTCGTCGGCGTGTATGGGGCTGACGGGCCTCGTAGGCAAGCAGGGACCGGAAGGGAAGCCTGGACCGTTCACCGAAACACTGCCATCCGGAAAGACGGAGACGGGGACGTGGGCCATCAAAGCTACCAGTGAAGTCGAAGGGCTCTGGCTACATCGATCTCGTTCGTGATTCCGCTGGAAGCTGCGCTCGGTGCAAGCCAGGGTATGTGATGGAAGACTGTTCTGAGTACAAGGGGCAATCTGAGTTTGGGTAATGTGGATCATTTCCTGTATATGCGCATTCGCCGGTATGCGGCATGAATCTAACTTTGACGCGGACGCTCTACTTCCGTCTCAGTGTCTCTGGCTGTATGACGTCACCGAAGCGGTAACGGCAGCTGTGTCGGCCTCTAACGCATGATCCCGGTGCACTACACGTGTGACGGTGCTGGTATCAGCCCGCCGCTTGAATGGGAGAACGTGCCGTCAATGCTGCTGCGCTGATGCTGTTCGTGATCGATGAAGAATCTTCTGGGCCTAGAGGCGGTATCCGTTGGGTAGTGGGGGACATAGATCCTAGGAGTACGGGTGTGTCCGCTGGTTAGACGCCCTACGGTGGAGTTGTGGGATCAGACACGCAGGGACATAGTGGCTATGGGGGTATCTGCCTAGCCGAGTGGTGTGGCGGTGGATCAGGCGACGGGTGATGTGTATGTGGCGGATCCTGTCGAGTGGGGATGTGTATGTCGTGGATGGCTGAGTACGACATGACTGAGGAGCCTCTACTGCCTGGGAGTGGATCGACGAGCTCGAGGGCATCTGTGGCGGAACCGCTGTGCAGCCAGTGCGTGTCGTGGGCGTCGATGAGTCTGTGTGTAGCGGTGCCCTATGTAGGTGATGTGCTTACCTCGACCGACCCGTTGGCCGAGCGTTGGAACGGTAGGGAATGGTCTATCCAGGAACCTCTGAGTCTGGCCGACCGATCTGTAGCTATCTGAATGGGGTGTCGTGTACGTCAGCTACTGAATGCACTGCGGTTGGTAGATAGCGGTATCTAGCGCTTTGTGTTGGCTGAGCGGTGGAATGGGACTGAATGGAGTGGCGATGGCAATATGTGGTTCACGGACTGAGTACCCGAGGCGGTTTCGGATGTGACGCTTGACTGGGGCGACGCTTGAAGCGCAGGTCAACCCGGACTACCAGGAAACTACGTACTACTTCGAATACGGGACCAGCGAAGCTATGATGCCTAGTTGTCTTGCTGTTGGTAGCGCGTTGCGAATGGGACGGAATTGGAGATCCAGACCCTGCCGTGAGTCCGAGTGAGTCTCCTACCTGCTGCCGGGCACTACCTACTACTACCGTGTGGTCGCGATCAATGAGTGAACAGGGAAACCATAAGTCTTCTACAGAACAGGGTATGCGTTTGGGACGCAGTGCGCGTGGCGGTGTTTGTGCCGCCAGAGATAACGACCTGCGAAGCACAGAACATCACCCGCACCAGCGCGACGCTCTCCGGCGCTGTCAACCCCAAGGGCAGCGAAGCGACATACTACTTCGAGTACATCAGCGAAGCGGGCTATCAGGTCACGCCGCCCTCCGGTCCTGCGCCGAACAAGCTCGAAACCACAGATCTGATCGCTGGTACGGGCGCGGAAGCCAAGGCGGGCGACACGGTTACGGTCAACTACGTGGGCGTGCTCTACAAAGGCGGCAAGGAGTTCGACGCCTCCTGGAAACGCAAAGAACCGTTCCAGTTCAAGCTCGGACAGGGCTCGGTCATCGCCGGCTGGGACCAGGGCGTCGTGGGTATGAATGTGGATCGCTACCGTGAGCTGCTCATTCCGTTCGAGCTGTTACGGGAAGGTAATGCTTAGGGCGACCGCCAACGCCGGCTACGTATTCGTCGGGTGGATCGGTTGTAAGAGCACTGGGGCTACGACGTGTGAAGTCGATGTGACTGCGGCCAGTGAAGTGACTGCTGTGTTCTTGAAAGAAGGTAAGTGGGGTTCCGGGTTCAGGGCGCTCACGTGAGTCGGTCGCAAACTTGTGTGCTCGCTGGCGACGTTCCTCTCGTCGGCGCTCCTGGCGCGGCGTGGCTTGCCGAGGCGGGGGCTGCTGGGGAGACTTGACCCTTCAGTGCTGAAGAAGGACTTGCTGGTGCTACCAAGGGACTAGAGCTGTATGAGTTCAACGCCACCTGTCAGGAAGTGGGTTGGTGCATGGGATCTTGGTCGATCGTGCTTGGTGTATGGCCTCGGGCCTCGGCCGGTGCGCTGGCGCGTGGTGGGTCGGCCTCGGGAGGTTGTGGGTGTTTCGCCGGGGAGTCGCCTTCCTAGTCGGGGGCACGCTGTATTTGACCAACGCCGAAGGCCATACGGTCAAGGGAAAGATATCTAGTTGAGTGGACTTGGGAAAGACTGTCGTGAGAACTGTCAGGGGCATTCATCCCGGGGAAACCGTGATCGTGTGGGGTGCGGTGTCTGTTGATGGGTCGCGGGTGTTTTTGGAGCGGTCTCTAGTGATGGTTCACGGGTGTTCTTTACTGAGTGACCTGCCTCTATGGATCTGAGTAGTGATCTGTATATGGCGTGATTGGTCGTCCGGTGTTGAACGTGCCAAATGGGGATCTCATGTGGATCGAACCTGTATGAGTCGGAATGCTTTGACGTGGCGCTGGTGAGGCTTTCAGTGCTTCGGCGACCTGGATGGCCCGATCTGTTGAGAGTTCACGCTCGTGACGCCGGATGGGCGTTGGTTGGTGTTCATGTCTGATCCTTCGTTGACGGGGTATGACAATCGGGATGCGGTTAGTGGTTCTTGGATGAGGAGGTATCCCTGGCTTTGAGAGTTATGAGTCGCCGCGTTTCGGGAGTTTGGTGTGTGTGTCGTGTGATCGGACTGGTGGATAGCCCGATGGACTCCTGGTCTGTCGATTGATCATCTGTTCGATGGGTTGCCAGGCGTCCTGACCCGACGATGTCTGACGATGGGGAATATGTGTTCTTCCAGAGCCCCGTGGCGTTGGTGCCTGGGGCGTTGAACGATGCTCTTGATTGACCGATAGATCTCAATGCTGTCGAGGATGTGTATGAGTGGGAGGCTGATGGGAAAGGGCTCTTGTGAGTACCAGCCTTTAGTTGTGAGTCGTTGATCTCCTCCGGTCGCTCAAACGAAGAATCAGCGTTCCTTGACGCAAGCCAAACCGGGGATGACGTGTTCTTCCTTACCTCAGACCAGCTCGTCCCCCAAGACACCGACAGTGCTTTCGACGTCTACGACGCCCGTATGGACGGTGGTTTCCCGGGTCTACCGTCGCCTCCTGTGCAATGCGAAGGTGATGCGTGCCAAGGTGGGCCGGGAGCTCCGCCGGCCGCGATAGATACCGCACCAGCCAGTGCTACCTTCACAGGGCCCGGCAACCTCGGCGGGCGGGAACCGAATCCTCCGACCACCAAATCCACCCCAACGAAAACCGTCGCCCAAACCAGAGCACAGAAGCTCGTCAAAGCACTTGAGGCGTGCCGGAAAGACAAACGCCACAAGCGGCGGAGTGTGTGCGAAGGCAAGGCGCGGAAGCGGTACGGACCGGTCAAGGGGAAGACGAAGAGCCGGCGAGGCGGGGCGTTGGGGCTCGTGCGGGAGGCGGCGCGCGAGGGCGGGGCGGTGAGTCGATCGTGGTGAGTCGGAGTCGGTCTGGTGGGTGCGTTGGTTGGCGTCGGCGGGTGTTGTGAGAGCGCAGAGGTTGATTGCCTCCTTTCAGGTGTGAGCGTTTGATTTGAGCGGTTGGCTGTTGGTCGAGGCAGAGGATGATCTCTCCAGTGCTTCTCTGATTGACCCATCCTCCCGGCCGAGGGTATTCGAATCAGGGCACACAGAGCAGTTGATCCCGCAGGGAACACTGCGCATAGAGAGAGCTCCCGAGATCCCCAGAGATAGGGGACACACGCCAGACTCAGGTCTGGATACCAAATGGAGAAAGACCGAGAATCTCCCTATAGGAGAGGAAGAGAAGAAGGCTCAGTGAGAAAAACAGAAGGAGAGCGGGCGCTCGAGGCTACAGCCAAGGCGTGATTTGACCCGGCAGTAGTTTGAGAGAAGACCTCGGAGAGGGCACATCTCAAGTCAGGAAGGTCACCCAGTCGGGAATTTCCGGGAGGGACAGATCAAGTCAGGAAGGTTCAGAGCGGCACCCGTCAAGTCAAGGAAGGGGCCAGATCAATTCAGTGGTGCTTCCGCGAGGTTTCGGTGACAGGCGCCGCCGAGCAGAGCATTTCACTGATCCGACTCAGGTGAAGGGTATGGTTCTCGGCACGTGAACTCGTTGTGCCCCCAAGTAACTTCAGATTGCGCTGTCTCACGCCAGGTGCTTGGCTCAGTGCGCAGGCTCACGACCGCCGTCGCTCAGTTGGTGGGTATCGCCGTACCCTGCCGACGTACACACATCACCAGCATCAGCGACGACTACATCTCCCTCACCGAGCACAAACGGGTCTCCGATGCCGGACAACGTGGGACCGACCGGCCGGATCCCAACGGCACAGGGCCGCGGCTCCTCGACCGGGGACGGACGGATATCTCGAGTGGGTGCGATCGTCATCGCCTGAACTTGGCCACGGGCCACCACACCGGCGGGGTCTGCGATCAGTCGAGTGTCACCGGCCGTTTGAGCTCACGATCCAGGCCATGGAGTTCCGGAGGGTCGTGCGGCCTGGTCGCGGCGGTGCCCTCGAGAACGCCCCAGGTGCATGTGCGAGAACGCATGGGCGATCTCGTGTGGTCGTGTACTGGTTCTCGGGTGGACGATGAAGCTTGGGCTTCGCGGGTGGTTGCCACAAGTGTGGGGACCCAACTGAGAACTGACAGGGGTCCTTGAGGGCCGAGACTGTGGGACCGGCGGTGCGAGCGCCCGCTCAGGGCTGGTGATCTTGGCCAATACCTCGTTTCGTG
This sequence comes from uncultured Solirubrobacterales bacterium, assembly GCA_963718425.1. Taxonomy (GTDB): domain Bacteria; phylum Actinomycetota; class Thermoleophilia; order Solirubrobacterales; family Solirubrobacteraceae; genus Palsa-744. The sequence goes on from CAVQZJ010000020.1 coordinate 13,993, forward strand.
ATACGCTTTGTTCCCAGGTGCATGATGTATCTCTAACGGAGCGACCGCCTCGTCTGACGCGTCAGCAGCAGCGACGCCAAACGCGCGAGCGGTTGCTGAGCTCGGCGCTTGAAGTCTTCGAAGCTCGTGGTTATGCCGAGAGCTCGCTGGAGGAGATCGCGGAGCGAGCGGGCTACACGCGCAAGGCCGTCTACTCGAACTTCACAGGCAAGAGCGAGCTCCTGCTCGAGATAGTCGAACAGCGGTTTCAGTCCCACATCGACCGCATCGAGGCGCTCCTCGACAAAGACGCTTCGACCGAGAGCAAGACACTCGACATCGGATCTATGTTCGCCGACTATTTGAGCGGGGAGCGAGCGTGGGGGAAGCTGTTCCATGAATTCTGCTCGGTTGCGTCGCGAGACGAGGAGATCGGCTCACGCTTTCGTGCGTGCTTTCGAGCTCGCAAGAAGGCTCTCGTCCAGCTGCTCGAGAATGAGGTCAGAAGCCGGGGCATCGAGTTGACAGTCCCAGCCGAGCGCTTGGTGATGGGCATCTGCGCTCTTTTCACCGGGCTGTCGCTTGAAAAGATGATCGACCCGGTAGAGGTTGACCAGGAGCTGTTCGGAGAGATGCTCGGCCTAGTGGCCCTAACAGCAGTGAGGCCTAAGTCGTGAGGCGAAACTAGGAGGATCATGTCCCTGCTCGGAAAGCTCACATCCTCCAGTTCACAGTTCATCAACGAACGCGGCTTGTATGCCGGACGTCGCTCGACGAAAATTCATGTGGCCCTCTATCGGAAGACTGGTGGAAGGGTAGGCGGCTCTCTGCCAGGCTGGCCGCACGCCAGAATAGCCCTGGTCGATCACACGGGCGCGAAGACTGGGACCAAGCGGACATCTCCCGTCATGTACCACGAATACGGTGATGCGATCGTCGTGGCAGGCTCAAAGGGTGGCCAGCCAACGCACCCCGCCTGGTTTCACAACCTGATGGCAAACCCCGATACCACCATCCAGGTCGGCCCTGAGGTTCGCAAGGTCCACGCTCGCCTGGCAGTCGATGAGGAGCGCGACCGCCTCTGGAAGGAGCTGGTCGCGATGTACCCCGGATACGACTTCTATCGGCGTAACGCCAAAGGGCGGGAGATCCCGATCGTGATCCTCGAGCCCAACTAACTAGAAAGGCATCTGCCGATCGGCGGGGACACAACGAAATCGACAGCGATCTCAACGAGGTCGTCCTTGCGCGGGCTTTGAGGCGAGCTTCTATGAGCTGTGCAAGACTGGCATGCCCGAATGGATAAGTGGCATCTCAAAGACCTAGCTTGGAGACCGCATCATCCGGAGATCCTCTGCTCGACTGAGCAGGGACGGGCGATCGTGCTTGACCTTCCGGCAGGCGAGGCGCTCCAAGACCACCAAGTTCACGAGGGGGCTTGGATTACCGTTGTCAACGGTGCGCTGTGGATTAGCAACCACGCTTCTGAAACAATCGATGCCGCGCCCGGGACGCTGGTGCAGTTCGCGCCCGGGGAGCGCCACGAAGTCACAGCCGTCACAGACTCACGTGTCCTGCTGCTTCTCATTCCTTGGCCCGGCCCCGGCCATCCGGGAACGATGACACTCCAGCAAAAAACCGAAGTACGGGACCGCGCGGCCGAGCGGGCCGGCTGAGCGATCGCGGACAACATCAGTGACCACGGGTCATGTTGGTTACCCGGGACGCCGGCGAGAGCTCGTCGAGGAGGGGCTGTGAGGCTGACCGCCGATCCGAGACGACCTGAGTGGATCAGTTCGTAGACTTCCATCGATTGATAGAGGCGAACGCCCGCGTCAAAGATGGGGATGCTGTGGATTTGCGAGCGGCAGGTGAAGCCGCGAACGCCACTCCCAATGCGATGACGGCCCAGATCCCCGTCGTCCAAGCTCGGCGGCGATACGACGGGCTCGAGTGGATCGTCCAACAACAAGACCATGGAGGCCTGACATGAGCGAGCTGCCCACTCCCGAGCAGATCCGGGACACGATGCCTTTCGCGGTGCTGATCGGCGCCGAGTTGCTGGAGGTCACACCTGAGCTCGTACGTGGTCGCATGGTGTGGTCGCCCGAGCGCTGTACCGCGGGTGGCCTCCTGCACGGCGGCGCTCTGATGGCGTTGGCGGACGGCTGCGGCGGCGTGTGCGCGTTCTTCAACCTGCCCGAGGGAGCGGTTGGGACCGCGACGATCGAGTCAAAGACGAACTTCCTGCGAGCGGTGCGCGAGGGCGTCGTGACGGCCTGCACTCGTCCGCTTCACAAGGGCCGCAGGATGATCGTGGTCGAGACCGAGATTGCCCGGGAGGATGGTGCTCTGGTGGCCAAGGTCACCCAGACGCAGGTCTTCCACTACCCAGAGCCGCAGTCGTGAACCGTGGAACGGGACTTCAACGAAGGTGTAGCTCAGGCGATCTTGCCGGCAGGTCCCGAAGGACCGGTCTCAGAGGGCGCCTGGATCGGCGGGGGGTTCAGCAGCGCGGCGTTCTGCGGGTCCAGGAAGTCCATGACGGTGGCGGCGTTGGCGTCGCGAGCGGTCAGCGCGGGCAGATTCCACTTGTGCTCGATCGTCGCCAAGATGGAGGTGTGGTCGTGGACGACGTCGCTAACGCCTCCGCGACGTGAGTATGGAGAGACGACGACCGCAGGGACCCGGGGGCCGTACATGTCATAGCCGCCCGGCGGGTCGCCCGCCGATAGTCGTGGGGGAATGTCGTCGGGCGGGACCGCGGATGGCGGGGGGACGTGATCGTAGTAGCCGCCGTGCTCGTCGTAGGTGTAGATCACCAGTGTTCGGGGCCAGGCCGGGGAGCGGACGACGGCTTCGACGGTTTCATGTGCCCAGCGCTCCCCGTAGTACATGTCGCCCGGATCCTCCTCCGTCTCGCTTGGGCCGAGCCGCACGAGCAGCTCTTTGAGGGGCTGCGGGAGGACGTCAAGGGAGCGGGCAATCGAGGAGAGCGCTCCGACGGCGGGATCGACGAAGCTGACGGCCGGTAGCGAACCAACCCGGCAGTCCTCGATGAACTCGTGGTGCAGGCGATGGTGGGTGGGGTGCCTAAGCAGTGTCCTTGGCATCACGAGGCTCGTGGGGATGTCGGTGAAGTAGTTGCGCCAGCCGAGCTTGTGATGGGAGAGCAGGTCAAACACGGTGCCGCCGGGAGGAGGCTTCTCGAGGGCTGCGACGAGCGCGTCTTTGCCCGTTTCGGTCCCACCGAATGCTGTGCCTGCGAGCAGGAAACGCCGGTTGGGGTAGGTGGGGCCGGGAAGCGAGCAGAACCAGCGGTTGGCGAGCGTGTAAGTGTTCGCGAGCGAGTATGCGAACGGCAGCACCTCCGGCGTGTAGTAGCCCATCGCCTCGGGGCTCCCTCTCTCGGAGCTCACGAAGCCGTCCATCGCCCCGTTGTCGATCTGTTCGTGGGTGGCCTTCCAGCTCTGGGTGATGTTCTTGGCCTGTGCGGTGTTTGTTAGCGGGTAAGCCGCTACCGGCGCCGATCCGGTCCCGGGATTTGTGTTGGTGGCGCTCCCGTTCTGGAACGTGAGGGCATCGACGTCGGTGCGGGTGCGCCCGAGGTCGCCGAGCAGGTTGTCAAAGGAGTGGTTCTCCATCATCACGACGACGACGTGGTCAAACGGCATATCTGGATTCGGAGTCCCGGCCGGCCGCTGCGGGAACGGCAGGCTGCCTGCTGTACGGATGGCAGATGCGCCGCTTACAGAGGCCATCAGGCGGTCAGGATGCGGGCCGACATCAAAGAGATGGTAGATCCCCAGGCGTCGTCCGGCGAGGGTCCAGCCCGGCGAGCCGGCCCGGTTCTGGGAGTCCTCTGATAGGACGGTGGTGTTCATAGGGTCGGGTCGGGACCGAAGGCTGTGGGATACTGGGTGCCGTGACGGGGGAGACGCGCCAGGTGAGCGAGAGCGGTGTGGCATTGCAGGATTCCCCTGGTTTTGCTGGTCATTTGTGGACTGTGGAGAAGCCGGCGCCCCCTGGCAAGGAGGAGTTGCGGGCGGCTGTCCTGGCGTCGCTTCGCGATCAGGGGTTCACGCTGGGCAGGGGCGGTATTGAGGCCACCGGTGTTTTGGACAAGGCCGCTTTGCGTGTGCTGCACGCCAGCGCGGTCGAGTACAGGATCGGCAAGGCGAAGGGCGGCTTGGTGCGCCACGAGGCGCGCCTGCTGGGTCATCTAGCCGATCGCGGGACTTTGGACACGGCCAGGATAGATCCGTGTCTGGTGGAGGTTCACACACAGACCGAGCAGGAGCTTCTGTTCCGGTGGGCGCGTTTGCATTGGAGCATCCCGATCTCGTCCGGGTATGGCAGACGAGCGCGATTTTTGGTTGTCGATCGGCACAATGGGAAGTTGATCGGGTTGATCGGTTTGGGTGATCCCGTGTTCGCGCTGGGACCGCGCGATAAGTGGGTAGGGTGGGACAAGGAGCGGCGCAAGACTGGACTGCGCAGCGTGATGGACGCGTTTGTGGTGGGCGCGGTGCCTCCCTACTCGTACCTGTTGGGCGGGAAGTTGGTCGCGCTGCTGATGGCCTCGGTCGAGCTCCGGGAAGTTTTTGCGCACCGGTACGCGGGCCGGGAGACGGTCATTTCTGGTGCTCGGCAGGATGGTCAGTTGGCGTTGATCACGACGACATCGGCGCTGGGGCGCTCCTCCTTGTATAACCGCCTGTCGTATGGGGGAGTGGGGGAGAACGGGTGTCGTCGAGTGTTTGAGCCGGTGGGGTTCACGAAGGGATCTGGAGAGTTTCAGTTCAGTGGGGTGCTGTATGAGCAGCTGACGAGATACGCGGTTGCTCACTGTCGTCCCAGCGCGAAGTCCTCCGCATGGGGCTCGGGGTTTCGTAATCGCAGGGAGCTCGTGAAGAAGGCGCTCAAGCACCTCGGGTTGAGTGGTGCATGGATGTATCACGGGGTAAACCGGGAGGTGTTTTGCGTCCCGCTTGCGTCAAACGCGTGTGAGTATCTGCTGGGGGAGGCCCTAACTCTGGATGGCTATTCACAGACTGTTGATGAGCTCTCGGAGTATTGGCGTGAACGATGGCTCGCGCCTCGCGTGCGGTGCGAGCGCCGGCACGAGACTTGGGATCCCGGACAGTGGCGATTGTGGCCTCGTCCACCTAGGCGCGCCGCGGAGGAGGCGCTGACAGGGTGGGGGAGCAGCGTTTGATGGTTATTTGGGGATTTGGTTGGGTGTAGGGGAAATTGTGGTTCTGGTTATCGGAGTCAATCGAGTCGGACGTAGTCCGACTCGATGCTAGCGTTGGTAGTAGCGAACCATCTTTGGTGGTTTGCGTTCGCGGTTAAAAGAGCGCTTTTGTAGTGAAGCGCTCGTGGTGACGTTGTTTTTGGTGTGAGTGGCCGCTTGTTGATAGGCCGCCAAGACGCACGCGTCCTTATCTGCGAAGTGTTCGTAGAAGGTTGCTCGGGAAACCCCAGCGTAGGCAATGACCTCCGCGACGGTAGTCGCGTGGTAGCCGCGATCGGCGATGGCGTCGGTGACGGCGGTGAGAAGTCGTTCGCGGTGTGCCGGCTTGGCAGGTTTGGGTGTGGCCGGGGTTTGGTCTGGCACGGCTGTCGGACGGTACGTAAAGCGGTGCTTGGGTTGGGTTCTGGCGACGGTGGAGGCCTCCACATATTCGTTGGTAGTGTTTGAGCTATGTCCGTTCAGCTTTGGGGTTTTAGACGGGTTTTCGTGGATATGGCGATGGGGGCAATATCAAGTTTGATCAGTGTGGAGGCCTCCAAACATGGATGTTGGCGTGGATCTTGACAGGTCGAAGCTGGCGTGCTTTTAATGGACACTGGTGTTCAGGCCGCACCAGCGGTGCCGGTGAGGCCTGAACTGGTTGGTTCGGGTCGTTGTTTGGGTGGTGATTGGGGAGAGGAGAGGTCGCAGTTGAAAGCTCGTAGCTTTGCTGGACGGTCGCTGTGCCGGTTGTGCGAGCAAACGTGCGTGAGTGACCGGCCACTCCGGGGCGTGGGTTGGTAGTGGTGTTTGTTGGGTGTTGGGTTGCTGGCTGGCTATGAAGAGGAGCTCCACTTGAGTGGTGCTCGTGCACTCGGTGTTTGTTTGAGCGGGTCTGCCGGGATGGCAGGCCGCTCGTGGCGTTTGGTGATTGCCGCCGCGAGGCGCGTATCGCGCCGGGGTGTTGGTTATGGGGTAGCGAACCGCGTATGCGGTTTGCGTTCTAGTAATGAAGAGGGGCGCGCCTTTGTAGCGCCCGTGCAACCTTGGGAGAGATTTATGCGTTTGCAGCTGGATGATGGTGTGAGTCAGTTGACGGTGTTTGAGGACGCGCTGGATGAAGCGTCCCTGGACTCCTTTATGTCAATCCCTTCAACCACTTCACAGCTTTGAAACTCCTCCGTCTGCTATCAGCGCTAACCGCTGCCCTAGCCCTGTCTGCAGGCCTCGCCGCCTGCGGTGGCGGCGGCATCCCCGGCGACGCCGTCGTGCAGGTCAACGGCACGGGCATCACCAAAACCGCATTCGCTCACTGGATGGGAGTCGCGGCCGCTTCAAGCGCCACCGGCACCACCGAAAAGCCGGCAGTGCCGGAACCGCCGAACTACACGACCTGCATCGCGCATCTGGCCAAGACCGCCGCAAAACCGGAAAAAGGTCAGAAAGCTCCGACCACGGCACAGCTGAAGACCGAGTGCGAGACCCAGTACAAATCGCTGCAGAGCGAGGTGCTCGGCTTCTTGATCTCCTCGCAGTGGGTGATCGGAGAAGCGGCGTCACTGGGCGTGAAGCTGAGCGACGCTGAAGTCAAGAAGGAATTCGCGAAAATCAAGTCGACGCAGTTCCCGAAAGCGTCCGAATTCGAAAAGTTCCTGGCCAGCTCGGGACAGAGCGTGTCGGATCTGCTGCTGCGCGTGAAGCTGAACCTGCTCTCACAGAAAATTCAGAAGAAGATCGTCAAGGAGAAGAGCACGGTCACCGAAGCGCAGGTCGCGAAGTACTACGGCGAAAACAAGTCAAAGTACGGCACGCCGGAAAAGCGCAACGTCGAGGATCGTCCTCACCAAGACCGAAGCAGCGGCCGCGAGCGCCAAAAAAGAAATCGAATCGGGCAAGAGCTTCGCGAGCACCGCCAGCAAGGACTCGATCGACCCGACAAGCAAGAGCGACGGCGGCCTGCTCAAGGAAGTGGTTCCCGGCGAGGAGGAGAAGGCGCTGGACACCGCGATCTTCAAAGCCTCCAAGAACGTGCTCGGCGGGCCGATCAAGACGCCGTTCGGCTACTACGTCTATGAAGTCGTGAGCGTCACCGCAGGCACCCAGGAGCCGCTGTCAAAGGTGAAGTCGACGATCAAAGCGCAGCTGGTCGCGACTGGGCAGCAGTCCGCGCTGAGCAAGTTCGTCAAAGAGTTCAAAAAGAAGTGGATGGCCAAAACGGAATGCCGCACTGGCTACTCGGTCGCGGACTGCAAGGGCTACAAAGCGCCCAAGAGCAGCGGTACCGCCAAACCGGCCGAATAGCTCGCAGTGCGACGAGCTCGGCCGGCAGACACCTCGCGCCGCTGCCGCGCCGACGAGCTGACGCGGTGAGCGCCTGAGCGAGATCGATCGGATCGCGACGCTCGTCGAGATTCTCGACAGTCGTGGCAACCCCACGGTCGAGGTCGAGGTCGAGCTGCGCAGCGGCGCGCACGGACGCGCTGCGGTGCCCTCAGGCGCCTCGACCGGCGAGTTCGAGGCGACCGAGCTGCGCGACGATACCTCTAACAAATCAAGCGAGGGTGAGAGAGCGGAGTACGGTGGGGACCGTTGATCTGACCGTTTGTGCCGGTTGTTTCGGTCCGTTTGATCTGGGGAGGAGCTAGTTGGGTCGGTAGTTCGAAGTAGATCCGTGCTTAGTCTCGGTGACTGTGGTGTTGATTCGTTGCCATAGATCGTAAAGCTGAAGGTCTGAAAGCCACGTGGCTAGAGCTAGGGCTGTAGTTCTGTGAACAGAAAGCTCTCGAGGGTCCCAAAGGTCGGGATGCTCATGCTTGGGTGGTGAACCAACAAGCGTTGAGACAGACCAGTGAGTATGGCTGTATAGGGCAGGGAAGAGAGAAGTAGTTCCCTTTAGTCGTCTGTCGATAGCGAGCGAGAAGACCGTATTGGTCTTGTAGGTGGCATCTTGATCACTTAGCAGCGCTCGTATACCCACCGGACTCGGACCTAGGCGGCTACCGCATTTTGAGCCATTGTGCGCTGCCGAATTCCCCCAAAATGGGAATTGTTTGCCGCCTTGGCGTCGGCCCTGCGCATTGTTACCTGCTCGCAATGGCTGCACAAAGACCATACGATCACAGCTGCAAAGCCGGCGTTTGGGGAGAACGGCCGTCCCGCTGGAAAGGCTTCCGAAGGAATACCCTCGGAGGCACGCCCAGAGAAGGATATTCCGTTGGAGATGGTGGGCAGTGATCGTGACTGATCGGCCGAACGCGTCGCTCACAGTTGAGCGGACTCGCGAGCCCATCGGCTTTGTTCGTCGGTGATAGCTCCTGACTCGAGTGTCGTGATCACGTCGATCGCACTGTAAGCGTACGACTCAGTGGCGACGTCGTCTCATATGCCTCATGAGGCTGGAGAAGCGCTTGTCTCAGTGGTCAATTCTCCTCATAACTTGCCTGCTGAGCCAGAATTTCGATGCTCTCGCGCTATCGGTCGGCATGGTGGCGGCCATACCGGTTGGTGTTGACGGGTCCTGTGGCCTCGAGTGACCATCTCTCAGTACTTGAACAATCGTGTTACACATAGGCTAAAGCTAAACGATTGTTGGGACACTTCTATCGCATCGGTGCTGCTCTACGTCACACATCTAAGTGTATTGAGGGCCGGTCTACACCCAGCGGTCAGGCCGCGAGCGCCTGGCGAAGGGCACTTGCGGCCAGATGGGCGGGCGGCCAGGTGAGTTGTACCTCGCCATCGTGCTCGAGCAGTCTTCTCACTCCCATCAGCTCCAGGCCGACGATCGCACCGTGTTCGTCGTATTCGACGGTGTGTCCCTCCGGCGTCTCGACGGTCTTTGCGGCCGGTCCATTTGGAGGGCCTACATGCAGGTAGAGCACATCGCTGCGCTCATCGTAGTCGCGGTAGTCGAAGTCTATGCCGGCGATTGTTATGGTCATCTTCTCATCCACGGGGATCGTTGTCCTGTACCACAGCCGTCACGATCCAAGCGGGCTCCTCGCTGAAGTCTACGACCACGCGCAACCAGCCGCCAGGGAAAGGATTCTCACGATAGTAGCGCTCACGATCGCCCGTTGGATCCAGGACATGAAGGTCAGGGTGTGCGACCGTGTCGAGGATCGCATCGATGTCATCGAGCAGCCATGGTCGCTTCGCAGCCAGGTGCAGGTGCGAGCCGGCATCGAACACGACGCGGCGTCCGTCTGGGTCGATTGTGCTGGGCGGGTCATAGGCCATAGGTCGCTCCTCCGACGAAACGGGGCCGCTCGGGCGGATCGGTGAGCGCGTGAGTGGCCACGCCCGACGTTCTAACCCACCAAACGTTTGCCTTTAAGGCCGTGTGCACAATCGGCACGAACTTGGCACACTTCCGTCACAGTCCTACTTCTTCTTTTGCTCTTAGCTTCCTAATTGAACGTGGCGCCGTTGCACTTTGCCGACTAGCGGCGGGGTGACAGGGCTTCGCCGTCTACTCCGGCAAAGCCCCGGTCGTGAAACTCGAAGAGGGTAGATCGACGATCTGCTCCGTAGTTCCCGCAGCTGCTCGTTCTTCCCGTTGAGACTCTGGACGTTCGCGTCGAAGCTGCGCTTGTGATCGAGGTGCTCCCAATCCACCCGGTGCCCCGCCCCCACGGCGAGTTGACCCAGGAACGTGCGCAGGCTGCGCGTGTTTCCCTCCCGGAATGGATGGACCGCGTACATCTCCGCGTGGTAATGCGTCAATCGCTGCAGGAACGTTTCGCGATCGAGACCGACCAGGTGTCGCTCCTTCGCCAGTTCGACGAAGATTCCCTGCGCGTAGTTGGCGATGTGCTCAGGGCGCGCGTAGAACGCATTTGGCTTGGCGATCTGGACGGTACGCAGCTCACCCGCCCATGGGTACAATCCACCGAAGATACGGCGGTGAAACGCCTGCCAATGCGCCAGGGTATAGCTACCGGCGCTGACGCACTTGCTCGAGATTGAGCCGCTCGAACTCGTCGTTGCCGATTTCGTCGGCGACCCAACGAGCAGCGAGCGCTTCGTGCTCCGCACTGGGCTCCAGGCCCTCAGCGCGCAGCAACCCCAACGCGTTCTTTGCTGCCTGCTCGCGACTCACCTTCACCGTAGGCGGAGTGGCACCGTTGGACGTCACCGAATGCTCAGACACACCCGTCATTATAGGGCAAACTGAGTGGGTAATCCAGTGGTGTGAACGGACACCAATTTAGCCTCGTTGGCGCTGTACCTCGCTCGCGCGGCGTTGACCAGTGCCATGTCTGTAGACGGGATGTCCGTTTGCCGGTAACGGTCGGATGAGGAGGTAAGGGTCCCACTATTAGGAAGAGCGTTATATGACGATCGGCTTACCAGCGAGACTGACGGTTGAGCTCGTACCCCGCAGTTGCTGGTTCACAAACGTACGCGAGCAAGTGTCGCGAAAAGAATGGGATCGGATGCGCTCGCAGGTCTATGAGCACGCTGGCCGCCGCTGTGAGGTGTGCGGTGGACGCGGCAGCAAGCACCCGGTCGAGTGCCACGAGGTGTGGGAGTACGACGAGACGGCCGGTGTTCAACGCCTCGTGCGTATGATCGCTCTCTGTCCGGCCTGTCACGAGGTCAAGCACATGGGCCTGGCGGGCATCAAGGGGCGAGGCGAGATCGCTGCCGCGCACCTCGCCGAGGTCAACGACTGGAGCGCGGCGGTCGCCGATCGTTACGTCCGGAGCGTGTTTGTCGTGTGGGAGGAACGATCTGCTCGAACTTGGTCGCTCGACGTCTCAGCTCTCGCGACCTACGGAATCGACCCGAGGAGGATCACTGAGGCCAACCGGACATCGGCCGAGGACCGATCGCAGAGGGCTGCCATAGCCACCGCCAAGGTCAGGGCCAGTAAGGTGCGGCTCATACCCCGGAGCGAGCTCGATTCATACATCAGTCATCTGATGTATGAATCATGAGTAGGAGTGGGCTCGGTGGCCTGCCCTTCCTGCACGCTGGATCGCGCCAACGAACCCGTGCGAAAGCGGCGAGCACCGACATCGGAGGTGCTCGCAACGCGTAACTGAGGCTCGCGAAGCGGTTCGAGTACGCTGCCGCCGAGCGAGTCGCGAGCGCCGAGCGTCCTTCCGCCGCCTGGATGCGCTAACTGCGCACCGCTCGGGCCGGGCCTATTTGGTCGTCGTGGTGGTGGAGGCCGGCGAAACCCGAAACAAGACTTCTCTCGACTACAACGGCACTGAGTTCGGTGTGTCAACTACTGGCAGACCTGATTGGGCGCGGCGTGGCGGTGAACGGTCTCTGGAAAAAGAATATGGAGGCGAGAAACTCCTCCGTCTGCTATCAGCGCTAACCGCTGCCCTAGCCCTGTCTGCAGGCCTCGCCGCCTGCGGTAGCAGCGGCATCCCGGGCAACGCTGTGGTCAGCGTCAACGGCACGCCGATCACGACGGAAACGTTCAACCATTGGATGAGCGTGGCCGCCAGTTCAAGCGCCGCTTCCACGACGTCCGGCAAGACCGCGCCTAAGGCGGTCGTTCCGGACCCGCCCACCTACAAAAACTGCATCGCTCACCTTGAAGCGACGGCGCCAAAGCCCGCCAAGGGTCAGGCTAAGCCGACGGCAGCCGCGCTCAAGAGCCAATGCGAACAGCAGTACACCGCGCTCAAGCAACAGGTCCTCGCTTATCTGATCTCCGCCAACTGGGTGATCAAGGAGGCCGAAGAACGCGGCATCAAAGTCTCTGACGCCGAAGTCAAGAAGCAGTTCAACCAGATCAAGAGCCAGCAGTTCCCCAAGGAAGCCGAATTCCAGAAGTTCCTCGCCAGCTCCGGTCAGTCCGTCTCGGATCTGTTGCTGCGAGTGAAGCTCGACATGCTCTCCTCGAAGATCCAGCAGAAGATCGTCAAACAGAAGTCGAAAGTCACGCACGCGCAGGTCGTCAAGTACTACAACGAAAACCCCAAACGCTTCGGTGTGCCGGAAAAACGCAACGTCAAGATCATCCTCACCAAGACTCAGGCGCAGGCCGAAAAGGCCAAGAAAGAAATCGAATCTGGCAAGAGCTTCGCGAGCGTCGCCAAGCGCGTGTCGATTGACCCGACGAGCAAGTCCAACGGCGGCAAGCTGGCGGGCGTCGTCAAGGGCCAGGAGGAGAAGGCACTTGACGAAGCGGTGTTCAGCGCGAAACTGAATGTGCTCGGCGGTCCCGTCAAGGCACCGTTTGGGTACTACATCTACGAAGTGAAGAAGGCGATCCCCGGGAGCCAGCAGCCGCTCTCGCAGGTGCAGTCCTCGATCCAGCAGCAGCTGACCGCCACCCAGCAGCAGGCGGCGCTGAGCAAGTTCGTCAAAGAATTCAAAAAGAAGTGGGAAGGCCTCACCGAATGCCGAAACACCTACAAGGTGAAGGACTGCAAGGGCTACAAAGCGCCGAAGACGACCTCGACCTCGCCCGGTGGTACGGCCGTGCCGCAGACCGGCGCGCCGCAGACGAGCACCGGCTCGTCTGGCACGACCAAGTAGCCGCGGCCCGAGCAGTGCCGGCAACGCGGACCGGGGCGGCGCTCCGCGCAGGGAAGGGCGACGCGGCATGAGCGAGATCGAGCGCGTCCACGCACGCCAGATCCTCGATAGTCGCGGCAATCCGACGGTCGAGGCCGAGCTCGGGCTGCGCTCGGGCGCGCACGGCCACGCCGCCGTGCCGTCCGGGGCGTCGACCGGCGAGTTCGAGGCGACCGAGCTGCGCGACGATACCTCTAACAAATCAAGCGAGGGTGAGAGAGCGGAGTACGGTGGGGACCGTTGATCTGACCGTTTGTGCCGGTTGTTTCGGTCCGTTTGATCTGGGGAGGAGCTAGTTGGGTCGGTAGTTCGAAGTAGATCCGTGCTTAGTCTCGGTGACTGTGGTGTTGATTCGTTGCCATAGATCGTAAAGCTGAAGGTCTGAAAGCCACGTGGCTAGAGCTAGGGCTGTAGTTCTGTGAACAGAAAGCTCTCGAGGGTCCCAAAGGTCGGGATGCTCATGCTTGGGTGGTGAACCAACAAGCGTTGAGACAGACCAGTGAGTATGGCTGTATAGGGCAGGGAAGAGAGAAGTAACGGTGAGAAAAGAGGACGCGCAAGCCTCTTTGAGGGGAGGCCGATCCAAGGATGTCCCGCATGGAATAGAGATGAGGAAAGACCTACATACGGGGCACCTGATCAACTCAGAACGGATCGGTGATCCGTCCTTGGTGGGTGATGAATCAAGTCAAGGACGTGATGGAGACACCGATCAAATCAGGGAAGGGGCATATCAACTCAAAAGGGTTCTGCGGATGCAGGGTGGGCATTTCACTGATCCGACTCAGGTGAGGGGTAATGTGGTTGGCGCGTGAACTCGTTGTGCCCCCAAGCGATCTCAGATCGGTCTGTCTCGAGCCATGTGCTTGCCTTGATGCGCAGGCTCACAGCCGTCATTACCTCGGTGGTGCGGATCGTGCTGCCCTTCCGGGTGACGGTTCCAGAGCGGTCCCTGTGTGCCCGGCGCTGGCAAGGGCTTTCCGTAGCGGACCGGTGCGATCGTGTCCACCTGAGCTTGGCAAGAGACGACCGCACCAGAAGGCTCTGCGATTCCTCGAGGCTCCTCGGAGCATCCGGTTCGCCCACCCTTGCAGCCGCAGGTGGCTCTCGCATCAGCGCGGGCGACACGACACTCTGCTCCGCCGAACAATCACGACCCACGCTCCTGTGCTGGGACAGGCCACCGCGCAGTCGGGGTCAGAACTCTTGGTACGCATTGAGACTGTGAGTTCGCGCGGCGCTAGAGCAGCTGTTCTCGAAATCGCCAGCCGAAGCTCATGATGCCCACACTCGAGATCGCCGTCAGAACGTTGATCGCGAGCTCGATCAAGCCGCCGTGACCGGTGCTGTAGATGTGGTGCTGCACGTCATACAGCACATCCATTCCGCATAGATACAGGCCCGCCCCGCCGACCACGAACATCCACGCAAGGGCGCTGGGTCTGCGCCGCGAGAGCTGCAGGCCGCTCGCCACCAGCGCCGTCAACAGCCAGGCGTCCGCGAGCGGGAAGGCCTGCTCGAAGGAGACGTACTGGCTTGAGCGCTCGCTTGCCACGAGGCCACGGTCTGCGATCCACGCCACCCAGTAGGCGACCATCAGCACGCACGTCACGAGCACCCATCCGATCACAGCGACGCGCAGCACCTCGAAGTCATTCAGCCGCGGCGGCCGGGACTCTCCAGCGGTGTCCGCCCGGTCTGGTTCAGCTGGCGATGCGCCCATTGCTCTCTCTCAGCAGGACGATGCTCGTGGCTGTGATCCAGGCGAACAGCAGGCCGGGAATCGCGATCGTCACCCCGCCCTCCAGGGAGAGGAAGCCGCTCGTGACCACGAGCGAGGCGAGCAGCACCAGGTGCGCCGCCCCCGCGAGGACGGCAAGCCACGCCGTCCAGGCGGGCAGGTCCGTCTCGCGCAGCACGTGTGTCGCGTATGCGCCCAGCGCAAGGGCCGTTGGCACGCCGGACATGGCCAGCAGACCGAACGCGAGGTCGTCGAGCAGCCGCGGGTCAGACACTTCGCCCGCGCGATAGACGAGCACCATGAAACAGGTAAAGCCGGCCAGCAGCAGCGTGACGAAGCCGATCAGCCCAACCAGGAAGCACATCGGAAGGGCGCTATGGCTCGTGGACCTCTCCCGCATCCACACCCAGACCCCTACACCGAAGAGCAGCCACAGCCCCACCGCGAATGTGGTCAGGAACATCGCGATCAGCAATGGGGAGCGATGGGCGGCGACGAAGCCCGCGATCTCGCTTGCGCTCGCGCCGGTTCCCGGGAACGTCCACATTCGATCGACCAGCACGCCGAGGACTCCAAGCGCGTTGCCCACCAGGCCCGCAATGGCGGCGAGCCTGATCGCGCTGTATGTGTCGCTTCTGATCAGCTGGCCTGTCGTGATCGCCATGAGCGCACCTCCGCTTCGATTGGGCGGCCCATAGTTCCAGGAGAAGGTCATGCTGTCGATTACCTGCGGGGTAGGTCTTCCAATGCCCGGGCGGTCGCCGTATCGGCTGGGAACGTCAACTCGATCGACAGCTCCGAGGTCGTCACCTCGGTCGCGGTGCCGAAGGTGGCGACCGTCGCAAACAGCGACAGCTCACGGCCCTCGGGAGAGCGCATCCGCATCAGCGGCGTGATGATGTTCCTCGCCGCCGTCCCACCGCGGCGATCTTGATCGTGCGCGCCCGCCGGGTAACCGGAGACCTCCTGCAGCAGGGCGATGAGATCCGCGTCCCCGGTGACTTGCACCTGACGCTGCAGGCGCCCGAGGAAATACGCTCGCACCTCGCTGAAGTTGATGGTCCAGCGGGCCAATCCCCGCGGGTGCAAGCCGACCCGCATCACGTTGACAGGCGGCTGCAGCAGCACCGGGTCAACCCACGCCGCCAGCGATTCCATCGCGGAGTTCGCCGCGACCAGGTTCCAGCCGCGGTCCACAACGACCGCCGGGTAGGGCTCCTGCGCGGCGAGGATCAGATCGAGCGCCTCACGGACGGGCGCGAGCTCGGGGCCTGAGATCGAGTGCTCGGGGATCGCCGGGGCGTGACCGGCGGCGAGCAGCAGGTGGTTGCGCTCCCGCACCGGGACCTCCAGGCGCTCGGCCAGCAACAGCACCATCTGGGGGCTGGGCCTCGAGCGGCCCGTCTCCACGAAGCTCAGATGCCGCGCTGAGATCCCCGCGTCGAGGGCCAGATCGAGCTGGGTGAGCCGTCGCCTGTTGCGCCATTGACGCAGCAGCGGCCCCACACCGGGCTGAGAGCTCAGGTTCGCCATCTGTACTGGGGGCGACTCTAACCGCCATCGGATGGCCGGGCGATTACCCGCCAGGTAATCACGCGCATGACCTGTGAAGACGCTAGGCGATCTCGCGCTCGCCCTCGGGCAGACGTCCGGGGAGGGTGTAGTAGATGGCCGCCAGCGCACACAGCGCGAGGCATATGGGTGCGCTTACGAACGCGAGGCCCAGAGCCAGCACATAGACGCCCTGCCCGACCGCGTTGCGGCGAATGAGCGCTCTCAGCTCCTGCGGTGAGATCGCGCGCGAGAGCAGCTCCTCGTGGGCCGCGGCATAGCGCCAGCTCGCCGCGAAGCACATCCCCATCACCAGCATCACCCCCGAGTACACGGCGGCCGCCACGTGCTGGTCTGAGCCGGAGTGCAGATAGCTGGCCAGCAGCTCCGTGGGGAACGGGATCAGCACGACGAACATCAGCAGCAGCAGGTTCAGGAACAGCAGCGTCCTGTTGACCGTGTCGATGCGCTGAAACTGGCCGTGGTGGTTGACCCAGATGATCCCGATCGTCAGGAAGCTCACCACGAACGTCGCGTAGTGGGGCCACTCGTGCCACAGCGCCCGTGCCAGCCCCCCGGATCTGGCCTGCACGTGCAGATCGAGCACCAGCAGCGTCGCGGCGATCGCAAAGACACCGTCGCTGAACGCCTCCAAACGAGACTTGCTCATCCCTCACCGCCACCGATACGCACTCGAGCAGTCTCACCGACGGCCAGGACACACCCGCCCCCAGCGGCCGCAAATGTCGTTTACGCGCCAGGTTGGGGGCAAACGCTTGATTTCACGGGGCGCCCTGAGTCATGGTCTGGCTCTCATGGGCGCATCCGGCAAGAAGCTGCTCGGCCACGGCCAGCGACGCAAATCGACGAGCCCCGCGGCATCGGTCGCGGACGGGCGCTTCGGTTCTCCTCCACATCCGATCTGTGCGCGGGTGGGCCAGAAGTACTGGCCTCTGTCGGGTCATCGTCGCAGAGCGTTCGTGGTGCGCAGCGTCAACGGCGATGGGGTGGTCAAGGCGCTGCGGGTGGACGGCAACAAAGAGCGGCTGACGATCGCCGCCGAGCGGATCACGGCCATCAAGGCGGATGGTCAAGGCCGCTACTACAGCTTCCTGGCGTGGGTCCCCAGGCGCTACCGCACATGGGCCGTGGTGATGAGCGTGCTCGAGGAGCAGGCGATCCTGGTGCTGCCGGAGTGGCATCCGGGGCGGCCCATCCATCTCCCCGCGAGGCTGCTGCCCGACGACGCGCGCCGCTCGGGGGCGTGGCTGTCACTGAAAGCCGACCTGTCGGTCGTCGCGGGCGGCCAGCTCAACCCAGCCGACCTGATCGGCTGTGAGGATCCCGGGGAGGGCCAGTGCCCTCGCTCGACCTGGCAGCCGGCGGGCTGACGCCCAAACCTCTCCTCGCACGGGCGAGATCAGCGTCTGTGGCTGGTTTTCAGCACTCCTCGGGCCGACGATCGCCACGGCCGATTTCCGCCAGACAATCACCGTCGCGGCCGTCATCATGCTCCCCGCCGGATACCCGACTAATCAACTCACAGAGTGGACTTCAGATGAACATCTCCCGTCAGGACCACGTCTTCGATTCGCACGGCGACTCGTGCGCGGCATGGCTGTATCCGGTCGTGGGCGAGCAGGCCACGACACCGATCGTCGTCATGGCCCACGGGCTGTCCGGCACGCGCCGCGACCGGCTGGGACCGTTCGCCGAGCGCTTCGCGGCCGACGGCATCGCGGCGCTCGTGTTCGATCATCGCGGGTTCGGAGACAGCGAGGGAGAGCCCGACCTGTTTCATCCGGCGCGCCAGCTGCAGGACTGGCGGGCGGCGATCGCCTACGCGCGCTCCCTGCCCGGCATCGACTCAGACCGGGTGGCGACGTTCGGCTCCTCGATGGGCGGCGGCAACTGTTTGGCGGCCGCGGCGCAAGACGGGAGCGTCGCCGCAGCGATCAGCCAGGTCCCGTTTCTGGACATGTGGAGCCAGGCCCACCGGTCCTCTGCGGCCATCACCGCGAAGATGATCCTCACGGCGATCCGCGGCGGTCACCTGCCGGCCGTGGGGCAGCCGCACGAGGCGGCGTTCGTCAACGCCCCCGACGGCGAGACCGGCTGGCGTGGAGTGGTGGCGATCGGCGAGGACTCGCGCTGGCGCAACAGGGCCTCCGCGCGCTGGATACTCGGCCGCCCGTTCCGCCCCATCCGTCACGCCAGGAAGCTGCACTGTCCGTGGCTGGTGTGCGTCGGCGACTCAGACCAGGTGGCCAAGCCGGGACCGGCGATGGCTGCCGCCCGGCGCGCGCCGCTGGGCGAGTTGCGCATCTACCCGGGCGTTAACCACTTCGACATCTACGACGGGCCCCAGCACGAGGCGGTCGTGACAGACGAGATCGATTTCCTGCGCCGGCACCTGATCGGCGACTAGCGTCGGGACGCCCACGCTCGGGCCCTGTTGAGGGCGGTCAGGCCGCCACAACAGAGAGGTCCGCGGGGCCATCTCTAGTCGCCCGCGGCGGCGAGGATCCGCCCGTCCTCACCGACCACGAAACCCGGCAGGCCGAAGCGCTCGCTCAGCAGACCCGGAATGTCGCGGCGGGCGAGGGGGGTGCTGTGTGTGCTCTGCGGAGTGCGCTCCACGAGCGCGAGCTCTCCCCAGTCGCTCAGAGTGAGACGGCGGCCGCTGGCCTCGTGGGTTGCGATCATCAACCCGGTCACGAACGGGGAGCTGGGGTGGGTGGCGACGAACCAGTTGCTCACCTCCACATCGACGCGGGGCACCGGCTGGGCCGGGAATTCATATACGTCAAGCCACTCGTCCTCCTCCACGCGCTGCAGCACGAGCTTCTCATCGGTCGCGGTCAGGCGCATGCTCCAGCCGGCCTGATTCGCCTCGGCACCGGGGTGAAACGGCAGCGGCTCCAGCAGCGTCCCGTTTCCGAAGCCCGCGTCCGCCAGCCAGCTCTCTCCGGCATCTGTGACCCGCAGCACCAGGTGGGTGCGCGGGCGCACAATTCCCGGCTGCACCCGGTAGAGGACCCGCGCCAGCATCAGCTCGACCTCCAGGCCCATCTCCCGGTAGGCCTCGGCCAGCAGCAGGTTCTGCTCAAAGCAATAGCCGCCGCGGCGTCTTCTGACCATCTTTGACTCGAGGTCGGCGGGCTCGAGCGACACGGCCTTTCCGCCGTGGGGATCGAGATTCTCAAACGGAATCGAGGTGACGTGCGCGCGATGAACCTCCGCCAGGCTCGGTCGGCCCCGCAGTCCGATCCGCTCGATATAGGCGTCCAGATCCATCCCGGTAGCCTATGCACAAGACACGCCCGGTGGGCCAGACGCGGGGATACGGGGCTTGACCCAGGACATGCCAGCGGCAGGCGAGACACGCAAGCCAAACGGTCGGGATCGCCGGGCGATCCGGGCAACCCTCACCGGCGGGGTTCAGGGCGTCGGCCTGCGCGAGGCCACCCGCCGTCACGCGCTGGGGGCGGGGGTGCTCGGCTGGGTGCGCAACGTCGATGACGGCACGGTTCAGGTGCACGCCGAGGGGCCGGCACAGGCGCTGCAGCGGCTGATCGCCTTTTTGCAGGAGGGGCCGCGCGGCGCGCACGTCAACGGCCTCGCCGTCGAGGACGTTCCCGTCGAGGGGCACGAGCAGTTCGCGGTCCGTGGTGTGAGCGCCGGGGTGTTCGTGGTGCAGGAGCATTCCGCCAGCACCCGCCACTTCGATCTGCGCCTGGAGGTGGCGGGGGTCATGCGCTCGTGGGCGGTGCCGAAGGGGCCGTCGTTGGATCCGGCGGTCAAGCGTCTGGCGGTGCAGGTCGAGGACCATTCGATGGATCACAACGCCTTCGAGGGCGCCACCGATCATGGTGGGGTGATCGTGTGGGACAGCGGCAACTACGAGCAGGGTGGCAGGGTGCCCTGGCCCGAGGCGCTCGACCGTGGCCACGCGGTGTTCGTGCTGCATGGGCAGAAGCTGCGCGGCGGCTTTGCGCTGCAGCGCACCGGCGCCGGTAACAAGCCTCAGTGGCTGCTGATAAAGCGCCGTGACGAGTATGCACTTCCCGGCTCTGATGTCCTCGCCGAGCGGCCGGACTCGGTGCTCAGCGGTCGCACGCTCGATCAGCTCCTGACCCGGTAGGGAGCTGGAGCGCCACTGTAGGTGGCCAGCGTCTCGCAACGGAGGATGACCGGCTCCCGTGGCGGGGAGAAGGGCGTGTTGACAGACCCCGGCAAGCCTGCTTAGATACTCGACTTAGTCATATGACTAAGATTTTGGATAACGCGGATTCAAAGGGCGCGGAGAACCTCTCCATCAGAGAGGCCAACGTCCGGGCGTTTCTCGACGCCGCCGAGCGCCTGTTGATCAGGGAGGGCGCCGCCGGCATCTCCACACGCCAGCTCGCGCGGGAGGCCGGGCAGAACCACGGACTCGTTCACTACTACTTCGGCTCGGTCGATGAGCTCTTGCTGCAGGCGCTCGAGCGCTTCACCGGCCGCATCCTCGAACGTCAGCGCGCCATGTATGGCAGCGAGGGGCCCTTCATCGAGAAGTGGCGCCGGGCGATGGGCTTCATCGAGGAGGACCTCGCCTCGGGCTACCCCAAGATCTGGGCGGAGCTGCAAGCGCTCGCCTGGAACAAGCCCGAGCTGCGCGAGCGCTTGCAGGGCGTCACCGACAGTTGGCGCACCGTGCTTCGCGACGCGCTCGCCGAGGCAATCGAGGAGTACGACCTCCACGACAGCCCGTTCTCGGCCGAGAGCTGGGCGGCGCTGGTCTCGCAGTTCAACGAGGGCCTTTTGTTCGAGCGGCTGCTCGGCTTTGACCGCGGCCATGAGGCTCTGTTGGCGGCGATCGACGCGTGGCTCAGCTCGCTGGAGAAGGGCAAGAAGACAAAACATGAACATCCACAAGGGAGGACACCATGGCAACCGTAGAGGAGCCCGTCGAGGTCGACGCTCAGAAGCTCGAGCAGTTCGTGTTCGGCGCCGTTGAGGAGGTCGGCGCGACTCTGAATGCGGCGCTGGTCGTGATGGGAGACAAGCTTGGCCTGTATCGCGCTCTCGCTGGGGCCGGGGGGCTGACGGCCGTCGAGCTTGCGAGGCGGGCCGCTGCCAATGAGCGTTACGTGCGCGAGTGGTGCAATGCGCAGGCCGCTGGCGGTTATCTCGAGTATGACCCGGTGGCCGGCACCTACACCCTTCCGCCCGAGCAGACGGTGGCGCTGACCGACGACACGAGCCCCGCGTATCTTCCCGGCTTCTTTCAGATCGCGCTGGGAACCGTGATCGACTCGCCACGGATCACCGAGGCGGCACGCAGCGGCGAGGGCGTTGGCTGGCACGAGCACAACCACGACGTGTTCGAGGGCTGCGAGCGCTTCTTCCGTCCCGGCTACAACGCGAGCCTCGTGCCCGCGTGGCTGCCAGCGCTCGACGGCGTGGTGGAGAAGCTGAATGCGGGCGCGAAGGTCGCGGACCTCGGTTGCGGTCACGGTTCCTCGACGATCCTGATGGCACAGGCGTATCCGAACTCGACCTTCGTCGGCTCCGACTACCACGAGGACTCGATCGAGACCGCCCGCCGCCGCGCACAAGAGGCGGGCGTGGCAGATCGCGTGCGCTTCGAGACGGCCGCGGCGAGCTCCGATCACGGCGGCGGGGAGTTCGATCTCGTGACGATGTTCGACTGCCTGCACGACATGGGCGATCCGGTCGGTGCCGCGCGGCAGGTGCACAGGATGCTCGCGCCCGACGGTGCGTGGATGATCGTTGAGCCGATGGCCGGCGACCGTGTCGAGGACAACCTCAATCCGGTCGGCCGCGCCTTCTACGGCTTCTCGACGTTTTTGTGCACCCCGGCGTCGCTGTCGCAGGAGGTCGGGCTCGCCCTCGGCGCACAGGCCGGTGAAGCCAAGATCCGCGAGGTCGTCAATGAGGGTGGGTTCACTCATTTCCGGCGCGCAGCCGAGACACCCTTCAACCTCGTATTCGAAGCGCGACCGTGAGCGCGGCCGGCGGGTTCAGGACCGGTGCGCAGATGAACACGATCACACAGATCACCGTCCCACCAGCACCGGCGGGACGATCGATCGATCGCGATGGCGAGCAGAGTCGCGCCCGCTATCCCGACCACGAGGGCTTCGTCGAGCGTGACGGCCAAAGCCTGTTCTATGAGGTCTACGGGGAGGGCGAGGAGACCGTTTTTCTGCTTCCGACGTGGTCGCTGGTTCACTCCCGCCACTGGAAGATGCAGATCCCCTACCTCGCGCGTCACTTCCGGGTGCTGGTAATGGACGGTCTCGGCAACGGACGTTCTGACCGCTGCCGCGACCCGCGGCGCTACGCCTCTGCAGAATTCGCCCGCGACTGTCTGGCGGTGATGGACGCCAGCGGCACGGAGCGCGCAGTGACGGCAAGCCTCTCGACGGGAGCGCAGTACCAACTCGCGCTGGCGCGCATCGCGCCCGAGCGAGTTGGAGGCGCCGCGTTCATCGGGCCCGTGTTCCCCTATACCCCATCGCACCTGTGGTTCGCGGGTATCCGAGGCTTCTCGCGGCTCTTCTTGCATCCGCTGCGCATACCCCAGCTCTACCGCTGGTGGGCGCGCTACAACGTCGTCCACTGGAGCGAGGAATATCCGGCGTTCGTCGAGTGGTTCGTCTCCCGGGCCTTCCCGGAGCCCCATTCGACCAAGGCGATCGACGATGGGGTGGGCTGGGGATTCGAGACCGACCCAGAGACGCTGATCGCCACGATCCTCGACCGCGAGTCCGGCCTGCGCCCGCTCGGGCGCTCTACCCTGCGTGTCCTAGCGCAGAACTTGGACTGTCCGGTGCTGGTGGTCTCCGGCACGCATGACAAGATCACGCCGCCGCGGGACGCCCGGGCTCTGGCCCGGCTCACGGGCGGGCGGCTCGAGGTCGTGACGGGCGCGGGCCACTTCCTGCACGCTCGCAAGCCCGTCGAGTGCAACCTGGCCCTGCGCGAGTTCACCGAGGACGCCTTTGGACGCCCGCGCACGCCACGGGACCCAACCGTGTTCCGTCCGGATGGCTGCCCTCGTGCCCTCTTTGTCTCCTCGCCGATCGGGCTCGGCCACGCGCAGCGTGACGTCGCGATCGCGCGCGAGCTGCGCACGCTGCACCCCGATCTGCAGATCGACTGGCTCGCTCAGGACCCGGTCACCAGGATGCTGGAAGCGGAGGGCGAGCGCATTCATCCCGCCAGCCGCCACTTGGCCAATGAGTCCAAGCACATCGAGTGCGAGTCCGCCGAGCACGATCTGCACTGCTTCCACGCGCTGCGGCGCATGGACGAGATCCTCGCCGCCAACTTCATGCTGTTCCACGACATCGTGCGCGAGCAGCGCTATGACCTGTGGATCGGCGACGAGGCATGGGAGCTCGACTACTACCTGCACGAGAACCCGCGCGAGAAGAAGGTTCCGTTCGCTTGGCTGACCGACTTCGTCGGCTTTCTGCCGATGGACGACGGCGATGAGCGAGAGAGCTTCCTGACCGCCGACTACAACGCCGACATGGTTGACCACATCGCCGAGCATCCCGAGGTCCGCGACCTCGCCCTGTTCGTGGGGAACCCCGAGGACATCGTCGGAGAGCGGCTGGGGCCGGAGTTGCCGATGATCCGCGACTGGACCGAGCGCCACTTCGACTTCACCGGCTATGTGACCGGCTTTGACCTCGCGGACCTGCGCGATCGCAGCAAGCTGCGTGCCGAGCTCGGCTACGGGGACGACGAGCAGGTCTGCATCGTGACCGTCGGCGGCTCGGGTGTCGGGGCCAGCCTGTTGGCGAGAGTGATCGCCGCGTTCCCGCAGGCCAAGGAGCGCGTCCCCGATCTGCGCATGATCGTCGTGGCCGGGCCCCGCATCGATCCGGAATCGCTGCCAGCCCACGACGGCCTGGAGATCGTGCCCTACGTGCACAACCTCTACCGCCACCTTGCCGCGTGTGACCTTGCGGTGGTGCAGGGCGGTCTGACTACCTCGATGGAGTTGGCCGCAAATCAGAGGCCCTTCCTCTACTTCCCGCTGCGCCACCACTTCGAGCAGAACTTCCACGTGCGCCACCGCCTGGAACGCTACGGAGCCGGCCGCTGCATGGACTTCGACGATTCTCCCCCCGAGCTGATCGCGCAGGAGATCGCGCAGGAGATCGGACGCGAGGTCAGCTACCAGAAGGTCGAGAGTGACGGCGCCGCCAGGGCCGCGCGGCGTATCGCCGAGCTGATCAGGGCGTGAGAACCGGCGTGGGAGCGAAGCGAGGAATCTGACCCGAATATTGGCCCGGGACGCGGTTTACGAGGACCTCCAAACCAAAGCTCCGCTCGTACACACGAGTGCTCGTGTGGATCGCATACGCCTGTCGGTGCCGGGACGATGAGACGACCGGTCAGATCAGGTTCGATCCGATCGACCTGAATAAATAGGTGAACGACACCGGTCGCCGAGTCGAGATCGATGGGGAGGGGAAGGCCGTGGCTGTCCGCATGCTGGTGGGAGCAGACGTCGATCTCGGGCCACCGGCGGTGGTGCACTGCATGCGAGATGCCCACCACGTCTACATCGGGCGGCCGTCGAAGTGGGGGAATCCCTTTCGCGTCGGGCGCGACGGCGACAGAGCCCGGGTGATCTCACTCTACGAGCGATATCTGCTGCAGACACCTGCGCTGCGGGCGGCTCTGGCGGAACTGGAGGGGAAGGTGCTCGGGTGCTGGTGTGCGCCCCATGCCTGTCACGGCGAGGTGCTGCTGAGGCTTGCAAACCCGGTGGGCCCTCCGCTGGTGGGCAATCTGCACGGCGCGCCAGCACCACCCCCTCCGTATGCTTTCAGCCACAGGTGAGGCCGAAAACTCCCAGAAGCCCGACGCCGGGCGATCCAAATCCAGGCAGGGGCACCAGGCGGACCTGTGCCGGGGTGCTTCTGGCGATTGTGCTGAGCGCATTGGTGGCCGGTGTTGCGCAGGCGCATGTGGTGTTCATCCACGGCCGAGCATACGGCGTGACGCCCTCACCCAGCGCCAGGGCTACGGGGCGCCCCCTGTTTGGGAGGCGACTACGACCGCTCACGTCCGCTGGTCCTCGACAGCCAGTTCCCTACGGCGGTGGGCCGCTGATGCTTTCGTCAACGCTTTATCTGATCTTCTGGGGGCCGGCAAGCAGTTTTCCAGCGAGCTACACCGCTCCAATAATTCAATACGCAAAGGATCTACAGGCCGACGATGCGTTGACCACCGACGAGTTCTCTGTCGCCACGCAGTTCGCCAATGGCAATGCAGAACCAGAACACATCACCGGCAAAACCACGTTTGGCGGCGAAGACTTCGATACGACGCCCTACCCGGCGCGCGGAGTAGAAGGCTGCACGCAGGGCGACGAACATTGTGTCAGCGACGCCGAAATCCAGGAAGAGATCCTCGCTCAGATCGAAGCTAACAAAGCCAAGGGCTGGTCGACGGATTCCGCGCTGGCGCCGACCGCGGAGTATCTCGTCTACACGCCTCCGGGGGTCAGCGACTGTTACAAGGAAAATAACTCCCCAAGCGAATGCTCAAATGTGGCCTTCTGCGCCTACCACACACAGGTTGAACGGACAATCAACTCCGAAAAGAGGGTCGCCACCTATAGCGATCTACCGGACTCCCCCTCCTGCGACTCCGGGCAGGCGCCGACCGGTGTGAGTGGTAATGCCGATGCCGACGGCACGCTCGACTCTGAGATACACGAGATCGTCGAGTCCGCCACCGATCCCGAAGGCAACGGATATATCGAAGGCGAAGAAGAGGTCGCCGACAAGTGTGCCGAACTCACCACCCCTCAGGAAATCTACGGTACGCCTCTCGGCGGCAGCCTCACCGGAGATACGGCCTTCAACCAGCTGATCGGTGGTCACAGCTATTACACCCAGCAGATCTGGAGCAACGCCCCGACGCAGACACCCACGCCAGCGAAAGCGGGAGAAGCCGCCGGCTGCGCAGCACGGATCGGGCCCACTCCCTCATTCACCGCTCCGGCGAGTGAGCAGACCGGTCAGACGGTCAGCTTCGACGCGAGCGTGTCTTATGACATCAGCGCGCCGATCACAACGTATGAATGGAACTACGGCGACGGCTCGCCGGTTGACACCACCAGTGGGGAAAAAGCTGAGCACTTCTACTTGGTGCCCGGCACGTACCAGATGTCGCTGACCGTCACGGACAGCTCGGGAAGCACCAATGCCTCCACTCAGGCGGTCCCGATAACGATCACCGGCGCGGCGGTGGGTCCGCCGACCGCATCGATCACTGCTCCCGCCAACAACCAGACTTACACACAGGGTCAGCTCGTCGCGACCAGTTTCTCTTGTACAGAGGCGGCGGGCGGTCCGGGTATCGAATCGTGCCTCGATTCCAATGGCGCCGCGAGCCCAGGCGCACTGGACACTTCGACGGCTGGACCGCATACCTACACGGTTACCGCGAAGAGCAAGGACGGGCAGACGGGCACCGCGGAAGTCACCTACACCGTCACGAGCCCAAGCGCCAACCCGGGGTCAGGATCCTCCTCCGGCGGCGGCTCGGGCTCACCGACTGGGAACGCGGTGTCGAGCACCCCCGGCTCGGGCACCGGAATCGCCCCTACAGTTACAACCGCCAAATCGGCCACGCTGACCACAGCCCAGAAGCTCGCCAAGGCGATCAAGGCATGTCAGAAGCTCAAGAAGAGCAAGCGGTCGCGCTGCATCGCCTCCGCCAAGAAGCGATACGCAAAGAAAAAGCACGGGAAGAGCAAGAAACGCTAGGACCGACGGCCCAGTGCCCAGCCGCTATGCAGAGTGAGATCTGGGCAAGTGCGGCGGGAAGGGGTGTGGCCTATGCCCGGGCGCTGGTCTGGGGATCCAGCCGCGACATCGTCACGGCCGCAGTGAGGTGAGAGGTGGCGCCCCCCATGTAGATGCCCTTGACGGGCGGCACGTCGGAGTAGAAGCGTCCGTGGCCGATCTTCACGTGCGTCTCGCCAGCCAGGCGGCGGTTGGTGGGGTCGGCGCTCACCCACACCGGCTCGCCGTGCCCGTTGTCGCTGGGTAGCAGCGCCTCCAGCCATGCGTGGGTGTCCACCTCCAGCGAGTCCGTGCTGTCGTCCTCGGGCGCCGCCCACAGGTAGCCAGACACATAGCGTGCTGCGATCCCGATGCGGCGCAGCAGCACCAGCGAGAGATGCACGAAGTCTTGGCACACTCCCGCCCCGGCCCGCAGCAGATCTTCGACGGTAGATCCGACATATGTGGCACCGGGCCGATACTCGAAGCGGTCGGGGATCAGCTCGCACAGCAGCTCCAGGGTCTGGAGCGGGCTGTCGGCGCCGGCGAGCTCGGCTTCGAGCTCGCCTAGTCCGCCGATCGGCGGCTGGTCCTGCCAGGGCAGCGCGAACTCTCCCGCCGCGTCGATGTAGGAAGCGCTGTGCAGGTCAGCCCAGGAGCCCTCTGGCGGCTCAGGCGGTGCGGAGGTGACCACCCGGGCACGCACGTCGATCGTCAGGTGCTCGTGGCTCGAGGGTATGCCGAACTCGAGCACCTCGGTGCCGAAGTAGTCGAGGTGGCGGCTGACGCGGGCCTCGGGCTCGATGCGGGTGTGAAACTCGTCGCAGCGTTGGGTGGAGGTCGTGGCGGGGCGCACGCGCAGGGCGTTCAGGTTGTCCATGACCGGTATGTCGTAGCGGTATTCGGTCAGGAAGCGGATCGCGAAGTGCATGCTGTGCTTACCTGCGCAGCCCGGACTCGGCGGCACCGGCGAAATAGCGCTCGGCGACGTCCTGGTCGATGCTGGCCAGCTCTTGCTGGGTCTGTTTGCATATCTCGGTCAGCTCGGCCCCATCTGGAAGCGCTCTGCGCTGGAAGTCTAGGTCGGCCGCCAGTCGGCTCACTCGCAGGACTGGCTTGGAGTTGCGCGGGCCGGCGTCGGCCGCCGTGAAGACCTCGTGCAGGGAGTCCACGCACGCGGCGACGCTGTCGGGGTAGGCGCGCTCGAAAAGCAAAAAGCGGGCGACCGGATGGGCGTTTGGAGGAGAGGTGACCGCCCGCAGGTATGCGTGAAAGCCGCCCACGGCCTGTAGCAGGATCAGCGCGGTGCCGTCCGTGGCCGGTGACTCTCCCTGCGGCATCGCCACGCGCAGCATGCGCAGCACCATGTCGGAGATCTCGATCAGGCCGCCGGCGTCCAGGAAGCACTTGGCCTCGTCCCGCAACATCGAGCGATTGGCCACACCCCAGATCAGCGCGGTGC
Organism: uncultured Solirubrobacterales bacterium; assembly: GCA_963718425.1. Taxonomy (GTDB): domain Bacteria; phylum Actinomycetota; class Thermoleophilia; order Solirubrobacterales; family Solirubrobacteraceae; genus Palsa-744. The sequence continues at coordinate 42,330 of CAVQZJ010000020.1, forward strand.
GCTCCTTGACGTACTGGGAGGCCAGGTACGGGCCGGCCGGTGCCGCCCAGCCCGGTTGGCCACCGCCGCGCAGGCCGAGCGCGGTCGTGTTGATTGCCTCCCACATCTCGGCGCTGATCACGTCGCGCACGGTGCGGGCTCCCTCGCGGGCACGCTCGATACTCGCGAGCATCGAACCGGGACGCTCGGCGTCGAGCGTCAGCTGTCCCAGGGCGTGGCTGGTGTGCGGGCGCTCGTGGACATCGCCGAACATGGCCAGGAGTCCGCCCGAGCCGAAGCTGACGCCGGGCCTGGTTTCGGAGGTGCTCTGCAGCTCGGCTTGGAAGACGGCCTCAACGGCGCGTGCTGTGAACTCGGCGCGCGCGAGGTTGCGCCCCAGCCAGTAGAGCTCGTGCGCGATGCGCGCGAGCATCAGCCAGTCATGCGCTGTTGTTGCTGCTGTTGCTGTTGCTGTCCGGTCCAGGCCCCGTAGCGCAGGTCGGGCAACGCGGGTGGCTGGGTGTCGGCGATTGGAGGGCCGGCACGGTCGGCGTCGTCGCCGTCCTCGAGCACCCAGGTGTCCTTCGAGCCGCCGCCGCGCGAGGAGTTGACGATCAACGACCCATCCTCCAGCGCCACGCGCGTCAAGCCTCCTGGCACGATGTCGATGCGCTCACCGAAGACCGCGAATGGCCGCAGGTCAACGTGGCGTGGCGCCAGCGATCCGTCCAGGCCGACGGTCGGTACGGTGGAGAGGCGCACGACGTCCTGGGCGATCCAACGATCTGGATGGGCGAGGATGACGCTGCGCATGCGTTGGATTTCCTCCTCGCTGGCCTGGGGGCCGATCATCACTCCGCGCCCGCCGGACTCGCCGGTGGGCTTGACGACCAGCTCATCCAGGCGGCCCAGCACGTGCTCGAGCACTTCTGGGTCCGACAGCAGGTAGGTCTTTACGTTGTCGAGAATCGGCTCCTCGCCCAGGTAGAAGCGGATCATCTCCGGCACGAAGCAGTAGATCGCCTTGTCGTCGGCGACCCCGGTTCCGAACGCGTTGGCGATCGCCACGCTGCCGGCACGATAGGCGCGCACCAGGCCGGGCACCCCGAGCAGCGAGTCGCCGCGGAACTCCAGGGGGTCTACGAAGTCGTCGTCGAGGCGCCGGTAGACGGCGTGGGCACGCTCGAGGCCTCTGGTGGTGCGCATGTACAGCACGTCGTCGCGGACGACCAGATCGGATGCCTCGACCAACTCTACGCCCATCTGCCGCGCCAGGAACGCGTGCTCGAAGTAGGCGGGGTTGGCCGGTCCGGGTGTCCACACGACGACTGTCGCCTCGCTCTCGGCGGACGGCGCGACCGAGCGCAGCGCGCTCAGCAGCAGCTGCGGGTAGTGATCGACCGGGCGCACCCTGTAGGAGGCGAACAGCTCGGGAACCAGGCGCGCCATCGCCGCGCGGTTCTCCAGCACATAGGAGATACCCGAGGGGATGCGCACGTTGTCCTCGATCACCTTCCACGTGCCGTCTGAGTGGCGCACCAGGTCACAGCCGGCGACATGGGTATACACGCCGCCGGGGGGACGGATGCCGTGCACGGCGCGGGCGAAGTGTGTGCAAGACGCGACCAGGCGCCACGGCACGAGGCCCTCGCGTACGATCTCGCGGGCGTGGTAGACGTCGTCAACGAAGTGGTTCAGCGCACGGATGCGTTGCCCCAGACCGCGCTTGATCTCCCGCCATTCCTCTCCGCTGAGCACCCGTGGCACGAGATCCAGCGGGAATGGCCGTTCGTGGGAGGCTCCGCTGGAGCCGCTGGTCTCGAATGTGATGCCCTGCTGCATGAAGATGGCGTCACGCTTGCGACCGGCCTCCATCAACCCCTCGGGGCCCAGGCGTCGCAGCTCATCAACCAGTGCTCTCGAGGCCGGCCGCGGTGTTCCGTCATGCTCGAACAGCTCGTCCACGAACGGCGCTTGCGGGCGGTATCCGTCAACTGTCGGCGTTTGCACTCCTGAGCTCACCGCTGGATTCTCCCGTGGTGCTCCTGAGCTTGCCTTCGACTGTTGGAGCAATCGACAGTCGGTTTGATGCCCGTTTGTCTGAACCGCCGGCCACCGCCGCCGTCAGGCAAATTGGGTGCGGTCCGACTGCACGGAGCCCCGTCTGCGCTTTGGAGCACGATTGCCGGGTGCTATCCATCAAGGCGTTAGGGCGATGAGTTTCCTCCGGGTCTGAGGTCTCATATGTCAAACCAGAAACGTGGAGGCATCATGGCAAAGTTGAGGATCGAACTCTCGATGTCGGTGGACGGCTTTATCGCCGGCCCGAACCCGACCGAGCAGGACCCGCTGGGAGAAGGCGGCACGCGACTGCACGAGTGGGCGTTCAAGCTCGCGGCCTGGCGCAAGCCGCACGGCCACGAGGGTGGCGAGGTAAATGTCAGTGGCGAGGTCGTGGAACAGTCACTCGCGAACATCGGCGCGGTGGTGATGGGGCGCAAGATGTTCGGTGGCGGTCCAGGGCCCTGGGGGCCGGAGCCCTGGGAGGGCTGGTGGGGAGAGGACCCGCCCTTCCACGTGCCGGTCTTCGTCCTCACCCACCACGAGCGCGAGCCGCTACCGAGACAGGGTGGAACCAGCTTTCACTTCGTCACCGACGGCATCCACTCGGCTCTGGAGCAGGCCAGGGAGGCGGCAGCCGGCAGGGACATCTCGCTTGCTGGTGGAGCCGACGTCGCTCAGCAGTACCTGGCGGCCGGTCTCGTCGATGAACTACAGGTCAACCTCGTCCCGGTATTCCTCGGAGCGGGCACCAGGCTCTTCGACAACATCGCCGACCAGGTCGAGCTACAGGCAATTCAGGTCATACAGGCGCCGGATGTGACACATCTCAGATACAGCGTCAGCGGCCGGTCCTCGGGCGCTTCCTAACCGGCGGTTGCGCTGCTGGCATCGCCTAACATGAACTTGTGCCAGACGCGATCAGTCAGTTCAACAAGCGGTTCTCGCTCAAGCAGCGCGCGGGGATTCTCGCGCTCGCCGGCGCAGAGCTCGGGCTCAAGATCCTCGCGTTGCGCGACATCCGCTCGCGCCCTCCCCAGGAGATACGCGGCAAGAAGTTGTTCTGGCGCCTTGCGCTGCTGGTCAACACCCTTGGACCACTGAGCTACTTCCGCTGGGGACGACGCAAGAGCTAGCGCCGGCCAGTGCACGAATAGGTGGCCCCGCCAGCGCGGGAACCGAGCCCAAAGCGGTCACACCGCGGTGGCCGCAAAGACAAGCCACTGAAGGTGGCGCTGGGCGAGACCCCGTCAGCGGTATCAGGTGCGGGTGCCGACTGTGAGCAGATACTCCATCTCAAAGTGCGCGTTGTCGGGCGTGCCACGGTTCCACTCCTCGCAGAACTCGTCCAGCGCGGCGTCGAGCTCTGTGTCGCGCCCGTTCTGACGCGCGTTGGTTTGCGCGGCGATGGTAGGTCCGTAGCGTGTCTTGAAGTGCTCACCGAAGTCGCGAGCCCTCTCGAAGGCCGTGACCTCCAGCACATCCCGCCGCGAAGTGCGAGAGTCCACGCGAGTGCCGAACAGCTCGCTCAGATGCTCCTCGCTGCCCCACAGCGGCGGTGGTTGAACACCCGGTGGCGGCGCGGGAACGAACGGTCCCATGGTTTTGAATAGGCCGCCGACCAGGCCCTCGGGGGTCCAACTCAATAGCCCGATCGTGCCACCCTTACGGCACACGCGGACAAGCTCATCGGCGGCGTCCTGGTGGTGGGGAGCGAACATCGCGCCGATCGAGGAGATCACGACGTCGAACGATTCGTCCTCGAACGGCAGGTGCTCTGCGTCGGCCGCGACCCAGTCGAGCGTCAGTCCTTCGCTCTGCGCACGAGTACGGCCCGCGTCAAGCAGCTCAGGTGTCAGGTCGCTGGCGGTGACCTGCGCGCCGGCCTTAGCCGCGGGTATCGATGCGTTGCCGGTACCGGCAGCCACATCCAGGACCACGTTGCCGGGGCCGATGCCGCACGCCTGCACCAGCCGCGGCCCCAGCGGAAGCAAGAACGTCTCGACCATATCCGGGTAATCACCCGATGCCCACATCGCGCGATGACGCGCCTTCAGCTCAGAATCCGACACGGTCAACAAGACGACACCCCCTTAATAAACATGCCTATCGTAGTTACTGCACAATCCGCGTCGCGGATCTGATCGAAACGCAAAATGCGACGAGTCACGGCCGAGACCTCTGCCTCCTTGCTGCTCGCGCGATCGCACGGGCTTCGGCTCGCATCGGCCGCAAGTGTCCGCTGAGGTCGGGCCGGTAGCCATTGAAGAACAGCCCCGGCGCCGAGTGGTGCTGCTCGCCGCCGCTGACGAGCGGGATGCCGTCCTCGTCGAGTACGCCGAGGTGCCCGACCAGCGGCTCCAGTCCGCGCCGGTAGCCAGTCGCGGCGATCACGGCTTCGGGTTGGATGCGAGCGCCGTCGGCGAGCAGGACGTCCGGGCCGTCGAAGCCCTGCACGGCGGCGACGATCTCGATCTGTCCGGACTTGATGAGGGTCACGAACCCTTCGGCGTAGGCCGGCGCCTGTTGGTGGTGGCGCATATTCGTGGCGAGCCCGCGTGGTGAACGCGGGAGCCCGTAGCGGTCGAGGTTGCCGTAGATGATCCTCTGCGACAGCCACGAGAGATGGTCCCCGACACCCACTGGCAGATGGTTGAGAACGATCCCGGAGATGTTGATCGAAGATCCCAGGATCTTGCGCTTGGTCAGATTGGGAGGCGTGCGACAGGCCACGCGCACGCGTCCCGCGCCGCCTTCGGCGAGATATGTGGCGACCTCCGAGCCGGTCGTGCCCGGCCCGACGACGAGCACGTCGCGGTCGCGGTAGGGCTCGGGGTTGCGATAGGCGCTGGAGTGGATGAGCTCGCCAATGAAGCCGTTGCGTCCCGGCCAGTCGGGGATGTTGGGTTCGTGGTCAAACCCGGTCGCGACGACCACAAAGCGCGCCGGCAGCTCCCCGCGATCGGTCCCCACAGTCCACCCCCGGTCCGCTGAGTGCACCCCGTGGACGCGTGTGCCGAAGCGAACGTCGATGCGATGGTGGGCGGCGTAGTCCTCGAGGTATTGGACCCAAGCGTCCCGCGACGGGAACTCCCCGTAGCGGCGGCGGCTCGCGCGAAACCCGGGCTGTGTGGACATCCAGCCCGGCGTGTTGAGCCGCAGTCCGTCGTAGCGGGTCCGCCAACTCGCACCGATCTCGTCGGTCCGCTCGAGCACGACGGTGTCCACGCCAGCCCCCTGAAGCGTGACCGCCGCGGCAAGACCGGCGGTCCCCGCGCCGAGCACGATCGCCTTCGCCATCGCGTCAGTGCTCACGCTGTGTTCCCCGGGCTTCGGCGCCGCTTGAGCTATCACGCGGACGCGCCCGCTCCGGAGGTGATGTGCTCGATCACAGGCCGGAACTGCTCTGTGGGTGAGAAGTCCACGTACTCAGAGTCCTCGAGGGCCTCAGGTGCGTGCCCGGGGGCCCAGTAGAACGCCTCGCCGGCGGCGAAGTCCTGATGCCCGTCCAGGGTGTGCATGCGCACGCGGCCCTTGATCATGTAGCCCCAATGCGGGCACGGGCAGAGATCGTGCGGCAAGCCCCTGGTCGCGGGGCGCAGGTCCGCGCCGGCCGGCAGCCTGACGAACCCGACAGAGAGCCCGTCCTCGTCGCGCAAACGAACCTCGACGCCGTTGTCGGCGATGACGACCGGAACGTCCTCGCGTGGGATTGATCGCATGTCCTGCCTCCTGTTTTAGATTCAGATATCGCGGCTGGCGGGATCTCGGCTTCGTTCAATCCCGGGTCATCCGGCCGTGTCGGCGGCGTCGCCGGTCGCTGGGTCGATCACGGCTGAGACCTTGGATATGCGGTCCGCGGGGAACGCGCCGCAGCGGGCGTGCTCGAGCAGGATGTCCTCGTCGGGGGCGACGTAGACGCAGTAGATCTTGTCGTCCGTGACGTAGCTAGTGAGCCAGCGGATCTCGGGGCCGAGCTCGCCGATCACGTGGTTTGACTTCGCTGATATTCCCTGCAGCTCCTCGGGGCTGAGGTTTCCGGCTCCCGGAAGCTCGCGCTCTATGACGTACTTGGGCATGTGTCTCCTCTTGCCGTTGACCGCGCTAACATACTGACGGTACCCATCATGCATACCCAGAGTATGAATGTCAAGAGCAAGAAGGTCCAACAGGGCGAGGCGACCCGCCAGGCGCTGCTCCAGGTCGCGCGCACACTGTTCGGCGAGCGCGGTTATGCCGCGACCTCCCTCGACGAGATCGTAAGCGCCGCAAAAGTCACGAAGGGAGCGCTGTACCACCACTACGACGGCAAGCAGGAGCTGTTTGCCGCCGTCTACGAACAGGTCAAGCGCGAGGTCTCCGAGCGTGCGGCCACAGCGTTCTTGGAGCCCGACCCATGGGAGGATCTATGCGCTGGGTGTCACGCGATGCTCGACGCCCACCTAGACCCCACGGTGCGCCGCATCCTGCTCCACGACGCACAAGCGGTGCTCGACGCAGACACTATCCGCCGCGTCGAAAACCGCTACGGTGCGGTCGTGCTACGCGGAGCGCTACGACGCGCGATCCGCGCCGGAGTCATCCAACCCCTCCCCTTGAAGACCCTTGCGCTGATGCTCACTGGCGCGATCCTCGAAGGATGCATGGCCATCGCCCACGCCGAGGACTCAAGCCAAGCACGAGCAGACGTCGGCAACGTACTCACCAGCCTCCTGCGAGGACTACGACCACTCACCCCGGCAAACGTCGAGGAAGTCTTGCGGCAATCGAATGCTCCACATACCGTGTAACCGATGAGCACGATCGACACGGATTATCTGATCGTCGGTGCGGGAGCGTCCGGGCTGGCGTTTGCCGACGCGCTGATCGCCGAGTCCGACGCCGACGTCGTGATCGTGGACCGGCGCGACCGTCCGGGCGGGCACTGGAACGACGCCTATCCGTTCGTGCGCCTGCACCAGCCCTCGGCGTACTACGGCGTCAACTCACTGCCCCTCGGCGACTCGATCGACCAGGACGGCCCGAACGCGGGTTGGTACGGGCGAGCGACCGGGGCCGAGATCTGCGACTACTTCCAGCGGGTACTCGAGCAACTGCTGGCCTCGGGCCGGGTTCGCTTCTTCGGCGAGTGCGACTACTGCGGCGACTGGTCGGGCGAGCACCACTTCGTCTCACGTCTGGACAGGTCAGAGGAGCACCGTGCATGTGCGACGCAGGATCGTTGATGCCACCTACCTCGCGCCATCGGTGCCGTCGACACACACGCCTTCGTTCGATGTCGATCCGAACGTGCGGCTACTCCCAATCAACGATCTCGTCACGCTGAGCGAGCCCGGCGGTGGCTATACGGTGATCGGCGCCGGCAAGACGGCGATGGACGCGTGCGGCTGGCTGCTCGGCAGCGGTGTGGAGCCGGAGGCGATCCGGTGGATCAGACCGCGGGACACCTGGCTCCTGGACCGAGCGTTCATGCAGCCGCTCGAGCTCGTCGGCTCCTTCATCGAGGGATTCTCACTGCAGCTCGAGGCAGCTGCCGCGGCCGAGAGCGTCGCCGACCTCTTCCGCCGGCTCGAGGCCTGCGGTCAGCTCGTCCGGCTCGACCCGGCCGTCGAGCCCACCATGTATCGCGGCGCCACGATCAGCCAGACCGAGCTGGAGGGCCTGCGCCTGATCGAGAACGTGGTTCGCCTGGGCCGGGTCACTCACATCGGAGAGACCCGGATTGTGCTGGAGGCGGGGTCGATTGCGACTGACGCCAAGCAGATCTACGTCGATTGCACGGCCGACGGCGCCCACAGGGTGCCCGGCCGCGCAGTCTTCGATCCCAGCCGGATTACGTTGCAGGCGGTGCGGACCGGCCTGCTCCCGTTCAGCGCCGCCCTGATCGCGTTCGTGGAGTCCGCCCGCGAGGACGACGCGGAGAAGAACCGGTTGTGCCCACCCAACCCATATCCAAACGCAGCCATCGACTGGATCGCGACGAACGCCATCTCCCATCGCGTCCAAATGACGTGGTTCGAAGAGCCCGACCTCCTGGCATGGATGGAACGATCCCGGCTCGACGTGGCACGTGGAATCAACGCCCACCTGTCCGAGCCGCAAACGCAAGCGGCCGTCGCTCGCTTCCTCGCGAACTTGGAGCCGGCCGTCGAGAAGCTCGAGAGTTTCGTCGCCCAGACCCACGCGGGCATGATTTCCGCGACGACGAGCTAGGATCATTTGATTGGCGTCGAACTTGGGGGGCAGTCATGCCGCGCTATCTGGTTGAGAGAGCTTGGACCGCCTTGGAGGAGGAGGAAATGACGCAGAAGGGTTCTCTCTCGAAGAGCATTCTGATGGAGAACCCACAGTTCTCTCCCGTCACTTGGGAGCACAGTCACGTGGTCATGGACGAGGACGGTCAACTGAAGTCCTTCTGCGTTTACTCCTCGCCCAACACGGAGCTCATTCGAGAGCACGCCCTGCTGCTCGGTGACCACAAAGTCCAGGGGATCTACGAGATCGGCGGCGACATCTCACCCGAGGACTTCGACTAACGGCGCATCTCCTGATCCGGCGATGGCGGTAGGTCGAAGCTGGCGTGCAGCCCGGTTTGCGCCGCCGTTACCCGTTGCAGCCGGGCGCGGCGGCGTCGTGCCTCGTCTCCCTCCGGGATCAGCTCGAGCGCCTGGTTGCATAGATCGACAGCCTCGTGGTGAGCCCAGCCGCGGGTGGCCTGCTGGGCGGCGATCAGCAGGTAGTCGGCCGCCCGGACGCTGTCGCCGGCCTCGCGCCAGTGGTGCGCGAGGATGGCCGCGTAGGCGGCCGGATCGCCCGCCGCGTTCTCGATGAAGCGCGCGACGATCCCGTGTCGCTCACGGCGGACGACCTTCGGCAGAGTGGCATAGGCGACCTCGCGGATCAGTCCATGCTTGAAGGCCAGCTCCTGATCGCCCGCGATTCGCGACGTTGGGCTGAGGCGGAGCATGTCTCGGCGCTCGAGTGAGCGCAATGTGGCCGCGAGAGAGCCGTTGCCGCCCAATGCCCGCAGGCTGCCGAGCCAAAAGAAGTCGCCGACCACGGATGCGTCGAGGATCACCTGCCGCTCGAGCGCCGATAGCTGGTCGATCCGCGCGGCGATGATCGCCTTGAGGTTCGCGGGGAGACCGCCAACGCCCGCGGCGCCGCCCTCCGACAGCCATGCGGCGAGTTCCTCGATGAACAGTGGATTGCCGCCGGCCGCCTCCTCGACGCGCCTGGCGATCGCCTCCCGATCCGGCGCGCCGGCGAGAAGCTCTCGCATCAGAGCGTGTGCACAGGAGTCGGTGAGCCCCTGCACCTGGACGGTGACATTGGTCGGGAGCCGCGCCCAGACTGCTCGCTCGTCCAGGAACTCTGGTCTGGCGATCGCGAGCATCAGCAGCGGCACTCCCACAAGGCGCATCGAGAGTGTCTCGATGAGCTCCACGAGGCTGTCGTCGGCCCAGTGCAAGTCCTCGAGCACCACCAGGGTGGGCTGCTCGCGGGCAAGCGCCTCGAGGAATTGCTGAGCGGAGGCGAACAGGGCCTGCCTGTCATCGACTGAGTCCTCGGCGAGGCGGGCGAGGATCGAGAGGTTCCTCGCTAGCTCGTGAGCTTCGGGCGATGGCAGCAGCGAGGCCATACGCTGGCGCGAGCTTTTCAGTCGCTACCTCAGCCGAGTCGGTCGCGAAGATCCCGCACGCCTCCCGAATGACCGCTCCAAAGGCCCAGTAGGCGCCAGATTCGCCGTAGGGGAGCGGGCGCCCGCGCAGTGTCCGCCCGCCCGCGCTCTGCACACGCGCGGCGAACTCCAACGTCAAGCGTGACTTGCCGATCCCCGGCGGGCCCACGAGCGTGACGATCTGCGGATGCAGCTCGCCCGAGGTCCGAGCCCACGCCCTGACCAGGAGTTCGAGCTCCGCGTCGCGCCCAACGAACGGCGCCGCTGAGATCGGGCGCTCAGCCGGGGCCGAGGTGACCCCGCGAGCGAGCCATCTACGCAGCGGCTCCTGCTTGCCCTTGGCGAGGATCGGCTCCATCGCCTCACACGCGATCGCGTGCGCGCAGGTGGCGTGGGTCTGCTCGCCGAGCACCACCCCCTTTGGCGGAGCGGCGGTCTGCAGCCTGGCGGCGGTATTCACCGTATCTCCCATTACCGTGAACTCTCTGCGTCCATCTGGACCCACGGGGGCGAACATCACCTCTCCGGTATTGACGCCGATGCGGACACACAGCCCGCCGAAGACATCGGCCTGCTCGGATGCGCGCCGCTGTATCTCGAGCGCCGCTCGAACCGCCCGCTCGGAGTCGTCCTCGTGGGCGACCGGCGCCCCGAACACCGCCATCAACGCGTCGCCTATGACCTTGTCCACCAAGCCGCCATACATCTGCACAACCTCGCCCATCTCCTTCATGCAGCCGTCCACCATGGAGCGGATCTCCTCCGGGTCAGAGCGCTCGGAGAGGGCGGTGAACCCGGACAGGTCGGCGAATAGAACTGTCACCCAGCGCCGCTCCCCGTCGGCGCGCTCGGCGGGGTCCGGCGGCGGCGAACCCCCGGTGTCGCAGGCAGCGCCGCATGCTCCGCAGAAGCGAAAGCCCGGAGGATTGTCCTCACCGCATGCCGCGCACGTCGTCGCCAGAGTGGCCCCGCAGTGACCGCAGAAGCGCTGCGCGGGGTCGCCCAGCTCACCACAGATGGGGCACGGAACCTTCTCAGCCAAAGCTCAGCCTCCTGGCCGGGCGCTGGGGCTTGAGCCCATTTTGCCTGCAAAGAATCCGCACGACCGGTCCACCGCCTGCGCCGCCCGACGGCCGACGAAATCGGCTATCGCGGTCGCACCGACCAGCTCGGCCATTGGGGCTGTGACCTTCTGCGACGGCGGTCATCTGCCTATCATCCAGCTTCCGGAGAGCCCGTGCACCGACCTCACGCTGCGCTGCATCGATAGGGCACAGGGCCACAAACGATGCGTACCCGACACGCACGCGGGGCATGATCGAACAAGGAGCTCAGGCCCACGACTTGGGCTCCCCGACCAGGATGGGCGCTCGCTTTACATCCGATTTAGCCGCAGCGGTTAGCGTCGCTCAAACGCGGATCGCGGGGATCCGGTACGCGAGTGGAGAGGTTTGGCATGAGTCCTCTGATTCTGTTCAGGATGATGGCGATGGCCTGTGGCTGCATGGTGCTGTTCGCCGGTTGCGGAAGTAGCTCGTCGAGCCGAAAGAGCGCGAGTGTGGCCACGACAGCCCCCGCATCGACGGCGACCACGACGACAAATGGCGGGGTCTCTCCTGGTGGGAAGACCGGGCAAAGCTCCGCGCCTCCCGCTGGGAAAGGTGCCATCCGTCCCAACAGCCCGCAAGTCAAAGTGTTTCAGCAGGCCGTGGTGCGGTATTACGAATGCCTGCGCCAGCACGGCGTCAAGATCCCCGCCCCCAACACCTCCGGCAAAGGCCTGCTGGAGAGCCTCAAGGGCGTGAACACGAGCAGCCCCCAGTTCCGTGAAGCGCAGAAAGCCTGCACGCCGGCGATACGTGCCGCGCTACGCGGACTTCGTCCACAGCAGGCGACCAGGGTTTTCACCCCTACCCAAAAGCAGAAGTTCACCAAATACACAGCGTGTATGCGGCAACAGGGAGTCAACATGCCGGCACCGAACTTCTCCGGTAAAGGGCCCGTCTATGTAAACCCCCCCAACGACACCACCCCCAAGTTTCGGGCGGCCAGCAAGAAGTGCGGAGGGCTGGTCTGAGGCAGCGATTGGGGCAAAGATCGGGGCTGTATCGGCTCTCTGGGATTCCATTGAGGTCCGATTCAAATCCATGTATTAGTCGAGTCAACGGCGAGCATTTCGGATCATCGCGGTAGCTGTCGCGGTGGCCAGGACCTCGTTGCGCTCATCGCGTAGCTCCCCGGCCAGGAACGCTATGTCCCTTCCTCGCCGTACGACACGTCCGTGGCCACAAAGCTGGCCTGGCTTGGCGGGCCTCAGGAACTGAACCTGCAGATCGATGGTTGGCGCCCATTCGCCCACCCCGAGGGCGGCCACGAGAGCCGGTCCCAGTGTGTCGTCGAGCATCGCCGCGAGAAACCCACCTTGGACATCACCCGCCGGATTCACGAACTGATCGGTCGCCGTGAACGACACTTCGATCGTCCCGGCGTCGGGATCCACGGCCACCAATTTCCAGCCGAGCAGAACAGCTGCCGGCGGCGGGTCGCTTCGTCCTTCCAGCACATCCCAGAATGGGCCCTCACGCGCAGCGCCCGCCGCTGTGTCATCACCTCTCTGCATCGCAACAGGGTACCTGTGCATCGCTCTGAAACGGATCGTGCTTGGTCAATGACCCGAGCATCTACGTGGTGAAACGAATGTGTCTACCTACCGGATGCATGGGAGCCGATTGGTCCTGACCGCGTCGTACACCCAGCTCGGATTGACGCCAACGGCTCTGCTGCATCCTCTGGACACAGCGGCGGACCGTCGCCCAGCAGGGGCTCATCGATGTCGTCCGTGCGATTTGGTTCTGTCATAGAGAGGTATGACCAACAATCGGTGACACCGGCCAATGACTTCACGGAGGTCCACGATGACCCCTAGCCATGGTGCGCCATTTCGAGGATTCCGCGACGACGAGGAGTCGCCGTTCTTCTGTGCCTCGGGGCATACGCCCGAGGAGACATGGGAGCTCAGCGTTGACAGGCTTGCCCAGCTGATCAAAACGCTCGATCCGCTCGCTTCCGCTGGTCCGATCGAGATGTCCCCGCGGCTTCTTTGCTCCTGGCATCGCGAGATCTTTGGGGATCTCTTCCCCGAGCATGCAGGACGCCTGCGCTGGATCCGGGCGGGCGAGTTGGAGCACGTCTACTTCGGCGTGAACAACCGTGGCTATCGCGGAACGAGCCCTCGCGGGCTTACTCATCGGCTCCGCAAGATCTGCACCGAGTTCAACACCGCCGCCGCGCAGATTCGCGCATCCGAGAACGCTGACAGCTACGACGCCGTTCACGCGGCGACGCGCCTGTACGCCAAGGTGCTGCGCACCCATCCATGGGTGGACGGGAACCTACGGGGTACCACGGTGGCTTTGAACGCGGCCCTGAGCACACTCGACCTGCCGGTCGTTGGTTTCAACGACCTCGAGTTGCATGACCAACTGCTCGGCATTGCATTCGTCGGCAAGCATGACCCGTACCGGCCGCTGGCCGAACTCATCGCCGAGATCGCCAAACGCGAGCACCCTTGAACAATCCCTGATCAGCCCTATCCTTAGATCATGATCAAGTACAGCGATTATCACGGTCCGCAGCGCGGCTACGCTGCCATTGATGGCAAGCTCGTGCCGCTCGATCGCAACGCGGCTAGGCGCATAGCCCAGCAGGCTCATCTTTTGGCACTCGGTGATCCCAAGCGTGCGTATGAAATGGTCGCCGAAGCCGAGCGCGCCGAGCGCGAGCAGACCACGGCCTAGACGCCAACTTGGCGCGGATCTCGCCGCTCTATCTCAATGCGTCACGACGGTCATCTGGTTCGGTAGGGAAACTCGCTCGCGGGGTCCTCGGCGCCGATGCGGAACGGGAAGCGGCCGGCAACGCCACTGAATCGATGGTGCAGCGTGAAGCGCCCCGTGGCTGTCGGTGTGGGCGGCGGAGGAGACCCACAGGCTGAGGTAGCGCACTTCTAGGGCCAGCGGCACGGGAATCACCGGCTTGGGAGTAGCACTGGGCCCAAGTGGTCCGCGCATTTCGATTAGAACTCCGAGAGGGGCACCTATCAGGTCAAGTTTGATCATAGCTTTGCCCTTCGGCTCCGCTGACGTTGCACTCAGGTTTTGGGATGGGTCCCAGGGACTGAACAGCAAAAGATTAGGAGTCACACATGATGCGATTGGGGACGTTCATACTCTCCCAGCACGAGGGGAGGGTCAGGCTTTCACAGGTCGGACCGTGCTTCTCGAGGAGACGAGGCTCACACGACCAGGCGTGTCTTGTCGCAAGGCCGACGAGGTGGGGGCTATTCCCATCGACGATGAGGATTGGATTGACTGGGGCAGGGGAGAGGGACAGAGGACGGTCGAGGACCGTCCTCTGAGTGTGGACCTCGGTGCTCCCCGCGTTACGCCTAGACGAGGCCCCACCATGTCTACATCGGACGCCACTCCAAGTGGGCAACCCATTCAGAATTGGCAGAGACGGAACCCGAAGCAGGTCATCAGGCAATACGAGCGATATCTCTATTCCAATGCCAATGGCTACTTGAGGATCTTCCAGGACCATAGGGGCTGGTCCTCGTGTGCTGGTGTCACCCACATCCATGTCGAGGAAATGTGCTTGTCAAGATGGCCAACCCGGTCTTGATCTGAATCATCAGACGTAGCTACCCAGGGGTCAGACAACAGAGTTGCCTTCAGCGGTTGCGGGCACAGAGCGTGGCTCGAGCGGTTTCTTGTCTTGTTACCGGTATATGGTGGTCTCTTGTGCTCTCGAGTATTTAGGAGGTGGCTGTGCCTGATTTTCTGGCTGGTAAGCAACAAGAGATCGTCGATCGACTCAATCAACTCAAGCCCGCGATGGATGAGTACAGACGTCTGGAGGCTGCCGCCGAGGCGCTCGCCTCGCTGGATGGAAGGTCTAGCGTCCCAACTGCTTCCTCCGCCGCGGTAGTTGTCCGCAGGCGCCCAGGACGGCCACCGCGGTCTCGCAAGCCCGCCAGCAAAGCCGCCACGTCAAGCGCGGCGACAGCCACAGCGGTCAAAGCCGCGCGCAAAACCAAGGCGCGCGCGAAAGCTCGTGTTGGACGACCCAAGGGCAGCGGAGCGCGTGCGACTGAAACGCTTGCCCTGATTCAGGGTCAACCCGGGATCACGATCGCAGAGCTCGCGACGGGCTTGGGGATCAAGGCCAACTATCTCTATCGAGTCCTTCCTGTCCTTCAGCGAGAAGGCAACATCACAAAGAAGGGACGCGGCTGGCACCCCAAGAGCAAATAGATCGCTTCCATCCGTATTGGCAGAGACCGAAGCTAACTGCCGCGTAGCCGTTCGCACTGTCAGTGGCTAAATGCGCGGTTGCTGTGACGCGGTTGATCGTGTCAGGACTGCCGTGTGAACGGAGGGTGCTAGTCGGTGTGAGCGGGGGCCGTGTGCTGGGGTTTGGTCAAGTTTTCGTTGAGGAAGGCTTGGCAGGCGGTGGCGTCTAGGGGCCGCGAGTAGAGGAAGCCTTGCCCTGAGTCGCATTGCTCGTCTCGGAGCATGGTGAGCTCTTGTGTTTGCTCTATGCCCTCGGCGAGCGTCTCGATCGAAAGCGCCTTACCGAGTTGCACTAGTGTGCGGATGATGCTCTCGCCCTCGGCGTTCTGCGTCAGCCTGGAGATGAAAGAGCGGTCGATCTTCAGAGCGTCGACTGGGAACTTCTGGAGGTATGCCAGTGAGGAGTAGCCGGTTCCGAAGTCGTCGATCGCGATCCTCACGCCGAGTTTCTTGATCGTGGTCAGCCTGCGGGTGGTCTCCTCGACGCTGCGCATGAGGGAGGTCTCGGTGATCTCGATTGTCAGCGCCTTGGGGTCCAGTCCACTGGCTGTGAGGGCATCTTTGACATCGTCGATGAGCTCGTCGGTGTCGAGTTGTCGGCAGGAGACGTTGACGGCGATACCGATCGGATAACCATCCTCACGCCACTGCGCGCCCTGACGACAGGCCTCGGCCAGCACCCATCTGCCGACGTCCACGATCAGGCCCGTCTCCTCGAGCAGCGGGATGAAGTCGTTGGGTTGGACGAGGCCTCGTGTTGGGTGCGCCCAGCGGATCAAAGCCTCGACGCCGGTCGGGGTCATGTCGCTTAGATCGAATGTGGGCTGATAGGCCAGGACGAACTGGTCCTTCTCGATCGCTTCACGGAGGTCCATCTCGAGCTCCATGCGACTCTGGAGATCGTTTTGCATCCCGGACTCGAACACGACGTAGCGGTTCTTGCCGGCCCACTTCGCCCGATACATCGCGATGTCCGCATCGCGCAATAGCTCCTCGGCGGTCGGGCGGTCGCCCATCGCGATGCCGATACTCGCTGTCACTGTCAGGCGAGTGTCCGAACCCGTGAGCTTGAACGGTTGGGAGAGTGCTTGCAGTAGACGCTCGGCGATCAGCTCCGGACCCACCGCTAGCGAGAGATCCTCGGCGAGCAGGACGAACTCGTCGCCAGCCAGTCTCCCCAGCGCGTCGGACTCACGGATCACCCCCTTCAGTCTCGCCGTCACAGAGCACAACAGCTCATCACCAGCGCCGTGGCCCAGCGTGTCGTTGATGCTCTTGAAGTTGTCCAGATCGAGGAACAGTGCCGCAATCGGAGTCTGGTTACGACGCGAGCGCGTGAGCATCTGCTCGGCCCGATCCAGCAGCAAGGTGCGGTTCGGCAGTCCCGTCAACGGGTCGTGAGTCGCCATGAACGCGAGCTGCTCATCCGTGCGGTGGCGCTCTGTCTCAAAGAACTCGCCTACCTGGATTAGCGTGATGTCCAACGTGCGCTGCAACGCGGCGAGCGCAAACGAGAGCACCTCGGCGGGCACACCCAGCTCCCGTGCGCTGTCTGACAGAACGTCAGCCGCGGCATCCCGCCAGCGCAAACATCGCTTGAGGACCTCATGCAGCGGCGCGACCCGCTCGGCCGCGAGCTGGCCAAAGATCTGCCAGGTCTCCATACCCACCTCGCGGGCGGCCTGGAGGCTTTGTCCCGACATCCAACCGGCCACGGCCACCGTCGAGACGGTACAGATACGTTCAAAGCTTTCCTCGACAGCCATATCGAGAGCGTGCTTGGACGCACGAGTTCGACCGACCGTACCCGTCAGCACATCCTCAACACGATCGCTGAGCGCCTTGCCGAGACGGCGAAGATCCTCAGCCGACTGAACTGCATCAGCAGCTGGGACCTCGCTCTTGGCCGAACTCGATCGTGAACCAGACATAACAACTCAATAAATCGGCATCTAGCACCAATTTCATAAGCTTGACCATCGCGCAGCAGCTGAATGTGCGGGCCCTCATTTTCAGCAAGCAATCTGCGGACTCGGACTAGCAAACAACCCGGTATCGCTCGGCGGCTTCAGCGTCCCTGATCGCCCAAGCGATGCGCTCGAGGGGTTGCGGGCCCGCATCGCAAGCCCCGCTGCACATCCGCCCGCTCGCGCTGAGAGAGTCCCGCTCTCCTCGAGTTGCCCGGTCGGAAGTGCCCGGCCTGACTGACCAGTACGGAAATACTGCCCACCTGCACGAGCGCGACACGACGATCGCCGTCGTCTCCCGCGCGCCGGTCGAAAAGATTGAGCGGTGGAAGCACGAGATGGGATAGACATTCCCCTGGTACTCGAGTTACGGCAGTCGGTTCAACTTCGACTACGGCGTGTCATTCGACGACACCGTCGAGGATCCTCATTACAACTACCGTTCCGCCGCCGAGTTGAAGCCAAGTACGGCTTGGACGAGCTGCCGAGTGAGCTGCACGGAACGAGTGTGTTCCTGCGCGTCAACGATCGCGTCTTTCACACCTACTCGACCTACGGGCGTGGCACTGAGCAGGTGGGCGGCACGCATTACTACCTCGACATGACAGCCCTGGGCCGTCAGGAGGATTGGGAGGAGCCCAAGGGTCGTACGGAATCGCTTGGGCCGCGTGCCGACCAGAGGACAGCACCAGCCGCGCCACGTGTGTAGAGGCTGGAGTCAAAGACTGGCCGCGGGGTGTCGATATAGGAATAGATGGGCAGATCGAGCAACGCGTATCACGATGTGAGCCACGCTGCCGGGAACCGGGAGGGCCTCTATCTGCTGCTGAGGGTGATAGACGAGCACACTCCGGGTGTGCTGGAGGATCTCAACAGGTCGCCCATTTCGCTACCGCGACCGCGGAAATCATGGGGCTGTCCGGGTATGAGGTGCAACGGGTCGAGATCGCGGCGCGCCTTCACGACTTCGGGAAGCTCGCAATCCCCGAAGCGATCCTGACCAAGCCCGGCCCGCTCGACGCCGAAGAGTGGACGATCATGCGCACCCACGCTGAAATCGGGGAGCGTATCCTCCTCGCCGCGCCGTCGCTCGCGTATGCCGCCGGGCTCGTGCGCTCCCACCACGAGCGCCACGACGGCCGTGGCAACCCTGACCGGCTGGCGGGCGAGGACATACCCCTCGGCGCGAGAATCATCTCGTCTGCGCCGCGTTTGTCGCGATGATGAAGCGCCGCCCGTTCAGCGACGCGATCACGGTCACCGAGGCGCTCACCGAGGTGGCCCGCAACTCAGGGACGCAGTTCGATCCGAATGTCGCAGACGTGTTCTGCGGGCTCCTTCGACGCGCCCACGTGTAGCGCATACGGATGTTGGGCTCAACGGCTCGTTTGTCAGCTCTGGGATCGCCCCATGTGCGTTCGGTTTCTTTGATGGCGTGGACGGGCATGGCTGTAGACCATCCCTCTATCGCGAGCAGCCGCCCGATGACGAAAGTGGCGCTCAGACATGCCCGAATCGGGGCTTGAACATTCGTCCGGTTGCCCGAAAACAGGCGGTCGTCCGCGCCTACACCGCCCGAAACGGACTACACAGCCGGTCCCGAACCGGACCACACAGCCATCAGCTGACAAAGGCAAACTCGCCGCGAGACGAGGACGCAAAGCTAGAGGTCTCAAGCGAGATAGCTCGGCCGCCAGTGGAACGTCACGGAGGACATCGTCATGCTCTCGCCGTCTCGCCCCACGGCACCCCGAATTACGAGGCAGCTGGGCGGCGCCGTCTCCTGTCGCAACGCTCATATGCCTCGCGTCGCTTTGCCTGCCGGCGGTGTCAGCTGTTGCGGCTGTGGCCCCGGCTGAATGTGCGGGTCAAGTGTTCTCTCAGCCGTTCACAGCGTTCGGGGATTCGAACTACTACACGCTCGTCCGGGGAGGCGAGTTCAACAGCGCCTCAGAAGGCTGGGAACTCTCCAAGGGAGCGCGGATCATCACCACTACACGCCCCTACGGTTCAGGAGCCGGCGGTGTGCTCGACCTGCCCAGCGGCGCGGTGGCGATCAGCCCGCCGGTCTGCGTCACGCTCCAATACCCGACCGCCCGTGTATGGGTGCGCAACGTCAAAGGCGCCGAAGGCGTCGCCGTCGGACTCGCCTACGCCGGCACGAGCCCAAACCGTGGCCAGCCCCCAGAACGTCGGACAGGTGCATGGCCAGCAGACCGCATGGACGCTGTCGAACCCGATCAACGTCCAGCCGCAGATCGCGGGCTCCCAGGAAGGAACACGCGAAGCGAGGTTTGTGTTCACCGCTGGAGGTATCACCAGCGAGTTCCAGCTCTACGGGCTGTGGGTCAACCCCCGCATGAGGTAACCCCGATCCAGCTCGTCGGCACCCGCTCGAGCACAACCAGCGGGCCATCGAGTGCCAGCAAGAGTTCTCCCTACTCAAAGACGCGGACTGCGACAGCGGCAGGACACCTGTTCTCGCGTCCCGTCAACGCCACCTCAGCGAGCGAGCAGATTAGGATCTCACCATTGATCCTGGAGGCTGCGGCATAGCGACCGGCAGGGGTATGCGATCACGTTTGAAGGCCGGCGTGGACGTGAGAGAGCCGGTCGGAGGTGCGTGTTGCCATTGCCGCGGCGAGCTCGGTGCGGTTGGCGACGCCGAGCTTGCGGTAAGCATTTGATAGGTGCATCTTTACTGTGCCTCGCGCGATGAACAGTCTCGTGGCGATTTCGGGGTTCGAGATGCCGCTGGCGGCCAGTTGCGCGACCTCGAGCTCGACCGGGGTGAGGCTTGCCCAGCCTGAGAGTGGACGGTCGCGGGAGCCACGGCCACGCCGCGCGTAGCCGATCGCGTCGGCGAGCGAGAGCGCCTGGCCCTGCTCCCAGGCCGCCTGCCAGCCGTCGTCCTCATTGCTGACGGGCAGCTTCGCACGGGCGGCGTGAAGCCGGTCGATGGTCCCCGGCCAGGGCGCACAGCCGAGTCGTGCGCGCTCTGAAGCCGCGGCGGCGGCGAGCCGGGCGGCGCGCTCTGGATCGCCTGTTTGCGTGGCCGCCAGCGCGAGCTCGTCGAGTACGTCCGCCGCTTCACGCTCCAGGCCGAGCTCGGCACATGTCTCCAGGGCCGTGTGCAGCAGATCCGCCCCCCGTCGGTTTCATCGGTGATGCGGACCGCGGAGCATCCTCTGATGTAGTCCGCGAGCGCGCGGTGGCGAGGGTTGCCGGACCGTCCCGCGATCGCTTGCAGCTCGCGTGCGTGGGTTTCCGCCTCGCACGCGTCAGCGCGCATCAGCGCGATGCGGGCGAGTATCTCGCGCGCGAGCGCGAGGGTATGTAGGTGCGGCATCTCGAGCAGCCGGCGTGCCCGGATCTCGGCCGCGTCCGGATCTCCGTGCATGAGTTCGGCGACCATGAGCGCCAGTTCGATTGCCGGGATTGCCTGCAGCGCGCCGGACTCCTGTGCGCGGAGCATCGCGTCCGCTCCCTCTTGCAGCGCTTGCTCGGTGCGCCCGAGTCGCGAGAGCGCGTGGATGCGGAAACCCAGGACCTGGAAATGCGTCATCGATGGCCAGTCCCCCTCGAGGGCGATCCCGAGGTTGGCGTGCTCTAGTGCGCGCTCGGGCGAGCCGGTGGTGACCTGTGCCCATGCGGCGGTCTGCTCGGCCCACGTGCGCAGCCGGGCGTGATCGCGGGCCGGAACCGCAAGGAACTCGCTGTAGGCATCCCCGACTTGATCGAAGCGCTCGCACAGCATGGCGGCCACCGCGAGGTTGACCAGTGCGAAAGCGAGCCCCAGCGGGTCTTCGATCGACCGTTGCAGCTCCACTGCGCGTTCGGCGTTATGCAGACCCTCATCGAGATCCAGTCCGGTCTGGATCAACACCATCGAGGAGAGCTGCAGGCAGGTGGCCTGCATGCTGGGGTCCTCCACGATGTCGAGCAACTCGAGGCCCGTCCGGGTGTGCTCGATCGCTGCTGTGTAGTCCTCGCTCAGCATCCCGACCAGCCCAGCGCCGCAATGCACCACCGCACCAGCGACCGCATCACTTTCACAGCTCACGGCCGCCAGCACCGCCGCGCAAACAGAGCGAGCTTCCTGAAGATGCTCGGCCAGTATCCAGTGGCGCATCAGCGAGGCTGCGATCTGAAGCGCGCAGGGTGGATCGTGCTGTCTCGCGCGATCCAGAGCGAGACTCAGATTCGCTCGCTCGGAGTCGATCAGCTCATGCCCGTCCGGTCGTTCCAGCAGGGTGTTTGCACTCGTCGCGTAAGAGCGAAACCACGCGAGGTGACGGTCTGCGATCTGCTCGTGCTCATTCTCGGCTGCGAGCCGCTCGGCCGTGTACTCGCCGACGGTCTGAAGAAACGTCCAACGCGCCTGCCCATGCGAGGGCACAGCCACTATCAGTCCCTTCGCCTCCAGCGAGCCCAGTAGGTCCCGCACACGCGTCTCGCTGATCTCGGGGGCCGCGACCGTGTGCGCGGCAGCCGCGGTGAAGCCGCCGGAGAACACCGACAGGCGCCGCAGCAGCACGCGCTGTTGCTCGTCGAGCAGCAGATAGCTCCAATCGAGCGATGCGCGCATCGAGCGGTGCTTGGAGAGCTCGTCCTCACCGACAGCCGCGGCGAGACGACCACGCTGTGACAGTCCCTGCGCGATGTCCTCGACCGAGAGCGTGTCCAGGCGTGCGGCCGCCAGGACGAGTGCGAGCGGAAGTCCGTCGAGCTCCCGGCAGATACGTGTGACAGCGCTGGCGACCTGAGGCGTGAGAGCGAACTCCGGATCGACGCTCGCCGCGCGATCGACGAACAGGCGCCCAGCATCCGAGCGAACGACCGCGCCAACGCCTCCGTCGGCATCTGGCAGGCTCAACGGGCCGAGCTGGAGCACGTGCTCCCCATCCCTCGCCAATGGCTCTCGGCTCGTCGCCAGCACCGAGAGCTCCGGCGCGGCGTCGAGCAGCTCGCCGACCAGTCCCCGGACGCTGGGCATGAGGTGCTCGCAGTTGTCGATGACCAGCAGCAGGCGCCGTCCTGCCACGCGCTCGCGCAAGATCTGTATTGGGCGGCTACCGAACCGCTCGCGTGCGCCGAGCGCTCCCAGCAGCGTGTCGAGTAGCTGCCCCTCGCCGGCGACGCTTGAGAGTGGGGCGATCACGCACTCGGGCCCGTCCTCGCTCGAGTTGACGCGGTGTGCCAGCTCGAGCGCCAGCCGCGTCTTGCCGCAGCCGCCCACTCCGGTGATCGTCAAGACGCGGGTGGCGCCCAACATCGCCTGGAGCTCTGCGAGCTCGGTGTGGCGGCCGATGAGCTCGTCCCTTCTCACCATGCCGCCGGATCGTCGCAGAAAAGACCCGAAGAGTGGCCAGGTGGCGGTGGTTTTCTCGCTCGCCACCTGAAAGCGTGGGGGCGGTTATCCAAGTACCGCCTCCGACCATGCTCGCTTTTGGGTGAAAGCACAACGTGCCACGTTCGATCAACGATCTTCCCGGACCGCGGGGCCTGCCGCTGGTGGGTGTCGCACACCGTGTTCGTGTCTCTGAGATACATCTGATCGCCGAGCGCTGGTGCGAGCGCTATGGCCCCGTATTCCGCGTCAACCTCGGACGACGGCCGATCGTGTGCATCGGTGAGCTCGACACCATCAACGCCGTTCTGCGGGAGCGCCCTGATGGATTCAGGCGCTGGAGCGAGATCGAGACCGTGGCGCGGGAACTGTCCGGCAGCGTCGGCGTGTTCCACGTGGAGGGCTCCGACTGGCGCAGGCAACGCCGTCTGGCCGTGACCGCCCTGAACTCCAATCACCTGCAGCGCTACTTCGACGTCGTGCGCAGCTGCACCGAGCGCCTGCATGCGAGGCTCGCCCGCGTGGCCGCCAGCGGCCGGCCGCACGAGATCGGAAGTGACCTGACCGCTTTCACCGTCAACGTGACCTCGGCGCTGGCATTCGGCCAGGACTTGAACACGCTCGAGCGTGGGGAGAGCGAGCTGCAGGAGCACATCCAGCGGATCTTCGAGATATCCGGCCGGCGCACGATGCTGCCCGTGCCCTACTGGCGATACATCAGGCTGCCGGTCGATCGCGCGGCCGATCGCTCGATGGTTGCCATCAACGAGGCCGTGAACGGCTTCATAGCGCAGGCACGCGCGCGGATCGCCCAGACACCGCAGCTACGCCAGGCACCGGAGAACTTCCTCGAGAGCATGCTCTGCGCTCAGGAGATAGACGGCGCCTTCACCGACGAGGAAATCGCCGGCAACGTATTCACGTTGCTGCTGGCTGGCGAGGACACGACTGCGCACACGATCGCCTGGACGCTGTGGTTCCTGGCTCGCGAGCCGGAGATACAGCGCCGCCTGGCAGAGGAGGCCGACGAAGTGCTCGGCGCCGAGCACGTCATCAGCGCATACGACACCGTCGGCGAGCTGAGCTACTGCGAGGCAGTGCTGCGCGAGTCGATGCGCCTGAAGCCCGTCGCCACATTCATCGGCGTCGAGCCGCTGCAGGACACCGTCATCGCGGACACCTACATCCCGGCAGGAACGCACTTGTTGCTGCTCACCCGCCTCGCCGGCCTGCGCTCCGTCGAGCGTTCACAGGAGTTCGACCCGGACCGCTGGCTGGAGGGCGAGCCGCAGCGAGCACCCGACCAGAAGGAGTTCCTGGCTTTCGGAGCCGGCCCGCGCTTCTGTCCCGGGCGCAACCTCGCGTTTCTCGAGGCAAAGGCGGCGTTGGCGATGATCGCTCGCAATTTCCGTATCGAACTCGACGAGAAGGCCCCACCGGTGAGGGAGGTCTTCCAGTTCACGATGATCCCCAAGGGGCTGCGCGTCCGTCTGCATCAACGCGTCGGCAGTGAGGAAGATACGCGTGTCGGTGTCCGCTAACCAGGTGCGGGCAACCCGCACGATCGCGGATCTCCCTGGGCCACGGGGTCTGCCGCTGCTTGGCAACCCCCATCAGCTGCTGCCGATCTCCAGGGCGCATCTGAAGGTCGAGGAGTGGTGTGAGCGCTACGGCCCGGTCTTTCGCTTCAGATTCGGCTCTGAATCGATTGTCGTGGTCAGTGACCTGGATGAGATCAACCGTGTCTTGCGTGATCGCCCGGATGGCTTCAGTCGCTGGCGGGAGATCAAGGCGATATTCGACGAGATGAGAATGGCGGGGGTATTCTCGGTCGAGGGGGACGCCTGGCGCCGCCAACGCCGTCTGGCTGTAACCGCGTTGAACTCAAACCACCTGCAGCGCTACTTTCACATCGTCACAACCGCTACCGAGCGACTCCATCGGCGCCTCACAGATGCCGCCAGGGACGGGCGGAGCATAGACATCACCGCCGAGCTCACGTCGCTGACAGTCGATGTGACCTCGGCGCTGGCGTTCGGGCACGACCTGAACACGCTGGAGGGCGGCCAGGTCGAGCTGCAACGCCACATCCAGAGGGTCTTTGCGATGATCGCCCGCCGGATCTTCGCGGCCGTGCCGTACTGGCGGCATGTTCGGCTGCCCGCCGACCGTGCGCTCGATCGGTCGCTGGTGCACCTCCACACGGCGGTCGGCGAGTTCATCGAGCAAGCCCGCCAGCGCATGCGAGATCAGCCGCATAGGCGTGAGGCGCCCGAGAACTTCCTCGAGGGGATGCTCGCCGCCCAAGAATCCGACGGAACATTCACCGATGAGGAAATCATCGGCAACGTGTTCACGCTGCTGCTCGCCGGGGAGGACACGACCGCGCACACGATGGCGTGGACTCTGTGGTTCTTGGCGAGTCGTCCGGAGATGCAGGAGTGCTGGGCGCAAGAGGCCGCCGAGGCGCTGGGGGAACAACGATGCCCCCTCGAATACGAGGCGATCGAGCGGTTGCGTTACGGCGAGGCGGCGCTGCGCGAGTCGATGCGCCTGAAGCCCGTCGCGGTCGCGCTGCTGATCGAAACGCTCGGCGAGACCGTTATCGCCGACACGATGATCCCCGCCCGTACACGTTTGTGGCTGGCGAGTCGCCACGCCGGTTTGAGGAGCATCGACCGAGGGGAGCACTTCGATCCCGAGCGTTGGCTTGGCGATGGCGAGCAGACGGGCCCGGCGCCCGACCAGAAGTCGTTTCTCGCGTTCGGCGCCGGCCCGCGGTTCTGCCCGGGGCGCAACCTCGCGTTCCTGGAGTCAAAGACCGCGCTGGCGATGATCGCACGCAACTTCCACGTCGAGCTGGATCAGAGCGCCGGACCGGTCAGCGAGCTGCTGGCCTTCACGATGATCCCCAAGAGGCTGCGTGTGCGTCTGCGCGAGCGCACCCCCGCAGAGCGAGCCGCGCCATCCGGGCAGCCGAGCTCGCGGCTGGAGGCGGAGGCGCACCGTGACGCACAGCCGCGGGTTGTGAGGCTGCCATGAGCCCGTCGAATATCGAGCTCCTCGTCAACGCCTTCGCTGGCTGGGGTCAAGACAACCCCGCCAACATGAGAGAGCTCCTACACCCCGACTGCGAGCTGACCGTACCCGACTCCATCCCCTACGGTGGAACGTTTCGCGGCGCCGACGCGGTGGTCGATTGGTTCATACACGAGCTGTGGCGCTGGTTTGACGAGTTCACTTCAACACCGGAGGGGGTGATCGACGGCGGCGAGGTGATCGTCGTGCCGGTCAACGTCAAAGCACGCGCCAAGAACGGCAATGCAATGGACGTGCACAACCTCTGGGTCTACGAGTTCAACGACGGCAAGCTCATCAGGGCTCGCGTGTATGCAGACACAGCGATTTTGCGTGACGTAGTTAACGGTTTGCGTCCGCTTTGACAGTCAGAGAGCGCTACGACCAGCTCTTTTGGTTTGTGGGCTGAGGCTCGATCCGCCCGTGCGCGTCCTCTTTACCTCGATGTCCGTGCATAGTCACATCGCACCGATGCTGCCGTTGGCCTGCGCGACACATCGGGCTGGTCACGATGTGCTCTTCGTCACGGGCCCCGACGCTGTCGCACAGGTGCAGAGCACCGGCCTGAACGTGGTAGCGGCAGGATTGCGCTCGGCTGAGATTCGCCAGCGCTACGCCCAGGCGCATGGAGCTCAGCTCGACGGGCTGTCCCCAGAGCAGCGGCTGGCGCATCTCACCGTTCACTGCTTGATCGGGATCGCGGCGCCGGCGATGGCCGAGCAGCTCGTGCCGCTCGCCAGAAGCTGGCAGCCGGAGGTGATAATCGGCAATCTCGGCGAGTGGGCCAGTGAGATTGCCGGCACCGCTGTCAGCGTGCCCCACGTGATCCATGGCTTCAGCTCGCCGAAGTCAAGCGAACTGGCTGGGGTGCTCAGAGAAGGGCTCGCGGATGTGTATGAGGGGTGCGGGATCGATCCGCCCCGCAGCGACTCACATCTCATGAATCCCTACCTGGACGTCTGGCCCAAGGGTCTGCACCCGCAAACGCAGGAGTGGCTGTACCCGAACATGTGGCCCCTGCGCCCCGAGAACGCGCTCCCGCTGGCGGCGCCCGCTCCACGGCCGGCTGTGCTTCAGGGCCTGCCACACGAGCGGACCGTCTACGTCACCGCCGGCACCACCCACAACTCCACCCCCGGTCTCCTGGAGACGATGCTCGAGGGATTGCGCAGGGCGGCCGTCAACGTGGTCGTTACGATCGGCCCGGATGGGGACCTCGACCGGTTCGGAGCACAGCCGGACAATGTCCGCATCGAGCGCTACATCCCTCAAAACATGCTTCTGCCGCACTGCGACGTGGTGGTCTGCAGCGCGGGGGCCGGCACCGTGCTCGGAGCGCTCGCCCACGGCATCCCATTGGTGGTGGCGCCCGTGGCGACCGACCAATACGAGATGGCGGCGCAGGTGCAGCGGGCCGGTGCCGGCAGAGCATGCTCCACCCAGCCGCTTTCGCCGACTGCTGTGCAAGAGAGCTTCCGGGAGATCAGCGCCAACCCGGCCTATACGGCGGCGTCGGCCCAGCTGCGCGAGCAGATCCTCTCGATGCCCACGCCGACGGATCTCCTCGGACGGCTGGAGGGTCTCATCGCGGGATGACTCGCCGCCCGCGCCACCGCCCGCAAGAGTTCAGGATGGTGAACCCCCGTTCTTCTCGGGCCTGTTGGCACCGGGGCTGGCGACCCGCTCTCGAGAGAGCGCGGCGAGCTCGGTGCGGTTGGCCACCTGCAGCTTGGTGTAGACGTGGGACAGGTGGGCCTTGACGGTCCCGCGCGAGATGAACAGTCGCTCTGCGATCTGGGGGTTGGACAGGCCGGCGCTCGCGAGTTCCGCGACGCTTGACTGGACCGGCGTGAGGCTGTCCCATCCCGTCTGCGGGCGTCTGCGGCTGCCGCGCGCTCGCTGCGCGTATTCGAGTGCCTGCGCGAGAGAGAGTGCTTCACCCTCGGCCCAGGCGGCGTCGGAACGCTCGCCGCCGAGCAGCTGCCCACAACGGGCGCGAAGCGAGTCGCAGCCGTCCGGGTGCGGCGCAGTGCGCACGATGCCGAGCGCGCGCCGGGCGGATTGCGCGGCGCCGATCAGCCGAGCTCCTCGCGTCGCATCATCGCATGCGAGCGCCAGCTCGCCGAGCGTTTCGAGGCTGTCGATCGCCTCGGGTAGGAGCCCTTGCTCGGCCTGCCGGGACAGGGCGGCGTGCAGCCGCTCGTGGGACTCGGCGAGCTCCCCATCGAGCAGCGCCGCGGCGCCATGCCCCCAGTCGGCGAGCGCGATCTTACGGGCGCTGCCCGTGCTCTGGCCGAACGCCCGCAACGCGGCCGCATGCTCGTGTGCCGCTCGCGTGTCGCCTCTGGCGAGCGCGATTCGCGTCAGCGTGTCGCGCCATTCCGAGGCGGTGTAGTGGTGCGGGTTTTCAAGGCCGCGCTCGGCTCGGGCCTGCGCTCCGTCGAGTTCACCCAGCGCGAACTCGGCGCTTGCGACGCTGCGCTCCAGTGCGGCGGCGGCGATCGCGAGTCCCGCCCGCTGCGTCCGGTCGAGCATGGCGCGTCCCCGCTCGCGGGCTTGGTGGGCTTCGCCGGATAGCGCCATCGCTTGCAGCTGGTGAGCGGTTGCTATGTAGTAGGGAAGGGTCACGCGAGTTGCCTCCAGCTGCAGCGCCAGCTCACAGTGCTCGAGCGCCGACCGCGGGTGCCCCTGACTGATGTCGGCCCATGCCAGCGCGTTCTCGATCCACGGCAACAGCCACGATGGCTTCTCACTGGGCAATGCGACGAACTCCTCGCAGCGCTCGCGGACGGCGTCGAAGCGGTCGCGCATGCCTTCGCTGAGCGCGAGGTTCGCCAGCGCGAACGCGAGCCCGTGCGTGTCCCCCTCGACGCGCAGGATCTCGACCGCCTGCGCCCCGATAGTCGCGGCGGCGTTTGCGTCGATCGAGCGTTGCGCGTTACCGGCCATGATCATCCAGCGGCCGATAGTGCGCTGATCTCCCGACGCCTGAGCAAGGGGGAATGCCTCCTCGGCGTGGCTGCGCGCCTGTCCGTAGTCCTCGTCGAGGACCGCCAGCAGCGCCGCCGCCCACAGCACCTGCGCTCGCGGCCGTGCGTCCCCGGTCGAGCGTGTTGCCGCGAGGACACGCGAGCAGGCGCTTCGTGCCTGCTCATAGCTTTCGTGGATCAGCCACCAGTGCCCGAGGTCGGCGGCCATCCGCAACGCGCTGGGCGGATCGTCGTCCAGCGCGAACTCGAGTGCGGCCAACAGCCCTGGGGCGTCGCGCTCGAGCCGGCGGCGGCCGCTGGGGGTTTCGAGCAGCTCGTCTGCGCGCTCGGCGATCCGGCGATAGAGGCGCATGTGGCGGCTGCGGACTGCTCGCTCTTCGCCCGCGCTCTGCAGGTGCTCCAGGGCGTAGCTACGGACGGTCTCGAGCATCCTGTAGCGAAGCTCGGAGCCGCGGTCGAGCACGCTCACGAGCCCCATGTCGGCCAGCTCGGTGAGCGTATCGAGCGATCTCGCCAGCCCCTCCGCACCGTCGATGCAGACGGCCTCAATGGCATCGAGCGTCCACTCAGAGGAGATCGCCAGGTTGCGCAGCAGCGCACCCTGACGCTCGTCCAGCAGCTCATAGCTCCAGTCCAGCGAGCCGCGCATGCTGCGCAGCCGCTCGCTGCTGGTGGCCGGACCGCCGCCGAGCAGGCGCATGCGATCGGCCAGACCCTCGGCGATCTGCGCCGGTGAGAGCACACGAGAGCGCGCGGCAGCTAGCTCGATCGCTAGCGGCAAGCCCTCGAGCTCGCGGCAGATCAAGGCCACATGCTTGGCTGTATCCGCGGTGAGCTCGAACCCCGGTCGCCCACGCGAGGCGCGATCGAGAAACAGCCGTCCCGCGTCACAGCCCCGGACTGCCGCAAGACGATCGTCTTCGTCCTCCGCCGGCAGCGACAGTGGCGGCACCGGCCAAACGACCTCCCCGTCGACGCTCAGCGGCCGGCGGCTGGCGGCGAGCACGCGCAACCGCGGGCAGCCCCCGAGCAGCGCGATGACGATGCGGGCGATCGCCTCGATCAGATGCTCGCAGTTGTCGAGCACAAGCAACGCATCGCGGTCTGCAAGCCGCCGGATGATGGCGTCCAGCGCCGAGTGCCCAGCCGATTGCGGCGAGCGGTTCCCGGCGGCCGCCACCACGGCCTGGAGCACGGCCGGGGCGAGGCGCTCGGGCGAGTCCACCGCCGCGAGCTCGACGACGAACACCTCCTCTTCCTGTTCGCTCGCGCACTGCGCGGTCTGCAGAGCGAGCCGAGTCTTACCCGCACCGCCCACGCCGGTGAGCGTCAACAGCCGCGTCGCTGCGAGCAGTCCGGCGATCTCGGCGAGCTCAATCTCACGCCCGATCAGCGGCGTCAGCGACGCCGGCACGGGCGAGTCGAAGTTCATCGGCTCCCGCGATGAGGCGCCCGTGTGCAGGCTGTGCCCTTTGCCGGTTGACACCGTGCAATTGTTCCAGGATCGGGTCAAGCTGATGGTGAACGGAGGGCGGCTATGACAAACAGTCGGGCGCTTGTCGTGCTCGCTGTCGGCGCGCTCGATTTCGGGCTCGAGCAGGCGATCGTCGCGCCGGTGCTCCCCACGATACAGCGCCACTACCACACCTCAGTGGGCTCGACGGCATGGCTGCTGACCGGCTTTCTGATCGCGGCCGCTGTCGTCTCACCGCTCGCCGGTCGCCTGGGAGACAACTATGGACGACGCCGGGTGCTGTTGGCCTCGCTGGGGTTGTTCGCGTTCGGGTCGTTGGTGTGCGCACTCGGCGGGTCGATCCAGACGCTGATCGCGGGCCGGGTGATCCAGGGATTGGGTGCTGGCATGGCGCCGCTGGCGCTGGCACTGGTGCGTGAGCACGTGGACCCTGGGCGTATTCCCACGGCGGTTGGATTGCTTGTTGCGAGCGCGAGCGTCGGCGCGGTTGCTGGATTTTTGCTCGCTGGGCTGCTGGTGGAGGACATTGGGGTGGCGGCGGTCTTTTGGCTGCTGTTCGCGGTGGCCACGATGCTGGCGATGGCTGTGCGCCTGGCGATCAGCGAGTCCAGCGATCGGCGCGAGGCCGGCGTTAACCTCGCGGGAGCGGCACTGCTCGCGGGCTGCCTGGGATGTCTGATGCTGGCGATCTCGCACGGCAACCAGTGGGCGTGGGGCTCCCCGCGGACACTTTCGCTGTTTGGCGGGGCGGTGTTGTTGGCGGGCTCGTTCTGGATCCACGAGCACGCGACCGCAGAGCCGCTGTTGGACCCTCGGGTGCTGGCGACACGCTCGATCTGGAGCGCGAACCTGGCGATGCTGACGCTCGGCTTCTCGCTGCTGATCTCACTGACGCTCGTGCCGTTGATCTGCGGATATCCGAAGATCACCGGCTACGGGCTCGGGCTGAGCACGACCCAGATCGGGCTGGTGCTCACCCCGAGCGGGCTCGCGACGATCGTCGGCGGCCTGCTCGGCGGACGGCTGATCGGTCGCACCGGTGCCCGCGCGCAAGCAGCGATTGGCGCGCTCTGCGCCGCGATCACCTACGGGCTGCTCGCTGCGCTGCCATGGACCGCGGCGACGCTAGCGCTGACGATGATCCCCCTCGGCTTCGGCGTGGGACTGGCGCTCGGCGCGATCACCGACCTCGTCGTCCTCGCCTCCCCGCCCGAGCGGACCGGCGCGACGGTCGCGCTCAACACGGTGATCCGGATGGCCGCCGCCGCCCTCGGCACGCAGGTCGCGATAGCTATCCTCACCAGTGCCCCCAGCCGGATTCCGGGACTTCCGGCCGCCCGCGGACTCACCGACGCCTTCGTGATGGCGGCAATCGCCGTCGCCGTCACGGTCACGGCCGTCCTGCTCACGCCGACTCGAGCCGCCGATCCAGCGGTCACACCCAGTGGCCTGGAACTGGCAAGCGCGTATACGCCTGGTGAGCAACACACCTGAACCCCGCCCAACACAACATCCGTCATCTGTCTCGCGGCCGCTCAAGTGTGGCCAGGTGGCCAATGTTTTTGCGCAGGAAAGTGGGTAGCTTCGAACCTCCGCGTGGATCTCCGCCGCGCCCCGTTGTCGTCGCGGTCGGTGCGTTGCTGTCGTACACCGTGGCGCCGTGGAGCGCGCAGGCCACTGAGAACACCGATAGGGGGTCGAGCAGGCGATGATCCAACTTCAGGCACCCACGGCGCTCAGCGCGCTGGACGAGGCACGCGAGCGCGCCGTCGCTGGCTGGCCGCGACTGCTGGGATCACCATCTGTAGTGGCGGCCGCGTTCGGATGGTCGTGCACGGAATGACTCTTCGGGGTGCCGGATGAGCGCTGTGCCACGTGCGATCGACGATCTCCCCGGACCACCGAGGCTGCCGCTGATCGGCAACGCGCACCAGTTGATCCGTACCTCGCGCCTGCATCTGACCGCCGAGCGCTGGGTCCGTCGTTACGGCCCGATCGTTCGTGTCGATGTCGGCAAGCGGCGGATCGTGGGGATCGCCGACGCGGAAGAGATCCACCGGATCCTGCGCGAACGTCCAGATGGCTTTCGGCGCTGGCGCGAGCAGGAGATCGTGCTCAAGGAGATCGGCTCCGTCGGGGTGTTCGTGGCCGAGGGTGAGGACTGGAAGCGCCAGCGCAGACTCGTCATAACCGCACTGAACACAAACCATCTGCATCGTTACTTCGATGTTGTACGCACGACGACCGAGCGGCTACATCGGCGCTTGACGGACGCGACGCGCCAAGGACGGGCCCTCGATATCGGGCAGGTGCTGACCTCCTACACCGTGGACACCATCTCCGCGCTGGCGTTCGGGCACGACTTGAACACGTTGGAGGGCGGCGAGGTCGAGCTGCAGGGTCACATCCAGCACATCTTCAAGATGACGGCGCGTCGTCTCGCCTTGCCGCTGCCCTACTGGCGTCGGATCCGTCTACCCGCCGACCGCGCCCTGGAGCGCTCCTCCGCCGCGCTCGACCAGGCGATCAAGGACTTCGTCCAACAGGCTCGACAGCGGATGGCACACAGGCCCGAGCTCTACGAGCAGCCGCAGAACCTGCTGGAGGCGATGCTGGCCGCCCAGCGGGACGACGGCAGCTTCACCGACGAGGAAATCATCGGCAACGCGATGACGATCCTCTCCGCCGGAGAGGACACGACCGCGCACACGCTCGGCTGGACGATCTGGCTGCTCGGATCGAGGCCCGACGTTCAGGAGCGTTTGGCCCAAGAGGCGCAGGAGATCCTCGGTGAGCACGCTTTTCCCGTCAACTACGAGACGGTCGACTCTCTGCAATACGCCGAGGCCGTACTGAGGGAGTCGATGCGCCTGAAGACGGTCGCTCCGCTGCTGACGCTCGAACCGCTCGCCGACACAACGATCTGCGACACCCACATTCCGGCGAGAACACGGCTGCTGCTGATCCTGCGTCAGGCCGGCTTCGAACATGAGCCAGCCACCGAGTTCGATCCCGACCGTTGGTTGAACGAGGAAGCGCACGGGCCCAAGCCGCTCGTCTTCGGTGCCGGTCCCCGGTTCTGCCCGGGGCGCAACCTCGCGTTCCTGGAGGCCAAGGCGGCGCTCGCGACGATCGCCCGCAATTTCCAGATCGAACTGGAGAACCCCTCACACCGGGTGCGAGAGCGTTTCAACTTCGCGATGATCCCCGATAGCCTGCGCGTGCGTCTGCGCCAGCGCGCCACCGACCGGTCGATCTCAGCCGGAGCAACCAGGTAGAGACAAATGGGAACGGTTGACTCTCGCGACATACCGGCCACGGGAGATCCCGGGTATGCGCTGAACTCTTCGAGTGACCATGAGCACCAGCGGCTGAGCCGCCAGTCCGACTTGTATGCGCCGTTCACCCGCCGCCTGCTGGCGCGCGCTGGGATTGAGAGCGGAATGCGGGTCCTGGATGTCGGCTGCGGCCCAGGCGATGTCAGTTTCATTCTGTCTGAGCTCGTCGGCGCCGAGGGCTCGGTGGTCGGGGTCGAGCGTGACGAGCAGGCGCTCGAGCGGGCGCGCCGGCGGGCGGCCGAGTCTGAGCTTCACAACATCGAGTTCGTGCCCGGCGACTTTCGGGACGTCGAGCTCGACAGTGGCCCTTTCGATGCGCTGGTCGGGCGACTCGTGCTGATGTATCAGGCCGACCCCCCGCAAGCCGTGAGAAGCGCGGCGCGTCATCTCCGTCCCGGAGGGGTGGTCGTGTTCGCCGAGATGTGCTTGCTGACGAATTCGGTCAGACCCGAGCACGCCTTGGTGTCCTGGCCGCGGACGGCTGCTTCTGAGCAACTCAGCCGGTGGATTCATGAGGTCTTCGGCAGCCTGGGCACGCAGCCGGACATGGGCATGCGACTGCCAGCGACCTTCGCGCAAGCCGGCCTCGAGCCGAGCCCCGACCTCGACACCGAGGTCGCGATCGCGGTCGGCGAGGACGCGATCGACCACACAGTGCAGCTTGCTCGCAGCCTGTTGCCGGGGATCCTCGTCGCCGGGCTCGCAACCGAGGAGGAGGTCAACATCGAGACGCTGGCGGAGCGTCTGCGTGCCGACACTGGACCGATCGGGCGGATCGGGTGCTGGCCGACGGTCATCGGCGCATACGCGAGAAAGCCCCTCGTGGCGGAATGACCGCTACGCGCCAGATCTCAGAGCTGCCGTCGTCTCCGCGACTGCCACTCATCGGCAATGCGCACCAGCTGCGCCCGGAGACCTTGCGGGCGTCTTGACCCGTGCCGCTGGAGCCCACTCGGTAGTGGCGATGGAGACCGTGACTACTTCAGGGGGTCAAGCGGGATCGACGCTTGACGCAAGGACACTGTGCGATGCCTTTCAAGCGACCGTCGCGCTGCGCCCGGACGCGGTCGCGCTACGCACGTGGGATGGGGACGTGCAGGTCAGCTGGGCTGAGTACGCGCAGCGTGCCTCGCGTATCGCCGCCGGACTGGCGGCACTCGGAGTGGGGCGCGGGGACACAGTCGCGTTGATGCTGAGCAACCGCCCCGAGTTTCATTTCTGCGACACGGCGGCACTGCATCTCGGCGCGACTCCATTCTCGATCTATAACACCTCTGCGCCCGACCAGATCGCGCACATGTTCGCCAACGCCGAGAACCGGGTGGTGATCTGTGAGCGGGCGTTCGTGGAGCGGGTGCTAGCCGCCTGCCCGGGAGCGCGCGTGGAGCAAGTGATCTGTATCGACGACAAGGTCAAGGGAACCCTGACATTGGGAGACCTCGAGCGCGCTACCGCCGGACTCGACATCGAGTCGTCCTGGCGCGCGGTCAAACCCGATGACGTCCTGACGTTGATCTACACATCGGGAACGACCGGGCCGCCCAAGGGAGTCGAGATCACCCACGCCTCGATGCTCGCGATGCTGCACGCGTGGACGAACGTGATGCCCGCGACTCCCGCGGACCGGCTGCTCTCCTATCTGCCGGCCGCGCACATAGTCGACCGCATGACCGGCCACTACCTCGGGATGACCCACGGCGTGCAGCTCAGCTGCGTCGCGGACGCCGGTTCGCTGCCCGCCGCGCTGCGGGAGGTTCGCCCGACACTCTGGATCTCGGTGCCGCGCGTGTGGGAGAAGCTGCAAGCGGCGCTCGAGACGGCGATCGCAAGCGAGCCCGACGAGGATTTGAGCGCAGCTACACGGGACGCGATCGCGCTCGGCGAACGCAAGGTCAGAGCCGAGCAGGCAGCGATCGCCGAGGGCGGGGAGGGGCCCGACGCCGGTCTCCTGGAGGATTACGCGCGTGCCGAGGAGCACGCGCTCGCAAGGCTGCGCTCCATGATCGGGCTCGACCAGGCGCGCTTCTGCTGCTCAGGCGCGGCGCCGGCCTCCCCCCGTATGCTCGAGTTCTTCGGCGCGATCGGCCTGGAAGT
This sequence comes from uncultured Solirubrobacterales bacterium, assembly GCA_963718425.1. GTDB lineage: Bacteria > Actinomycetota > Thermoleophilia > Solirubrobacterales > Solirubrobacteraceae > Palsa-744. The sequence continues at coordinate 77,696 of CAVQZJ010000020.1, forward strand.
CTGCGAGGGCTGGGGGATGACGGAGCTCTCGGGCGTCGCCTCGATCAACCTCAATGGCGCCGCCAAGCACGGCACGGTCGGCCCACCGCTGCCCGGGATCGAGGTTCGGCTCGCCGGGGACGGCGAGCTGCTGTGCCGGGGCGCGACGACGATGCGCGGCTACCGCCACGACCCTGCGCAAACCGCCGAGACGATCGATGCGGAGGGCTGGCTGCACACCGGCGACATCGCACAGATCGACGAGGACGGCTATCTGAGGATCGTCGATCGCAAGAAGGAGCTGATCATCAACGCCGCCGGCAAGAACATGTCGCCGGCCAACATCGAGGCGGCGCTGAAGGACTCTTGCCCACTGATCGGCCAGTGCATCTGCGTCGGCGACCGCCGCCCCTACAACGTCGCGCTGCTCGTGCTCGACCCCGACGCGGCGGCCACGTTCGCGCGCGAGCAGCGACTCACGCACAGCTCGCTCGCCGCGCTCGCCAAAGACCAGCGGATCGAGGCTGCCGTCGGCGCCGCGGTCGAGCGGGCCAACGGAACGCTCGCACGCATCGAGCAGATCAAGCACTTTGCGATCCTGCCCTGCGACTGGCTGCCCGACAGCGACGAGCTCACCCCGACGATGAAGCTCAAGCGCAAGCCGATCGCCGAGAAGTACGCCGCGTGGATCGAGGATCTGTATGCGTGAGCTCAGCCGGATGGACACCGTCTGCGCCTCGGATCCGGCCGAGCGCTGAGAAGAGGCTGACGACTTGCGTTTGTGCGCGTGTGCCCAGAGCCGGCGGTTGTAAAAGCAGTCGTGTGGACTGCCGCCGAGCACAAACTCGCTGAGAACGACGAGCTCGCCCGGGCCGATCCGGCACAACGGATTCGACTTGCCGGGTGAAACCCCAGCACCAGATCGCAGCGACGCATGTCACCGGCGAGCGATTCGCGGACATTGGCTACGGCGAGCAGGCGCGCGTCTCGTGGCCGTTGGGGTCGAACCGTACGCCTGTCTGTTGTGCTGTTAGGCTGACAAGAAAGGCGCTGAGTATGTTCCAGAATGTCCTCGTTCCCGTTGACGGGTCAGCCGATGCCGAGCACGCTCGCCTTCAGGCGGTGGATCTAGCCAAGGCCGAGAACGCTCGCCTAACACTCCTCACGGCCGTCCAGCCGCCTCCGCCGACTCTCTATGCGAGCGCAAGCTCAGCTGTACTGCTGACAGACCTCGCGGAGGCCGCGCGTGTTGAGGCCGAGAAGATCTTGCGCACCGCCGCCGAACGTACGCCCGAGGACGTTTGGCCAGTTCAGTGCTAAGCAGCGATCCGCCGAGGCCGGCGATCATCCAGCAGATCGAGAGTGGACGTCACGATCTGGTGGTCATGGGCTCTCGCGGGCTCGGCGAGCTGGGTTCTATGCTGCTAGGCAGCGTCAGTCACTACGTTCTACATCACAGTCCTGTGCCCGTGCTGATCATGCGGGCCGCGCCGAGCACGTAATGATGAGCACAGCGAGCGCTCAGAGGGAGAGCAGCCGGTGGGCGATACTCGCCCTATTGGGTGTCGCGCAGTTGATGGTTGTTCTCGATGCCACGATCGTGAACATCGCGCTGCCATCCGCGCAGCGCTCGTTGGCCTTCTCTACCGACAGTCGCCAATGGGTTGTCACTGCCTACGCGCTAGCGTTCGGCAGTCTGCTGCTGCTTGGGGGCAAGCTCGGTGATTTGTTCGGACGCAAGTGGACGTTCGTCGCCGGACTCATAGGCTTTGCGGTTGCCTCGGCGATCGGTGGGTTGGCTCAGTCCTTTGGGATGCTGGTCGGCGCACGGGCTCTGCAGGGCGCCTTCGGTGCTCTGCTTGCGCCTTCGGCGTTGTCGCTGCTGACGGTGACCTTCGCCGGCTCCCCCGACCGCTCCAAGGCGTTTGGCATCTTCGGCGCGATCGCCGGTGGCGGCGCGTCGGTCGGGCTGATCCTGGGCGGGGTGCTTACGCAGACACTGTCGTGGAGGTGGTGTCTATACGTGAATCTGCTGATCGCGATACCCACCGTGATCGTCGCGCTCAGACTCTTGCAGAACCATCGACCTGAAGGGCGTCCGCATGTTGACGTCCCGGGCGTGCTGCTCGCGTGCGGGGGCCTGTTCGCGCTGGTCTACGGCTTCTCAAACGCCGAGACGCACTCGTGGACGACGCCGTTGACGATCATCGCGTTGTGCAGCAGCGTGATCCTGCTCGTCGTATTCGTCGCCGTCGAGCGGCGCAAGACGAATCCTCTGCTGCCCCTGCACATCGTCATCAATCGTGCCCGCGGCGGCGCCTACCTGTCGATCGCGCTCGCGGGAGCGGGGGTGTTTGCGGTCTTCCTGTTCTTGACGTACTACATGCAGCAGGATCTCGGCTTCTCTCCCGTGAAGACGGGTCTGTCGTTCCTACCGATGACAGCTGCGCTTGTCGTAACCTCCACGACGGTGCAGACAAAGGTGCTGTTCCGCACGGGAGCCAAGCCGCTCGTGGCCATCGGGATGACGCTCGGTGTGGTTGCGATGCTTCTCCTCACCCGCCTCGCTCCAGGCGCCCGCTACATCAGCCATGTCGTGCCTTCGTTGCTCATCCTTGGCGTCGGGATGGGCTGCATCTTTGCACCATCTTTCAGCACCGCGACGCTCGGAGTCGATGGCTCCGAGGCGGGCGTCGCCTCCGCGATGGTGAACACCTCCCAGCAGGTTGGTGGCTCCGTTGGCACGGCGCTCCTCAGCACGCTCTTTGCGAGCGCCTCCTCTGCATATGCAGCCAGCCATATCGGCGCCTCCGGACTGAGCGATGCAGCGGCGATCCACGGTGACACCGTCGCGTTCTCGTGGTCTGCGGGAATCTTTGGCCTCGGTCTGCTGTTTGCGCTGCTGATCCTCCCAACAGCCCCCAGGCAAGCCGTTCGCCGGCCAATGGCCGCTCTCGACGATCAGACCGTCACCGGCGCCAGTGGCGCGGCGCCCGCGACGGCCGTCTTGGCCACCGGACCCTGTGGCCACTTCAGTGTTCCGGCGCATGTCGCGCAACCACGGGAGCGCTAACGCCCGGGCGCGCTTGGCCGCTGGTCCCCGCGGCGTAAGCGATCGTGTCGCGAGCCCCGAATCTCCTCAATGCGCTCGAGTAGCCCCAATATCATCGCCTTGCTGAACGGCACCCCTACCAAGCGGTTCTCTCTGTCTCTTACTCACGGGCGCCTTCACTGCAAGGCAGAAGCCCGTGCGGTCCTGCGACACGGATGGCAACACGCGGGGAGGTCATCCGATTGTGCTTGCCAGAGAGAGGCGCCCGTGGACTTCGTTAGAGTGTGATCGTGAAGCTGTCGCCGATGGGGGCCTTTACGGTGGCGCCTGGGGACCCGGGCTTGGGTACGGCGTTGTAGATGCCTTCGATAGCGGTCTTGGTGACGGTGAGGGTCAGATAACCGAAGTCGGTCTGGTTGTAGGCGTTGAGGAGGACGCCGAGTTCTTCGTCTTGCCATTCTGGCGGTGGTGGCTGTCCGTTGACGCTGCCCATGTGGTGCAGGCCGTGGTAGCCGCCGGCTCCCGCGACGATGTAGGTGAGTGGCTTGCCTTGATAGTCGCGTGTGAAGCGCTGGTAGTTGTGCACATGTCCGTTGAGGACGAGGTTGGCGGCGCGTTTGGCTTTGGTGAAGGCTTCGTCGAGGACCGCCCGGATGTTCGGGCTGGAGCCATGGAACGCGTCAGCTGAATAGATGGGATGGTGGCAGGCAACGATCAGCGCTCTGTCTTTCGGGGCGGCGGCGACCTCCGATGCGACCCATTCGGCCTGCTCGGGCTCGACGACGCCATGCTCGGGGACGTTGGTGTAGAGACCGATGATCGTCGCGAGCGGTGTGGTGAGCGTCCAGTAGACGTTGGGCTGGATCATCGCCTGTCTCGGCGACTCGCCCGCCTCCGGGGTGTGGGTCCCTGGCGTGGCGCAGAAGTTGGTGAGGAAACCTTCAAGGGAGCTTGACTCCGGCGGGTCTGCGGTGTCCCCCGCGGGCGTGATGTCGCCGTCGTGGTTGCCCGGGATCGCGAGTATCGGGGCGGGGTAGTGCATGTAGGGCTCGTAGAACTGTTCGTAATACGAAGCTCGTTGCCCGTAGAAGTAGACGACGTCGCCGAGGTGGTAGAAGAACGAAGGCGCCGGGCGGAGTGCTTGGAAGTCGCGTTCCATCGCCGCGGCGACGTTCTCCTGGAATTCCGGCTGCTTGATCCCGCCGGTATCGCCGGCGGCATGGAAGACAAGCTTGCCCGAGCCCTCGATCGCTTCAACCGCCTTTGCGCCCAGGATGTCGGTGAGATCGAGACGGTAGGGAGGATCGCCCCGTGGGGGCGGAAGCGGTAGCGCTTTTTGGATGTGCGCGGCGCTGGCGGCCCCTCGCAGCTGGCGTTGTGCGGAGGCGCGCGGGATATGGAAGCGAGGAGCAGCCATATTCAGACTTCTTCTATCAACTGGATGTAACGCTGTCCACCGGGGTAACGCAGTTGAAACATCTAATCATGCCCAACGGTGAAGCCGACTGCGCTCATGTGTTGGCTGGCGGGCTCATCACACAACGTAGTGACCTGGTGCTCGACCTTTCACCGGTAGCCGCGGTACGAAAGTCGCCAGTTGTGCTCGAGAGTCGCCGGTTCATGGGGGGTCGAGCGCGAAGCGTATGTGAGCGCCTGCGCAAGTATCGCCCTACTGCGCACATAAAGCGATCCGGGAACTCTCGTGATCACCACCGGTGATTTGCCACTCGGGTGCTGTATCTAACCTATTGAGGCAACCTTCCGGTTACTGATGGCAGCGTCACGCCATCAGTAACCGGTCGATCGCCTGGCGTACCGACCGTCTATCCGCTCGTTGTGGATCTCGCTGCCGTGTTTGGGCGTACACAACATGTGGGTCTGGATCCGTGCCATCGCACTCCGCGATGAGATGGTGAGTGGTCGATTGGTTACGCCTCCGGTGCCTATGTGATTCCGTATCCTTGGCATCGGTGAGTGTAATTGACGCCGGCAACGCGTCAATACCGGATAACCGGATTTTTACGGTGACGAGCCCGGATGAATGGCTTGCCGGTGGCTGGAGGGACACTATGTGCTTTCAGGTCGCGAGCGGCCCCCGGCTCCGGCTCAATCACAAAACACAAAGGGCTCACCGGATGGACCACCGCTATGCGGTCAACCCTCACCGGTGACCCCACGGGTTCACCGCGCGGTACGCACGAGAACGATCCACACAAGGGCACCTATCAAGTCAAGAAAAGACTTACCCAACACCCAACGGCCGTTGATTGTCGCATACTGCGTGTGTAGGAACAGCCCGATGTTGGGCTGTTGGTTGAGAGGCAGGGAAACAGCAAAAGACAAGGCAAAGAAGCATGACGAGATGCACGCCATATTCACACAATCGCGCAGCGACCACAGCCGAGTCACGGGAATACTCCTGAGCTGGCGAGCAGACGAGCCAGGTGACTGACCAGAGTCGTTTCTCGCGTTCGGCGCCGGCCCACGGTTCCGCCCGGGGGTGCTAGTGCGATGCTTGTGGGGTTCGCTTTGGGGCGGGCTTTGTGTAGGTTTTCGTCCAGTTTTCCAGGAATGCTCCGGTGGTGGCCGAGTCGAGGGGGCGGGCGAACAGGAAGCCTTGTCCGGTGTCGCAGCCCTCGTCTTGTAGGAGTGTGAGCTCTCGCTGGTTCTCGATTCCCTCGGCGAGCGTCTCGAGCGAGAGGGCCTTGCCGAGCTGAACCAGGGTGTGAATGAGGGTCTCGCCCTCCTGGTTGTGCTGTAGCTGGGAGATGAACGACCGGTCGATCTTCAGCGCGTTGACGGGGAACCGCCGAAGATGAGCGAGCGAGCTGTAGCCGGTGCCGAAGTCGTCGATCGCGATCCGTACCCCGAGTTCCTTGATTTGGGTGAGGCGACGGATGGTGTTCTCGACGTTGCTCATCAGGGTGGTCTCTGTGATCTCGATCGTGAGTGCTTGCGGGAGCAGGCCGCTGTCGCTCAGAGCACCTTCGATGTCGCTGATCAGCTGATGGGTGTCGAGCTGGCGTCCGGAGACGTTGACGGCGATGCTGATCGGATAGCCCGCTTTGCGCCACCCGGCGCCCTGGGTGCACGCCTCCCTCAGTACCCATCCGCCGACCGGGACGATCAGCCCGGTCTCCTCGAGCAATGGGATGAAGTTGCCGGGTTGAACGACCCCGCGTATCGGGTGCCTCCAGCGGATCAGCGCCTCCACACCGGTCGGGGCCATGTCGCTGAGGTTGATAGTCGGCTGATAAACGAGGAAGAGCTCGTCTTTCTCCAAGGCGTCGCGGAGGTCCATCTGGAACTCGATGCGGTGCTGCATGGTGTGCTGCACGCCTTCCTCGATCACCGCATAGCGATTCTTTCCGTCCCACTTCGCCCTGTACATCGCGATTTCCGCGTTGCGCAGCAGCTCCTCAGCTGAGGTGTGCTCTCCGGCCGCGATACCGACCGAGGCGCTGACGGTCACGCGACTTTCGTTGCCGGTGCCGAGCTTGAACGGCTGCCCCAGCGCATCCAGGAGCCGTTCGGCGATCAGCTCGGGGGCCACATCCAGCGTGAGCGCCTCGGAGATCACCACGAACTCGTCCCCGGCCAGACGGCCGAACGTGTCGGCTCCGCGGATCACACCGTCAAGCCTTGCCGCGACGGCCCGCAGCAATTCATCGCCCGTGCCGTGACCGAGGGTGTCATTGATCGACTTGAAATTGTCCAGATCGATGAACAGCGCCGCCACCGGGGTCTGATTGCGTGTGGACCGTGCGAGCATCTGCTCTACACGGTCCAGGATCAGCGTGCGGTTCGGCAGCCCGGTCAAGGGGTCGTGCGTAGCGAGGAAGGAGAGCTCCGCCTCGCGGTGCCCTAGTTGCTCGTCAGTCACCGCCCGCTCAGCCTCGAAGCACTCGCACATCCGCACGAGGCTGAACTCGAGGCTCAACTGCAAGATACTCAGCGCTTGAGCGACCGCCTCCGGTGAGCTGCCAAGCCGCGTGGCGCTGTCGTGCAGTACCTCGGCCATCACGTTACGCCACGCGAGACAGCGCTTGGTCACCTCATCAAGCGAAACGGCGCGAGCAGCGACCAGCTCGGCGAAGATCTCCCACGTCTCCCGGCCAACCTCGACAGCGACCTCGATGCCCTCCCCCGCCATCCAGCCAGACACCGCCATCGTAGAGCTCGCGCCTATCCGTTCAAAGCTCTCCTGAATCACACTATCGACCCGCTGATAGCCCGGCCCGGCCGTCAACGCGACCGTTCGGGAGAGCACGTCCCCCGCCCTGGCCTTGAGCGCCTCCCCCAATGCCGGGAGATCCTCAACCGGCCGCTGCAGCACAGCGGGCGGCACCGGCGGCGGATGCTTTTCCTGCATCGGAGAGTCAGAACGCTGGACAGCCATATCGATCACAACAACCGATACCCAGCGAACATCCGACATATCCGACCCTGGACGAATAAACAGAATCGCGTTTCATGCCAGGCCGACCGGGACGCAACCGCTCCCAGCCACACTGCAGGTTCTTGCAATCGACAACACAAATACGGACACCGGCAGGGGTGCCTAGGCGTGGGATCGCGCCGGCCCCGACGTCAAACGGAGACGGCACTCGGCACTCGGCACGATGACCCAGGACCCCCTCATGTCCGCGGCACTAGCCAGCGAGTCGGCGGCGTGCCTTCTGTACCGACGGCAAGGCGGCCTTCGCCTTCGCCAACGGCCGCGCCTTGAGGTCGACACTCGCCGGTTTCGCGGCGATCGTGATCTCCTCGCCCGTCGCCGGATTACGCCCTTTACGCGCCTTGCTCGCCGGCTTCAGTCGGACCGTCAGCTGCACCAAGCTCCCGACCTTCACCTTCTGCGCGTTCCCTAGCTCCTCTAGCACTACGGCCTCGAGAGCATCGAGCACTCGCTTCGCCTCGGCCTTGCTGATCTCCGCACGATCGGCGACAGCACTCGTGAACTGCGTCTGTGTCAAAGGCAATTGTGGCTCCTTCACTGGCTGGACATAAGAAGACGACGAGGCTACAGAACCGCGTGGACCTCACGACGGCATCGGAGGGACGGTCCCTATCGGGATGCGGACCCTGTTCGGCGTGGCTTGTCGGCCCTCTTGTAACGTGAGCTGATGTCGACCAACGGGGGCAGCGGGGATCTGCTGGAGATCAAGTCCACCGATGGGACGCTGCTGGGAGTGCAGCGCATCGGGCAGGGACCGCCGCTGCTCGCCGTGCATGGCGGTACCGCAGATCGCACCCGCTGGGCGCCCGTCATGGATGTGTTGGGCGAGCGGTTCACGCTGTATCTGCTCGATCGCCGGGGACGCGGCGCGAGCCTGCGCGAGTCACAAGGCCCATACGCCCTCGCACGAGAGGCAGAGGACGCCGCCTGCGTTCTGCAGGAGATCGGCAAACCAGCGTTCTATCTCGGTCACTCCTACGGAGCGCTGATCGGCATGGAGACCCTGCTACTCACCAACACCATCTCAAAGGCACTCCTGTATGAGCCGCCGTTTGACACGCCCGGGCACACGCTCGTCCCGGAGTCCTTCTTCGACACGTTCTCCGGGCTGCTGGGAGACGATGAGAGGGAGCGGGCGCTTGAACTCTTCTACACCGACGTCATCGGCATTGACCCCACACCGATTCGCTCCCTCCCGATTTGGCAAGTCCGCCTGGCGGCGGTTCACACACTCGAGCGAGAGGGACGCATCGGCCTCGACTACCGCTGCGACCCAGCACGCTACGCGACGGTCACGGTCCCCGTCCGACTGCTGTTGGGAACGGAGAGCCCTGCTGCGTTCAAGGCTGCCGCACAGGCTGCAGCCACCGCGATACCCACAAGCGATCTCGTCGAGCTCCCCGGGCAAGGACACGGCATGATCGACGCCGACCCACAAGGCTTCGCCAAACAAGTCCTTGCCTACTTCCAATCGTGAGCTCCATGGAGGCGCTCGCCCGCCTGCAACTGCTGCTGGTGCACCCACGACGCGACGTGCCCTCAACCGCGTCAAGCTGCAGTAGGACAGCATCCACGGTGTCGGCTGTTCGCCGAGCGAAACTTGTGTCAACTGGGTCGAGATCCGCACATCCCATCCCCAGTTCTCCCGGCGGACCATCGGAGCGTAAGCTCGACTAAATGTCGCGGCGCTCTCAAGGACCCCGACGCTCGGAATCCGTCGAGTCCTACCTGCGTCAAACGCGTGCCGGCGCCGCGCTGGCTCTGCTCGCCCTAGCGGCGGCGATAGCGTCCGAACAGTTCGCCGAGCATCTCTGGGTGCGTCACCCACTGCTCGCTGGCCTGGCGTCCAGCGCGATCGTTGTGATGCTGTCGGTGGCGGTCGTGAACGAGGCGCTCGAGATCCGTAGGCGCCGGCGCTGGAGGGTCCTGGCGCAGTACGTGATGCTCGAGCTGGTCCGCGATGCGCGCATGGTCTGGACGGCGGTGGTGGAACTCGCGGGCCTGATACCGGCCGAGGCGAGCCCGCCGGCGGCGATCGACGCAGCCGCCCGCGTGGTGCGCGACACACCGCACCTGACCAAGGCGGTTTACGGCCTGCTCGTCGATGCTGATCGGCGCCGAGTTATGCAGGATCTGGTTGCACGGGTGGTGGTTCACAACGACGAGGTGCTGGGACGGTGGGCCGCCGTGATGCTCAATGCCGACGCCTACGCAGAGGTGGTGGACCGTCACGTGGAGCTCGCCAGCAGCCTCGCCTGGCTGGGAAGCCTGCTTCACCAATCCTCCGGGCCAAGCGATGGTGAGCAGCTACGCTGGCGCAAGGCTCGAAGCAACCCTGCTGTCCAGATCACCGGTGACATGGACGATGAGCGTCTCGCCCAGAGGATCGTCGCGATCACACAGCTCGCTGAGCAGCTCGACAGGGGAACACTCGACCTCGCCGTGAAGACCGTGCCGGTCGCATGGTGGGAAGCACGTCTCGGCACGACCGCGCACGTAGGCGATGAGGTCCCCGACGCGAATGGTCGCGGGCCGGTCGGCCCGACACAGGGTCGTGTGTAGGCGTGGTGTGCTTCATGGCGAGGTGGCCGTTAGGAGCGGGATCGCTCCCCCGTTATGGTCCGGCTTGCTCAGGCGGTTGCGGGACTAGGCGAGATGAGTGACCCGGCGGGGCAATCTGACTACGCTGTCCCTTCCATGACCTTTCACGCCGATGATTCTGTGGCGGTTCCGGCGCGGGTGCTTTCCAGTACTCAGCTTGCGTTGCTTGCGCAGCGCGGCGAGGAGCTCACGGCCGGGGTGGGCGAGAAGCTGTATGAGATTGGTGACGCGACCTATCCGTTCATCGCGATCCTCGAGGGTGAGGTGGCGGTGTTGGACGGCGCGGGGCACGAGATCGTGCGGCACGGCGCGTCGGGCTTCCTTGGGGAGGTCAACCTTCTCAGCGGGCAGGCGGTGTTCGTCACCGCGGTAGTCACGCAGCCGATGCGCTACATCGCGCTTCCACGTGAGGACCTGCGCGCGTTGCTGTTCGAAGATCCCTCGCTCTCGGATCTGATCCTTGGCGCCTTGGTGGAGCGCCGCGAGCTACTTCAGCAACGTCAAGGCATCGGACCAGAGATCGTCGGCCCGCGCGAGTCGCCCGACACGCGCCGGCTGCTCGAGTTCGCGCGAGCCCAGGCGGCTTCCCCACACCTGGGTCGATCCCACCGAGGCGACAGACGGTGCTGGCCCGGCAGCGGAGCCCTCTGTCTTGGTGCGTCTGCCTGGCGGCGTGGAGCTTCTGAACCCGAGTAACGGAGAGCTCTCGCGGGCGCTCGGAATAGGTCTGCAGCTCGCACCGCGCGAGGAGGTCGATCTTCTGATCATCGGCGGTGGCCCTGCGGGACTCGGTGCCGCCGTGTACGGCGCTTCGGAGGGATTGGACACGCTGATCGTGGAGAGCAGCGGCATTGGCGGCCAGGCGGGCACCTCGCGCAGGATCGAGAACTATCTGGGCTTCCCCGCCGGGATCAGCGGCAGCGAACTGATCAGCCGCGCCGCCACCCAGGCGCGAAAGTTTGGCGCCCGCCTGGCCTCGCCCTACCGCGCCCAGGAACTCCAGCCCGGGACCGAGCGCCATGTCGTGAAGCTCGAGGACGGCAACGAGATCGCTGCACGCGCGGTGCTGCTCACCACAGGCGCCGAATACCGGCGTCCGCCGGTGGCTGGACTCGAGGAGTACAAGGGGGTGAACGTGTTTTATGCCGCTGGGCCGCCGGAGGGTCAGCTCTGCACCGCCCAGCGTGTGGGAGTTCTCGGCGGAGGTAACTCGGCGGCTCAGGCTGCCGTCTGGTTGGCGCGTGGGGGCGCGCTCGTCACGCTTCTGCACCGCCGCGGAGATCTGCGGGAGACGATGTCGCATTATCTGATCGACGAGCTCGACCGATACGGGGTAGCCGTGCGCGATCGTTCTGAAATCGTCGGCCTGCAAGGAGAGCACGGGCGATTGCGTTCGGTCACGCTCGCCGACGGTGAGCAGTTGCCCTTCTCATTTGTGTTCCTGTTCCTTGGCGCTAGGCCTTGCACAGAGTGGCTCGGTGACGTGGTTAGACGTGACGGCGACGGTTTCATCCTGACCGGCGCGGACGTCGGTGCAGAGGGCCTTCTCGAGACGAGCGTGTCAGGGGTCTACGCAGCTGGCGACGCTCGCGCAGGCTCGATCAAGCGCTGTGCGACTGCGGTCGGCGAGGGTGCTGCCGTGGTCCAGTTCGTACACGAGCGCTTGGCCCGTGCGGCCGCTCAACCGAGTGTCCAAGGGTCGCGGGCAGCCGCGCGGTGAACGCCTGCCCGTGACCGTCTAGGCACGCAAGGCCGTGGCGCAACACGGCGCACGCTGGCCCACATCAGACTGGTCTCAGGTTTGAGGATGGCGACGCGCACTGGCGTGCTTCAGCCCACCCAGTTGGCGGACAGCCGGCGGTCTTGGTGGGTGGATCCGCGGCGGCGCTCTACGCCCACCACAGGGAGTCTCACGATCACGACCACGTCGTCGCGGACCTCACGGAGCGCTTCGACTCGATCCTCGAGAATCTAGAGGCGCTCGGTGACTTCTCGACGGCGAAGGTGCGGCCCGGGAAGATCATCCTGGACGAGCTCGGTGGAATCGAGACCGGTGTTCGCCAGCTGTTGCGCAGCAGGCCACTGGAGAGCACCGAGCTCGAGGTGGCCGGCCGAGGCGATCCAGACCGTCATGGAGCGCGGCTCTCTGTCGGATTGGCGTCGCCTCGCTGAGACGATCCGCAGTAATCCCTGGGGTCCAGCCGCGCGAACCGCCCAGACAATCGCGGGGTGGGAGGAGAATTACGGCGTGGACCGGCTGATGAATGGCGTGATTCTTCGAGCGCGCGAGGAGCTCACACACCGAGGACGGTCTGAGTATGCCGCTCTGATCCGTTCCTGGCGTGCTGAGAGTGGGATGACTCTGCGCCAGTTTGCTCGCGCCGCCGGCACCTCCGCTTCGCGACTATCGGACTACGAGAATGCGAAGGTCGCTCCCACCACCGACGTGCTCGGCCGACTAAATCATGTGATGCAAGTGTCGTCTGATCGATCCGTCCGCGACGCTCCCGGCACCGAAGCGAGAAAGTCATCATAGGCATCGCGAACAGCGCGTTTGAAGCCTCAAATCTTGATCGAGGACCACCAAACGGCCAGCACGTGATGGCTGATAGCTGCCAGGGCTGCAAGTCAAATCAGCCATCCAGGAGAGCCGTTTGAGTCGGTGACGCTCGCGGGGACCAGCAATTAGCATCCACGTGTGGCTCACGCGGGCGATCAGATCGAGAATCCCCTCACGGGCGAGCATCTCACGTTTCGCCGGACCGCGGCGGAAACCGACGGTGAGCTGCTCGAGCTCGACAGCCTCTGGACGCGTCCCGGGCATCGTGTGCTCGAGCACGTTCACCCGTCGATGCAGGAGCGATGGGAGGTCATCAGCGGCACCGCTCGGTTCCGGATCGGCGACGAGGAGATACTCGCCGCGGCGGGCGATTCGGTGACGGCGCCTGCCGGGGTCTCCACCTGGCTTGGAATCCGGGCGATGAGATTGTGCACGTGCGCATCCAGCTGCGACCCGCGCTGCGCTGGGAGACGTTCATCGAGCGGATGTTCGCTCTCACCCAGGACGCTCACGCCGAAAGACAGCAGGCGCCCGATCAGAGGGCCATGGTCGAGCTGCTGCGCGAGTTCTCCCCGGAGATCGTCCTGACGTGAGATAGCGCGCTTGTTGTGAGGGCGCTGCTCGCTGCGATGCGATTGACTTTCACGACAGCGCCGAGTGGGCGCCAGAACAGCGGGGTGAGCAGAATGGGTTACACGATCAAGAACCTCGAGGAAGTTAACGACATGGCGGCCAAGCACGGACTGAGCGAGTTCGGCGAGGCCCGCTTTGCGCGTGAGGATCTGCAGGCGAGCGACACGGGCCTGAGTCATCAGCGTCTGCGCGCGGGCAAGCGCCAGCAGTTCGGTCATCGCCACGAGCGGGCCGAGGAGGTCTATCTGGTGCTCTCCGGCAGCGGGCGGGTCAAGCTCGACGATGAGATACGCGAGATCGCGACCCTCGACGCGATCCGCGTGGAGCCGCAGGTCGCACGTTGCTTTGAGGCGGGGCCCGAGGGCCTGGAGTATGTGGTGTTCGGCCCGCACCTCTCCGGTGATGGGGAGATACTTCCGGGCTGGTGGAGCGACTGAGATCCAGGGCGGCTTCGCCCGCCGTTGCCGGTTAGACCGACGCCCTCAAGCCGGGGCTTGGGCCAGCTGGCGCGCGGCGACCTCACGTACGAGGTATGTCGCGAGGTGGTGGGGGAGGGTGCCTTTGGAGAAGCCGGCGTCGTAGCCGAGCTCCTTGGCGAGCTCGTTGGTGACCCGTGGCCCGCCGCAGGCGAGGATCACCTGGCCGCGCTTTCCCTCCGCTTCGATGATCTCCACGAGCTCGGTGAGGTTGTGGATGTGCAGGTTCTGCTGGGTCACGGTTTGGGAGACGAGGATCGCATCCGCTTGGACCTCAATCGCCCTGGCGACGAGCGCCCCGTTTGCGACCTGACTGCCGAGGTTGTGGATCTGAAAGCAACGGTAGCCCTCCAGGCCGTGATGGCCGTGGTAGCCCTTGAGGTTGAGCATCGCGTCGATTCCGACGCTGTGGGTGTCGGTGCCGGTGCTCGCGCCGACCACGACGATCGGGCGACCCACGTGCTCGCCCGCGTAGGACTCGATTTCTGACTCTGACATGTACTCGATTTCAAAGCCCTCGCCCTGCAGCGAGGCGAAGTTAACGGTGTGGGTGCAGTTGCCGAACATCACGAAGTGGGTGTAGCCGTCGGTGAGGTTCTGGTAGTGCACGACCTCGGGCTCCCGCAGGCCCATCTTGCCGGCGAGCTCCAGCGCCGCCCTGCGCGCGGCCAGGCCGTACGGGACCGGGAGGGTGAAGCTGAGCTGTACGACCCCGTCGTCGAGGTGATCGCCGTAGGGCTTCACGCGCGTGAGGTCCGGCTCGCTAGGCATAGCTGACCTCGCGCGCCAGTTCGGTGGCGGGGTTGAAGTAGCCCTCCTCGGTGGCGACTATCCCTCCCCGCCCGCGGCCCTCCTGCACCCCGCGGCTGACATCGCCGAACGTCGCCTCCTCGATCGCCTCCAGCAGCCCGACCTCCGCGATGTGCTCGAGTAGCTTGTGCGCCTGCGCGAGCACCTGCTGCGCCCTGGTCTGGATGATCCCGCCCGGCTTGAACTCGATCTCCTCGCCGAGGTCGCGGGCGGCGGTGAAGACGTACCCCGCGTTTTCAAGGCCCTGCACACGGTCGTGGATGTGGGGGGTGAAGATCCCCTCGGTCGGCACCCCGATCGTCTGGATGCCCTGACCGGTCGCGATCGTGACGAGATTGAACAGCGTGTCGGTCGCGTGCGTGCGCAACAGGTTGCCGTCCATGTGCTTGGTCGGCGGCATGTACTTCACCGGACAGTCGGGGAACAGCTCGCGCGTGAGCTGCGCCTGGGCCCACTGCAACAACAGCCCATCGGGGACGGGCACGTCGATCTCAAAAGCGTCGCCGAGCGCGATCTGTGAGTCGGGGACCCCGGAGGCGCGCGCCAGGTGGTAGTTGATGAACTGGGAGGCCGTCACCGACGGGGCCGCGTCGATCGCGTCGGCGGTGCGCAGATAGTTGTCCTCGCCGGTGTTGATGACCACCCCGAAGTGGCCGTTGATCATGCGCGAGACGCGCTGGTCGATCAAACCCCGCACGACGTTGATGTCGCGGTAGAGGATCCCGTACAGCGCGTCGTTGACCATGTTGTCAAAGCCCTCGATCGCGCCCATCACAGCGATCTCCGGCATACACAGACCCGAGCAGAAGCTCGACAGGCGCACATAGCGGCCGTGCTTCTGTGACCACTCGTCCAGCGCCTCGCGCATGATCTGAAAGTTCGCCTGCGTGGCGAACGTGCCGCCGTAGCCCTCGGTCGTGGGACCGTAGGGCACATAATCCAAGAGGCTCTGCGCCGTGGAGCGGATCACCGCGACGATGTCCCCACCGGCCTCCGCGACCGCCAGCGCGTGCGTGACGTCCTCGTACACGTTGCCCGTGGCGGTCAGCACATAGCGCAGCGTGCTGGGCTGCTCACCGAAACGCTCCCGCAGCTCGCGCCGCTGCACCATGCGCCGGCCGATCTCCCCGACGCTGCGATCGAACTCCGCGATGAGCCGCGTCCTGATCGAGCGCTCATCGCTTTGGGGCAGGCCGGTCAGGTCGAGCCCGCCGGCACTGACCGCCTCGGCTATCTGCTGCGGGCTGCGCTCGGTTTGGATCATCGCGTTGCCCAGCCAGTGGGCTATGCCCTTGCCGAGCAAACCATGCTCGTGCACGTGATCCACGAGCACGTTCGGCAGCGGCGCCTCCAGCGCATTCACACCGTCCACGCCGAGCAGGCGGGTCAGCGTGCGCTCCACCGACACGCTCGTCTTGCCGGCGATCTGCTCGGCGACCTGGCCGGCGATCTGGCTTGCCGCCTGGCGAGCGCCCGCCACGATTCCAGGGTCGAGATCGAGTTTTGAACCCACGAAAGCCTCTCCCTCTAGGCGGCGAGCGCGACTCGGGATTCCGGGCCCATGACATCGACCACGGGAACGTCGGGGATCTGGGCTTCGATCATCGCCCGCAGCTTGCTCGAGTCCAGCGTGTGCGAGTACGGCGCGAGCGGGTTGACGGTGATCGCCAGCAGACGCGTGGGTGCCAGCACCGTGATGTTGATCCCCAGGCTGCGGTAGGACTCGCTCGAGCGCGCCGTCAAGAACACCTTGGCGCTGTCCTGCGCGATCACCTCGAGCTCCTTCCCGCGCCTGACGCGCGCGAGGCTCTCGAGAAACGGCTCGCATACCGCTCCCGCCAGCACGACCGCGCGAGCCCCCGTGCCGGGACCGAGCAGCTCGGCGAGCTGCTCCTCGCTGGCCTGCAGCGCAAAGCGGGGGGGAAGGGGACTCGCCTGACGCTCGCCACAGATGAGCATGCTCTCCCCGTGGTCGTGCGCGAGCTCGAGGAGCTCCGGGTCGCTCACCGCGGGCAGGCGTGCCAGCTCGGCCGCGTTCTTGGTCAGCGTCACGACCCGCTCGATGTCTTTGTCCAGCACCGCTCCGGTTGACAGCACGAGCCCGTCGGTGACCGTCGGCGAGGACGCCGCCCGCCGGTTGATCGCGCCGTCGATCAGCACCCGCTCGGCACCGTTGCCCAGCATCACCTCGCTCACCGCGCGCGCGTCACGGGCGGAGCTCGGGCCGGCCAGCTGAATCTGACCGGCGGCCAGCAGCCTGCAGATCACCACCCTTCCCAACGGGGTGTGGATAGCGGTCTCTCCCAGGAGCTGGTGCGCCAGCCCGCTCGCCCGCAGCAGGCTGTCGGTGCTGGCTATGAGGCTTCCCGCCGGCAGGCTGATGCGCGGCTTGGCGATGCGGATGTCGATCACATCGCGCTCCTCGCCGTCGCGCCCGATCGAGGTTACACCAACCGTTGTGCCCCGTTCGTGCAGCTCGCCCAGCAGCGCGTTCAATGCGACGGTCTTGCCCGTGTTCTTCGCCAGGCCCACGATCGCAAGACGCCTGGTGCCGTCAACCAGCCCCAACAACCCCCGACGTCCTGGGTGCACGGGAACGCCGGCCATTTGACTTCAGTGCCTGTCTCTGACGATCGGGAAGGGGATGACCTCGCGCAGCGTCTCGCGTTCGGTGAGGATCATCACCATCCGGTCCACGCCCATGCCGCCACCGGCGGTGGGGGAGTAGCCGTACTCCAGGGCGCGGGTGTACTCCTCGTCGTTTGGGTGGGGCTGGTCGCCGTCGTCGACCTCGCGGCGGTGGCGCTGGTCTACGAACCGCTGCCACTGATCGACCGGATCGTTCAGCTCGGTGTCGCCGCTGACCATCTCGATGCCGCCGATGACCGAGTCGAAGTGCTCACCGAGCTCGGGGTGCTCCGAGTGACGCTTGGTGATCGGGAACGCCTCCAGCGGGAAGTCGAACACGTGCGTGGGCTGGACGAGGGTGTGCTCGATCAGCTTCGAGTAGACGGCCTGCACGAGCGTGGCCCAGCTCGTCGCCGGATGGACGTATTCCTCGAGAAGCTGCTTGAGCCGCTCGATCGTGGCGGTGCGGTCCTCGTCCATGAAGTCCACGCCGGTCCGCTCGAGGATCAGATCGCGCATCGTGATCCGCTTCCACGGCTTTGAGAGGTCGACCTCCTCGCCCTTGACTTTGATCGTCGTGCGCCCCAGCGCGAGGAGGGCTACGTCCCGGAACATCTCTTCGGTGGCCGTGGCCACGTCGTTGTAGTCGGCGTAGGCCATCATGAACTCGAGGATCGTGAACTCCGGCGAGTGCTTCGGGGAGATCCCCTCGTTGCGGAACACCTTGCCCATGTCGTATACGTTCTCCATGCCGCCGACGATGCAGCGGTTCAGGAACAGCTCGACCGAGATGCGCAGGTACAGGTTGACATCCAGCGCGTTGTGATGGGTGGTGAACGGCCGCGAGCCCGCGCCGCCCGCGAGCGACTGCAGAGCCGGCGTTTCCACTTCCACGAAGTCGCGCTCGTTCAGCCACTGCCGGACCGCGGCGACGATCTTGGCGCGTGTCACGAACAGCTCGCGGGTGTCCTCGTTGGCGATCAGGTCGAGCTCGCGATAGCGGTAGCGGGTGCCGGTGTCGCCGAGACCGTGGTGCTTGTCCGGCGGCGGGCGCAGCGCCTTGGTCAGCAGCGTGCACTCGTTCACCGCGAGCGCCAGCTGACCGCGTTGGGTGACATACACGCAACCGTCGATCGCGACGATGTCTCCTATGTCCAGGCCCATCACGCGATCGAACTTCTCCTGCCCGAGCGCGTCCTCGCGCACGACGATCTGGATCTGACCCGACAGGTCACGCAGGTCCAGGAACGATGTCTTGCCGTGTCCGCGTCTTGAGATCAGCCGACCGGCGACCTGATGGTGCAGCTCCGGGTGCTCACCGTGCTCCAGGCCAGCGGGGTCGTGTGCGGCGAGGACATCCTTGACCAGCGCGCGGCTGGACCAGAGCGTGACCGGAGGATAGGGGTCGATCCCTTCCGCCCGCAGCTTCTCCATCTTGTTGCGGCGTTCGTTGGTCTCGAGTTCCTGGGCCGCCTTGGGTGATAGCGGTGGCGCGACCTCGGGCGGCGTCTGTGCTGGAGGCGCGAGAACGCCCGCGGCGGTGCCGATTGAGTCCTGCTGATCCTCGCTCATGGGGCGATCACCGGCTGGCTTGGGCGGTTTATCGCGCGAGATTCGGCCGCGCGGTCCTTGGCGAAAGTGAAATCACTCATGGCTAGATGGGCCTCGATGAAGTGATCTCCCCGTGCGGCACGGAACTGCTTACAAAAAGACCCTTTCCGCTGGCGACCTCTCCACCCTTCTCAACACGGAATCGTGACGGGCACGTCTGTTGAAACGGTACTTCAGCATTTGCGATCTGTCAATAGACCTTAGGTGGCTCAGAGCGCCGTTTTACGGGCGCTTTCGACGGTTTTGTGCCCTTTGTCGCGTTGTCGATCGACGGCTGGTTTCGGGTGAGGAAGGAGGAATATCTGCTATTTTCTATAAATCAGATCGACAATATGAATTATGGTTGTTCTGGAGCCACCAGCACTGTGAGTAAAGACTTGAGAATCGACGTCCATCAGCACATCTGGACCGGGCCGCTGATCGACGCTCTCTCAGAGCGCGATGAGCTTCCGTTCATACGCGAGGAGCAGGGACTGACCGTGCTGTTTGGGATCGGGGAGCGGCCGTATGTGATCGACCTGGACGGCGAAGCTCCCGCGCGCCGCTCGGCGCAGGTCAAGCGAGACGGACTCGACGGCGCGATGATCTGCCTCTCCAGTCCCGTGGGGATCGAGGCGCTGCCGCGCGCGCAGGCGCTCGAGCTGATCGACGCCTACCATCACGGTGCGCTCGAGCTCGGCCACCCGTTCGGGGTGTGGGGAGCGATCCCGTTGGACGGAGCGGATCCCGCCGATGTCGATCGGGCGCTTGATCTGGGCTGCGCGGGGATCTCGCTGCCGGCGGGAGCGCTGGGTGGCTTTGACCGGCTCGCCCGCCTGGATCGCGTGCTGGGAGCGCTCGCCGACCGGGGGGCGCCGCTTCTGATCGATCCTGGGCCGGGTGCGCCGATCACGGCCGGCCAGCCATCTCTGCGAGACCCGCTGTGGTGGGCGGCCCTGACCCGCGACGTTGCCGACATGCAGTCGGCGTGGCTTGCGTTCAGCTGCGCAGGGCGACGCCATCACCCCGAGCTGCGAGTCGTCTTCACGATGCTCGCCGGCCTCGCTCCCCTGCACGCCGAGCGGCTGCAGTCCCGTGGAGGGCCGGCGGGGATCACAGACGATCCGCTGACTTTCTACGACACCTCCTCCTACGGTCCCTCGGGCGATCGGCGAGCTGGAGCACCTCGTCGGCGCAGACCAGCTCGTGTACGGGTCAGACAGACCCGTGGTCGAGCCGCAGCCCAGGGGCGGTGAGCGCCTCGGGTGCGATCTCGCTCGTGCCGCCGGGGGTGTCCTTGATCTGACGGGGGCGATCGCCCGATGATCGGATCGGGGTTTGCCGTCGTGCCCAGACCGCGAGCGAGGGATCTCTCCGGGGAGGAGCTCGAGCGGTTCGCGCAAGAGCTGGCCACCCGGCCGGAGCTGTGGATCGAACTGGTCAGCCACGATGCCAGTAGACGCACCTACCAGGAGCTGATCAGCGACGAGCACCTCACCGCCTGGCTGATTTGCTGGATGGACGATCACGACACCGGCTTTCACGATCACGACCTCTCCTGCGGCGCCGTGGCGGTCCTCGGGGGAAGGGTGCGAGAGGAGCGCCTGAGGATCGATGGCCCACCCAGCAACCAGGTGTTCAGGGCGGGGGAGAGCTTTCACTTCACCCAATCGGACATCCACCGGGTACGTCACGCGGGGACCGGCCCGGCGGTCACGCTGCACGTCTACTCGCCGCCGCTACAGCGAATGGGCGCCTATGTCGTCGGCGAGAACGGTGTGCTGCACCGCCACTCCATCTCCCACGCGCAGGAGCTGCGTCCACTGCGAAATGGCGAGATCGCCTGAACGGTTTGCGGGCGGGTGGCGCCCGGATGGCTCTAGGAGCTCCAGAAAAGGTCGCTCGCTGCGCACACGCGGGGGGACGGTCAGTCTCGCAGAGGGATCGAATGTGTTCACCAGGGCCGCCGAGGGAGGCGTGCGTCTGCGCCTGAGCTCCTCCTGGCGGCGTCTGCTGCGAGGGCAAAAGACACCCGCGGCTGCTGCTCGAGTTGACGTTCAGCGCTGCCGGCCGGGCCCCAGCGAGCCGGCGGGGGAGCCTCGTGTCTGATCCTCACCACCGGCAGCGCGAAACCGGCGGTAGTGCCCGCTCACGTATAGACTCGCGTGTCAGATGGGACGCGAGCTCAAGCTGGGACTCAACACCGGCTACTGGGCCGGAGGGCCGCCGCCGGGAGTGACTGAGTCGATCGCGGAGGCCGAGCGTCTGGGTTTCGAGTCGATGTGGACCGCGGAGGCCTACGGCTCGGACTGCCTCACCCCATTGGCGTGGTGGGGAGCCGCGACCGAGCGCATCAAGCTGGGTACCGCGATCGTGCAGATGTCCGCGCGCCAGCCCGCCGCGACCGCGATGGCGGCCATGACCATGGATCACCTCTCGGGTGGCCGTTTCATCCTCGGGCTCGGCGTCTCCGGGCCGCAGGTGGTAGAGGGCTGGTATGGCATGCCGTTCGCCAAGCCGCTCGCGCGCACGCGCGAGTACATCGGGATCCTCCGCGACATATGGGCGCGCAAGGGCCCGGTCATCGCCGACGGCGAGCACTACAAGCTGCCGATGCCCGGCGGGACAGGGCTCGCCAAGCCGCTGAAGTCCTCGATCCACCCGCTGCGCGAGGACATCCCTGTCTATCTCGGCGCCGAGGGTCCGAAGAACATCGCGATGTGCGCCGAGCTGTGCGACGGCTGGCTGTCGATGCTGTTCGCCCCCGAGTCGCAGGACATCTACAAGAGCGCGCTGGAAGAGGGCTTCGCGCGCGAGGGCGCGCGGCGCAGCTTCGCGGACTTCGAGGTCTGCTCGACGGTCCCGTTGATCGTCTCGGACGACCTCGAGGCGGCCGCCGACGCGCTGCGGTCGTTCTACGCCCTGTACTTCGGCGGGATAGGCGCAAAGGGCAAGAACTTCCATGCCAACGTCGCGATCCGGATGGGCTACGAGGCCGAGGTCGAGCAGATCGCCGAGGCGTATCTGGACGGGCGCAAGGACGAGGCGGCCGCCAAGGTTCCCCGCAAGCTGATCGAAGACATGTCGCTGATCGGGCCGAAGGACAAGATCCGCGACGATCTCCACAAGTGGCGCGAGTCGATCGTCAACACGCTGCTGGTCTCAGGCGACGCCGCCACCCTGCGCGCCGCCGCCGAGCTGGTCCTCGGCTGAGCGCCAGACGCGCCCGCCACCGCTGCCGGGCGGGGGTATGCTGGACCCACGCACACGCCGATGGCCGCGCAGTGGCTGGGCGCAACGCAAACAAGGGGGGACACCATGGCCAGCGCCATCTTCGACGCGACCAAGTACAAGCAGGCCACGCGCGAGCAGTGGGAGGCGGCGGCCGAGCCGTGGAGCCGATGGGGACCGACGCTCGAGCGCTGGCTCGGCGAGGCGACAGAACTGATGCTGGATCTTACGGGCGTGGGGGACGGCGCCCGGGTGCTGGACGTCGCGGCCGGAGCGGGCGGCCAGACGCTCACCGCCGCACGACGCGTTGGGCCGCACGGGGCGGTGCTCGCGACCGACATCTCGCCGGCGATCCTCGAGTACGCGGCGCATGCGGCAGCGGCTGAGGGCCTCGCGAACGTGACCACGCGCGAGATGGACGGCGAGCGGCTCGAGATCGAGGGCGAGCCATTCGACGCGGCGATCTCGCGTGTGGGCCTGATCTACTTCCCCGATCAGCTCGGTGCGGTGGAAGCGCAGATGCGCGCACTACGACCGGGTGGGAGGGTCGGGGCGATCGTCTACTCAACGCCCGATCGCAACGAGTTCTTCTCGATCCCCGTCTCGATCATCCGCCGCCGCGCGGAGCTGCCCGCTCCGGCGCCCGGACAGCCCGGTCCCTTCAGCCTCGGCGCCGACGGGGCGATCGAGTCGCTGTTCGGGCGCGCCGGGCTGCGCGAGATCGAGGTCCGTCGCGTGCAGGCCCCGCTGTTGATGTCCTCGGCGGCGGAGTGTCTGCGCTTCGAGCAGGAGTCGTTCGGTGCGCTGCACCAGATGCTCGCACGCCTGGATGCGGACGGCCGCACCGCGGCCTGGCGGGAGATAGAGGAGGCGCTTGGGCGCTTCGAGGGCGCCGACGGGTTCGCCGGGCCGTGTGAGCTGCTGGTCGCAGCCGGTACTCGCTGACGGCCGGCTCCTCGCTGCGGCGAGCGCGGGGTGCTCGCGATCGGTGGGGCCGTGAGCGAGACGCAATGTGAGTTCGTCGGCATACGGCGACTAGCTCCAACGGCTACGGCGAGCGGACGGATTCAAAGCCGCGAAAATTCTCATCGGGCGGCGCCGGGCCGGCTACCGTTTGCGTCATGCGTTCGCGCAGCGAGGAGACAATCAAGCGCGTGACGCTCGTCGCGTGCATCCTCGGGTCGGGGATCGCGCTGCTCGACGGAACGGTCGTGAACGTCGCTCTGCCCAGCATCCAGCGGGCGCTGGGCGGCGGGCTGGCGGCGCAGCAATGGGTGGTCAACGGTTATCTGCTGACGCTCGGATCGCTGATCCTGGTCGGCGGCTCGCTCGGCGACCTGTACGGCGAGCGCAGGGTGTTCGCGATCGGTGTGGCCGGTTTCGGTGCGTCCTCGGTGCTGTGTGCGGTCTCGCCGACGATCGGGGTGCTGGTGGCTGCGCGTGCTCTGCAGGGCATCGCCGGCGCGCTGCTCGTCCCCAGCTCGTTGGCGGTGATCGTCAACACCTTCCCGTCGTCCGAGCGGGGTGGGGCGATCGGCACGTGGACGGCGTGGGGCGCGATCGCCGGGGTGCTCGGCCCGCTGGCGGGCGGGGAGCTCTTGGCGCTCGCATCCTGGCGCTGGATCTTCGTGATAAACGTGCCGCTGGCGGCCGTGTGCGTGTGGCTGATCCTCGCGGTGATTCCGCCGCTGCCTGTCCGTGACCGCGACGGCAGGCACATCGACTACCCGGGAGCGGCGCTCTGCGCCCTGGGTTTGGGCGGTCCTGTGTTCGCGTTGATCGAGCAGCCGCGGCTGGGCTGGTCGAGCCCGGCGGTCGTGGTGCCGCTGATCGCAGGTGTGTTGCTGCTGTCGCTGTTTCTCAGGTATGAGTCGCGCGCGAAGGACCCGATGCTGACGCTCGGGCTGTTCAGGCGGCGCAACTTCTCGGCGGGCAACGTGGAGACGTTCGCTATGTACGCGGGCCTTGCGATCCTGTTCTTCTTCCTCGTGCTGTTCCTGCAGCAGATCGGCGGCTACACACCTCTGAAGAGCGGCCTTGCGACGCTACCGGTGACGGTCGTGATGTTCTTGCTCTCGCGCCGCTTCGGCGCGCTGGCGGACCGCTTCGGGCCACGCTTCTTCATGGGCGCCGGGCCGCTCGTCGGGGCGGGCGGACTGCT
The DNA here is from genome assembly GCA_963718425.1 of uncultured Solirubrobacterales bacterium. Classification (GTDB taxonomy): domain Bacteria; phylum Actinomycetota; class Thermoleophilia; order Solirubrobacterales; family Solirubrobacteraceae; genus Palsa-744. Next base: position 101,876 of record CAVQZJ010000020.1, read on the forward strand.
GCTGTTCCAAATGACGGGAGCTCGCGCGGACTATCTCTCCGAAGTGCTGCCGCCGCTGCTGATCTTCGCGCTTGGCCTGTCGATGACGGTCGCGCCGCTGACGGCCGCGGTGCTTGCGGGCTCGGAGAAGGAGGCGGGGATCGCCTCGGGAGTCAACAACGCGGTGGCGCGTGTCGCCGGGCTGCTCGGGACGGCGGCGGTCGGCGCGGCGATCGCCTCCTCGTTTGCCTCCTCGATCAACAGCCGCCTGTCGGGTGTGCGGCTCGGCGCGGCGGCGCGCGCGGCGGTCGCCGAAGCCAAGCGGCTGCCGCTGGGCCTACCGAACGTCCACGGCATGTCATCGGCGCAGGCGCACGCGGTCAGAGCGGCCGCCGAAGGAGCTTCGCTACACAGCTTTCACCTCGGCCTGGCGATCGCCGCGGCACTGGTGGCGATCGGCGGCCTGGTCGGTGCGGCGGGGGTCCGCAATCCCCGCAGGCTGGAGGAGGAGATCCCCGCGCGCAGCTGCCCCGGCGGTCAGCTCGTCGGCGCGAGCTCACAGATCGACTGGCGCGAGAAGCCCGCCGACGCGCACCCGACCGGTTCTCCGGCGTGACTGGCGCTTCGCGATCCTATGCGGCAACGTTGCACTAGATGGCTGTGTGGTCAAGCTCTCGGGCCACAGCGTTGCCGCCAAGTCGGTTGGCCCGCGCGAGGGGGAGGGGAGCTCGCCGCAATACTGCTCATCTCCGCTCCGGTTTATGTCAGGCGCGTTTCGCCCGGGCGACCCTAGCTAAATAGAGCCACGAGCTCCCGATTTGTGGCACGCCCGAGGCGAGGCGAGCTGCGGGCGAGCGCCACCAGACAGTGGCGCTCGCCCCGATGGCCGCAGAACTACTGGTCAGCCCGTGGGAGTCGCGGCCGGCGGCGGCGCTGATATGACCGGCAGGTGGCGCGTGGTTAGTGCTCCCGACGCGTTCTTGAGCGTCGCCGAGACGGGATCGCCAGTTGTGATCTCGTAGACGTTGTTCGTTACCGGCACCGTCTCTTTGCTGCCATCCGTGTTGGTCACATCCACGGACGTGTTCCCGTTGGGTACGAGCCCGAGCACAACCGGGGAGCCCGACGGACTTTCGCCGGTTCCGGCTATACCGCGTTGTTCGATCGCCGCGCTCGTGCCGCAGATACCGCCGGTCCCGCCTCCGTTCAGTGCGTGCACGAGGCAGACCTGTTCAGAACCTGGGACGATCCAGGCCGGACAGGCGCCTGCGTCGGCAAAGACCGCCGCCGACGGATCCATGCCCCGGCTGTTGGCTCATGGCCTCTACCACGGCGGCCGGTAGCGGGTGAGAGTCAACTGACGCGCTATGCCCATGGATGAGAGCTCCGATTAGGTGATCGAACCGTGGTGCAACCGTCCGCCTGGTAGTACCCGCGTTCGGTTTCGACGTCTTGCCGCCGCTAGATGCCATTGCTGCCGTTACCGCCACGGCCGCCAGGATGGCGAGCAGCGCTGAGACAAGGATCAGGGGACGTGATGATCGCTTCATGTAGAGCCTCCTCATTTGTTGCCGTACTCGGTCGCGGCGACATAGTGCTTCACGGATCCGCCGTTCCACGCGCGCGGATACCCGTATTCGCCGCCTGGATGCTCAACGGCCTCTTCGCCCGAGTAGTACATGCATTCCTGTGGCGAGTAGTTTTTTTTGACCGTTCCGTACCAATCGATGCAGGTCTCGTGGGACGCGCCTCCGGCATCGCCTTCGATGAGATACAGGTGCGCGTACTCGCTCGAGCCGTTGGGTGGACACCCAGCGGGCCAAAGCGTTTTCCCGGTAGGGGAATTCACGGTAGGTTTCGGCTCGACCTTCGTCGCATCCCGAGCCGTACTCCCATGCATTGCCGTTCCAGGCCGGGGCACACGAGCGTTTCATCGCGGTTCCACCGACGTGGCTCATGCCGACCCATTCCCACAGGTGATCGCCGCCTGGATCTCTCAGTTCGCACCCGCTGCAGGTTTTCCATCCCCATTTGTCTTCGTATGCGTTTGCGCTCGGAGTCGCGACCGCAGAAAAGCTCACAAGAGCGGTTGTGAGCGCGAGTAGTCGCAAGAGTGCTCGGAAGCGCTCAGACAAATTGTCCTCTCTTTCGATTCTCGTGTCTTGTTCGGCAGCTGGCCCCGTCTGCGGGCCTTCAAGCGCTATAGATCCGCGAACGCCGGATTTGTGACAGCCACGGATGCCCAACGGATCTTCGAACTGACCCTGAACGGTTAGCCCGACATATGTGGGCTCGGCGGCGTTCGGTTTCGCCTGCCGCGAGGATCGCTTTGGCTAGGATCACGAGCGAATTGCGCTCGCGCTGAGCATGTATCTCCCTGGTTGCGTGAGGATCCTGACTTTGGTGTCAGTGGAACAGATATATAACTCGAACCTTGAGCATGTGCCAGGGTTTCTTCATCGGCCTACCCGCTGTAGTCGTCTTCGTACTGCATCGCCGAGATGAGGAATGCGCCGGCGCGGGGAAAGCGGGCCGGCGAGCAACGTGGCAGCGAAAGTTAGGCCGAACAGCGTTTGACGAGCGAGCGTGCCATCCGCAGCGATCCTTCGCTGCCTAGCATGGGATCGATCGTGCAGAAGCCTGCGAGCCGAGTCGATCGGCGCGACGGTGGCAGCGGGTCCTAGACGGGTTCGCGCGCGTACTCGCGCATGGCCTCGATGATCGGGCGAAGCTGTCGTCCGCGCTCGGTCAGGCGGTACTCGACGGTCGGCGGGCTCGAGGGGATCACGATCCGCTGTACAAGCCCGGCCGCCTCCAGGTCGCGCAGACGCTCGGACAGCATCCTCGGAGAGATGCCGGCGACCGCCTCGGCGAATTCGTTGAAGCGCAGCGCTCCGCTGAGGGCGGCGTAGATGATCGACAGCTGCCAGCGCCGCTCCAGGAGATCCGCTGCCTGACGGACCTCCGCTGGAACGGGCTGACAGCGGCTTTCGAGACGTGCGCGACATCGCGGGCTGGCTCAAGCGCCCGGTCGAGGACCTCCTGGACGGTCATCACCGGATGGAAGGTCATCTGCTCGCGCACCTCCTGCGGAATGTCGTCGAGGTCACCGCGGTTTCGCTCGGGCAGGATCACGTCGGTCAGGCCGGCTGCGTTGGCGGCCAGCGCCTTCTGCTTGAAGCCGCCGATCGGCAGCACCCTGCCCTGCAGCGTGACCTCGCCGGTCATGCCGACGGTGTGCATGACCGGGCGCCCGGACAGCAGCGACGCCAGGGCGGTGACCATCGTCACTCCAGCGCTTGGGCCGTCCTTGGGGATCGCTCCGCCGGCACGTGCACGTGGAAGTCGCGGTTCTCGAAGGAGCTCTCGTCGATGCCGAGCTCCTCGGCGTGGCCGCGGACGTAGGAGAGGGCGATCCGCGCCGACTCCTTCATCACGTCGCCCAGCTGTCCGGTGAGTACCAGAATCGCCCTTGCCCTTCATCGCGGTCGCCTCGACGAACAGCACATCGCCGCCCGTGCCGGTCACCGCGAGGCCGGTCGCTACACCGGGGGTGGCCGTGCGGGCCGCCGACTCTTGGAAGAACTTCTGGCGGCCGAGTGCGTCACGCACCGTCTCCAGGTCGATCTTCACGGGGTCTGAACCGCGGTCTTGAGCTTGCTCGCGCTCGCCTTCTTGGCGCCCTTCTTCGGGTCCTTCTTCGGCTTGGCCGGCTTCGCGCCGTTCACGGATGCGACCTCCGTTGCGTTTGCATGCGAGTCCTCCTGGGGCTCGCCGGCGCTCTGGGCGGGCAGGCTCGAGGCGATCTTCGTCGCCGTCTTGCGCAGCACCGTCCCGAGCTCACGCTCGAGGTTTCGCACTCCAGCCTCGCGCGTGTACTCGGAGATGATGGTTCCCAGCACGTCGTCTGAGATCTCCACCTCGTCCTCGCGCAGACCGTTGCGGTCGCGCTGACGCGGCCACAGATAGCCCTTGGCGATCGCGAGCTTCTCCTCGGAGGTGTAGCCGTCGAAACGGATCACCTCCATGCGGTCGAGCAGCGGGCCGGGGATCGTGTCCGCGACGTTGGCCGTGGCCAGGAACATCACGTGTGAGAGGTCCAGCTCGACGTCGAGGTAGTGGTCGCGGAACGAGTGGTTCTGCGCCGGGTCGAGCACCTCCAGCAGCGCGGCGGAGGGGTCACCGCGCCAGTCGGCGCCGACCTTGTCAACCTCGTCGAGCAGGATCACCGGGTTCATCGTGCCGGCGTCGCGCAGAGCTCTGACCAGCCGGCCCGGCAGCGCGCCGATGTATGTGCGTCGGTGTCCGCGGATCTCGGCCTCGTCGCGTACGCCGCCGAGGGACATGCGCACGAACTCGCGGCCGGTGGCGCGGGCGATCGACTCGCCGATCGAGGTCTTGCCGGTCCCCGGGGGGCCGATCAGGGTGAGGATCGCCCCGGACTTCGGGTCGGCCTCGATGCCCCGCTCCGGAGCGCAGCTTGCGCACCGCCAGATACTCGGTGACGCGGTCCTTGACGTCCTCCAGGCCCGCGTGGTCGGCGTCGAGCACCTCACGCGCCGCGACGGGGTCCAGGTGCTCCTCGGAGCGCTTGCCCCACGGCACCGCGATCAGCCAATCGAGGTAGGTGCGGATCATGCTCGACTCGCCGGTCTGCTCGCCCATGCGCTCCAAGCGGCCGAGCTCCTTCAGCGCCTGCTCCTTGACCTCCTCGGGCATGGCTGCGCCCTCGATCTTGGTGCGGTACTCCTCGGCGACGGAGGCGTCGTCGTCGCCGAGCTCCTTGCGGATCGAGTCCAACTGCTTGCGCAGGAAGTAGTCGCGCTGCTGCTTCTCGGCGCCCTCCTGCACGTCCTCGCGGATGCGCTTGCGCACCTGCAGCTCGGCGAGGCTCTCGCGCTGCAGCTTGACGGCGAGCTCCAGGCGCTCGGTCACGTCGATCGTGCGCAGCAGCTCGACCTTCTGCTCGTAGGAGAGGTTGGGGGAGTATCCGGCGGAGTCGGCGAGCGGGCCTGGCTCGGCGATCGCCCGCAGGAATGCGGCGATGCGTCCGTCGTCGCCGCGCAGCTCGAGGATCTCCTCGACGGTCGCGCGGTACTCGCGCTCGAGCTCGCGTGTGCGTGCCGTCCACCGGGACCTCGTCGGGACGCTCGTGCGACCTCGACGCGCAGCTCGCCGGCGGGCCCGGTCTGAGCGGCGCCGATCAGGGCGCGGTGCTCGCCGGAGAGGCAACGGCACGCCCGCCGCCGGGGAGGCGGATTTCTCGGAGACCTCGGCGATCGTGCCGACCTCGAGGAACTCGTTCTCGTGCCGTGGGACGAGCACGAGCGCTCGTCATCGCCGACTCGATGGTAAGCGTGATGCCCATGTTGGGGAACACGACAGTGTCGTCCAGGGGGATCAGCCGCAGCATCGGGCTTGGGCGTGTCTGGAGCTCTGGATGTGGGGATCTGGGAGGCTGGAAGGCATAAGTAACCGCTCCATATGAGCTTACGAAAGTGTAGTTAGTATAGCGCGGGGTGGTTGCTACGCAAGTACCTGTCGGATCGGCCACCAGGGGCACGGACGCATGAGGACTCGAGTGGTTCTCAGAGCTGCTCCGACCCATCCGGGCGCCGAAGGACAGTGGCGCGTCTTGAGGTTCTCGAGGGCCGGTGTCCCGATCTGGGGGTGCCGGTCGGAGGAGGCTTACGCGCGCCCGTAAGCGAGTTCTACTTGAGCAAAAATTCATTCGAGCCCTCACTGGACGAGCTGCTCGCCGAGCGGTGAGCTCGACCTCATACGTGAGCGCATCGGAAGCTGGCTGAAGCTGTACGGACTGCATCTGCAGGCGACCTACATCTACCAGGAATGGCTTGCCCTCGGGGGTGAGCTCTGGACGGTCAGGGAGCCGATCCGCCGCTGGCTGAAGAAGCACAGGCTGAACTCGAGCGCCCGCTACCTCTACAGGTCCTGGCTGGCCGCCAAGGGCGAGCTCGACCTCGTCGGGCGCCGATCGAAGAATGGCTCTCCAAGCACGGAGGGGAGCGGGAGGCGGGCTTCATCTACCCGCCGTGGCTGGACGCCAGAGGCGAGCTTCGAGGTGGTCAGCGAGCCCCTGCGCGGCTGGCTGGAGCGCCACGGCGCCAGCGAGTCAACGCCTGCTTCGTCTACCGCTCCTGGTGCAAGGCGGGCGGGATCTCCAGGCGATCAGAGAGACCCTCGAGGTATGGCTCGGGGAGCACTGCGAGCAGCCGGACATGACTGCCTGTCTGACTTCGTGGCTGGCGGCCGGGGGCAAGCTCGGATGGTGAGAGGAGCCGTGTAGCCTCTGCTGTACAAATTCACTAATTAATGCATTTGCTAGATCAAGGATCAATGTCCATGTCTACTTTAAAAATAATCTCTCTAATAGATTTATATGCACAATGGAACCAGTGATTTGTCAACAATATTATTTCCAAACACAAGAAAACCTTTACTTAACGCCAAAATAATACACTTGATTTAAAAGATTAATGTTATTCTACCTACAAAAACATTCTCTTTGAACCCAAATAATAAATTTGAACCAATATTATTCTCATCCGACCCGAAATAATTCTAGTTGCCTATAAATAGTATTATTCTCGATGGAAGAAATGTTTTTGCTGTT
>CAVQZJ010000021.1:0-222984 GCA_963718425.1 uncultured Solirubrobacterales bacterium
GGGGGACTGACCTCGCCCAGGGTCGCGGGCGCGCGCGGCGGCACCATCAGCACCGGGCGCCCACTCTCGAACAACGCGTCTTCGATGGTCGCTTCGGCGATCGACGCGAGCTTTTCCGGCTGCTCGACCAAGATCAGATCGAACACCCGCCCGACCATTCCGACGACCGCGTTCTGCCGGCCGTCCTCCTCGCGCCACGAGGCGCTCGGGCCGTTGTACCCCGGCGCCAGCGGGCCGATCGGCACGCCGCGCGCGTTCATGAATTCTCGAAACAGCCGCCGCGCATGGTCGCGCCGGTCGTGACCCTCGCCCTCGAGGGTGCGGTCGACCTCGGACGAGATCGAAAATCCCCATCTCGCCGCCGAACACGACGGCGTATTCGGTGGTCAGGCTGTGCAGCCCCACGATATGGCTGTCGAACCGGCGCGCCGTCAGCATCGCGGCTGGGAGAACCGGCGCCGCGTTGCCGTCGCCGACCACGGTCAGTAGGTTTCTTCATCGTCCGATCCCGCTCGCGCTCGACCCGATTGGGAACGAGTCCATTGACACAATCTTACATCATCGCCGGGCCGACTGCGACAATCAGCGAGAAGGGTTGAGGCGACGGGCGAAAGGTTCCATCATTCGGCGGTGCCAAACTGATGGGATCGTGTCCGCGGCGGCGAGCGGGAAGAGCGCGCCGCGGCGTTCGACAGGAAACGGGGGATGTCGAGGCGACGATCTGCTGCTCATCAGGCCGCGAGCGCATTGCTCGGCGGGCACTCGAGGCCATCCCGGACGCTGATCCCTACCGGGCGATGGCGACCCCGGAAACCAATCCGGCAGACCAGCTTCACGCCAGCTTGGCTACGCTGACAACGAACTCCGTACGCGTTTTCGCGTTGGCCGGCGTCAGATCGTCGAAACCTTGATCGCCGCGTCGGATCTCACTTACGAGTGGCACGTCGGCCAGGTCGCCACTGTCGTGGCAAGGCCGACTGCGCACCCCGACCCATCGGCCCGCACGGACGAGTTCGCTTCCAGATCGGCAATGGGCGGTCCTTGGCGCGACCCAGGAGTGGCACGGCGAGGTTGCTGCGGTGACCATGGTGGCGATAGCAGCCAGCGCCTTCCAAGCAGTGCGGGATCTGGCATGCCCCCCTTCCAGCGCAGCCGCATGGCAAGAAGTGCGCCAGATCCTCGGCGCTCGCCTGCGGTGCCTCGGCGGGCTCCTGCCCGTCCGGCTGTGAGGGCTCAGCGTCGGTGGCTGTCTGCTCCTCCGCGACGGCTGCCTGCTCCTCTGGGGGAGCGTCGGCGGGCTGTGTCTGGGTGTCCTCGGCCGCCTGCGTGTCAGGGAGATCCTCGGGCGGAGCCTCCTGCTCGGCGGTCGGCTCGTGCAGCAGGCCCGGCTGCACGGTCTCCTCCGGTCCCATGTAGCGGCGCTCGCGCACGCGGGCACGCTTGCCGACGCGGTCGCGCAGGTAGTAGAGCTTGGCGCGGCGCACGTCGCCGCGGGCGGCGAGCTCGATCTTCTCGATCTTCGGTGAGTGCAGCGGGAACATGCGCTCCACCCCGACCCCGAAGGACTGCTTGCGGACCGTGAACGTCTCGCGTGCGCCGTGACCCTGGCGCTTGATGACGACACCCTCGAACACCTGGATGCGTCAACGGGTGCCCTCGATCACCTGGAAGTGCACCTTCACGCGGTCGCCGGAGGCGAAGTCGGGGACGCGGCGCAGTTGCGCACGCTCGATGGTTTCGATGACGCTGCTCATAGCAAGAAGGGGTGTGGCGAAAAAAAATAAAGGCGCGGCAGTCGTCTGGCCGGCGTGCTGCCCGCGCGAGCAGCAATGGTAGCGGACGTTCAGGCTTCCCGTCCCCGCTCCCTGCTGCGTTCCCGCCGCCAGTGGCGGATACGCTCGTGGTGACCGGACAGCAGCACGTCCGGGACGCGCCAGCCGCGGTACTCGGCGGGGCGGGTGTAGTGGGGATACTCGGGGTCGCCCTCGAGCGCCGGACTGAAGGACTCCTCCTGGGCGGAGTCGGGGTGTCCGAGCGCGCCGGGCAGCTTGCGCAGCACCGCGTCGCAGACGACCATGGCGGCTAGCTCCCCGCCCGCCAGCACGTAGCGTCCGACCGACAGGGTGTCGCTGCAGAAGTGCTGGATGATGCGCTCGTCAAACCCCTCGTAGCGTCCGCACAGCAGCGTGATCGCCGGCTCGGCGAGCAGCTCCTGCACGTAGGTCTCGTCGAGCATCCGTCCGCCCGGGGTCAGCGCGATCACCCGGCGGTGGTTGCGCAGCGTGGCGGGGTCGGTGTCGTAGCGGGCGCGCAGCGCGGCGTCCATCACGTCGACCCGCAGCACCATCCCGGCGCCGCCCCCGAACGGGGTGTCGTCAACCTGCCCGCCGCTGATGGGGGTGTGATCGCGGGGGTTCACGCACTCCAGCGAGGACCCCGCCGCGATTGCCTGGGCGACGTGACGCTGGCCGGTGAACCAGCCGAACCACTCGGGAAAGAGCGTGAACACGTCGATCTTCACGATGCCCCCAGGAAGTGCATGTTCACGTCGATCAGCCGGGCCCGGGGGTCGATGCGGCGGATCGCGTCTTTGACCATCGGCACCAGCAGCACCGTGCCGTCGGGGCGGCTGACCTCGAGCACCTCGCAGGAGGGCAGTGCCATCAGTCTCAGCACGCGGCCCACCTCCAGCTCGCCGTCGCGTACCGAGCAGCCCTCCAGTTCACCGGACCAGTATTCGTCCGCGCCCAGGCTCGGAGCGTCGGCGGCGTCCAGCAGCAGCGGCTCTCCGCGCGCGGCCTGTGCCTGCTCGCGGCTGTCGACGCCTCCCAGCCGCACGATCGGGCGGGCGTCCGTCCCGGCGCGGCGGACGATCTCCGCGGCCTGGCCGGCGAGGATGACCCTGGCGCCGGCGGCCAGCAGCCGAACGATCGGCTGGGTGACATAGAAGCTGCCGTCAAGCCCGTGAGCGCGACCGACGCGACCGACGGTGATGTGGTTGGCGGGTGCAGAGCTCATCGCGTCCCGCGGGTTGGTGTGGTTCCGCCACCGGTCGCTCTAGTCGACGATGTCCAGCAGCACACGTCGGTTCTGTCCGGCGGCGCTCGCTGCGACGACGGTGCGCAGCGCCCCCACGGTGCGTCCCCCGCGGCCGATCACCTTGCCGTAGTCGCCCTCGGCGACGCACAGCTCGAGCACGATCGTGCCGTTGTCTTCCTCGAACTCCTCGACCGACACTTCCTCGGGCTCGTCAACGAGTCCGCGCGCCAGATATTCCAGCAGCTCCTTCATGTTGGCCGCCGTCGCGTGTTCGCGGGCGCTGTCGGGGAGTCGGTCACAGCCCGCATCGCCGGTCTAGCGTGCGTGGGACTGGATTCCCTGAATGCGCAGCAGCTTGGCCACGGTATTCGAGGGTTGGGCTCCCCGCGCCAGCCAGCTGCGGGCGCGCTCCTCGTCGATCGTGATCGTCGAGGGATTGGTCTGCGGGTTGTAGTGGCCGATCGTCTCGATCACCCGGCCGTCGCGGGGCGAGCGCTGGTCGGCTACGACCACACGCCAGATCGGGTCCTTCTTGCCGCCCACACGGGTGAGCCTGAGCCTGACTGACAACTGATTCCTCTCTGGTGCTGAACGAAGTCTGCAATGCCGGAGCACGCCTTATGCGGCGGCTCACGAACATCCAAGTCATAGAGCTTAGACGGTTTGCGGGCGGCTGGGAGGCGTGCGTTGCCTGAAGTCAGCGTGCCTGGCGCATCAGCGCGCCGATGTCGGGCATCTTGCCGCGGCCGAGCTGGCGCATCAGCTTGCGGGTCTGGGCGAACTGCTTGAGCAGCTGGTTGACGTGCTGCACGCTGGTTCCCGATCCGCGGGCGATACGCAGCCGCCGCGAGCCGTTGATCAGCTCGGGGTGGCGGCGCTCCTGCTCGGTCATCGACAGGATGATCGCCTGCACACGGTCGAGCTCGCGCTCCTCGATCTTCATGCCCTGCAGCTGGTGGCCGGCGAACCCGGGGATCATGCCCAGCAGGTTGGTCAGCGGCCCCATTTTGCGGATCATCCGCAGCTGTGAGAGGAAGTCGTCCAGGCCGAGATCGCCCTGGCGCAGCTTGCGCTCGAGCTCGTGCGCCTCGGTCTCGTCAACCTCCCGCTCGGCCCGCTCGATCAGGCTCATCACGTCGCCCATGCCGAGGATCCGCTGCGCCATCCGGTCGGGGTGAAAGAGCTCGAACTGATCGAGCTTCTCGCCCGTGGAGGCGAACAGGATCGGCTTGCCGGTGATCGCCCGCACGGACAGCGCGGCGCCGCCGCGTGCGTCTCCGTCGAGCTTGCTCATCACCACGCCGTCGAAGCTAACCGCCTCGGCGAACTGCTCGGCGACGGCGACGGCGTCCTGGCCGCTCATCGCGTCGAGTACCAGCAGCACGTCGTGCGGGTCGATGGCGTCACGGACCGCGACCAGCTCGGCCATCAGCTCCTGGTCGATGTGCAGCCGCCCGGCGGTGTCAACGATCAGCACGTCCTTGCCCTCGGTTCTGGCGCGCTGCAGCGCCCAGCCGGCGATCTGCTCTGGTGGGAGCTCGGTGCCCTGCTCGTACACGTCCACGCCGGCGGTCTGTCCGAGCTTGACGAGCTGCTCCACGGCGGCGGGACGGTGCGTGTCGCACGCGGCGATCGCGACCGACGAGGAGTTGTGTTGCTGCAGGTGGCGCGCCAGCTTGGCGGTGGCGGTCGTCTTGCCGGACCCCTGCAGTCCGGCCATCAGGATCACGGTCGGTGGGCTCGCGGCGAAGCGCAGGGCGGGCGGGTCCTGATCGGGGCCGGCGCCCATCAGCGCGGTCAGCTCCTCGGCGACGATCTTCACGACCTGCTGGCCGGGGTTCAGCTTGCCGACGATGCCCGCTCCCAGGCAGCGCTCGGAGAGCTCCGCGGTGAAGCTCTTTACGACCTTGAAGTTGACGTCCGCCTCGAGCAGCGCGAGGCGGATCTCGCGCATCGCCTGGGCGATGTCGTCCTCTGAGAGGGTGCCGTGCTGGCGGACACCGGAGAGGGTTCCCTGCAGCTTCTCTGAGAGCGAGTCGAACATCGGCCTTCGCGCATTGTGGCAGCCGTCCGAGCGGCGGGCAGCCTAGCGGCGGCGGATCAGCGTGATCCCGTCGCGTACGGTCAGCATCACGGCGCTCGCGCGGGGGTCGGCGGCGACCCGCTCGTTGAACGCCGCGATCGCGCGGGCGCTGTCCCCCTTCGGTTGCAGCGCCTCCCCGCCGTAGAGGGTGTTGTCGGCGGCGATCAGGCCGTGCGGTGAGAGCCTGTCGATGACCGCCTCGTAGTAGGCGCCGTACCCGGTCTTCTCCGCGTCGATGAACACGAAGTCAAAGCGACCGTCGAGATTGGAGATGGTCTCTAGCGCCGGGCCGACGATCAGCTCGATCCGCTCGCTGTGCGGGCTGGCGGCGATCTCGCCGGCCGCGAACTCGGCGTGCGCCGGGTCGAGCTCGCAGGTGACGATGCGCCCGTCCGCTGGCAGCCCGGCGGCCATCGCGAGCGTCGAATAGCCGGCGTAGGTGCCGATCTCGAGCACCAGTTTGGCCTGCACGGCGTGGACGAGCAGCTCGAGCAGCCGTCCGACGAGCGGTCCGGAGAGCATCTGCGGGAACGCCAGCGTCTGGCTGGCCCGCTCGTGCAGGGCGCTCATCTGCGGTGGCTGGGAGGTGGTGTGCTCGAGCGCGTAGCGCTCGATCTCCTCGGAGACCATCTGCAAGGGGCTACTCCTTCGATGGAGCGGCTTTGTCAAGGCCCCGCGACAGCGTCTCGCCGATGCCGCCGAATGCCTGCGCGAACTCGGAGGGGACCACGAACACCTTGTTGGCGTCGCCTTCGGCGAGCTGCGGCAGCATCTGCAGGTATTCGTAGCTGAGCAGCTCGCGGTCCGGTTTGCCCTCGTGGATCGCTTTGAAGACGGTGTCGATCGCCTTCGCTTCGCCCTCGGCGCGCAGGATCGCCGACTGACGCTCGCCCTCCGCGTCGAGGATCGCGGCCTGCTGGGCGCCTTCGGCGTTCAGCACCGCCGCCTGCTTGGCGCCCTCGGCGGTGAGGATCTGCGACTGCTTCTCGCCTTCGGCGGTGAGGATCGCGGCGCGGCGGTCGCGCTCGGCGCGCATCTGCTTCTCCATCGCGGTCCTGATGTCCGGCGGCGGGTCCACGGACTTGATCTCAACGCGGCTGATGCGGATCCCCCACTTGCCGGTCGCCTCGTCGAGCACGGTGCGCAGCTCGGCGTTGACGTTCTCCCTAGCCGTCAGCGTCGCCTCCAGCGTGAGTCCTCCGATCACGTTGCGCAGCGTGGTGACGGTCAGTTGCTCGATCGCCTGCAGCGGGTTGGCGATTTCATAGGTCGCGGACTTGGGGTCGGTGATCGTGAAATACAGGACCGTCTCGATGCCGACGACGACGTTGTCGTCGGTGATCACCGACTGGGGGGAGAAGTTCACGACCTGCTCGCGCAGATCGACCAGTGGGCGGACACGGTCGATGAACGGGGTGATGATCGCCAGGCCCGGCTCCAGCGTGCGGCTGTAGCGGCCGAGGCGCTCGACTACCCCCGCCCGCGCCTGGGGGATGATGCGGATCGTGCGGGCGGCGACGATCAGCGCGAACAGGACGACCACCACGACGACGATGAGAGCGACCATGGGAGCTTGTTTCCTTTCTGCGGTTGCCTTTGGCGCTCAGCGCATAACGAGCGCGGTCGCGCCACGGATCTCGACGACTTCGACGTCCTCGCCGGCGTCGAGTATCTCGCCGTCGTTGTAGCTGCGGGCCGTCCACACCTCACCGTCGATCTTCACACATCCGACGCCCTCGCGGTTGGCGATCCGCTCGAGCACGATCGCGTGGCGGCCGATCAGCGCGGTGGCGCCGGTGCGGATCGCGGGCGGCGTCCTGCGGTGGCGGCGCGCGACGGGGCGCAGCGTCGCGAACACGATGGTCGAGGCGGCCAGGAACACCAGCGCCGACAGCGCCAGCCCGACCCCGGCGAAACTGACGATCATCGCCATCAGTGCACCGACCGCGAAGGGCGCGAGGTAGAACCCGCCCTGATGCATCTCCCCCACGCCGAGCGCACAGGCGGCCACCAGCCAGATGATCCAACCGTCCATCGTTTTTGATTATCGCTCAACCGGAGCGGAAAGTCAGCTTTCGGCGATCAGCGCCCTGGCGAAGTCCTGGGCGTCGAACGGCCGCAGGTCCGCCACCGACTCCCCCACGCCGATCAGCTTGATCGGCAGACCCGTCTCGCGGGTGATCGCCAGCGCGATTCCGCCGCGGGCGGTGCCGTCGAGCTTGGTCAGCACCACGCCGGTGACGCCCGCGGCCTGCGCGAACAGCTTGGCCTGGCGCAGCCCGTTCTGGCCGGTGGTGGCGTCGAGGGTGAGCAGCGTCTCGTGCGGCGCCCCCTCCATCTGGCGGGCTATCACGCGTCTGACCTTGGACAGCTCGGCCATCAGCTCGTCCTGGGTGTGCAGGCGCCCGGCGGTGTCGATGATCACGACGTCGAATTCCTCGCTGTTGGCCTTGGCGACCGCCTCGAACGCGAGCGCCCCCGGGTCTGAGCCTTCAGGAGCGGTGAGGATCTCCACTCCGGCGCGGGCGGCCCACCCCTCCAGCTGCTCGGTCGCGGCCGCCCGGAACGTGTCGCCGGCGGCCAGCAGCACGCTGCGCTGCAGCTGGCGCAGGTGCCAGGCGAGCTTGCCGGCGGTGGTCGTCTTGCCGGTGCCGTTGACGCCGACCATCAGGATGACCGTGGGCCGCTGGCGTATGTCAACGCGCGCCTGGCCGCTGTCCGCGCTCTGCGCCAGCAGCCCGATCAGCCGTTCGGAGAGCTGCTGCCCGCCGCTGAGGGTGCCTTCGGTGACCTCGTGTTCGAGCTCCTGCACGACCGCGGCGGTGGTGGTGGCGCCGACGTCGGCCATGATCAGCGCCTGCTCCAGGCGCTCCCAGGTGCTCTCGTCGAGCGTCTGAAAGAGGGTTGCCTGGATCTCTGAGCCGAGCGCCCGGCGCGTCTTTGAGAGGCTTTCGCGCAGGCTCGAGAAGAGGCCGCGGCGGTGGGGTTGGGACGGCTGTGTGCCCCCGGGCTGCTCCTCGGCGGTGATGAACAGGTCGCTTGAGTCGGGATCCACGCGGCGGGCGACGATAGCAGCGCCCGCCGGGTTCGCTCAGGCTCCCACCGCCGCCTGCGGTTCCTCTGCTGATTCTTCGGCTCCCACCTGCGCCGGCGGGAGGCGCCGGGAGATCACCTTGGACACGCCGTCTGAGCCCATCGACACCCCGTACAGCCAGTCGGCCGCCTCCATCGTGCGCTTCTGGTGGGTTATGACGATGAATTGCGCCTGGCCGGCGTAGCGGCGCAGCAGGGTCAGGAAGCGGTCGAGGTTGAGGTCGTCGAGCGCGGCCTCGACCTCGTCGAGGATGTAGAAGGGGCACGGTCGCGCCAGAAACACGGCGAACAGGAACGCGAGCGCGGTCATCGACTTCTCGCCGCCGGACAGCAGCGACAGGCGCTTGGTTGACTTGCCGGCGGGGGTCACCTCGATCTCGACCCCCTCGATGTCCTCCGTTTCGGGCTGCTCCTCGTCCTGGTCGTGCTCCTCGCCGTCCTGGGGAAGCTCCTCGCCGCCGAGCACCGGGCGCGGGGTCTGCTCGTCGGCGACCAGCCGCAGGCTGCCGCTGCCGCCGGGGAACACGTGCGTGACCAGCTCGCTGAAGTTCTCGGCCGCCCGCTGGAAGGTCTCCTGGAAGGTCTGGTGGATCTGCCGGTCGGTGTCGCGGATCAGGGTGCGCAGCTCGCGCAGCGCGATCTCCAGGTCGGTGCGCCTGGCCTCGAGCTCCTCCACGTGCTCGAGCGCCTGGGCGTATTCCTCCTGTGCCAGCGGGTTGACGGGGCCGAGCGCCTCCCGGCGGCGGGCGAGGCGCTCCACGCGCGCGCGCAGGCCCTGCGCCTGCTCCTCGTCCAGTCGCTGGGCCTGCTCGAGGGCGGGAGCCGGGAGCTCGAGGCGCTCGGTGATCTCCGCGAGCTCGATCTGCGCCTCCTCGCTCTGGTCGCGCAGCCGTTGAGCGGCGACCTCAGCCGTCGTCACGGTCTCTCCCTCGCTCTGCAGGCGCGCCTGGATCTCGCTCTCCCGGGCCGCGCAGGCGCGCAGCTCGCCGGTCATCTGATCGCCGGCGGCGCGGTCCTCCGAGAGCCGCCGCTCGAGCTCTTCGATGCGCTCGGAGAGCGTCACCGACAGGGCCTTCAGTACATGCCCGAGGCGTTCGGCGGCGGGCAGCAGCTCGCGGTCTGAGTCGTGCAGTGCGGCGAGGTTCTCGGCGCGTGCGGCCTGCTCGCGCGCTTCGCGTTCGATCCGCTCGGTCTGCCTGCGCTCGGCGGCCAGCTCCCCCTCGATCTGCGCCCGGCGCACCGCGTCGGGGCCCTGCTCGGGCATGTTGCGGCGCTGCTCGATCAGCCACTGCGCCCGCCGGTGGGCCTCCTGCGCCTCCACGCGTTCGCGGTCTGTGTCGCGCAGCGCGCGCTCCGCGTCGGAGTGGGCCTGCTCGGCGGCGGCGAGCTCCTGCAGCGCCTGCTCGGAGTGTTCCTTGGCGGCGCGCTCGGCGGCCAGGGCCCGCTCGCTCTGGGAGATCAGCCGCTCCTGCTCGTTGCGGCTGGCGAGCACGCGCTCTGAGCCTCCCTCGGTGGTCTGGCGGACTTCTCCGCTGGAGGCGAACAGCACCCGGCCGGCGGCCGTCACGGCGATGCCCTCGAAGTCCGCGGGCAGGTCGGTCAGGCGCTCGATGACCCACGCGTCGCCGAGCAGCCGGCGGACGAGGCCGAGGACCGCGGCGGGCCCGTCGAGCAGGTCGAGCAGCGCGGTGGCCGTCGCGGTCGGGGGAGTGCCGGACGCCGTCGGGCGGCGGTCTGCGTCGGGGTGCTGACCCTGCTCGGCGGCGGCCCCGGCGAGCAGCACGGTCGCGCCGTCCGGGCCGGCGA
Source organism: uncultured Solirubrobacterales bacterium (assembly GCA_963718425.1). Lineage (GTDB taxonomy): Bacteria > Actinomycetota > Thermoleophilia > Solirubrobacterales > Solirubrobacteraceae > Palsa-744. The sequence goes on from CAVQZJ010000021.1 coordinate 10,022, forward strand.
GGTCGAGCAGCTCCTCGGCCTCCTCGAGGTCGCGGGCCAGCACCGCGTCCAGGCGTCTGCCGAGCGCCGCGGCCAGCGCCAGCTCATAGCCGGGCTTCACCTGCAGGGAGTCGCTCAGCAGCCGGGCGCGCTCGGCGGCGATCCCGGCCCGCGCCGGATGGGTGTGGTTGTGCAGAAACTGGTTGACCGCGGCGAGCTCCGCCCCGACGCGTGCCGCCTCGCGGCGGGCGGAGTGCACCTCCCCTTCGGCTTGACGCAGGCGCTGGCGGGCGTCCTCGGCGTCCTGTGCCGCGAGCTCTCTGGCCTGTTGTGCCTCGGTGAGGCTCAGCTCGACCTCGCCGATGTGGGTCAGGGTCCGCTGCTGCTCTGCGCGCAGGTCCTCGATCTCTGCCTCCAGTGTGCGCTCCCGCTGGAGCTCGAGGCGCTCGAGCTCCTGCTCGAGCTGCTGCACCCGCTGGTTGTGGGTCGCGGCCGCCCGCTGCTCGTCCGCGCGCTGGAGGGTGCTATTGATCGTCTTCAGCTCCCGCTCGGTGCGGTCAAGGCGCTGGGTCAGCGTCGCGACACTCGAATGGCACAGCTCGATGCGCATCTGCACACGCTCGCCGGCTGAGCGGGTGCCGTACAGCTCTCGGGCGAGCTGCTCGCGGCGCTCCACTCGCTGCGCCAGCGCGCGCTCCGCCGCGCCGCGGCGCGCCACCACCTCCTCTAGCTCCCGCTGGCTCAGCTCCCGGCGCTGCCGGGTCTCGCGCACCTCGGTCTCGGCGGCGGCGAGCCGCTCGCGGCGGTCCAGGAGCTCATCGAGCGCCAGCTCCAGGCGCGCTTCCAGGCTCTGGCGCTCCAGGCGCTCGTGCAGCTCGGCGGCCTCTGCCTGGCGCTTGAGCGGACGCAGATGGGTGCGCGCCTCGCGCTCCACGTCCAGTGCCCGGTCGAGGTTCTCCTGGGTGCGCGTGAGCTTCAGCTGGGCGCGGCGGCGGCGCTTGCGGTGCTTGCCCAGTCCCGCCGCCTCCTCTATCAACAGGCGCCGGTCACGGGGCTTTGAGGTGACGATCGCCTCGACCCGCCCCTGGGAGATGACCGAGTGGGTCTCCTTGCCAAGGCCCGTGTCGGAGAGCACCTCGATCACGTCGGTCAGGCGGCAGCGTGCCCCGTTGAGCCGGTACTCGCCGTCGCCCGTGCGGTCCAGGCGCCGCACGATGGAGATCTCCGACAGCGGCAGGGCGATCGCGCCGTCGGCGTTGTCGAGCACGATCTCCACTTCCGCGGAGCTGCGCGCCTTGACCCCCCGGCCACCGCCGAAGATGACGTCCTGCATCGAGGAGCCGCGCACCGCCAGCGGCGACTGCTCTCCCATCGCCCACAGCACCGCGTCTGTGACGTTTGACTTGCCCGAGCCGTTGGGGCCGACGACGACGCTGACCCCGGGGCCGAAGTCGAGGCGGGTGCGCTCGGGGAAGGACTTAAAGCCCTTCAGCGTCAGCGACTTCAGCCGCACCGGTCCTCCTGCGCTCGCGGATCGGCGGTCATCTTCAGGCGTCCTCGCCTTCCAGTGCCTGGCGGGCCGCCTGCTGCTCGGCTGACTTCTTGCTCTGCCCCCGGCCGGTGCCGCGGCACTCCCCGGCGACCATGGCGCTCGCCTCGAAGACCCGCTCGTGCGGGCGGCCCTGTTCGCTTGTGATCTGGTAGGTGACCTTCTCGCCGCGGCGCGCCAGCAGCTCCTGCAGCGCGGTCTTGAAGTCCACGGGGTCCTGCAGCGCTTTTTCGATCTCCGGCGCGAATGCCTGCACGACCGCCTCGGCGGTGCGCTGGTAGCCGGCGTGCAGGTAGCACGCGCCGATCACGGCCTCGATCACCGACGCCTGCACACGCTCTATTTCCACGAGGTCCGCCGCGTTCTGACCGATCCCGCTGGGGGCGGCCGCCAGCAGCCGCTGCGGCAGCCCGAGACGCTCGGCGACCGCCTGGCAGGAGGTGCCGGAGACGGCCTGGGAGCGGATCTTCGTCAGCCGTCCCGGGCCGAACAGCTCGGCCTCCAGCAGCGGGTACAGGTGCGCGGTGACCGCCAGCTCCAGAACGCTGTCGCCGAGGAACGCCAGGCGCTCGTAGGAGTCCGAGCGCCGCTGCGACCAGGAGGAGTGGGTGAATGCCTGTCGCGAGAGCTCCTCGGGCAGCTCGTCCAGCAGCTCCGCCAGCAACTTCATGGCTCATCAATCATCGCCGGCGTGGGCGAGCACGAAGTCAACAGCCTGCCCGACGGTCAGGATGGTGGCCGCCTGCTCGTCTGAGATCTGCACACCGTAGGTGTCCTCGAGCTCCTGCACGAGCGTGTAGAGGTCAAGCGAGTCTGCCTCCAGGTCCTCCTTGAAGCGGGTCTCCTCGCTTATCTGCCCTGGTTCTATGTCCAGCTCGTCGGCGAGGTGCGCCTGGATCAGGTCGAATATCTGCTCGCGGGTCATTCGCCTGCCAGGCTAGCGTTCCTCGCGGACACGGGTACGCTGCGCAGCGCGCCGGCGGCCGCTAGCGCCCGGTTGGTGCGCCCGGACAGGTCGCCCCGGACGCCGTCGGCGGCGCGCAGGATCGCGTTCGCAAAGCCACGGCGCGTGAAGCGCCCGTGGGGCACGACCCCCAGACCCCGCAGGCCGAGCAGGTAGGCGCCACCCTGCGCCTCGGGGTCGATTCGCTCGCGCACACCCCGCAGCGAGGGGGCCAGCAGCAGCCCGCCGAGCTTCGAGCGGGGCGATGACATCGCGGCGTCGCGGATCGTGCGCAGCATCGTCTGGGAGACCCCCTCGATCAGCTTCAGGGCGATGTTGCCGGTGAAGCCGTCGGTGACCACCACGTCGGCGACGCCGGTGAGCACATCGCCGCCCTCGACGTTGCCGACGAACTGCAGCGCCCCTCCGGCGGCGGCCCGCTCGGCCAGCTCGGTGTGCGCGGCGAGCACCAGCGAGCTGCCGCGATCGGTCTCCTGGCCGTTTGAGAGCAGCCCCACCCGGGGGCGCTGCAGCCCCAGCACTGTCTGGCACAGCGCCGCGCCCATGAACGCGAACTGCACAAGGTGCTCGCGGCGAACATCGGCGTTGGCTCCCACGTCCAGTAGCGTGACCGTGTGCCCGGGGACGGGCAGCGTCAGCGCGAGCGCGGGCCGGTAGATGCCGCTCGCGCGCTTGATGTGAAACAGGCCGGCGGCGAGCGCCGATCCCGTCCCGCCCGCGCACACCAGCGCCTGCGCGCGACCGTCGGCGACCGCCCGGGCCGCCTGCACGATCGAGGCGTCCGGTGTCGAGCGCGCCGCGCGCGCCGGATCGGGGTGCTTGGCGATCGAGACGGGCGCGTCGATCACCTGCACTCCCGCGGGTTGCTCGCCGAGCTCGCCGGCGGGCCCGAACAGCAGCACCCTGACCCCCTGGGCGGCCGCGAGCGCGGCGCCGGCGGCGACCTCGGCGGGCCCCAGGTCGGCGCCGTTTGAATCGACCGCGACAGTGATTTGCTCCGGCGGGGTCCGCGCGCCGCTGGATCTCGCCGTCACCTACCAACACTCCCCATCGGCGCGGAACGCTAGCAGCACCTAGTCGAGCTTCAAGTCGCGCAGCACCGAGAAACGCGGGTCCGGCGGGCGCTCGTGGCTGTGGCCGGGGCCGGCTTGATTGAGATCCTCCGCGCATACTGGGCACAGCCCGGCGCAGTCCTCGCGGCAGAGCACCTGGGCGGGCGCCGCCAGGGCGAAGGAGTCGTGCGCCCACGCGGACAGGTCGAGCGTCTCCCCATCCACATAGGGGCTCTTGAGCTCCTCCCCGCCGCCCGGCCGGTCGACCTCCCTGCTGTCAACCGCGATCGTCGGGTGAGCCTCCTTCAGGCAGCGCATGCACGGCCCGCACAGCCCGGCACCGAAGCGCAGCCGCAGCGCGTAGCCGCCGCCGAGCATGCGCGAGATCTCAAGCTGCGCGGGGGCGAGCGGCGGCTCGGGGCGATAGCTCTCACCGCCGAAGCGCAGCTCGCCGATCGCGACGGGCAGCTGCAGGCGTCTGCCCTCGCCGGGGCTCAGGCGCAGCCCCGCGAGGTCGAAGTCGGCGGCTGGGACGGACATACTCTCAGGCTAGCGAGCCTCCGTCGAAGCGCGGGGTGGGTGTGCTTGACTTGTGCGAGTGCCAAGGCCCGCGCGCGCGGTCAGCGTCCTCTCAAACCTGGCGGTCGATCTCGCGCCGCTGCGTGGCTCACGCGATTTGCGTCTGCTGGTGGCCGGCAACTTCATCACGGGCCTGGGCACGCAGGGGACGCTGGTCGCGCTGCCCTATCAGGTGTATGTGCAGACCCGCTCGCCGCTGCTGACCGGTCTGCTGGGAGCTGTGGAGCTGGCGCCGCTCATGTGCATGTCGCTGTTCGGAGGGGCGCTCGCCGATAGGATGGATCGTCGGCGGCTGCTGCTGGCCGACCAGCTGGCGCTGGTCGCGATCTCCGGCGCGCTGGCGGCCGGCGCGCTCGCCGGGCACCCGCCGCTGTGGACGCTGTATGTGCTGGCCGGTCTGCTGGCGGGCTTCGGGGCGGTCCAGAACGTGGCGCGCAGCGCGATCGTCCCGAATCTGGTGGAGCCGGGGCAGCTGCGTGGCGCGCTGGCTCTGAACTTTGGGCTGTATCAGCTGACGATGGTGCTGGGACCCGGTCTGGGCGGACTGCTGATCGCCCTCAGCGGCCTGGCGACGGTGTATGCGATCGACGCGGTGAGCTGCCTGGGGATGGTCTTCTCGGTGCTGGCGATGGCACCCCAGCCGCCGCGGGCAAGCGAGCACGAGCATCCGGCTATCGGCCGTTTCATCGCGGACGGGCTGCGGTTCGTGCGCTCCAAGAACGCGTTGCTCGGGTCGTTCGGGATCGATCTCGCGGCGATGTGCTTCGGGATGCCGCGCGCCCTGTTCCCGGTGCTGTCGTTGACGGTCTATCACGCGGGTGCGGGCGGTACGGGCGCGCTGTTCGCGTCGGTGTCGGCCGGTGCGACGGTCGCGGCGCTCGCGACCGGCTGGCTTGGCCGGGTGCGGCGTCTGGGACGGGTGGTGATCGTGGCGGTCGCCGTGTGGGGGGCGGCGATCGCTTTGGCGGGCGCGGTCAGCTCGCTGTGGCTGGCGATGGCGGCGTTGGCGGTCGCAGGGGCCGCCGACAGCGTCAGCGCGGTGTGCCGCTCGACCATCAATCAGCTGCTGACACCGGATGCGATGCGTGGGCGGATGTCGTCTGTCTTTTCGCTGGTGGTGACCAGCGGGCCGCGGCTGGGCGACATCGAGTCCGGGAGCGTCGCCTCGCTCGCCGGGCCGCGGGCGTCGGTCATCTCCGGTGGCCTTGCGTGCGTGCTGGCCGCCAGCCTGTTCGTGGGGGTGTTCGGCTCGCTGGCGCGCTTTGACTCCGCGCGGGACGCCGAGCCGGGCCTGCTTGAGGATGTCGCGGAGCCGGCCGTCGCGTAGCGCGGTTAGGAGGCTGTCTGCAGCTCGCGCTTGAGGATCTTGCCGGTCGCGTTGCGCGGCAGACTGTCGAGGAACACCACCTCGCGTGGCACCTTGTAGCGGGCGAGGTTCTCCTTGACGTAGTTCTTGATGTCTTCCTCTGAGAGCGTCGATCCGTTGTGCGCCACCACGAAGGCCTTCAGCCGCTGACCGAACTGCTCGTCCTGCACGCCGATCACCGCCGCCTCCTCGATCTGCTCGTGGTCGGCGAGCAGATCTTCGACCTCGCGGGGGAAGACGTTCTCCCCGCCGGAGACGATCATCTCGTCGTCGCGCCCATCGACGAACAGCCGTCCGCCGGGGTCGAAGTGCCCGACGTCGCCGGTGCTCATCAGGCCGGCGACGATCTCCTTGCCGCCACCGCCGGTATAGCCTTCGAAAACCATCTCGTTGGCGACGAAGATGCGTCCCCCATGCCCCTTGGGCACCTCCCGGCCGTCGCCGTCCAGGAGCTTGACGACGGTGCCGAGCGGCGGGCGCCCGGCGGTTCCCGGGGCGGCCCGCAGGTCCTGCGGGGTCGCGATCGTGGCCCACGCGACCTCGGTCGATCCGTACAGGTTGTAGAGCACCTCGCCGAAGGTGTCCATCGCCCGGATCGCCAGCTCCCCCGGCAGCGCCGAGCCGCTCAGAGCGATGACCTTCAGGGAGTGCGTGTCGTACTTTGCGAGTGTCTGCGGCGGCAGGTCCATGATGCGCTGCAGCATCACCGGGACGACGGCGAGCGCGCTCGCACGGTGCTCGGCGACGGCGCGCAGCGTCTCCTCCGGGTCAAAGCGCCGGCGCAGCACGATCGTCGAGGACAGGGGAAGCGCGAGCGTGAAGTGCCCGAAGCCCCACGAGTGGAACATGGGGGCGGCGATCATGGTCGTCTCGCGAGCCTTCAGCGGGATCTTCGAGAACAGCGCCGCCAGCGGCTCGACCGAATCGGGCTGCTTGCGGGCCGCCCCCTTGGGGGTGCCGGTGGTGCCGGAGGTGAGGATCACGACCCGCCCCGGTTCGCCCGGTGGCGCCAGATCGGCGGTGCTGCCGGCGACGATCAGGTCCTCCAGCAGCGGATCGGATGGCTCGGAGCCGGGCTCGCTGTAGGCGACGAAGCGCTTGCGGCCCTCTCCGCCGTCGCCGACGAGGTCGGCGAAGTCCGCGTCGTAGATGAGCCCCGCTGGATCCTCGCGGCGCATCACGTCCGCGATCTGTGGGCCGGCGAAGGACGTGTTCAAATACAGCGCGCTGGCCCCGAGCTTCGAGCAGGCGAGGGTGGCCTCGACGAAGCCGCGGTGGTTGCGGCACATGATCGCCACGCCGTCGCCCTCTTTGATCCCGGCCGCGTGCAGTTCGTGCGCCAGCGCGTTGGTGCGCAGGTGTATCTCCGCGAAGGTGAGCGTGCCGCGCTCGTCGATCAGCGCCGCACGGTCGGGAAAGCGCGCGGCCGAGCCGGTGTAGGCGGCCGCCGGCGTCGGGCCCCAGCGGCGCAGCGCCAGGACCGACCTGACGGCACGGTCGGGTCTGACCGGCGTGAGGATGCCGGTGCCCAGGAAGACCTTGGCGACTTGCAGTCGATACTTCAGGGTGGAGCTCATTGCTTTGACCCTACCCCAAGTCGCCGATTTCACGCGCCCGCGTGAGCGCTGCTTGGAAGGCGCCCAGCGCGTCCTGGCCGCGGACACAGAACACGATCTGCTGCAGCTGGCTGTGGCCGCGCAGGTGGGAGCACAGCTCCCGCACCTCGATTTCCGCCGCCTGATCAAGCGGAAAGCCCCCGACCCCGGTCCCGAACGCCACGAGCCCCAGCGAGCGGGCGCCGAGCCGCTGCGCGCACAGCAGAGCGCTGGCGGTGGCCGCGGCGATCGTGTCGGCGTCGGTGCTACCGCCCGGATGCATCGTGGCGGCGTGGATCACCCACCGGGACGGCAGGCGCCCGGCGCCGGTGTGGACCGCCTGGCCCAGCTCGATCGGTGCCAGCTCATCGCTTTCGCGCTGGATCTCCCGGCCGCCGGCGCGGACTATCGCCCCGGCGACGCCGCCGCCGTGCGCCAGCCGGGTGTTCGCGGCGTTGGTGATCGCGTCGAGCTCGAGAGTTGTGATGTCCGCGTCGAGAACCTCGACGGTGACCGCCGCCATCGGGCGGGATCTCACCCAACCTCGGCCGGCTCGTCCTTGCCCTGCAGGCGCTCCCGTCCGCGCTGTACCGCGGCGATGAACTTCGAGAGGTTGACCTCGAGTGTGTTGAGGATCTCATCGGCGTAGTCCTCGGCGCCGAGGCGGATCTCCCGCTCGCGTGCCCTGGCGTCCTCGATGATGTCCTCCGCCTCGCGCTCGGCCTGCTTGGTGACCTCCTCCTCGCCGACGAGCTGCTGCTGGCGCTCGCGGGCCTCCTTGACGATGCGCTCCGCCTCGCGCTTGGCCTCGGCGAGCATCTCCTGACGCTCCTTGACGATCCAGCGCGCCTGCTTGATCTCCTCCGGGATCGTGGCGCGCATCTGGTCGAGGATGTCGTAGATCTCCTCCTTGTCCACGCGCACCTGGTCGGTGAGCGGCACGGGCTTGGCGTTGTGCACAAGATCGTCGAGCTTGTCGATCAATACCAGGACGTCCATAGCCCCTCCAAATTCGTCAGCGTCTCAACTCTTCCTGCAAGCGCCGTGCGACCTCGTCCGGCACCAAATCGTCGATTCTTCCTCCGAATGTTGCCAGCTCCTTCACGCCGCTGGAGGACAGGAAACTGTAGCGGGGGCCGGCCATCAGATAAACCGACTCGATCTCCGGCGCCTGGCGGCTGTTCAGCTGGTTCATCTCGAACTCGTACTCGAAGTCGGAGATCGCCCGCAGCCCCTTGACGATCACCTTCGCGCCAACCCTGATCGCGAAGTCCACGACCAGCGTATTGAACGGCTCGGCCCGTACGTTGGGCAGCCCGGCGGTCGCGTTTCTGATGAACGCCAGACGCTCGTCGATGCCGAACAGGGTGGCGTTCTTGCGCACCGAGCGGTTGACGACCGCGATGACCACCTCGTGGTAGAGCTCCGAGGCGCGGCGGATCACGTCGAGGTGACCGTTGGTGACGGGATCGTAGGAGCCGGGGCAGATTGCTATGGACTTCTCGACGGTCATGGGAATGAGTGGATTCTGATCAGCGTGTCGCCGTAGCGACGCTCGCGCTCCAGCGTCAGCTGCAGCTCGAGCGGCGTGCGCCGGTCGCTCTCGGAGACGACGCGCGCGGCCGGCGCCAGCACCGGTGCTAGCGCCCTCTGCAGCGCCACCGAATACGCCTGCGCTCGTTCGTAGGGGGGATCTATGAAGATGAGATCGTACGTTTCATCGCTCTTTCGTGCCATCTCGAGCGCAGCGAGGGCGTCTGTTTGGGTGATCCTCGCCCGCTGTCCCTGCAGCCCCAACGCCTCCAGGTTGGCCTTCAGCGCCCCCGCCGCGTGGGGGTCGCGCTCGATCATCAGCGCGCTTTCCGCACCGCGTGAGAGCGCCTCGATGGCAAGCGCCCCGCTGCCGGCGAACAGGTCAAGGACACGCGCCCCGGTGACGTCGCCGAGCATCGAGAAGACCGCCTCGCGGACGCGCTCGGAGGTGGGGCGGGTGCCCCTCCCCTTCGGTGTCTGAAGTCTCCGGCCGCCGTACCGTCCGGCGATCACCCTCATGCGGGGATCGAGTCGAGCGTGGGGTCCCCCAGCCGCTGCTCGAGCATCTGGCCAAGCAGCGCGTGCTCTGGGTCGCCCAGCAGCTCGTCGCTTGCGATGATCCGCTCGGCCTGCGAGCGGGCGAGCTCCAGCAGCCGCTCGTCGCCCGGCAGCGAGGCGACCCTGAACTGGCCCGCCCCGGACTGGCGGGTGCCGATCAGCTCGCCTTCCTTGCGCAGCGCCAGGTCGATCTCCGCCAGGGCGAACCCGTCGGAGTGCTTCACCAGGGCGCGCAGCCTGGCGGAGCGAGGGCTTCCCGCCAACAGGCAGCGGGAGCTGTGCTCGCCGCGTCCCACCCGGCCGCGCAGCTGGTGCAGCTGGGATATCCCGAACCGCTCGGCGTTCTCGACCAGCATCACGGTCGCGTTGGGGACGTCGATCCCGACCTCGATCACGGTGGTGGAGACCAGCACGTCCGCCTGCCCGCCCGCGAATCTGGCCATCGCCTCTTGCTTCTCGCGGGCTGGCATCTGCCCGTGCATCAGCACCAGACGGTGACCGGCGAGCTCACCCTCGGCGAGTCTCGAGAACTCGGCGACGGCGGCTCTGACGTCGCCTTCCTGGGTCTGGGAGTCGGCCTCTGACTGCTCGATGAGGGGACACACCACGTACGCCTGGCGGCCGCGGTCGAGCTCGCCGCGCAGCTGCTCGTATGCCTCCTGGCGTTCGTTCTCGTCGCTGACGATGCGGGTGTCCACCCGCTGGCGCCCCACCGGCAGCTGGTGCAGGGTGCTGACGTCCAGGTCGCCGTAGCTGGCGAGCGCGAGGGTGCGTGGTATCGGGGTGGCGGTCATGTGCAGCACGTGCGGGGTGCGTCCCTGAGCCGCCGCCTGGTGGGTGGGCTCCTTTTTCTCCAGGGCGGCGCGCTGGCGCACCCCGAAGCGGTGCTGCTCGTCCACGACCGTCAGCGCGAGGCTGCGAAACTGCACCGAGGGCTCGATCAGTGCGTGTGTGCCGACGATCATCGAGCACTCGCCGCTTGCGAGCTTGCCGAGGATGTCCGCGCGGCGGCGCGCCGGAGTCGATCCCGTCAGCAGCGCGACCGTCACCGGCTCGGCGGTGATCAGTTTCTGAAGCGTCGCGAAGTGCTGCTCGGCGAGCGTCTCGGTGGGCGCCATCAGCGCCGCCTGGTGGCCGTGCTCGACCGCGCGCAGCATCGCGTACAGCGCCACCACCGTCTTGCCCGACCCGACCTCGCCCATCAACAGGCGCTGCATCGAGCGGGGCTGGGAGAGGTCGCGGTCGATCTCGGCGATCGTCTCGCGCTGGTCGCCGGTGAGGGCGAACGGCAGCTCCTGCTCCAGCCAGCGCGCCGAGCGGGTGGGTGGCTCGTCCAGCACCGGCGCGTCCGAGCGTGCGCGGTGGCGGGCGCGGCGGCGCAGGAACGCCAGCTGGCAGAGCAAGAGCTCCTCGTAGGCAAGGCGTCGGCGGCCGAGCTCGGGGTCCCGCTCGTCGCGGGGGAAGTGCAGCGCCGCGAGCGCGCTGGCCCGGTCGGGCAGCCCGTCGGCGATCCGCACCGCGGCCGGCAGCCACTCGTGGATGTCGGCGAGCGCCGCCCTGGCTCCCTGCACGAGCGTCAGGATCTGGGTGGAGCTGATGCCCTCGCTGGCGGAGTAGTGGGCGACCGTGGCGGCGGTGGCACCCGCGGAGCCGGCCGCCGGCGCGTGATGGGATACCCGGAAGCGCCCGCCCCTCTCGACCTTGCCGTGCAAGAGCAGCCTGGTGCCGGGCGGGTAGCGGCCCACCAGCCACGGCTGGTTGAAGAAGGTGGCCCGCATCGAGGAGCTCTCGTCGGCGACGGTCGCTTCGACCAGCGGTCGCATCCCCCGCCTGCGCACAGCGCGGCTGGTGATCGAGCGGACCTCCACGGCGACGGTCGCCGGCTCGGAGAGCCGCAGGGTCGCGATCGTCCGCGCCTGGCGGCATTCGCGGGGAAGATGCTCGAGCAGATCCCCGATGGTCTGCAGCCCGAGTGCGAGCATCGCGTCGGCGGCCTTGCCGGATGGCGCCTGCAGCGGATGCTCTAGCCGGGAGGGGGCGGGCCAGCGGACGGCGGCGCCCAGCATCTGCGGCCACTGCAGCGCGCCGACGCCGGCGAACGCGGGTAGCGGCCGCTGCGCTCCGTGCGGCGCCGGTGGCGAAGAAGAGGACCTGTTGGCGGTGGCTGCTCGCGGCATCTGCCGGCTCCCATGATGCACCGTGACGCGGTCGTCACTCGGCGACGAGCAGCCACCAGTAGGCCTGCTGGCCGCCGTGGCGCAGCTCGAGCTCCACGTCGCGCTGCTGATCGAGCAGCGCCTTTACCTGTGTGCAGTCCAGCGGTGCCTGCGCTCCCGCGAGCACGCTGATCAGCTCACAGCCCTCACAGAGCGAGTCGATCACGGCGCCCAGCGCCTGCCCTGGGTCTCCCCAGGCGATGATCTCCTCCTCCAGAAAACCGACAGCTTCACCGCGTGCGAAGCGTCCCTGGGCGTCGTCGCGGGCGGCGGGGGCGAGCGCCCCGGTGCGCAGGTTGGCGGACGCCTGCGCGACCGCGTGCGCGTTCTCCTCCACGTCGCGGGCGAAGTCCAGCGCGACCGCGGCCGCGAGCCCCGCCTGCTGGCTTTTCAGCTGCGCCACCAGCACCCGCTTGTCGGAGAGTTCGGCGGCGCGTTCGGCGGCCATGATCACGTTCGCGTTGCCGGGCAGCACGAGCACCTCCTCGGAGGGCACCCCGTGGATCGCCGCCAGCAGGTCGTATGTGGAGGGGTTCAGGGTCGGTCCCCCGTCGATCGTGTGCACACCGAGCTCGGCGAACAGCTGGCCAAAGCCCTCCCCGTTGATCACCGCCAGCGCCCCGCACAGCATCTGCCGCTGTGGCTCGGCGGGTTGGCCCGATAGCCGCTGCTCCCGTTCGGCGACCTGGGCTGACATGTCGGCGACGTCAAGGCGCGAGACCTCGCCCGCGTCGGCGAACACGGCGGTGGCGTGCTCGGGCTCGTCGGTGTGGAGGTGGATCTTCAGGGTGGTTGAGTCGCCGACCACCAGCACCGAGTCGCCGATCTCCTCGAGCGGCGGTATGAAGCGGCCGGGTTGCAGGCCCTCGCCGGTGACGGCGAAGTTGGTGCAGAAGCGGTAGGTCTCGGAGCTGTGCTCGGGGTGGCTGATGCGCGCGGGGGCGTGGTGGTCGAGCTCGGGTGGCTCATCGCCGCGCAGCGCGGCCACGACACCGGCGAAGATCACCGTCAGGGCGTAGCCGCCGGCGTCCACGACCCCCGCGTCGCGCAGCGCCGCCAGCAGCTGCGGGCCCTGCTTGACCGACTCCTGCCCGGCGGCGACCGCCCGCTCGAGGGTCCCGGCGATCGCCAGATCCTGCGCGTCCGGTGTCGTGTTGGCCGGGATCTGCGTCGCCTCGTCGTGGGCGACATCGGTCACGATCTGGTGGGCCATCGCCCTGGCGACGGTCAGGATCGTCCCCTCCGCCGGGGAGCGCACGGACGCGTACGCGCGGCTCGAGGCGTTCTCGAGCGCCGCCGCGATCAGCTTCGCGTCGATCAGCTGCCCGGGCCGCGACACGAGCTCCTCGGCGGCGCCGCGGATCAGCTGGGAGAGGATCACCCCGGAGTTGCCGCGGGCGCCGAGCAGCGCCGCGCGGGCGACGGACTGCACGAGTGTCTCGCGTCCGATCTCATCGACCGTGCGTGTCTCATCGGCCCCACCCAGGCGGTCGAGCTCGTCGAGCACCGCCCGCAGCGTCAGCGTCATGTTGTCGCCGGTGTCGCCGTCGGCGACGGGAAACACATTGAGGTCGTTGACCTCCTGGCGGCGGGATTCCAGATGTCTGAGCGCACCCTCCACGGCAGCCCGGAAGCGAACCAGGTTGGTGTCGGTCACGAGCGGGCTTTCGTCATCTTGGCGGCGGGCTTGCTGTAGGTGTCTTGGTGCCTCTCACCCGCTCAAAGGCGGGCGCCCAGCGGGGCGCCTCGCGCCGCTTACAGCGCCTTGGTGACCTTGCCGGCCTTCAGGCAGCGGGTGCACACGTACACGCGCCGCGGCGCCTTGCCGACCATCACCTTGACCTTCTGCAGGTTGGGGTCAAAGCGCCGCTTGGTGGCGACCATCGAGTGGCTGCGGCTGTTACCGAACGCCGGGCCCTTTCCGCAGCTGTGGCATACCTTGGCCATGACGGCAGTCTAGCCGCTCTGAAGCCCGGCGCGCAGCGCGGCCATCGTAAGCACGGCCTGCGCGGCGTGGGCGCCCTGGTCGCGCTTGTCTCCCCCGGTGCGGGCGAGCGCCTGCTCCATCGTCTGGCAGGTCAGCACCCCGAACGCGCACGGCACCCCGCTGTCGAGCCCCACCTGCATGATCCCGCGGGCGGTCTCCGCGCACACGAAGTCGTAGTGATCGGTCTCGCCGCGGATGACCGCCCCCAGGCACGCCACGCCGGCGAAGCGCCCGCTGCGGGCGGCGTAGCTGGCGGCGAGCGCCAGCTCGAACGCCCCGGGGACGTCGAACACCTCGACGTCGGTGTGTCCCGCCTGCGCGAACTCCCGCAGCGCCCCGTCCACGAGCCTGCGGGCGAGGTCCTCGTAGAAGCGCCCCACGACGATCGCGTAGCGGCCGCCTTGCGGCGGGGCTGCGCTCATCGCTCCTGGCCCTCGTGCTCCTCCTGTTGGGGGGAGGGAGAGCGCTCGGCGTGCAGCATCTCGGCGTCGAGGTTCAGGCCCTGGTGGTGCAGGATGTGTCCCATGCGCTGGGCCTTGGTGCGCAGGTACGCCTCGTTGTGCTCGTTGGGGGCGTGCTCGATCGGGATCTGGGCGCTGACCGATAGCCCGTAGCCCTCAAGGCCCCTGATCTTCTTGGGGTTGTTCGTGAGGATCCTGATCGAGCTGAGCCCGAGATCCACGAGGATCTGAGCGCCGATGCCGTAATCGCGCAGGTCGGCCGGCAGCCCGAGACGCTCGTTGGCTTCAACCGTATCGAGGCCCTCTTCCTGCAGGCGATAGGCGCGCAGCTTGTTCAGCAGCCCGATCCCACGACCCTCCTGGGAGAGGTAGAGCAGCACGCCATGGCCCTCCTGCTCGATCATCGCGAGCGCCGATTCGAGCTGCTCGCCGCAGTCGCAGCGCAGCGAATGGAACACGTCGCCGGTGAGACACTCCGAGTGGACCCTGACGAGCACGTCGGACTGGCCTGAGACGTCGCCCTTGACGAGCGCGACGTGGTGCTTTTGATCGACAAGCGAGCGATATCCGATCGCCTCGAAGTCGCCGAACGTGGTCGGCAGCTGGGTCTCCACAACGCGTTCGACGAGCTTGTCGTGGCGGCGTCGATAGGCGATCAGGTCGGCGACCGTGATCATGCTGAGGCCGTGCCTGGAGCAGTAGTCGATGAGATCCGGCACCCGCGCCATCGTGCCGTCGTCGTTCATCACCTCACAGATCACTCCGGCCGGGTTTAGGCCGGCGAGACGTGCGAGGTTGACGGCCGCCTCGGTCTGGCCGGCGCGCTCCAGCACCCCGCCGGCGCGACTCTTCAGCGGGAAGATGTGACCGGGCTGAACGAGATCCGACGGGCGGCTCTCCGGGTCGATCGCAACCTGGATGGTGTGCGCCCGGTCGTGTGCTGAGATGCCGGTCGTGACGCCCTCCCGCGCCTCCACCGAGACGGTGAACGGCGTCTTGAACGACGATTCGTTCTTGGCCGCCATCAGATCCAGCCCGAGTTCGTCGCAGCGCTCGGGGGTCAGGGACAGGCAGATCAGTCCACGCCCCTCCTTGGCCATGAAGTTGATCGCCTCAGGTGTCACGAACTGCGCCGCGAGCGTGAGGTCACCCTCGTTCTCGCGGTCCTCGTCGTCGCAGACCACGACCATCTTGCCTTGGCGGATCTCCTCGATCGCCCGCTCGATCGTCGCGAACGGCGTCGCCGTCTGTGACTGGCTCATGCGTGTGCCTCCATCAGTCTCTCCACGTGCTTGGCGAGGATGTCCACCTCTAGATTGACATGCTGACCGGCCGTGGCGTCGCCCAGGTTGGTGCGCTTCAGCGTCTCGGGGATCAGCGACACCGCGAAGGACCCGTCCGGGTTGATCGCGCTGATCGTGAGGCTCACCCCGTCCAGCGCAACCGACCCCTTGTGCACCAGGTAGCGCTCGAGGCCTCCCCGCGCCCGCAGGGTGAGGACCCGTCCGAAGCCGTGCTCGTCGATCGCGGTGAGCGTGGCCGTCCCGTTGACGTGGCCCTGGACGATGTGTCCCCCCAGACGCTGGTCTGCTCGCAGCGCGAGCTCCAGGTTCACGCGCGAGCCGACGGCGAGGGACCCGAGGGAGGAGCGGGCGAGCGTCTCGAGCATCGCCTGAGTCAGAAAGTCCCCGTCCCCGACCTCGGTGGCGGTCAGGCACACCCCGTTGACCGCGACCGAGTCACCGGCGTCGATCTCACCGGCCAGCTGTGTGCGGACGCGCAGCCGCGCGCCGCGCTCGCCGAGGTCAAGCTCGCTGACCTCGCCGAGGTCCGCGATCAGGCCAGTGAACACGCGGCGCTCACCACTCCCGCAGCCTGGCGGAGATGAGCAGGTCCTCCCCGACCCGCTCGCAGCTCATCGTCAGCGCGCGCAGCGCCTCGGAGATGCGCTCCACCCCTTCGCCCTCCAGCGGGTCTCGCGCGGTGCGTCCGCCGAGCAGGATCGGGGCGAGGAACAGCCGGATCTCGTCGATCTCACCGGCGTCCAGGAACGCCCCCGCGAGATGCGGACCGCCCTCCAGCAGCGCGGCGGTGACACCGAGCTGGGAGAGCTGGTCGAGTGCCGAGCGCACCCGCGCCGGCTCGTTTTCCCCGGTGGCGACCAGAACCTGCGCGCCGGCCACCTCCAGCGCGTCGATGTCCGAACGCGCCGCGGCCCTGGACACCACGATCGTGAGCGGCACCTCGGTGGCGGCGGCGACCAGCCTGGAGGTGGGCGCCAGCCGGGCGAGGGAGTCGAACACGACACGTCGCGGCTGGCGCTCGGGCTCAGCGACCAGCCCGTCCGGCCTGGCGGTCAGCAGCGGGTCGTCGGCCAGCGCGGTGCCGATGCCGACTATCACCGCGTCCAGCGCCGCCCGCCAGCGGTGCGCCAGTTCGCGGCTGTCCTCGCCGGAGATCCACTTGGAGTCCCCGGCGCGGGTGGCGACCTTGCCGTCGAGGGTCATCGCGGACTTGAACAGCACCCACGGCCGCCCGACCCTGGCGTGCTTGCGAAAGGGCTGGTTGAGCAGGCGGGCGCGAGTCGCCTCCTCGCCGTCGGCGAGCACGATCTCGATCCCCTCGTCGCGGAGGATCCCAAGCCCACGACCAGATGCCTTCTCGGTCGGATCATCGGAGGCGATCACCACCCGCTTGATGCCAGCCTGGATGATCGCCTCGGTGCAGGGCGGCGTCTTGCCCTCGTGGCAGCACGGCTCGAGCGACACATACAGGCTGGCGCCCACCAGATCGACCATGCCGCACGCCTCGATCGCGTTGACCTCGGCGTGCGCGCCGCCGAAGCGTTCGTGGAACCCCTCCCCCAGCACCTCCCCGTCGCGGGCGATGACCGCCCCGACGACCGGGTTGGGCTCCACGTCGCCCATGCCGTTTTCGGCTAGCTCGATCGCGCGGCGCAGGTGCGCGCGGTCGGTGTCGGTGGTGACTGTCATCCTCTCTCAGGATACCCCCGCCCCGGAGCGCTGGCCGGCTGGCCGACTATTTGCGCAGCGGCCGCCGGCGAGCCGGTAGATGTTGATTTCCGGGCCGGGGAGCCGGTAGGCGAGGGGGTAGTAGTCGAATGTCCAGTCGAAGTTGAAGGGCACGGAGTCGCGCCCGCCCTGGGTGCCGCCGCCAAAGGGCGAGAGGTGGTAGGCGAGCTGCCCCTGACTTTTCAGGGCGCGGTAGTAGGCGATCGCCAGCGGCACCGCCCCCGGGTCCGCCGTCGCCCGCCCGTACTGCGTGGAGCCGGTGATCACCCAGCAGTAACCGAGCCGCTGGTAGTAGCCGATCAGGGCGGGGGCCAGCGTCTTCTCGTAGTCCTCGATGTTCACGACGCTGCTGTTGTCCGGTTCGAGGGCTCCGGAGGGTCCGATCACCGACCGCAGCGACGGGTACTTGCGCCACACTTCGCCGGAGGGTTCCAGGCGGGCGCGGCGGCCCGTGGCGGCCACCCAGTCGGCGGGGGCGATCGGCTCGAGCACGATCGGGGTGCCGGCCGGTATGTGCGCGAGCATCCATTCACGCGCCAGGTTGGTGGTGTATGAGCGGGCCAGCACCCGCCCGGAGTGGATGCTGTAGACGGCCCCCTGCGCGCACAGCCCGACGGCGAGCAGCGCGGCCGGGAGAAGGCCCAGCGCCGCCCGCGGGAAGGGCCGGCCAGCGAGCGGGCCGGTCCCAGCGAGCCGTCTCAGCCAGGCGGTCATGGTCAGCGCGAACTGCGCGGCCAGCAGACACAGGATCGGCAGGATCGGCATCAGCCAGCGGCCGAAGTAGCGACTCTGCAGACCCATGAACGCGAGAAACAAAAGCGGCGCCGGGACCAGCATCCAGCCGGCGGCGCGACTGGCGCGCCACACGGTGAAGGCGCCCCCCAGCGCCGCCAGCGACGGTGCCCAGCCCAGACCCCAGCTCAGCGACCACAGGTAGTAGAAGATGCCGCTCTCTTTCGGCGCGCCGAGCTTCCCCTGCGCTTCTGAGGAGACGCTCGATTGGTGCGCGATCCCGCCGTGGAAGGCGCTGAAGTCGAGCACCGCGTAGGGGTTGGCGGCGATGAATGCCGCCAGCGCGCAGGCGCCACCGGCCGCGATGCCCAAAAGAACGCGTCTGGCCTGGCCGGGTGGGGCCTGTAGATAGTGCGCGGCGGCCGCCGCGCACAGCGGGACGAGCACGATCCCCGCCGTGTACTTGGTCGCGCAGCCGAGCCCCAGTCCGATTCCGGCGAGCAGGTAGTCGATCATCCTGCCCCTGCGCGCCACCCCGGCGCTGCCCAGCAGCGACAGCGTCAGCGGCGCCAGCGTCGGCACGTCGTTCAGCGCCAGATGGGAGTAGAAGACTGGCAGGAACGCGACGGCCTCGAGCGCCGCGGCGAGCAGCCCGACACCCCGCCCGAACAGTCTCGCCCCCGTCAGGTACAGCAGCCACACCGCGAGCGTGCCGAGTACCGCGACGCTCACCCGCGCGATCGTCCACACCTCCGCGGGGTGTGCCGCGTAGGCGTGCCCGACCGCCGAGGTGCCACCGAACCAGACCACCAGCAGCAGATGCAGCAGATAGGTGAACGCGGGCGGGTTGGCGAAGTATTCCGGGTTCAGGCTGTGCCCGAACATGCCGATCGCGCGGGCCAGGAAGTGCGCGTTCTCATCGGAGTTGTAGGCGTAGGGAAGCCCCTGCCTGACCCCCCACAGCCGCAGCGCGAGCGCCCCTGCGAGCACGAGCGCCAGCGCCGGCCACACCCACCGGCGAGCCGGGGTGGGCGCCGTCTCAGCAGTTGGCATAGACGGCGTAGTAGCTGCTCGAGTAGACGCGGTGAAAGCCACTCAGCGGCACCTGGTCGCGGGGGTCATCGCCGACATCGACGATCGCCTCGAAGAACACCGCCTGCCCGAGCGGGTAGACGGCGACGCTGCCGTGCTTGATGCGCTCGGCCAGCTCGTGCGATCCCTTGTCCACATCCGCGCGGGCCTGGCTGCGAGCGACGATGTCGCGCTGGCCGACCGTGTCGAGGATCCAGCGCGCGTCGGGAATCAGCTTGTTGTTCGGCAGCGACAGCAGCGGGCAGCGCTCGAGCTGCGCCTTCACCTTGGGGTTGTGCAGCGCCACTTCCAGGCCCTTGTGGAATTCCTCGTGGTAGGCGAGCGTGTTGCGAAGACTCGAGAGGCTCAGCGTGGTCGCCGCCGAGAAGGTCCCGTAGAGCACCAGGGCGGCCGCCGCGGCCATCCACGCGCGTCGCAGCGCGCTCCCCGGCTCGAGCATCGACCAGCCGCCCAGGGTGACGGCGCAGGTGATCAGTGCGAAGGAGGCGAAGCCCATCAGGTAGCGGTCGATGACCGACGCGCCGACCGCTCCCTCGGCGATGAACACGAACATCTGCAGCGCGAGCGCGGCGGCGAGCAGCCCGGCGCGCCGCGGCGCCAGCCACAACGCGGCGCCGAGGCCGACGATCGCGCCGATCAGCACCGGCAGCTTGTCGATCCGCACCGCGTAGGTCCAGATCGAGGCGATCACGCTCCCGAGGCCCTGGGTGCGTTCCAGTTCGGCCGCCAGCCCGGCGGTGGAGTGAAGCGAATACAGCGGATTGCCGGTCACGACCGCGTCCACCCCGATCCAGATCAGCGGCGCCGAGATCACGATCACCCCGTACAGGACGAGCCGCCTGAGCGCACCCGGCTTCGGCGCTTCTCCCCTGATCGCGCAGATCATGGGCGGCGCTGCGCACCACAGCCACCAAGCGCCCGACAGCACCCACGCGTCGGGGCGCAACAGGCCGGCGGCGGCGAGCGTCACGAACACCGGCGTCCCCCGCCAGCGGCGATCCAGCGCGAGCGCCGCCGCCCACACCAGCAGCGCCACATAGGAGATGTCCAGATATCCCTGGGCGGCGAGGTTCTCGTCAAAGAAGCGGCTGAGCATCAACAGCG
Source organism: uncultured Solirubrobacterales bacterium (assembly GCA_963718425.1). Lineage (GTDB taxonomy): Bacteria > Actinomycetota > Thermoleophilia > Solirubrobacterales > Solirubrobacteraceae > Palsa-744. The sequence goes on from CAVQZJ010000021.1 coordinate 29,821, forward strand.
CGGCGAACAGCCCGACAACCGGGCTGAAGCACATCCGTCCGACCCGGTAGACGCCGGCGACCAGCGCCACGAACGACGCGATCGAGCCGAGCACCATCAACCGCGCCCCGCCCTGCCCAAAGATGGAGCAGAACATCCCAAACGCGATCGCCAGGGGATGCTCGGTGGGCCCCCTGTAGACCCTGAAGTCCGGCAGGTGCAGATGCAGCAGATCGCGCCCCCACAGCAGCGCGTAGAAGGAATCGTAGGTCGGGTAGGTGGGGAACGCGAAGTAGCCGAACAGCGCGAGCGCGCACAGCGCCAGCAGGCCGATCTTCGCCCACGTGGACGAGGGGATGGCACGCAGCCGCGCCTGCCAGATCGAGCCCGGTGCTTGCCGGGTGAGCGTCGCGCTTTCCATCAAGGCCCTGGCCGCCCGATGGGCCGGCGGTGGCGTCTTCTCGCGGCGCTTGGCGCCGAGACCTGTGCATTTGGGATAATGCCGCGGCAAGTCTACGACACCGACCCGCGGTGATCGCCGCTCTTTTGACACCGACCCGCCGGATCGAGCGAAGCACCCAACACTATGAAGCTGATCATTCAGATCCCCTGTTTCAACGAGGCGGGCAGCTGCCGGGCACGCTCGCGGATCTCCCCCGTCAGCTGGAGGGCTTCGACGAGGTGCAGTGGCTGGTGATCGACGACGGCTCCACCGACGAGACGATCGATGTGGCGCGCGCCCACGGCGTGGATCACATCGTGCGCCTGACCAACAACAAGGGTCTGGCGGCCGCCTTCCAGGCCGGGCTCGACGCGTCCCTGAAGCTCGGCGCGGATGTGATCGTCAACACCGACGCGGACAACCAGTACTACGGGGGAGACATCGAGCGGCTGGTGGCTCCGATCCTCGCCGCCCGCGCCGACATGGTCGTCGGCGACCGTGAGGTCGGCAACATCGAGCACTTCTCGCCGCTGAAGAAGCTGCTGCAGCGCCTGGGCTCCTGGGTGGTGCGCCAGGCTTCCTCTACCTCCGTGCCCGACACCACGTCGGGCTTCCGCGCCTACAACCGCGAGGCGGCGATCCAGATGCTCGTGGTCTCGAAATTCACCTACACGCTGGAGACGATCATCCAGGCCGGCAAGCAGCTGGTGGCGATCGACCACGTCCCGGTCCGCACGAACCCCAAGACACGCGAGTCGCGGCTGTTCCCGTCGATGTGGTCCTACGTGCGGCGCAACTCGATCTCGATCTTCCGCATCTACGCCCAGTACGAGCCGCTGCGGGTGTTCTGGAGCCTGGCGGCGGCGATCGGGCTGGTATCGCTGGGGGTGTGGATCCGCTTCGTGGTGGCCTACGCCGAAGGCAACGGCAAGGGCCACGTGCAGTCGCTGATCCTGGGAGCCGTGCTGTTCATCGCGGCGGTCGTGCTGTGGGCGCTGGGAGTGATCGGCGATTTGCTGGCCGCCCAACGCGTGATGACCCAGAAGACCTTCGAACGGGTGCGCCGCATCGAGCTGCAACTGGGCATCGCGCCCTCCCACTACGAATCGAACATCCCGGCCACCAAGCGCCCGGACGAGGCGATCGAGCGAGCCGGCAGCGAGGAGCACGAGGCGGTGGGACCGTGAGCGGGACCGTCACCGTTTCCGAGGAGGGGATCGTCACCGGCAACACCTACGACAAGTACGGATCATCCAATCCGCTCGTAAAGCGCATGATGGCCGGCTTCGAGCGCAGCCTGGACGAGCTGCTGGGGCACGCCGATCCCGCCTCGCTGCTGGACGTCGGCTGCGGCGAGGGCGTGCTCGTGCACCAGTGGGCGCAGCGCCTGGCCGATCGACGGGTCGTGGGGATCGACCTGGAGGAGGAGTCGATCCAGGCCGGCTGGACGCAGCACACCGCGGCGAACCTCGAATACCGGGTGATGCGCGCCGAGAACCTGCCGTTCGCGGACAACGAGTTCGGGGTGGCGTGCGCGATCGAGGTGCTCGAGCATGTGCCCGACCCCGAGCACACGCTGGCGGAGATGGCGCGCTGCGCCGAACGCCATCTGCTGGTGTCGGTGCCGCGCGAGCCGCTGTGGCGGATGCTGAACATGGCGCGCGGCGCCTACTGGTCTGCGCTCGGGAACACTCCCGGGCACCTGAACCACTGGTCCAGGCGTTCGTTCGTCGCGCTGCTGTCGCGCTACGGCGAGGTCGTAGAGGTGCGCTCGCCGTTCCCCTGGACGATGCTGCTTGTCCGCCTCTAGCTCCTCGCGGCGCTCGTACGGCTCGGGGGCGCGCATCCTGTCGGTCGGGATCGCCTCGACCGGGGTGTTGACGCTCGCCTATTTCTCGCTGGCGAGCCATGTGCTCGGCGAAGAAGCCGCGAAGCGCATCGACGTGCTGTGGTCGGTGATGTTCGTGATCATCTCCGTGATCTACCGGCCGATCGAACAGCTGCTGAGCCGCACGATCGCCGAACGTCGAGCACGCGGCCACGCCGAGCACTCGGTGCGCGTGCCGATCGCGATCCAGACCGGTTTCGCGCTCGCGTTCCTGGCGGTGACGCTGGCGCTGCGCGGCGAGCTGACCGACCACGTCTTCGACCACTACGGGGTGCTGTATGACGTGTTGGTGATCGGCACGATGGCGTACGCCGCCAGCTATTTCGCGCGCGGCTGGCTCGCCGGTCACGAGTACTTCGGCCTGTTCGGCGGCCTGGTGCTGTTGGAATCGTTCTCGCGTCTGTGTTTCGCGTTGGCGGCTGCGATCGGCATCGTCCACGGCCAGACGGCGGTCGTGCTCGGGATCGCGGCGGCCCCGTTCGTCTCGCTGGTGGTGGTCCCGGCGGCGTTCGCGCGGCACTCCGGCGAGACGCGCGCCCCGCAGGAGCTCGAGGAGCTGGACGCGGCGCTGGCGGGGCCGGGCACCGAGAGCGTCGAGCAGGCACTGGCTGCCGAGGAGCTCTCGCTGCGCAGCGGCTCGAGCTTTGCCTTCTCGGTGTCCGGGGTGATGCTCGCCGAGCAGACGCTGCTGAACGCCGCCGTGTTGACGGTCGACGCGACCTCGACCGTGCACGCGCTGGCCGGTGTCGTGTTCAACGTGCTGCTGATCGCACGCGCCCCGTTGCAGCTGTTTCAGGCGATCCAGACCTCGCTCTTGCCGCATCTGACGGGCCTGGAGGTGACCGAGGGCCACGAGGCGTTCGCGCGGGCGATCCGTGTCACGATCGCGGCGATCGCCGTGTTCGCACTCGCGGTGGCGCTCGGCCTGCTGGCGATCGGGCCGACGGTGATGGGCCATCTCTTTGGACAGCACCACCACTACAACCGCTTCGGTCTGGCTTTGATCGGCCTGGGGATGGGTATGCACCTGAGCTCCGGAACGCTCAACCAGGCAATCCTGGCTCGCAACCAGGCGCGGACGGCTGCGGCGTGCTGGCTGATTGCGGCAGCCGTATTCGTGGCGTGGATGCTGCTGGGAGGTGTCGGCGAACAGTTGCTGCGCACCGAGATCGGCTACCTCGGCGCGGCCAGCCTGTTGGCGCTGATGCTCGCTTTCATCTACAGACGCGGCACGCACCGCGTAGCACCCGCTCACTCCTGAGCAGTGACCGAACGCCGCCTTCTCAGCGAGTGCGTGGCCGGTCGATGACCCTGCCGCCCGGCAGTATGGAGCCCGAGAAGGCGCGCCTCAATTCCCTTTGGAGAGTTCCGTATCCGCCATGGGTGTGGCGACTTCGTTTTGTGAATTCGGACGGGATTTCTCGATCGAGTCGAGGACGATCGCCGCTGAATAGCTTGCCAGCGTAGAAGGCTCTCTTGAGTCGACAGAATTTCAAATATCTCCGGCCCGGCAGCTGGTCACAGTTTCCCGTGGCGAATTCTTTTTCTTCGACGCTTGTCACTTTTGCGCGCGCCGCAACTTCCAGGAGCCAGCGACCTCCTTCACGCCGAGCGAGGACACGTTCGCGATATCGAGCGGTGTTCCCCACGATCTCAAGGTCGTTCACCGATGGCGAAAGCGTCGCCGAGCCCAGACCTCGAAAAAGCGCCTGAAGCTTTCCGTCGGTGAGCTCGACGAGCTGCGTCAAACCGTCTCTTTCCGCGTCACGCTCGAGGCGGTGGCCGAGAACGCTCAATCTAAGCTTCTCAAGCGCTTCAGCAACGACGTAGACATCAGAGCACGCGCTACCGCTACTGCTTTCACCGCCGTTGAGCTGAAAGGCGACCTCCGAAGCGAGTTCCATTACGTACCGCGATCGCAGCGTGAAGGTTTCGCACGCGGCCGTGTAGCTGCCGCGTTCGATATCGGTGAACATCTGGCGCATCGTGCCGCGAACTGCCGCCACATCGGCCCTGCCCCGCGTGCCGGTCACCACACCGGAGGAGCCGCAGCCGCAGCCGCCAACCCCAACCGCAAACAAAAGGCACAGGCACACCATCCAGCGGGCTCCCACCGGGCTGAAAACGCGACCCCACGGCGGCCACGGCTCACGGGGTGCTTTGCCCGCCCTCTTCACCGTCTCTGCTCAGTCCGCTTGGATCGAGCGTGCGATCGCCTGGTAGGCCTCCCCGGGGTCGGGCTTGCCGAAGATCGCCGAGCCCGCGACGAACACGTTCGCGCCGGCTCCTCGACAGATCGGGGCGGTGTCGGGATCGATGCCGCCGTCGACCTCGACAGCCACGTCGGCGCCGACGATCGCCCTGATCCGTTGCACCTTGTCCGGCGAATGTGCGATGAACGGTTGCCCACCCCAGCCGGGATTGACTGTCATGCACAGCGCCAAGTCGATCGCACCAGCGACCTCGGCCAGCGCGCCAACCGGCGTGGCGGGGTTGATCGCAACGCCGACGCCGAGGCCGCTCTGGGAGATCAGGTCCACCGCGTAGGCGACGTGCGGGGTGGCCTCCGTGTGCACCGTGATGTAGTCGGCGCCGGCCTTTACGAAGTCCATTATGTGACGCTCGGGCCGCTCGATCATCAGGTGCACGTCGAGCATCGCGCCGGCCCGGTGGGTCAGCTCTGAAAGCGACTCCATCACCACCGGCCCGAGCGTGATCGGCGGCACGAAGTGGCCGTCCATCACGTCCACGTGGATGACCCGCGCCCCGGCGTCCAGCACCTCGGCGACCTGCTCGCGCAGGCGACCGAAGTCGGCCGAGAGAATCGACGGCGCGACGCGCACCCCTCCCAACAGCTCCTTGGATGAGACGCTCATATCAGTTGCAGCATGCTCTCGCCGCAGTTGTTGCACTTCAGGATCGCCGTCGAGGACATGCGCACTATCGTCGAGTGCTCTCCGCAGTTGGGGCACACCGACGCGAGCTCAAAACGGTGCAGGCAGTAGACGCAACGGTAGCGGCCCGGGAGGTTGGTCGGCCTCAGCCACGGCTCCGAGCAGTTCGGGCAGCGGGGACCGAGCTCCACGGGCTGGTCATCGCGGCCGTTTGGCGGTCCGTTCATCGGTGTCCTAGCCGCGGCGCAGACGCGCGATGAAGAAGCCCGCGGTGCGATCCCGGTGGGGCAGCGTCTGCAGCATTCCCTCGCGCTGGGAGAAGGTGTCGGCCAGCGCGGGGAACTCGCCGCCCAGATCCTCCAGCTGGAAATCGTCGTTGCGGTCTAGGAAGTCCACGATCACATGCTCGTTCTCGGTTGCGCAGATGGTGCAAGTAGAGTAGACCAGCACGCCACCCGGACGGAGCACCTCGCCGGCGGCGTCGAGGATCGCGGCCTGGGTGCTGGCCATCGCGGCGATGTCCGCCTCGCTGACGCGCCAGCGCAGGTCGGGGTGGCTCTGCAGGGTGCCAAGGCCCGAGCAGGGAGGATCCACCAGCACCCTGTCAAACGGGGCGTGGCTTGACTGCGCGACGGTGGCGTCGGCGAGCTCGACGCCAATGTTGTCGGCTCCCAGCCGCCGCGCGTTGCGGGCCAGGTCGCCGGCGCGCCTGCGGTTGCGCTCGACGGCGAGGATCTCGCCCTCTCCGTCCATCAGCGCCGCCAGGTGTGTGCTCTTGCCGCCGGGGGCGGCGCACAGGTCGAGCACCCGCTCCCCCGGCTGGGGGTCGAGCACCCGCGCGACGATCATCGCCCCGCGCGACTGGGTCGTGTAGGCGCCGTCTGTGAATAGCTGGCAGCCGTGCGCGTCAAACGGCCCGTCGAGGATCAGCGCCTCCGGCAGGTCGGGGTCGGTGCGTGTCGGCACCGGCAGTTCCCGGGCGAGCGTCTGGGGATCGGTGCGCAAAGTGTTGACTCGCAGCGCGAGCTGCGGCGGTGAGTTGTCGGCGCTCATCAGTGCCCGGGCTTCGTCGCCGCCGAGCAGCTCGAACCAGTGGCGGGCGATCCACTCGGGGTGGGAGTGGGCGATCGCGGCGCGCTGTGGGGTGTCGTCTGAAAGGCGTTCGATCAGCCCGTTGCCCTCCCGGGTGCCGCGGCGCAGCACGGCGTTGACCAGCCCGTGGCCGGCGCTGCCGGCGCTCTTGGTGAGCGTCACGGCGTCGTTGACGACAGCGCGGTCGGGTGCGCCGTCCATGTACAGCAGCTCGTATAGCCCCATGCGCAGGGCGGTGAGCGCCGCGGCGTCGAGCTTGCCGGGCGGGCGCTCGGAGAGGGTCTCGATCAGGTGGTCGAGGGTGCCCCTGCGCTGTGTGGCGCCGAACACGAGGTGCCTGGCGAGCTGGCGGTCGCGCGCGGATAGCTCGAGCGCGTGCGATTGAAGCGCCCTGTCGGCGTAGGCGCCTCGCTCGAACACCCGGCGCAGCACCAGGTATGCGCACCTCCGCGCGGGCGCCGTGGCGGCGCGGGGTAGCTCGAGCGCTCCTGGCATCTGTCCATTACATCCGATCGGCGGTCCTCACCCGGTTCGGCTCGGGGCGCTGTCGGTGAGGATCTCCGCAAGGGCGCCCGCGAACCGCTCGGCCTCCTGCGGGGAGAGCGTTGAGATCGTCACACGAATCGCCGGCTGGCTGTCTCCCAAGCGGTAGGACGCCCCGGGTGCGACGACCCAGCCGCGGGCGAGCAGCGCGGCGAGGGTGCTCGCCTCCTCCGCGACGGCTATCCACACGTTCAGACCGGAGCGGCCGCTGGCCTGGATGCCGTGGACGGCCAGGCGGTCGAGCAGCTGCTCGCGCCGTTCGGTGTAGGTCTCGCGCGCGCGGGCGATGAGACTCCTCACCTCGGGGTCGGATGAGAGGTCCACCACCAGGCGCTGCAGGATGTGGCTGACCCAGCCCGGTCCGCATGCCTGGATTCCTCCACGCGGGCGATCGTCTCGCGGTCCCCGGCGAGGATCGCCAGACGCAGGTCGGGGCCGAGCGCCTTGGCGACCGAGCGGGCGGCGGCCCAGCTGCCGGTGACGCCGGCGAGGCTGTGAAGCTCAGTGCCGGCCAGCTCGCCGAGGTGGTCGTCCTCGACCAGCAGCGTCTGCGGGGCGCGGCGCAGGACTTCTCGCAGCTGCAATGCGCGCTGCTCGTCGAGCGCGGCTCCGGTGGGGTTCTGTCCCCGGGGAGTGATCACGACCGCCCGGCAGCCGTGTTTCAGGGCTTGAGCGAGCCGGTCTGGGAGCAGGCCGCACTCGTCGATGGCGACCGGCTCGGGCGTCAGTCCGTGCGCCCGCAGCAGATGAAAGAGCGCCGCGTATCCGGGGTTCTCGACGGCGACCCTGTCGCCGGGTCGCAGGTGGGCGGCCAGCACCCGCTGGATGCCGTCGAGCGCCCCGCTGACCACGCACACGTCCTGCGCCGGTAGATCGTCGGCGCGCAGTTGCTCGCGCGCGAGCGCCAGCAGCTGCGGCATGCTCGCCGCCTCCCCATACAGCCGGCTCGGCGCGGCCAGGCGCCCGAGCGCCCGTGAGAGATCCGGCAGCAGCCGCGGGTCGGGGTTGCCGCTCGCCAGATCGCGCGCCCCGACGGGCACCGGCACTCTCGCGATCGACCCGAGCGCGGGCGCCGGCCCGATGCGTGTACCGCGCCGCTGTTCGCTGAGAACCACCCCCCGGCGGCGCAGCTCCGAGAGCGCGGAGGAGACGGTCGCCGGGCTCAGCTGCAGTCGTGCCGCGAGCTGGCGCACCGATGGCAGCGACTGCCCGGGCGCGAGCTGTCCCTGCGCTACCGCGGACTCGATCTCACGCACGAGCTCGGCGGCGCTGGAAACCTGCATCTGATACTGTCCTATGGCAGACACTAATCTGTACTGTAACAGATGTCCTTTTTGAGATCTGGAGGCACGAGTGTCATCCCCTTCCCCAGTCGCAGAGCCCGCCTCGGACCGCGTCAGACTGCGCCGCAAGCGCGAACGCGGCAGCTATGACCGTGAGGTGATCGACGCGATCCTCGATGAGGCGCTGATCGCTCACCTGGCGATCGTGGAGCCCGACGGTCAGCCGGTTGTGACCCCGACGCTGCACGCCCGCCACGGCGATGTCGTCTACTGCCACGGATCGACCGCCAGCAGGACACTGAAGGCGCTACAGGCTGGCGCGCCGGCGTGCCTGACGGTGTCGCTGATCGACGGTCTGATACTCGCCCGCTCGGCTATGCACCACTCCGCCAACTACCGCTCGGTGATGCTGCTCGGGAAAGCCAGCCTGCTCGAGGATCCCGCTGAGAAGCGCGCGGCGCTGGAGCGGATCGTCGAGCACATCGTGCCCGGGCGCTGGCCCGATGTGCGCGCCCCCACCGACAACGAGCTGAAGGCGACCGCGGTGCTCGCGATCCCGATCGAGGAGGTCTCGGCCAAGGTGCGCGTCGGCGGACCGGTGGATGACGAGGAGGACTATGCGCTGCCGGCGTGGGCGGGCGTGATTCCGTTGAGGATGACTGCCGGGGAGCCGCTGCCCGATCCGCGGCTGGCGGAGGGCACCCCGGTGCCGGCGTATGTGAGCGCCTACCGGCGGCCCGGCGCGCCGTGACCGCGCAGGTACGCTGAGGCGTCCATCGGGCGTCCGCCCGGCGGCTGGACGTCCAGCAGCTCGAGCGTGCCGCGGGCGCAGCCAAGCAGCAGGCGGTCCTCGTGCGCGAACACACCAAGTTGCCCCCCGTGCGGCTGGGTGTCGGCGAGCGCCGCCCGGTGGACGCCGAGGATCGCGCCGTCGGGCAGCCGTGCTCTGGCGCCGATGTGAGGATGAAGCGCCCGCACGACGCGCTCGAGCTCCTCGGCGGGGCGGTCCGGATCGAGCAGACGGTCCTCGGCGGCGATCTTCTCGGCGTAGGTGACCTCGTTCTCGTCCTGGGGCAGGAACGGCGGATCCTGCTCGAGGGCTTGCACGATCAGCTGCCCGCCCCGCTCCTGCAGGCGCGGCGCAAGCGATCCGTAGGTGTCCGCTGGGGCGATCGACTCGCTTGCGGTGAGGCAGACGGGACCGCTGTCCAGGCCGGCGGTGAGACGCATTATCGACACCCCCGTCTGCGTGTCTCCCGCCATGATCGCCCGCTCGATCGGCGCCGCGCCACGCCAGCGCGGCAGCAGCGATGGGTGAATGTTCAGCATGTTGTGCGCTGAGAGCAGCGGCTCTCTGATCAGCCCACCGAACGCACACACGATCACCGCCTGCGGTTCGCTTGCCGCGATCAGCTCTGCCACCTCGGGATCGTTGACGCTCTCGGGCTGCTCCAGGGGGATCTGCAGACGCTTAGCGGCCTCGCCGACGGGGGGGCGGGAGACCTTGCGGCCCCGGCCGCTTGGCCGGTCCGGTCGGGTGATCGCCAGCAGCGGACGGTGGGGGCTGTGCGCCAGGCGCTCCAGCACCGCCGCGGCGAACTGGGTGGTGCCGATGAAGACCGTGCGCAAAGCTAGCGCTCGGCTTGTGCGGCCAGCGCCTCCCGCAGCGCGCGCATCGCCTCGCGACGTGATTCGCGCGAGATGCGATCGAGGATCAGGGTGCCGTCCAGGTGGTCCATCTCGTGCTGGATCACGCGGGCCTCCAGACCCTCGGCCTCGACCACCACGGGCTTGCCGCTCGCGTCGTGGGCGCTGACGCGCACCTGGACGGGACGCTGCACCTCGACGTGCACGCCCGGCAGGCTCAGACAGCCCTCCTCGGCGCCCTCCAGCTCCTCGCTTGACCACTCGAGCACCGGGTTCACGAGCGCCGTGATCGGGTCGTCGGTGTAGGCGCGGTAGACGAACACCCGGTTCAGTACCCCGATCTGGGTGGCGGCGAGCCCCACCCCCAGCGCGTCTGACATCAGCTCCCCCATGCGCTGGATCTCCTGCGCCAGCGAGCTGTCGAAGCGGTCCACTTCAAGCGCCTTTGCCCGCAGCGCCAGATCGCCGAACTTGCGCACGTGACTGAGCGCCTCTTCGCGGCGGGCGATGGTCTCGGGGTCGAGCTCCGAGTCCGGTGCCTGGGGCTCCTCCTCGAACTCCTCCTCGAGGGTCGCCTGCTGGGATGTCTGCAGCTCCTGCTCGCTCATGCCGAGTTCTGAAGTTTAGGAGCAACCGGCCTTGAGGCGCAGGCTCCCCGTCGGCGGGGCAGGGATCTATTGCGGGTCGACATCGACCGAGAAGTTCACCCCGGCGTGGTTGCGTGCGCGGGCGGCGAGATTGATCGTCTTGCCGACCAGCGCGACCGCGCTGGCGCGGTCGGTGACCTTGAGCACGAGCACCTGGCGCTCGCGGCCGCGTAGGCGAAACAGCGCGGCGGGGCCGAGCACGTCGATCCCGGCGGCGCGCAGCCCTCGCCCGACGGTCTCGGCGGAGGCCCGGGCGGGCGGCGTCTGGGGGGCCGAGAAGATGATCCTGATCAGATGGGAGAACGGCGGGTACGCCAGCCCGCGGCGGCGCTCGAGCTCCCCATCCAGGAAGCCGTCGCTGTCGTGTGCGGCGGCGTGCACGATCGAGCGTGCGTCCGGCGCGATCGTCTGCACGAGCACACGTCCCTCTCCCCCGCGCCCGACCCTGCCGGCGAGCTGCGCGATCAGCGCGAACGTGCGCTCCTCTGAGCGGAAGTCGGGGAAGCGCAGGGTGGCGTCCGCGTCGAGCACGACCCCCAGCGCGATGTCGGCGAAGTCGTGTCCCTTGGCGACCATCTGGGTGCCGATCAGCACACCCGATGGGGCGGCCTGGAACTCGCCGAGCAACGTGCCGAGGCTCCCGCCGCGCTCGGAGGTGACGTCGGCGTCCAGACGGAACACCCCGAAGCGCTCGTCGGCGAGCGCCGAGCGCAGCTCGTGCTCGAGGCGCTCGGTGCCCTCGCCGTGGCGGGCGAGCGTCGCCGATCCGCACTCGCAGCGGACCGGCACGATCTCCCTGTGACCGCAGTGGTGGCAGGCGACGTACCCCTCGGCGCGGTGCAGCACGAGCGCCACGTCGCACTGCGGGCAGCCCCACACCCGCCCGCACGAGCGGCAGGACAGGAAGTTCGCCCAGCCGCGGCGGTTGAGCAGCACGATCGCCTTCGCGCGGGCCCGTCTGACGTCCGCCAGCGCGGCGAGCGTCTGTGGGTGCAGCCCGTGGGTGGTGGCGCGCATGTCGAGCACCTGCACGTCGGGCAGCGGGCGGTTATCGACGCGGCGGGATAGGCGCACACGCTTGATCTCGTGGTGGCTCTCGGCCCGTGGGGTGGCGCTGCCGAGCACGAGCAGCGCCCCGGCTCTGGCGGCGCGGGCGGCGGCGACCTCGCGCGCGTCGTAGCGGGGGTCGCCTTCGTGCTTGTAGGAGGAGTCGTGCTCCTCGTCCAGCACGATCAGGCCGAGGTCGTCGATGGGGGCGAACACGGCAGAGCGCGGCCCGACGCAGATGCGCGCCTGCCCGCTGCGCAGCCGCCGCCACTCGTCGTGGCGTTCGCCGAGTCCCAGCCGTGAGTGCAGGACCGCCACCTGCTCGCCGAAGCGCCCGATGAAGCGTGTGAGGATCTGCGGGGTGAGCGCTATCTCCGGCACGAGCACGATCGCCCCGCGTCCCTGGGTCAGCGCCTGCTCGGCAAGGCGCAGGTAGATCTCGGTCTTGCCCGACCCGGTGACGCCGTGCAGCAGCCGCCGCTCGGCGCGGCGCTCGCCAAGCGGCGCGGAGAGCTCCTCTAGGGCGCGGGTCTGTTCGTCGGTCAGCGCGGGGGGCTCGTGTCCTCCCGCTCCGATCGCGCGGTGGGTGGGGCGGCGCGCGAGGACCTGGGTCTGCAGCGTCAACAGGCCACGGTCGGCGAGGCGTCGCAGCGCGGGGGAGCCGCCGTGCAGGCTGGCGGCGGGCGCCGGCCCGTGGGAGAGGGTCTCAAGCAGCGCGCGTTGGCGGTCGGTGAGGCGCACGGTGTGGGTGTCCGGCTGCTCGGCGAGCGCTCGCCCGGCGGGGGTGAGCGTCGCCACCAGCCGCTGTAGGGGCTTGGCTCCGCGGGTCGTTCCGGGGGGCAGCATCAGCGTCAGCGCGCGCGCCAGGGTGGAGCAGTACTCCGCGGCGATCCATTTGGCGAGCGCGACGAGTTCGGGGGGCACTCCGAGCGCCAGTGCCCGCAGCGGCTCGAGCAGCCGCCGCTCGGAGATGTCGCTGTGCTCGGCCAGGCCCACGACGACACCGAGCACCTCCCGGCGACCGAACGGGACGATCAGCATCGAGCCGACATTCACGTCGGCCAGCAGCCGCTCCGGCAGACGGTAGTCGAACGGGCCGTGCAGGGCACGGGCGCTCGTGAGGGGCTCGATCTGAGCGATTGCGGGCATCAAAAAACGACCAGGCCGGCGGTCCTGCGGCCCGTGGCGGGCGGGAGCCCTGCTCCCGCGGGGGAACTACTGTAGAGCTAGCGGCGGACCGCTTCGCTCACAGGCCGGCGGCGGCGCGCAGCGCGCTGGCGCGGTCGGTCTTCTCCCAGGTGAAGTCGTGGTCGTCGCGGCCGAAGTGGCCGTAGGCGGCGGTCTTCTGGTAGATCGGGCGGTGCAGTTTGAGCTCCTCGCGAAGCAGCCGGGGCGCAGGTCGAAGTGCTCGTCCACGAGCTGGGCGATCTGAGCGCGCCCGACCTTCTCGGTGCCGAACGTCTCGACCATCACCGACACCGGGTGCGCCACGCCGATCGCGTAGGCGACCTGCACCTCGGCCCTGTCGGCCAATCCCGCGGCGACCACGTTCTTGGCGACCCAGCGGGCGGCGTAGGCGGCCGAGCGATCGACCTTTGAGGGGTCCTTGCCGGAGAACGCGCCGCCGCCGTGGCGGGCCATGCCCCCGTAGGTATCGACGATGATCTTGCGTCCGGTCAGGCCGCAGTCCCCCATAGGCCCGCCGATCACGAACCGTCCGGTCGGGTTGACCAGGAAGTTCTTCAGGATCTTCTTCTCGTCGTAGAGATCGCTGGGCAGCACCGGTCGCAGCACGTGCTCGAACAGGTCGGGCTTGATCAGCGTCTCGGAGTCGATCCCGTCGGCGTGCTGGGTCGAGATCAGGATCTTTTCGATCTCCACGGGCCGCCCGTCCTTGTAGCGGATCGTGACCTGGGTCTTTCCGTCCGGGCGCAGGTAGGGCAGCACCTCGCCCTTGCGGACCTCCGCCAGCCGCTTGGAGAGCTTGTGCGCGAGCGATATCGGCAGCGGCATCAGCTCTTCGGTCTCATTGGAGGCGTACCCGAACATCATGCCCTGGTCGCCGGCCCCGGCGACGTCGAGCTCGTCCTCATCGGAGGGGTCGTGGCGCGTCTCATACGCGGCATCCACACCCTGGGCGATATCGGGTGACTGCTTGTCGATCGCGTTTATCACCGCGCAGGTGTCGCAGTCAAAGCCGTAGGCGGCGTTGTCGTAGCCGATCTTGCGAACGGTCTCCCGCGCGATTTCCTGGATATCCACGTAGGTGTCGGTCGAGATCTCCCCGGAGACGACGATCAGACCGGTGTTCACGAGCGTCTCGCACGCGACGCGGCCATAGGGGTCGTCCTTGAGCACCGCGTCGAGCACCCCGTCTGAGATCTGGTCGGCGATCTTGTCGGGGTGACCCTCGGTCACCGACTCCGACGTGAACAGGTACTCGTTGTCTGAAAGCTTGGTCATGGCGTGGGTGATCCGCTCCGTGGTGGCATGGGAAAAGTCGGGAGAGTCTAGGTGAATTTGGGCGCTTTGGCGGGGAGGTGCGCCGGACGATGCCAGCCACGGCCGGCGGGCTGCTCGGCGGAGCTGCGCTGTCCGCGCGCCAGAAAGTCGATGATCAGCGGCACCCCGTCCATGCCGTAGCGGCTGCGCAGACGGTTCTCGACGTAGTAGGCGTAGTCGCGGGTCACCCGCGCACGCGAGTTGACCTGGATCGTGAAACGTGGCGGGCGCTCGCCGATCTGGTTCATGTAGATCAGCTTCAGGCGGTGCTGGCCGCGGCCGGCGGGCGAGCCGACCGGCGGCTGGCGCTTGGCGACGGTCTCGGACAGGAAGCGGTTGAGCTCGGCGGTCGGTATGCGTCCGGTCATGCGGTCCCCGAGGGCTATCGCCTCGCCCAAGAGGCGCGATACGTTGCGGCCGGTCTTGGCGCTGGCGGTCAGCACACGGGGGCGCAGCCGCAGCTTTTCCGCGGCGCGGGCGCGCTGCAGATCGAGGGCCGACTCGTCGCCCTCGTACAGATCCCACTTGTTGAGCACCAGGGCGGTCGCGCAGCGTGCTTTCATCGCCAGCTCGGCGATGCGCAGGTCCTGGGCTGTGACGCCGTCGGTGGCGTCGCAGACGACGAGCGCCACGTCGGCGCGTTCGGCGGCGCGCTCCGAGCGCAGGACGGTGTAGTACTCGACGGAGTCCGAGACCTTCGATTGGCGGCGGATGCCGGCGGTGTCGATCAGCGTCAGGCGGCGTCCATCGACGAGCAGCGGCATGTCGATCGCGTCGCGTGTGGTTCCCGCCTGCTCGGACACGATCACCCGCTCCTCTCCGAGGAAGCGATTTATGAGCGAGGACTTCCCCACGTTCGGCCGGCCGATGACCGCCAGGCCGATGGTGTCCTGATCGGGCTCGTGATCTCCGTCGGGGAGGTTCGCGGAGATCGCGTCCAGCAGATCACCCGATCCCAGGCCCTGGGCGGCGGAGACGGCTATCGGGTCGCCGAGGCCGAGTCTGTGAAACTCGGCGGCGAGCGGGATCTCCCGCACCGAGTCGCACTTGTTGGCGGCGAGGATCACCGGCAGCGGCGAGGGGCGCAGCAGCTCGGCGAGCTCCTGATCGCCCGGCCGCACGCCGGCGCGGGCGTCGACGACTAGCACCGCCACCTGGGCTTCGGCCAGTCCCGCCTGGGCCTGTTGGCGGATGGAGCCCGACAGCGGGTCCTGGTCGTCGAAGTCAACGCCGCCGGTGTCGATCAGAACGAAGCGCCGTCCGTTCCACTCGCATTCGATCTCCTTGCGGTCGCGTGTGACGCCGGCGCGCTCGTGCACGACGGCCTCTCTCCCCGGCCAGGCGGTTGATCAGCGAGGACTTCCCCACGTTCGGGTATCCGACGACGGCGACCTTCATTGGAGGAGTATGACTGGGTGTGGCGCCCGCACCCGACGCGGCAGCGCACGGGCAAGCCCGGGCCGTGCCTGCAGGTCCTGCGCGCGTCTATGCGGATCGCGCGAGCTCCACGATCCGCTGCACGGCCTGCTCGACGCTCATTCCGGTGGTATCGAGGACGGTGGCGCCCGGGGCGATCTGCAGTGGGCTGTGCGAGCGTGTGGAGTCGCGCTCGTCGCGCGCGGCCTGCTCGGTCATGACGGCCGCCCGGTCCTCGCCGGTCTCGATGGCGCGGCGGCGGGCGCGCTCGAGGGGGTCGGCGGTCAGGTACACCTTCAGCTCGGCGTGCGGGGCTACGACCGTGCCGATGTCCCGTCCCTCGGCCACCCAGTCGCCGGTGGCGGTCTGTTCCTGCTGCTTGGCGACCAGCGCCTGGCGCACGAGCGGGTCGGCGGCCACGCGTGAGGCGGCCTGAGAGACCTCGGCGGTGCGGATGTCCTCGGTCACATCGCTGCCGTCGAGCAGGACGCGCTGGCGGGCGCAGCCGTCATTGTCTGAGAGGAAGTCGATCTGGGCGCCGCCGGCCAGCGTCGAGGGCGCTCGATCCGGTGCCGCTAGCGCGAGCAGGCCCACGCAGCGGTACATCGCGCCGCTGTCCAGGTAGGTGAATCCGAGCCTGCGCGCGAGGGCTCGTGCCACGGTTGACTTGCCGGCGCCGGCGGGGCCGTCGATCGCGATCAGCATCCGCACCCGACGATAGACACAAGCCCTCTCATTGGCTGGAGCAGAGCGCGGTGATGTCCTGCACGAATCCCGGATATGACACGGCGGCCGCCTCCATGCCGCAGACCGTCACTCCCTCGCGCGAGGCGAGGCCGGCGACCGCGCCCATCATCGCCAGGCGGTGGTCGCCGCCGGCGTCGATTGTGCCGCCCTTCAGGCCGCCGGTGCCGCGCACCACAAAGCCGTCGTCGGTCGCCTCGATGTCGGCGCCGAGGCCGCTGAGCCCCTCGACGACTGTGGCGATGCGGTCGGACTCCTTGACGCGCAGCTCCTGTGCGCCACGCACCACGGTCTCCCCTTCGGCGAAGCAGCCGAGCAGCGCCACGAGCGGCAGCTCGTCGATCGCGGCCGGCACCTCCTCAGGCTCGACCACCGTGCCCTCCAGCGCGCCGTGGGCGACGTCCAGGTCGCTGACCGGCTCCTCACGCTCGAGCTCCCCCAGATCGTCCTCGAACTCGCCGAGCACGATCCCGCGCATGCGTCGCAGGATCCTCAGAAAGCCGCTGCGTGTCCAGTTGACCCCGACGTCTTTGACCAGTAGCCGCGAGTGGGGTATCAGGATCCCGGCGGTGATCGCGAACGCGACGGAGCTCGGGTCTCCCGGTATGTGGACCTCCTCCAGCACCAGCTCGTCGGTGTTGGTGACGGTCACGTGACGGCCGTTGCGGTGGATGCTGACTCCGGCGCGCAGCAGCATCCGCTCGGTGTGGTCGCGGCTGGTGGCGGGCTCGGAGACCGTGGTGGCGCCGTCGGCTGTCAGGCCCGCAAGCAGGACGCAGGACTTCACTTGGGCGCTTGCCACCGGCAGCTCATACGCGATCGAGCGAAGCCGCGCGCCGCGCACCTCTAGCGGCGGGTAGCGGTCGTCGCTGGCCTTGATCTCGGCTCCCATCTGGCGCAGCGGCTCGGCGATCCGGTCGACCGGGCGGCGGCGTATCGAGGCGTCCCCGTCGAGGGTGAAGGATCGTCCCTCCTGGGCGGCGAGCCAGCCGGGCAGCAGGCGCATCAAGGTGCCGGCGTTGTGAACGTCGATCGGCCCGTCGGTTTCGCGGGCCTCTCGCAGCCCGGTGCCGCGCAGCAGCAGGTCGCCCTCGCGGACCTGCACGAGCGCGCCGAGTGAGCTGACGGCGTTCAGTGTCGCGTTGGTGTCCGCGGAGTGCAGGTAGTTTGTGATGCGCACCGGCTCGGAGGCCATCGCGCCGAGCAGCGCCGCGCGGTGGGAGATGGACTTGTCGGCTGGGGCGGTCAGTTCGCCGGACAGCCGTCGGGCGGGGTCAAAGCGGGTGTTCATCCTCTGCTCCTCACACCCGGGTGACCGGGAAGCGCAGTTCGCCGATCAGCTCGCTGGCGCGGGTCGCCCGCTCCTCGCCGGCGATCCACAGCGCGACCACGCCCTGGCTGTTGTCGGGGGACGGGGAGAGGGCCATGTCGACGATGTTGACACCCCCGCGGCCGAGCGCCAACGCGATTTCGGCGATCACCCCGGGGCGGTTGGGGACGGAGACCCGCAGCTCGTAGACGGGGCCCCCGACGAGGCCCGCTCCGTGCAGCGTCTCACGGTCTGAGCGGGCACGCTCGTTCCAGGCGTGGACGGCGTCGGCGTCCGCGTCGGCAAGCGTGTCGCGCAGCTGCCCCAGCTGGTCGATCGTCCGCTCGATCGCGTCGCTCAGCGCATCGCGGTTTGACAGGTAGATGTCGGTCCAGATCGCGCTGTTCGCGCCCGCCACACGGGTTGCGTCGCGGAAGCTCGGGCCGGTCGCCGGGAGCAGCGGCCCGTCGTCGGACAGGAGGTTCGCGGCCTGGGCGACGAGCAGGTTCGCGAGTACGTGCGGCAGATGCGAGACGCATGCCATCAGACGATCGTGCTCGGCCGGGTCGATTGCCGTGGGCCGCGCTCCCAGACTCGCCAGCAGGCGGTGCAGCCGCTCATACAGCACGCCGGAGGTCGCTGTGCTCGGCGTCAGATACCAGACAGCCCCGTCGAACAGGTCCGCCCGTGCGTGCGCGACACCGGAGGTCTCGGCGCCGGCCAGCGGATGGCCGCCGACGAACCGCTGGTCTGTGACGGTGGCCGCCAGCGCGCGCTTGGTCGAGCCGACGTCGCTGATGACGCAGTCCTGCGCCGCCGCCGCGAGCGCCTCTGTCACGGTGTCCGCCAGAGCGCCGACGGGGGCGGCGATGAACGCCGCCTGGGCGCCGTGCAGCGCCGTTTGGATGTCCTGGCCTGCGTGGTCGATCGCGCCGAGCCGCAGTGCCCGGTCGAGCACGCCGTGGTCGGGGTCATAGCCGGTGACGCTCGCCCCCAGCCGTTCGCGGGCGGCAAGTCCGATCGACCCGCCGATCAGACCGACGCCGATGATCGCGATTCTCGAGGCCAGACGCTCGCTATCTGGGCTGTCGCTGGCGGGAGCGTCCGGCATCTAGCGATCCATTCAGGCGGCTCTGAAGGACTTGCCGGCGAGCGTGGCGGCGTCTCTGACCGCGGCCGCGTATTGCGCGAACGTGTCGGTCGGCAGTGATTGGGGGCCGTCGCAGATGGCCTCTTCGGGGTTGGGATGCACCTCCACGATTATCCCGTCCGCGCCGGCGGCGGCCGCCGCGAGCGACAGCGCCCCCACCAGCTCGCGTCGGCCGGCGGCGTGACTTGGGTCGACGATCACCGGCAGGTGGGAGCGTTCCTTGAGCACCGGGACAGCCATCAGGTCGAGCGTGAAGCGGTAGGCGGTCTCGAACGTGCGGATCCCGCGCTCGCACAGGATCACGTCCGGGTTGCCCTCCTTGAGGATGTACTCGGCGGCCATCAGCAGCTCATCCAGGGTGGCGGACAGGCCGCGCTTGAGCAGCACCGGTCGCCCACAGCGCCCGACCTCGGCGAGCAGCGGGTAGTTCTGCATGTTGCGCGCGCCGATCTGCACCACGTCGGCGACCTGGAGGATGGCCGGCAGATCGCGCATGTCCATCAGCTCGGTGACGATCGGAGGCCCGCTCTGCTCCTTGGCCTCGGCGAGCAGCTGCAGTCCCTCCGCCCCCAGGCCCTGGAACGCGTAGGGGGAGGTGCGTGGCTTGTAGGCGCCGCCGCGGAACATGTCGCACCGGCGTCCTTCACCGCCAGCGCGGTCGTGAGGACCTGCTCGCGGGACTCCACGGCGCAGGGGCCGGCGATCAGCGCGAAGTGCTCGCCGCCGAGCTTGTGTCCGAGACGTCCAGGACCGTGCGCTCGCTCGGCGCTGTGCCGAGGTGGCTCGGCTCGGCCGGCTGGCGGCGTAGCACGAGCCCGCTATTTCTCGCGTTGTGGGCGCGTTCGGTCCTGTGTCGGTCGCTGTGCGTTTCGCTGTGGCTATCGCGGCATTCCTTCATGCGGTGCCTGACGGTCATCACGTCGTCCTTCGGAAGCCGGGTTCTGACCGTGCAGGTCACATGGCCGGAGGAGGCGCGCGGCCCCGCGGGGAGCCCCTTTGAAGACCCGTCGGCCCGCTCACGAGGGGCCCAGGTCGAAGCGCCTAGCTAAATCGCCAGGCGTAGCGGAAGGACCACGT
Organism: uncultured Solirubrobacterales bacterium; assembly: GCA_963718425.1. Classification (GTDB taxonomy): domain Bacteria; phylum Actinomycetota; class Thermoleophilia; order Solirubrobacterales; family Solirubrobacteraceae; genus Palsa-744. The sequence continues at coordinate 49,481 of CAVQZJ010000021.1, forward strand.
CCAGCATGGCGCAGGCGTCCCGGGGACGCACTGAGTTGGCGCTGGGCTGTGTGACGCGGTGATCATTCGCTGATGGTTGTAGCAGAGATCCGGCGCTCGTCGATGGCGGTCACGGGCTTCTACAGCAGCTCGGCGAGAGCCTCCAGGAACCGCGTGTTCTCAGCTGGGGTGCCGTAGGTCACGCGCAGCGCGCCGGCTTGCCCAGGGCGCCGCCGGCGCGGACCAGCACGCCGCGTTCTGTGAGGCCGCGCATCACCTGCCTCGCGCTCGCCGGCCAGTTCGGTCCTGCTCGCCGAGGTGAGAGCCAGCAGAAGTTGGCCTGGGACTCCGCCGGGGAGAATCCGAGGTCGCGCAGGCTCTCCGCGACCGTTTCGCGCTCGGCGATCGTCGTGTGACGCGGTCTTCACGGCGTCCTGGTGGGCGAGGGCCTCCACCGCCGCCGCCTGAGCGAGGGCGTTGCAGAAGAATGGCTGGCGGACCTGGTCGACGGCCCGCGGCAGGTCTTCTGAGCCGCACAGCGCGAAGCCGACGCGCAGCCCGCAGAGGCCGTAGACCTTCGAGAAGGTGCGCAGCAGCACCAGGTTGGGGTGATGCGCCAGCAGTTCCAGTGAGGAGTCGGGGTCCTCCAGCAGGTTGAACTCGCGGTAGGCCTCGTCGACGATCACGCACACGTGCTTGGGGACCTGCCCGAGGAAGTCCTCGATCTCCCCCAATGGGACGGCCGTGCTCGTCGGGTTGTTGGGGTTGCAGACGATCACCAGGCGGGTGGCGACGGTTATCTGCTCGAGCATGCTCGGCAGGTCGTGTCGTTCTGCGTGATCGAGCGGGACTCTCACCGCCGTCGCGCCGGAGGCTGCGGACAGGTGCGGATACACCGAGAAGGACGGCCACGCGTACACGAGCTCGGCGCCGGGCTCGAGCAGCGCCTCGCCCGCCGCCAGCAGGATGTCGCAGGAGCCGTTGCCGATCGCGATGCGCCCGGCGGGAACGCCGTAGCGGTCGGACAGGCGCTCGCGCAGCAGCGAGTTGGTGGGGTCGGGGTAGCGGTTCAGCGTCCCGAGGTGGCGCTGGATCGCCTCGCGCACCGCCTGAAGCGGCGGGTATGGGGACTCGTTGCTGGCCAGGCGCACCAGCTCGAGCTCCTCGCCGTAGCCGCCGGCGGCGGGGTAGGACGGAAGTCTTGCGACGCGCTCTGAGAACTCGAGTGCCATAGGCGCATTGTGGCGCAAGCGCGTCCGGCGAGCCGGCTGGGACGCCGGCTACTGGGCGGCGCCGAGATCCGCGCGCAGGTCGGCGGCTTCCCCGAGGTATACGTGCACGGGCTCGTGACCCTCCTCGGCGTGGTAGTGGATCAGCACCCTGATCACGTGCGGCATCGAGCGTGGCACCGGGATCTCCTGCGCGCACAGCAGCGGCACGAGCTCGAAGCCCAGCGCGCGCGCGGCGACCGCCGGGAACTCGGCGTTCAAATCGCGGGTGGCGGTGAAGATGCAGCTGACCACGTTCGCGGGGGTCAGCGAGTTGCGCTGCATGATCGTCTGCATCAGCTCGGTTGTGGCGTCCAGGACATCCTGGGCGTCGTTGTGCTCGACGCTGATCGCGCCACGCAGGGCGAAGAGTCGCATGGGCGGCGATTGTGTCAGAGCGAGGCGCCGCGCAGCCGCTTGACCTCGGCGTCGGTGAGGCGACGGTGTGCCCCGGGCTTTAGCTCCCCCAGCCGCAGCGGGCCGAAGGCGATGCGCGTGAGCTCGCTGACGGGGTGACCGACCGCCTGGCACATGCGCCGCACCTGCCGGTTGCGTCCCTCGTGGATCGTCAGCTCGAGCACACCGCCGCGCAGCTGGCGCACCTGGGCGGGGGCGGTCATGCCGTCATCCAGGGGCACACCCTCGCGCAGTATCCGCAGCGCCCGCTCCCCCACCGGTCCGCCGCGCACCCTCGCGCGGTAGGTCTTTGGAACCTCGAAGCTCGGGTGGGTCAGGGTGTGCGCGAGCTGCCCGTCGTTTGTGAGCAGGATCAGTCCGGTCGAGTCCGCGTCGAGGCGCCCCACCGGGTACAGGCGCAGCCCGGTGTGGGCGAGCAGCCCTGTGACGGTCGGGCGATTGTGGGTGTCGCTGGCGGTGGAGAGCACCCCGAGCGGCTTGTTGACCGCGTACACCACCCGGCGCTCTGCTCCTGCAAGCTCGCGGCCGTCCATGCTCACCCGCTGCTCGTCGGTGACGTCGCGGGCGGGGTCGAGCACCACCACCCCCTCGACGCTCACCCGGCCGGCGGCGATCAGCTCCTCGGCGCGCCGGCGGGAGGCGACACCGGCGTGGGCGAGATACTTGGCCAGGCGCATGGGCTGCAACCATAGGGGCAGATGGATCTCGAGCTCCTCGAAAACACCCTCGCCGCCAGGGGCGAGCCGTCCTTCCGCGCGCGGCAGGTGTGGCAGTGGGCCGCCCGCGGCGCGGCCGGATACCACGAGATGACCAACCTGCCCGCTTCGCTGCGCGAGCTGCTGGTCGAGCTCGTGCCTTTCTCGAGCCTGCTGCTGACGGGTGAGCGCCGCTCCAGCGACGGCACGGTGAAGGCTCTGCTGCAGACAACCGACGGCCGGCCGCTGGAGGCGGTGCTGATGCGCTACCGAAACCCCGAGGGGGGCGGCTCCGGGCGGCGCTCGATCTGTGTGTCCTCGCAGTCGGGATGCCCGCTGACGTGCACGTTCTGCGCCACCGGGCAGATGAAATTCGCCCGCAACCTGAGCGCCTCGGAGATCCTCGACCAGGCACTTCACTTCCGGCGCGTGGAACCGATCGACCACTGCGTGTTCATGGGAATGGGCGAGCCGATGCTGAACCTCGACGCGGTGCTCGCCGCCTGCGAGCGGCTGCCGGACATCGGCATCACCCATCGGCGTACGACGATCTCGACGGTGGGGTGGATCCCCGGCATCGAAGAGCTGACCGAGTGCGAGATGCCGCTGCGGCTGGCGCTGTCGCTGCACGCGGCCGACGAAGCGCTGCGCTCGGAGCTGATGCCGGTCAACGAGCGCTACCCCCTCAAGGACGTGATCGAGGCGTGTCGCGCCTTCCACGAGCGCAAGCGCCGTCGCGTATTCGTCGAGTACGTGATGCTGGCCGGCGTCAACGACCGCTACGAGCAGGCCCTCGCGCTGGCACGGCTGCTGAGCGGCGAGGGCGAGCCCCAGCGCTCTGTCTTCAAGGTGAATCTGATCCCCTACAACCCGACCGAATCGCGCTACCGGGGCGCCAGCCGCGAGTCGATAGCGGCATTCAAGGCGGCGCTCGAGCAGCACGGCGTCAGGGCGACGGTCAGATTGACCCGCGGGCGGGACATCGACGCGGCCTGCGGCCAGCTCGCGGCGCGCGCGGCCTGAGCAGGAGCCCTTCGAGGGTTACTCGCCGGCCGGGACGGCGACCCCGGCGCGTGCTTCGCCGGCGCGCAGCAGCCGCTCGCGCAGCTCGGCCTGTTCCTCGGGGGTTGGATCCCATTGGGCGAACTCCGGCAGATCGTCCAGCGACTTCAAGCCGAACAGCTTCAGGAAGAGGATGCTGGTGCGGTACAGCGCCGCGCCGAACTGGGAGCGGCCGGTCTGGTCGATCAGGCCACGGTCGAGCAGCGTGGCGACCGCCGAGTCGGCGCTGACCCCCCTGATGCGGGCTATCTCCGGGCGGGAGATCGGCTGCAGGTAGGCGACGATCGCGAGCGTCTCCGCCTGGGCCGGGGTGAGCGCCGCCGCGCGCGGGCGGCTGAACAGCCGCCGTGCCGCCGCCTCGGCGAGCGGGTCCGAGGCAAAGGTGTAGCCGCCGGCGAGCTCGCGCAGGTGCACCCCGCGTATCCGGGTGAGTAGCGCTCGGCGATCAGCTCCAGCGCGGCGATGACCTCGAGCTCGCCCGCCTCGGCGGCTTCCGCCAGTCATTGACGCTGAGCGGGTCGCTGGCGAGGAACAGCAGCGATTCCAGCACTATCTGGAGGCTTCGGTCGCCTGGACCCGTCTGATCGAGCTCCTCGCTTGGCGGCCGATCGCGCTCCTCACTCACCCGGCTATCTTACCGGCCGTCTGGTGCTCGGCGCCACAAGCGTGGATGGCTATCTCGCCGAAGGACTCGGTCTGTTCCCAGTTGGCCTCGCCGCGTTTGTAGAGCTCCAGCAGCGCGAAGATCGTGACAGCGACCGTGACGCGATCGGCGCCGGTGATCGCCTCCTCGAAGGAGAAGCTGCCCCGTGAGAGCAGCCTGCGCAGGTGCGAGATGCGTTCGGGAACGGTGACCCGCGCGATGCTGATGTGGCGCAGGTTGATCGCCGGGGGCATCCGCAGTAGCCCTCCGAGGGCGGCGGCCAGCGCGGTCGGGTCCTCCGAGCCCTCCACCAGGTCGGGCTGGTGGCGGCGCAGGTAGTCCGGTAGCGGAGCGTGACGGAAGCGGACCCCCTCCTGCTCTGCCAGCAGCTCCTTGAGGTGTGTGGCGGCGGACCGGTAGCGGCTGGCGTCGAGCATCCTCTCGAGCAGCTCCTCGGCGGCCTGTTCGGGCTCGAGGTCCAGCAGCTCCTCCTCCTCGCCGGAGAGCATCAGCCTGGACTTCAGTTCCAGCAGCGCCGCTATCAGGAGGATGAATTCGGTGGCGGTCTCGAGGTCCAGCTCGCCGCGCTCGTGGAGATGGTCCAGGTAGGCGAGCACGACTTCGGCGAGGCGCAGTTCGAGCAGATCGACCTCCTCGCGCAGGATCAGCGCCAGCAGCAGATCAAACGGTCCGCTGAACACATCGACGTCCAGCTCGATCGAGGCGAGGCTCACCCGCTCACCGTAGCGTGCCGCCCTGACGGGCAGTTCCGACGCCCATGCGATCGCGAACGTCGGCGAGGGTGTCGGCGGCGATCTCGCGGGCCCTCGCCGCGCCGTCGGCGAGCATCGCCTCGAGCGCCGCCTCATCGGCGCGCAGCTGCTGGTAGCGCTCGCGCACCGGGCTCAGGTACTCGATCACCGCCTTGGCGACGGCTCCCTTGAATTCGCCGTAGCGTGCCTGGGCGAGCTCCGCCTCGACAGCGTCCGGGTCGGTGCCGCGCACGGCGGCGAGGATTTCGATCAGGTTTGAGATGCCGGGCTTCTCCGCTGAGCGGCGCACCTCGCTGCCGGAGTCGGTGACCGCGCTCTTGAACTTCTTCTCGATCGCCTCGGGCTCGTCGAGCACGTACACGGTGCCCTGCTCGGAGCTGCCGGTGGTGGACATCTTCCGCGAGGGGTCCTGCAGGTCCATGATCCGGGCGCCCACCGCGGGCATGCGCAGCGCGGGCACGGTCAGCACCTCCGCGCCTGCCGCGAAGCGGCGGTTGAAGTTGTCGGCCACGTCGCGCATCAGCTCGACGTGCTCGCGCTGGTCCTCGCCGACGGGCACCTCCTGCGCGCGGTAGGCGAGCACGTCCGCCGCCATCAGCACCGGGTAGAACAGCAGCCCGGCGCGCACCATCTGCCGCTGGGACTCTGACTTGTCGCGGAACTGGTGCATGCGCTCGAGCCGCCCCAGTTCGGTGACGCTGGACAGCAGCCAGGTCAGCTCGGTGTGCTCGCGCACGTCGCTCTGGCGGAAGAGGATGCAGCGCTCCGGGTCAAGGCCCGCGGCGAGCAGGATCGCGGTCGTGTCATACAGCCGCTCGCGCAGTTCGCCGGGGTCGTATGCGACGGTGAGCGCGTGCAGATCGACGATGCAGAAGATGCCCTCGCCGCGCTCCTGGCTCGATACGTACTGGGCGATCGCGCCGATGTAGTTGCCGAGGTGCTTGCGCCCGGTGGGCTGGATGCCGGAGAAGATGCGCATCGGTGCTCCCGGCTCAGCGGCGCCGCAGCGAGCTGTCGGTGAGCCATGGCGGGTCCCAGCCGGTGTCTGCCTGGTTGACGTTCGTGCCGGGCGCGACCACCTCGTCGATCCGGTCGAGCAGCTCGCCGGACAGGACGGGGCGCTCGAGCGCTCCCAGCTGGCTCTGCAGCTGCTCCATCGTGCGCGGGCCGATGATCGCCGCGGTCACCGCGGGATGGGAGGTGACGAAGCCGAGCGACATCTCGATCATCGAGATGCCGGCCTGCTCGGCGAGCTCGCCGAGTGCCTGGGCGGCCGCTAGCTTGGCCTGGTTGGCCGGGATCGACATGTCGTAGCGCGAGGGGATCATCTGTGCGCGGCGGCTGTCGCCCGGGGACTCGGAGGCGCCCTTGGAGTAGCGCCCCGACAGCCAGCCGCCGGCCAGCGGGCTCCAGGGTATGACGCCCATGCCGTACTCCCGACAGACGGGCAGGACGTCGCGCTCGATCGAGCGGATCAGCATCGAGTAGGGCGGCTGCTCGCACATGAAGCGCTCGCGGCCGCGCTCCTGCGCGGTCCACTGGGCCTGCACGATCTGCCAGGCCGGGAAGGTCGAGGAGCCGATCGCGCGGACCTTGCCGGCGGCCACGAGATCGCTCAGCGCGCCGAGCGTCTGGTCGATGTCGGTATCTGGCTCTGGACGGTGGATCTGGTAGAGGTCGATGTAGTCGGTTTTGAGCCGTTTGAGGCTGTTCTCGACCTCTGCGACCAACCAGCGGCGGGAGTTTCCGAATTGGTTGGTGTCGGTGTCGTGCATCTTGCCGTGGGCCTTGGTGGCGAGCACGACCGCGTCGCGACGGCCGCCGGCGAGGGCCTTGCCGACGATCTCCTCGGACTCGCCGCGCGAGTAGACGTCGGCGGTGTCGATGAAGTTGATGCCCGCGTCCAGGGCGTGGTGGATGATGCGGATCGAGTCGTCGTGATCGGTGTTGCCCCAGGCTCCGAACATCATCGCCCCCAGGCACAGGGGGCTCACGCTGATGCCGGTCTGGCCGAGTTTGCGGTGCTCCATCAGCTCAATACCTCTCTGATCACGGGGTTCTTGGCGGCGGCGACCTCGTCCAGCCGCCGGACGGGGGTCGTGTAAGGAGCCTGCATGGCGATCTCGGGGTCCTCGGCGGCCTCGGCGAGGATCGCCGCAACCGCTTCCGCGAAAGCGTCGAGCGTCTCCTTGGTCTCGGTCTCGGTCGGCTCGACCATCAGCGCCTCGTCCACCAGCAGCGGGAAGTAGACGGTCGGCGGGTGAAAGCCGAAGTCCAGCAGCCGCTTGGCGAGATCGAGCGTCTTGATCTGCAGATTGCGCTTCATCGGACCGCCCGAGAGCACGAACTCGTGCATGCACAGCTCGCCGTAGGCCAGCGGCAGGTGCTCGGCGATGGGCGGGTGGGACGTGTTCCGCAGACGCGCCAGCAGGTAGTTGGCGTTCAGCACAGCCGTTTCGGAGGCGTCCTTCAGGCCGTCGCCGCCGAGCGAGCGGATGTAGGCGTAGGAGCGCACGAAGCAGCCGTAGTTGCCGTGAAAACCACGCAGACGGCCGATCGACTTTGGCCGGTCCTGATCGAGCGTGAAGTCGCCGTCGCTCGTGCGCGCGAGTACCGGCACGGGCAGGTAGGGCGCGACCCGGTCGGACACGGCGATCGGGCCGGAGCCCGGTCCGCCGCCGCCGTGTGGCTGGGTGAAGGACTTGTGCAGGTTGAAGTGGACGATGTCGAAACCCATGTCGCCCGGGCGGGAGAGGCCCATGACGGCGTTGAGGTTGGCGCCGTCGTAGTAGAGCGTCGCGCCGACGCCGTGCACGATCTCGGCGATCTCGGCGATGTTGGGATCGAACAGACCGAGCGTATTGGGGTTGGTGAGCATCAAGCAGGCAACGTCGCCGTCGGCCTTGGCGCGCAGATCCTCGATGTAGACGCCGCCGTCGGCGTTGGTGGCGACCTTGACTACCCCCAGGCCCGCCATCGTGACGGTCGCCGGGTTTGTGCCGTGGGCGGTGTCGGGCGTCAGCACCTTGTGGCGGGACTCGCCCCGGTCCTCGTGGTAGGCGCGTGTCAAGAGCACGCCCGCGAGCTCGCCGTGGGAGCCCGCCGATGGCTGCAGCGAGACGTGAGGCAGACCCGAGACCTCTGCCAGGGCCTGCTGCAGGTTCCACATCAGCTCCAGTGCTCCCTGGGCGCGCTCGGGATCCTGCAACGGGTGCAGGCGCGCGTGACCGGGCATGGCGGCGGCCCGCTCGTGCAGGCGGGGGTTGTGCTTCATCGTGCACGAGCCCAGCGGGTAGAAGCCCGAGTCCAGGTCGAAGTTGCGCTTGGACAGGCCGACATAGTGGCGCACGATCTCGGGCTCTGAGATCTCAGGTAGACGCGGCGGGACAGAGCGGCGCAGGTGCTCGGGCAGCGCCTGCGCGGGCGCCTGCGGTACGTCCATCTCCGGACAGGTAAAGGCGCGACGCCCGGGGGCGCCCTTCTGGAAGATCGTGCGGGCGCGGTCGCGCTGCAGCGGCGTGGGCGCCCCGGCACGGGTGGGAGGCGCGGCGTGATGGGAATGCTGCTCCACGTGAACCTCGATGCCGGGGTCGGCGTGCAGGTGGTTCTCGTCGATCGGACTCATGCCGGCACCGCAGATGGGTGGGTCTCGATTTCCGCCCGCTCTGCCGCGACCGCGGCGCCCAGCACCTCGGCGAGCCGGTCGATGTCCGTTCGCGAGCGGCGCTCGGTGATCGCCACCAGCAGCCCGCCGGCGTCCTCGGCCCGGCCGGTCAGGGCCTGCAGGTCGGCGCCGGGGTTGATGCCCTGCTCGGCGCAGCGGCGGCGCACAGCGGCGACATCGGCGTCCAGGCGCAAGGCGAACTCGCGCACCACGGGCGCGCCGTGCAGCGCCTGGATGCCGTCCAGCGCCGTCAGCGTCTCGCGTGCGTAGTGGGTGCGGGCCAGCAGCAGCTCGCCCAGCTCCACGATCCCCTTCCGGCCAAGCCAGGAGAGGTAGACGACGCCGCCGAGCGCGTTGAGCGCCTGTGCGGTGCAGATGTTGGAGGTCGCCTTCTCGCGGCGGATATGCTGCTCGCGGGTCTGCAGGGTCAGCACGAAGCCACGGCGGCCGTCAACGTCGAGGGTCTCCCCGGCGATCCGCCCGGGCATGCGCCGCAGGTACTCCTCGCGCGCGGCGAACAGGCCGAAGGAAGGCCCGCCGAAGTCCAGACGGTTGCCCAGCGACTGGCCCTCGCCGACGGCCACGTCAACGCCGCACTCACCGGGGGGCTCGAGGATGCCCAGCGTCAGCGGATCGACCTGGGCGACGACGACCGGGTGGGTGGGATTCTCATCCTCGCCGGCGGCGTGAGCGGCGTCACTGAGCGCCTGAGCGTCCTCGACGGCGCCGTAGAAGTTGGGCTGGGCAAGGATCGCGGCGCTGGTGTTCTCGTCGATCGCCGCCGCCCACGCATCCGGGTCGGTGACCCCGTCGCGTAGCGGTACTTCGACAACCTGCATGTCGTAGCCGTGGGCGTATGTCTTGAGTGTCTGGATCGTGTGCGGGTGAAGGCCTGAGCTGATCACGAAGCGCCCGCGACCGTTGTGCAGCTTTGCCAGATAGCCCGCGGCGGCGACGGCCGAGGGGCCCTCGTAGGTGGAGGCGTTTGAGACCGGCAGGCCGGTCAGCTCACAGATCGCTGTCTGGTACTCGAACATGACCTGCAGGCCGCCCTGGGAGATCTCCGGCTGGTAGGGCGTGTAGGGGGTCAGGAACTCAGAGCGCTCCATCAGCATGTCGATCACCGCCGGTACGTAGTGGTCGTACATGCCGGCGCCGAGGAAGCTCAGCTCGTCCTCGGTGCTGGTGTTGCGGGCGGCCAACGAGCGCAGATGCTCGTAGACGTCCTGCTCGGGTTGGCCGGCGGGCAGGTCGAGCTCGCGCTCCAGCCGCACGCCGGCGGGGATCTGACGATCGAAGATCTCCCGCAGCGATCCAACCCCGATCGCCGCGAGCATCGCGTCGAGGTCCTGCGGGGTGATGGAGGTGTAGCGGCTCAACTTCCTCTCAGCCTAGCCGCCCAGGATCGCGCGGTAGGCGGCGGCGTCCAGCAGCCCGCCGCGCTCGGCCTCGTCGGTTGTGCGCACCTTGACCAGCCAGCCCTCCCCGTAGGGGTCTTCGTTGATCTTCTGCGGGTCGTCGGCGAGTTGCTCGTTGACCTGCACGATCTCACCGGACAGCGGGGCGATCACGTCAGATACCGCCTTGACGGACTCGACCTCGGCGTAGGGCTCGCCGGCGGTGAGCGTCGTCCCGACCTGCGGCAGCTCCAGAAAGACGACCTCGCCGAGGGAGTCCTGGGCGTACCACGTGATGCCGAGCGTCGCCAGGTTCTGGTCTGAGGCGTCGATTCGCGCCCAGTCGTGCTCGGGGTGATACAGCAGATCCTCGGGGTAGCTGGCGTCTGTCATTCACGCGCCTTTCCGGTAGAGCGGCTTCTCTTGTATGACGGCTGGGCGCATCTTGCCACGGACGTCGATCTCAAGCCGGGTGCCCACCGCGGCGTCACCGGCGGGCACGTAGGCCATTCCCACCCCCACCCCCAGGGATGGGGAGAGCGTTCCACTGGTGACCTCCCCGCCGCCGCTGATCGGGTTGCCCTGGCGGGCGATGCCGGGGCCGTCGATCGAGAACGCGACCAGCCGGTTGGAGGGCCCGTGGGCGCGGATCGCGGCGATCGCCTCCGAGCCGATGAAGTTCGTGTCCTCCTTGCAGCACCAGCCCAGCCCCGCTTCGATCGGGTTGCGCTCGCGCGAGAGCTCGTTTCCATACAGCGCAAAGCAGGCCTCCAGGCGCAGCGTGTCGCGTGCGGCCAGTCCGGCGGGCGCCGCACCGCGGCGCACCAGCTCGGCCCACAGCCCGTCCGCGTCGGCTGGGTCGGCGAGCAGCTCCACGCCGTCCTCGCCCGTGTAGCCGGTGCCGCACACGAGCACCTCCGCGCCCGCGAGACGACGTGTCGCGGCGGTCATGCGTCCCGGCAGCGGCGAGTCGGAGATCGCCTGCACGATCTCTCGCGCGCGTGGGCCCTGCACGGCCAGCATCGCGTAGTCGCCGATGCGGTCGCTGACATCGACCCCTTCGAGGTCCTCGGCGTGCTTGTGAAACCAGGCGAGGTCGGACTCGTGGTTTGAGGCGTTGGTGACCGTCAGGTAGCGCTCGGAGTCCAGGCGATAGGTGATCAAGTCGTCGAGCACGCCGCCGTCCTCTTCACAGATCACCCCGTATTGCGCGCCGCCCGTCCAGCCGTCGAAAGCGATCTGCGACACGTCGTTTGAGAGCAGCCGCTGCAGCAGCCCGAGCGCCCCCGGTCCGCTGGTCTCGATCTCGCCCATGTGCGAGACATCGAACATGCCGACGTCGCTGCGCACCGCCAGGTGCTCCTCGCGCACGCTCTCGTACTGGACAGGCATCTCCCAGCCGGCGAAGTCCACCATCTTTGCGCCCGCCGCCGTGTGGCGAGCGTGAAGGGGGGTGCGCCTGGGCGTGATTGGGGGCGGTGTCGCCACCGCCCCAAGGCTATCGAAGGGGACCCCGGCAACGTTCGCTGTCCTCGCCGCTCCCACAATGAGAACTCTCATGCGTCCGCAGGAGCGCTCCGCGGTCTCGGGGACCGGAGAAGCCGGCGCCGTCGGAGGGCCGGGTGGCTGTGTGATAATCGCCCGGTGGACGGGATCGAGGGGTGGTGGTCAGAGGGGCAGCGGGTCGAGGTTCGGCTGGGCGAGGCTGACCGTGCGATCTTTCTCAGGCGCGTAGGCGAGGGCCCGGCGATGACGTTGCTGCACGGGTTTCCGAGCTCTTCCTATGACTGGGCCAGGGTCCTGCCGGTGCTCGCCGAGCGCCACGAGCTGCTGCTCTTTGACTTCCTGGGGTTCGGCGCCTCGGAGAAGCCGGCCGACCACGACTACTCGATCCACGAGCAGGCTGACCTCGTGCAGGCGCTGTGGGCGCGCGAGGGGATCACCTCGACCATCCTCGTGGCGCACGACTATGCGGTGTCGGTCACCCAGGAGCTGCTCGCCCGGCGCGCCGAAGGTTCTCTGCGCGTGGAGCTGGTTGGCGTGCACCTGCTCAACGGCGGCCTGTACCCGGACGTCTATCGACCGCAGCCAGGGCAGCTGGCGCTACTCGACCCGGTGCAGGGACCCCAGATCAGCGCCAACATCAACGAGGAGCTGTGGAGCATGGCCCTCGGGCCGACTTCGCCGAGGACTTCCCGGCGAGCGAGGATCTCGCCGATATCTGGCGTTCGATGAGCCGCGATGACGGGCATCGGATCGTCCATCGCCTGATCCGCTACATGGACGATCGCACGGTCAACGCCGAGCGCTGGGTCGATGCGCTCGAGCACACGGACGTGCCGCTGTCGTTCGTGTGGGGGATGCTCGACCCGATCTCCGGCGCGCACATGGCGCAGCGGATCGGTGAGCGTCTGCCGGACGCTCCACTGACGGCGCTCGAGGACATCGGGCACTGGCCGGCGCTTGAAGCGCCGACGCGGCTGACCGCGGCCCTCGGCGCCGTGTAGCCGCGTCTATCTCAGGAACGGCGGGACGTCGATGTCGTCGTCTGAGATCTCGAGCGTCGAGCGCTCGCGGTCACCGATTCGCGGTCCGCGGTCGGGGCGTCCCTCGCGGCGGGCGCGGTCGCTGCCAGCGCCCGTCCGGGGCGATGGTCAAAGCCGGTGCCGATCACGGTGACCCGCACCTCCTCTGACATGCCGTCGTCGATCACTGAGCCAAAGATGATGTTGGCGTTCGCGTCGGCCTCGTTCTGGATGATCTCGGCGGCTTCGTTGACCTCGAACAGGCCGAGGTCCTTGCCGCCGGTGATGTTCAGGAGGATCCCGGTGGCGCCGCTGACCGACTCTTCCAACAGCGGCGAGGAGATGGCCGCCTTTGCCGCTTCCGCGCAGCGGTTCTCGCCGCTGGCCGAGCCGATGCCCATCAGCGCGGAGCCGGCGTCCTGCATGATCGTGCGCACGTCGGCGAAGTCGAGGTTGATCAGGCCGGGGATCGTGATCAGGTCGGTGATGCCCTGCACCCCCTGGCGCAGCACGTCGTCGGCCTCACGGAACGCGTCGAGCATCGAGGTGCGCCGCTCGATCACGCTCAGGAGCTTCTCGTTGGGGATCACGATCAGGGTGTCCACGACCTCGCGCAGCCGCTCGATGCCCTCGGTCGCCTGACGCGAGCGCTGGCTGCCCTCGAACTCGAATGGGCGGGTGACGACGCCGACGGTCAGTGCGCCGATCTCGCTCTTGGCGATCTCCGCGATCACGGGTGCCGCGCCGGTGCCGGTTCCTCCGCCCTCGCCGGCGGTCACGAACACCATGTCCGCGCCCTTCAGCGCTTCCTTGATGTCGTCGCGCGACTCGGCGGCGGCGGCGAAGCCGACCTCCGGGTTGGCGCCGGCGCCGAGTCCCTTGGTGGACTCGTGGCCGATGTTCAGCTTCATATCCGCCTCGAGCATCGCCAGCGCCTGGGCGTCGGTGTTGGCCGCAATGAACTCCACTCCGCGCAGGCCGGCGTCAACCATGCGGCTGACGGCGTTGGTGCCGCCGCCTCCCACTCCCACGACCTTGATGACTGCCAGATAGCTGCCGCTGCTCTCCATGATTAATCCGTCCGAAGCCTTCAGTAGATATTGAGTGTTCAGCTCAGGTGTCGGGCTGAATCACCAGATTATGCACGTTATGCAGGGATCTTCGCCCTGTCAACGACAACGCTGAGACTCGCAACATTCGTTGCAGAACCGGGAACTCTCAACCATCGGGTGAGAGACGGGCAAACACCGACATATACCTAAGGTTGAGGTTTAGCCTCCGTTTGCGGGGGTCGCGGTCGCTGTTTCTGCGGTCGGTGGGCTTTCGCTTGAGGAGCCCGACGCTTCGGATTCCTGGCTCTGTGTTTCGGATTCGCCGCTCGTGGTCGCGGGGGTTGTAGTGGTGGTTTTGCTAGAGGTGCCGGTGATCGCTCCTTCGAGTGTCTGCGCGAGCGCCGCCGAGTTGGGATCCAGGCCAGCGGTTTGTTCTGAGGTCTGGCGTGCGCTTTCGCTGCCCTGGAATCCGGCGGCCGGTCGTTCGGGCAGGCGCACGTCCACGTATGAGGCTCCGGCGGAGGTCGGATCGGACAGCACACGCGCGAGGGAGAGCCACTTGGCATGCGGGCGGGTGTCGTCGCCGAAGTACACGAGCAGTCCGTTGCGCATCGCGACGGTGAGCCCCTTCGGGGTGCTGTAGGCACGGCTGGCGAGTCGATCGAGCGTCGTGGGAGCGGCGCCCAGCACTGTCAGGTAGGCGCGTATCTGCGGTTCGCTGACGCGCCGCAGGGGGAGGGTCTGCCCGTCAACCACGGGCAGTGTCCCCGAGGCGAAGGCGGAGCCGAGGACCGTGCCGTTTGCGGCCAGCGCCGTGCGCTGTGAGCCCGCGACGATGACGGCGACCGGGAGCTGCTCGGTGACGGTGATGCGCAGCGTGTGGGGAAAGCTCGCGCTCGCGTGCACGGTGGCGACCTGCGGGAAGGATCTGACGGCGGCCGCCAGTGCGGCGGGCTGCACGTCGAGTGTGCTCATGCCCTTACCCGCCAGTTCCAGCGCGCGGCGCACCTCGTGCTCCTGCACGCCGTGCACCCCGCTGATGTGTACGTGCTCGACTGCAACCAACGAGCTGTGGCGCAGCGCCAGCCAGCCGCCTGCGAGCAGCGCCAGCGCCGACAGGACACACAGCAGGATCAGACGCACTCGGCGGTGAGAGCCGATGAACCCCCACAGCCGCCCCAGGGGGATCGACCGGGCACCGCGGCGCCGCGAGCCGTTACGCACTGCGGCGAACGGTCCCCGGGCGGCGAAAGAGCGGTCCATTGCCGATCTTTTCGACCTCTCGCCCCGAACCCCTACCGCAGGAATGCCCAGCCACTTCTGGACGACCGTGGAGGACGGGCACGAGGTGCTCAGCCACGAGACGTGGGTCGATCCGGGAGGCGGCGTCACACCGCACGTCCACCCGCCATGCGGCAGCGTTTCGAAGTTCTCGCGGGGCGCCCCCAGTTCCTCGCCGGGCGCCGTTGGAGGGGACGCCGCTCAGGGCGAGACGGTTGTGGGTCCATCCGGGCACCCGTCATACCCTTTTGCAACCGCGGCGAGGATTCGTCTGCCACGCCGGGCGGCCTCCCGCCCGCGTCCTCCTCAACGTTGGCTGGGGTGCACCGCCCGCATGTCGGGCTGCGGCGGAGGGCGCAGCCGCTGGTATGCGAAGGCGCCTGCGAGCAGCAGCAAGCCGAGCACCAGGAACGAGATCACACGGGCGATCGACGCGAGCGTCGAGAGGTCATAGAGAAAGACCTTGCCGACGGTTGCGAGCAGCATCCCGAGCGCGACGTTGCGCAGCAGGGCGATGTTGTGCCGTAGCCCGACGATCAAGGCCGCGACGCCGGCGGCTCCCCACAGGGCGCTGAGGGCAACCTGGCCCTGCGGCAGGGTGGCGACCGCCAATGAGGCTAGGTACAGCAGCATCGCGCCGGAGGCGATCGAGGCGAGCTGGCGCCGCGTGCCCGCGGGCGTCTGGATCAGCCCGGCCCGCCAGCACGTGGCCGCCAGCGACACCAAGGCGACGGCGGCGCCATCAAGGTCGGCGTCGCCGCCGGTCAGTCCCGTCGGCGGCGCGACCGCGATCAGCGTGTAGGCGGCGGCCGCACCGGCGAAGACCAGCCCGCCCACACCAGCGGCGATCGCCTGCGTTCGGTGCTCCAGCGTCGCCAGGGCGAGGGCCGTTGCGGCCCACGCGGCCACCAGAGCTGGTCCGTCCAGTGTCGAGGCGGTCAGGTAGGCGATCGCCGCCAATCCCCCGCCGGCAAACACGGTATGCGCCCCGCGACTCCTGCCCGTCAGGTGGGCGCAGGCCATGCAGCCGGCCGCGACCGCCGCCAGCGACACCATGCCAGTGAGCTCGGGATGACCACTCATCAGGTTCTCCGGTGGCGCGTCGATCAGCGCCCGGACGAGCGCCAGGGAGATCTGCACGCCGACGCCGATCTCGCGGACCGTCTCGGTGCGCCCGCCGAGCCCGGCCCGGCGCCCGGCGGCGGCCAGCAGGACGCCGCTCGCGCCCCAGCCGATCGCGAGCGCCAGGCCGTGGAAGCTGAGCGCGAAAGCCACGTCGCCGATCGCGACGCCCAGCCCGATCAGGACGCTGCGCAGGTTCGCTCCCAGCGCGAGGCGGCGCGGCGATACCGCACCGATCAGCAGGTGGGCGGCCGCGAGCGCCGCGAGCCACAGGCTGCCGGTCGTGCCCGTGCCCAGGGCGTAGCGGCCGAAGAGTCCCGTGAGGAGTGCGCTGAGCGTCAGCGTCGCGAGCGCTGTCGGCGCTGTCCTCGTGGCCTCGCCGTCTCCTGCGAGGGCCACCGCTCCCGCGAGCCCAAGGCCGGCGAAGGCGCCGAGCACGAACAGGTCGCTTGCGACGGGCTGGCCTTCCAGCATCGGGATCGCCCACTCCGGTGCGCAGACCGCGACCGTCGCCAGCGTCACCCATGCCCACCGCTGGCGGGCGGCGACCCACATCGCGCACACCGCCGTCGCCAGCAGCATCGCCAGCGTCACGCCGTCGGCCGGCGCGCCGACCAGTGCGGGCGCGGCGAGCGCGCCGACCAGCCCGAGGCCCGCGATCGGCCGGCCGGCCCAGCGGATCGCCAGGACCGTCGCCACCGCACCGACCGCCATCGCGCCGGCGAGAGCCAGCACACCCGGGATCAGCTCGTAAACGGAGCCCGCGACGGTCAGCGTCGTGAACAGGCCGGCCACCGCCGTGCCGACCACCGCCACGGCCGCCTCGGTGCGACCGCGACGGTCGTGCAGCCATGTCCCTCCGCCGAGCAGCGCCAGCGACACGACTCCCGCGAGCAGCGTACGAGCCTCCTCGCCGATCCAGCCGTGGGAGATCGCCAGAGCCAGGAACATCGCGATGCCGAGCGCCACCGCCGCGCCGCCCACCCAGGCGAGGATCCGTCCGCCGATCAGATCGCTCCAGGACGCCTGGATCGCGGCTCGCTCGGAGCGGCGCCTGGCCGTGTCGCACTCGCCGCCCCGCCGTGCGCCGTGCGCGCCCCACAGGGCTCCCGTGCTCGCCGTCAGCGGCACGCCGCGGTGGCGCTCCTCGAAGCTCGGCCTTTCGTCATGCGTCGATGGGGCAACCGCGATCTCGCCCGAGGCATGGCGCGCCGTTACGAGCGCCGGCGCGGTGACGGCCAGCTCGAGGCGCCGCAGACGCTCCTCGAGCGAGAGCAGCTCCTCACCGAGCGCGTCAGCCGTGGCGAGGAGCCGGTCTTCGAGGGCTGCGATGCTGGTTTCCTGGGGACTTTGGGCCATGGCGGCGTACCTGCCTTTCCTGCTAATTGACCGATGGTAGATAACACCGTAGAGCAAGTTCCCCACGCTTGTCAACCGCCGTTCAACAAGTTGTTGACCGCTGATCGACTAGACTTCGAGCGATGGCCGGCGAACCCGCCTACACCCGCCTGCAGGTTGACGAGCGCCGCCGGCAACTACTTGACGCAGGGTCGGCCCTGTTCGCGACGCATGCCTTCGAGGAGATCTCGATGCGCCAGATCGCCGAGGCGGCGGGCGTCTCCAAGCCGTTGCTCTATCACTACTTCCCGTCCAAGAACGACCTGTTCATAGCGGCGGTGACGGAGGCAGCCTCCGAGCTTCAGGCGCTGATCGAGCCGAGTGGCGAGGGTACGCCCGTCGAGCAGCTGACGGCCAGCCTCGACGCGTACCTGGGGTGGATCGAGGCGAGCGGCGACACCTGGTCGAAGCTGATGCAGAGCGCCGCCTCGCTACCTGCCGCGCGGGAGCTGGTGGAGGGGTTTCGCGAGCGGACCATGGAGATGGCTCTGAAGGAGCTGACCGGAAGGCGAAAGCCGCGGCCCGCACTGCGGACCGCCGTCAAAGGCTGGCTCGGCTACATGGACGCGGCGATCCTCGACTGGACCCAAACCAAGGATCTACCGCGCGAGAAGCTCCGAGACCTGCTGCTGGCGACCTTCGTGGCATCGCTGCTGGCAGCGAGCCAAATCGACCCTAAGGTCGAGCTGAAGCTCGGCTGATCCCCTCAGTGAGGGCTCGGCCGCGCTACGGGCGGATTCGCCTGATCCGCCTGCGCCGGCCGGTCACCTGCCACGGGCCGGGAGCGAGATCGAGCACGAGGTTGACCAGCCAGACGATCAGCGTCGCCGCCACGAGCGTCCAGAAGCCGTCGATGTGAAAGCCGCCGACGAGCGTCTTGGTGATCGCGAGCATCAGCATTGCCACGAAGAACCAAGCAATCCCGAACGTCAGCAGCGCCAGGGGCAGGGTGGCAAAGCGAAGCAGCGGCTTGAGAATCGTGTTGAGCACACCGAAGACCCCGGCAGCAGCCAGCAGAGAACCGGCGTTGCGCACATGAACCCCGCTGAGCAGTCCAGCGACGATCGCCAGGATCAGGGCATTGGTCAGCCAGGAGACCGCCAGGCGCACCGGCAGCGATGGCGAGCGCTCCCGCAGTCCCACGACTTCGCCTTCGAGGGGCTCGTTCACACGACCAAGCCTACGACCGACAGCCGGCATGCGCCGGGAGACGGAGCTTCAGGGCTCGCACGCAGCAAGGGCTTCGGTCCGGCGCGCGAGCGTGCGAAGCTGGGAGGACCCCCGAGAGGAGATGAGCAGATGAATGACAGACCCAGATTGCAGCCCGGCCCCGACCATCCCATCACGATCGAGCGCAACCCGAAACGGGTGGTGGTCTCGGTCGGCGGACAGGTCCTGGCCGACACCCACAATGCGCTGACGCTGCGCGAGGCGAACTATCCGCCGGTCCAGTACGTGCCCTTCGAGGACGTCGATCAGAGCCGGCTGGTCGCGACCGATCATGCGACCTACTGCCCCTACAAGGGGGACGCCGGCTACTACAGCATCCCCGAGGGTGGCGATGCGCTGAAGAACTCCGTCTGGCAGTATCGCGCTCCCTACGACGCGGTGGCCGAGATCAAGGATCACGTCGCCTTCTACACCGATCGCGTGGACCTCGTCGAGGAGCCGGCCGCAGCCTAGCCGCCTCGGATCGGTTCAGGTCCTGTTCACCTCGCCCTCGCGGTCCCCGACATAGCGGAGCAGCGCCTCGAGCCTAGGGCGCTTGTTCAGGTTGTCTGTCGCCAGGGGAAGCGCACGTCTCCGAGCGTCTGCACCTCGGGCTCGAGCGCCACCCCGAAGCGCTCGAGCACCCTCCCCCGGCCCAGGGCCATCAGCGCGAGTACATCGGCGGTGCTCGCCGACCCGGTGTTCTCGATGAAGTTGGCGTGCTTGGGCGCGAAGCGTGCCCCGCCGACCTGCAGCCCGTTACAGCCGGCCTGCGACAGCAGCAGCCCGGCGGTCCTGCCCTCAGCCCGCGCGTCGTCCGGGTTCTTGAACGTCGAGCCGAATGTCTTGATGCCCTGCGGCTGGGCGTCGTGGCGGGCCTCTCGCATCCGCGCGAGCGTCGCCTTGACGGCGGCCGGCTCGCCGGGAGTCAGCAGGAAGCTCGCCCGGGTGACGATCTCCCCCTCCTTCAGCTTCGAGCTTCGGTAGGAGAAGCCGAGCTCGCCCACCGCGCGGCGCTCGAGGCCCCCGGCGGTGGCGATCTCAACCCACTGAAGGACGCGGGAGAGCTCCCCGCCGTAGGCGTTTGCGTTCATCCTCACCGCCCCGCCGACGGTCCCGGGGATGTTCACGCCAAACTCGATTCCGGACAGGCCCTCCCGCGCGCAGCGGGCCGCGACGGCCGGCAGACGCGCTCCGCCGCCGCAGAGCAGCCGCTCGCCTTCTAGCTCGATCGCGGCGAGCCGCCCGTCGAGCTTGAGCACGAGCCCCGCGACGCCCTCGTCGGAGATCAGGAGATTCGACCCCGATCCGACGACCGCCACGGCCGTGCCCGTCCCTGCCGCCCAGCCAAGCAGCTGCAGCAGCGGCTGCTCCTCGGAGACCCGCGCGAAGTACTCGGCCCGCCCCCCCGTCCTGATCGTGGAGAACCGCTCGAGCGGCACGTCGGTGCGCACCCAGGTGGGCGGCCGATCAGCCATCCAGCAGCCTCGACCCGAGCTGGTTGATGTCCCCCGCGCCCATCACCACGCACACGTCCCCCGCCGTCAGGATGTCCGCCAGGACACGCTGTGCCTCGTCGAATCCGGGCAGCCAGTAGACGGTCCGCCCGCCGGCGTACTCGGCGGCCGCCTGGGCGATCAACAGGCCGCTGACTCCCGGGAAGTCCTCCGCCCGCTCCCGGGCGGGATACACATCGAGCACAACGGTCACGTCGGCGAGCTGTAGCGCCCGCCCGAACTCCCGGGCGAGCAGCGCGGTGCGCGAGAACAGGTGCGGCTGAAAGACGGCCAGCAGCCGGCGGTGCTCGAGCGTGCGGGCGCCGCGCAGGGTCGCCGTGACCTCCGTGGGATGGTGCGCGTAGTCGTCGTACACCACCGCCCCGCCGCTGGTCTCCCCCAGCTTCTGAAAACGTCGCCCGGCGCCGGTGAACTGGCCGAGCGCGGCGATCGCCGGGGCCAGATCCCCGCCGGTGAGACGTGTCGCCTCGAGCGCGCCGGCGGCGTTCAGCGCATTGTGCGCACCCGGCACCCGCAGCGTCACCTCCCGCTCCCGCCAGGTGAAGACCGAGCCGCCGTCGGCCAGCGCCGGGGAGGGCACGTCGTAGGGGACGGACGGCCCCTGGCGCAGCTCCAGGAGCTCCGGACGATCCCATATGACCGCTTGACCTGCGCCCTTCAGGAACTCGCGGAAGGTGTCGCTCAGCTGCGCCAGCGAGGAGAAGGTGGCGTGGTGGTCGAGCTCCACGTTGGTGAGCAGCGCGATCTCGACGGACAGGCTCAGCATCGACCGATCGGACTCGTCGGCCTCGATCACAAGCCATTCCCCCTCGCTCCAGTGGCCGTTTGGCAGCCCGCCGCCGATCGATCCCCCGACGAGCCAGCCGGGATCGAGGCCCGCGCCGCGCAGGGCATGCACGAGCATCGAGGCAGTGGTCGTCTTGCCGTGGGTGCCGGCGACCGCGATCGTGCGCCGCAGCGCGCTCAATTCCCCGAGCAGCTCCGCCCGCGGGGACTCGCGCAGCCCCCGCTGCCGGGCGCCGAGACGCTCCGGGTTATCGGGTGAAACAGCGCTCGAGTAGACGACCTGGACGTCGCCTTTGGGCGGGATGTTCGCGGCGTCGTGGCCGATCGACGCCGCGAGTACTCCGTCGGCGCGCAGCCCCTGCAGGTAGGGGGAGTCCGCGCGATCTGAGCCTGTGATCTGAGCGCCGAGTGCGTGGGCGGCCCTGGCGTAGGCGCTCATCCCCGCGCCGCCGACGCCGATGAAGTGAAGGCTGCGCCCCTCCCACGGGCCCCCGCGAGGGTTCACCGCCCGGCCGCCCGTAGGAGCTCGCCGGCGATCAGCTTCGCGGCGTCCGGGCGGGCGAGCGCAAGCGAAGCTCCTGCCATCTCCCCCAGCCGCCGCTCATCCGCGAACAGGGCATCGACGGTCTGGCGCAGATGACCGGCGTCGAGCTGTGCGTCGGAGATCACGACCGCGGCGCCCGCGTCTGACATCCAGCGCGCGTTGGTGGTCTGGTGGTCGGCGGAGGCGTGCGGGTAGGGCACGAGGATCGCCGGCAGGCCGTGGGCGGCGATCTCGAACACCGACCCTCCCGCACGGGCCAGCACCAGATCGGCGGCGGCCAGGGCGGCGGAGAACTCCTCGATGTCGAGGTAGTCGCGCAGGTCATAGCCCTTTTCCCGCTCCACGCGCTCGGCGAGCCGCGGATAGTCGCGCCGGCCGGCGACGTGAAGGACGTGGAAGTCCGCGCCGGCGAACGCGGCGATCGCGGCGAGGTTGATCGAGCGGGCGCCCAGCGACCCGCCGAAGACGAGCAGGCAGGGCTCTCCGGGCGCCACCCCCAGGTCGCGGCGGGCGCTTTCGCGATCGGTGTGCACCGCCGGGATCGGGCGGCCGGTCACCAGGTAGCGCTCGTCTTGAAGCGAGGGGATCGCAAAGGACAGACACACCCGCCGCGCGAAGCGGGCGAGCAGACGGTTTGTCAACCCGAGGTGGCTGTCGGCCTCGCTGAGCACGAGCGGCACTCGCAACATGACGGCGGCCAATCCGACGGGCCCCGCCACGTAGCCGCCGCCGCCGAGCACGGCCGCCGGTTTCAGTTTGGCTAGCAGCCGCAGCGAACCGGCGAGCGCCAGCGCGGCCCGGGCTAGCGCGAGCGCCGCCTTCAGCGGGTTGTGACGGTCGAGGCCCGCCACGGAGATCTGATGCAGCGGGAATCCCGCGGCGGGCACGAGCTGCGCCTCGGCGCGGTCCGCCCCGATGAAGTGAACGCTGGCTCCCTCATCCCGCAGCGCGCCGGCGACCGCCAGCGCTGGAACGACGTGTCCGGCGGTCCCGCCGGTCGCGATCACGATCGTTGGCCTTTGCATCGCTCAATCGTGCCTGTTTGCGGGGTTTGGCGTCGCCCGCACGTGTGCGCACGGCGCGCAGGTGACTGTTCTGGCCGCTCGCCACGTTCAGCAGCAGCCCCATCGAGACGAGCATCACCAGCAGGCTGCTCGAGCCGTAGGAGACGAATGGCAGCGGCACCCCCGTGAGCGGCGCCAGCCCGAGTACCGCGAACGCGTTCAACAGCGCCTGGGAGAGGATCAGCGAGGTCACGCCGACCGCGACCAGCGAGTTGTACAGGCCGCGTGCCTTCTTCGCGGCCCGCAGGCCGGCGTAGGCGATCAGCCCATACAGCGACAGCAGCGCACAGATCCCGAACGCGCCGAACTCTTCGCCGATCACCGCCAGGATGAAGTCCGTCTGGGCCTCCGGCAGGTAGAAGATCTTCTGCACCGACTGACCGGGGCCGACGCCGAACAGCCCGCCGGAGCCGATCGCGATCTGCCCCTGCACCGCCTGGTAGCCGCTCTGGGAGGCGTGCGCCCACGGATCGATGAAGGAAGTCAGACGCGCACGCGCGTAGGGCTGCACGAGCGCGTACACCACCACCACAGCGAGCGCCGACCCCGCGATGATCGCCAGGGTCCGCATCGGTATGCCGGCGGCGATCAGCAACGCGCAGGTCGTGAACGCGATCACCATCGCGGTCCCGAGATCCGGCTGGGAGGCGATCAGCAGACATGCGCCGCCGACCACGATCAACAGCGGGTTGTAGAGCTCGCTGACGCTGCGCACACGCCCGGGGCGGCGGGCCAGGAGCTCGGCGCTGTACAGGATCAGGGCGATCTTCAGAAGCTCGGAGGGCTGGAACTGCAGCATGCTCGGCCCGATCCAGCGCTTGGCGCCGTTGACTTCCACCCCCAGATGGGGGATGTGCACGGCGGCGACCAGCACGAAGGAGATGACCAGCAGCGGCGCGGTGAGCGCTTTGGCGTAGCGCAGGCCATCGCGGGCGGCCAGGCGCATCGCCACCAGCCCCACGGCCCCATAGATAACGAACTTGATCAGCGCCCCGCCGCCGTTGCCCTGGCCTTCAAGCAGCGAACGGGGCGAGGAGGCGCTGTAGACCATGACGGCGCCGAACGCGAGCAGGCACAGCGTCGCGGTCAGCAGGATCCGCTGCTCCAGTGGCTGCGCCGCGGTTCTCCTGGCCCCCTCCGCGGAGGGGCTCTTGCGCGGCTTGCTTGCCGCTGTGGCACTGGCGCGCCGCGAAGCTGCTGGCATCCGTGGACACTTCGACGCACCGGCCCCATCACCTGCTCCGCCGGATCGCCACCGTTCCTTTGGCGCCCGGCGCGCCAGAGATGATGGGCCCAGGAGGGCCATCACAGGGGTCCTCTGCGGCTATGCGATGCGATTTCGCAGATGGCCAGATGCGGACTTTGGCATCCTGAAATCAAGTCTTTGGGCCAATTGACCGAAGGCGAGAGCTAGATGGCCTCATCTACGCTCTCCAAGCAGTCGCGCTCCAAACAGCGCTGGATCGATCACTGGCTGGAATCGCTCGGTGATCTCGAGACCCTGCGCGGCGCACACCCGATGATGGACGCCGTCATCGAGGAGATCGACGGACGCTCGATCCGTGTCGGCGATCGGTGGCTCGCGGACTTCGCCTCCTGTAACTATCTGGGCTTCGACCTGGACCGGGAGATCATCGAGGCGATCCCCGGCTACATCGAAGCCTGGGGCACCCATCCCAGCTGGTCGCGGCTGCTCGGAAGCCCTGTGCTGTACGAGCAGATAGAGGCGGCGCTGACAGAGCTGCTGGGCAGCGAGGACTCGCTGGTGCTGCCGACGATCACGCACATCCACACTTCGGTGATCCCCGTCCTCGCGGCCTCCGGGACGATCTTCCTGGACGCACGGGCACACAAGACGATCTACGACGGCTGCCAGGTCGCCCGTGCACGCGGAGCCGCCGTGCGGCGCTTTCGCTTCGAGGACCCACAGCACCTCGACGAGCTGTTGAGCTCAGAGCGCGACCGCACGCGCCTGGTGTGCATGGACGGTGTCAACAGCATGACCGGCAACCCACCGGACCTGAACGCGTTCGCCGAGGTCTGCCGCCGCCACGGCGCCCTGCTGTATGTCGATGACGCGCACGGCTTCGGGGTCATCGGGGAGCGCAGCGGCGATGAGTCCTGCCCCTACGGCAATCGCGGCAACAGCATCGTCGCGCACTGCGGCGAGAGCTATGAGGATCTGATCCTGGTGGGCGGCTTCTCAAAGGCCTACTCCTCGCTGCTGGCGTTCATCGCCTGCCCGACGGAGGTCAAGAACCTGCTGAAGATCGCCGCTCCGCCCTATCTGTATTCGGGCCCCTCCCCCGTCGCCTCGCTCGCCGGTGTGCTGAAGGGCCTGGAGGTCAACGCCAAGCGCGGCGATCAGCTGCGTGGGGTCGTCCACCGTCACAGCGCACGGGTGCTGCAGGCGCTCAGCGAACTGGACGTTCACACCCCCAACCGCTCGGGGCTCCCGATCGTCGAGATCCCGCTGCGCGAGCACACCCGCATCGACGCCGTCGGGCGGATGCTGTTCGACCGCGGCATCTATGTGACGCTCGCCGCCTACCCACTGGTTCCGCGAGCCGAGGTCGGCTTCCGGGTGCAGCTGACCGCCGCGAACACCGACTCAGAAGTCGATCATCTGATCGAGGTCCTGGCCGACCTGGCCGCGCTGGGTGAGCTGCAGCAGGCCTCCCAGCCCGCCACCCTGAGGGCCGCGTGATGGGCCTCCCCGCCTCCGCACCGAACACCGGATCCGCGAGGCGGCGTCTGCCGTTGGCCTGGCAGGGCTACCTGTGCTTCTGCGCGGTCGGCATCTTTCTTGTATCTGGTGGTGGCGCCGCTGAAGGGCAACGCGATCGTCTTCAACTGTCTGGGACTGACCAGCTTGATCGCGGTCATCATCGGCATCCGCCGCAACAAACCGTCCTACTCGCTGCCGTGGTGGCTGTTCGCGTTCGGCCTGCTCCTGTACTGGCTGGGCGACGTCTACACCTACAGCTACCCGAAGTACATCCTGCACCAGGAAGTTCCGTTCCCCTCGATCGGGGACGCGATCTACCTGACCGTCTATCCGGCGCTGATGCTGGGGCTGCTGCTGCTGGTGCGCAAGCGCAACCCACAGCGCAATCGCTCGACCCTGATCGACGCGGCGATCCTCACCGGCGGCCTGTCGCTGCTCTCCTGGGTGCTGCTGATCGCCCCCTACATCCACGACCCCACGCTGGGCCTCCTGCCGAAGCTCGTCTCGGTCGCCTACCCGGTCGGGGACATCATCCTGCTGGCCGCCGCGATCCGCCTGCTGCTCGACTCGGGCAAGCGCCGTCCCTCCTTCTACCTGCTCAGCGCCAGCATCGTCTCGCTGCTGGTGACCGACTTCGTCTACGGCGTGATGACCCTCGACAACGCCTTCCACCACCAGCTGCTGCTCGACTTCGGCTGGTTCACCTATCAGGCGCTGTGGGGCGCGGCGGCGCTGCACCCGTCGATGACCTCGCTGCAGGAACCGGCCACCAACCGGGAGGCGAAGCTCACCCCGCTGCGCCTGAGCCTGTTGACCGGCGCGTCGCTGATCGCCCCGATCTGCATCCTGTTGAAGGAGGCCCGTCGCGGCGATTTGGATCTGATCGTGATCATCTGCGCCTCAATCGTGCTGTTCGGCTTCGTCGTGATGCGGATGATGGGCCTGGTGCGCCAGCACGAGCGCTCGGTCGCGCGTGAGCGGATCCTCAGCTCCCTGGGGGCGGCCCTGGTCGCCTGCACCACACGCCGCCAGATGCAGCAGGCGGCGATGGAGACCCTCGCGACGCTGCTCGAGGGCCCCGGGGTCGGGGTGCTGTGCATGCCCGAGCAGGACCGGTTGATGGCCCTGGCGCGCAGCGACGACACCCACTGGCCGGTGCAGGCGCTCCCCGAGTCACAGAGCCAGGCGCTCTTGAAGCTCGCCGCCGAGCACAGCGCCAGCGAGATCACCCTGGACGCCGAGCTGGCGCGCTGGCTGGAGCTGCCACGATCGACCACCCACGGCATCGTGCTGTCCCTGCCGATCCGTGAAGGCGTGCGCGGCCTGCTGCTGATCGCCCGCCGGACCTCCACACCGCCACAGGTCCGCGGGTCACTCGAGGCGCTGGCCACCCAGCTGGCGCTGGCGCTCGAGGGCGCACGGTTGACCGAGGAGGTCCACCGCCGCCAGAGCGAGGCGCGCTTCGCCTCCCTGGTCGCGCACTCCTCGGATCTGATCACCGTCGTGGGCTCTGACGCGAAGATCACCTACCAGAGCCCCTCATCGATGCGTGTCCTCGGTTATACCCCCGAGGAACTGCTCGGCACCCGCTTTGACCGTCTGGTCGTGGGCGACGACGCCGGGCACCTGTTGCGCCTGCTGGCCGACGGCTCGGCCTACGCTCGCCCCGACGGGGAGATCATCGAGTGCACCCTGGCCCACCGTGACGGCAGCGCACAGCAGTTTGAGA
This sequence comes from uncultured Solirubrobacterales bacterium, assembly GCA_963718425.1. Taxonomy (GTDB): domain Bacteria; phylum Actinomycetota; class Thermoleophilia; order Solirubrobacterales; family Solirubrobacteraceae; genus Palsa-744. The sequence continues at coordinate 76,334 of CAVQZJ010000021.1, forward strand.
TCCTGCACACCAACCTGCTCTCCGACGATGATGTGCGCGGCATCGTCCTGAACGCACGCGACATCTCAGAGCGCAAGGCGTTTGAGGAGCAGCTCTCCCACCAGGCGTTCCACGACCCGGTGACCAACCTCCCCAACCGCGCGCTGTTCGTCGAGCGGGTGCGCCACGCGATCGGCCGCGCGCGCCGTGAGAATGCCGAACTGGGGATCATCTTCCTGGATCTCGACGACTTCAAGACGATCAACGACTCGCTCGGTCACGGCGCCGGGGACACCGTCCTGATCGATGTCGCCAAGCGCCTGTCGCAGAGCGTCCGCTCGAGCGACACCGCCGCGCGCTTCGGCGGTGATGAGTTCGTGGTGCTGCTCGAGGACGTCGAGAGCACCGATGTGGCCGTCGAAGTGGCGGAGCGCATCCTGGAGGATCTGCGCCAGCCGCTGACCGTCGCCGGCAAGGAGCTGATGGTGCGCGCCAGCATCGGCATCTCGATCCTTGAGTCCGGCTCGACCGCCAGCGCCGATGAGCTGATCCGCGACGCCGACGCCGCGATGTACATAGCCAAGCGCGACGGCAAGGGCGAGTACCGCATGTTCGAGCCGCACATGCACGCCGGCGTGCTGGCGCGCCTGGAGCTGCGAGCCGACCTGCAGCGGGCCCTGGAGAACGGCCAGTTCGAGCTCTACTACCAGCCGATCGTGCGCCTGCAGGACAGCCAGGTCGCTGGCCTCGAGGCTCTGCTGCGCTGGCGTCACCCCGAGCGGGGGATGGTGTTCCCCGACGATTTCATCTCGTTCGCCGAGGAGACCGGGCTGATCGTCCCGATCGGGCGCTGGGTGCTGCGCGAGGCCTGCCGCCAGGCGATGGCGATCCCCGCCCAGGACGCCGATCGCCCGCCGCTGTACATGTGCGTGAACCTGTCGGTCAAGCAGCTGCAGTACTCGGATGTGATCTCAGATGTCCAGGACGCCCTGAGCGAGTCAGGTCTGCCTCCGCACCTGCTGACGCTCGAGATCACCGAGTCGATGCTGATCGACGATCCCGACATCGCCGTCGTCAAGCTCGCCGAACTGCGTGCGCTGGGAATACGCCTGGCGATGGACGACTTCGGCACCGGCTACTCCTCGCTGTCCTATCTGAGTCGCTTCCCGGTCAACGTCATCAAGATGGATCGCTCGTTCCTGCGCGACGGAGCCTCCCCTGAGGCAATGGACCTCTCGAGCGCCGTCGTCGCGCTCGGCAGCTCCCTGGATCTCGAGGTCGTGGCCGAGGGCATCGAGCTCGTCGAGCAGTCCCAGCGCCTGCGTGATCTGGGCTGCCAACTCGGTCAGGGCTTTCACTTCGCGCGTCCGATGGAAGCGCAACACATGCTCGACTATCTGGCGGGGAAAGTCCCGGCGGACGCGCCCACAAAGCCGGATGAGGGCTTGACGCCGGTGAAGAGCTCACCAGTCACGCCCGATGCTGCATAACAGCTACGAGAGCCTCGACCCACCTACGGTGCCCGCTTCAGGGCGGCCGCTGAGCCTGCTCGGCCACCGCGACTTCCGCCTGCTGTTCATCGGGCGCTGCGTGTCGCTGCTCGGCGATGGGGCGTTCCTGGTGGCGCTTGCCTGGCAGGCCTACACCCTCTCGGACGCCCCCACCGCCCTGTCGCTGCTGGGCATCGCGATGACCGTGCCGCTGATCACCCTGCTGCTGTTCGGCGGCGTTGTCTCAGATCGCTATGACCGTCGGCGGGTGATGCTGATAGCCGATTTGCTGCGGGCACTGGCGCTGATCGTGCTCGGCACGCTGGCGCTGACCGGTGCTCTGCGCCTGTGGCAGATGATGGTGATCGTCGCGCTGTATGGCGCGGCCCAGGCGTTCTTTGACCCGGCCTCCGACGCGATCCTGCCGGAGATCATCGACACCTCGCAGCTGGGCGGCGCAAACGCGCTCGAGCAGTTGATCCGCCCGCTGGCACTGCGGATGGTGGGGCCCGCGATCGGCGGCATCCTGGTCGGCACGCTCGGACCGAGCTCGGCGTTTCTCACCGACGCCGCCACGTTCCTCGCCTCGGCGGTGGCGCTGTGGTCGATGAGTACGCAGGCATCGTGGTCGCTGCCGCCCACCCCGGCGCTCGGGTCGGCGCTCAGCGATCTGCGCGCTGGATGGTCATATGTGCGCTCGAATGTCTGGTTGTGGGGCACCTTCGCGAGCGCCGGCATCGCCTATCTGCTGTTCATGGGACCGGCCGAGGTGCTGCTGCCGTTCATGGTCAAGCACGTCCTGAGAGGCAGCGGCACCCAGCTCGGGCTGGTGCTCGGCGCGGGCGGCGCCGGGTCGGTGGCATGCGCCTTGGTGATGTCGCGCAGCGAGCTCCCCAGACGGGCGCTCACGTTCATCTATGTGACCTGGACGCTGGCGACGGTCGCGCTGGTCGGATACGGCCTGGCCAACGCCGTCTGGCAGCTGATGGTCGCGAGCCTGGCCTTCAATACCCTGGAGACGGCCGGCACGATCGTCTGGGCGACCGTCAAGCAGAGCAACGTGCCGGGTGATCTGCTGGGGCGCGTATCGAGCCTTGACTGGCTGATATCGATAGGTCTGTTGCCGATATCGCTGGCTCTGACGGGCCCGCTGAGCGCCGCGTTCGGTGTGCGGGCGACATTGATCGGTGCGGGCCTGGGCGGGGCCCTGGCCACGTTCGGCGGACTGCTGCTGCCCGGTATGCGTTCGGCTGAGCGTCTGCTCGACTCGAGAGTCCAGAAGGAAGAGACCGACATATCCTCAGACCACCTCTCCGCACGGCCTCCCGCGCACGCCGTCGGTGTCATCAGCGCTCCCCCGGAACTCGTGCTCACTCGCCGCCAAGCGCTGGTCAGCGACGTCCGCAAGCTCGCCAACGAACTGCTTCTCGCCGAATCTGCGCCCTCCAAGAGCAACGAGCCGACACTCAGGCCGCTGCTCAAGGACCTGCTCGAGCTGCTTGATCAGATGCCTCTGAAGGAGCCGGGGATGCGCCGGGCGGCTCCCCGATAGCTCCTCTGAGGGGTCACACACAGACGCTGTTGGGAGGGCTTTCACGGCTTGCCCTGATGGTCGATTACGGCGGGGCGGTTAACCCGGAGGGCCCGGTCTGCCGATAGCAGAATGATGACCTATTTGCGGGCGATTCTGCCTCGTTACGACACGCCGAGGGCCGCACGGATAGCTCTCGCCGTACTCGGCGCACTGATTGGGCTCAGCCTGGCGCACAGCACGCTGGGACTGGGTGGCGCACACATCGACATCCTCTTTGAAGACTGGGTCTATGACGCGGTGATGGTGGGCTGCGCCATCGTGTGCATGACGCGGGCCGTGATGATCAGCGACGGCAGGGGACCGTGGATGGTTCTGGCGATCGGTATGTGCTGCGACGCCGGCGGAGAAGTCCTCTCGTCGATCGGCGAATCGTTCGCGCCGACCGTACAGGACGCCCTCTATGTGGTGCTGTATCTGGCGGCCTACGTGGCGATCATTCTGCTGGGGCGCCGGCGGGTGATGAGGTTTCGAGCCAGCATGTGGCTGGACGGTATCATCGGCATGCTGGCCGTCGGGTCCCTGACGGCCACGGCGCTCGCCGCGCCGGTTCTCGTCGCCGCGCACGGCAGCATCGTGAAAGCGGGCCTGAACATCGCTTTCCCGCTTACCGACGTGCTGATGGTCGGGCTGATCCTCCTGATGCTCGCGCTCGGAGGATGGAGAGCCGGACGCCCGTTTGCGATGCTCGCGGCCGGGTTCGTGGTGATGGCCGTCGCCGACGGCATCTATCTCTATCAGGAAGCCCATGGCGGCTACCTGGCCGGCACCCCGCTTGACTGTCTGTGGCTGCTCTCGGCCCTGACACTGTCCTATGCGGCCTGGCAACCGGATGACGCACCCGCCCGCGAGAAGGACTCCTCGATCCTTGTGATGGTCGCTCCGGTGCTCTTCGGAGCCACCGCGATCGGCGTCCTAGCCTATGGAAACGCCACGAAGGTCACCGGCCTGGCGATCTGGCTGGCCGGGGCGACCCTGCTCGTCGTACTGGTCCGCCTGGTCATCACCGCCAATGAAAACGTCCGCCTCATCGCTGCGAGCACCGAGCTCGCCAACCACGACGCGCTCACCGGTCTCGGCAATCGCCGGGCGCTTCTGCACGACCTGGCACTTGCGGCGGCTGGAGCGAGCGCCTCACAGCCGAGACTGCTGCTGCTGTTCGATCTGAACGGCTTCAAGCGCTACAACGACACGTTCGGCCATCCGGCCGGGGATGAGCTCTTGAAGCGACTCGGTCACAGACTGGCCGCCAGTGCGCGTCCCGACGGGCTGACCTACCGCTTGGGCGGTGATGAGTTCTGCGCTCTGCTTCGCAACGCCGGTGAGCACTCCGCGCTCGCGAGCAGGCTCGCGGGCGCACTGCTCGAGGCCGGCGAGCAATTCACGATCGGCGCAAGCTACGGGGAGGTGCTGCTCGGAGTCGAGACGCGGGACGTGAGCGAGGCACTGCGGATAGCCGATCAGCGTCTGTACGCGCAAAAGACGCTGATCCACAAATCCGCGAACCCCGAGTGGCGCAACGTGCTGCTGGGGCTGATGCGCGAACGCGACCCGCAGCTTGACACCCACGTTCAACAGGTCGCCGGTCTGGCCGGCAGGCTGGGCCAGCGCCTGGGCGTGGAAGGTGAGGATCTCAGAATCCTGGTCGCGGCCGCGGAGCTCCACGATATCGGCAAGGCGGCGATACCCGATGCGATCCTCGAGAAGCCGGGCGCTCTGGACCGCCAGGAGCGGGCGTTCATCGAGCGCCATACGCTGATCGGCGAGCGCATCCTCGCCGCGGCACCAACGGGCCGGGCCGTCGGCGCGATCGTGCGGACCACACACGAGCACTTCGACGGCAGCGGCTATCCCGACGGCCTACGCGGCGAGCAGATCCCGCTTTCGGCACGGATCATCTCCATCTGTGACGCCTATTGCGCGATGACCAGCGACCGCAGCTACCACAAGGCGATATCGCAGACGCAGGCGTTCGCTGAGCTCAAGCGCTGCTCGGGCAGCCAGTTCGACCCTCACGTGACGGAGCTCTTCCTAGAGCTGATGGCCATCGATCCCCCCGCGCTCGACGGTGCGATCTCCGGACCCGACCAGGCCCTTACGCAGACGAGCCAGTAGCCGGGGTGAGCGCCTACGCTAGTCAAAGCTGGTGACCCGTCCCGAGGTGTCCGCGGCGGCGCACAGTAGCGCCGATGCACACGACACGCTGGTCAGATCAGTCCCGACCGTGTACTGCTTGCTCCAAGTTCCGCCACCGTCAGTCGAAATGAAGATGTTGCCCTGGTTGTTGACCGTCACGCAGAACGCGCCGGCCGTACAGGTGATTGCTGTGAGGCTGTTCGTGCCGTCGATGTGATGCTTAGTCGCGGTCGCGGCGCCGCTACCCGATATCGCGAGATCGAGGACGTAGCCCGCGCCGTTGACGGCGACGCACGAGGTCGTGGAGGTGCAGGCGACTCCGTTGAGCGCACTCGAGCCGTCAACATCGGTGGCCGTCCAGAATTCGGACTCGACTTTGCTGTTGGTGGTGGCGAGGTGGACGCTGCCGGCACTGTCGGCGAGGGCACAGAAGGACGTTGACAGGCAAAACACGCCACCCATCCTGCTCGACCCCTGTTCCTCCAACTTCCAAGTGCTCGAGGCGGGATTGACGGAGTAGCGGAAAAAGCCGCCGCCGTCCTGGCCGTTGACGCACAAGGAGGATGACGGGCAGGAGATCGCGTTGACCCCGAACACTGGGTGGTACGCCTCGCTCCACGAGCCGCCGAGCGACGCCGCGTAGTAGAGCGTTCCCCCGACTCGACCGCTGTTGCTGTCGGTGCCGTCCGCGAGCAGACACAGCGAACTCGTGGGGCAGTCCACTGCCTCGCTTGGACTCGTTCCCGGGCCGCTCCAGGATTTCCACGTGGCCGAGGCGCTGGCGCTCACGTTGGTGGAATAGAGCGCGTTACCTTTGCTGTCGCTGAGCACGCAAGTGGTGCTCGCGGGAATACACGAGACGGCGTTCAAGCTGTTGGGGCTGTCGACTGTTTGGGTGTAGCTGGTTCCAGCCGCCATGCTCGCGACGAGCCCGGTTGCATTCGAAATAGCGGCTGCGCTACCGCCAGAGTTGGTGGCCGTGACCTGTGCCCTCAGAGTGAATCCGACGTCGCTGGCGCTCGGCGTATAGGAAGCTGCCGTGGCGCCTGAGATGCTGGCGCATCCTTCGCCGGCGCTGTTGCAGCGCTCCCACTGATAGGCGTAGGAGGTCGGGCTGTTCGACCACATCCCATTTGAGGTGAACTCAGCCACGGCCTGCTGCGGTGCGGACGGCGACAATTCAGGCAATCCGGTGTTCGCTGGGGCGTCCGGCGGCGGCACGGACACGGTGGCCGTCGCGGCCGAGGTCGCGGATGTCGATCCGCCAGCGTTGCTCGCGGTCACGGTGATACGGACGGTATGGCCGACATCGCTGGCGGCAAGCTGGTAGCTCGCGGACCTCGCGCCATCGATGTCAGAGCAAGAGGCGCCGGCTGAGTCACAGTCCTCCCACTGATACCCATAAGAGGTCGGATCGCCCGACCAGGTCCCATTGGCGGCGCTCAACGTCTGGCCTTCGATCGCAGAGCCACTGACGGTCGGCGCCGCGGTGTTCGACGGAGCCAGTGGAAGTATCGTTGTCGTCGCGGCCGAGGTCGCCTTTCCGACACCATTGGAGTTGGTGGCCGTTACCGCCACGCGTACGGTGTCGCCGACGTCGAGCGCGCTCAGCGTGTAGGTGGATGACGTCGCACCATTGATGTTCAAGCAGCCATCGCCAAGCGTGTCGCAGTCCTCCCACTGGTAGGCAAAGGACGTCGGGCTTCCCGCCCATGCTCCGCGGTTGGCCTGAAGCGTTTCGCCTTCCACCGTGGATCCTTTGATCGTCGGTAGCCCGACGTCGTCGGGGACGGTCCCTGGGGCAGCCGCGACAGTCGCCGTCGCATCCGAGCTCGCTTTCGTGGAGCCGATAGCGTTGCTCGCCGTCACGACCACTCGCACCGTGTCACCGACATCGCTCGCCGCCAGCACATAGCTCGAGGAGGTAGCGCCGCTTACGTTCACACAGGCCCCGCCGGAGGAGTTGCAGTCCTGCCACCTGTAGGAGTAGGAGGTCGGGCTTTCCGTCCATCCGCCTGGAGACGCCACGAGTTCCTGGCCTTCAATCGCATTGCCGGTGATAGTCGGCGAGCTGGTGTTGGCGGGGGAATACGCAGACCGCGGCGCGGATTCACCCGGAACGCCTGTCGTGGCGGTGAAGATGACCTCCCCACCCGTGTAGTCGCCGACCGGCTGGTTGGCCGGCAGGTCGAGCTGATACTGCCAGTTCAATTCGGTCGTCCCCGGTTCCGCGTCGGCGACCAAAGTGTCTTCGCTACCTCCAGTTGGTAGAGCGCAGGCCCCGGGACTCCGCTGGCCAGCTGAGATCTCGCATCCGGCGTTGCCACCGTTGAGCTTTTCACCGGATGCGTTGGTGAGACCTATATCGACATCCGCAAGCGCCAGCGTGTGGCTGGCGCTGGTGAGGTCACGCAGACCCTGCGCCCCGATCGAAGCCAAGCCAGTGTTTGCCGTCACGCACCCAACCCACACGTTGTGGCCGGCGGGGTCGATGCTCGCCGCGGCTTGTGGAGAGGCATCGAAAGCACCAACCAGCGAGGAGCCGACGTTCGGGGTCAAGGCTCCGAAGTCGTTTGTCTGGATGTTCTGAACGCAGCCGTTAGCGCTGCCCCACGACACCTGCGCAGCCACTTCTCCGGCAAGTCCCTGAGTGTAGGCGGCTCGCAGCGCGTAGCTCGAGGGCGCCGCCAGCAGCACGATTCCCGCTGCAAGCACGAGGACATACGGCAGACGGCGTTGGGTGCGATCGCGACGGGCATACACGCTCCTCCGCGAATCGACGAGTCTCGCTGAATGCGCAGCTAGGACACGCTCTGGAGCGAACCTCCGTGGTATGTAGGCGCCGTACATGGGACACGTTCCCAACGTACCGGTCCCGGGAGCGACCAACAGAATCACAGAAGAAACCGCAAGGCTCTTCGTTTGCGTCCGGAGTGTAGTCATCGGCGCATCCGGACGCAACGAGTTTCCTATAAACATCGATGCTTATAGGAGGATGGACTCTCCTACATCTCAGTGCTCTGGGGTGTCGCGGATTGAACATCCACCAGAGACGGTGTTCAGCAGCACTCCGGCGATGAGCAGCGCCTCTTGCCTGTATGGGCGCGCAGCGCTTCCAAGGCTGTTTCTGCTGGCGTTCAGCCGCGGATGCCGGGGAAGGCAGCCTCGGTGACCTTCCGGCCCAGCTCACGAACTTGATCATCGGAGAGGTGAGCGACTGCCAGCCCCGCCTGTTCGAGCTCACGACGGACGTTCAAAGCCGCCTGCACACTGTCCACCGCTCGCGCCAGATTGGCCAGGACGCGGCTGACAAGTGGATCCTCGAGGGAGTTGGCTCCGTCCTTGGTGGGCTTCATCAACCAAGCACGCAGCGCCTGGGCTTCACTCAAGCCGAACTCGAGGACGATGGTGTGCTCTACATCGAGCTCTCCCACCGTTTGCCCGGTGGTCCGTGTTACTTGATCAGTCGTCTGGTCAGTGGTGCTCATGATGAGACGTCATTTCGTCATTGCTCTCCAGCGCCGCTGGCAGCGTGACTGAAGTCTTGTGATGGTGTATCGGCCGCTCGTGGTCTCTACTTGAGCGGCTGTTCACTCGAGCGGACCCAAATCGGCCGGTCAGAGCATCAACCTGAATAGGCTGCGTCTGTGGGCGCGTGTCGTGCGTGTGCGGATATCTATGACCCGGCTTACTCACCACTCTCGCTACACCTAGACACCCAAGGACGATTTCCGCCCAGCAGTCGCCCCGTTCACGATGAGTCGATGACGCACGCTCTCGATGCCTTCTGGGGCGTAGACTGCTCGGACTTCTGCCGTGTATTCAGGCTACTTGGGGGTTCGCATGGACTTTGGGGTGATGATGTTCCCGACCGAGTACTCCCTCGCGCCCGCCGAGCTCGCGGCCATCCTCGAGTCCCGCGGCTACGAGTCGCTGTTCTACCCGGAGCACACCCACATCCCGGCAAGCCGCATCACGCCCTACCCTGCCGGCGATCCGCTCCCCCGAGAGTACTGGCACACCTACGACCCATTCATCGCCCTTATGTCCGCCGCTGCCGCCACAAAGCAGTTGCGCGTCGCGACGGGTATCTGCCTGGTGATCGAGCGAGACCCGATCACCACCGCGAAGGAGGTCGCCTCACTCGACCGCCTCTCCGACGGGCGTTTCCTGTTCGGCGTCGGTGCCGGCTGGAACCTCGAGGAGATGGCAAACCACGGCACCGACCCATCCAAACGCTTCGCCCTCATGCGCGAGCGAATCGAAGCGATGCAAGCAATCTGGACTCAGGAGGAGGCTTCCTACCACGGCCACTATGTCGACTTCGATCCGATTTGGTCTCACCCCAAGCCCCTACAACAGCCACACCCACCCATCCTCATCGGCGGCAACGGCCCAAAAGTCACCGACCGAGTTCTCACCTACGGCGATGAGTGGATGCCAAACGCAATGCCCGACGCCGACGCCCTACAGCAGAGGATCCGGGAGTTCCACAAACACGCCGAAGAATCCGGACGCTCCCAGCTCGGTGTAACGCTATACGCCGCCCCGGCAAAAGCCCAAGCAATCAGCGACTACGAGCACGCCGGGGTACACCGCTACGTATTCCACATGCCCTCCACCCCACGCGACGAAGCCGAACAACGACTGGATCATCTGGACAAGGTCATCGGCGAATACCGCAGCGGTGGAGGCTAGGGGAGCGATCACAGTGCGGTCTTTGATGTCGAGTGAGAATGGTCCCATCGCTTCTGCTGCGGCGCGGCGCGAAAACACACGACGACTGACTTTGCGACTGGCTTGCCATCGGGACCTTCATCGAACTTGCGGGCTTGTGCTCGAACGGCATCGCGCTGCGGGTGGGCCGTCTGTGCCCTAAAAGCACGACACAGATTGCCCAATTCGTGCAGGTCATTGACACTGTGAGTGCCATAAATGCATGACCTTTGGATATCACCTACACCGTATGTCCAAAACCCCTAGACATTCCCTTGCCGCAGTGCAAGGTTGCCTCTTCGACTGCAATCAGGGACGACCCAGTCAGGAGAGCGCACATGCAATTGTTTCAGGCATCCAGACGATCATCACCTCGCTTCACCGGAGAGCCGGAGACCATCAAACTATCCATACAAGACGTGCGAGATCAAACGGCGAGCCGTCATGATTCGCAGGCACTCACCGAGCACACTGTGCCCGCCGACCCATACCAAGTATGGCTCAAGCGGCGTGAAGACGCCGGACGTTCCTCAGCTATTCCTGTCTAAACCCAAGGGTCATCAGTTCATATCTGTGAATGGAATGGTCCTCGAGGTATTCACTAGGTCTCGTCGATAAACGTTTCGTGCTGACTGCTTGAAGATCACACCTGCGCATGAGCAGGCTCATCACCCTCGCTCTGAACTTTGCACTCAGCTGTGAGCTTGCGTCTTTGGCGCCGCGCACGGCGTCTCATCGAGGCGTGGCAAAGTCAGCACTGGTCGCTCCTCATCGGTACCTCTTGATCGTTGGACACAAGTGACCTACGCTGCTGTTCGTGAAATTGCGTGAGCAAAAGGAAGGGGCTTAGAGCAACCTTCTTCTTTACATGGGCCGACCCTTCACACGAGTGACTATGTCGCCGCTTTTGGCGATTAGCGGCCGCTGCCCCGCCCTTTGCTCCATCACGCCTGCTCCTCGATCCACGCCTGGACGCGAGCGAGTCCCGCCGCACCAACGCAGGCCCTACAGATCAGCGTTCAGCAGGCGAGTAGGATCGAGCCCTGCGCACTGAGCGTGTGTGGACCGACGGGCACGGTGATCGAGAACGAATATGTGCCGTCGATTTCCGAGCCGTTGACGCCTTCGGTGAAGGATGTGCTCGTCCCGGTCTGGAAGATCTGCTTGGTCGAACCCGGGTAGTTGACCAGCTGAGTCCCCGGACCGAAGACTCCCGACCATGGGACTGGCGTGGTTGTGCCCGGGCTCTCGTTGAAGACCCCGCCATCCCAGGGGATCGTCCGCTGTATAGTCGTGGGCGCATTAGCGGGAATCGCCGTGGCGCGCAGCAGGATCGTGAAGCGGACGTTCTCGCCTGGGGCACCGGAGCCAATGATCGCCGCGCATGTCGCGTTTGAGCTGACCTTCGCACCGGGCTCGATGAACTGCTGGTTGAGTCCGAAGCCGACCAGCGCGAGCGATGGGCCGCTCGCTTTGACTCGCCTGCTTTTGTGATGAGGTTTGTGCCGGTGTCGGGCGATAGTGCCTCGCGGAGAGGTCGTTCTAGGAGCTACCGCCAGCGCCGATTGGCAGAACGGGACCGCGAGCGCGATCGGCAGGGCGACCGACAAAGCGAGTGGTGCACGTGCTCGAAACACAGACGCAGACGCTAGCACGCGGCGACGCCGACACTCAGGGCACACATCGGCTGAATACCTCTCTGGGCTTCTACCGCAGCAGCGTCATGTAGAGGGTGGACGCCCCTGTGTGGCTGGCGGGTAGGTGAGCGATGGCCTTTTGTAGGGTTTTGCGGCTTGTTGACAGCCCGACCTTGAGTTTTGAAATCACCTCAAGCGATCGCGAGCTCCTTCGGTAGGGCTTCGGCGACGGCCTGGCGCTGGGGCTTGTCGAGTCGTCCTGCGAGCCGGCGAATTTCCAAGGCATTGTTGAACGCTTGGAGGAAGGCACTGTCCGAGGTACCCGGGAGCGGCTGGCCCAGGGCCTCCTCAAACCACTGCGCCACTTCCGCCCAACGCCACACCTTCATGCGTCCGCCCAGGTCCCCAGCGGCAGGTGGGAAGCCCCCGGGTCCGCGCTTGCCGTTCACCAGCAGCCTCACACTCTCAGGCGTACGCCCAGCCCGCGCGGCGATGTCGCTCATGTTCGCCAGGTCGTACTCGTGAACGCGAATCACGCTCGCCTCGGGTAGAGCGCTAGTCAGTTCGTTCAGCGCCGTCGCTAGCGCGTCGGGAAGGCTCGGGGCGACGCGGTCGAATTCATACAGGAACGAGCCGTCTTCGTCCGGTCCCTCCAGAGAAGCTTCGTCGATTCGGTCATACAGGTCGATCGACAGGTCGTCCAGTGCCCTGCCGGGAGCGAGGAATCGAATTGTAAAGGTGTACTCTTTCATGGCTTGCGGTGGGGACAGCGGTCTATGTAACGGTCTATCCGTTTGGCCTCATTGTCGGCATTTCGGGGTGAGCCGTTGACAGAACGCGGACGGCACTTACCCGCTTCGCTCCCGGGGCAGTAGAGGATTCCCCAGTGGGCCCGGTTCGTTTCCACCCGGAACCCCTGGCTCTCCGCCCGTTCGAGCGCCACCTCGATCGGCTTCTTTGGATGTCTGGCCCTCAACTATACCCGATCCGTTGTGGACTTGCAACACGTCGTACGGGGTGGGTCTACAGATGACTCTAGGCCAGCGCAGCTACGTGGAAGTGCGCTAGTGAGTGATGCGCCTCGGGGAGGGTCGTGCATCAATATTCCTTGATCCTGATCCCGTGAAAGTAGCCGATCCGTGACACTTACACATTGTCCCACCCACGCCAGACATCGGGACATTGCGTTCCTACGTGATACAACAGATAGCTACAACCAAATACAGAAATGGCGCAGTGTTGGCACAGTGATGTAACAAACAAAAAATGAATATAAGGACAATCCGCCTTGCCTATATACAGCTCTTTGGGAGTTTAGTGACCCCTGATCCCGCCGCGTGGGTGTTATGGTGAGTGCGCCTGCTGCTTTACAGACTCCGAGAGCGTCGATTCCTCCGCCCTCTTGGCGGAGGGCCATACCACAACCTGCCAGAGTCTTTCGGACCTACTCTCGAGGCCATCTCATCACCGAATGTCGCGCACTGGGCTGTGCTGCCTTTACTATTCGCGATCTCGAGGAGTATGATCGATTTGCCAATCAGAGCTCAACGGAGTGAGGGATGACAGCTGTAGCAACCTCCCGCAAAACGGTAGGTATTCAAACTGCACAGGCTGCTGCGCTCGTCCTTGCGTGCCTGGTGCTGAGCGCGGTGAGCACCGACCAGGCCGGGGCCACCGTCACGTTCGGCGCCGACTTGAGTCAGCCGCCCGACCTGTCATTTCACTGCAATGTGCCACCACCGTTCTTCGGGCCCTATCGCCCCCCGAGTCCTTACGCGTTTCCCGACACCTGCACCGCGTTTACAGCGGGTAATTTCGGCGGTGGCGGCGCCGGCAGCCACCTCGTGCCCAGTGGAAACGGGGTTATCACGAAGATCCGTATCAGCGAGCCACCCGCCACGTTCGACTCGGCCGTGGGAAGCACGTTCGGCCCAGCTGGCCCGCTCGGGCAAAGTGGGCCACTGAAGGTCTCCGTACTACAAGCCCTGCGCCAAGCACAGAGCTCCGTCGCCGTCTGTTGCACAATCCCTCTCCAGAGCACGCCATTCAGCGTGGCGATGAACGGTATTACGGAAGTAACGTTCAATCCGCCTCTCCCGGTCCACGCGATCGTGACCTCGACCGGTGTCTATGAGTTCGACGCGATCGCGATTACCGCCGTGGAAGCCGACAGCGTGATCCCGGCCGGCCGATCATCGACCGCTTCGAGTGGTGGCTACTATCCGGCCGTCCAGCCGGGGCAGGAACGCAATGAACAAGAGACGTCCTTCGGCAGCGCAGACACAGTGAGCTCGGGTACCCAGATCATGATGCAGGCCGACTGGGAAGCAGTACCAGAACCGGGCGGCGGCACCCCTACTCCCGGTAGCCCTACAGGAGCACCCAATCCAGCCCCTATCCTGCTACCCACACCGCTCACGCCGACGCCGGGCCTGAAGACTCCCATTCCTCTGCGGTTCGTCGGGCCCAACACGGCCCAGATCCGGGGAAACAATGCCGTGTTGAACCTCGCCTGCATCCTGACAGCGACTCCGTGCGTGGGCCTAGTCCAGCTTCAAAACCTGCCAGCACAAGCCTCGAGGAAGTCTCGCGGGGGACACGGCAAGCATCAAGCCATCGTGTACGCCACCGGAACATTCAACATTGCTGCAGGCAGACAGGGACGCGCGCGCGTGCGCCTTCAGCCTGCTGGTAAGCAGCTACTCAAGCACCGACGCAGTGCCACGGTGTGGGCGACCTTCAAGACTTACGGCGCCACGGGGACAACCTTGCCCCCGGTGCAACTCAAACTCACCCACTGACTCCGCCAAACAAGAGGATGCCTCCGCGTCTTGGCGCGCGCAGTCTACGACGTGATGCCGTAGAAGTAACTGATCTTAGGCACCTTATATTTTCCCACTGACTGCGGACGCTAATTGCCTCCGCATTCGAGTCACACACCACTACACGGCTGCTGAACATCACACCTAGACAAAGGAAGAAGTACTAGGACAATCATCCTGTCTTATATGAATTCTGGGGTTATATGTCGGTTTCGGCCTGACTTCGTGGCGTTCAGTCGTGAATGCTAGGACTAGCCGCGTGCCGTTGTCTCAAGCGTCGTAGACGGCGAAATGTTAGTCCCATGGTTCTCGCTGCGGCAGATCGCTCCGCCCTGCTCGAAGTCAACCAGGTGAAGCGGAAGCCCATACTCACTCCGAGAACAATCGCGGACTGATCCATTACCCTAAGGTCCCTGCTCGGTCGTTTCTTGATGATCGAACGGCGTGTAGCGCATTGCGTCCGGGTTCTGGGGCGGTCGCTTTCTAATGATCCCTACTGTGCTAGGGGGAGGAAGAGCTTTTGCCACGGCGTGGGCGATTGTGTTTATCGCTTCTGAGCTTATTGGTCCCTGCTTCTGGAGTCTCTTTCTCAGGCCTTTGCCGTACAGCAACAGGTGTCCGCGCATTTCCTTACCACCAAATAGTGGTAGATCAGCATCTGTAAAGCACAGCACACCCTGCACATTTGAGGCTGGCTGGGAGGCTCTGGAGACCTGAAGGTAGAAAGGATACTAGGGACAACCTTCTTCCTGTATACGCGGATGTCGAATAGCTACCTACTGCGATCGTTCACTTCAGGCGGGATGGTGATCGTCACCGATGGGACGGTGTTCTCTGTGGGTGGTTGGGGGACGCGCACATAGGCGCCCCCCTAAGCGCCGCTTACTCCCGTTCTACCTCAAGAACTGCCGTCCGGAGCAAGCTTGCCGCTTGGGGAGCACGCCGATCCAGAGCCCGAAACCGTCTTTGAGGTGGTTTCCGGTTGCCTGGCCCGCTTTCGTGTCGGCCGCGTAGTAGTAGAGAGGCAGGCCGTTGTAGGTGACCTGCTTGGTCCCGTCACGGCGCGTCGTGAGGCCGACCAAGGACGCGCTCGCTTTGCCGCTCACAGACGGAGTGCCGGAGCTGATAACCGGGGGCCACACCGACGCGCAGGCGCTGTAGCAAGTGCTCAGCTTCTCATGTGCCGAGGTGGACTTTTCATCTGACTTGAGCACGTAGAGGGTCCTGTTGCCGGCGCCGCTGATGAGCGTGCCGTCTTCAGGCGTCTTGTATGTCGCGATGACCAGCGACCGCGCCGATTTCGCGGCAGCGGTCTGAGTCGTGGCGCCCTGTGTGGCAGTAGCCGCGCTCGTCGTCGTCGAGGCACCGGTCGCGGAGTTCCCACCGCAACCCGCGAGCACGGTGGCAGCAATGGCGAGCGCGCACATCGCGCACATCGTCGTTATTCGATTCACGTTACATCCCTTGGTCGCGGTGGTCAGAGCGCACCATGCTGCTCTGGTCCCCTAATGAGCCCTAACCTCATCGTGAGGAAAGTCTCATCGCGGTGGCTCCGTAGTGATAGTTTGCGCGGATGGCATTGGGGGGACGAGGACTGACCGACTGGACATCCATTCGCCGGCTTCGAGGTGCGGCGAGCACGTGCAGATCGCTCATGGTGGGCCTCGTGGTCCTGGCAAGCGTCATGGTGGCCCAAACGGCTCAGGCCTCGGCTGTGCGCCTGCCTCCGGTACAGATCACCTACTCCGGAAAGATGTCCATCGAGGTGTTCCCGACCGAAGGCAAGCCGAGCCACCAGCTGCGCACCCTCGCCTGGACGGCCACCTCCAACTCGGCGGACTCCGACGGGGAATTGGCCCTCGACTTCTCATCGGTGAGCGGGTCGTCCTCGATCGAAGGCAACGGCGACTGCTACGACTCTACGACGGTACTCTCACTCGCAGCAGCGAAGAACCCGCTCGCCAAAGGGTGGTTTCTGAACGAGACCAGTGACTACCCGAGCCCCGGCTGGAAGTACATCGCCATCGGCGCTCCCGAGTTCGTCCCCGTGCTGGAAGCGATCACGGGCAAATGTGGCTCGACTCAGACCGAAGCCCTACCGCAGACGAACGAGATGCTGCTGACGCAGGAAACCTTCTCGCCCTCCCAGACGAAGGAATACGAAGCGCTCTTCGATCCGCTCGAATTCTTGCCCGGAAAGCCTGCGACTAGGACGCGCACCTTCTCCTTCGACGGCATGAGCCACTGCACATGCCTGCCCAAGGAAACTCACGTCAAGCAGAGCATGACGCTCACCGTCAGCGCGACCAGCCCGGCAGCGGGGAACAACATCAAAACCAACCCCGCCCCGAGCGGCGGAGGCCCGAGCCCGAAAACGTCACCTCCGCAGCAAAAAATGAGCGAAGCTCGCCGCAAAAAGCTCAAGGAACAGGCGCACGAAGACCTCGGGCCGGCGCTCGAACGAGCGTGGGAACTACACGGCCTGGCTCTCGCGCCCGCGCTGACATCTGGGCTCACCTTCTCCGAAGTGTTGGTCGAACTCGGCCACAACGGCCTCCTGAAAGACGGCGACGAAGCCACAGCCAGAGTCATCGACGACTACCGGATCATCCAGGACCCACCTGATCGCCACTTCCACCAGCTCGCGAGGCCACGCGCGCCCAGGGCACCGACGCTCCCCTCGTGCGCCGCTGTTCCGAGCGCTGAACAGTCGGTGTGTACGAGCCTCCGGCAAGCTGAGCTGGCGATGCTGGCCTCGAGCGCACGAGCCACCGCCATAACCGATGCTCTGCTCGTAACGATGAATCGCGACAGCACCGCTATCGGGGCTCATGCCTATGCAGCCGCGCAACGCCAGTACGTCCACTTCGAGAGCCTCCACAGTCAGCTGCACAGCGTGCTCAAGGCCAGGGGCTCAAACGGCGCAAAGGTCGCGGTGATCCTGCGCGGCATAGGCGCGAGCGGTGTGCTGACGAGTGCTCAGTCTTCCACCGCAATCGCGGCAGTGGAGGCGAAACTGAGCCGGGCCCGCGTCCCGGCAGGCAAGCTCGGGAAGCTGGCTAAGGGCGCGCTTGAAGCGCACGAAACGAATGCTCTGGAAGGCCTTGCCGGCCCAAACGGCTGACAACCGACTCTCCGAGCAGAGCCCGGCCGTCGTCTGACCAGTTTCTCGTTGTCAACCGTCTTGCTTCGCGACGTGGCTCTGAGTATGAATCAATCTTTGCGCGGGCGCCCACGGTCATAGCGGGCCCACCCGTCCCAATGTCGATGACATCAGTGGGAAGCGAGGGCCAATGGAATCGGAAGGTCAGGTGTACCGGGAGCGCGTCGGCGCCGCCCGGGGAGCCCTTGTCAACTCGCATTTCCGTGCCGTGGTGGTCACCTGTTTCGTGGCACTCGCGCTCTCGGTGGATACGTCGGTTGCGCTCGCAGCCAAACCCGAAGCGGTCACCCCCCAACGCTCTCTCCGTCGAACCCGCATCAGACCGTTCCCGTAACCGGAACCACTGGCGTTTGGGCCAACGAACCGACCAGCTTCAGCTACCTCTCTCTCTTATGCTCAGCTTGCGCCGAGGCGCTGCGCACGGCGCCTCAGTCGACGCCGTAGCCAAAGGAGTGCACGGACACTTCATCCAGCGCGTCCTTAAGAGCCACGCTCACACTTGATCGCCCCATCCGGGATAACCGTCTTACCCTGAGCGTTCTTGAACCTAACCTCAGCAAACGTCTCGATGCTCGGAGCCTTCGGTGCTCCCAACTCCTTCAACAGAGCGTGACCGAACTCCGGAACCCCGTGCATCACCGCTAGCAGACAAGAGGTCGCACGCTTCTCCTGCTCATCCTGACTACGAATGCCATAAGTCGGGAGCAACCGCGCGTGACGCCACTCCTCGCCAGGAACAGCAGTCTGATTGCCGTTCATCTCAATACTCATTACCTTCCGGCTCCCTGAGTTTGAGGTTCGAGTGTCGATTGGCAGTAAGTTGACACCTGCTTACCGGACTTGAGATAAGCAGCGGTTACAAACTGTCTTTCGCCAACCGTCAACGTACTCGTTTCAACACTCAGGCCGTTGATCTGTCCTGATAGTTCAGGTATGCAAGTCGTAAGCTTCGATATCGTTGACCTCTGCTTAGCGCTTGCCGCTGTGTCTGTGCTTTGAGCAGCCGAGAGTTCGGCCTTGAGCGATTGGACCTCCTGGCTCAGCGCTGCTACCGCCGCCTCCCCAGCTAGATGGGCCTTCGTTGTATGCGTACGACTTAGGGCAAAAATCGCGACCCCGAGCGCAATCATCCCAACAACGATCGCGATGACCGGTACAACTACTTGCGCACGCGTGGTGGACACCTCGTTCACGGGCACGACATCCTCCTCATAGCCCATACTCCCACTCAAAAGACCTAGCTCCTATTTCGCCTGAGCCTTGGCGGGTTGTACCGCGTGCTGCATACAAACCCGTAGCGTTCATACTGGCGCTCATACCGCGTAGCGCAGTACTCCCCCGAACCGAGACACTTATGCGCACCACCAATCGTGGCCGAGACATCACGAGTACAAGCCATCCTCGCCACCGGTTCAGCCCAACTTGCAGCCGGCGTGACACCCATAGCTAGCACCACAGCTGCTAGTGCAATTCGACTCCACATTGCGCTCCCCCAATCAACCACACCAATCTTGGGTCTAGGCATCACATAGACACCTTTCGGTGCACCGTCCCGAAGATCGTCCCTAAGTTTTAGAGATCGGGACGATACCAGATCAGTCAGACTTCGTGCTGGACGCTACAAGAACGGGTATCGAGACTGCGAAAGAGCTGGAAATTGTGGCTTTGTGCGGCCGGCGCCGGGGAATAACGAGTGCATGGACGCTTCATCCGGCGCGTCTTTGTGAGGGTCAATGGCCGATTGATGCGGCTGGCCGATTGCCTCACTCGACGGCAGCACGGGCGCTCCGTCACATCGCGCCCCTCTTTGCTGAAAGGTCAACAGCGCCCTCTGGCGCTCGCCAGATAGCGAAGGCCGGAGATGGTGAGCGAAAAGCGCTGACGGCGCTCTTTTCGAACTTTGAGGTCACCTTGCTTGCTGGGCCACACTTTGGGCGGGTCCGCTGAAGCAGAGTCCGCCAGATAGCAAGCGACTTAAGTTGCGCCTTCAAAGTCCCGATTAGAGTCCAGTGCCCCGAGCTTTGGACAAAGCTGAGCGTCGAGTCGTTCGTATGAAGGCGCGAACCGCGATCATCGACGCCTTGAAAGTCTCGAACGGCGAAGCGCAGCGACAAGCTATTCGCGAATGGGCACTAATCAACGGTGGCTTCAGCGCTCACGAGCTGCAAGCTCCAGCACCCGATCAAGCGAGCGATCAGTACACCAGCTTCGTGGACTACACAATCTCCTGGGAGTTGACAAATCTGAAGCGAGATGGCCTCATTGAGAATCCCAAGTGGGGCACCTGGCGACTTACAAGCGCCGCGGCACCGCCAGCCTCCAGGGCCATCGATAAACCAATGAGCCAAGAGCGGTTGGCCGAGCTCCAGACCATGCCTTATTGGCAATACCTAAGGACACCCGAGTGGAGGCGCACACGGGCCGCCGTCCTGCTGCGCTCCGGTAACGCCTGCTCGCTGGACACCACCCACACCAAGAATCTGGACGTCCACCACCGCACATATGAGCGCCTCGGCGCCGAGCTGACCACAGACATCGTGGTCCTTTGCCACGCCTGCCATCAGCTCCACCACAAAGCATACGGTCGCCCACGCCGTGAACACACCACGGAGCTGCCAGCACTTCACCCGTCGAGCCCGTCGCCTGTTACGCACACAGCTGGACCGACGAAGCGCCGCACACGCTCCCTGCTTCGACGTCTCCTAGCCAACTGACACCGTTACATGGCAGCGAACACTCCTGATGGTGCTTCGAGTATCGCAGCGCAGCTCCCGTTGCACCCCTCAGGCCCGCCGGGTTTGCCGTCGAGAGGCAAGCGATGACTGCCCTTCTTGCGCCACCTCGCGCTTGCACCAGCCCAAGGAGCTGACGCCTTGTATAAAAGACCTGGCCACGCCCGCAGAGTGGAAGATCACGGCGCTGTCGCGCGCGTGCGGCGGTTGATGCTGGCATTCGCGTGCATGGGACTCATCCCGGCCGCGGGCACGGAGACCGCCTCGGCGACGGGGCCGGCGCCGTACTTCACCGCACTCGCCAATCCCCTGAGCAGCGAACGCGGGGACGCGGTGGCGGCTGTGCTGCGAAGCGGGCAGGTTCTCATCGCCGGTGGCCAGGACAGAAGCGGCGTGCTCTCGAGCGCCGAACTATTCGACCCGACCGACAACACCTTCACCAAGCTGCAGGGCACCGGCGGCGAAACCGCCGAAGTGCGCCAAGGCGCGGTGGCAGCCACGCTACCCGACGGGGACGTCCTGATCGCGGGCGGCTCCAATTACAAAACCCCCACCTATCTGTCAACCGCGGAACTGTTCGACCCCGCCGACGACACGTTCACCAAGCTCGAAGGACCCGGCAGCGAAATGACGGTGGCGCGCGAACACGCGGTGGCGGCCGCGCTACCCGACGGGGACGTCCTAATCGCGGGCGGCTCGGCGATGGTCGAACTGTTTCCCGCCTTCTTCGTGCCGGAAGTGGTGCCCAGCGCGGAACTGTTCGACCCGACCAACGACACCTTCACGAAACTCGAAGGCTCCGGCAGCGAACTCACCGAAGCCCGCTGGGGCGCGGTGGCAGCGACGCTGCAAGACGGGGAGGTGCTGATCACCGGCGGGCGCGAACAGGGCAGCGCGGAACTGTACAACCCGACCGACGACACCTTTACGAAACTCGAAGGCCCCGGCAGCAGCCTCGTCGTGCCGCGCCAGGGCGCCGCGGCGGCCGTGCTGCCCGACGGCCAGGTCCTGATCGTCGGCGGCCTGCACGGAGTCGCGAACCAGGGCGTCGCGGAACTGTACAACCCGTCCAGCGGCACCTTCACCAAGCTCGAAGGCGCCGGCAGCGAACTGAGCGAAGTGCGCGAATTCGCGACCGCCTCGACGCTGCCCGACGGTCGCGTGCTGGTCGCCGGCGGCGTCAACTCGCAGGGCTGGCTCTCGCAGGCCGACGTCTTCCTCTCGGTGCCCGAGGCGCAGGTCGTGGGCGGGGGCTTCGGCGCGCAGACGGTCGGCGAGTCGCGGGCGCAGGCGGTCGTGGTCACGAACATCGGCGCCCAGGATCTGGCGATCGTGGGCGCCTCGCTCGAAGGCGTCAACGCGGCTGAATGGACGATCGACGGCGACGGCTGCTCGAGCCGCACGCTTCGCTTCGGCCAGTCGTGCGCGATCTCACTGCTGTTCACCCCCTCTCAGGAAGGGTCGCTGCAAGCGACCCTGAAGCTCGCCGACGACGAACCCGCGCAGGCCAGCAGCACCAGCCTGACCGGCACCGGCGTGGCTGCCAGCCATGGGCCGCAAGGACCGGAAGGCAAACAGGGAGCAAGCGGCGCGGCCGGCGCGCAGGGCGCTACAGGCGCTGCCGGCGCCACCGGGCAACAGGGTGCTACAGGCGCTGCCGGTGCCACGGGGCCGGCCGGCCCGCGGGGCGCGACAGGCGCTACGGGGGCGGTGCAGATCGTCACCTGCTACACCGTCACGACCTCGCTGCGCGTGGGCGGCCACAAGACCACTGCAAATCACCGCGTGTGCAGCACAGTTCCGGCGTCTGCAAGAAAAACGCTTGCCGGAAGCGCTGGGGCAGCCCGCGCCGAGCTAGAGCACGGACATCGTGTGTACGCCGTCGGCACTGCTGTCCTCAAAGCTCGTGGGCATCTAGAACTGCTGCTCAGCGACAGCCATGCACTGAAGCCTGGCGGCTACACGCTCATCCTTGTCCGCCACCGGGGGGCGCGTTGGGTCACGACCCGCCTGCACGTCACGCTCGGCTGAGGCTCGCGGGGCGACTTCACGGTACTGCAGTTAGGGTCACTCGACCAGCAGTTGCAGAGCGTCGTGACGTTTGTGTTCCGCGACCCGGCGGGGTCTGGGGCCACACTCATCTCTGGCTGGATGCGTAGCACAGTTGGTCACTACATCCTTCTCGCCCCCCGCTCTCAGCCATGCCGCACAAACCTGGGCAGCGGCATCGGTAGCACGGTTGCGATGCAACCAGGACCCTATGTAGTCGCGCACGAAGTCCATATCGCCGCCTACATCAAGCCAGGCGCAGTACACGTAGCCAGCGGTCGGCGCGGTGCGGTGGGTTTCAAGCCAACGCTTCAGGTGGCTCTGTATGAGCTCTCGCTCGCCGCCTGCGCTCAGCCACGGCGCATACACAAAGGAGGCTGCTAGTTGACCGTCGTTTCGTGCAAGCCAACGCCGGATCGGCTCTCGCACCAAATCCAGCTCTCCCTCAGCGTCGAGCCAGTTCTTGTAGACGTACGCGGCATGTACAGCTGTGCCATGCGACGTAAGCCATTTGCGGACTGGCTCACGCACCACCCCCAGCTCACCGCCGCTGATTAGCCACGCCTTGAAGACAAAGCTCACAGCCCGGTGGTCGCCGTTCTTTGCCAGCCAGCTAATGAGCGGCCCGCGTACGAGCTCGAGGTCTCTGTTCACTTTCAAGCACTCTTGGTAGATCACGTGTGCTTCTGGTGAGTCGCTATATGCCTCTAGCCAGCGGCCGAGGCGACGACGTATGAGGTTGAGCTCACCACCGGCGGCAATCCACCGCCAATACACGCCACCCGCCCAAGTCGTATCCCCGAAGCGCGCCAGCCAGTGTCCCAGCGGCTCGCGTACCAGCTGTAGTTCACCCTTTGCGTCGAGCCATGCGTTGCAGATGGTGTTGTTGCCCTGGCTGTCTGGGTGGGCGTGGAGCCACCGCCTTACAGCCTCGCGGACGGTACTCCTCTCTCCTCCCGCCTCGAGCCACGCCGTGTATACGAAGTGGGCGTTGTCGATGCTGTGATGTTGGGTTATCCAGCGGCGCAGGTGATCTCCGATGAGACGCAGTTCACCGCCCGCCGCAATCCAGGCGCGATAGACGAACCACGTGCTCTCACAGGAGCCGTATCGCTCGAGCCAACCTGGCAGCAGCTTGCGCACGGTTTCAATCTCACCGCCCCCATCGAGCCATCGCGCGAACGCGAATGCTGCACAGTCGCGCTGTCGGTGGTTGAGCATCCAATCGTGCATTGGCTCGCGGATGAGCTCGAACTCGCCCTTTGCCTCTAGCCAATGGCCGTGGAGGTACTCTGCCTCGATGCTGTTCCCGTGGTGTTTTAGCCACTGCTGGAGTGGCTCGCGCACCATGTCGAGCTCGCCTCCGTGCTGTAGCCAGGCCGAGAAGACGAAGTGCGCCTCCTCGCTGTCCGCATGTTTGGCGAGCCATCTGCGGATCGGCTGGCGCACAACGTTGAGCTCGCCTTTGGCCTCGAGCCACGCGAAGTACAGGCTCTTGGCCGCGATTTGAAGTGCGTACTCTGCAAGCCAAGCCTGCACCGGCCCGCGCACAGCGTCGAGTTCACCCCCGGTCTCGAGCCACGCCCAGTAGAGGTAGAACGCGCGCGGCTGCGTGTGGTGCTCTGCCAGCCACTGCTTCAGCGCCGGCTGGACCAATTGGTGCTCGCCGCCGGCCTTGACCCATGCGCGGATGCAGAAGAGGGCTCTCTCGGTGCTTTGATGGACGGTCAGCCAGCGTGTCAGCGGCTCGCGCACCAAGCCGAGCTCGCCGCGTGCGTTGAGCCATGAGGTATAGACACGGTCGGCCAGCTGCTCTGTCTCGTGTTGAGAGAGCCAGCGCTCGAGTGGCTCGCGCACAAGCTCGAGCTCACCTTTGGCCTCGATCCACATGTGACATAGCAAACCCGCTTGCTCGGTGGAGTGATAGACAGAAAGCCAGCGGGCGACGGCGTCCCGCACAACCTGTGGTTCACCCTTGGAGATCAGCCAGGATAGGCAGACCGCGTTATTCAAGTCGGGCTTCGGGTGCGCGGAAAGCCAACTGATTGTCGCCTCGCGTGCGAGCTGTGGCTCACCGCCCGCGGTCAGCCACACTGCTATCACCTGGCCGGCTATGGGGAGGCCATGGTGTTGGTCGAGCCAGGCGCGAAGTGGGTGGCGGACGGGCTCCAGATCCGCTCGCCGGCTCAGCCAGGATCGGTAGATGGTGTGAGCGGCCTCGCGGGTGCCGTGCTTGGCGAGCCATGACGTGAGCGGCTCTCTCACGAACTCCGGTTCGCCGCCGGCTTTGAGCCACGACAAGTAGACAGGGCTTGCGCGAATATGAGTTTGGTGGTGGGAGAGCCATGCGCGGATCGGCTCACGCACGAGGTCGAGCTCGCCGCCGGAGTTCAGCCACGTCGTGTAGAGGAAACGGGCCTCCAGGCCATGGCCGTGCCTTTCGATCCACAGACTCACCGGCTTGCGGATGGGCTCGAGCTCACCACCGGCGTCGAGCCAGGCACTGTAGGCGTATCGAGCGAGCTCACTGGTGGCATGCCTTGCTAGCCAGAGACAGATCGACTTCTCTACAAGATCCAGTTCACCGCCCGCGTCAAGCCATGCGCGGTACACGTGGCACGCATCTTCGGAATCTCGATGCCGTGCTAGCCAAGCGCGGATCGGCTCTCGCACCAGGCCAGGATCTCCACCCGCTTCAAGCCAACCGCTGTAGCAGTAATGGGCGACCGCTGCGTCTCCATGGTTTGCGAACCAGACGAGCAGCGACTCCCTTACATAGTCGAGGTCCTCGCTGCTATCGAGCCACGGCTTATAGACAAAGCTCGCATCGATACTGTGGCCATGCGCCTCCAACCAGCGGCCGACTGGTTCGCGCACAAAGTCAACCGCTCCTTTTGCCTCGAGCCACGAGCGGTAGCAGTAACTCGCGAACAGTGTCTCGCCGTGTAGAGAAATCCAGCGGTCCAGCGAATCTTGCACAAACTCGAGCTCTCCGCCCGCGTCAAGCCATGAGCAGTACACAAACGCCGCCACATCTAGATGTGTGTTCGCATCCAGCCACCTAGTGAAAAATGGCTTGACCGTCTCAGCGTCAGCTTCGGCCTCGAGCCACAAGCTGATCACGATGCCGCTGTTCTGCTCCTCGCCGTATAGCTCGAGCCAGCGCTCGAGCGGCTCGCGCACGAGCTCGGGCTCACCGCCCGCCTCGAGCCAGGATTTGTAGACAAAGTAGGCGTCGTCGATCGAGCCGTGCTGGGGCAGCCAACGTTGGACTGGCTCCCGCACCAGATCGAGCTCGCCGCCCGCCTCGAGCCAGGACTTGTAGACGAAGCCGGCATCTCGCTCCGGTGCGTGCGCCGATAGCCAAGCGCGGATCGGCTCCCGCACCAGATCGAGATCCCCATGGTTCTCCAACCACTGTTTGTACAGGCCGCTTGCCTCTGGATGCTGCATATGTCGGGAAAGCCAGCGACCGAGCGCCGGGCGTATTCGCTGAGGCTGCACGCCGTTGCGCAGCAGCGCTCGGTAGATGAAGCAGGCATGCTCCTCGCTGTGGTGCTTTGCGAGCCAGACCTCGAGCGGCTTTCGCACGAGCTGAAAGTCAGCTTCGCGATCGAGCCAGGCCTGGTAGATGTAGCAGGCCTCGTAGCTTTGCATGTGTGCGTCGAGCCAGTGGCCAAGAGCCTTACGAACGTGTGCGAGCTCGCCGCCGGCTGTCAACCAGGATCTGCACACACCTCCTGCGGCCCAGTCGGCTGCATATGCATCGAGCCAGCGCTCGAGCGGCTCACGCACGAGCTCGAGGTCACCGCCGGCATCAAGCCAAGATTGATACACGTGACTTGCGTCACGCTCGAGGTGATTGGCGTTCACCCATTCCAGCACGGGCTCACTTACAGGTGCTAGTTCTCCGCCGGCTTTGAGCCACGAGCTGTAGAGGAACGGGGCTTCTAGACTCAGGCTGTGCTCACCCAGCCAGCTCATTAGCGGTCGCTGAACGAGCCCGGGGTCACCGCCGGCTTGCAGCCATGAGCGGCAGACGTGCGCGCCCAGTGCGCTTGTCGCGTGCGTCTCTAGCCAACTGGTCAGCGACTCCCGTACAAACTCAGGCTCACCGCCGGCCTCGAGCCAGCCACAAAACAGTTCGCCGCCCTCAGACGAGGCGCCATGCTCTGTAATCAGTCCCGCGAGCGGTCCACGGATGAGCTCCAGATCTTCGCAGGCAAGAAGCTCAGCGAATGTCGGCTCGAACGACTGGCTGGCGGACTGGGCGCGCGCCCATTCAGCGCCCATCGCAAAGAAACCATGGCTCAGTCAGTGCAAGCGTCATCATTCAGCATTAATCCGTCGCGTACGCCCGCGCGGGGACATGCACTGATCCACAGCCCTCGCCGCCGACTCTGATTTCAGGGCATATCCATCTCTTGGACACGCTCGTGCGTCATACACCTGATGCCCCCGATCAGGACGAGGGCGTACAGGTGAGACCAGCGGTCATCACCGCGACTATCTACAGCGGGATGTAGGAGCGCCCGGGCAATCTGGTGTGGCAGGTGTGGTAGAGGCGCCCGCCATGGAGGGTCTTGCCGCTGCGTGTATGGGCGAGGATCGTGACTGTGAATGACCCTGGAGGCAGCCCTATCAGATTGATAGCGGTCATCAGGTGCTTGCCCGTGAGCGTGCGTGTGTGCTTGCCGTTGATCGAGACCACCGCCGAGACGATCCCGAGTTGCTTGACGTTCTGGATGTGGATCGTGATGTCCCGTTTGCTGGTGCACTGCTGTACGGCTTTGAATGCCAGCACGCCGTGCGCCGCGGGGCTCGGGGTGGGTTGGGTGGTTGCCGCAGCCTCTTTCGTCGGCGGGTTTTCTTCTTTCTTTGGTTCTTCTTTTTCTTCTTGCTTGGGTGGTTCCTGGTACTCGTATGCCCCCACGTCGCAGCCCTTGCCGGCTAGGCCCGGGCGCTTTTCGCCGCGCTGATCGACCGAAGCCGGGCCGCCTTTCGCCGCCGGTTCTTCGCAGTCTTCTTTGACTGGCACGAAGCCGATCGCCGGGCTGGTGGAGAGCAGCGCGATCGTCTTCGTCGGACCGCCGTTTTCGTGCAGTCCTTCGGAGGACAGTTGCGGCTTGACTCCGACCAGGTCGTGTTCTGCTTCGCTCATCCCGCAGGTGTCCACGGAGCTGTCCGCGAGCGAGTTGGAGGGGTAGTCGAGGTTGTAGCCGAGGCCTTGGTTCGCTGATTTGATGTCGCCCTCGCAGTTTTCGGTGGCTCCGCTTTCGGGCTCGGCGACGATCGTGTTGCGCAACAGGATGGAGCTGTTGTCACCCTCTCCTTCTACGGCGTAGAGGTTGTTGCCCGGCCCCGCCGACTCGACGACCACATTGTTCAGGACATGCTTGGTTCCGGGCTGCACATGCCCTTCCACGACGTTGTCAAAGACGGTGTCGCTGATCAGCACAACGAGAGCGTTTTCTGAAGCGACCACGCCGCCGCCGTTGCGCTGCGCGACGTTGCCGGCAATCGTCGAGTTGACGATCGGATCAACTGCGTTGAATTCGCCTTCCTCGTAGATCCCGCCGCCTTCGCCCCCTTGCGGCCCCTCGAAGTTTCCTTCTTCGGCGCGGTTGTCGGCGATCGCGGACTGGCTTATCAGAACCTGACCTCCGCTCGCGCTCACTTGCGCGGGACGCGCACTGGCGGTGTCCGGGCCCACTTTGGCGGCGCACCGCACGAAGTTGAAAACGGATAGGTAGACCCCGCCGCCGTTGCCGCCTTCGGCGGTGTTTTCGGTAATCGTCGATTTTTCGATCGTCAGGTCTTCATTTGGTGCGCTGAGATCGGCAGCGGCTTTCGCGACGGGCTCGGCAAGCGTGCATCCGTGCCCTTCCACCAACGCCACCGCGAGTCCGCCGCCGTTTTCTTTGGAGGTGTTCTTCTGGATTGTCGAGTCGCTGATCAGGATCGAGGTGTTGGTCGGGTTCGCCCCTCCGTTGGATATGGCCCCGCCCTTGCGGCCTGCTTTGTTCTCGGTCAGTGTCGACCCTTCGATTGTGAGTGCGGTCAACCCCTCTAGGTAGATCGCGCCGCCCTCGTCGCCTGCGCTGTTCTTAGAAATGGTCGATTGCTTGACCGCGACCGAGCCGCTGCCTCGTGCGTAGATCGCGCCGCCCTCGTCGTTGGCTTCGTTTTCGGTGATCGTCGATTTTTCGACTGTGAGCGAACCGCTGTCGGGGGCGTAGAAAGCCCCGCCTTCGTCGCCTCCCAATCCGTGGCTCACGGTTACCCCGTCGATTGTGAGCGATCCTTCGTCTTCGATCTGAAAGACGCTGCGCTCTGTATCCCCTTCGATAGCCGTCTTTTCCGCTCCCGCTCCCACGACGCTGATCTTGACGTCGTGATCGACGGTCAAAGTGGAGGGTGAATGCGTCTCCTTGAACTCGCCTTCGGGCAGGTTGATTGTGAATTCGCCGCCTTCGTTATCGGCGAATTCGATCGCGGCGCGCAGCGTGCAGCCTTTGCCGGCGGCTTCGCTGACGCAGCTAGTGGCGCCGCTTTCCAGGGCAGCGTCTTCGGTTTCGTTGACCGAGATCGTCGTAGCTGCCGTCGCGCTCGCGGGCATGATCGCCAACAGCGCGAACGTACCAAGCATCCATGCTCTCGATACCCCCCTAACTCCCATAGCAGGGCAACCTTACATGATCGATACACAATGTCAAAGGGCATTAATGTTGTGGCTGTTTCTGGACGAACGTATGATCGATAAAGAGCGTCGCCTGAAGGGCGTTTGGCGGTAGAAGAGAGCATTGTGTGTTTGCAACTGCCTCTACGCCACGCTCACTTACTGCCGTGTGGCTGTGCATCTGCAGTACTGGTGAGAGGCCGTGTCACTTACATGCCGGCGGGAGCACACGGGGCATTGCAGCAGCTCGCGGTGGCGATCGCCGTCGCGGTGATCTCCACGATTTCTTCAGTGCGCTCACTCACGCGGGCTTCGTGGGCCGCCATCGACCGCTACCTGCTGGTGGAGCTGGGGTTGACGGCGGTGGTGAGGCTCCTGACATGGACGCTGCCCGCGCGGGCGCGCGGACCGGTGCCTCAGCGACTGGCCTCGGCGGCGCCCGTGTGGTAGGCAGCGCGCGCCACCGTCCACCCGGGCGAGCTACGATCAGTCGACAGAAACTCATCGGATACTGCATCGGGAGCCGCGAACATGCCCACATATAACGAAATGGCCTTTGGCAGCGAGGCGCTCGCGCGTGATCGGGGACGCGCGGTGTTTGGTCAGGTTATGGGGCTCGTGGCCGTGACTGTCGGGTTCGCCGCCCTCGGGGCATACCTCGCACGCAATCTCACCGGAGGCACTGGCATCCTCCTGTTCATAGTCGCCTTGGGCTGCATTTTCGGGCTCAACATCGCCTCCTCGCGCGGCCACGAGCAGCTTGCGATCGGGTTCCTTTTCGGGCTCGGGCTGCTGCTGGGGGCGGCGGTTGGTCCGGTGCTCGCCGTGTACGCGAAGGCTGAGCCGTCGGTGTTGTGGCAGGCAGCGGGAGCGACCGCGGCGTTCGTCGCCGCTCTCGGGTCCTACGGCTATGCCACGCGCAGGGACCTGTCTTCGTGGGCACGAACCCTGTTCTGGGCTCTGCTCGGCTTGATCGCGTTCGGGATCGTGTTGATCTTCGTCTCGATCCCGCAGGGGCACATCATCTATGCGGTCGCTGGGCTCGGGATCTTCGGTGCGTTCACGATCTTCGACTTCAACCGCCTGCGCCGGGCGAACACGGCGAGCGCCGTGCCGATCGCGGCCGGGATCTTCCTCGACGTCTTCAACATCTTCCTGTTCATGCTGCAGCTGTTTGGTGGAGGGCGGCGGAACTAGGCCCGCCGCGGGCGTCTCGGCGCTGGTGGCGGCTGCCGGCCCGGCGGCTGTCCCTCAGAGGACGGTCTCGCGCCGATGCTCGGCGAACAGCCCCAGCGCATAGCGCCCAGCTGGGTGCTCGCGCGCACGCGCCACCACCGCTGACATACCGGGCGAGAGCACATCGGGCTGTGGTAGCGGGACGCCGTAGAGGGGTGGGACGGTGACCGAGGCGGACAGTGCCGCGAAAGTCAGATCGGCCGCGCTGAAGCGCTCTCCACACAGGAACGGTCGGCCGTCGCTGAGCAGCTGTGCGACGTGGTCGAACTCGCCGAAAATCGCCGCCTCGTCCTCGAGCTCGACCCCCGGATGGATACCGAGCACCCACTTGACATACCGCTGGGCAAGCGGCCACCCGTAGCGGATGAAGCGGTCCTCCCAGCCCGGCACACCCGCGTTGTTGAAACGCAGCGCGAGCTTCGGGTCGGCCAGCATGTGCACATACATCAGCCGCCGTCCTGTTGGGCCGAGCACCTCATCCAACCGTCGGCAGAGAGCGTCAACCTCATCTCGCTCGCCGCGCTCTGCGGGATACAGCCGATGCTCGCTCGGCGTGCGCTGATCCACCCACGCGAGGATCTCCGCCGACTCCCCGATCGCCGCCTCGGGCGTCACGAGTACCGGAACCGTGATCCCACCGCTCGCGCGCCGCGCGACGATCTGGTGGACCCCCTGTACGTGGCGCTCCTCCCGATAGGGAATTCCCGCGCGATCGAGCGCCCACCTGGCCTTTTCGCAGTAGTGGCTGATCGGGATCGTGAGGAGCCGCAGCACCAGGGCAGTCTATGGCCACAGCCGGCAAGCCGCCACCATGCACACAGCCTCGTCTACAGGTTCGGTAGGACGAGCGTACCGGCCCATGCAAAAGCTACTTTGCCGGTGTGAAGAGGATCCTGGAGGCAATCGAGCTATCCAAGCGAGAGCTCTATTCCGGCGTGTCGCCCGAACTCGCTCGGGCCCGCGCGCACGTCGTGTTGGCCGAAGCACGCGAGCTCTGGAAAATACTGAGTCCAGAGCAGCGTCAACTACTGGGGATGCCGGCAAACGAAGTGGTCGCTCTGCTCAACCGGCAAGGACGTCAGTCGAGCTCTCGACCCACGCCCGAGCAGTTGCTTGCTCGCTTCGGGCTCCAAGCCTTCAGGCCCGGACAGCGAGAGGCAGTACAGGCGGCGCTGGCGGGTCGTGACAGCCTCGTCGTGATGCCGACCGGTGGAGGCAAGTCGCTCTGCTATCAGATACCTGCGCTCACGACGAGGGGTTTGGTCGTGGTGGTGAGCCCGCTGATCGCACTGATGGCCGACCAGCTGCGCCGCCTACAAGCCGTGGGGATCGAGTCGAGGATGCTGGCATCGGGCATGCACGAAGGACACAACGCCCAGGCGCTCAATGACATCAGCTCAGGCACCACCCGGCTCGTGCTCGCCGCCCCCGAGCGTTTTGCCTCCTACTCTTTTCGCCAGGCGCTGGCGCACCGCAAAGTTGCGCTGTTCGTGGTCGACGAGGCCCACTGCGTGGCGGAGTGGGGTCACGATTTTCGCCCTGACTATCTGCGTCTGAACGACGTGATCGCGGCTCTGGGACGTCCTCCAGTGATGGCGGCCACGGCCACCGCGACCCCGCGTGTGGCCGAGGAAATCGCGGGGCGACTCGGGCTGCGCAACTGGATCTCGATCCGCTCGGGTTTTGACCGGCCGAACCTCACCTTCGAGGTGCTGAGCATCGATAACCTGAGCAACAAGAACCGCACACGCAGTGTGCTGCTGAAGATTCTGAAGGACGCGAACTCCCGCCCGGCGATCGTCTATTGCGGCACCCGCAGGGACACCGAAAGGGTGGCGGCGATGCTAACGGGACGGGGCATATCGACCGTCAACTATCACGCCGGAATGTCACCAGACGCCCGTGCCGCAGCCCAAAGGGCTTTCATGAATGGGTACGCAGAGGTCGTCGTCGCGACCAATGCCTTCGGGATGGGGATCGATAAGGCGAACGTACGCACGGTCGTGCACTGGGCGGTCCCGAAGAGTCTCGAGGCCTACTACCAAGAGGCAGGCAGAGCGGGACGCGATGGCAGGCCAGCGAGAGCGATCCTTCTGGCCACCCGCAACGATCTGGGGCGACTGATCCGCTTCAACAATGAACGGAGCATGAGCTTCGAGGACGTAGAGCACTATGTCGGAGCTCTCGGGCGACTTTCGCGAAACGGTGTATTGGAATGCGGCAAGCAATCCCAGGAGGAGCGTCTGTTGCTCTCCGTGGCTGAGCGCTCGGGCGCAGTGCAGCTCGAGCCGGGCAGGATCAACGCGCTCAAGGTCACCCTGACTGGCCAACTCGACGTCCGTGCAGCCCACGCGGCGATCCAACAGGCAACGGATCGTGGCTGGGAGGCATACCGCGCGATCGAGCAATTCATCTCGAGCACGGAGTGTCGCCGTCGTCAAATACTCAACTTTTTCGGCGACTCGGCGCCCGGCGCGCCGATCGGACGCTGCTGCGATGTGTGCGACACGCGAGACGGAATCTCCCGTGGAAGTACCCGATCGTTGATCTCACCCGACACCGGCCCGCCCGTTGACCTCGCGGAGTTCGAGCAACTCAAGGCCTGGCGGACCCAACGAGCGGCGGGTAAGCCAGTCTATGTGGTCGCGACCGACGCAACCCTCAAAGAGATACTCCATCGTTCCCCTAACAGCAGAGAATCGCTGTTGAGGATCAGCGGAATCGGCCCGTCGTTTTGTGAGCGCCACGGCGAGTCGCTGCTACAGACACTGAGTGTCATGCGAACAGGAGCACAAGCTACAACGTCCTACAGCGCCGCCGAGAAGACGACCTACTAAAAGTCCTTAGAGCCCGACCTCGGTTCCCGACACGCGACGAGCTACTTGCGCTTGTGCTGTGGCCCGTACTTCTTCTCGGCAGCCTTTTCGCATTGCATACGCTTGCTCTTTGGCTTATCCACCTTGCACAGCTTGAGTGCTTTGGCCAGCAACTGGGCGCGCGTGGGAGATTTTGATTTGGCTTTTTCTACTTCTTCCTGCTTCTTCTTGGCGGCTTCTTCTTCCTGATGCTTCTTGATCGAAGCGATCTGCGCGTTCAATTCTTCTTCGTGCTTCTTCGCTTCTTCCCCAGCCTGCTTGCCGTGTTCTTCGGCCTTTTTGAGAGCTTCTTCCTGTTTCTTCAGGGTTGCTTCGAGCTTCTGGAGAGCTTCTTCCTGTTTCTTGGCTTCTTCGCGTTGTTTGGTTTCGACTTCTTCGGCCGTGATGGCCCTTACCTTGACCGGAACGGCTGTGGTGACCGTGATCGTCGATTCCACCCCTGTCGGTTCCAGCATTAGGTTGTTGTTTTTTTCTCCCAAAGGAATTGCCTTGAGTTTTTCGCCACCGGCGCCTTCGTATTCGTCAGGCGTCTGCACGCCTTCCGACGCGCTCGACTTGCTGAGCGTCGTCGTAAAGGACGTGGTTTCCGTATTCAGCGGGCTCCCAGGGGCGAGGAACAGCCCTTCGCCCCGTGCAGGTATGCCCCCGCATTCAAAGGTCATATACGTGCCGCCGCGCGGATTGAGCAAGATGGCCGCTTCCCGTTTGGCCTGGTTGAGCCAGACGAGTTCCGCTTCGATCAGCCCCGTCTTGATTTCTTCTGCCGCCGCCCCTTCAGATTTACATTTCTGAGAGCCAGGAGAGCCGGTTTTACATTCCGTGAACTCAAATTTCGCGACGGCCCTACGCGGTCCGGTGATTTCGCCCTGGCCGCTGGAATGGGCGCAGGTCATGATGGCTCCACTGAACCCTTCGGCTGTCACCTCTCCGCCTTCAGTGGTGAGGCTGACCGGAAGGCCGTGGCCGGGTGCTAGGAATTCGAGTATCGGCGAGGCAGCGCTCGCGCCGGCGGGCGCTGCCAGCGCCGCAACAGTCGCGATCAACGCGGCAGCTACAGCACGATGACCCTGAAGAAATTGACCGACTCGTGACTGCACGTTAGGACCTCCCGTTCGCCTAACTTGACCCGAGGGTACTCTGATTATCGGCGAGAAGTCTAGCGGAGACACAGGGACGACACGGTGGAGCCCAAGCTGTATCGGGCGCGAGCTCAAACCGCCCGCGTGCTGTGTCCTGGCCCTTCCGAGGGCATCCACTCGCGATCCTCCACGGCTCGCTTCAGACACCATGCGTTGCGAGCGTCGTCGAGGCATCTCGGGCCATGTCGCGGCGGAGAGTATTCGTGCCTGCGAAGGGTCGAGATCACGCCAACATGCTTGACCTGCCGTGAGATTTGACTGGACACCAGACGGCAATGTCGGATAGGTCCACTATCGACCCCACCGCAACACTGCGTGAAGGAGACCAATGAGCTCGGTTCTCAGTTGGCTTGCCATCGCGATCTTCATCGCACTGGCCGTGTGGTGCTTTGCTGGCATCACGCTTCGGGTCGGTGGCCGCCTCATGTTCATCGGCGCGCTTTTCGTAACGGCCAAGACCGGTTGGCTACCAGCGGCCTTGCTCGCCACAGTCGGTGGCCTGGCCTGGCTTGGCGGACATTGGCTCTATGGGGTGCGCCACCACTACATCGATTCGCCGCTTGCCCGGCGCCTGTTCCTACAAGTATTTCCCCGCAAGCTCGATCCAACGCGCAAGTGGAACACCATTCGCGCCTACCTCCTCCGCCAAGACGGCACCCCGGTACATGAGAGTCGCGCCCCGCGCACGGCTCGAGCAACGCTTGCTCGCAGGTGGGTGCTCGACTTTCTACGTCGCCACGGACTTCTCAAAGCAAGAGCGTCTTGATACACCACGCCATCTGAAATGACACCGCAGTCCTAGCCACGATCAGCGGATGACCGCGCCCCGTAGCTTCGCTCACTTGATGGGCAGGATCATGTTCTCGCGGAGGGTGTGGTGCTTGGGGATAGTGATATTCAACGAGCGGGTCGGGTGCTGTCCGTTGATGGTGGCGTCGGCAAACGCGCCCGCGACCGTGTAGGAGCTAGCCGCGAGCGGGATGACCGCGAGATGCCCTCGCGCGACGGTGCGTGTCGCGACGATCGAGCCGGTCGCCGGGTTCGTAACGGTGACGGTCCCAGCGCCCGGTGTAGCGGCCTGATGCTTGCAGTGCGCGGATGAGAAGCGACGCAATGGGCCACCGGCCAGGTAAAACCCAGTGATGAGCTCCTCGGGGCCAGGGCGAGCGCCTTCGCTGCCAGACGGGGGACCAGAGTCAGCCATGCTACGACAGAACGGATTCACCCAGACAGTGACCGTGTGACCGCTCATATCCTGCCGCTGGATCGTCTGAATCGCGGCTTGCTGGATCGTGGAGCCCTTGGCCTCGAGGGCGCAGCCAGCCCGGTGGGCGCGCTGGCGTGCGACAGAGACAGTCAAGCCGACCAGTTTCGGGGCCCGACACGCGCTAGCGGCACTCCCACCGGAGGCGCTACTCCAATCCGCCTGCGCACACACCACCCCGACCACGACGCTCGCGCTCAAGGCAAGAACAAATCCCCTCACCTCACCCTCCCTCGCTCAAGCTACCACCCAAATTCAGGCGCCGACATTTCCCGTACATATTTATCACTAGCCGGATCCGTTCCTGCGCCTCTCATGCAGTCGATGTCCTCGAGTAAGCCTCTAGTTACTCAACCGAGGACTCTTTGGACTCCCTGAGCCTCAATCGCTTCAGAGACGCGGAGGCACTCTCAAACTGCGCCGATGGCGATCATGCTCTGGGCGCAGTCGACGACCGTCTCCTCAACCGATCGGGGAGACCACCCGAGCACGCTCTGCGCCTTCTCGCTGGAGTAGATCGACTCCCTCCCCAGCTGACCGATGATTGACCGCACAGCGGGATCGAACAACCCGATTCCCCGCACCAGCAGATCCGGGACACCGCGCTTGGGCACCTTTGCGGCGGCCTCACCGAGGCGCTCCCGGAGTACCGCGGCGACATCCGCCATCCAACGAAACTGAGCGACCGCGACAAACCGCTCACCGCCAGCCTCCGGGGCGAGCATCGCCCGGATATGAAGGTCAGCGACATCCCGGACATCGACGACGCTGAAGCCGATCCGCGGCAGACCTGGCATGCCCTTCAGCAGCCGCTCGATCATCTCGAGTGAAAAGGAGCGATCCTCGCTCAGCAGAGGGCCCAGAATCGCGCCCGGATTGACGACCGCCAGGCGCTCTGTCTCGCCCCTCCCACCGACAAGCTCCCACGCCGCCCGCTCGGCGATCGTCTTCGAGCGCACATAGGGAGTCAGCCCAGGATGAGCGAGATCGGTCCAATCGCGCTCGGTGAGCGGCTCAGAAGAAGCCTTGGCGCCGCCGCCGATCGCGGCAACCGAGGAGGTGACAACGATTCTCTGCACATCGGCTCCGAGGGCAGCCTCCAGGACGCGCAGTGTGCCATCGCGCGCCGGCACGATCAACTCGTCCGGGTCCTTTGGCTGGGCCGGCGGAAAGGGCGAGGCAACGTGCAGGACGTAGTCGCATCCCTGGACCGCCTGATCCCAGCCCTCGTCGCTGTGCAGATCAGCAGCCAGCACAGAGAGGTTCCCATCGATACGCGCCTGGGAGCCGATCGTGGTGCGAACCTGTGGCTCACGTGAGAGATCGCGCACGGTCGTCCGCACCCGATAGCCGCGCTGCAGCAGCTCGACCACACACCAGCCCCCCAAAAATCCGGAGCCGCCCGTGACCAGCACTGTCTGTGGCTCAGCCGAGGTCACTGAAAAGAGAGTACTCCAGCAGCAGCACCGAGGGACGTCTCACAGCCCGCCCTCGATAACGACACTCCCACTTGCCCATGTTTGAACGCGGAGCGCTCGCCATCGCAGACCGCCGATCAGCGGATGGCCTTGCCCCAACGTGGCCACCCGCCGACGTCGGCGCTGTGCGTGTCGACTACCTATGTATGACCTAGAACTTGTCCGGGGTATCAAGCTCGTGCCAGAACTTGACCTCCGGCCCGCTCGTAACACCGGCCTCGGCCAGGATCGCCCCGATGTCAGGGTTCTCGGCGAAGAATTGCTGAAAGCCCTCGACGGTCTCCCATTCGTCCACCACGATTGCCTCGCTGCCATCAGCGTGCTAAAGAAGCGGTGGTGCAGAGCGCCTTTTGACTTGGCGCGCTCGGCGACCGCCATCAGTCGCTCGGGATCGCTCTTGCGCGCCTGCTCGATGCGATCTGGATCACCGGTGACTCGTAGAGTCATCAGAACAGTCATCCGTGCCCTTTCGGTTGTTTCGCCGATTCGATCACGTTCATCCGCGCTAGTCAACTAAGCGTACGCACGGAGCCTGGGTGGCCATCCCCCCTACCTGGCGAACTTGCTCTAGTCGAGTGTGGAGTGTGAGCGCCGTATGTCCAAAGACAATGCTTTGGGAATAGCCGACTCCGTGTCCGCAACTTCACAGACCGGACCATTGTCTCTTGCTATTTTAGTTCGGACGCTTCTTTCCGCAGCCACCACCCGAGCTTTCGCTGACGTCGCACAACCTGACCCTGGCAAGCGTCAGGCCTGCATGGCTCATCAGCTGTCAGAGAAAGAGCCCACATCAGCCGTGCCACGCCCAAGTCTATAGATGATGCCACATAGAATAGCCTTAGTTGTAACAACACCTGGACATGTTCCGACGAACCCTACGGAACGATCTTACCGATCTTGAAACTGGCGTAGTCGGTGTACCAGAGGTTCCTGTCAGGGCCCTCCGTGATGCCGAGAGGACCACTTCCTTTGGGTAGTGCGTATTCGGTAATGGTACCCGATGTGGTGATCTTGCCAACCTTGCTAGTACCCTGATCGGCGAACCATAGATTACCTTCCGGTCCGCCAACAATGCCAGCAGCGATGCTCCCTGCCGGAAGCGCGTACTCTGTCAACCAACCACTCGCCGTGAACTTGGCAATCTTGCCGACTCCTTCTTCTTCGTTGACCGTCAACCAAAGGTCGCCGTCAGGGCCGAGCATAAGGTTTTCCGAGCGTGACACCCAGGACGGCACGGCGTAGTTGTTCGTAATCGTGCCAGTGGTCGTCATCTGAATGAGCGACGGATGGCCAGGCTTTTCGGCCGTGTACCAAATTTCGCCTCCTGGACCAGTGGCGATACCGTAAGCATGGGGAAATCCCGGCAACGGAATGAAATATACGGTGATGGAACCTGAGGGCGTGATCTTGCCGACCCGTTCACCCGCCGTAAACCACACGTTGCCATCCGGCCCCTCCGCGATCGCGGACGGTTCGCTCGCTCCTTCCGGTAGACCAAATTCTGTGATAGTCCCCGCAACCGTGATCTTGCCGATCTTGTTAGTGGCGTAGTTGACGAACCATAGGTTCCCGTCCGGGCCCTGCGTAATCCCACGCGGACTGCTTCCTGCTGGCAGCGCGTATTCCGTGATCGTGCCCGACGTCGTGATCTTGCCGATCTTGCTCTTGGTCTGATTGGTGTACCAGAGGTTGCCATCCGGGCCCTGCGTGATGCCCCAAGGGCTACTTTCAGCGGGCAGCGCGTATTCTGTGATTTCACCGATCGGCTTTACTTTTCCGCTAGCTACTGATTCGGCAGATCCTGAGCCACCGCTGTTTTTGGCGGTCACCGTGACTTTCAGTGTCTTGCCTACGTCTAGTTCCCCCGGCGTATAGGTCGAGCTTGTGGCACCGGAAATGTTCGCGCATTCGCCGCCGGTCGCGTTGCAGCGCTTCCATTGGTAGGTGTAGCTGGTGGGACTGTGGGTCCATGTCCCCGTGGTCGTGGACTCTGGTACGTCCTGATCGGGCGTTGACGGCGACAGGACGGGGAGGACCGTATTTGCTGGAGCTTCCGGTAGCGTCCTGACCGTTTGATCTTCCCCTTCGGTTGTGCCAGCACTGTTGGTCGCGACCATCTTGTAATGGTAAGTGGTTTCGGGTGTCAAGCTCATCACTACTTTGCTCTCTTTTTCGTTCGCGGTGCCCGCAGCGATGGGCGCTTCCGGGGTAGTCAAGCCGTACGTAATGGATGCGCCGTACTTGAAATAATATTTAGTGGCCAAGCCACCTGGGTTGACGGTGCCGTTGAGTGTGACTTCTTTTTTCGCTATCCCGGTTGCGGCTTCAGCGATCACAAACGGTACTCCCGTGAAAGACAAGACTTTGTTAGGGGTACCCTCACCGTCGGGCCCGTCGTAGCCCGTCTCGGCATGGCACAGGTACCAAGTCGCCGATTCCGGCGACCCGCATTCTTTGCTTGAGGTATAGGGCACCAGAGCGTGGCATTCTTCCCACGGTACCCCAGTGAGATCGCCACATTCACCGTTGGAACCTTTCGTGACGTCTACTAGGCCGCTCGGATCCTGATAGAAAGCATGAGCCCCAAGGTCTCTAATGTACGGACTTCAGAGAGCCTCGACTCCGGCAATCAGGGGCGAGGCCGCGCTCGTGCCGCTTGCCACCACCCAACCAGAGTAATGATATGAGTCGTAGACAGAGACCGGGGATTCATAAGCAGCAACTGCCGCAACGTCATTGTTGACCCGGCCTTCGCACCCGCCCAACCCCGTCTGCCAGGACGGCTTGGCCTCCCATTTGCTGCAACCACTACCCGTCCCCGCCGGCTTTTCACCGAGATGCACCTTGACTTTTTTGCCTTCCTTTTCGTATTCGAGCGTCCGCCATACTTCCTGCGCCCATTTAGCGCCTTCTTTCGTCAGCTTGGTGCCCCCAACATCAATGACGTGCGACGACGCAGACGGATACTCCGTCCCATAGCCAATATCACCGCTAGCAAAAGTAATAGGCACGCCGGGATGATTAAAGTATGTATCACGCGTCGTCTCGCCTTCATACTCAGCCCGGCCCCAGCTATTGGAGATGACTGCGGCGTGTTTGCTGTAGGCTTGGGCCTCGGCCGCGTCGAGGTTGCTGTCAGAGCTGGTGGTAGCCTCCACCAGCAGAAGTTTGCATTCCGGGCAGGCCGCAGCCACCATATCGAGATCCAGCGATATCTCGGCAGCCCATTCCCATTGGCTTTCGGGGTAGATGGTGTCTTCTTCATTGGTTGACGAGCCGCCGGTTTGGTTTATCTTTGAAAAGCAGCTATTGCTCCTAGAGCAAGTGGTGCTCGCGCCTTCGTAGTCAAGGCCATATTCTTTGCGATAGGCGTTGAGATCCGATTCGGTTTTCGGGTCGTTGTACGGGTCCACTATCGCCACGGTCACGCCGGCCCCACCGGTCGCCGGAAGCGCATACGCTTCCCGAAGTTCTTTAGGGGCAAGACCGCCCCCAACCCCTTCGCCCGGGAGGTCCGGCCCGACACCTTCACCGCTGGTTGCAGGAACCGTAGGCACCTCTACGAGGTTGCATTCGTTGAGCGGAGGAGAAGCGGTACACAACGCCCGAGGCGCCTCGATTCCGGACAACCGATAGTGGACCGCAGCGTTCGCGATCCCTGGGAAGATCACAAGGCCTATGGTGGCTAGAAGTAGACAAGGCAGCACCACATCGAGTCCGGGTAGTCGATGGCCCGACCTGGCACCAAGATGAGTTTGATGGCCTCGCATGAATCCCCCTAGGACATCCACAACAAAACCCAGACGACTGCGCCCATACCGTTGACCCAACACCTGACCCCACGAGCGATCTACATTCTCAGCCCACAACGATTTCAGCAACATCACTCTACCCCCTTCGTGGCCACTGATGTACCAATGACCTCGGTGCCACACAAACATGTCACTCCTTTGCGGCCTCGGGCTAGTCGCCCTAAGCCGCGGCGACATTAATATCTCGCCTTCCCTTCGTTTGCAAGTCTGAATACACGAACTAATCAAATTAAGGGACTATGGGCGCAAGAAGCCTAGGACTTGTCTGCCGCTTTCCAAGTCAGGAAAGGTCATGAATGCAGGAGATTTCCCTCGGGGTGCGTGGTCCACCTACGGTCTGACTGACGGCGAGTAGTCAGACCGTATGTATGGACATTCGTTTGAGTCAAACTCGGATATTCGCCCCACGGTCATGCCCTGAGAGATCATGTAGCCTGCGCACAAGAGCCCCTGATGACTACACAGGCGACGATTCGATGCTGTTGACGCCGCCCGACCGTTATCGCCGTCAAGACCTGCGGTACGCAACCGAGACCTGCCTGGGAGCGTAGAGGCCCCGATTAGAGATTTCAGACGTTGATTTCCTCCGTGCTTTCCGTGAGAAATGAGAGATGCTGGAAATGATCCTTTTTGTGCGGTTTGTGCCGCAAGAAAGAAGTGCAGGGACGCTTCGTCCAGAGCATCCTCTGTAAGGGCCAACAGCCCAGCGGCATCGTCCGCCCGCCAAAGCTTCGCTGCTCCAGCACCCGCCTTCAGCGCTGCGCTTGGCGCCCCTTGGTGGCGCCGTAGCCGAGAAGCAATACGGGCGACGTTAGCGGGAGTACAAATACAAGTCGCTGGATTGTGCGAGTGGCGTCTAGTCTAGTCCTCGTTGACCGTCCCGCTCAGATTCGTGCTATGCGTCTCCGAGTGGTATGACCCCGCCGTGCGCTGGGGTTAGCGTGGCGAGAATTCCAGTGCCTTGAGCCCGGACAGACCTGGCAGGAAACTAAAGTGATCGTGCAGCGAGGTCGCGCTGGTGCCGTTGGGGGTGGCAACCTGCACGTTGACGGTTCCAGCAGGCTCGCCCGGAGAGACCGCCACGAGGGTGGTTTCTGAGCTCACGCTGTAGCTGTTTGCTGGCACTGAGCCGAACACCACAGCGGTGACGCCTGTGAAGCCTTTGCCGGTCACCGTCACGGAGGTGCCACCGGCGGACGATCCTTCGACTGGCGCGAGCCGCGTGATCGTTGGGGGTTTGCCAGCCGGCACGTAGGTGAAGCGATCGGCCAGGCTGGTGGAGCTCGTCCCTGCGGTATTGGTCACTGTTACGTTCACCGCGCCCGTCCCGGGCGGTGAGAGAACGCTGATCGAGCTCGGCGACGTCACCGTCACGTCGCTGGCTTGCAGCGTGCCGAACTTGACCGCGACGACATCTGTGAAGTTGGTGCCGGTGATGGTGACCATCGTGCCGCCCTGCGCAAGGCATGCGTCCGGCTGCACAGCGGTCACCGTGGGCGCATTCAGCGGCGTCGTGAAGAGCAGGTCTGGCCCGTAGCTGGTGCCGCCGGCGTTGGTCGCGACGATCCGGAAGTGATAGCTGGTGTCCGCACTCAACCCCGTCGCCAGAGCAGAGACCGCCACCGGACTCGACCCGGATCCCGGCAGCGACGCGCACGACACGCTGGTCCCGTAGGAGGCCGTGGGGCCGTAGTCGAAGTGGCAGTCGCTGACCGTCGCGCCGTCGGGATCGACTGTCGCGTTCAACGTCGCCGAGGTCTGGGCCAGCGAGGACAGAACAGCTGTTTGCAGTGCCGGGGGCTGTTGGCCTCCGGGCGGCACAGACGCCGGCCCGGGACTCGGTCGGGAGGGCAACAGCAGCGGTTGCCGTGGCGTCTGTTCGAAATCGAAGTCGTTGACCAGATCGCCCAACCCGGGAGCTTCTTCGCGGACGTCCGGACGGCTGTCCGGTCGCCCGTCGGTCGCGGGGTTCAGACGCGAGCCGTCGAGGAAGTCGTTCTCGATGAACTTCAGATAGGCATCGTGTGAGAGCTGCTGGTGGTCGATGAAGCCCGCCTTTGCGTAAGGGCTGATGACGATGCCGGGCACGCGCAGGCCGTAGCCGTTGCTGTTGACTTCCGGTGGCGGCACGTGGTCGTAGTAGCCACCCCAGTCGTCCCACGAGAGGAAGACCGCCGTGGAGCCCCAGCAGGGGCTGCGCATGATCGTGTTGATCAGAGTCGTGACATACGCCTGGCCGTAGCTGATCCGTTCAGGCGGGTGTTCTGAGACCTTCAGGTCCGGCACGATCCACGAGACGTTCGGCAGTCCGCACGACTGGGTCTGTGCAGCCGCCTGGTAGAAGTTGGGCAGCGGCTGGATGTTGGCCAGCTGTTCGTCCTCTTTGACATCAGTGAAGTCGGCCAGTGGATTCCAGATCCCTGGGGTCTTGGCGTTCTGGTTGACCTTCGTGCAGGAGGTCGCTTCGTCGTCCTCGCAGTCCGGCTCGATTCCTTCGTGCACGTAGTAGCGCCAACTCACCCCGTCCTTGTGCATCAAATAGGTGAGGTCGGTCCACGGGTAGATCGCCTTGCCGGGTTCCAGTGGCCTGGACCAGTATTTCGCCGGGTTGACCGGACTGAGGCTGCTCACACAGTCCAGCGGGTTTTCCGGCTCCTTCTTAGAGTGGCCGGTCTCCGGGTGCTCCCGACAGTTGGGGGCTTGATAGGTCTTTGAGGTCAGACGGGTCCCGCCGACCGGCGGGACCCGTCTGCGCCGTGGCTCAGGCTGCCTCCTTCACCGCCAAAGTGAAGAGGAGCTGAGCCATATGACGAAGGATGACGTGCTGTTCGGCTACCGCCAGCAGTTGTTCGCGGAGGCAGCGAGGACGAGCGTCTCAGCGGCGTGCCGGACGTTCGGGGTGCAC
Source organism: uncultured Solirubrobacterales bacterium (assembly GCA_963718425.1). Taxonomy (GTDB): domain Bacteria; phylum Actinomycetota; class Thermoleophilia; order Solirubrobacterales; family Solirubrobacteraceae; genus Palsa-744. The sequence continues at coordinate 120,038 of CAVQZJ010000021.1, forward strand.
CGCTCCACCTACTACGCCTGGAAGCGCCAGGTTGACCGTCATGGCCTTGAGATGCTCAGGCCGAGGGAGCGCCGCCGGCCGCAGATGCCCAACGCGCTGCCGAAGATGATCGAGGAGCGGATCGTGTCGTTCTCGATCGCTCACCCAGGACTCGGCCCAAGACGGGTCGCTTCGGAGCTGGCCAGGGAGAAGTGGGGCGGGATCATCGTCTCCCCGAATGGTGTGTGGAAGGTGCTCTGCCGTCACGGGCTGAACACCCGCGCGAAGAGGCTGGGGCTGATCGCGGGCTACGCCGCGCCCTATGAGCCGCCCAGGAACCCAGAGCCAGAGCGCCATATCGACGTCTCACGGCCCGGAGAGCTGGTCGGGATCGACTGCTTCTACGTCGGCAGGCTCAGAGGTACCGAGGGCGCGATCTGGCAGCTCACCGCGATCGATGTCGCTTCCTCCTACGCGTGGGCGGAACTCGTGATCTGCAAGGGAGGCAACCCCACCGGCCGACAAACAAGCCTCCTCGCCAGACGTGTCGCGCGGGATCTGAAGGCCGCAGGCTGGAAGCTCGAGCGCTTCCTCTCCGATAACGGCAACGAGTTCAAGGGCGACTTCACCACCCTCGTCGAGAAGCTGAAGGTCCGCCACACCCGCATCCACGCAGGCCGCCCACAGACCAACGGGAACGTCGAGGCGCTACACAAGACGATCCTCGATGAGTGCTGGCGCCCAGCGTTCGCACGCTACCTCTATCCCCGCTACACCGGGCTGAAACGCGAGCTCGACACCTACCTGCGCTTCTACAACACCGACCGCGTGCACCACGGACGACTCACACAAGGACGCATCCCCCAAGACATCGTCTACCGTGCCCGAAAGATGGAGGCCAGATGAGCCGCGACTGTCGGCACAACCCGGAGGCTACCCATCTTAGAGCACAGCGCAGACCAAGCGGACACCAGCGCGAGATGCTCGGGGAGACTCCAGGACGCCTGCGACTCGAACATGTTGTCGTTCAGCGCGTAGTTCTTGGCATAGCTCCAGTAGTTCGGGATGCTGCGGGCGTCGTGGTAGCCCATCACTTCCTTGGCGCATTCAGAGCTCAGGCGGCACCTACCGCAGCCACCAGTCACTTCGCACTGGTCTTTTTTCTCGGCCTGCACCACAAAACCGTCCATCCTGCCACCGTCGATGTCCGCGATCGCCGCTTCGGTGCCGTGCGGGCCACCTTCGTCCTTGTCTTCAGGGTCGTAGAAGGGCGTGAGACAGCCGCCCTTGACAGGATCGGGAACGCAGGTGTCGGCCGGGATGTCGTTCGCTCCGGGATACGTACCGAAGTAGTTGTCGAACGAGTGGTTCTCCTGCATGATCATCACGACGTGCTGAATCTTGTGGATGCCCTGCAGGGAACCAGCGTCAGCGCAGGGCACGAGCGTGAGCATGGCGAGCCACACTGCCGCCGCCGATATGTAAGCAGCCCGTCTGAAGCGGCTCGGGGCGATGACTCGCATGGCGGGGCATCGTACTCAGCGAAAACCGGCAAATTGTTACCGAGTGAGACTGGCGCAGCGTATCTCCCAATCCCGGAGCAATGGCGCAACGGCTAAACCTTGCCTACGCCGGGCCTTCGCTTTCCTTGCGCTTGCCCAGATACCCTTCGCGTGCAGAAACCGACCGTGCCGGAGCTTGATCGAGGATCCCCGGTGCACTAGACTCGCTCGTCGAACAGGGGGAGCTTGAGTCCTAAATCTGGGCTCGAGATCTCTGAGTAGCTCCCGTAGCCGGTACGTGAGGGAAGGCCTCTCATGTCCGGGGCGTACATATCCAAACCAAGGGAACTACGGTGAGCCGCCGTGCGCGAGCCCGCGGAGTGTGCGCCAGTCTGCTCGTTGCGTTGGCCGTGGCACCGCTCATGCTCGCACCCGGATCTGGTCTGGCTACCGAGTCGGCCGCCGAGCAGGAAATCGCCGCCAACGTCGCCACAGAGGTCTCGTGGGGGTCAGCCGGCGACTGCACTCAGAACCTTCAGACCAACGATTTCGGTGCCTTGACACCCGTTTCCGGGAGCTCACGTGTGGAACCGTTCGACGCCTCCCCCCACATGTCGGCGAGCACCGACTCTCGTGGAGATCATGTATGGGTTAGTTGCGTGACCGCTAACACCGGGCTTGCCTCCGTCACTGCGCAGGGATTGAGTGACATGCAGAGCGCAGGCAACACCTTGCCGCTCTCGGCTGTAGCGATAGGCGTGACAAACGCTCAGAGCGGTGTGATCGACGGCGGTCAGGCGGGATGTGTGATCAACCCTGAACAGCAGACCCAGGGCACTTGCTCGCTGGAAGTCGGTGCCGCGGGACAGGCACTCCTGACCGGGGCACAGCCTGGCACCACCGAGCTCGACTGGCAATACCAACTGAATCTGCCCGCCAACCAAGCCACCGGAACTTACACAGGTGGTGAAGTCGTGTTCACAGCAACCGCGGGCAATGGCTCATCAGCGGCGCCCGCCAACGTCACACCCCCGACGCTTTCACCTACGAGCGCGCAGGAAGGCACGAACATCGCCACGACAAACGGCCGCTGGACCAACAATCCGACCAGCTACAGCTACCAGTGGCAACGATGCACGCTCGAGCTCACCGACTGCTTATCGATCGCGGGCGCGAGTGACAACGCATATCCTGCCGTCACGCAGGACACCGGCTATGTGATCCGCTCGATCGTCACAGCAAGCAACGCCGCCGGCTCGAGCAGCGCCGAAAGCGCCCCGACTCATCCAATCACCGGCGTGGCGCCGACAAATACATCGCCGCCGAGGATCTCGGGAGTTACGCGCGAGGGCCACACGCTCACCGCAACCGCGGGAACCTGGAGCGGCAGCGAACCTATCTCCTACACATACCAGTGGCTCAGCTGCGACGCCGCCGGCGAAAACTGCACGAGCATCGCCGGTGCCATCCAGTCCACCCATCTGCTCGACCACACCGATGTGGGAACAACGCTACGGGTGCTCCTCACCGCCACCAACAGCGCGGGACCCGCAACCGCGACCTCTGCACCAACAGCCGTGGTGGCCCTTGGCGAGCCGGTCAACCTGAGCCCGCCGTCGATCTCCGGAGAACCCATCGTCGAAAACACGCTGAGCGCCTCCCGTGGCACCTGGACGGGAAGCGAACCGATCTCCTATACGTACCAGTGGCTTGGCTGCGACAGCGGCGGCCAGAACTGCACGGCGATCAACTCGGCGAGCGAACCAACCTACACACCGACGGAAGGGGATATCGGGCGAACCCTGCGAGTACAGGTGACCGCTACCAACGCCGTCGCATCGGCTGAAGCGACATCCATCGCCACCGCGCCAGTCGAGAGCTCCGCAGAAGGAAGCCCTTGCGATGACACCTGGACGGGAGCCGGTGGCGATGGGAGCTGGGACACCGCGAGAAACTGGGCCAGGGGAACGATCCCCAACGGCAGCGACCACGTCTGCATACTCAGCGACGTCACGGTCACGGTCTATGACAGCGGCGATGAAGCAGGGTGGATCACCGATTATGGAACGCTGGTGCTCGCACCCGGCTCGCTGACAGTCAACGGGCCCACCCCCTCGGCTCTCGTTGGGCTGACGATCGAGCGAGGCACGCTGGGCGGCGCCGGTGAGATAGACGTAAGCGAATCATTCACCGGCGGCGGCTACGGGACCATGAAGGGCTCAGGCATCACGGTTATCCAGCAGGGGGCAGCCGGGACGATCACACCGACCGGGGGCACCGGGTTCTATCTGGAAGGACGAACTGTCGAGAACGACGGGGTTCTCACTGTCCAGACCGGAAGCGGACTAGGCGGCTTTGGACAAGCACACCTCCTCAATGCCGGGACGCTCGTCGTCAACGGAGAAACGGCGGGCGACAACCACGGGCTCACCGCATCCGAAGGCCAAGCGTTCCTCGCCAACACGGGCACGATCGAGAAGAACGAAGGCACGGGGACCACCCCGATCAGCTTCACGACCGACAACGAAGGGGCGGTCCTCGCAAGCTCCGGTGAGATCGAATTCATCGGCGGCGGCACCTCCGGCTCGTTCACACCGGGATCGTGGTCGGCGAGGACGGGCTCGGCGATCGTGTTCCGCAGCTCCTTCCAGCCGGTCTTTCTCGGCGCCACCGCAAAAATGGCGGGCTCGATCTACGTCACAGAAGGCACGGTGAGCGCCGGCACGATCGAAGGTCCGATGGCGAGCATCAACACAACCGGCAACGGTGGGCGGTTCAGGGGGACATTCGAAGTAAACGGGATCCAGACCTCGACATTGGCCGCTCTCAATGTCATCGGTGGAACATTCACCGGATCCGGCGATGTCGAGGTAACCGACTCGTTTACTGGCGGCGGCTACGGGTCTCTGGAAGGCACGGGGACTCTGGTGCTCGAGCCGAGCGCCAGTGGTGAAGTCAACACCGGCGGATCGTGGCTGAGCCTGCGTCAGGCCCGCATTCTCCACAACGAAGGGTCCCTGACGATCGGTCCTGCCAGCGGAATCGAGGGCTCCGAAACGGCTCAGATCCTAAACAGCGGCACACTGACCGTGAACGGCGAAGGTCCGAGCTCCAATTACGGCCTACTTGGCGAAACTGCGGTGCTCACCAACACCGGGGTCGTACAAAAGACACAGGGACCTGGCACCGCGGAGATCAGTTTCCAGGTCAACAACGAGGGTATGGTCAGCTCCGAATCGGGGCAGCTCGAGCTCGCTGGCGGCGGCACCTGGGGCGGCGGACACAGCGGAGAATGGGCTACGCACAACGACGCGACGATCGTTTTCCGCCATGGCCAGTTCTACCTGGGGACGCAAACCACCATGTCCGGTTCGATCAGCGTGATCGACGACGGGGGGTTCGAAGGCAAGGTGCGCGCGGGGAAGATAGACGGCGAGAACGCGAACCTCACCGTCACGGGCGACGGGTTCGACTCGCGCGGCGGCGAACTGGAACTCACCGAAGGCGTCTCGACCATCCAGGACCTGACGGTGTCCGGTACACGCGTCTTCTACATAATCGCCGGAACCCTCAGAGGCCCGGGTGAAGTGAACGTCACTCACTCGTTCACCGGTGGAGGGCTCGGCACCCTGGCCGGGAAACTCACGCTCACCCTCCAACCGGGCGCCACGGGAACAATCGGCCCCTACTGGATGACACTCGACGAAGCGACCTTGATAAACGAAACGACGTTGACGATCCCGACCGACGCGGGCATTGTCGCCAACAGCGGCTCGCATATCCAAAACAACGCCACCATGACCGTCAATGGACAGGAATGGGCCTCCAACTATGGGCTCCTCGGCGGCAACGGGGAGGCGACGCTCACGAACACCGGCACCATCCAGAAGACCGAAGGCACCGGCATCACAGTGGTCAGCTTCGCGTTTGACAACGAGGGGCTCGTACGCGCCGAAAGCGGGGAGATCGAATTCAGCGGCGGTGGAAACTCAGGACAGCTGGCCGTCAACAGGTGGTCAACACAGCCCGCTGCGACGATCGCGCTGAGCAACTTCTTCAACGCCAACTACTCGCTCGGCCCGAATGCCACCATAGCCGGCAATTTCATCATCGCAAGCAACGTCAGCGCGGGCACCATCGAAGGGCAGGCGGCAAACGTGACCTCCCTGATCGGAGACATCACCCTGACGGGGCTGACAGCGAGCACCCTGAACTCACTGGCGTTTGACCAGCCCGAACCAAACTTCTACAACAAACAGACGCTCGACCTGACCGGTGGGCTGGACATATCAGGGGGCCTGAGGTGGTCGAGCAACAGCGCCTGGCTGGAAGGCCCGGGATCGATCATCCTCGGGCCACAGTCGAGCAACGCCTTCAGCCCCTCCGCCTGGGTCCAGCTACACGGAGGCCAGTTCGTAAACGAAGGGACGCTGACCTGGGAATCCGGGGGAATCGACGCAAGCGGCGAGAACGGGGTCTTCTTCCTCAACAGCGGCACCCTCCACATCAACCAGAACGCCACGAACCCGGTTTTCTACGGCTGTAGGCGCGAACCCAACGACGCATTCCACTGTCCCGTGCTCGAAAACACCGGGGTGATCACAGCGGTTTTCCCGAGCGGGCACCCGCACATCGAATGGCGGGTCAGCATCGCCAACTACGGACAGCTCGATACCCCCTACGAGCAGGAACCCGAATGCAAATGGGAATTCTCAGAAACCCCCGGTCCGGGAACGGAAGCGTGCTACCGCGCTATCCGGGAATTCGAAGGGCTGCTCCTACAGGAAGGCGCCAGCGTGTATTAGGGATGCTCCCGGGCCCGGGTGTGCGCCGGTGCTCCACCAAGCGCATCCCCTTGCTTACGCGCGAGAGACCTGGGCGGCCCGGTCGGCGCTCGTTACTCGTTCTTGGCCGTCTTTCTCTTCAGAAGTGCAGGGACACTTCATCCAGAGCATCCGTCCTGAGGAGCAACGGGCAGTTGGCGTCCCGGCCGTGAACGCCGAGAAGAAGCCGGCACGGACGCGGCCTGAAGACATCAGCCTCGCAACCCCTCCCGTGTATTGTTCCGAGATGCGGAAGATGATGCTTGAGCTGGAACGTGCGCGTAAGTACTACGCGAGCCCCGTCGAGCCAGTGCATGCGGTCGATGACGTCTGCATGAGCGTGGATGCGTGTGAGCTCGTGGCCGTGTTCGGCCCGAGCGGGTCGGGAAAGACGACGCTGCTGACGCTTGCGGCGGGATTGATGCGAGCGGACGCCGGCAGCGTGCGGTTCGAAGGCCGCGATCTGGCGAAGATGTCCAAGCAAGAGACACTGGCCTACCGCCGCACACAGCTCGGGTTCGTGTTTCAGTCGTTCAACCTCGTCGCGGGTCTCACCGCGCAGGAGAACGTGGCGGTGCCGCTCCTGCTGCGCGGGAGCACTCACCGGGAGGCACGTCGTCGTGCGCTAGCGGCACTCGAGGATGTGGGGCTCGATAAACGGGCGAGACACACCCCCGACCGGCTATCGGGGGGTGAGCGTCAGCGTGTGGCGATCGCCCGGGCCCTCGTTGGAGAGCCGCGGCTCGTGCTGGCCGATGAGCCGACCGGCAACCTGGACACCGAGACAGGTGACAGCGTGCTCGAGTTGTTGAGCGCTCTCCCGCGTGAACGTGGCGCGGGAATGGTGCTGGTGACGCACGACCAGCGCGTGGCGAGCTACGCCAACCGTGTACTCGAGATGCGAGACGGGCGGCTATCCGAACGCGAGTATGTTCAGGAGGAGCCGGCAGCCACGCCATGACGGGTCGCTTGGCGACGCTCCTGCTCTTCTACAAGCGCCACCTGCGGGTGCAGCCCTGGCGCGAGCTGATGGCTGTCACGGGAGTGGCGGCCGGCGTCGCGCTCTTGTTCGCCGTGCAGGTCGCGCATCACAGCGTGACGGGCTCTTTTGAAGAGCTCACGCGTGGCGTGGCCGGACGCGCGACCCTCGAACTGGGCGCTCGGGGAGCCAGCGGGTTCGATCAGAGCATCGCCGAAGAAGTCGAACACATCCCAGGCGTACGGACGGCGGCACCGATCCTTCAGGTCCCGATCGTCGCCGCCGGGCCGAAGGGACGACGAGCCGTGACGCTCGTGGGCGCAAACGAACAGGTCACGCTGCTGCACGGTCGCATCTCAGCGAGCTTCCAGCGCGCCGGGGAATCCACGCGACGGGGTCTGATGGTGTTGAGCGAACCCGTAGCCCGGGCGATCGGGGTCCACCCGGGCGCGGAAGTGGCGCTGCTGGTTGGAGCGCGCAGGGAACATCTCGCGCTGGACGCCGTCGTGCCGAGCTCCCAGTTGGGCGAAGCCGCCGCGAGCCTGCTCGCCGCCGCGCCCCTACCGATCGTGCAGAGCCTCGTGGACGAGCACGAAAAGGTCACGCGCGTTCTGATAGAGCCCAAGCCGGGAGATGAACGTGAGCTGCTGCGCACATTGAACGCCCGTTACGGTGCGACGCTGAACGTGCGCTCCATCGACGCCGAAGCGCGTTTGCTGGGCATGATCGCCACGCCGGAAAACGACATCACGCTCCTGTTCGGCGCGGTCAGCATGCTCGCCGGAATGATTCTCGCCTACAACGCCCTGCTGCTGGCCAGCGAGGAGCGTCGGCGATTCATCGTGCAGCTGATCCAGACCGGCACACCCGACGGGTTGATCCTCGCGTCGCTGATGTTCGACGCTTTGATCCTCGGCCTTACAGGCTGCGTGATCGGCCTGCTGGCGGGCGAGGTGATCTCGCTGCTGGCCTACCACACGACGCCCGGATACATAGCTGCTGCGTTTGCGATCGGCTCGGGACGCATCGTCGCGACCTCGACCGTGCTGCTCGCCGTGGGCGGAGGCCTTTTGGCGGCGTTCGCGGCCGCAGGATTGCCGGCGATCGCGGTGCTGCGCTCCGGACAGAGCGCCGAGCCCGGAGCGGTCCTGCGCGCCCTGTCCTTCACACGGGCACCCAGGCGCGCCGACGTGCTGGTTTGCGTGGGCGGCGCGCTGCTTGCGTGCGTTTCGGTCGGCGCCTCGCTGGTGTGGCCAGCGCTGACGATCGCGGGCGTCGTCGCCTTCACGGGCGGCGTGGTGCTGTGCCTGCCGATGATCGCCCGCGGGCTGTTGAGCATCGTGAGGAGGGTGTGCTCACGCGTGAGTGACCCCTGCGTGCATCTGGCCCTCGCCGAGCTGCGCTCCGCGCCGACGCGAGCGGTCTCGCTGCTCGCCACCGGCACGGTCGCAGTATTCCTGCTGGTGGTGATCGGAGGATCCGTCACCGACGTGCATACCGCGGTGCGCCTGGGCGCGAGGGATCTGCTGGTGAGCGGCGATTTGTGGATCAGACCCGGCGGGCAGGACAACGTCTACAGCACCCAGCCGTTTGCCTACACCCAAGCCCAACGTCGCCTGGAACACCTGCGTGTCGTGCAATCGGTACAGGTGTGGCGGGACTCTTTCGTTGACCTTCCAGGCACCAAGCAGAACTCGACGGGAAGACGGGTCTGGGTGATCGGCGCCCCACAGATCTCTACCCCACTCGCCCCCAGCCAGCTAGTGCAGGGATCGCTGCGGGAAACCGACAAACGCCTGCAGGAAGGAGGCTGGGCCGCCGTCAGCCAGACGATCGCAAACGAACATCACCTGCGCATCGGCGCGCCATTTGCGCTGCCCACCCCAACCGGCCGCGAGCAGCTGCGCCTAGCGGCGACGCTCGCCAACTACGGCTCCATGCAGGGCGCGATCGTCATGAACGGCGCCGAAGCCGAGCGCATGTGGAGCGAACCCGCGAACGCGAGCGAGCTGGCGGTGACGCTGCGACCCGGCGTCCCGACCGAACAGGGCGAGCGCGTGGTGCAAGCGGCGCTCGCCCGCACCAGTCCGGCGCTGAACGTGCGCAGCACCGCCGAGCGTCGCTCGGAAGCCAACGTGGTGCTCGCCAGCAGCCTCTCCAGGCTCAGCCAAACGACGATCGTGGTGCTGATCGCGGCGATCGCATCGGTGATCGCGCTGATGCTCGCCGCCGTCACGCACCGCCGCGGACGTCTCGACTCGCTGGTCGCGATCGGGATGAGCTCGATCCAGTTCGCGAGGCTCGTCTTCTACGAGAGCGCGCTGGTCCTGCTCGCCGGCTGCGCGATCGGCACGATCGCCGGCCTCGTGGGCCAATACCTAGTCGATGGCTGGCTGAAATTCGAAACGGGTTCAGCGGTTCACTACGCGCCGGCGTGGCAGACCGGCCTCCACACGACGGGCATCATCCTCGCGATCGCGCTGCTCACCTCGCTGCTCGCGCTGGCGCGGACCACGCTCAGCGCGGGGCAGACAAACATGGCGTTTGCGGGCGAGTGACCATCCTGTAAGATCGCCAGGTTCGAGGATGCTGACATCGCGCTCAACTATCGGCCGGATTCGAACACGGCTCACGCGAAGATCGGTGCCGCTCTCGCTGCTCGGCGTCATCGCGGTGGCGATACCGACGGCACAAGCGGCGCGCTCGCTCAACGGGACCGCAACCGCCATGCTGCACCTCACCAAGGCCGAAGGATCGACGCTGATCGAGGAAGGCCGAGTCACCGGCTCGCTCCCCGGAACGGCACAGGCCGAATTGCACACGGGCTCGGTGTTCACCGGAACCGTCACGATCCACACCCACGGAGGATCGATCACCGGCCACGGGACAGCCAATCCACGCGGCACCGGGCGCTACCAGAGCTTCAGCGGCACCTTCACCGCCCTCAGAGGCACCGGCCGCTACAAGCACATCAGCGGCCACGCCGGGCTGTATGGGGTGTTCGACCGCCGCACCGACGCGACAACCATCCAAACCACCGGTAAGCTCAGCTATTGACGGCGGCCCGCTGGTGCGAGCGACCACAGCGGTGCGCCGGATCGCTCTCCTCGCGGTCGCCGCGCTGCTCTGCGCCTGTCCCCTAGCGGCCGCTCACGCCGCGGGCCAGTCGGCGAGGCTGCGCGTCGGCTTCACGCCCGAGCGGCTCGGGCACACGACCAGCCTCAGCTTCGACGTTCGGATCTCAGCGCCCGCGGGCGGCATTCCCCCGCCGCTCACAGCCATGAGCATCAGCTATCCGAGCAGCATCGGCCTGGCCGTGAGCGGTCTCGGCCTAGTCGGCTGCCCCATGCAGGCGCTCGAAGCACTCGGCCCAGACGCCTGCCCGGCCGATTCGCGCATGGGTCACGGCAGCGCGCTCGCCGAGATCGCTGTCGGTCCTGCAACCCTGAGAGAGACCGCCGAAATAGCGATACTGCGCTCCCCGAACTCCCAGGAACACATCGCGCTGCTTTTGTATGCGACCGCGGGAACGCCCGTCTTTGCCGAGCTACCCATCCCCGCCACGCTCGCCCCGACCGCCTCGCCAGCACTGGAAAGCATCAACATCGATGTGCCCCTCGTGCCGAGCCTCCCCGGCGCCCCCGACGTCTCGATCGTCGCCCTGCACGCCAGCATCGGACCGCGTGGCCTCACCTACTACGAACACGCCCACGGGCGGACCATCCCCTACCACCCCCAAGGCATCCTCCTCCCCCACAAGTGCCCGCGCGGGGGATTTCGCTTCACCGCCAACCTCACGTTTCTTGACAAGACCCGCGCCAAAGCCCGGACGTCCGTGCCGTGTAACGGGCATCGCAGAGCGGGACGCAAGCGTGCCTAGAGCCTGATCTATAGCTCGCCCTTCGCCGCTCAGTCGCAATTTTGAAGTTGGGTTTGTTGTCGGTGTTTGTGCCCGATCGGCGCCAGCAGTCATTCGGCTCGACCACACGAGAGCGCTAGCTCCACGTCACCGTGAGACGCAAGCGGAGCACCGAGCACCCAGATACGCTGTCGAACGCCCGAGCCGAGACGCCGCCCCACACCGAGATCAGGCGAAACCCCGTGCGTGAAGTCAGTGACATAACCCAGACGATTCTCGCCAACGGCATGCCGGTGGTCGAGATACCCATATCTGGGCGCTTGGCGACTACGATCGTGATCGCGTTCCCCGCGGGCGCTCTCTATGAGCACGAGGATGAGGTCGGCGTCGCGCACATGCTCGAGCACGTCGCGTTCAAGGGAGCCGCTAAGTATCGGACGGCGAGAGATCTGAATAGGGCCGCTGGATATCTCGGCACCGAACTCGAAGGCGCGACCACCAACGGCTACGTCGAATTCGCGGCCGTCGTCCGAGCCGAGTCGGCCATGGACACCATCGACCTGCTTAGCGACGTCAGCGGTAGAGCACTTCTCGAGCGCCCTTACCTCGAGGCCGAGCGCGCCGTCATCTTCAAGGAGATCGCGGAGGTCAAAGACGATCCCACCATCAACGCTGAAGAACAACTCAACGCGGCTCTATTCGACGGTCATCGCCTGGCCACAGGCATCGCCGGCGACTCCACCCACGTGCAAGGCATCACCTACGATCAGATCGTCTCCTTCCGAGAGCGCCATTGGAGCCCGGAGGGCGGGGTGATGGTACTCGCGGGCAACCTCGAGCATCTCGATAGAGCGCAGCTGACCGACCTACTCCTTCGAATCCCGCACCGAAGCCCGCCGCCGCACCCGCCGCCCATCGGGCCATTCGTGCGGCGTATCAAGCTCGACGAGTACGACGGCGACGTCGTTGACTTCCGGCTGGCGTATGCCGTGCCGGGACTGGACCTCACTCGACGCCGGGACAGAGCGGTCGCAGCGGTCTATTCGAACCTGGTTGGCGGTCCCGTCGGTTCCCGCCTGTTCGATGAGTTGCGTGAGCAGCGCAGCCTTTGCTATGAGATCGACGGGTTTCTGTGGGGTCACGAAAGCAGCTCGTTCCTGTCGGTTGAATGCAGCGTCCACCCGTCTGACCTCGCTGAGACATATGAACGCATCGACGCGATCGTCCACTCACTGAGCGAGAGCGGCCCCACAGAGGAGGAGACGCTGAGAGCTCGCTCCTACACGATCGGCTCCACAACCCTCGACTTCGAATCCGTAAACGCACGAACGGACTACGCGGTCGGACTGATCATGGACTACAAGGACCACAATGTCGATTCACTGCAGTACCTCGCGACGCTCGAGTCTGTTACACACGAGGATCTGGTGTCGCTAGCGGCCAATGTCCAGCCGGGGCCCTGCGTCGGCTGTGCCGGTCCCGCCAGCGCAGCCGAATTTCGGTAGAGGACCCTCGCCACGCCGACCGACTCACGACGGCGCATCGCAGACGCGTAGCGCAACAGCCCTGCCACCAATCGGTCCGTAGGAGCCGCTCCGGTCTACCGACCAGGGCGGCGTCTTTAGCTATCGAGAGTGTCGGAGCGCTTGACGCCAAGCCGGTTGAGGACCTCGTCGCGGTCGGTGCCATGCTTGCGCAGTACACGATCGAAGTCGGTGCCGTAGAGGTTCATCACCGCCATGAGCACGTCGCTCGTGTCAAACGCCGAAGCGCCGCGTCGGGCAGCGAGGATCGCAGCATCCTCGTTCACGAGCGTCATGACATCGCCGGTCTCTGTGTGTGCTGGCTCGCCGTTGGTGGTGTCCGCTGCCGTTTCGAGCGGGCCCTCGCTCACTCCCAGCGCCTGCAGCACGACTCCGGCCTCGCCGTTGAGTCTCAGGATCCGTAGCCAGCGCTCGGCTTCGGCCTCGCGCGAGCGGGCGAACGGCATCGCGGTCGAGGCGATACCCATCACCATCGCAGCGTCCGTATCCGGAACGAGTCGGGTCATCTACCTACCTCCTGATCAGTGCGGGCTCGCGTGGGGATATCTGCAACTGACTGACGTTGTTCTCGCGTAGCACGACCTCGGGAGACTCCTCGCCGGGATGCAACTCGAGCACGATGCTGCCGTGTCGCTGAGTGGCTGAGCGCACCGAGTCGAGTACCGCGTCGATCTCGTCGGGGTCAAGGCCGCCCGCCTCAAGGAAACGTCGCACCCGATCACGCGCGGCCTCGCGGCGGTCGATCTCGAGTTCCTCCATCCGCGTGAGGGGCGCCAGCCGTGTCCCCTGCACGTCGAGCAGGCACGCAGCCATGTCGTCGGGACGTCTGTCGGACAGTTCTGCGACACGGTCGAGCAGCGCCGCCGCCGTGGCCTCGGCGCCCAGTTCTTCAAGTGCCCGGCCGAGCCTGTCGTCGCCGAACAGTTCGCCGTTCACTCGAGACTCGATTACGCCATCGGTGTAGAAGCACACGAGTGAGCGCCCGGGCAGGGAAATGACCGTTTGGCGTGTGCCGGTTGGCTTGCCAAAGCCGATCGGCGGTGCCGAGCAGGCGGTTATTGGGGCGAGGGCCGTGGAGCCGATCACAAGCGGGGGCGGGTGGCCAGCGCATGCGTATACGAGCACGCGATCGCGTGGGTGATAGGTGGCCAGCACGACTGTCGCAAATGAGCCCCCGAGCTGGCGTTCGAGCACGGGTGCCGCAGCCTGTAGCGCGTTGCGCGGCGACATACCCGCCTCGAGATACGCACGCAGCGTGAAACGCAGCAGCGTCGTGTGCGGCAAGGCGTCGCGTCCGTGCCCGGAGACGTCGCCGACGATCACCGCCAGTTGGCCGTCGGCGAGCGCGAGCACGTCGTAGAAGTCGCCCCCTGCCGCGGGACCCGATGCGGGCCGGTAGGCCGCCGTCGTGCCGACCGGACCGAGGCGGTCGGGGAGGTTGGGTAGTAGCGCTGCCTGTAGCAGCCCCACGTCCTCCAGCAGCTCTCCGCGCTGGCGGGCCAGCCGTCGTGCCCGCATGGCCGCCACTTGCGAGCTCGCGCCCAGCGCGAGAGCGAGCGCGATGAGCAGGCCGATCGCGATTCGGATAGACGACGGAATTACGTTGACGATCTTGGTGATCGTGGTGATCAGCTGAGACTTGGTGGCGTGTGCGGGGGACCCGTGACTCGCCGTGGGAGCCGACTTGGCCCCGATCTTTGCTCGAGACTTCGCCGCGCGGCCTGCCGCGAGCGCAGCACCGCGTGGTAGCGCGGTCTGTGATCTCGCGCCGTGGCCGGCGGGCCTGATGTGACTGGAGCGTGAGCGGTGCAGCGCGGTGCTCGTGGGGATCTGCGACTTCGCACCGATCACCTGGGGTGCGCTCGTGGATGCTGCCGGTGCCGACGTGGATGCGGTGGCGCTGAGCGCCACCGGACTCGTGGGGGCTGAGGCTGGCGCGAGGCTACTCACGCTGGGGGCTTGGGTCAGCGACGGCTTTGGTGTCGGTTGCTTTTGTGGCTGTTCATGCTGTTGTGGCTGTTCGTGTTGTGGTTCTTCATGCGGTTTTGTTTCTTTTGATTTGCCGGTTTCTTTCGATTTGCCGTGCCCGGGTTCTTTTGATTTGCCGTGCCCGCCTGGGTCGTGGTGGTGTTGTTTGGAGGAGGGTGTAGTGGCCGGCTCCGGGGACCGTTGACCTGACGCTTGAGGCGAGGAGGAGCTTGATTGTTCGGAGCCGGTCGTGTGCCCCGGATTGCGCCCTTTCCCATGGTCGCCGTGAGACTGCCGTCCCTCACCGGAGGGTTCGGGCTGTGAGCCCGAGTCGCGCCCGTTGCCCCTCCCCTCGTGATGTTCCTCGCCTTGGTGACCAGCCTGGCCCTGCGGTCCGGTCGGTGGTGTCGCGCCGGTCGTTGAGGATTCGCGGTGCTTGTTTCCCTGCGTGTTTGGCTGCGTTGTGGCGCCTGTTCCGGGCGAGGTTGCGTGTTCGGTGCCCGCGGTGGTTTCGCCTGCCCCCTGAGAGGCTGTCGTGTGCGTCGGCTGGGTGTGGTCCCGCTTGGCGTCCGTGGCGGACACCAAGACCGTGGCAAGCAGCCAGCAGGCAAGCGAGGCGCAGGCGGCGAGAGCGACGATCCGCGCATGCAGGCGCATGGATGGTCTCTTGACGCCCACCCTCAATCTCCCGGAGGCGTCCCGTTCATGTGGACGAGTGCCCCGTCGAGAGTCGCGAAGATGTCGAATGTCCCGTCGAGCCCAATCAGCTCAAAGATCTTCAGCACGTTGGTATCGGCGCAGGCGATCGCCAGATGCGTGCCGGGGCTCAGGTGCATCTGGATGCCGACGAGCACGCTGAGAGCGGTGGAGTCGATGAAGCTGACCCGCCTGAGATCGACGACGAGGCGCGTGTCACCTGCATCGATCAGGTCCGTGAGCGCCCACTTCAGGTTCGGCGCGGAGGCGAGGTCGAGCTCTCCCTCGACGCTGAGTATGGCCGTGTGGTTGTTGACCCCGGCATGGCGGATCGAGAAGGCCGATGGATTCGGCCGTGAATCGCCTGCCGTGTTGCTAACGACGTGCATCTCAGATACTCACCTCGACGGTCTCCGTTGCGGTATCCGCGAACTCCGGCGGGAGCATCGCGTGCAAGATCAATCTCGGCGCCGAGCCGCCTCTCCTTGTGAGTCATCTCCCCAAGTCGAACATCCGTCCGGAGTCTGCTGGCCACGCCTCAGCCTGGAACGCCCTCGAGGCATCGAGCCCGCCCGGACCGCGTCAAGAGGCATCCTTTGCCGGCGTCAGCAACCCACAAGGATCGTCCGACTGATCGCTACACGAGCATCGGCCTACGACATTGGCCGCGAGCCTCTAGCGCACAGGGCTGACCGCGTACCAGTCGGACTTGAGCTCCGGCGAGCTGTCACAGACCTCGAACACGACGCTCAGAACAGCGCGACGCCCGATTTCCTCACGCACATCGCGTTCCTTTGGGGTCGAGGGGCTCTCTTTCCACGTGGCTCTGATCTCGCTACTGAACTGGGCGAAGCGAATGCCATCACGATCGCCTTCGAGTCTCTGCCACAGCAGATCCAGAGCGTCGGCAGGCGCCGCGAAACCCGAATGACGACTGATCCTGAACTTCACGCGCCAACTCTATCTCGATGACCAACGCACTGACCTCACCGCTTCAGCCCCGGCCAAGGCGCAGGTCACAGCCCACAGGAGACAGCCCGCGTAGCGCAGGGTCTGGGCGAATCCGTCGATCGACGTTCTGGCAGCTGCGGTCCACACCTCGCCCGGATGCATCCTGCGGCTAGGAACCGATGCGAGGTAGCACTGCTCTTCGTCGGTAGTGACCGCACACTCTGTAAACAGTCGTGTTTGTGGGTGCTGCGCCTTGATTTCGGGTGTATGTTGGGCTACGGTGCAAGAGCTGTAGGACCCGCTTAGCTTCACTGTAGTGGTCGCTCCCGTTGCCGGTACCAGGAGAACTTCTGCGGTGACCCAGCGGCCACATATCTCATTCTCGAAAGCAACGGGGGGTGCGCGCAGATCCCCGTCGCGCTTCGCGGCCAGGCATCTCTTGGCCGGGGCGCTGTCGATGGCGAGTGTCGCGGCCATGCTGATGACTCCCCTAGCGGGCAACGCGCAACAGTCTGACTCCTCCCAGGGCATACAGGCCAACGTGGCCACACAGGTGTCGTGGGGCTCTGCCAACGGTTGTGAGCAGAACATCAGAACCAATGATTTTGGTGTCTTGACGCCAAGCGCGACGGCGCCAACGCTTGGCTCGTTCAGCGCGCTGCCGGGCACCGAAGCAAGCACCAATGGCTCCGGCCAGAAGGTATGGGTGGGGTGCGTTACCACGAATACGACTCTCGCTTCGGTCTCAGCACAGGGCACAGCCGACATGAATAGCGGGTCTGATTCGCTCGCGCTCTCGAATGTGAGTATCGGCCTGACAAACGCCGCGGGCGGGCAGATCAACGGTGGCAGCGCCAGATGCACCATCACCGCGGGACAGGCTCCGGCGGATGCCTGCCCGCTGCCCACCAGCGGTCGCAGCGACACGCTCGTCAGCGACGCCGATGCGGGCACAACCGAACTGGACTGGCAGTATCAGCTGGACCTGCCCGCCAATCAGCCCATAGGCACCTACACAGGCGGTCGGGTCACGTTCACCGCGACCGCTTACGAATCCGCCAGCGAACCCGCCGGCACGATCACCGAATACCTCATGAATCCAGGTGCCGCCGCGTACGGCCTCACCGCGGGACCGGACGGAAACCTGTGGTTCACAGACGACAATCTCAACAAGATCGGCAAGATCACCACGTCCGGTCAGATCACCGAATACCCCGTCACTGGGGGCTCTGCTCTGCGCGAGATCGCCGCCGGCCCCGACGGGAACCTGTGGTTCACCGAGCACAGCGGCAGGATTGGGAAGATCACGACATCCGGCCAGATCACCCAATACAGCCTGCCTTCTCATAGCGAACCGATCGGGATAACCGCGGGACCCGAAGGAGACATGTGGTACACGGTCGCCGGCGCGAGCAAGATCGGCAAGATCACACCGAGCGGCACCATCACCGAATACCCGATCGCGGGTGGCGGCACCCCCTATGCGATCGCGGTCGGTCCCGACGGGAACCTGTGGTTCACCGAGTGGCTGGCCGCCAACACGGCTCGTATCGGAAAGATGACACCTTCCGGCACCGTCACCGAATACCACCTACCGAGCCCCAGTCTCCCCTACATCATCACGACGGGCCCCGACGGGAACCTGTGGTACACGAACTTCGAAAGAGGAAGGATCGGAGAGATCACAACGTCCGGTCAGATCACCGAATACAGCGGCGGCGACGGACCGTACGGAATCGCCGTCGGACCCGACGACAACCTTTGGTACACCGACCGCCTCAGCAGCAAGATCGGCAAGATCACGACCGCCGGAATCTCAACTGAATACCCGCTGCCCATACACGAAAGCGACCCCTACACGATTGCCACAGGGCCCGACGGCGACGTGTGGTTCGCCGAGGACACAGCCGGCAGAATCGCGAAGATCGTCCCGTGACACGGACACGAGCTTGGTGGCGGTCACACGCGTCAGGATCGGCCTCGCCGCCGGATCTCAACGATGCTTAGAGGTAGCCTTCAGAGGCTGCATCCGGCCCCAAGGCCCAATGGCCAAAGAGAGCCTCCGCGTCGCGAACCGCCCGCGCGGAAGACCGTCAGCCCTCGAGCATCCAGCAGTTTTCTGTCCACAGGAAGTGGTTGGGACCGCGCAGCAGCGGCTTGGCCAGTTCCAGCGAGGCGACATTGCCGTGGACGATCACCGCGGCCGTCTGGATGGAGTGCCGTTGAGCGCGCAACCGCTCCCATGCACCGGATTCGCGCAGCAGCCTCGAGAGCTTCGCGTTCCAGCGCTGCTCGCATGTGCGGTTGTGCTCGGTGACTCGCAGCGGTGCGTTCAGGATTCCGCAGACGCCCGCGCCGTTGCCGCTCAGCTCGTCGGTGACGAAGTTAGTGGCCGCGCGACGTACCCACGCGATCTGTTCGCCGCTGCCCACCGAGTAAGCCCCTAGTGCCGTCGCGGGCAGCGCAAGTATCACGACGCATGCCAGCAGGGCGATCATGCGGCGAGGACTCACTCTCGATGTGTCGGCGGCCGATCGCTGTTCCAAGAGGGTCTTAGCTTATGCCCGCCGACGGCGGACGGATGTACTAGTGAGAGCAACTGTGCCGCCGGTTCTCGGGTCGTAGGTTCCGGTGGTTCGACGGGATTGGCAGAGTTCGCGTCGGTCGCGGCGTATTGGTTGGTCCCCTGCAGACACAACTCACAGGGGTTGGCTGTCTCCCCGCGCGACGGATTCCTCTCTGGACTCCCCGGGGGAGCTATAGCGAGACGGGCTGTGCGCGCTGATCTACACCGACCTCGGTGATCCCGCCCGAGGTGATCTTGATACGGCAGGGAACGTCGCCGCGTTCGAGCAGCCTGCGAAGCACCGATTCCCCCTTGGTTTCGATGCTCGAGCGAAGTGGCTCATCGACCGTCTCTGGCCTCAGCGCATCGGCGATCTGCACATAGACGTGCTGTTCGGCGGTGCCGTTCTGAACCTTCCATCTGTAGAGCTGCCCTGGCACGCGAAGCAGGGGTATGAGGGTCGGCCCGTCGATGATCTGAAGATCGCTGGTCACGCCCAGGATCCTGGCATGCCGGGTGGGCGATCAAACCGGACTGTGGGCCAGCATCTTCGTGTCGCGTTTGGACAAATTGCCAACACCCCTGGCCCGGTCTGGGGGTTCAGAGTCCGTCTGCGGAAGGTCTCACCCATCCCGTAGGTGAGGAGCGCTGGCAGCGGGTGACAGTTCGCCTGCCGGGACCTGTGAATCGCATGGTTCTCGCGCCGGTGAGCCCAGCGACTCTCGGGATGCTTTCAGGAAGTCGTCAGGGTGCTTGCTTCACGATCAAATGCATGCGAACACGACTGCTGACCTGGAGTGTCGGGTTGATGTTGGCCTGTGGATGTCTGGGTGCGTGCGGTGGCGGCTCCGCCGGTGCGGGGTCCTCGGTGGGCGTCTTGAGCGGCCCCACCAAGAGCGCCAGTGGCGGTCGTGTATCCGCTCTGTCAGCCGAGTCTCAGTCACTGGCAACCGGTGACATTCCCGACAACCAGGTCTTCCTGACATTCAACGATCACCAGGCCGGATACTCGATGCGCTATCCCGAAGGTTGGGCTCTGCGCGGGTCCGGCTGGGATGTGACTTTCCAGGAAAAGAACAACGCGATTCATGTCGTGATCGGCCACGGCCCCGCGCCGAGCACGGCATCGGTGATCGCCGACCTCGAGCGTCAGCGCGCCAGCCAGCCCTCCCTCTCCTACGGTCACCCCTCGACCGTGTCGATCGCGGGCACGCCCGCACTGAGGGTGAGCTACTCGACGCTGAGTCAGCCCAATCCGGTGACCGGTAAGCGTGTGCGGCTGCTGGTCGATCGCTATGTGCTGGCGCACGCGGGGCGGACGGCGACAATCGATCTGGGCACTCCCACTGGCGTGGACAACGTCGACGCCTACCGGATGATCAGCCACAGCTTCAGATGGCGGTGAGAAGCCTCTACCTCCAGCCCGACCCCAGGCAGTCAGAGGTCCGCTGGCCGACGCTCGAGTTTCGTGATGTATTTCGAATCTACCGCTCCGGTCCAGTCGAGACGGTCGCGCTGCGCGGACTTGATCTCCAGGTCCAACCCAGGGAATTCGTGGCGGTGCTCGGCCCGTCTGGGTGTGGCAAGAGCACGATGCTCAGCCTCGCCGCTGGGCTGGATGTGCCATCGGCCGGCGATGTGCGCCTGACCGGACGCTCGCTGGGGCACATGGACGACGATGCGCTGGCCACGCTGCGCTCGAGGGAGATCGCGGTCGTGCTGCAGAGCTCGAACCTGTGGCCGATGCTTACGGCTCACGAGAACGTGACAATCTCACTCGAGCTGGCCGGCTGCGAGCGCCCGACCCAGGCGGCGCTCGAGGCGCTTGCGCAGTTCGGGTTGGCCGAGCGCGCGCATCACCGCGCAAACGCCCTCTCGGGCGGCGAGCAGCAGAGGGTGGCGATCGCCGCCGCCGCGGCCCGGCAGGCACCGTTGGTGCTGGCGGATGAGCCGACCGGCGAGCTGGACGGCGCCAATGAGCGGATCGTGCTCGACGCCCTGGCACGCCTGCGCGAGGACCGCGGCAGCACCGTCGTGGCGGTGACTCACTCCGAGCAGGTCGCCGCGGCCGCCGACCGGGTGATCGAGATGCGCGACGGCAGGGTGCTCTCGTGAGCGCGACCGGGCTCCAAACCACCTTGGTCAGCTGTAGCGGCGTGAGCGTGGTGCACGGACGGGGTGCTGCCGCAGTGCGCGCCTTGGATGGGGTTGACCTGCACATCGCCCCCGGGGAGACGCTCGCGCTTTGGGGACAGTCCGGTTCCGGTAAGACGACGCTGCTGCACGTGCTCGGCGGGCTGATCGAGCCGAGCGCCGGGGTGGTTCTCTGGCGCGACAGGCCGCTCTCAGGGCTCGATGTGGCGGCGCGCAAGGCGCTGCGGGCACGTGGCATCGCCTTTGTCTTTCAGAGTGCGAACCTGCTCCCCTATTTCACCTCGGTATGAGAACGTCGCCGTCGCCGTCGCCGCCAGCCATCCCGAAAACGCCGACGCCGAGCGGCCCACACAGCTGCTCACCCAGGTCGGACTCGGGCACAAGCTCGACGCGCTGCCCTCCGAGCTCTCCGGCGGTGAGGCGCAACGCGTCGCGATCGCCCGTGCGCTGGCACAGCGGCCTGAACTGCTGCTGTGCGACGAGCCGACCGGGCACCTCGATTCCGACACGGGCCAGCGGGTTCTCGATCTCATCGCCGCGCTGCACGACGAGTACGGCTTCGCGCTGGTGCTGGCCACCCACGATGTGGACGTGGCGACACGCTGTGACCGCGTGGTCGAGCTCCAAGACGGGCTCATCGGCTCCGGGGCGCATCCTTGAGCGCCTCGATACGACTCGCCCTGGCGGGACTCCTCAGAGCACCGGGGCGCACGACGGTCAGGCTGGTCGTGCTGGCGGTGGCGACCGCGCTGCTGGGATCGATGATCCTATTCATTGGGCGCTCGCTGAGCACGATGACCGCGGGCGCGGTGCGCAGCGTGCCACTGGACTGGCAGGGGCCGGTCGGCTCCCAGGCCGCCGACGTTCGAATCGCCGCGGCACTCGCACGTCTGCCGGGCATCGAGCAGGCCAGCCCAACCGCGACGGCCCCGTTGGCCGCGGCGAGTCACATCGGCCCGGCAGGACTGACGAGCACGGGCGAGGGAGCGGTACTCGCGGTCCCCACCGACTACCTCTCGCGGCTTGACACCTTCCGCATGCTTCAGGGCAGCCTCGCGACGGGCGGGGTGGTGCTCGACCAGCAGATGGCGGCGACCCTGCAGGCGCAGATCGGCGACTACGTCTCGCTGACCCCGCGACGCGGCTGGCCCGCAAGGCGGCTGCGAGTGACCGGCGTGGCGCTGGTCACCGCTCCCGATGTCCTGTTTGCGCCACTGGATCCCCAGGCGGGTCCCGCCGCCGCGCAACCCCCGGCGAACATTGCCGTCATGGACCTCGCCACGTTCGCGCGCTCCTACGCTCCGGCGCTGCGAACGATCACACCCGCGAGCATTGGCTCGAGCGCCGTTGCCCGGCGCCCAGGATGGGGTGCAGTGGCAGGTCCAGGCACAGGTGGATCCCACGGTCCTGACGGGCAGCCCGGCGCACGCACTGACCCTCGCCGAACGTATCCGCAACCGCAGCGAGCGCTCGCTACCGGAAGGGACGCGTTTCGTGGACAACCTGCAGGAAGCGCTCACAACCGCCTCCGGTGACGCGCTGTATGCGATCGCGCTGTACATAATGCTCGCGGTTCCCGGGGCGCTGATCGCACTCGCCCTCGCCTACCTCGCGGCATTGGGCACGGTGGAGCGCGATCGGCGAGAGCTGGCGCTGCTTCGTCTCCGCGGTGGACGGCGACGCGAGGTGATCGCACTCGCGCTCCTCGACAGCGCCGCGCTGGGCCTCCTCGCCGGGCTGCTCGGCACGGCACTCGCCGCGCTGATCACCGACAGCGTCATCCCCGGGGGCGTGCACCTGACCGTGGCCCGCCTGGCGGTCACGGCCGGCGTGTGCGTCGCCCTGGCGTTCCTGGGCGCGGCGAGCGCGCGTCTGGCCAGTGGCGCCCGTGTGCTGCTCGGCAGCGTCGCGGACGCTCGGCGCGGGGTGCGCCGCGAGCGAGCGCCGCTGTGGCGAAGGCTGGGACTGGACTTCGTTGCGCTGGCGATCAGCGGGCTGATCTACTGGCTGACCGCGCGTACCGGCTTCTCCGCGGTGGTCAATCCCGACTCCAACCCAACCCTGTCGCTGGCTGTCTACATGTTCTTCGCACCAGCGCTGCTGTGGATCGGTGTGACGCTCTTGCTCGTGCGGCTGCGGGGGCGCCTGTTCAGCCGACTGATCCGTCCGCGACGGGGAGCTCGCGCGGGAGACTGGCGTGGACTGCTTCTGGCAAGCGCCGCTCGCCGCGCGGAGGCGATCAACCGCGGGCTGATCGTGGTTGGTCTGCTGCTCGCCTTCGGTGTCAGCCTCGGAGTGTTCACCGCCACCTACGACCAGCAGGCCAACATCGATGCGCGGCTGACGCTCGGCGCCGATGTCACCGTGACCGCGCCGCCGGGCGCGATCAGCGGGGACGGGCTCGCGCGCCGGGTGGCAGCGATCAAGGGAGTCGCGGCTAGCAGCGCCGTGGAGCATTCCTACGCCTATGTGGGCCCGGACCTCCAGGACATCTACGGCATCGACCCGGCCAGCATCGCCAGAGCGACCACCCTGCGAGACTCCTACTTCCTCGGTGGGAGCGCCGCCCAGATCCTGCAGCGGCTGCACTCCAAGCCCGATGGCATCCTGGTTTCCAAGGAGACGATCAGCGATTACTCGCTGAACCTCGGGGATCTGCTGAAGTTGGGTGTGCTCGATCACCGCACCGGGCGCTTTGACCAGGTGCCCTTCCACGTAGTGGGGGTGGTTCAGGAGTTCCCGTCGGCCCCGCGGGATTCGTTCATGGTCGCGAACGGCACCTACGTGCAGGCATCCGATCACAGTGCCGGGCCGAACGTGATCTTCGCCGCGAGTAGCGGCGACCCGGTCACCCTCGCGCGTGCGGTCGCCGCCGCAACACGCGGCCAGGGAACGACCGTCAAGAACATCCGTCAGCAGGCGGTGCAGACCTCGAGCTCGATCACCACCGTCGATCTCAGCGGCATCCGCGATATCGAGGAGCTCTTCGCGGTCGTGCTCGCCGCCGCCGCGATGGGGCTGTTCGTCGCGTTGGCGCTCGTGGAGCGGCGATCAGAGTTCGCCACAATGGCGGCCGTCGGGGCTCCCGTGAGGCGCATCAGCGCGTTTCTGTGGTCGGAGGCGGCGCTCGTGCTTGCGCTGAGCCTGGCGCTGGCAGCCGTGCTGGGGCTGGCCCTCTCGCAGATGCTCGTGGTGATGCTCCAGCACGTGTTCGACCCGCCGCCCGACCACCTCGCCGTGCCTTGGGGATACCTGGCCGCCCTTGCCGGTGCGGCGCTCGCCGCGACGATCCTCGCGGTTGCCCTGGCCGCCCGGGGGCTGCACCGCCTGAAGCTCGGAACGCTGCTGCGCGAACCTTGAGTACGGCATCCGCAGGGCCCCATACTTCGAGTGTGCCCGGGCTACACATCCTGCTGGTCGAGGACGACCTCGAGCTTCGCGGGATGCTCGCCCGCGGCCTTCAGGGTGAGGGCTTCACCGTCCATGGGGCCGCGAGCGGGGCCGATGCGATGCGCCGTGCGCGGCTTGATCCACCGGATGCGCTGGTGATCGACATCGGGCTGCCGGACGGCGACGGGCGAGATCTCTGTCAGGCGCTGCGCGCTCACGGCGTGGGCGCCCCCGTGCTGTTCCTGACCGCCCGCGACGCCGTCAGCGACCGTCTCTCGGGGTTCGCGGCGGGTGGCGATGACTACGTCACCAAGCCCTTCCATCTCGGCGAGGTCGCCGCCCGCCTGCGCGCGCTGCTGAAACGCGCTGGCGCCAGCGAGGCATTCCAGGCGGCCGGACTGGAACTCGATCCCACCGCTCACCGGATCCATGCCGGGGGTTGCACGGTGTCGCTGACCCCGACGGAGTTCCGTCTGCTCGCCGCCCTCGCCGGCCGCCCGGGGCAGACGCTCAGCCGACGTGAGCTATTGCGCGCCGCGTGGCCAGACGGGGCGATCGTGCACGACAACACTCTCGATGTGTATCTCGCTAGGCTTCGCAAGAAGCTTCGGGAGCTTGCCGGGGCTCCCGAGATCTCAACGGTCCACGGTGTCGGCTACCGCCTGGCATGAGGCGCCCTCGATTGAGCGGGCTGCGCGCCCGCCTGCTGCTTGGAACCCTGCTCTGCTCGCTGGTGACCGTCAGCGCTCTGGTCGCCGCTTTCAACCTGGTCCTCGACGCCAGGCTCCATGGCGCGGTCAACAATCTCCTGCGCGACCGGGCGGCCGGGCAGCTGCGCACGCTCAGCGTCGTGGATGGCCGACTCAACGTTCCCGAGACACCCGACCAGGGGGCGCTGGACACACAGACCTGGGTGTTCGCCGGCTCGCGGGCGCTCGAGCAGCCTGCAACGAGCTCAGAGAACCTCCACGCCGCGCTCGCCCTAGCCGGCTCCGGGCAGCGCTTTCTGACCGTGGATGGGACCCACACCCGCTTCTATTCGGTGCCGATCGTCCAGGAATCACATCGCCTGGGGACCCTGGTGGCAGCCACATCGCTGGGCTCCTACGAAAACAGCGCACAGACCGAGCTATTGGGCTCGATCATCCTGGGCGCGATCACGGTGCTTGGCGTCGGTGCTCTCTCGGTCTGGGTGATCAACCGGGCGCTCGCGCCCGTCGCACGGATGACCACCGCGGCCGCTGACTGGACAGAGCACGATCTGTCTCGCCGGTTCCTGGCTGGCGATCCCCACGACGAGTTGAGCGAGCTGGCTGCCACATTCGACAAGCTGCTCGACCGACTTTCGCAGAGCCTCAGCCGCGAGCGGCGCTTCACGGCCGAGATCTCGCACGAGCTGCGCACACCGCTCGCGAAGATCCTCGTCGAAGTCGAGCTCGCCAGCGCCGACGGCGACGTGCCCGAGCGCTATCGGCGGGTACTCGAGTCGATCGGCTCCTCAGCCCGGAGTCTCGGGGGCGTGCTGGACGCTCTGCTTGCCACGGCAAGAGCCCATTCGGTCAGCGCACCCCGCTCCTGTGACGCACGGGCCGTCGCCGAGCACGCGGCCCAGAGCGTGCGCAGCGTCGCCGCAGAACGTGGGGTGAGCGTCGAGGTGCAGCGATCCGGCCTCTCAGCGCGGGTCGCCGCCGAGACCGACCTTCTCGAGCGTGCGCTCACACCGATCATCGAGAACGCGATCCGCTTTGCCCGCCGGCGCGTGGACATCACGATCCGCGCCGACACCACCCACGTCATTTTCGAAGTCAAGGACGACGGACCTGGCGTTGACCCGACGCTGCGCGAGCGGATATTCGAGCCGGGTGTGAGCCACGGTGGAAACGGAGCTGCCTCCGGTGCCGGTCTCGGTCTCCCGCTGGCACGCAGGCTCGTCCATGCCGCCGAGGGGGAGATCGACTGCGTGCCCACCGATCAGGGCGCGATCTTCGCGCTGCGTCTACCCACCGGATAACCCGGGCGGCGGCCGAGTCTCCTGCATCGCCCTGGAATTCAGGCCGGCCCCGACGGCAAGATCTCCCCTCGATGGCTGCTGAGCAGCTCCCTGGCGAGTCCACTTTTACATATACCGCGACATTCACCCGGGACGTGCCACTGTCCTGACCGGCCTTAAAGGTAAGCGTGGTGGAGTTTTAGTTACTCGCCGCTAACGCTAGTAACAGAATGACAACAAGGACCGGCGAGTAGGAGCACAACTGGGTGGGTACTACAGGGTTGTGGCGGCAGGCGGCCGGGGATCGCTGCCATATCGGGTTCGCCCTGAAACCTTCTCGATCTCAGAAAGGACATGCCATCGTGCCCAGCAGACAAGCCACAAGAGCACGTCCGCTGAATCGGCGCCACGCGTCGATCGTGCGCTCTCGGCGCAGCCGTGTGTTCGCGTCGATCCTCGTGAGCGCCCTTGCCCTCGGCGCGCTCGCGCTGAACGCGGCCGCCGTGACGGCGCCGGTCTCGCAGATCTCGCTCTCGGCCAGCCCGAGTCTCGTGAGCACAGGTAGCTCGGTGACGCTCACGGGCGCGCTCTCGAGTGCGGCGGCCACCCAGTCAAACGGTGCGCATCCCGCGGTGGCGGGAGTGCACCTGGTCCTGTTCCACCGGCTGGTGCCAAACCGCGCCTTCACGGAGGTGGGGACGCTGCAGACGCAGACGGGTGGTTCGTTTGCGGTGGACCCAGCCAGCATGGAAGGCCCGATCACCACCAACAGGCGCTGGTACGTCCAGGCAATCGGCCCAAACGGGCAGATCGTCGCTCGCAGCAGGTTCGTCAAGGTGCGGGTGCTCGCCGCGCTCACGGTGAACCCTGCTCCCGGCAGCATCCTCACGGGCCAGGCAACGACGTTCACGGGCACGATTTCGCCGGCCCACGCCGATGAGCGTGTGGCGCTACAGCGGCTGGAGGGCGGCCACTGGGTGCCTCTCGAGCACACCGTCGCCACCGTGACCAACGGCGGCTTCTCGATCACCCACACCTTTGGCGAGGCGAGCAGGCGACTGCCGGCGATGCTGCGCATCTGCTTCCCCGGCGATGCGCTCAACGTCCGCAACTGCACGGCACCCTGCGCTGTGATCATCCAGCGGCCCGTGAGACCCGGGCGGGTACGCCACCAGGGCAAGCTGAGGCACAAGCGGGAAGTCAAGCAGCTGGCGCGCCAGCGCCGCCAAGAAGCGCGCCAGAAACGAATCCAGGAACGCGAAGAACGCAAGCACAAGCGCGAAGAAGAACGCAGGCAACGCCAAGAAAACCGCCAGAAGCGGCTGCTTGCCCACCAAGAAAGACACAGGCACAGTCACAACCGCGCAGCTCATCGATAGTCAACAACGAGCCCTCGGACGTTCTCCCCACCTGGCTGCCGTCAGACTCGATTGGGCAGCTTGCGTGGGGCGAAGCCGGCGGGCGACGTGCAACGAGGCACTCGAATCTCTCGGAGAACCACCTTTCCGCCAGTCCTGGCGCTCCATTGGGAGGACAGTGATAACAGCGTCACGGTGGCGGGGATGCTTTGTGCTCCCTCGACAGGCGAGCCGTTCGTCCCCCCGCCGCACTCAAAAGCATGCCAACGACGGCGGTCACGACAACAAGTAGCGGCGCGAAACTCCCAAGCGAGACCTTGGCGTGAGTACCCACGATCGCATGCGCCAACAGCAGAGCGGTCCCATAGATCGCGCCGGCGATGAGGCCACGGTCCGCCCCACCCCAGCCATCCTGGTGCTCAAAGCCCGCGACTACGCTGCCTATCGCGACAAGTGCGCTGTATCCCCAATAGCCGCCGCTAGAAGCCCCTATCAAGACTCCCGCGATCACACCAGCCAGCACGGGCACCACGCCGCCAATCACCACCTGCGCGCTTCGCGGGCGCTCCCTGAACAACATCGGGTCATACATACGACTCCTCCTCGGAAAAAGCCGACCGAGGCACACACCCCCACATCAACCATGCTAGCGCTGTAAGCAGCAACTACAGGCCCGGCGCGATCTAGGGTGGGTGGGGCGACAGGACCCATGTCCTGCCGCCCACACCGTCTGTCTAGGGATTTTCCGTTTTGGAACCGACCCTTGTCAGGTAGTTGGTCGCCAGCGACTCGTTGTGACCGCCCGCGATCGCGGCGCCCTGCCCCGCGCTGATGCTGTTCGTTTCTCCGCCGGCGATCGTCGAACCGAGAGACGTGTCCTGGTTGCCGATCCCGCCGAGAATCGACATGAACTGGTTACCGTATTTGAAACATTCCGGACTCACGCTCGGATTGCCCGCTCCGGCGAGGTTCGAGCAGCCTCCGACAACGACCGACTCATCGACGGTGGCTGTGTTGTAGTAGCCGCCAAGCACGCTCGACACATCACCGGTTGCGGTGTTCTCACCGCCACCGAGGATCGCTGCCTGCTGGACATCGGCTGAGTTGGCGTAGCCACCGACGACCGATGAGCTAGTGCCCGTCGCCGAGTTGCCAAGGCCGCCAGCGACAGACGCCTCGTCACCCTGAGTGTGGTTGGCCTGACCGCCGGAGATCGTCAACAGCAGCCCCGACGCGTCATTGCTGGCGCCGCCGAGGACCGCCTCGGCCCGGTTCGAGCATCCCTGGGTGGGAACAGCTCCAGCGCCGGCGAGGTTGTCACAGCCGCCGACGACGCTCGACCAGCTGTCGCTGGCGACGTTGAACTCGCCGCCGGTTACCGCCGCGTACGGCCCGCCGATCGTATTGCCGAAGCCCGCAGCAATCCCGCCATAGCTGGTGAACGACTGGTCGTCTCCGATCACGAGGTTGTTGGACCCCGTCTGTTCGCCCGGTTCTTCGTCATAACCGATTACGAGGTTGCCCTCACCGTTGACCGTGGAACTCGTTTTCCCGGCTCCCGAGAGCACCTGCACGTTTGCCCCAGAGAACTGGATAGTGGGCTTACCATCGACACCTTTGGCGACCAGTTTCATGTACGGAAGGACGCTCTTCAGCGCTTTCTGTTCAGCTTCTGAGAGCAGCGAAAGGCCCGGCGTACCCGCTTTGCCTTCAGCACCGACTTTGCCTTCTTTGCCCGCGGTCCCTTCTTTGCCGGCTTTGCCTTCCAAGCCCTGAGCGCCGACTTTGCCTTCTTTGCCAAGGGCACCGTCTTTACCGTCAGTGCCGTCGAGCCCGTTGGTGCCTTCTTTACCCGCCGCCCCTTCTTTCCCGGCCGGGCCTTCTTTGCCCGCGGGTCCGGTCGGACCGGCTGGGCCTGCCCCAAGCTTGCTGGCGACCTCCGTTTCGATTTCCTTCAAGACCGCCGGGCTGATCTGCTTGGCTGACGTGATGAGATATTTCGCCGGGTGTTTCTTAGCGGTTCTGGCCGAGATCAAACTCGTCGTCGCGAGCGCGCCGCCGCTCATCGAAAAAACCAACGCGAACGTCAGAACAACGTTCGCATAACTGACACGCTTGCGTATAAAAGCCACGTGTCCCCCCTTTTTAGTTGGAAAAGCGAAGCGAGCCCATAACGGGCTCGCGCGAGCGGGGGATTGTGGCAGAAGCCTTGGAATACGCCCCATGCGACCCCCACCGCCATCTGGCCGCGCCTGCTTCCAGACGTTTGCTGCGGGTGGCTAGAGCCATCCCAGCCCCCACAAGTGCTGTCTACTGCCAGGCCCCCGCGAGAGCCCTGCCCGCCGGTGTCAGGCCGCCACGGTCCGGTCGAGCAGCGCAAAGAGCTCGTTGAAGTGGCGCTCCGCGGCCGCCTCGTCGTATGCGGCGGTGTCGGCCATCGTGTAGCCGTGGGCTGCGCCCTCATACAGCTCGGAGCGGTAGCGCACGCCCGCGTCGTCCAGTGCCTTCTCGAGCGTGGCGATGTTCTCGCCCGTCATGCTCTGATCGTTGTCGGCGTGTCCGAGATAGACCTCCGCCTGCAGCTCACCGGCGCTGCGGTGGAGGCTGCTCTCGTCGTCGGTGACCAGCCGGCCTGTGTGAAAGCCACCGAGCGCGGCCACACGCTCGGGGTAGGCGGTGGCGATCTGCCAGCCGATCCGTCCGCCCATGCAGTAGCCGGTGATCGCGACCGGACCGCGACCGGAGCGCTGGAGGAAATCGAGGTAGACGCCGCCGTCGCTGACGATCCGCTCTGGCGTCAGTTCCTCGATTAGCGGCATGATCCGCTGAAACAGCGCCGCTCGCTGCCCGGGGTCCTTGAGGTCGGTCATCGCATCTATCGGCTCGCTCGAGGAGCGGTAGAACAGGTTGGGCGCGAGCACCACGAACCCTCTTGCCGCGATGCGGTTGACCATCGTCTGGATCTGTGGGCGCAGCCCGAACGCGTCCATCAGCAGAAGCACCGGTGGATGACGCTGATCCTCCCCGGGTTCCGACAGGTACGCGTCCGCGACGCCGTCCGCTGTCTGGATGTCAACCATTCCGCCGCTCATCTGCCAGCTCCCTTCTCGCTTTGGTCATCGAAGGCCTTCACCTAATCACGCATTGCCGATGCGTGTCGCGGCTGTCACGCCCGGCGGGGCGGGTTCAGGGGCGCCCTGCGGCGTGCAGCCGCTTGGCGGCGGACGCACCGACGATTACGGAGTCCAAGGGCTGACCGGGCACCGAGCGGAACGTGCTGGCGCCTTTCACGCAGGCGGGGCTGAGCGGCAGCGGAGAGCTCACGGGCAACTGATCGACGACCCTGCTCGCGTCGTAGGCCGACCAGTACAGAACGGTCCCGCGGCGAGCCTTCACGCCCTGCGCGCGACCGACCAGGACGCCCTGTTCACCAAGCAGCGCACTGGTGCTCGCGGAGAAGATCAGCTCGTGGCGAATGCCGTGGCTATCGACAGCCAGGCCGAGCCCGCGCCGGCCGAGGTGGTCTGTGATCGTGCCGAGGTACTTGACGCCGGGCAGGCCGGCGGCGGCGCGGTAGAGCGCGGCGCGCAGCGCCGGGGAGGCGTCGGTCTCGCGCAGCAGGTCCCCGACCTGCGTGAAGGCCTCGGCCGCTCCCGGGGGACCACCCTCAACCTTGCCGGTGAGCAGCCGCCCGCGCAGTCGCCTGGGGTCGTGTGTCAGCGACCCGAGCGCAATTGGGTTGATCGAGAGGCATCCGGGTGCCGCCCACATGTTGCTGGTGCCCCTCGGCGCGCCTCCCCCATATGGCGCCGAGCTGCACCCGGCGGCGCTCTGTGGGGAGAGATAGTGGGGCGAGCCGGTGGTCTCCCGGACGAGGCCCCGCCCGTCGGCGGAGATCCAGTTCTGGCGGTATTCCTGCACCTCGGAGTAGCAGGTCACGCCCCTCTTGACCTGCGTGAAGGATTGGGTCAGCGAGTGCGAGGCGGTGTAGAGATACTGGCCCGGCCCGGGGACGTCTCCTCCCTGCCGGGCGGCGACGTGGGCGAGTCGTTCGAGCACAGTGGGAGCGGCGAGCGCGGGCGGCGGACCGGCGGTGGACCCCGAGCGCAGCGCGCCGGCGAGGACGAGCGCCACCACCGCGGCGGCGAGCACCACGGCGACGCGAACGATCCAGCGTGACCCACTCGGCCACCCGTGAACCCCACGGCGGGCGGGCCGGCGCTCGTGCTCGATCGCCTGATCGAGCGCCGCACGCGCGGCCGCCATGGCCGTGCCTGTCGGGTGGTCGGGCTCACCGCGGTAGCGGCGCAGCAGCTCGAGCTCGTCTGTCATGTCGTCTCCTGGTGGGGGTCTGATCGTGGAATAGCCGTGGGCACTTCGAGGTGGGCCCTGAGCTGGCGGCGCGCGCGATGTAGACGGGAGCGGACGGTGCCGAGCGGCAGGTCGAGGGCATGCGCTATCTCCTGGTAGCTGAGCTCCTCCCACGCGTGCAGCAGCAGCACCTCGCGGTGAGGGGCGTCGAGCCTTCCGAGCGCGTCGGCGAGGAGCTGCCCATAGAACTCGTTCTCCTCCCCCAGCCACGCACCGTCGGGTGCCGGCGCGCGCTCGTCCCGCAGACGGTTGAGCGTGCCCAGCTCACGTCGTTCGCCGCGCAGGCGCTCGCGCAGCAGGTTCGTGGCGATCCCCAGCAGCCACGGCAGGGCGCTGGTGGCGGTCAGCCGAAAGCTTCGCCGCCGTTCGAACGCGACGACAAACGTCAGCGACGACAGGTCCTCGGCCTGCCCGGTGAGTGTGCGCCTGGCGAGATAGCGATGGACCGCCGGGTAGTGGCGGTCAAAGACCGTCGCGAAGCTGTCCGGGTGGTTCAGCGAGGCGGCGATGACCGCGCCGTCGGGAAGGTCGTCGCTGACGGGGATCTCGCTGGCCATCGACCGTTAATTGTCAGAGCGAGGGCAAAAAGTTCCACCATCGCCACGATCGGCCTGGCCGGGCGACCCTAGACGACCCAAAGATAGGCGTCGGGCCCACGACTCACAAACGAGAGCCGCGGGCCCGAACGCCCTTCCAACCTATGCGTCTTTGCGCCGACGCTGCGTGGCTATTGCTGCCTCTGCCCGGTCGTCGGGTTCAGGAACAGCTTGCCGTTTTTCTTGCCTTCGAATTCGAACATCCCCGCTAGATCGAACGGGATGCCCTCGCTTGCGTCCTTGCCGTTTGCGGCCAGCACCTGATCGGCCGAGCCGGGGATCCCGGGCAGGCCCCAGTTGTACTCGACGAAGTTGATCATCGAGGCCTGGTCTGACAGGTTGTGGTCAACGTCGTTCTTCTTTGCGTACGGCGAGATCACCAACAGCGGCAGGCGCGGCCCGAAGCCGCAGCGGCCCTGTTCGCCGGCCAACGGCGTGGGCGTTTCCAGCGTGCCCTGTGTGGCGCCGCCGCATTGCTGGGAGGTGCCGGTCGTGGAGACCGTCAACGACGTGTTGGTGAGGTTGTCCGCCGGTGACAGCGACGGGTTGGTGACGCCGCTGTAGACGTGGTCATACCAGCCGTCGGAGTCGTCGTAGTTGACCATGACTACCGTGTTCTTCCAGTCCGGCGAGCGCATCAGCTCGTTGATCGTGTTCGTCACGAACTGCTGTTCGTCGGCCGGGTCGGAGTACGCCGCGTGGCCGTCCTGGTAGCCCGGCGCCTTCAGGAAGCTCACGTCGGGCAACGCCGAGGGCGACAGTTCACGGCGGTTGATCGCTTCCACCAGCTGGTTGAAGTCGCTGGTGTCGTAGTTGTGGTTGGGCGTGTTGAACTGCGGCACGCCACCCACGTAGGACTGCGTGTCGTGGCCGATCTCCGCAAGGCCGGCGAGCGTGTCCACGCCACCGGAACTCGGCACCGCCAGGTGGTGCGGGTTCGCCGTTGACGCGTAGAACTGAAACGGCTCGTGGTGGGGGATGTAGTCGTCCTTGTAGCCCCACTGGCCCGTGCCGCCCAACGCGACGCCGACCGGATGCACCGAGTCGCACAGGTTCTGGTTTGAGGAGTGCGCCGGTCGATGTTCTGCGCTCGAGAAGTATGAGGAGAACTCATCCGGTGTGAAGGTGCTGTCGGGCTGGCCGGTGTGACCGGTTGCCGCCAGCGCTTCGGTGTAGCTGGTGCTGGGGCGAAAGCCGCCCTCGAACCAGCCCCAGGACAGGCCCTTGGCGTTCAGCTCATCGCCGACGTTGGTGCCCTTCATCGCGACCGCGTCGCGCGTGGAGCAGTCATCCCAATATGGCTGCGCGTCACTCGTCAGCGAGTAGCCGCCCAGCCCATTGGCCGTCAGATCCGCGTCCGGCGAGGTCGGCGTGGAGATCGACGGGCTGTTGGCCATGTGGCCGGTGTCCACTTCGCCGGTGTCGCCGGAGACGAGGTTGATCGCGCCCGGCGCGGAGGGCCCGAAGGTCGTGCCAAACGAGTCGTCGCTCATCGCATAGTGCTGCGCGTAGTTCCACAGCCCGGTGACGGTGTTGCCGTCGTAGTAGTCCATCACCTGGTTCGAGTTGCACGGTGTGCCGAACGGGCTCGTGCCGGAGCCCGTGCCGACGCTCTGCACGAAGTGGTCCATCTTGCCTTCGTCGAAGGATTGCTGCTCGTCTGAGTAGTTGTGGTCCTGGTCGCACGTCAGCTGGCCGCCGGCGTCGCCGCCCAGGCCTGTGGCGTTTGAGTCCAGGCGCTGCGGCTGGGAGGCGTTGGGGTTGCTGAACAGCAGGTTGTCGCTGTGGCGCAGGCTCGGCGGCAGCGATTCCGCGGTGGCCGGCGTCAGCCCGTTGACCGCGGGCGTGCCCTTGGCGGCCTTGAAGCGCTGGCCGTCGCTGTTCGCGGCCTGCGGGTAGGTGCCGAAGTAGTGGTCGAAGGAGATGTTCTCCTGGAAGATCACGACGACGTGCTTGATCGGCGTGACGGTGGACGGTTCGGCGCCGCTGTTATTCGGGCTCGCGCCAGCCGTCGACGATTGGACAGCGATCACGCTCCCCCCAGAGACTGCCAGCGCTGCCAGAAGCGCCGGAACGGCGCGCTTGTTTCGCATGATGCTCTCCTTGGATAGTTGTTTGACCCACGGCAGGGGGCTCGTTGCACCCCTCCTCGCGTACTTTTTCCCGGCGCGGGGGTTTTCAGTGTTTCCGGTATGTGACCCAGGTGTTGCAGGTTGGTGACCGCAGCGCTCCTCCCGAGAATCGGCTCGGAAGTTGTGACTTCTAGACGTTCACCCGTTCGCGATCGATGACCGCGGCGGGTGTCGTTCACACCTCTTGGAGTGCGAGTCGCTGGTGAAAAACCAGACATGCGGGCCAGCGCGTTCGCAAGTCCTTCACCAAATCGTTTCTTGACATTGACAGCCGATGCCGTTGTGCACCGGCGGACCCGGGTTACACGGGCTCTACAGCACCCGGCGATCAGGCGCCTGGAATATGACCCGGCCGTTGGCCGTCAGGGTGAGTGAACGGCGGGGCTGTGGCGCCGGGGCCGCTACAGATCTTTCACTATTTCCCTGAAGTCGTCTCCGCGTGCCTGGAAGTCTGTGAACTGGTCAAAGCTCGCGCATGCCGGTGAGAGCAGGACGACCTCCCCGGGCACCGCCCGCGCGGACGCGGCGGCGACGGCATTGGGCAGATCGCCGCAGTCGTGGATCTCGACACCCGATCCTTGCAGGGCCGTGGCGATCGCCGGCGTGTCCTCTCCGATCAGATACACGGCCCGGCAGCGGCCGGGAAGCTCCCCCGCCAGGGGGGTGAAGTCCTGGCCCTTGCCCTGTCCGCCGAGGATCAGGTGAATCTTCGCCTGCGGGAAGGAGCGCAGCGCGACGAGCGTGCTGGCGAGGTTGGTGGCCTTTGAGTCGTTGACGTACCTCACGCCGTGCAGGGTGGCGATCTCCTCCAGGCGGTGCGCGACGCCGGGAAAGCTTTGGAGCGCTCCGCGCACGGCCTCGGCGGGCACTCCGCGCTCCAGGCACACCGCGGCGGCGGCCATCGCGTTCTGCAGGTTGTGCTCGCCGGGCAGGCGAACCTCCCCGACCTGTGCCAGCGGCTCTCCCCCCACCACAGCTTCCCGTCTTTAGCGGTGACCGTCCCGTCCTGCCCGCCGAAGCCGATCCGCCGGGCCTGGCCTGGGATCTGAGCCGGATCGGTCCCGTCGGGTGTCACCGCCAGATCCCCCTCGCCCTGCAGGGCGAATATCCGAAGCTTTGCCCGCCGGTAGTCCTCGAGCGTTCCGTGGCGGTCCAGGTGGTCCGGTTGCAGGTTCAAGAGCACGGCCGCCTCGGGGGCGAACGCGAGCGTGTCCTGCAGCTGGAAGGAGGATGTCTCGCACACGACCATCACCTCGGGTGGCGTCTCCCCCACCAGGCTGCTCAGGGCCGTGCCGACATTGCCCGCGACGACGACCGGCAGCCCTGCCTGTCGGTGGATGTGCCCGATCAACTCGACGGTCGTGGTCTTGCCGTTGGTGCCGGTCACCGCGATGAACTCGTTGGGGAGCATCCGCCAGCCGAGCTCTAGCTCCCCGAGCACGCTGCACCCGGCTCGCCTAGCCGCCTGGATGACCGGGGCCTGCTCTGGCACGCCGGGGCTCTTGACGAGCGTCTCTACGCCCTCCAGGAGATTGGTGCCGTCCTCCCCCAGGTGCAGCTCCACACCGCTGTCGGTGAGCGTGCCCGCCAGCTCGGGGCTCTCCGCGTCCACACCGATCACCCGCTCTCCCCGGCGCGCCAGCGCCTGGGCGGCGGCGACCCCCGAGCGCGCCAGGCCGACCACCAGGAAGGGGCCCTGCGGCAGTGGCGGTCTGGGCTTCACGGGGCGCTTTCCGGCGAGCGTCGGGGCACCGCTAGGTTGCTAGATGCCACGGCTCTGACGGTAGATCGTGAACCCGATCGCGCAGAAGACCGAGGCGACGATCCAGAAGCGCAGGATGATCTTCGTCTCCGACCAGGCGCGCAGCTCGAAGTGGTGGTGGATCGGGGCCATCAGAAAGACACGCTTGCGGGTCAGCTGAAAGAAGATCACCTGGATCAGCACCGACAGCGCCTCGATCACGAAGATCCCGCCGAGCACGATCAGCAGCAGCTCGGTCTTCGTCATGACCGCCAGGCCGGCGATCGCGCCGCCGAGCCCGAGCGAGCCGGTGTCGCCCATGAAGATCGTCGCCGGGAACGCGTTGAACCACAAAAAGCCCACGCACGCGCCGACCAGGCAGCCGGCGAGCATCGACAGGTCGTACTGGCCGGTGATGAACGTGATGCCGATGTAGCCGAGCAGCACGATCGCGGCGCAGCCGGCCGCCAGGCCGTCCAGCCCGTCGGTCAGGTTGACGGCGCTGGTGGTGCCGGCGACCACGAAGTAGATGAGCACCGGGTACAGCCACCCGAGGTCTATGTGGTAGTCCACGAAGCGCAGCCACAGCGTCGGCGGCAGATCGGCCTTGTAGCGGGCGATGTACCACAGGCCGAGGGAGATCGCGAATGTCACGATCAGCTTCGTGCGTCCCCGTAGACCCAGCGAGCGGCGCCTGACGAGCTTTGTGTAGTCGTCGGCGAAGCCGAGCAGCGCGCAGGCGATCATCGCCCCGAACACCCCGAGCGAGTGCCATTCGAAGTTGGTGAGGATCAGAAACGAGGCGGACACCGCCAGTACGATCAGCACCCCGCCCATCGTCGGCGTGCCGGCCTTGACGTGGTGGCCCTGCGGTCCCTCCTCCCGGATCTGCTGCCCGAACTCGCGCTTGCGCAGAAACTCGATGAACTTGGGGCTCAAAAAGATGCAGATCAGAAGCGCCGCCGTGCCGCCGAAGAGGATGCGGCCCATCAGCTCCTCCCCGCCTGCAGGCGGTGGGCGACCTGCTCCAGGCCCACTCCCCGCGAGCCCTTTATGAGCACTGTGTCGCGTTCTTGCAGCAGTCCGCGCAGCAGATCCGCGGCGCCGATTGGGTCATCGGCGCTGTGATGCTCGCCGTGGAAGTCCTCGCGCATCCCGGCGGCGAGCGGCCCGACGGTCACCAGCAGCTCCACTCCGCATGCGTTGGCGTGCTCGGCGATTTGGTGGTGGTAGGCCTCGGCATCCGATCCCAGCTCGAGCATGTCGCCGAGCACCGCGACGCGGCGGGCGGGGGCGCTGGCGGCGAGGTCCTCGAGCGCGGCGTGCATGGAGATGGGGTTGGCGTTGTAGCAGTCATTGATCAGCACCACTTCGCGCCCGAGCCGCACACGCTCGCCACGCCACGCCGAGAAGTTGACGTGCAGGTCCCCGGTTGGGGTTATGCCGAGCGCCCGTGCGGCGGCGACCGCGGCGAGCAGGTTCAGCAGATTATGTGACTGGGCGAATGAGGGTCGCAGCGTCATCCGCTCGCCGGCGTGTTCGATCGTCACACGACCGTCCGTGAGGCGCTCCACGAGCCGCACCTGCCCGCCCTCGCCGAAGGTGATCGTGTGGATCTCATCGCGCAGATGCGGTGCCAGCAGCGGCTCGGAGGCGGGCAGCACGATCGTCGCCTGGCCGCTCAGCCCGGCGATCAGCTCGGCCTTGGCGGCGGCGATCGCCTCCAATGACCCGAGCAGTTGCAGGTGCACGGGCCCGATGTTGACGATCATCCCCACGTCAGGGGCGGCGATCTCGGTCAGCTGGGCGATCTGACCGGCCCCGCGCATCGCCATCTCGAGCACCAGCGCCTGGGTGTCCGCGCCGGCGGCCAGGATCGCCAGCGGCAGGCCGATCTCGGTGTTGAGGTTCTGCGGGCTCGCGGCCGTGCGTAGCTGCGTGGCGAGCAGCGCCGCCAGGATGTCCTTGGTCGAGGTCTTGCCGGTGGAGCCGGTGATGGCGATCATCTTGCAGCCGTTGGCGGCGAGCCGCGACCGCCAGGCGCACGCGAGGTCCTGCAGCCCCCTCAGCGGGTCCTCGTGGACCAGCAGTGCGCCCTCCTGGCCGTCCTCGGCGATCGGCTGGGCGTGCTCCGGTCCGACGAGCACCCCCCAGGCACCGTCCGCGAGCGCCTGGCGGGCGTGCTCTGCGCCGTCCACGCGCGTTCCGGGCAGGCCGACGAATAGCTCGCCGCCCGTGAGGGCACGCGAGTCGATGCTCACCGCGCGGGGGCCCGTGCTCGCCCCCTCGGCTGCCTCTTTGAGCAGTCGCGCGCCGGCCGCGCGGGCGATCCGCTGAGCGTCCCAGTCCCTCACGTGACACCCGCCTCAGCGATCGTCGCCCGCAGCGCTTCGCGGGCGACGGTGAGGTCGTCGAAGGGCACCTTGTGGCCGTCCGCGAACTCCTGCCCCTGCTCGTGGCCCTTGCCCGCGATGATCAGCACGTCGCCGGCGTGGCAGCCCGCGACGGCTGCGGTGATCGCCTCGCGCCGGTCGGTCAGCCGGCTGACAGATGGGCTTTGCTGGCCGCCGGCCGCGGGGATGCCCGACATGATCTGATCGATGATGTCCTCGGGTCGCTCCGAGCGGGGGTTGTCGGAGGTCACAAAGACCAGGTCGGCCAGGCGGGCGGCGATCTCGCCCATCAGCGGCCGCTTGCCGCGGTCGCGGTCACCGCCGGCCCCGAATACGCAGATCACCCGGGCGGGCGGGGCGCTGCTGCCGTCCACCAGTTCCCGCGCCGCGGCGAGCACGTTTTCAAGCGAGTCGGGAGTGTGGGCGTAGTCGATCAGCACCGCGAAGTCCTGCCCCTCCTGTAGCGGCTCGAGGCGTCCGGGGACGCGCACTCCCTTCTGCAGCGCCGCGATCAGCGCTGTCAGGTCCCCTCCGAGCGCGTGCACGGCCGCGAGGGCACCCAGGGCGTTTGCGACGTTGAAGCGGCCGGGCATCGGCAGGCGGAGCCTGTGCTGCCCTTCGGGGGTGTGCAGCAGCAGCGAGCAGCCGTGCAGGTCGCAGGCGATCTCGCTGGCGCTGTAGTCGGCGGGCTCACCGACGGCGAACGTGACGAGGAGCGGGTGTGACTCCGACACTTCCGCGGCCAGGCGGGCGCCGTAGGGGTCGCCGATGTTCACGACGCTGACGCGTGGTGGCGGGGTGGTGAGGTCCTGCGCGCCGGGCAGGAACAGCCTGCGCTTGGCGGTGAAGTAGTCCTCCATGGTGGGATGGAAGTCGAGGTGGTCCTGGGTGAGGTTCGTGAAGATCGCGGCGGCGAACGAGATCGCGGCGGTGCGCCCCAGCGCCAGCGCGTGCGAGGAGACCTCCATCGCGCACGCCCGATCTCCCCCGTCGAGCATCGCCCGCAGGTCCGCCTGCAGGTCGATCGCCTCCGGGGTTGTGCGTGCCGCGGACCGCTCGAGCCCGCCGATGATCGACTTGACGGTGCCGAGCAGCCCACACTGTCTGCCGGTGGCCTGCATGAGTGCCCGCACGAGGTAGGCGGTGGTCGTCTTGCCGTTGGTGCCGGTGACGCCCACCACGCTCAGCTCGCTCGAGGGTTCCTCGAAGAACCGTGCCGCGATCGGCGCCATCGCCGCCCGTGCGCTGTGGAGGAGCACCTCCGGGACACCGAGACCCAACGGCCGCTCGCAGACGAGCGCCGCGGCACCGGCGCTCACGGCGGCGGCGGCGAAGTCGTGCCCGTCGGTATTGAAGCCGCTCACGCAGAAGAAGAGATCTCCAGCCCGCACCTTGCGGCTGTCGAACGCCAGGCCCGTGATCTGTGTCTCGCTACCGGGGAGAGGCCGCACGCCGCCGGAGCTCGCCGGCACAGTGCCGGCCAACTCGCCGAGCTTCATCTCCGCATCGCCCGCGCGCGCATGCAATGAGTCTAGTTTCCGGTCCTGGCGGACCGGCGGCTAGCCGGGCGCGATCCCCAGATAGGGCAGCGCGAAGGACATGATCTGCCCGAACGCGGGGGCCGCGACCGTGCCGCCGTAGATCGAGCCTTCCTGCGGTTCATCGACGATCACGGCGCACAGCAGCTTCGGGTCGTTGGCGGGCGCGAAGCCGACGAAGGACGCGACATACGCCGATTCTGAGTATTGGTGGGTCGCCGGGTCGATCTTGCTGGCGGTGCCGGTCTTGCCGGCCAGCTGATAGCCGGGCACGGAGACCTCGCTGGCGGTGCCGCCGGGGGCGAGTACGCCGCGCAGTATCTGGCGCAGCTCCGAGGCGGTGGTCTGAGAGATAACACGGCGGGCGGGCGGTTGACGGACGGGCTTGCCGGAGATGCTCGAGATGATGTGCGGGGCGCGCAGGATCCCGCCGTTTGCGATCGCCGCGTACAGGCTCGCCATCTGGATCGGGGTGACGAGCTCCCCCTGCCCGATCGGCAGGTTGCCCATCGAGGAGCCGGAGTAGTGGTTGAGCGCCAGCACCTGGCCGGCTTCTTCTCCGGCCAACCCCATTCCGCTGGGTGTGCCGAAGCCGAAGTTGTGGACCCAGCTGTTGAAGCGTTCGGCGCCCTCCAGCTGACCGATCTTGATCTCCCCCACGTTGCTCGATTGGGCGAGTATCTGCGCGACGGTGAGTGTCTCTTCGGGGTGTTCGGCGTCGTCGTGGATGGTGCGGTCGGCGACCTGGATCTGGTCGGGGATGTTGAAGCTCGTCTGCGGGGTTATGAGCCCGCTCTGGAGCGCCCCGGCGACTGCCACGACCTTGAAGGTGGAGCCCGGTTCATAGTCGAAGCCGACCGCCCGGTTCTGCAGCGTCTGGGGTGTGATGGTGGAGGGGTTGTTGGGGTTCACCTGGGGCCAGTTGGCCATCGCGAGGATCGCCCCCGTGTCCGGTTGCATCACGATCGCCGTGGCGTCCTTGGGGCGGAAGACCCGCCCGACGGCGCCGAGGACGTCTTCGGTGCGCTGCTGTATGTCGGAGTCGAGGGTCAGCGCGAGCGTGGCGCCCGGCCGCTCTGGGTGGACTGTGCTGATCGAGATGGGCTGGCCGAGCGCGTCGCTGACGACCCGCCGTTCGCCGGCGTTGCCGTGCAGGAGCGCGTTGTCGGAGTACTCCAGCCCCGATAGGCCCTTGCCTTCGGTGCCGACGATGCCCAGCACCTGGGAGGCGAGCGCCCCGCGCGGGTAGACGCGTCGCATCACGGGTGTGCCGGCCACTCCCGGGATTTTCAGGGCGAGGATTTCCTTGGCCTTGGCGGCGGGCAGCTCGTGGGCGAGGTACACGAAGCCGGTTTGGCGGCTGAGCTCGGCCAGCACGCTGTCGCGCGAGGCTTCCAGCAGAGGCGCCAGTTGGGTGGCGGCGGCGAGCGGGTGGCGCAACAGGTAGGGGTCGGCCGAGATGTCCTGGGCGGGTTCTGAGATTGCCAGGTCCACGCCGCCGCGGTCTGTGATCGTGCCGCGCTGGGCGGGCACGTTCACGTATGTCAGCTGCTCGGCTCGCGCGGTCTGGCGCAGGCTGGAGCCACGCAGCGCACCGAGGTAGAGGGTGCGGGCGGCCGCGAGCGCCAGCAGCAGCGAGAATGCCGCGAACAGGAGTCCTATGCGTTGTTGAGCCAAGGCCATGGCTAGCCCTGGCCGGCCGCCTGGGTGCCGCCGGCTGCGCTGGCCGCCGGACTGGAGGCGCTCTGCGTTTCGGTTTGCGCCGAGGATTCGGCGGGGACCGTCGTGGTCTGCGCGCTGGGCTGGGGTTCCTGCGCGGTGGTGCTCTGCGCCACCGGAGCTTCCGCCGTTTGGGGGGCGGGAGTTTCTTCGGTGGAGGTCTGGGCCGCTTCGGTTTCGCTGGACGCTGTGGCAGGTTCGCTCGAGGCGGGCGGCGCCTGGTGGGTGGCGGGGACCGAGTGGCGCAGGACCGACGCGGCGCTCGCCACGTAGGAGGAGCCGGCTCGCATGAAGTGGATGGCTCCCACGGGCGCGATCTGCATGCCCCGGTGGGCTGCCTGGGGCTCTATCTCTTCGCCGGCCGCGGCCGTGGAGTTGGCGATGCTGAGCGTGGCGTTTTCGCGTTGCAGCTGGGCCTGCTCCTGGAGTCCCTTGCCGATTCCGGTGTTCAGCTTCAGCACCAGCAGTTGCATCGCGACGATCCCGATCAACGCGAACGCGACCAATCCGATCCACACCCGGCCGCGGATCAGCCGTTCGAGTAGCGGGTGATCGGGCGCGGCGAGGACCGCTTGCAGCGGCGCGCCGAGAAGCCCGTGGCGCTTGGGAGCGACGCGTTTTGCAGCCGGACGGCGGCGGGGGACCGCACGCGGCGCGGGCTGGGGTAGCGCGACGGCCATCGCCGCCGCCGTTTGGGCTCGGCGGGCGCCCGTGGCGGGACGGCGTGCTCGCGGCTGGGAGCTGCGGCGGACTGCGCTGGCTGCGGGGGTCATTGTGCTCCTGCCTTCTCGTCGGTCAGCTTGCGGGCGCCGCGCAGGTGCGCGGAGGAGGAACGCGGGTTGCGGGAGATCTCACCGGCGGAGGGCACGATCGCCCGCCGTGAGAGCAGCTTGGCTTCCGGTGTGCGTCCGCAGCCGCAGACGGGCAGGTCGGGCGGGCAGATGCAGCCGCGGGCGCGGTCGGCGAGGTAGCGCTTGACGCGGCGGTCCTCCAGGGAGTGGAAGCTGATCGCCTCGAGCACCCCGTCCTCGCGCAGCAGATCCCACGCCAGGGGCAGCGCCTGCTCGAGCTGCGTGAGCTCGTCGTTGACGGCGATCCGCAACGCCTGGAAGACCCGCTTGGCGGGGTGTGAGCCGGCGAAGCGGGCCGGTGTCGGTATCGCCGAGTTGATCACGTTGACCAGCTCGAGGGTGGTTGCTATCGGTGTGCGTTCGCGGTGGCGGACGATCGCGGCGGCGATCTGCCCGGCGCGCCGCTCCTCCCCGTAGTCGCGCAGCACACGCGCGAGCCTGCGCTGATCCCACTCGGAGACGATCGCGGCGGCGCTGAGCTGTTGCGATGGGTC
The DNA here is from genome assembly GCA_963718425.1 of uncultured Solirubrobacterales bacterium. Classification (GTDB taxonomy): domain Bacteria; phylum Actinomycetota; class Thermoleophilia; order Solirubrobacterales; family Solirubrobacteraceae; genus Palsa-744. The sequence goes on from CAVQZJ010000021.1 coordinate 163,632, forward strand.
CATGCGCATGTCCAGCGGCGCGTCGTAGGAGTAGGAGAAGCCCCGCTCGCGGGTGTTGACCTGCATCGAGGACATCCCCAGGTCGAAGTAGACGAGGTCGGCGCGCAGCCCCTCTTCGCCCAGCAGCTCGAGCGCCTCGGCGTAGCCGGCGCGGATGAACCTGACAGAGCAGGAGACCTCCCCGGCCAGGACGGCGAAGCGCTCCTCCGCCAGCGGATCGCGGTCGATCGCGATCAGGGTGCCGGTCGATCCCAGGCGCTGCGCCACCAGCCGCGCGTGGCCGCCGCCGCCGAAGGTGCAGTCGATCGCGGTCTGCCCCGGGTGGGGTTTTGCCAGCTCCAGCAGCTCGCCGGCGAGCACGGGCACGTGGCCTGCGCTCGAGCGCGCCTCGCGGGCCCCCACGCGGCGGGCGCCCGCGCCGCGCCCTTTGCCGGGGCGCTGACGCTGGCAGTCCACGCGCCAGCTCTCGCGGGTCTCAAGCAGAGAGCTTGACATCCGCCGTTATCTCCGCGACGCCGCTTAGCAGCGCCGTTCGATGTTCGTTCCAATGGCCCCGGTCCCACAGCTCCAGGCGATCTCCGGCGCCGACGACGATGACCTCCTTGCTGAGGCTGGCGTGCTCGCCGAGGAACCCGGGAACCATGATCCGCCCCGCCGCGTCGAGGTCCGCGTCCTGGGAGGAGCCGTAGAAGAAGCGCTCGAGTTCGCTGAGCTTGGGCGACAGCGGCGGCAGCTCGACGAGCGCCCTGTGGGTGTAGCTCTCGTAGTCGCTGGGGCGCCACACGCCGACGCAGGGCTTGAGGTCCACCGGCATCGCCATCACCACCCCGTCCGCGAGGGCGGCCCGGTAGCGGGCCGGGACTGTGAGCCGATTCTTCGAGTCGAGCGTGTGATCGAAGGTGCCACGGAAAGCCAAGGTCGTGTGCTCCTGAACTGAAAATTCGAGCCGGGATGGAGGAGTGGGAGGAGCCCCTCCATCCCGGCTCGCTGCGCGGAACTTATCCCACTTCCTCCCACAATGCAACCCTCATTGCACATTTTTTCCCACCACGCCTTTCGAGTGTCCCATCTGGGGGTCAAAAGGCCGTCGGTAGCTGGCGTTCGCGGCATTCCACCTGACATCCCCGACCGCGCCGGTGAGCGCAACCGGCGTTGCATTCCCCGCGGCTGGGCGGGTTGTTGCAGCCGGGCGTCGGTCGGGCCGGCACTTGCGTGCGCGCACCGCGGGCGCGTACGATCGGATCTCCCGCGATCCGTCAAGCCGGAAGGAACAAGAGCGTGCCCAGAGCCCTCCCGCCGTCCCGATCCCTGCCCGTCCTTTTGACCGTGGCCCTCGCGCTCGCCGGGTGCGGATCCTCCGGCTCGGTCGCCCCGGGGCCGGATCCCGCCTCGGTCGTTCCCGCGCGCACCCCGCTGTATGTGGGCGCGCTGATAGAACCGACCGGTGTCCTGAAGACCAATGCGCTGACGGACGGGCGCAAGCTCAGCCATCTGGAAGAGCCCTACGAAAAGCTGCTGGAAGAACTGCAGAGCGGCGGGCCGACGCATTTCAAGTGGGCGGAAGTCAAGCCGTGGGTGGGCCAGCGCGCCGGGCTGTTCACCGACTCGATCGGCGGCTCGGGATCGGCGCTCGGGGCGCTCACCCAGGGGCTCTCGGGTTCGCTCAGCGTGTCTGGCGTGGCGAGCTCGCTGACCGGCGGGGAAACCGCGGGGGCGCTGCTGCTGGATGTCTCAGACCCGGCCGGGGCGAGCGCGTTCGTCAAGGCGCAGGCCGCGGTCGCCGGCGCGCACCCCTCAAGCTTCCACGGCACCAGCTTTGAGGTCGATTCCAAGGGATGGGCCCTGGGCGTGGTCGGCAAGTTCGTGGTGATCGGCAGCGAAGCGGACCTCAAGAGCGTGATCGAAACGGCCGCCGGTGGCCCTTCGCTGCTGGCGTCAACCGCCTACAGCCAGCTCAGCCACAGCACCAGCGGCACGGCTCTCGCGGACATCTACATAAGTCCCTCCGCGCTCTTGGCCACGCACACGGCCGGCAAGAGCGAATCCCAGTGGCTCGGTCTACTCGACGGCATCCTCTCGAGCACGGGCGATATCTATCTGGCGGTCGCGCCGACCGCCGGCTCGATCGCGGTGGAAGCCGTCAGCCAGCCAAGCGGCTCGCCCCAGCAGGAAGCGGCCGCCGCGCGGATCTTCGGCCAGTTGCCCGGCGAATCGTGGCTGGCGCTCGGCATCGGCGATCTCGGCAAGAGTCTCGGCGGCTCCGGCGGGCTGCTGAACCAACTCGGCTCGCTGAGCTCCGCGGGGGGCCTGGCCACACTGCTGCCGACGGTTGACACCAAAGGGATAAACGTCAAGCGCGACCTGCTCAGCTGGATGGGCGCCGCGAGCGTGTTCGCGAGCGGGAGCAGCCTGTTGAACATCATGGCTGGTGTGGTGATCGACTCCAAGAACCGGGCGGCCTCGCGCGCCGCGGTGGCGACGCTCGCCAAGCTGCTGAGCGGCTCCGGCGGGAGCTCACAGACGATCAGGGTCCCCGGCACCGAAGTGGCGATGACCGTCAGGTCGGCGAACTCGCCGTTGAGCATCGACATCGCCGACGGCGGCGGGAAGTTCGTGGTCGGCCTGGGCGAAACGTCGATCGTGCAGGCCTTCAAACCGTCGAGCACGCTCGCCTCCTCCCCCGCCTACAAGACGGCTCAGGAAACGCTGGGCGCTGGCCTGAACCCGACCCTGTTGGTCGCGTTCCCGACGCTGCTCGGCTTCCTGGAAGGCCTGAACCTTCAGGAAAACCAGTCGCTCGGCAAGGTCATCCCGTATCTGCGCTCGCTGGACACGCTGACCGCCGGCAGCGGGCGATCGGGAGACCTCATCCGCTCCCGGCTGATCCTCGGCCTGCGCTAGCCGCCCGCGCCCGTGCCGCCGAGCGCACGTTGTCGGTCTCGATGATCACCCGGCAGGGACGCTTGCTCAACAGATAGGCGGCGGTTGGCCCGATTCGCTGCTCGCCGATAGGCGCGTGGATCGTGGACCAGTAGATGACATCCGAGCCCACTCGTTGGGCTTCCTCCACCAGCGCCGAACCGGGGTTGCGCGTGCGGATCAGCCCCGTATGGATCTTGATGCCGGCGCGCCTGGCCTGGATGCGCGCACTCTCGAGCACCGAGCGTCCCTGTGCCTCCTCGTCCTCCAGTCCCGAATCCAACGACAGCTGGCTCGGTACCGGCAGCACGAAGATCGCGTACACCACACCCTCCGCGCCGATCAGCTTCGCGGCGCTCTGCAGCGCCGACGCGCTTACGTCGTCGCCGAAGATCGGCACCAGCGCCGTGCGGTAGTCCAGCTCCTCGAAGTCCGCCGGGCGTTCTGGGCGGGGTATGCGGTAGGAGTCGCGCAGGCTCAGGCCCTGGCTCCTGCGATAGACGTAGTAGCCGCCCATCCCCGCGATCATCCAGGGGATACCGATCGTGCGAGCCTCGGGGTGCAGCGCGACGACCGCGCACCAGGCGGCGAACGTGCCGATCGCTCCGAGCACCGCAGTGAGCGGGATCGCGCGCCCGCGGACGCTCACGTTCCAGGGCATCCGATAGGGGCGCTCGCGGTCGGGCTGCTTGAAGCGCAGCGCCACCACGGAGACGTGGGCGGTCGTGAACGACAGCATCGCGCCGAAGGAGTAGAGGTTCCCCAGCAGCGTGGTTTCGCCCGGCAGGATCAGCAGACCGGCGAGGATCGAGAAGAACACGATCGTGAACCACGGCGTGCGGAACTTGGGGTGAAGGTTGGAGAAGATGCTCGGCAGCTGGCGGTGCTCGGCGAGCGACCACGACAGGCGCGAGATCCCGATCAGGCCCGCGTTGGTGGCGATGAACAGGATCGTCGCGGCGAGCACCCCGACGTAGTCTTTGGCCACGGTCAGCACGACGCCGTGCAGGCCCAGGCGCGAGATGATGCCCAGCACGGGATCGTTTTCGAAATGGCCGCCGAGCGCAGTGGCGTAGCCGGCGTGCTTGTAGGTTTCCGACAGTGGCGCGCTGAAGCCAACACCGTGGTGGAGAACGGGCAGCGCCGACAGTGCCACCACCGAGATCCCCGCGTAGACGCCTAGCACCGCGATCAGCACCAGGTTGACCGCCTTGGGAATGTCGTGGCCGGGATCCTTGGACTCCTCGGCCATGTTCGAGACGGTCTCGATGCCGGTGTAGGCGACCATCGCCACAGATAGCGCGAAGATCACCTGCGTCCAGTTGGGAGCCGTCCCGAGATGCACCTGGTTGATCAGCAGTGACGGGTTCAGCACGAGCACGGCGCCGAGCCCGACGAGCAGTACCTGGGTGCAGAGGTCGGCGACCGCCAGGAACAGGTTCAGTTTGGCCGACTCCCCCAGCCCACGGATATTCAGCGCGGCCAACAGCACGATCGTGACGATCCCGCCGATGATGTCGCCGGGGTTGTGCGTGAGGCTGGGGAAGAACGCGCCGAGATAGTGCGGCACGAAGAACGCGGAGATCGCGATCGTGATGATGTAGTCCAGGCTCAGCGCCCAGCCGGCGAAGAACGAGACCACGTCGTTGAACGCGTGTCGCGCGAACGAGGAGGAGCCGCCGGCCTCGGGGAACATCGCCGCCCCCTCGGCGTAGGTCTTGGCGGTGAGCACGAACAGGCAGCCCGCGAACATGAATACCAGCGGGGTGAGCCCGAGCGCGTGCGCGGCGACGAGCCCGAGCGCGTAGTAGATCGAGGAGCCGACGTTGCCGTAGGCGGTGGCGAACAGCCCGGGAACCCCGACCGAGCGGCGCAGTCCGTGCTCTGAGAGCCGTGCCATCTAGCTCCAGTTGTGGGCGTCGCGAACTCTGGCGACGCGAAGAATCGTCACTCTCTCAAGGCTAGGTATTCAACCGTCAAGGAAGTGTCAAGGATTCGACGCAGAGCATTTAGATTTCAAAAAGATCCCCGGTTCTGGTGCTCATGCGCTGAAGCGGTATCCGATCCCCGAGTCGGTGCGGATTAGTCGCCGCTCGCGCCCGTCGGCCTGCAGCTTGCTGCGCAGGTTGGCGATGTGCGTCCGCAGCACGGGCGTTGCGTCGGCGTACTCGGGTCCCCAGATCTCAACCAGCAGTTGGCGGTGGGTCATGAGCAGCCCGCGGTTGAGTACCAAAAAGCGCAGCAGCGAGAACTCGGTCGGGGTCAGATGGACATCCTTCCCTTCGACCGACACCGAGTGCGCCGCCAGGTCGATGGTCAGCCCTTCGATCTCGAGTCGCGGCTCGGCCGTCTCGCGCCCGGCGCGGCGCAGTGCGGCGTTCACCCTGGCGACGAGCTCGCCGGGGCCGAATGGCTTGGTGACGTAGTCGTCGGCGCCCTGGTGCAGAGCGTCGATCTTGGTCTGCTCGTCTCCGATGGCGGAGAGGATCAGAATCGGCATCTCGCTCCACTCGCGCAGTGCCCGGCACAGTTCGATCCCGTGCTGGTCGGGAAGCAGCAGGTCGATGATCGCCAGGTGGGGTCCGTCGAGTGCCGCGCGGTCGAGCGCCTCCTCGCCGGTCGAGGCGATCAGCACCTGATAGCCGGCGTCGCGCAGGATCAGACTGAGCGCGCGGCGGATCTGCGAGTCGTCGTCGCAGACGAGGATCCGCTCATGCGCCATGCGTCGCCCCCTCGCCGGCCGGCGAGAACAGGCCTGCCGTCTCCTGCTCGGCGAGCGGAAACTCGACCACGAAGCTCGTGCCCTGGCCGGGCGAGGACTCGACGCTCACGCGCCCACCGTTGAGTTCCAGAAAGCCCTTCGTGATGGCCAGCCCCAGGCCCGACCCGGCATGTTGGGGCCGGGCGCCGGGCGTACGGTAGAACGGCAGGAAGATGCGATCCCGCTCGCTGTCCGCGATCCCCGGCCCCTGGTTAACGATCAGAACGCGGATCCTGTCGCGCACGGCGCGCGCCCTGACCGCCACCGGCTTCTCGCCGCAGTAGCGCGCCGCGTTCTCCATGATGTTCACGAAAGCCCGCTCGAGCTGAGCCGGGTCGCCTCGCAACAGCGGCACGCCCTGCTCGACCGACAGCTTGAATAGCGTGGCCTCGGCGCCCATCTGCTCAACGGCCTCGTGCAGCACCTCATCGATCGAGTACCACTCCAGGCGCGGCTCCGCGCGGCCCGCCTGCAGCACCGAGAGGTCGAGCAACTTCTCGATCAGATGCCACAGGCGGGTGGCCGCGTCGATCACCTGCTCGCGCACGTCGCCGACGTGCTCGCTCGTTGGCCGCAGCGGATCCAAGGCTGTCGCCGCCATCAGGATCGCCGTCAGCGGCGTGCGCAGGTCGTGCGAGACCGACCGTAGGACGGCGGTCTTGAGCTCGTCGCTGCGTCGCAGCGCCGCCGTCTCCACCACCTCGGCCTGCAGTTCGGCGCGGTGAAGCGCGGCAGCGAGGATCGACTCGAGCAGCGGCACCACGCGCGTACAGACACGGGCTCGCTCGGAACTCGACAGCGAGCCCGTGAGCAGCAGCGTGCCGATCGTCGCGTCAGAGCCGCGCAGAGTGAAGGCGATCGAACGCTCGTCCGCGTCGAGTTCGCTCAACGAGATCCTGGCCCGTTCAGCACCGACGACGTTCGCCAATCGCTGTGCGGCGAGCTCGAGAACGCCCTCGAGCTGCTCGCTGCCGAGCAAGAGCTGAGCCATCTCGGATGCGAGATCGGCCTCCTGGCGGCGCTGTTCGGCCTCGTGGCTGCGCAATCGAGCGAGCTCGGCCACGAGCCCAGTGGCAACCGCGACAGCCACGAACGTCAGCAGCGCGGCCCAGTCGCGTTCGTCGGCGAGAGCGAAGCGATCGACCGGCGGCAGATGAAAGAAGTTGAACGCCGCGGCGCTCAGCACGCTCGTGGCGATACCGAGCGCCAAACCCCAAAAGATCGCCACTACCAGCACAGCCAGCGCATACAGCACCCCCAGCGAGAGAACCGGGGTGACCCGCTTGAGTGGATAGATCACAAGGGTCGCCGCGGTGACGCTCGCGAGAGCGACCAGCACGCCCATCGAGCGGGACGGGCGGCCGGGCCTCAACAGCAACGAAGCGAGCAGCGTCCTATTCATACGCCAACCATCACCGAAAAGTGTGCCACGCCCCGCGCTCCGGGTCGGGTTCAGACAGACGCCGCTGAGCGCTCGCGGGCCTTGCTCGGCTGCGTCTCGATGATCACTCGACACGGACGCTTCGACAGCAGGTACGTCGCGGTCGGCCCGATGCGCTGCTCACCGGTGGGGGCGTGCAGGGTTGACCAGTAGATCACGTCGGCCTTGACGCGCTCTGCCTCTTCCACGAGCGTCGCCCCCGGATGACGTGTGCGGACCAAGCCACTGTGTACCTTCAGCCCGGCGCGGCGCGCCTTGATGCGCGCGCTCTCGAGTACCGAACGGCCCTCGGCCTCCTCGGCCTCGAGTCCCGCCTCGAGAGACAGCTGGCTCGGAACGGGCAGCACGAACACCGCGTAGATGACCCCGTCCTCGCCCACCAGCTTGGCGGCGCTTCCAAGCGTCGTTGCGCTGACATCGCCACCGAAGATCGGCACCAGCGCCGTGCGGTAGTTGAGCGCCTGGAAGTCCGCGGGACGCGCCGGCCGCTCGACTTTCGCGGTCGTCCGCAGATCTAGTCCCTGGCTGTGGCGGTAAAGGACATAGACGGCCATCCCGAGGGTCAGCCACGCCACGCCAGCCCCCGCCACATCCAGATGCAGGATCGTCACCACGACGAACGCGAGGCCGGTCCCGAGCACACCGAGCAAAGCGAACAGCGGTAGCTCCCGCCCGGCCACGGTGAGCGTCCCAGGGCCGCGGTAGGGGCGCTCTTGCTCAGGCGCCTTGACCCGCAGCCGGATGACCGCGAGGTGGGCGATCGTGAACGACAGCATCGCCCCGAACGCGTACATGTTGCCCAGAAATTCGGCCTTCCCCGGAATGATCGTCAGGCAGGCGATCGCGCCGAACACGAGGATCCCGATCCACGGCGTGGAGAAGCGCGGATGCAGCCGGCTGAGCCGTCCGGGAACCTGACGGTGAAGGCCCATCGAGTAAACCAGGCGCGAGACGCCGATGATGCCGGCGTTGGCGGCGATGAACAGGATGGTGGCGGCCAGCAGTCCGACATAGATCTCACCGCCCCTCTGCAGCGGGCCGAGATGCAGATGCTTGACGATCCCAAGGACGGGGTCGCCCGCGAAGCCACCCTGCGCCTCGCTCTTGCCGAGCAGCGTGCCGTACTGTCCGTTGGCGCCCTTCTGTACAGGAAGCGCCGAAAGGGCGACCATCGGCAGCGCCGCATAGATCGCGAACACTGCGATTACCACGAATTTGATCGCCCTCGGAACCGTTTTGGTCTCGTCCCGGGCCTCCTCAGCCATGTTCGAGATAGTCTCGATCCCGGTGTAGGCGATCATCCCAATCGGGATCGCCACTAGGAAATTCTTCCAGCTCGGCGCTACACCGAAGTGGATGTTTGCCATCAGGGTGTGCGGCGAGAGCACGAGCGCGATCCCGACCGCGACCAGCAGCAGTTGCGTGGCGAAGTCGGTGAGAGCCAGCACGATGTTCAGCCCCGCGGCCTCCTTAACGCCGACGACGTTTACGACCGAGAGCACAATCACCGCCCCGATCCCGAACAGCACATCCCCGGGACCGTGTTCGAGCGCCGGCCAGAACAGCCCGCCCAGATAGTGCGGCACGAAGAACGCCGAGATGGCGATCGTGATCGTGTAGTTCAGCATCTGCGCCCACGCCGCGAAGAACGACCAGAACTCGTTGAACGCGTGGCGGGCAAAGCTCGAGGACCCCCCCGCCTCCGGATACATGGCGGTCGCCTCGGCGTAGGTGGCGGCGGTCAGATAGAAGATCACCCCGGTGATCACAAAGACGATCGGGGTCAGCCCGAGCGCGTAGGAGGCGACCAGGCCGAGCGCGTAGTAGATCGAGGATCCGACGTTGCCGTAGGCGGTCGAGAACAGTGCGCTGGTGCCAAGCACGCGGCGCAGTCCATGCTCTGAGAGTCGTGCCATTCACCGGCAGCGTATAGCCACCGGCGAGTGACCGCGCACGCCCAGCTAGCCGGGATCTGCGGGCCCGGCTGGTGCAAGAACCCATGCACGAGGGATCGTCCTGGAGGAACCCGTCATATGATGCCGACGGCTCAGACCTCCCCCTCGCGCCGGACCGACCATGCAAGAGACCCAACGCGGAAACTACGACTCTGGTGATGACTTCGTCTTGGAGTACGGCGAGCTGCGCTTCACCTTCAACGAGTGCGACTTCTCCGAGCGCTGCGAACAGGCGGCGCTGAAGCTCGGATTCGTCGGTGGGCGCCTCGGCGAGGAGGAGCTCGAGGACCTCGTGAACCTGGCCGTCAACGGCGAGATCTCAGACCCCGCCTCGGCGCTGGGCGAACACGTCAACGACTGCTGGCCTGAGCTGATCGGCCCAGCCGAGCGGTCGCTGGTGCATTGGCTGCGCCGGCTGGTGTTCCGCGGCGCGTGGCTCGATCAGCGCGTCAACGAGGGTGAGCTGGACATCGCCTTCCAGCAGGACACGGGCAGCTTCGCCTACGTCCAGCCCGATCGTGGCGGCGAGGTGATCGAGCTGTCTCCCGAGCCCTCGTGGGGCCGGGTCGCATACCGGCGCTAGCCCGCCCTCTACCCCTTGTGCGATTCACGTGACCCCGGTCGCGTTCGTTTTATCCGGCGTTCTCTATCGCCGCCGCGGCACGCGCCTGGGTGATCGCCTGCGCGCCGTCCTCGCCGACGAGCAGCTCGGCTCTGAGCGTGCCGCTTGCCATCAGGTCGAGCGCGGGCAGCCGCCCGACGCTCGTGAGCGCGACATCCAGTGCGATCAGGGTGCTCTCCCCTCCGAACGCCCGGGAGGCGGTTGCGATCACCGTGAGCGATCCGCCGTCGGTCAGCTTGCGCGCGGCGGCGAGCGCCTTGCGGGCGCTGTGCGGATGCAGCCCGTCGAGGGTGTCGATCAGCACGGCTACATGCCCGCCGCGGGAGGCGACCCGCTTGGCGGTGTCGATCGCCCGCTCCACCGCCTGGTCCTGGGAGTCCGCGGAGGCGGCGAAGCTGAGCGCCGCGACCGGGGTCACCGGGCCCTCGCGGAACTCGCTGATCTCCTCGGGCCGCGAGCCGGCGAGCACAACCATGATCTCGAGTCCCTCCGTCGGCGCCAGCTCCGCGAGCATCAGACGCAGCGTGTGGGTCTTGCCGGCCCGTGAGGCGCCGAGGATCACGACCCGTGAGCCCCGTCCGATCGGCGTGAGCCATTCGATCGCCTTCAGCGTGGGGTCCTGCGAGCCGAGCTCGAGGCGTTCTGTCGGGTAGGAGACCGCGAGATCCTCAAAGCGCGGGGCGCCCGCGACGGTATCCGCCGGGGAACCGTTGATCGTGTCGATCCGCACCAGCGAGGGGTAGCGCTCCGATCGGCGGGGTGTGCGCACCGGCCCGCTGACCTTGTCGCCGGACACGAGCTCGCAGCGGCGGACCTGCGCCGCCGATATGTAGACGTCCTCATCGGATGGCTCGGGCGGGTCGATTCGCAGAAACGCCGAGCCGTTGCCCAGCAGCTCCACGACCCCCTCGGCGGCGCGCTCCGCGCCACCGTTGTCCTTCGCGGGCGGGGCGGTGTCCGTCTCCTCCTGGGCTGGGCTCTTTGGCTTGCGGGAGCGCGGCGGGCGGCGTCTCGGGCTTTGCGCCGGGGTGTCAGGCTCGGTCTTTGAGGCCTCCGGCGTACCTCCGGAGGCGGTGATGATCGCGTCGATCAGCTGCGCCTTGCGCAGTCTGCGGTATCCGTCCAGGCCGAGCTGGTCGGCGATTGCGTGCAGATCAGAGAGCGAGCTTGCCTGTAGCTCAGATGGGTCGAACAGGGTCATGTCGGTGTTCCTTTCGTGGGATGGGCGGTGAGCGTCCAGCCGCGTTGGGCAGCGGCCGGCACCCGTTTGTCGGGCAGAGCCTACAGACAGCGACGGCGCGAGCGAAAGCTCATGGCACTTCCGCGGCGATCCCCTCGGCGCGGGCTTCTCTACAGAAGCCGTCGATCTCGCGTTCGCGGCGGTCGGCGTCCCATCCGAGCTCGGCGGCTAGCACCCCGGCGACCGCCGCCACCGCGGCGGCCCGGGGCTGGGTGAGCTCCCGTCCGGCGAGCAGACCGAGCCTGGTCCTGCGCATCAGCACGTCCGTGACGCTGCGTGCCTGCTCGCGCCTGCAGGCGAGCGCCACCTCCGCCAGCAGGTCGGGGAACCCGTCGAGGATCGGGGCGGCGAGATCCGGCTGCTCGCCGGCGATTCTCAGCACCTCCAGGGCGGCGTGACCATAGCGGGCGGCGAGCGCCCGGTAGGAGTCCTCCGGCACGCCGGGCAACCGCGGCAGCTCCTGCGGGTCGATCGTCTGGCCCAGCGGGATCTCCTGGGTGCGGCACGGCGCGTCGCGGGCTTCGCGCTCCACGAGGCGATCGACGGTCTGCTTGGCCATCCGCCGCCAGGTGGTGAGCTTCCCTCCGGTGATCGTGATCATCCCCGAGGAGGTCTCATACAGCTCCGCCTTGCGCGAGATGTCAACCGACTTCTTGGGGTCGCCGCTGGAGATCAGGGGCCGCACGCCGGCGTAGGCGCCGGTGATCTGCTCGGTGCCCAGCTCAGTCCCGAAAAACTCGTTGACGGCCGCCAGCAGATAGTCGATTTCCTTGGCGGAGGGTGCGATGTGCCGGAGTTCTCCCTCGTAGTCGTTGTCGGTGGTGCCGATCAGCGCCCGTCCGAGCCATGGCAGCGCGAAGATGGTGCGCCCCTCCCCCGCTGGCACGATCGCTCCGGCGGCGAGTGGCAGGTTCTCCTGGGCGATCGTTATGTGGGTACCCCTGCTGGGACGGATGCTCGGCAGCTCCGCCTCCACGTGCAGCTCGATGGGGCGCAGCTGGTCGGCCCACACCCCGGTCGCGTTGACCACGTTCGAGGCCTGCAGGTCGAACTCCCCGCCGCTCTCGCAGTCGCGTATTCGTGCTCCCCGCGCCCGTCCGCCCTGCTCGATCAGCTCGGTCGCCTCCAGGCGGTTTGCGCAGATCGCGCCGAAGCGCTCCGCCTCACCGAGCACCGTCAGCACCAGGCGCACGTCGTCTGTCTGGCAGTCGTAGAAGAGATATCCGCCGGTCGGCTCCCGTGGCGCCAGCGCGGGCAGCAGCTCGCTGACTTCCTCCCCGGAGATCATGCGGTGGCGCTCGGGGCTCCAGGAGTCCCCGCCCTGCTGGGTGACGGGCTTGTTCTTGGCCGCACCCGATCCGCGGCGCCGCGGTCGTCTGGCGCGCAGCCGGTAGCGATCCACGGACATCACGTCGTACAGGTTCAGGCCGACGCCCATCAGCCGGTCGGGGCGGGCGCCGCCGAACGCGGGCACCACCAGCGGCAGGGGCCGCACGAGGTGGGGAGCGAGGCTGACCATCAGCTGACGCTCGAGCAGCGCCTCGCGCACCAGGCCGAGGTCGAAGTTCTGCAGATAGCGCAGACCGCCGTGGACGAGCTTGGAGGAGCGGCTGGAGGTGCCGCACGCGTAGTCCGAGCGCTCGATCAGCGCGACGCTGTAGCCGCGTGTGGCGGCATCGAGGGCCACCCCGGCCCCCGTTATGCCGCCGCCGACAACGAGTACGTCGAACTGCTCTTTAGCCAGCGCGGCGATGGCCTGGGCGCGTTCGATCACCTCCCGCAGTCTCTCAGAGCCCGGGGTCGGCGGTGCCTACCCGCTTTTTCGGGCTAGCGCCCGCCCGGCTTGCGCGGGGCTCTGGGCTTGGGCGTCAGCCTGACGCTCGTCGGCTTGACCTGGGAGACACCGGCCTTGTCGATCGCGGTCAGCGACATCGTGTAGGAGGCGCTCTTCAGGCCGCTCGCGGTGATCACGAAGTGCCCGCCCGGGGTGGCCTTGGCGACCAGTTGGCGGGTGGCTGTGCGGGTGCAGGTGGCGGGTTTGCCGTGCTTGCGGCAGGAGACCCTGCGTCTGGATGTGAGCGCTGCTCGCACGGTGGCGACGGCGGCGTCGGCGCTGCCCTGGGAGGCGAGCACGTTCACCGTGCAGCTCGAGCGCCCGCAGCGCTCGGAGACGACCCGCAGGGTCGGCGGGGTTGGCGTGACGGCGGCCGGCGGCGGACTGACGGGCGGCGGCTGCTGTGGGGCGCCCAGGACCGTCACGTCGCGGCTTGCGGCCTGCCCGTAGCCGCCGGCGCTCTGCGCGAGCACCGCGCAGAAGACGCGGGTTCCGGGAGGGGTGAGGGCCCCCAGTGTGTAGGTCGGTTCGCCGACGGACAGTTCGGTGAACGTGCCCGGGGCGGCGAATTCCGATTCGTCTCTGAAGAAGCCGTAGCGCAGTTGCGGTTCGCCCACCCAGGGGCCCGCCTGGCAGGTCAGTGTCTGCCCGGGCTGGGCGCTGCCCAGGATGTTCGGTGTGGAGCCGGCTGGCTGGTATGGCGCCTGCGGCGGGTTGGAGGTCAGGAATGCCCTGTTCTGGTGCTGCACGACGCTCTGATAGATGCCGGGGAAGCCGTTCTGTCCGCAGCCGTGACCGAGGTCGACGGTGGCGATCAGCTGGTCGGTTGGCGATCCCGGGGCGCCGGTGAACAGCGGGCCGCCGCTGTCGCCATAGCAGGAGTCCTTGCCCTGTTCGCCGGCGCACAGGAAGTCCGGGCCGAGGGTTTCTTCTTCTTCGACTTCGTAGTCCTGCGCGCAGGCCTGCGGGGTGATCAGCGGAAGCTGCGCGAGCCGCAGGGTCGGCAGGAAGCCTTTTTCGGCTTCTTTGGGGGTTGGCTGCTGTTCGCCTCGCAGTTCTTCGGTGTATCCCCAGCCGCTGACGGTGGCGGTTTCGGGGGGCGTCGGCAGGCTGACGGCCAGACCGATTGGGGCGATCTTCGTGGGCGCGCCGATCGCCGGGGGCGTGGAGGTGCTCCACAGCGGGTCGGCGAGCGTCAGGACCGCGTCGTCGTGTTCTGCGGTCTGAGGGTTCCATTCGGGGTTGAACGAGGTGACCTGCACGGGGTCCTCGACACCACTGGCCGCGTCCGTCAGGTTTTCGGTGCCGGCGAGCACCTCGATTTCGCCGGGCGCGGCCGCCTGGACGGTGCTCTGGTCAAAGACGCAGTGCGCCGCCGTGATGACGTGTGTGGCATCGATGATCACACCGCCGCAGAACTGGCTGTCGGCGGGATCCGCGGAGACCTGTGGGTCATACAGCGCGACCTGGAACGGGACCTGTTCGATTTTTGCTTCGCTGCCACCGACCACCTGGGGGCTGAGACCGGCGTACGCCGCCGCGGCCGAAGACAGCGCGAGCAGCGCGCCCGCACCGATCGCGAGGATCGAGCGCCACACGACGGCTCGCGTGGTGCCGCGCTGATGTGCACGGCCGGTTTTCAGGGGAACGACTGGCATCGTTGTGTGGGCATCTTCGCAGGGCCCGTGGCCCTCGAGGCCCGATCGCCCTACAGCTGGCCGAGCTCGCTGGCGATCTCGCTGACGGCGGACTTGGCGTCCCCGAACAGCATCGCGGTCTTCGGGTCGTAGTACAGCTCGTTTTCGATGCCGGCGAAACCCGGGTTCATGGAGCGCTTGATGACGATCACCGAGTGGCTGTCTGAGACCTCGAGGATCGGCATGCCGTAGATCGGCGAGGAGGGGGTGTTCTTGGCGGCCGGGTTGGTGACGTCGTTGGCGCCGATCACCAGCGACACGTCGGTGCGCTGGAACTCGGGGTTGGCGTCCTCCATCTCCTTGAGCTGGTCATATGGCACGTCGGCCTCGGCCAGCAGCACGTTCATGTGGCCGGGCATGCGCCCGGCGACGGGATGGATCGCGTAGGAGACTTCCACGCCGCGTTTCTCGAGCTCCTTGGTCAGCTCGCGCACCGCGTGCTGGGCCTGGGCGACGGCCATGCCGTAGCCGGGGACGATCACCACCCGGTTGGCGTAGGCGAGCTGGATCGCGGCGTCGGCGGCGCTGGTGGAGCGCACTGTACCGGCGTGCTCGCCCGCGCCGCTGGCTCCCTCGACGGCCCCGCCGCCGCCGAATCCGCCGGCGATGATCGCGGGGATCGAGCGGTTCATCGCGACGGCCATCAGGTTCGTGAGGATCGACCCGGACGCGCCGACGATCATGCCGGCGACGATCAGCGCAGGGTTGTCCAGCGCGATTCCGGTGGCGGCCGCCGACAGTCCGGTGAACGCGTTCAGCAGGCTGATCACGACCGGCATGTCCGCGCCGCCGATCGGCAGCACGACGGCGTTGCCGAGCAGCGCGGCGCAGAACAGCATGCCGATGAAGACAGCTTCGGAGTGGGAGCCGGCGGCGATGTCGATCCCGGCCGCGAGCGCCAGGATCGCCAGCAGCAGGTTGACGATCTGCTGGGCTGAGCCGAGCGTGATCGGCCGCCCGGGGAGGATTTCCTGGAGCTTTCCGAACGCGATGTTCGAGCCCCAGAAGGAGACCGATCCGACGATCGCCGCGAACAGGCTGAAGATCGTTATGTAGGTGGCGGTGCCCTGGTAGCCGCCGCTGCGACGGAACTCAGACCAGGCGATCAGGAACACCGCGCCGCCGCCGACGCCGTTGAACAGCGCCACCATCTGCGGCATCGCGGTCATCTTCACCTGCCGCGCCGCGGGCACCCCCACGGCCGTTCCGAGCGCGATGCCAAGAGCGATCAGCCCCCAATTGCCCTCGCCCTGGTTGAGCAGCGTCGCCACGACCGCGATCGCCATGCCGACGGCCGCGATGCGGTTTCCCTTCACCGCCGTCGTCGGCCCGGACAGGCCGCGCAGACCCTGGATGAACAGCCCGAAGGCGATGATGTACAGGACGTCCAGGAAATTCTGTTCCTGCAGGAAGCTGCTGGCCAGCGGCAGCGACATCAGGACTTGCCCTCCTCATCCTCGCCGCGCGAGGGCTTGGGCTTGGACTTGAACATCTCGAGCATCCGGTCTGTGACCAAGAAGCCGCCGACGACGTTGATCGTGCCGAAGGCGATGGCGATCACGAGGATTATCTGGTTGAAGGTGCTGTTGCCTGACAGGCCAACCACCAGCAGCCCGCCGAGCAGCACAATTCCGTGGATCGCGTTGGTGCCGCTCATCAGCGGGGTGTGCAGCGTGTTCGGCACCTTGGAGATCACGACGAACCCGATGAAGCCGGCGAGCACGAGGATCGCGAGGTTGGTGGTGAGCGTGCTGGCGAGAATCATGTTTGGTTGCCCCCTCTAGGCGCTGGCCTCGACCGCCGCCTTCGCTCCGGCGTGCAGTATCTCGCCCTCGCGCACGACGCACGCCCCGGCGATGATCTCATCCTCGAAGTCGAGGTTCAGCTCGAGCTCCCCGTCCGGGTGGGCGGGATCCTCCTTCTTTACGACCAGCAGATCGAGCAGCGCCTGCACGTTGCGCGCGAACAGCTGAGAGGAGTGCTCGGCCATCGACGCCGGCAGGTTCAGCGGCGCGACGATCTTCACGTCGTGCCGGATGACCGTCTCCCCCGGCTCGGTCACTTCACAGTTGCCGCCGGACTCCCCGGCGAGATCGACGATCACCGACCCGGGCTTCATTCCTTCTACGGCCTCCTCGGTGACGAGCTTCGGCGCCGGACGGCCGGGCACGAGCGCGGTGGTGATCACGACGTCAAAGCCCTTGATCGCGTCGGTCAGCGCCTGCTGCTGGGCGGCGCGCTCCTGCTCTGTCAGCTCGCGGGCATAGCCGCCCTCGCCGCTTGCCTCGAGGCCGAGGTCAAGCCACATCGCGCCGAGCGACTGCACCTGCTCGGCCACCTCGGGGCGCACGTCGTAGCCGGTCGTGCGGGCTCCCAGCCGCTTGGCGGTCGCCAGTGCCTGTAGCCCCGCGACCCCGGCGCCGAGCACTAGCACCTTGGCGGGCGGGATCGTGCCGGCGGCGGTCATCAGCATCGGGTAGAAGCGCCCCATGTTCTCCGCTCCGAGCAGCGCGGCCTTGTAGCCGGCGATGTTCGACTGGGAGGACAGCGCGTCCATCGCCTGGGCACGGGAGATGCGCGGGATCGCCTCCATCGCAAACGCGGTCGCACCCGCCTGCGCGAGCGCGCGCGTGGTCTGCGGGCTCGTGAGCGGCGCGAGGAACCCGATCAGGATCGACCCCTGGCCGAGCGAGCGGATCTGCTGCGGGTCCGGCGGGGAGATCGTGACCACCAGATCCGAGCCCCACACCTCGGCCGTCTCGCCAGTGAGCTGAGCACCGACGTCAGCGAACGCCTCGTCGGGCAGCAGCGCGCCCTGACCGGCCCCGTTCTGCACGAGGACATCGAGGCCCTTGGCCTTGAGCTTGGCTATCACCTCCGGCACGAGCGCGACTCTGTGCTCACCGGCGGCGGTTTCCTTCGGGACCGCTATTCGCATCGCAGGGGCGGGAACGTATCTCATCGCGCCGATGGGAGGCAACCCGGCCGTCCTCGCTAGCCACCGCGCCCGCTGGAGGACTACCATCACAGCCAGAGCTTCCTCAACCCTTTTCGCCACCCGTGACGATCAACCTGACACGCATCTACACCAAGCTCGGAGACTCCGGGGAGACCCATCTCGGGGACATGAGCCGCGTCTCTAAGTGCCATCCGCGGGTGGAGGCGTACGGGACTGTCGATGAGCTGAACTCCTTCCTCGGCGTCGCGCTGCTGGCAACGGGGCTGCCCGAGCGTTTCGCGCAGTGGCTCTCGCGAGCGCAGAACGACCTGCTGGACATCGGCGCGGATCTGTCGGTCCCCTCCGGAGGGGACCGTGAGCGACTGCGCGTCAGCCCCGAGTATGTGCAGTGGCTCGAGCAGGCATGCGATGAGATCAACGCAAAGCTCCCGCCGCTGCATTCGTTTGTGATCCCCGGCGGCAACCCGGCTGCCGCCCAGCTGCACGTGTGCCGCACGGTGTGCCGGCGCGCCGAGCGCAGGGCGATCGCCGTCGAGGACGGCAACCCCGAGGTGGTGCGCTACCTGAACCGGCTGTCGGACCTGCTGTTCATCCTGGCCCGCGCGGCCGGCGAGGAGCACGAGTCGCTGTGGGAGCCGGGAGCGCACTCCTCCGGGCAGAGCGCCTCATAGACCCGGGTTTCGCTGTGAGGACTGGAACGAGGCGGTGAGCCAGCCGAAGTCATCGATGCGAACCGCTATGTGCTCGTCTCGGCGGGGCGTGTTGCCCTCGCCGGTTGAGCGCCAGATGCGGCGCCGAACGACTGGCCACATAGACCTATTTGGGCTAGGCGCGCCAGTCCGTCCAGGTTTCGTACTACAATACCTAGGTGGAGATTCATCCGTCGGCGCGAAAGCACGGCATCGCTGACGAGGACATCTGGCATGCAACGAAGAATGCGATGGCGATCGACTATCAAGAAGACGACGACACCCGCCTGTACCTCGGGCCAGCTCGCAACGCCGAACTGCTTGAGATCGTCACGATCGTTCGTGACGACGACACGGAGCTTGCGATCCACGCAATGAAGATGCGCGAAAAGTATCAAGGGCTTCTTCCGGAAGGTTGACTATGGCGAAGAAGACGTATGGCAAAACCGCGAGTGGCGTACCGATCACCGACGAGCTAGTCGAGCAGCTCGCTGCCAAGGCCGACGCTGGCTACGACGTCGAGCAGACGGTACGACGGCGCGGAGGTAGGCCAGCGCTCGGTTCGGCGCCCGCGAGCGTCGAGTCTGTGCGGCTGGAGCCGGAGCTGCGCGACGCGCTAATAAAGCGAGCCGAGCGCGATCACGAGACCCCATCCTCAGTGCTCCGCAAGGCGCTGCGCAACTACCTCCAAGTCGGCTGACAGCCTGATCATCCCCGGTAGCTACCCGTGTAACAGCGAGTGCGCATTGACTGCGGCTTATGGGAGCCAGCCGAGGTCCAGCACCCGGCAGGCTTGCTAGCTGCGCAGCGCGGCGGTGAGCGTGCTCGCGATCGCCCCCGCAAGGACGGCTATCCCACCGGCGGCGACCAACAGCGAGCGGTGATCCAGGGCGAAGCTCCCGATGTGGTGGTGGGCGGTCAGCGAGACCAACACGCCGAGCGCGAGGGCACACGACAGCAGTAGCGTGAGACCCAACGCCATCGCTCCTGCGGCTGTCTGGGTTCGCGGAGCCTGCCTGACTCTGGCTGACTTGACCGTTGTTGCGGACGGCCAGCGGCTCTCCACGCCGCACAACGCGGCGACGGCCAGCGCACTCCACAGCGCCGCCAGCAGATAGCCGCCAAAGACATCGCTTGGCATGTGCCAGGCGAGCACCAGCAGCGAGAACCCAACCGCCACCGAGAAGAGGACCCCCAGCGCCGCCACGAGCGGCCTCAGCCGGCGGGGAGCGACCAGCACGGCACACAGCACGAGCGCCATCGCCGCTGTCGAATGACCGCTCGGCCAGGAGGCGTCCGTGATCACGGTCCTCGTCAACTGCACGTGGGGGTGTGCCAGCAGCGGCTTGAGCACCTCGCTGCTCAACGGGGCGAGGGCCAGCACGACGGCTACCGCGGCCGCCACACGCCCCCGTCCGCGAGCCAGCGCGGCCCCCACCAGCAGCAGCGCCCAACACGTGTACAGGACCGGGTCGAGCAGACCGAGCAGCAGGTTCGCCGGGGCGTCAATACGCGGCCGGCTGAGCTCGGTGAAGTCCCGCAGCGCCACCGCGTCCTGTGTGTGCCCGACCGGCACGAGCGCCGCGAGGACCCACGTGGCGGCCAGACCCAGCACGCACACCGCCGCGCATCGCAGCGCCCAGCCGGTGCTCACACCGTTTTTCTGCAACACAGCCACCTCTACAGGGTAGACACAACGGCGGTGGGTCAGGCGCGGTTCCCGGCCCTTCCCCTGCGGCTAGGGCGAGACGGGGAAGGTCTTGCCGGCGAGCGCGATCAGCGCCTGGGCGGTCACCCACACCGGGCTCTGGGCGATTGTGCTGGAGTAGCGGATCGAGCCACCCGGGGCGAGCAGGCTTTCCAGATAGCCGGTCGGTGAGCGGCTGCCGCGGTGGCGCACCGCGCCGATGTTCTGCCCCACAGAGATCAGCCCCTGGATTGCCCATGCGGTGGACTGGGCGTTTGAGGAGCCCCCCGGCTGTTGGGGAAAGCCGCCATCGGGGTTCTGTGCCCGGATCAGGTAGCCGGTGGCCGCCCGCAGGACCCTGCTGTCGCGCGCGCCGGCGGCGGCCAGCGCCTGCAGCGCGGCGCCGGTGTCATCGACGTCGCTCGGCGATCCGTGCGCACCGAAGCCGAACCCGCCGTCTGAGTTCTGCTGATGCTCGATCCAGCCCGCCGCCTGACGGATCGGGCTGTAGGAGGGAGAGTGTCCGACGGCCCGCAGCGCGAAGACCGCAAACGCCGTCAGGTTCACCTGGTGCTCGAAGGAGCGATCGGAGGCGCGGGCGCGCAGAACTTCGCTGACGAGGTCGCGCCCCGCGAAGGAGTAGGCCGAGGAGCCGCAGGCGTGCACGGCGAGAATCGTCCGCTCGACATCCCCCAGGCCGCTGAGCGTGGAGGCCTGCCCGCGCAGCGAGTCAAGCGGCGAGTGCCCGGCGCGACGCACGCTCTGCGGGTGCTGCCCGGCGGCCGCGAGGCCCATCGCCGCCCATGCGGTGTAGAGCTCGCCGGATGGCTGCCCGCGCGCCCCGCCGAAACCGCCGTCGCTGTTTTGGGATGAGTCCAGGTAGGACACCTCGGCTGAGAGGGAGGCTGCGTGAGCCGCGGCGTTCGCTTCCGATCGCTGGGCGCCGAGCAGCCCACCGACGGCGAGCACGGCGAGGACCACCAGCATCGTGGAGCCGCCGGAGGGGGCCTGCAGCCAGGTGACGGTCATGCGCTCGCGGGTGCGTGTCAACAGGCGTGTCAGCTCGGGCCCGAAGGCGAGCGCGAACAGCAGCGTGGCGAGCGTGTCGGTGATATCGAAGGGCAGCCCGTCAACGACTTCCACGAGCAGCGCCGAGGCAGTGTGGCTAGCCCCGATGCTCCAGCTGTAGACGTTCATGATCTCCTTTGCCATCGTCGCCGAGACGGCGCACGCCAGCGCGAGCGGAACGCGCCCCAGGCGTCGAGTGAGGCTCCCGAGGCCGGCGCCGGTGAGCCCGACCAGCCCCCAGGCCGCCATCTGCCAGGGGGTGTAGGGGCCCTGGCCGAGCATGATGTTGGAGGCGAGCATCCCGAGCGCACCAACCGTGAACCCGGGCAGCGGGCCGAGCGCGTAGCCCACCACGAACGCGATCGCGGTGATCGGCTTGACGTCGGGGAGAGCGACGAACGCGTCGCGGCCGAGCGCGGCGATCGCCGCGAGGGTGGCGACCACGGCGACCATGCGGGCGGACGGGCGGGTGCGCTCATAGGCAAGCCAGCCGCCGGCGAGGATCACCCCAACGAGCAGAAATGAGGCAAGCGGCCAGCTCACAGGGCAACCCCCGCAGCGTTCTCGCCGATCCTCCCGCCGTCCGCCCGCTCCTGGCGGAGCAGCTGCGCTCCCTGCTCGGGCAGCAGCGCGCCGCCGGCGCCCCCGAGGATGCGGGCCGTTTCGGTGGCGAAGTACCAGCCGCCGGCCAGCAGCTCGCTGGCGGGCCCGTCGGCGATCACCCTGCCGTCGGCCAGCAGCACGGCGCGCACGGCGCACGCGGCGGCGAACTCGGGGTCGTGTGTGGCGACGATCACGGCCTGCCCCCTGTCGGCGCGAGCGCGCAGCTCTCCCGCCAGGCGCGCCTTGGCCTCACGGTCCATGCCGCGGGTGGGCTCATCCAGCGCCAGCACCGCTGGCACCGAGCCCGGCCGCCCCGGCTGTTGTGCGGAGACGATCGCGAGCGCCAGGCGCTGGCGCTCTCCCCCGGAGAGGTCGCGAGGGTTGCGATCGGCGAGATCCTCGAGTCCCGCGGCCGCCAGATCCTCGGCGGCGAGCTCCTCGCCGACTCGCTCGTGGATGAGATAGTCACCGGGGTTCTGCAGCAGCAGCGCGACCCGCCCCGAGCTTGTTACCCGTCCGCGCGTTGGCTGGAGCAGACCGGCGGCGTGACGCAGCAGCGTGGACTTACCCGCGCCGTTTCTGCCCATCAACGCGACGCTCTCACCCGCCGCGAGGGTCAGCTGCACCCCCCGCAGGATCGCCGGCCCGTCGCGCAGCTCATGCCAGACGCCGCGCAGTTGCAACGCGGGCGCCGCCGCCCGCCGTGAGGAGCCCCCCACCCTGCGTGCCTCGCCCGGCGGGGCGGAGGGTGAGTCGCCGCTTGGCAGCAGCCCCTGCGCCCGCAGCGCGGCGCGGGCCTGGCGCACGCCGACCGGTGCCTGCTCCAGGCCGGCGAGCGCGAACATCTTCGCCCCAGGCGTCTGCAGCGCGGGCGCCCCGGCGAGGGTCCACTGCAGGAACGAGGCGGGGCTGCCGTCGTGAGCGACGCCACCTTCGTGCAGGGCGATCACCCGGTCGGCCGCGGAAAGGCAGCGCTCCAGGCGATGCTCGCAGAGCAGGATCGTCGTCTCCCACTCCTGGTTCAGGCGCCGCAGCAGCCCGATCAGCTCATCGCCGGCGACAGGGTCGAGCTGCGAGGTCGGCTCGTCCAGCAGCACCACCCGCGGGCGGCCGGCGAGCGCCGCGCCGAGCGCCACCCGCTGCTGCTCCCCGCCGGAGAGCTCGTGCACCGACCGGTCGAGCAGCCCATCGATGCCGAGCGCCAGCGCGACCTCCTCGACCCCGCGGGCGACCGCGACGGCGCCGTGGCCGCGGCTCTCGAGCGACAGGGCTAGCTCAGCCCTGACCGAGCTCGTGACCAGCTGGGTCTCGGGGTCCTGGAACAGAGCCCCGCAGAGAGCCCCGATGTGCGCCGGTCCGTGCTCGCGCGTGTCATGGCCGCAGACCTTCACGTGCCCGGCGAAGCTTCCGCCGTAAAAGTGCGGAACCAGTCCGCAGGCGGCGCGCACCAGCGTGGACTTGCCGTGACCGGAGAGTCCCGCCAGCAGACAGAACTCGCCTGGGTGAATGTCGAGGCTGACATCCCGCAATGCCGGCTCGCCCGCACCCGGGTAGCTGTAGGTAACGCGATCGAAGGACAGGATCGGGTTCATGGGTCGATGCCCCGCCGGTCGCACAGTGGCAGCGTCACGACCGCGAACAGCGCCACACACAGGACGAGCGTGCCGATGTTCACGGGCATGCGCAGCAGCGGGTAGGCCTGGAAGGAGGTGGCTTCGGTGACCCGGCCGAGCACGGCGAGGGTCACGAGCGCAAGCGCCGAGCAGCCGAACGCGATGTCGTGACGCGACCATGCCCGCGCCTGGCGGGGCGGTCTACCGGCGGCGGCGAAGCCGCGCAGCTCGAGCGTGGCCGCCACATCCAGCGCCCGGTCCAGCGAGCAGCCGACGAGCGCCCTGATCAGGGCGACGCGGGCTCGGACGCCGCCGGGAGCGCCACCTGGCCGTGTGCGCTGCGCCTCGGCCAGACGCTGCGCGTCGGCCGCGAGCAGCGGGATCATGCGGGTGGCCAGCGACGCGGTCAGCGAGGAGCGAAACGACAGGCGACGCAGACCCGTGAGCAGCTCGTCGGGATCGACCGCGAGCGCGGCGAGCGTGGTCGCGAGGATCAGCAGCGTGACCTTCAGCGCAATCACCCCACCGTAGGCGAGCGCCTCGAGAGTGAGGTCCCCCTGGCCAAACGGGCCGAGGTCGCCGAGCCTTGCGAACACGGTGAGACCCTGCCTCGAGACGAGCACGTTGATCACCACGATCGGGATCGCCACGATTGCCGCGGTCCGTAGCGTCAGCGTGAGCGGGCGCCCGACGCCGGCCGCGTACCCGGCGGCGAGCACCGCGAGTGTCAGGGCCAGCAGGGCCAGCGGATGAAACAGCACGAGCGCCGAGGCGATCAGCGCGAGCGCCCAGAGGGCTCCCACACTGGCGCGTGTGGCGTGCAGCGGGCTCGCCAGCCGCCGGTAGAAAAAGGATGTTCTCCCGCCGAGCATCACCGGCACCTCAACCGGCGAGGGGGATCGGCAGCTCTGCTCCGCCGGGGGCGAGCGCCACCGCGAAGTGGTCGCGAAGGGCGGTTTCTGTGAACGCGCGGGCGGCCAGCGTCACACCGGCCGCGTCGGTGCCCGTGATCACCCACAGCGGAGCCTCTTCGCCATAGCGGGTGGCGGCCACCAGCCCCGCCCCCGCTGTCAACGTCCGCGCCGTCTGGCCCCGTTCGTTGAGCAGGGTGAGGGTGCTGCCGTCGCCCGAGAACTTCGCATACACGCCGCTGGCGGCGGGCCCCTGCTGGATCTGCAGGGTCGCCGGGTCACCGCGCACCTGCGCCCAGGTGCCGACCATCACCCGCAGCGTTTCGGGCTCATCGCCGGGCCCGATCGCGGCGCCACCGGCGAGCACTCCCACGCGGCGAAGCTGGGAGGTCACCGTCGTGCACGGTTCGCTCGTCAGGGAGGCGCATTCCACCCGTACCGGCAGACGCTTGCCTTCGATGCCGCCGAGGAATGGCTCGGGGAAGGATCCGACGACGGCCGGCACGTTGTCGCTGGCGCCCCAGTCGTGCAGGTCCCACCAGATCCGCTCGCCGCGGTGGACGTTCGTCTCCGCCGCCCCCTTGGACGCCTGCACCCCGTTGACGTAGTAGAACCAGTCGATCGGCTCGCCCGCTTCCCGCCCGCCGGACAGGCCATCCAAGCTCTGCACGAAACCGCCGCTGTAGCGGGTGCTGACCTTTGCGTTGCGCATCAACAGGCTCATCACGGTTTCCGAGCCCGCGAGGTGCGGGAGCGATGTCTGGTGGACTTGGCGGCTGCCGAAGTCGCGTGTGACCGTCAGATGCACCCCCGTCGGCACCGGGCCGGGGCCGAGACCGCAGCCGGCGAGTGCCACGGCAATAACCGTGGCAAGGGCCGCCAGCATCCCGCCGTGGCGGGATGCCTGGGCGCTAGTGCACACCGCTCTCACCGGGCGACATCAAACACGATCCTCGAGGTTCCCCTGGCGAGCGTTGTGTGGTTGCCGGCGGCGTCGCTCGCCTGGATGTCGAGCACATAGTGGCCCGGCGGCAGGGTCTTCGGCAGCAGGTATGAGAACAGGCCGTTGTTTGAGACTGCGAAGAACGATCCGCTGCCACAGCGCGCGCCTACGAACTTTGCCGAGACACCGTCGAAGGAGTAGCAGCGATGGCGGTAGGAGCGTCGCAGCCGGAGGCTGACCGAGGTGACTGTCGTGTGCGCGAGCACGCTGCCGGATATCACCCTCGGCGCCTGGCCGCGCTTGTAGGTGTGCCCGTCGATGATGCTGGTCGGCTTTGCCACCAGCGCGAACGGGCCGGTGTAGGGGACGTTGGGTGGCGGTGTCCCTTTCACGCCCGTGGTGGAGCCGGAGGGCACCTGAACCCCACAGCCCGATTCGCTGCTTGCGCGCACGCACACCGTGGCGGGGGCAGAGGGTGCGGCGCCGGGCTCGCGTGCGATCAGGGTGTATGTGCCGGGCTGGGTGATCGTGAGTGTCGCGTTGCCTTCGGAGCGGCTTGTGGCGCTCGTGGGGGCGCCGGAGATCGTCGCCCCGGGCTCGGGCTTGGGTGTACCTTCGCCGGCTTGGGCGTATGTGCCCGACCGCGTGTGGACCTTTTCCACCTGCACCGTGAATGGGGTTCCCGCCACGACGCTCGCGGGAACTTTCCCCAGCAGTAGCGGCAACACGGTCGGTTCGAAGTTCGGTTCGGGCTCGTGGTCGGCCACCAGCAGCACTTCGTCGCCTTCGCTGAGCAGGTCTTCGCAGATCCCCCCGCCCCACTTGTCGTTGATCCACACCGCCCACGTGTCACCGTTGTGTTCGAACTTGTGTGTCTCGCCGAGGATCGTCTGGGTGAAGTCGCCTTTGCTCCCTTCCTCGTCCCCGTGATCCCAGTTACCGCCGACGGCGAGGTTGATCGCGGCGTTTGCGCTGTTGGCCGGGCATCCGCTGACCGGTTCGGGCTTTTCGAGGGTAACTTCCGTCAGCGGCAGCAGCGTGGCGGATTCGCCCTCCACACGCACCTTCACGGTCGGTGCGGCGAACGCCGGTGCGCACGGTGCGAGCGCAACCAGCCCGATCGCGAGCGCGCCGGCGACCGTGAGCCTGCGCTTGGCGGGCACCGACGACAACGGCGAGGTATGACGAAATGAGAGCATGAGCCGACCCCTTTCCACGAGGGTGTTGTGGGCTTTCAGTCGGAGGTAGGTCTCCTGGCTCCCAGGCCTACCCTCCGCGCCTTCCCAATCCGCCGGTGGCTGATCAGTGGCTCACACGCTGGGCGTGCTTTGCGGCTGGCATCCCTGGTCACAGTGGCGGGTCCGCTCCGGATTCTCACCGGCTTCCCTTGACCACCGACCGTTATGGACTGCTTTGCGAGTCTACTCGAAGCTTTGCCGGAGGCGCTCGAGTCGCTGACCCCAGGCGGCGTCGGTCTCATTCAGCCACGCGATGGCGGGCGCGAGTGCCCGCGCGCGCAGCCGGTAGTGAACCTCACGGCCGGTGGCGGGCACGCGCTCCAGCAGCCCGGCGTGGTCGAGCGTCGCGATGTGCTTGGCGATCGCCTGACGGCTGATTGGCAACTCCTGCGTCAGCGACGGCACGCTCGTGCTGCCCTCGCGCACCATCGTCGAGACCATAAGTCTGCGTGTCGGGTCTGCCAGTGCGGCGAAGACGGGGCCGATCGGGTCGCTGGTGGCCCCGCTCAAGCGCACACCAGCGCGAAGCTCGTGGCAAACGCGGCGAGAGGCACCGGCGGGAACGAGGGCGCGCTCTCTGTGACGACAATCCTGCTGCCGGCGGGCAGCGCGACGATCTCGAAGGAGACGCGGGTGGCGGGCACGTCCTCCCCGCCCCACCACCACACGAGACGACTCGGCGGCTCGGCGGACTCGACGTGGATGTCACGATCCTGGCCATCCTCCAGCCAGCGCTCGCGACCCTCTTCTGTGACCAGCGCCTCCCAGACCTCCTCGGGGCTGGCTGGCACCTCCACCTCGCGTCGCACCTGCATCGCGCCACCTCCCAGTCTATGACAACCATTTGGTTGCTATCGTATTGTTGACAACCCGAACGTTGTCGAAAGGATAGCCCCCCATGACACTGATCCCCATGGTCGTCGAGCAGAGCCCGCGGGGCGAGCGCTCATTCGACATCTATTCGCGGCTATTGAACGAGCGGATCGTCTTCATCGGCACCCCCGTGGACGACCAGGTCGCGAACCTCGTAGTCGCGCAGCTGTTGCACCTGGAGAGCGAGGACGCCGAGAAGGACGTCTCCCTGTACATCAACTCTCCCGGCGGAATCGTCTACTCGGGCCTGGCGATCTACGACACGATGCAGTTCATCAAGCCGGACGTGCAGACGATCTGCTTCGGCGTGGCGATGTCGATGGGCTCGCTGCTGCTCGCCGGCGGCGCCGAGGGCAAGCGGATGGCGCTCCCCAACAGCCGCATTCTCATCCATCAGCCTTCCGGCGGCTACGAAGGCCAGTTCGACCGACATCGAGATCCACGCGCGGGAGATCC
The DNA here is from genome assembly GCA_963718425.1 of uncultured Solirubrobacterales bacterium. GTDB lineage: Bacteria > Actinomycetota > Thermoleophilia > Solirubrobacterales > Solirubrobacteraceae > Palsa-744. The sequence goes on from CAVQZJ010000021.1 coordinate 191,141, forward strand.
TCGAGCTGCGCAGGCACGTCGACGAGATCTACGCCCATCACACCGGCCAATCCCTCGCGAAAGTCCACGAGGACATGGACCGCGACCGATACTTCACGGCCGAGCAGGCCATGCGGTACGGCCTGATCGACCGGGTGATCTCCTCGCACGAGCTCACGCGCATGTCCACCGGTTTCGGCTCGGGCGAGGCCGGCTGATCAGATCCAGCCCAGCAGCGGGCCGAAACACGAGCCCCGCGATCAGATCCAGCCCAGCAGCGGGCCGAACACGAGCCCCGCGATCAGATCCAGCCCAGCAGCGGGCCGAACACGAGCCCCGCGATCAGATCCACGCTCGCCAGCGCGCCGACCACCTGCAGCTGACGCGCTCGACGGGGCATGTCGTACACGGTGAACGCGACCACGTAGAAGGTCAGGTACCCGAGCACCACGATCACGGGGAAGCTGGCCACGTTCCACCACCAGTAGTACCAGTGGAACACGCCATCGGCATGCAGCAAGAGCTCCACGCCGACAGATACGAGCGAAAGGCCGATCGAGATCGCCCAGCGGTTGGGCAGCCCGAGGATGCGCACGCCCACGTCCTCCGGCAGCACCTTGGTGAAGACGACGCCGTTGATCGCGAAGAACAACGTGATCTCGATCGTGAGGCCGATCAAGATCACGAAGCTGCTGTGACCGGTCACCGTCCACAGCGCCGCGTTGCCGTTGACGTGCAGCACCAGCGCGTTGACGATCTCGTTGAACCAGTCCATCAGCCAGAAGGCGAGGCCGGCCAGGACGGCGCTCCAGTTCTTTCGTTGCGCCTCCACCGCGTACACGTAGACCGCCAGCGCGAGCAGCGTCACCGTCGACCAGTCGAACATGCCTGGAGCGCGCAGCAGGCGCTGCGCTTCGCTGGTGAACTGCGGAACGCTCGCCATCGTCCCCCTCGCCTTCCCGCCGGTCTAGGAGGCGGCTGGCTGTACCGACGCCAGGTCGGTGTCGAGGTCGCCCAGCAGCGCGGCGTCCTCGAGCGGCGCGCGCGTTGTGATCAGCCGTCGTGCGTGCTCGAGGTCATCTGAGCGTCCGACCGACAGCGCACCGGCGACCAGCCCGTCCTTCAGGTACCAGTGGCTGAAGTCTGCGTCGTCCATAGATCCGCGCGTTATCTCCTGGTCCCAGTCGTAGGCCGGTCCGACGTACTCCAGACCGCCCCAGTCGCCGAGATCGCTGAAGAAGTAGGGAACATCCCGGTGGGGTGTGTGGCGTCCGAGCATGTTCAGGGCAACCGTCTTGCCGTGATTGAACGCGACGTCCCAGTGCTCGATTCGCACAGCCGCGCCGTTGTGCACGGGGGAGTCGTACTCGCAGATGTCCCCAGCCGCCCAGACGCCGGACACCGAGCTCTCGAGCGTTGACGAGCAGCGCACCCCGCCCCGCTCCCCGATCTGCAGGCCGGCCTTCTGCGCCAAGGCGACGTCCGGGGTGACGCCGGCGCCGATCACGACTGCTTCGGCGGGCAGTTCAAGCCCGTTGGAGGTTATGACCTTGGCGACCCGGCCGTCCCCTTCGAAGCGCTCCAGCTCATCGCCGCCGTGGACGCTCACCCCATGCTCTTCAAGCTGCTGTTGGAAGAAGCGTCCCGCCCGCTCGCCGAAGCCCCGCTGCAGGGTCACCTCCTCCTGCATGACGATCGTGCAGTGCTTGCCCATCATGCTCAGCGACGCGGCCACCTCACAGCCGATGTAGGAGCCGCCGATCAGAACCACATTCTCGGCGTCGGCGACGCCCTCCCTGATCGCGTCGGCGTTTGAGAGGGTGCGCAGGTAGTGGATCTGCTCCAGGTGGCAGCCCTCGACGTTCAGGCGCCTGACGTTCGCGCCGGTCGCGATCAGCGCCTGTTTGAAGGCGACCTCCTGTTTGTCGGAGAGCTTCGCGGTCCGTGCCCCGAGATCGAGTGCGGTGACGCTGGTGCGGGTCAGCAGCTCGACGTCGTTCTCCGCCCACCACTCGCCGGGCTGGCACAGCGGGTCCTCGCGGCTCTCCTCCCCGCGCAGGTAGCCCTTGGAGCAGTCGGGGCGGTTGTAGGGCGGGTCGGGCTCGCGTCCGACGAGTAGGATCGTCCCGTCCGCGCCCCCCTCGCGCAGGTTGCTCGCGCAGTTACAGCAGGCAAGGCCCCCGCCGATCAGCAGATAGTCAACTTCTCTGGATGGCATCCCCTGACTCTATTACCCGCCGGCTGTGAAGCCAAAAGACGGCGGCGCGGGCCGCCCACGCGTGCGATGCTCTTCAACCCGGGTGTCCTACTGGCCGAGCGCCGTGACCAGCGTGTGACCTTCGACCCGGTCGAGCGTGAATTCCAGGGCTTCGACCTGCCCCTGTCCGCGCAGTTCGGCGATCACCGCATATCCCGCCGATTCTCTGTATACGGAGAGCCGCTGAAGCGCGGCTGGTTGTGGGAAGCCCTGGTAGCCGGGGCGCGGCGGTGATTCGATCAGGCTGCGATACACGGCGGGGCTGCAGGTCGCGCGCAGCGTTTGGCGTGCCATCGGCAGCGCCCTCTGCACCTCCCAGTCCTCATAGGCGTGCACGAAGCGAACGGCCACTGCCCGTGCCGCGGGGGCACTTACGGGCGTGAGCCCTTCGGATTGGGGGGCCTGGGCGTTGTTTGCCTTCGCGCCTTCGGCCGGTCTCTTGAGTGCTTCGGTGGGGGCTGCTCCTTCTTCTTCTGAGGAGGTTGACGGGGTGGCCGTCCTGCCGTCGAGTGAGACGACGGGGCCCGTGCCGGGCACCCTCCGGGTTTGCGCGGGGTGTTGGGAGGAGACCGCTTTTGATTGGCCGTGGCCCGTGAGGGCCAGGAGCAGCACCATCGTGATGACCACGAGCACCGCCCCGACTTGGAAGATCCGTCGGCATCCCTCGGCGGAGAGCAGACCGGATTCGGTGAATATGCGATGGGAGCGATTCATAGGCCGCGGGGATGGCGCACCGACCATTCCGCCCAGGTCGGTATGTGATCGAGGATTCGCCAGCGGGGACCGTCTTCGTTGCGGTTGGGGCCCACGTCGGTGCCGTTGTGGCTGGTGTCCAGACGCAGGCCCGCAATCACGATGAACACATGGGCGGGAGAGCTTGCTGTCGAGTAGATGGTCACCCAGCGGCCGGGACCGGGTTCGCCCCATTTGGTGTAGTCCTGGGCGAGCGGATTGTCTTTGATGATTTCCGGCAGGGGACGAACACCGCCCCAATACAGCACGTAGTTGACGGTGCTCGAGCAGTCCTGTTCGACCGCCCCAACCGGATCGGGGTGACCACCCGGACCGTAGGGGAGGTCCTGCAGCTCGTTGCCTCCCTCGATCATCCTCTGCACCGCCAGGGGCGCACCTGTGGGAACCAGCGCGATGTGACCGTTCTTTGGGCTCAGCACGGCACGGTCACCGCCGACGGTCTGGATGGGGCCGGTGCTGCCGGTCGAGACGCGCGCGACGGTCGTGGTGCCCGACCCTCTGTACACCGACGCCCAGTGCTCGACCTCCCTGACGTACCAGTCGGCGTGGTTGTAGGCGTAGATCGCTTTGTAGTAGTCGCCGGGGGCGCCGCTCGCGCGCAGGTAGTTCGCCGCGGAGTAGATCGCGTCGGCCGGGTTCCAGCGGTCGGGCTTGCCGTGTCCGGTGGGGGTCACCCCATACGTTTCCCAGGTCGAGCCGATGAACTGCATGGGGCCTCCCGCGCCCGCCGAGTTCTCCGCCCCCTCCTTCGTGCACGACGGGTCGGGGTCCTGTCCGTGGTCGCACTCGACCTTGCCGATGCCCGCCAGGATCGCCCAGTCCAGTTTGTAGCGGCCCGCCGCCTGCTGGTAGAGCGTCAGATATTGCGCGGGGATTTCCGCCCGCCCTTCCGGGGAGACCCCGTAGGACGTTTCTTCAGTGATCGTGGTTTCGCTCTGTGTGGCCCCGAATATCGCCAGCCCGGACACCACGACGATGACGATGATCAGGATCGCCAACAGGCCACCGGAGCCCGTACCGATCAGCCACCACGGTATCTGGTGCCCCTCTGCCTCCGTGGCCGCCTGCGGTTCCATAGCGGACATCGCGCCTCACTCGCATCTCTTAGGGACGTCGGGGGCCGCCGAATTGACGCTGGCGTCGTTCCGCGCGGGTCCCTTCACGCGGCGCCACCAGGGTTCCGCCGCGCTCGGACTTCAGAGCGTTGGCTACTCGACCTGTCGCTATCCGGCGGCGCATACTGCGCCGGTAGTTCGACGGCAGGCCACTGCCTCGGGCGTGCATATCTCTCTCGATGCTGCTATCGACCTGCCTACCGACCTTGCGCGTCTGACGCCATTTGAGAGAGTCTTCCTTGCGTTGGGCCACACGTTGAGCGGCGGACGACGCCGAGTTACGCAGGGCGAGCTGACGGTCGATCGCCAAATCGGCCTTTCGCCTCTGGGGAGCGCTCAGGTTGTCGTACTGCTGAGACCCCAGGCCAGCGAGCCCGGCCATACCGCGATAGTCACGGCTCTGTCCTTGAGCATTGGCTCGACGCTTGTCCGGCAGAGCAGCTTGTGCGTCGTAGAAGCGGCCCCGCTCGCTCAGCTGAGACTGATTGTATGTGCGCCCACTGTCGCGCTTTGCCTTGTTGCCTTCAGTAACGGCGCGTCCCGCGTTGCTCAAATCTCTTTGCCCACTCGCGATGCTGGCTTCCAGTGCCTTTGCGCGAATCCCGAGCTTTGCCGCACCACGCTTGTTGCCGCTGGCTTGATAGATCTGCTGCTGAGCACGGACGCGATCCAGCTTCTTCTGATCGGATGCGACGTCGGCGCGCGTCTGGGCGGATGGGTTCGTGCTACTGGCCGCTTCTTGATAGTCGCGATCCAATGCCTGGCCCGTCTGGTTATCGGTGACACTTTGAGCCTTCTTCCTGGCCACCGCGGCGACCCGCTGGCGCTTCTCGGCGTTTGGCGGGCCCGGTGAGAGCTTGCGCCGCGTCCAGCCCGCCGCGCGTCCGAGCTCCCGCGCGGCCATCAACCGGGACGCCAGCCGCATTCCGCCGACGCCGTGCCCCGCCTGGGCGGGAGCGCCGCCGTGAGCGAAGTTGAGGATCTTCTTGCGGTGGAATATCGCTATCCACCAGAAGAGCGCGATCAAAAACCATTGTGTCCACCAGCCCAGCGAGCCGACACCCGACAGCAAGTGCATGACCATCAGCACTGCGCCCAAAAGAAACGAGTAGGTGAGCTTCGCGACGACCGCGCTGAGCAGCCTGGTCGCCCAGCCGCGGAACGCCGAGCGCCCGCCGTCGCCGAGCGCGGGGGCGAGCACGGCCGCCGGGGCAAGCATCAGATAGAACAGGCTGATGAGCGCCGCCTCCAGCAGCTTGAATATGAGAAACAGGAACAGCACCAGCATGCCCAGCGCGCCGAGCCACACCAGGACCAAGCCGATGGCACGCGATTCGGCGCCCTTCTGTGTGCGGTATTCGGCCTCCGCGGCGGTGCGCCCGTGGCATTTCGTGGCGTCCAGTCCGCCTTCCAGTTCTCCTTCTTCTTCTGTCTTTTCCCTTTCTTTTGTGCTCTTTCCGCCACACAGGATGTAGAGCAGAGAACTCGGTTCGTGTTCCTGAATCGAGTTGCGCCCGTCCTGATTGGCGGGCAGCGCTAGGAAAAATTCACCGTTTGTACGGGCGCCGCGCAATAGGGCGGCGCTGGCGGCGAGCGCCTTTGATCTGGAGCTGGCGCCGCGCGGGCAGAGGCTCTTGCATTTGCTTTCTTTCTGCTCCGCCTTTGCGATTTCACCCCCGACCGTCGCGATGTTCTTTTCCGCTTTGGCGCGGCACCACGGCACGTTCCCGAACTCCATGTAACACCAGGGCCCGGTGATCACATCGCTGAAGACGTCCTGCATGTCCTGGGCGAGCGTGCTGTCGGGATGGTCGGGTGTGCCCCCGGCGATCGCGCCGAGGGTCGCCAGGCTCGCCTGGTTTGACCATTCTCCGAGCGCGCCGATCGACCCGGCGGGGTTGACGATCACCCACAGCCCCCCGATCATCATGGCGAGCATCATCAGCGCCTGCCCCACCGTCTCTGCGACCCGGCGTCTGATCAGACCGTGGTAGAGAGCCAGCACCGAGGCGATCGTCAACACGATCGCAAGCCACGGTTTGGTGAAACTGATCCGAGCCTGGTGCAGCCCGGTGGTCAGTTCCGAGAGGATCTTGCCACCGAGCAGATTCAGTGAATAGCACCATTCAAGCCAGGTCAGCACGCCATGCACGGCCCACACCAGCACCGACCAGCTGAACTCCATGACGTCCTCCACACCCGAGTAGAAGTCGCCGCTCCAGTTGAAGGTGCCGGTGTCTATGTGTACGTCGAAGGCGTAGTTGGCGGTCGGTGCCGGCGCCGCCGGAAAGCCCGATGTCGCGCAGTTGGCCTGGGCGCTGGGCGGCAGTTCACCCAGGTGGTTGCACAGTGGGCTGCGCAGCCCGTTGCTGTGCAGCAGATCGCCTTCTCCGCTGGAGGCCGATTCGTTGCCGTCTTCCTTGCTGGCGGCGGAGCCCGCGCCGGCGCCGGCCGGAGGGGCGGGAGGACTGCTTTCTTTCGGTTTGCTGGAGGCCGGCGGCTTGGTTTTGGGCGTGGAGTGCGGTGATTTTGGGTGAGTCTTGTGTACAGGGACCGGTTCGGTTGGGCGGGAGCCGATCGGGCGGGCCGAGGCCGTGCTCGCCCCGAGTGTCAACGCGAGCGCCAGCACCAGCGCGAGTGTGCGCAGTGGGCGGGGCGCTGGCCAGCGCCATCTCCTCGCCGTTTGGAGAGTGGACCGGACCCCGAGGGCCGCGCTACTCGCCGTGCACCTAGGCACCGTGCGCCACTGGTTCAGGCGTGGTCGAGAATGCCCGCAGCAGCGACGGAACCACGATCTCCACCTGGATCGCCTCGACCCGCCCGCGGTGGTCGCGGAAGAGGCAGCGCCCCGACTCGAAGTCCAGCAGCCGCTGGCGCATGCGCCGGTCGTCGGGATCGAGTCCCAGCAGCTGCAGCGCACGAGCGGCCTCGGCCTCCGAGCGCATCCCGAACACGAACGTGGCGCCCAGCAGGTTCTCCAGCGACTCGCGCTCCCCCACGAGCGTGTCGGTGACTAGCTGGGTGGAGATGATCGGCACCGCCAGCTCGGAGCGGCCCATGCGCTGCAGGGACGCCAGCAGCGTGCGTCCGATCGGGTCCTTCAAAAGCCGCCAACCCTCGTCGAAGGAGAACAGCTTCAGCCGCTCGCGCTCGGAGCTCATCAGGTGCATCGCGAACATCGCGATCAGGCGCACTATCTGCTCCCCCACCCGCTCGGCCTGCGAGTACTCCGAGCGAGGCGTGCCGGGGTCGGGGCTCGGTAGATCGCGGATCGGCAGGTAGGTCACCTGGCGGTGCCCGACGGGCGGCGGCTTGGTCGCGGCGTCGGCGAAACCCAGCTGTGTCAGCCCCGCGTGCGCATACACCTCGAGTGTCTTTGCGACCTGCGCGTCGGTGTCGTCCCCGTCCCGCAGGGCGTGAACCACCTCCAGGCACGTCGGCTGGCGGGTGCGTTTCATGACCGTGTCCACCGCCTTGACGACCGCTGTCTCCCAGGACGGTTCGGCCCGGCCGGGGAGGAGATCCCGCAGGAAGGAGACGGCCGCGTCCTGACGCAGGTGAATGGGCGCCACGCGCAGCGGGTCGAGCACACCGCGCAGCGCGGGGTCCGGGCGCAGGGTTATGCACTCGGTGTGCGGCGCGACCTCGTCCAGCAGATGGAAGCGGTGGTCGCCCTTGGGGTCGCAGTCGATGATCCGCGCGCCGAGCAGGAAGCCCTCGTACTTGAGCTTCTGGTCGAGTGTCGTCTTGCCGGAGCCCAGGGCGCCGACGGACAGGATCGCGGTGTTGCGGTTGCTGTCAGATCCCTCTCTGAGGTTGAAGCGCACCGGCTGCCCGGACCCGGACAGGGTGCGCCCCAGGTAGAAGCCCTTGTTGGAGCCGACGGCGTGGGTGGCGGTCGGCATCATCGCGGCGACCTGCTCGGGTGTGAGGGTGTCGTCGTAGCCGGCGACCCTCGTGCGCTGCCCCGGCAGGTGCTGGCAGAACAGCTCCAGCTGGTCCCCCAGCGGTCGGTGCAGGCGGATCTCGCCGTAGGCGCGGCGGCACATTTCCACCCGTTCCTCCAGCTCGTCCTCGTCCTGCGCCCCGATCGCGATCGACAGCGTCGCCCGCAGCAGCGGCGGACGGCTCGAGGACTGCAGGTAGGACAGCAAATCGCGTGCTTCCTGGGTGCGCTCGAACCCCTGGTCGGTGGCCCCCTGCTCGCCGTCTGACTCGGCCTTGAAGATCTGGTCGGCGTCCTGGATCTTGCGCCGGGCGATGCGCGTCGCCAGCTCGTTGGGCAGGTAGCGGGCGTTGAGGCTCATGTCCACCCCGAACGGCAGGCTTTCCGCGGGCGCGAACATCAGCTCGATCCGTGGGTTGGGGAAGTTCACCCGTTCGGGCAGCGCACCGACGACCAGCTGTGTCTGCCAGCTGACCCCCTGCTCGGACTCCACGCGCAGCGTCCGTCCGCGGTGCTCCACGTAGCCGTCCATCCAGCGCACCACATCGCCCTCCAGCGGCGCCAACATCGCCTCGCCGTTGCGCTCGAACACCAGCGCTCTGGGTTCGTGCAGCCCCTCGACGTGGGGCTCGCCGAGGCCGCGGCAGAAGGCACGGCGCACGAGCCACTGGACCTCCACTCCCCTGGCCGGGCGCACCGGGATGTAGTCGGCCAGCCGCGCGTGCGCGTGGTCGGCACGGACACGGGCACGCTCCAGGTCGGCGACCGGCAGCAGGCGTTTGTCGCGCATCGCCACACTGCGCTTGAGTGCGCGCAGCCACTCCCGCGGATGCTGCTCGGCCGCCTGTGAGACATACGAGGCTACATCCCGGTCGGGGTCGCGCAGGCTGAGGATGAAAAACACCGACGGCCGGCTCGACCCCATGCCGTCCAGGTGGTAGGACTGTTCCTGCAGATATTGCTGTTGGGCGTCGGTGTGGGGGCCGCTCAGTTCGCTCTTGAGGTCCTCGGCGTAGCGGGCGGCGTCCCAGCGGCGGCAGACCCGCACGATTTGAAAGTCCGCCTCGGCTGTCTCCACCGCCCCCATCAGCGCGAGGAAGCGGCTGCGCTTCTCGGCGGCCGAGAGCCCGTCGTATGAGGAGGTGCTGGCGGCGAACGCGGCCCACCCGTCGTCCAGGCCCGACCCGAATATGCAGTTTCCGTAAACGAAATTGATGGGTGTCTGCATGGTTTCTATCCGTATCCCCAGCGGTAGCGAGCGCCCTGCTTGTGAGGGGCGTGCTGGCCAGCGTTGACGTTTTTCACAGCCGATCTGTGTGGTTGGCGGCGCGGTGGCGGACCCGCGGGCGGGGTGGCACACGGGCCTGTCTTGATCTGCAGTGACACTCCCGCGGGCAGCTCGATCACCTGCCCCTTCTTCAGTGCGCGCGATCTGGCCAGCGGCCGCAGCGTGACGGTCGCGGCTTTCCTGAAGAGCCCTCCGTTCCAGACCGCCCGCTCGTGCGTGACCGAGATCATCGCGGCCCCCGGTCCGCTGAAGCGCATGCGCCGCAGACGGGCGTCTGAGCCGTCGGGCAGCACCAGCAGGTCGGCCGGCCGCCAGCGTGTTCCCAGCGGCGGGCAGGGACGCAGCCCGCTCAAGTGACGCGGTCCGCAGGCGTAGCGCAGCAGCGCCCGCGCGGCGAGGTGAAACGGGCGCCCCTCCACGCGGATTATCGTCAGCAGCGCGGCGCCTCCGGCGGGCAGCGCCAGGTCCCGTATGTACCAGGGCAGAAGTTTCACCACAATCGAGGTCACGGGCGCCACCCCCGCCAGCAGCGTGAGGACGAGCATCACTATGAAATAGATGACCCCGCGAACCGGTATGCCACCCGGGTTCAGGCGCAGCTGATCGATGCGGTAGATCCGCCGCTCGAGATCGAACACCGTCCGATAGGAGCGAATCTCCGTCGTATCAGAGGCGCTCATGGCCTGGAGTTATGGTGAAGGCTCCCCGACACTCCAGCCGCTAGGCGCCAAACAATTTGGTGACCGTGTTTTCGAGCACTTTCAGTCCCTGTTCTCCAGCCAGGAACACAGCCAGTGAGCCGATTACGATCACCCCCACCGCCTCCTTGAAGTCGCGCTTGAAGGCGAGCACGATCGAGGCGATCGCGAACGCCAGGCCGATCAGGCTCATCGCGATCGTGCGCCCGGTTTCCTTGGCCTTTTCGGCGGCTTTGGTGAGTTCCAGTTCGCCTCCCCCGCTGGCGGAGGTCGATGTGGTGGTGGAGCCCTTGCCGCCGACCGAGCCGCCGGCGGCGTAGGCGGCCGAGGGAATCAGGCAGGTGCTGGTGACCATCAGCGCGACGACGACACCGATCGCTATCGCGGTCCGTGGCCCGGACTTCACCAGCCCTGCGCGGGCTTGACTGAACTCGTTCATTTGAGTGTTCCTTTCTAGGTGTCGGGATTCATTTGAATTGCGGAGATCTCCCAGCGGCCCTGTGTGAAGGCCACGTCGAGCTCGTACGTCAGCGTGTAGGTCGCGCCGCGGTGGTCGCTGGCCACTACCACCGCGAACACCGATTGGCGGTCGGGCAGCCATCGCAGCTCCTGCACCGACTGCAGCGCCAGCGGCATGCCGGGTAGTGACACCTGCGCTTCGCTGGTCAGGTCGGCCGCCAGCTCGGAGGCTGAGGCGCTCAGGTAATTGGTGAGTGCTCGGTCAATGACGGTGGACAGCGCCGGCTGTTGAACTTCGGCGTAGTGTTCGATCACGTTGTCCATCCGTGCCGAGTTGGGCGCCCCCACGAACGCCGGGTAGCCGGCGAGCGCGAGGCTGCCGCCGCTCTGGCGGATGACGCTCACCGTCAGGTACAAGAGGCCGGCGCTGGTCGTTTCCGCAGCCACGGTGTAGACGTGCTCGCCCGACTGCGCTTCACGGGCCTGCACCACTTCCACCCAGCGCACGTGCTGAGAGCCTTTGCCGGGCAGCAGCATTCCGGTGCTGGCGCCGAAGCCGGTGCCCAGATACGGTTCCAGTTCCCGCTCATAGGCTTGGGGGTCTTCGGCGTTCCACGTCAAGTAGTGCCTGGCGAACTGGCTGGCGAACCCTTCGGCGGCGAGATCGGCGGGTTGCACCTGTGGAGTCTTCGGTATGACCGCTCGCGGCGGAGCGATCGCGAAGCGGGCGCTTGCCAGGATCCCCCACACCGCCAGCGCGTACAGCACGTAACGGGAGAATCCGCGGTTTACGCGAATCCGCCACAGAGGCTGTGAGGTTACTGTCACAGATGCCCGGCTGGACATGGCGCGGCTAGTGCTCAAAGCCAAACTCCATGCCCGTCGGTGGGGACGGTGGAGCGTAGCTCGGCGCGGGGGCGCTGCTGACAGTCACAACCGGCGGACTGACGGGCGCCTGTGTGAGGTGCGGTTGGGGGGCGGCGATGACTTCCCGCACCACGACCCTCGAGACGTGCGTGGTGTAAGTGTGAGTGCTGCGGTAGTGGCGAGGCGCCGGCGCTCTGCGCGGATGGTGCGTCGGAGCTCGCTTGAGCATTGGTTGCGGCTTTACCGGGGTTTGTGTCAGGACCCGCTCGGGCGCGGGCGCGAGGGCCTGATGAGCGCCGTTTGAGGAGCCTGAGGATCCCAGGTGCCCTACCAGCACGATCACCAGCAGCAGGCCAAGGACCGCGGCCAGCGCGATCAGCGCCGCCGTCCGGCGGCGGTCCCGCTCGGCGTCGGTACGCGGCGGGCGAGGCTGGCGGCCCTGGGATCGGGGCCGGGGCTGAGTTTCCGCCACCGGCTCATAGACGGCTGGCGCGGGGGCCGGTCGCTTCGAGCGAGAGGGTGGCGGGGTCTGCTCGAGCGCGGAGTAGTCCTCGGTCGGATACTCGGGCGCGGGCGCGTACTGTTGCGGGGAGGGATCGGCGATCACCGGTTCATGAAGCTCGGGCCGGTGCTCCTGCACGGGCGCCTGCTGGGACTCGGGATAGGCCCCTTCGCCGTCCTGTTCGGCGAAGAAGTCATCCTCGCCGTAGACGCGGTACACCTCGCGTGGCTGGCGGGCGAACATCACCTCACCGCCGTTTCAGAGAAACTCACGCAAACGGCCGGAGACACGAGTGGGGTCGAGCTCGCGTCCCGGCCGCTTGCGCTTTTAGTGCAGACACCTAGCGACTGTCCGTGCGAGTGGCCACTGGCGTCCAGCGGGACGCGCCTATGAGCGGAGAGTGTGTTTTTCATAGGTGAGTCCTCGCGTCCAACTCCGACGGACCGTGAGATGCTGGGACATGCTCGCGGCGACTGAGCATTCGCAGACGCGTGCGTCCCCGCTGGGCGACCTTGCGGTACTTCTCCGGTGACCAGCCGAACCTGTCACAGAATTCGCGGCAGCCCATGTCGAGCGCCACCTGGCTTGCCAGCACCAGCCGCTGGTCGGCGGTCAGCTGCTTGGCCGCCTGTGTCACCTCGGAGAGTTCGATACGGCCGTTCACCCGCTCCTCGGTGCCGGCCCGCAGGTCGGCTATGTCAACGCCGCCGGCGGCCGGTTCCCCCAGCTGCACGGCGCCGTCGAGCGCCGCCTCCATCGCGCTGCGGCCACCCAGGGCGCGCCGGCGGTCGTGTATGCGGGAGAGAAACTTCTGCTCCAGCGCGTTTGAGATGTGAGCCTGGCCGGAGAAGCGCCCGCCGCGCATCACGCGCGCCACCAGCTCGAGCGTGGCCTGGCTGAGACAGTCCTCCAGATCCTCGCGGCGCAGCCAGTGACGGTATGCTCGCAGCAGAATCTCACGCTTTTGTTGTGCGACCTGGGCGACCGCCTCGGCGGGGTCATCGAGCGTCCGTGTGATGTGAGAGCGGACCGAGGACTTCTCATCCACGATTCGCTTTTCACTTGTAGATCCGCTAGACACATAACGATGTCGCCAATGACCCGCATGACACCCCCCTCCCACTTTTGCGCTGGCGCGAGCACCCGCTCGGCGCGGGGGAAATCCCTCCCCCACCGTCACACCGATTCACGGGAAGGGACCCCCGTCGCATGAGCGTCGGCGACCGTCTGAGGCGACTCGACCGCTACCAGCAGCGCAAGCCCGGGCTGGGGTTCATCGCCGCCGTCATCAAGAAGTTCGGGGAGGATCAGGCCGGGCAGCTGGCGGCGTTGATCTCCTACTACGGGTTCTTCTCCCTGTTCCCGCTGCTGCTGGTGTTCGTGACGGTGCTCGGCTTCGTGCTGCAGGGCAACCCCGCCGCGCAGCAGAGCGTGCTTCACTCAACGCTCAGACAGTTCCCGATCATCGGCGATGAACTGCAGCGCAACATCCACTCGCTGAAGGGCAGCGGCGTGGGGCTCGCGATCGGCCTGGTCGGCTCGCTGCTCGCGGGTCTGGGGATCACGGGCGCCGCCCAGAACGCGTTCAACCAGGTCTGGCACGTTCCCCACAAGGACCGCCCGAACTTCCTCACCTCCCGGTTGCGGGGGCTGGGTCTGCTGATCGTGCTCGGCGTGCTGGCGATCGTCTCCACCGCCGCGGCGGGGCTGGTGACCTCGGGCGGGCACAGCGCCCTGGCGGTCATCGGCGGAGTCCTGGTCGCGTTCGTCGTGAACCTGGCGCTGTTCTTTACCGCGTTCAGGCTGCTGACGGCGAGCGAGGTGGACACACGCGATCTGCTTCCGGGGGTCCTGCTCGGCGCGCTGCTGTGGCAGATACTGCAGCACGTCGGCGGCTACTACGTGGAGCACGTCGTGCGTCACGCCAAGGAGACCTCCGGCCTGTTCGCGTTCGTGCTGGGGCTGTTGGCGTGGCTGTATCTGGGGGGTCAGGTGACGCTGCTGGCGGCCGAGGTGAACGTCGTCAGGGCCCGGCGGCTGTGGCCGCGCAGCTTCTTCTCAGATCCGCTGCTGGACGCCGACCGCCGCGCGCTGACCTCCTCCGCCGAGGTGGAGGAGCGCCTGCAACAGGAGGATGTGACGGTCAGCTTCTCTCAGCAGCACAGGCAGTGAGCTCCCGGTCGCTCTCCTCGCGCTCGGGAGGCGATGGGAGGTCAAACAGGTCGAGCTCCCCGCCGGCCGCAACCCACTTCTGGCGCACGGCCTTGACCGTGGCGGGCTGCTGCGGGCGGGCAAGCCAGCGCGCCAGTGGCTCCCTGATGACCTCCAGCGCCCCGCCTCGCTGCAGCCAGGTTTCATAGATGAAGCTGGCGTGCGGTGTGTGACCGTGGGCATGGGCCCAGCGGCCGATCGACTTTCTGATGGGCTCAAGCTCACCCCCGGCGCGCATCCATGCCAGGTAGAAGTACTGGGCGTTTCGCAGCTCGGCGTGGCGGACGAGCCAGGCGATCATCGGCCTGCGCACGTGGTCCAGCTCTCCGCCGGCGGCCAGCCATGGCGGGTAGACGAAGCTCGCGGGCGGGGTGGCACCGTAGACGGCGCTCCAGCGGCTGATCGCCTCGCGTACGACGTCGAGGTCTCCCCCGTGGGCGAGCCATGCCCGGTAGACGAACCGCGCCTGCAGCAGCTGGGCGTGCTCATCCACCCAGGCGAGCACCGGCTCACGGATGACGTCCAGGTCTCCCGCGGCCTCGATCCACGCGCGGTAGAAGAACTGGCTGTTCTCGCGGGTGGCGTTCCTTTTCAGCCAGCGCTTCACCGGCTCTGTGATCACCTCGAGCTCTCCGCGCGCGTCAACCCAGCTCGCGTAGACGCCGGAGGTCTGCTCGCGATCGTCGAAGAACTGGAGCCAGCGCCGCAGCGGACCCTCGATGTCGCTTGTCTTTCCCGAGGCCGCAAGCCATGTCCGGTACACGAATCCGGCGCCCTCCAGTCGCGTGTTGCGCTCACACCAGCGCTGCAGGGGCTCTCTGATCACCTCGAGCTCTCCGCCCGCTTCAAGCCAGGCGCGGTACAGGAATTGGGTGAGCGGGTTGGCGCTCGCCGGGGTCTTCAGCCACAGCTTCAGCGAGGGGGCGATGAAGTCGAGGTCTCCCCCAGCGTCCATCCAGGCCGTGTAGAGGTGACCGGCGGAACTCTTCTGTGCATGGACGGTGAGCCATTTTGCGAGCGCCGCGCTGACGAGCTGGCGGGAGGCGCCGCGGTCAAGCCAGGCTCGGTAGAGGAACTGCGCCTGCTCGGTGGTCGCGTAGCTGGCCAGCCAGCGGCTGATCGGCTCGCTGACGGCGTCCACGTCCCCGCCGAGATCCAGCCAGGCGACGATCACGAAGCTCGCGTTCTCGATCTCCCCGCCGGGGCCGATCCACGTGCCGCTCGGTTTGCGTGACCGATCGGCGGCGGTCCCCGCCTTCAGCAGGTCATCCAGCGGGAACTCGCTCCCGTGCTGGCGCTGGCAGTGACTGGCGAACCATTCGCGCAGTGGCTCGCGGATCAGGTCGAACTCGCCGCCGGCGGCAAGCCAGGAGTTGTAGAGGAAGTATGTGCCGGCGAGCGCGGCGTTGCTCGCCAGGAACAGCCGCACGGGCTCCCTGACCGCCTCGAGCTCACCGCCGGCGTGCAACCAGGCGTTGCAGACGAACTCGACCTGCGGCAGAAGGGGGTTAGCGGCAAGCCAGCGCGCCAGCGGCTCTCTGACGATCTCGAGCTCCCCGCCGGCGGCGAGCCAGGACTTGTAGAGGAAGTGGGCGTAGGGCTGGGTTTCGTGCTCTTCTAGCCAGCGGCAGATCGACTCCCTGACCAGCTCGAGCTCGCCTTTGGCGTCGAGCCATCCCTTGTGCACGAATTGGACGCCGTGCTCGTCGGGGTTGGCGGCAAGCCAGCCATGGATGCGCTGGCGCACCATCGCGAGCTCACCGCCGGCGTCGAGCCACTGCTTGTAGACGAAGTGCGCATGGGGTTCCTCTCCGTGCGCTGCAAGCCAGCGGCGAATCGGCTCCCTGACCATCTCGAGCTCACCCCCGGCCGCCAGCCACGAGTCATACAGGAACGTCATGTCCGGCTGCTCGCAGTGCTCCCCGAGCCATACCTCGAGGGTCTCTCTGATCGCCTGGAGATCCCCGCCCGCCTTGCACCAGGAGCGGTAGACGAAGCAGGCGTCTGACTCGCTGGCGCCGTGGCGCTCCAGCCAGCCGCGCAGGGGCTCGCTGACCACCTCGAGCTCGCCTCTGGCGTCCAGCCACGGCGGGTAGATGAAGCCCGCCTCCCGCTCCCCTCCGTGCTTGGAGAGCCATTCTTCGATCGGCGCCCTGACGAGGTCGAGCTCGCCCTTGGCGGCCAGCCAGGACCTGTAGAGGTAGCGGGCGCTCGAGTCCAGCCTGTGCTTCTTCAGCCAGCGGCGGATCGGCTCCCTGACCGTCTCGAGCTCACCCCCGAGGGCAAGCCATTCCTGGTAGATGTAGGTCGCCTGCAGATGCAGTCCGTACAGCTTCAGCCAGCTTCCGATGCGCTCACGTATGAGGTCGAGCTCACCGCTGGCGAGCAGCTCGTCCAGTGAGGGCTCGAATGAATTTTTGCTCAAGTAGAACTCGCTTACGGGCGCGCGTAAGCCTCCTCCGACCGGCACCCCCAGATCGGGACACCGGCCCTCGAGAACCTCAAGACGCGCCACTGTCCTTCGGCGCCCGGATGGGTCGGAGCAGCTCTGAGAACCACTCGAGTCCTCATGCGTCCGTGCCCCTGGTGGCCGATCCGACAGGTACTTGCGCTCGCAATCATCTCTCGCTATAGTACCTATACTTTCGTAAGCACATATGGAGCGTATACCGATGGCTTCCAACTCGCAGAACCCCACACCAGAGCCCCAGACACCGCCCAAGCAGATCCTGAGATTGATCCCGCTGGACGACACGGTCGTGTTCCCGAGCATGGGGATCACACTGACCGTCAACGTCGGCGAGGACGAGCGCATCGTGCTCGTGCCACGCCACGAGAACGAGTTCCTCGAGGTCGGCACGATCGCCGAGGTCTCAGAGCACATCCGCCTGCCCGGCGGCGGCCGCGCCGTGGCCCTCTCCGGCGAGCACCGCGCCCTGATCGGCGCCGCCCAGACCGGCCCCGGCGGCGAGCTGCGCGTCGAGGTGCAGGAGCGTCCCGACGAGGTCCCGGTCGATGGCAAGACCCGCAACCTCGAGCGCGAGTACCGCGCGATCGTCGAGGAGATCCTCGAGCTGCGCGGCGACGACGGGCGCATCTCCGCGTTCCTGCGGGCGATCGTCGAGCCCGGTCCGCTGGCGGACTCCGCCGGCTACTCCCCCAACCTGTCATACGAGCAGAAGGTCGAGCTGCTGCGCACGATCGACGTGACCGAGCGCCTGGAGCTCGCCGTCAAGCTGCAGCGCGAGAGCCTCGCCGAGCTGCAGGTGCGCAAGCGCATCCGCGAGGACGTGCAGGAGGGCGCCGAGAAGCAGCAGCGCGACTACTTCCTGCGCAAGCAGATGGACTCGATCCGCAAGGAGCTCGGCGAGGACGACGCGTCGGTCGCCGATGAGTACCGCACCAAGATCGAGGGCTCAGAGATGCCTGAGGAGGTCAAGGAGCAGGCGCTGAAGGAGCTCGGCCGCCTGGAGCGGATGGGCGAGCAGACCGGCGAGTCGAGCATGATCCGCACCTACCTCGATTGGCTGATCGCGGTGCCGTGGGGCAAGCGCTCCGAGGAGCACCTGGACCCCGTCGCGGCGCGTGAGGTGCTCGACGCCGACCACGCGGGCCTGGAGGACGTCAAGGACCGCGTCACCGAGTATCTGGCGGTGCGCAAGCTGCGCTCCGAGCGGGGCATCGAGGCCGACCCGAAGTCCGGGGCGATCCTCACCCTGATCGGCCCCCCGGGGACCGGCAAGACCTCGATCGGCGAGTCGATCGCCCGCGCCACCGGCCGCGAGTTCGTGCGCATGTCCCTCGGCGGCGTACGCGACGAGGCCGAGATCCGCGGACACCGACGCACATACATCGGCGCGCTGCCGGGCCGGCTGGTCAGAGCTCTGCGCGACGCCGGCACGATGAACCCGGTGATCCTGCTCGACGAGGTCAACAAGGTCGGCGCCGACTGGCGCGGTGACCCCTCCGCCGCGCTGCTGGAGGTGCTCGACCCGGCGCAGAACCACTCGTTCCGCGACCACTACCTCGACGTCGAGCTGGACCTCTCACACGTGATGTTCCTGGCCACGGCCAACGTCGCGGACACGATCCCCGGCCCGCTGCTCGACCGCATGGAGGTGATCCGTTTCGACGGCTACACCTCCGAGGAGAAGCTCGCGATCGCCAAGGGCTATCTGTGGCCGCGTCAGCGCGACCGCAACGGTCTGCGCGAGGACGAGGTGGAGATCTCAGACGACGTGCTGGGAACGATCATCTCCGAGTACACGCGCGAGGCTGGAGTGCGAAACCTCGAGCGTGAGCTCGGGACGGTGCTGCGCAAGACGGCGACGAAGATCGCCTCGAGCCTGCCCGCCCAGAGCGCCGGCGAGCCCCAGGAGGACTCGCATGCAAACGCAACGGAGGTCGCATCCGTGAACGGCGCGAAGCCGGCCAAGCCAAAGAAGGACCCGAAGAAGGGCGCCAAGAAGGCGAGCGCGAGCAAGCTCAAGACCGCGGTTCAGACCCCTGTGAAGATCGACCTGGAGACGGTGCGTGACGCACTCGGCCGCCAGAAGTTCTTCCAAGAGTCGGCGGCCCGCACGGCCACCCCCGGTGTAGCGACCGGCCTCGCGGTGACCGGCACGGGCGGCGATGTGCTGTTCGTCGAGGCGACCGCGATGAAGGGCAAGGGCGATCTGGTACTCACCGGACAGCTGGGCGACGTGATGAAGGAGTCGGCGCGGATCGCCCTCTCCTACGTCCGCGGCCACGCCGAGGAGCTCGGCATCGACGAGAGCTCCTTCGAGAACCGCGACTTCCACGTGCACGTGCCGGCGGGAGCGATCCCCAAGGACGGCCCAAGCGCTGGCGTGACGATGGTCACCGCCCTGGCGTCGCTGCTGTCCGGGCGCCCGGTCATGCACACCGTCGGCATGACCGGCGAGGTCACGCTGCAGGGCAGGGTGCTGCCGATCGGCGGCTTCAAGCAGAAGGCGCTGGCCGCCAACGCAGCGGGCCTGACCGACGTGATCCTGCCCGAGCGAAACCGCGGTGACCTCGACGACATTCCGCAGGAGGTGCGCGAGCAGATGACCTTCCATCCGGTGATGACCGTCCAGGAGGTCCTCGACCGGGCGCTTGAGCCAGCCCGCGATGTCGCGCACGTCTCAAAGCCGCTGTCAGCCCGTTCCAGCGGAGGTCCGTCAGGCAGCGGATCTCCTGGAGCGGCGCTGGCAGCTGTCGATGATCGACGCCGCCCTCAGCGGAGCGCTGCGCTTCAACGAATTCGCCGAGGCGGTCGCCGGCATCTCTCCGAGGATGCTGTCCGAGCGTCTGCGCGACCTGGAGGCGGCCGGGCTCGTACAGCGGATCGTGATCCCCTCGAGCCCGCCGACCGTCGAGTACCGCCTGACCGAGCGCGGACGACAGCTTCGCCCGATCATCGAGGCCATGCGCGAGTACGCGCGCGAACCCGTCGAGGACCCGCTGCCACCGACGCGCGTGGCGATCCTCAAACGCCTGGCCACCGCTCAGCGCGCGACATTCATTTGGCCCTGAAGAACAGCAGCCCTGGGAGCCCCGGTCTTATGCCGAGGGGGTTGGGGCGGACTGTGTCCTGAATCGAGCGAATGCGCCACTTCGGCGGGGGCTGTACAAGCACCTCCTGTCCGTATCCGCTGAAGCGAACAGTCGTGCTTAGGACGCTGCTCCCGGAGCTGAACGTCTCCTGGACTCGTACTGGACGGCCTTGACGATCGATCCATACGACGAGTGTTGCCCGGACTCCGCGATACATCCGCAGGTCCTGGATGTGCCCGGCGTTGGTTGCCAAGAACGTCGCAAGATCCGTCGATAGTCGATAGATCGTCGTTGGTGTGCCTTCGATCTTCTGTGGGCCTATGCGACGGACGGGGGCCTTGATGTGTGCGAGCGCTCGAAACACGGCAGGAGGGTCGGTGAACACGTCGCTTTCTGTGGCGAAGCCATCAGGAATGCCTTTCCGTGCGCGAGCCGAGTACCAAAGTTTTGGTTCCGAGCCGTGCTGGGCATGGGGTGCGGTATAGAGGATGCCGTTGACGCTGCGCTGCTCGCGCATGTCGTTGTCGGCCTCAAACCGCGTAACGGTGACAAAAGCGCCGGTAAGGAAGTCGATCGCGCCGTGCTCGGTTATGTCTGGCCGTCGGTGTCCGTTGATGGAGAGAGTCAGGACCGATTGGAAGCGGACGCTGCCAGCGTGTTCGGCGGCGGCGGGTGCCTTGTTGATGACGTTGGCCTGGGCGTTGTGACCGCTGGTGAGAATCACAGCGGCGCACACGATGGCCGCGGCCATCCCGCTAGCGCCCGCCACGAGACGCCAGGGAAGCGATTGCGGACGGACGGGGGCGTAGCCGCTAGCCTGCTCTAGGTCGCGCAGTTGCTCGCCGAATCTCTTTCTGGTCGGCAGTTCCCGCCAGGGGTCGCGGGTGTCTGGGCTCATGCGTCGAATAGCTCCATCGTGCCTTTCAGAAGGCCGCTGGCGTCAAGCTTACGCAGCGCCCGAGAGGCACGGGCACGAACCACGTCGTGGGAGACGGAGAGCCTCTCGGCTATTTCCTGGTCGGTGAGCTCCTCCTCGTAGCGCAGCCGGATGACCTCCTGCTGGTCTGGTGAAAGCATGTCCAGTGCGACCGAGATCTGCTCACGGAGACTTTCGGTTGCGATGAGCCGCTCGACTTGGCAAAGCTCCTCGTCGCTCGGCTTGGGAGGGCGCTCGAGGCCGAGTCGCTGCATCGCTGTGAACTCGACTGACTTGGAACGCCGGAAGCGTGACAGTTCGTTTCGCGCGATGCTCCACAGCCAGGCCGCTGCCTGTTCATCGCTGCTACCGCGGAAGTCATGGCGCTTCTCGAACGCTCTACAAAACGTCTCCTCCATCAGGTCAAAGGCCGCCTGGGCATCTCGGGTCTGCCTGGCGAAGTAGCGCAGGACGTCTGGCGAGTGCTCTTCGTAAAAGTCCGCAAACGCCCGGGTCGAGGCGCTTGAGCGAGCCAATGGTCCAAGGCGCCCTCCCGTGAGCATTTCCCGCCGTTTGGTCACAATTTGGGTGACCTGGCTTCAGATTTGCCGTTCGGGATCCTAGAGTACTTCCGATAGCCGGTGCCCTCCACGAGGCCAAACGATACCCGTCAAGCAACGCCATGCGGCGACCGTAGACGAACTGTTAGGCGGGTCCGATGGTGCCCGTTCTGCCGTTGAACGGCAGTGAGTCTGCGGTGCTAGGGGGCGGACGCAGCCGGGTCAGCAGGACCGCTGACTGCCGTCAGCCTTTTGGTGGCGCGGGCGAGGAGGGCGGGGGTGGCAACGCGAGCGAACCGACGTGCTCGCCGCCTCCGGGTAGGCCGTATGCGAGCTGGGAGAGCGGCACGGGACTGAAGTACTGGAAGGCGTGGTTGGCGTTCGTCGTAACGGTTGTCGTGTGTCCGCTGGCGTCAGTGATCCGGACGTTGCCGGTGCCGATTGGAAGGATGCCGCTTACCTCATAGCCGCCGAGAACTACAGTCAGGCTCGTCGTCCCTGTGGTTTCGATCGAGGTCTCTGGCGCGCACCCCGCGCCGCTTGGGTGCCCGGCGGTGATCGAGACCATGCACAGCACTTCTCGGCCTGGCACGAGGTATTCGGAGTCTTCGCCCGTGTCGGAGATCCTGCGCGCGAGTTGGCTGTTCGCTCCCGCCATGCTCGCGAGATCGGCGTATCGCTGGAGGTTGCTCACGGCGTGTGCTACCGCCGGTAGTGCGCTGCTTCGCTTGGGTCGAGTGCTTTCGCGAGGGCGGGGAACTTCGCGGCGACTGAGGACGGCACCTGTTGGATGCTCGCGACGGCGGGGTCCTGATTACTGGGGGCACCGGTTGAGGTGCCGGCAAGCGCGAACCCTGCGGCGGACCCGCTCGCGGCCAGCGCGCCGACGATGGCGGCTGTCGCGCGGCGTGAGATTTGCCTTGGTCTCTTCATGCGTTGTTGTCTCCGAACCGTTGCTGTAGATCGTGTTTCGGCACAGCTCAGCCGACGGCGTCCGCCGCGATGGTGAGTTCTCCGCCGCTGTAGCTCCAGCCTTGGGCGATGGCCAAAGCGTTTTCCCGGTAGGGGAATTCGCGATAAGTTTCGGCTCGGCCTTCGTCGCATCCTGAGCCGTACTCCCATGCACCGCCATTCCAGGCCAGGGCACACGAACGTTTCATCGCACTGCCGCCGACATGGCTCATGCCGACCCATTCCCACAAGTGGTAGCCCCCTGGATCTCTTAGTTCACAGCCGCTGCAGGTTTTCCATCCCCAGTTGTCTTCGTACGCGCTTGCACTCGAAGCCGCAACCGCGAAGAGGCCCACGAGCGCCACGGTGACCGCGAGTAGTCGCGAGAGTGCGCTGAAGCGCTCAAACAACTTGTCCTCCCTTTCGATTCTCGTGCCTTGTTCCGCATCTGGCCGGCGGACCGGCCTTCAAGCGCTATAGATCCGCGAACGCCGGATCTGTGACAACGAGGTCGTACTAACGTCACAAGGCGGCCACTACCAGGCCCGAGCGGCAGGTTGACGTCATGCTGCACCTTGTTACCGGACGTAACTGGTCCGACGGGATCATCGTCACAGATCCGGCGTTCGCGGATCTATACATCCAATGGCGCGGCGGCCCGGCCGCTCAGGCCGCCGACCACACATTCCACACAAAACGTGAGAATTAGACCAGCTGTGCGCCCTTGCTGCGGTTGCATGTCTCGCAGAGCAACTGGATGTTGCGCTCTGTGTTCGACCCACCCAACGCGAGCGGGATGATGTGGTCGAACTCAAGCCGCTCTTGTGAACCGCACTCGACGCATTTCGCGCCGTCACGCTGCCATACGCGATCCTTGACCTCCCGGGGAATCGGTTCGCGTCCCCCACCATTGACAGGTTCCGCTTCGACTTGCTTCATCAGCGTCGCGATGTCTTCGAACTGGTGATCCTCTGCGTATACGCGTGCGAGGTCTCGGCGTGCCTGCGCTCGCCGCCCCGTCTCAAGCAGCGTCTTGCCGCGTTCATACCGAGCTACGGTCAACAGAGCGGGGTTACGTCGGCGTGACGCGAGACACATCCCATACACGGCCAGCGCGGTATCGGTCTGCCCAAGTTCGCGGAATGCTTTCGCTCTCAACAAGAGATCGTTCAACTCACGATCTGATTCGTTGCGAGCACCACCGGTCGCCTCGATCACGCCCTGCCAATCCTCCGACTCGACCAGCAACGCAAGGCGCTCTTCCTGGTATTCGGTCGCCATGAGTGCAGCGGCCGCGCCAGTGAGGTTTCCCGTCGCGTACTCGCAGGCGGCAATCGCAACCGCCGATGCTTGTGCTGTTTCGTATTCGAGCGACCGGTCTCTGACCGGGCCATTAGGTCCTATGCACGCGACCAGGCAAGCGCTTTGTATGCGCTCGCGGATCCATCCCGCGACCGGGTGGGGGCGTCTATGATCGCAAGATACGGACAGCGTCTGCCGTGTTGCCTTCACTGGCGAGTACCAACCCTAGCCAGGGCGTGATCTCGTGCTGGTGCTCGGACGGGCACTGCTCGAGCGCTTGCTCTAGCGCTTCGCGTGCCTTGGTGCTTTGGCCGATACACCCAATTCCTCGGATGAGCGCCCTCTTCCAGCTATACACGAGCCCGAGCGTTTCAAACCAATTTTGCGATCCGGCCAGGGATACGGTGACGGTGACCCGGACACGCTTCTCGTCAATTAGTGCCGGCCGGCTAGTCAAAGTCGCGGGCGAGCGACCGACGCGCTGACTGCTACCTAGACGGCGCACAATGTAGCCGGTGAGAACAAGAGGGCGACGTTGGCTCAACCACGCAACCGACTCGAATATCACAACCACGATGATGATCAGCACGGCTATGCCGGCTAGCGACAGCGCAACCACGAGCACCTTTACGATCACCGGGCCAAGCGCACTGATCACGATCAACGCCCCAATAACCCACAGCCACACGCCCGCATTAGAGCTTTTCGAGCGCCCGCGAGGCTTTTGCCAGGCTCGACTTATCGGCAACCGTACTACCGTCGATAAGTCGGGAGCTAACTAGCTGGCCCTACACACCCGCTGTCCGGTGCTCGCAATACCGCGCTATCGAGACCACGAGCCCCAGGTCTCGGCAACTACTACATCGACGTGCTGCCTCGCCGAGACAGGCACGTGCAGCGTCCCCCGCTACACCGCCGGTCACAAATCGCCAGCTCGCGGATCTATAAGTTTATAAGACCTGCGTTAGGCACCCACTAAGAGCTCTGCAGTGAAGTCCCGCGGGTCGCCAGAGACTGAACTAGCGGCTAAACATAGGGAGGCAGAACAGTGGACAAGAAAAAGATCACCACACGGTCTCTAGCGCCCGTGCTTCTTATGGGTGTTGCAGGCAGCGTACCGGCGAGCGCAATGGCGCTACCCCGTGGAACCGCACGTACCGGTGTCATCACCAGAGCTGAGTGGGAAGCTGATCTCCGCGCGAAAGGCGGCGCTAGCCCCGACCTCTGCCGTGAAAGATGCGGCGAAAGCTGGGGAGCATATACGCACGCGGGCACGGATGCGTTCAATCACGGTGATTATTCAGAAATAGAAACAGCATGCGAAGATATCGACGAATCCGCGCCAAGAGGCCAAGCACAATGGTACTGCGAAGGTAGAGGTCACTACTTTGGCACATGGTACAAATGGCACGTGTGGCTGTCCCCGTATGGCTATTCTCTCGACGGCTACTTCCCCAACTGAAGCGAGTCCGCCGTCAATCATCGTGCGGCATATAAAGTAATGCTACGGGCCTCGGATGGCTGTTGGCTGCCTAGGCCCGAGCCACATTACAGGAACGTCATAATGAAGCTCGGCGATCTGCTTGAAGTCGTACATAATGCGCATGATCGCGTAACACAAGGTCATATAACACTTCGCGACTGGATACACCCGCTACCCAGTGATGCAATTACCTTCAACGAGGAGGCACCACTAGGTACGAAGCTACGGTGGGAGGGAGTAGGTCCGTGGCCGCGGCCGTCGGAGGCTTCTAGGGAGATATGGTTTCGGCAGCCAGATTGCTTGCGCGTCGAGCTCAAGCGTGCAGACAAACTCGCACGGCTAGCGATTCGCGACGGAGCTCTGTGGTGGCGATGGGATCATCGTGAGGGCTTGTCGAAGGGTGAAGTAAGCTCCGCGCGGAAAGCGACGGTCCCGCCGATATTGAGTCAAGTTCCCACTTGCCCCCCGCCACGTCATTTCATCTCTTCGACTCGAGATTACTGGAGTCGGCATACGCGCCGGGCGCGACGTTGTGCTTGCCAGTGGTTACTCTCAACACGGAGAGCGGCTGGCGCCGCAAATCACATACGAGCTCGAGTTTGATGCCGAGCACGGAACTATCCTACGACATGCCGCTTTCGCGGCGGGACGATGCTTTCGCCTCATCGAGGCCAAAGTGATCGAATATGACTGCGAGGTTGCTAATGAGCGCTTCGTTTTTGAGTTGCCTAGCGGTCATCCATGAAGGTACGGGAAAACATGCGCCACGACAAATCGCGGCAGAGTTCAATGGCAGAAAGCCCTGAGTTGGTATTGATGGTCGGTGCAGCTCGTTCAGGCACAACGCTACTTCGTAGCCTGCTCGACGCTCATCCCGAGGTCGGCTGTCCAGCCGAGGCTGGCCTGCCTAACCTTATTGGGCATCTACACGGCACGCTTGGACGACCGTCTGTGCAAGTGAGTCACCGGGGGACGCGAGTGATCCTCTTTCGACTGCTGTGCGGCAGGTAGGTCTGAGTAGGCCCATAATCGCATTGCCATTGGACGTCGAGCACGCGATCAGCCAGAGTATCCGTGCCATGATGAAGTACTACTGTCAACACAACCGTAAGCGAATCTACTGCGATAAGTCACTTGATGGAGTACAGCACCTAGAGGCTGTGAACCACAGTTTCCCGGAAACGAAATGTATCATCGTTGTACGTCAGGTCATGGATACTATCGCCTCCGGGCTAGAAGCTTCCCAATGGGGCTTCAATGGGTTCGGATACACCCCGTTTGTTCGCGAGTCACTAGATAACACCGTAACAGCGCTAGCACGCTACTGGGATATAGGTTTCTCTCGCACTTTCGTGGCGCGCAGAACATCCAACGACAACGCATTTGGTCCGCTACGAGGATCTTGTTACGCAACCGGCTATCGCACTCGCCGATATTTTCGAGTTTCTTAGAGTCCCTACTGACCTAAGTGTGCTTCAGCGAGGCCTTGTTGAGTATAAGCCGATTCTGGGCCAGGAGATTTCAAGCTAGCCTATACCGACACGGTGGGCGTGTTCCATTGGACGCGGTAAGCGGATACCTATTGAGCTGATTGGGATGCCTTTGCGCGAACGTATCAATGAGCTTCTCAAGCAACTCGCCTATCCAGCGTTGGAAGATAACTGGAACTTTCTCCCAAACCCTGTCACCACCGCTTCATCTGAAGCCGCTAAGCAACTCGAGACGCTGCTTGCCCGTATGCAAGCGGCTGACTGGGAGTTTGACATAGATAGCATCGCTATCATCGCCGACGACAATGCAGATTTGCGGTGGGTCATTGAGCCGCACTCGTCAACAGTTCGTCGCGGCGACGGAGAAGTTGATTTCGTGCTCGCAGGCGCAACCGAGGATCTCGTTCGAATGCTGCTCGGACAAGACAACATCGGCGGGCTTATCCGGACTGGACGCATTCGTAGACTACCGAAGGATGCGGAGTTTCCCGGCCCGGATGTGCCTCGTATGATAAAGGAGCTGGTTGCCCGGTTCGCAGGATAGCGTGCGCTTCATGCGGGCGCACCGAACCAGAGCGATCGGTCGCAACGGGGCTCGCGTGCCGGCTTGTGTGGTGGTGTCCGCGATAGTTCTTCGTGAGTGCGGCGTGACTCGCGGACCGAAGTTCGTGTAACGCGGGATGCTGTGCGACCAAGTAGAGGCATGAGGCCGAACGACCTACGAAGGATCGGGCACAATCAGGAGGCACTCGACGAGTTCTACCGTGCGAACGTCGAGGACATCCAGCGCTTCGTCTCGCGGCGCGTTAGCGATCCATACGTCGCAGCTGACTTGACTGCCGACATTTTCCTGGCTGCGATCGAGTCAGCTAGATCTTATCGCGTTGAGCGGGGCGCGCCGAAGGCGTGGCTCTATGGCGTCGCTCGGAACGTGATTGCATCGCAGGCACGCCGCAAAGGGCGCGAGCAGCGCGCCGTCCGCCGGCTCGAAGGCCGATGTCTGCTTGACAATGACGATCTTGCGAGGCTCGACAACCGAATCGAAGCTGCCGCCCAAGCCCGTGCCCTCTATCTAGCGCTTGACCGGCTCTCCGAGAGAGAGCGGGCAATTTTTGAACTAGTGGCACTCGACGAACTGTCGGTGTCAGAAGCGGCGGCCGTTCTGGGTATCAGCGGTGGGGCTTCTCGCTTGCGTCTACAACGAGCGCGCAAGAGGCTCCCGGAACAATCTGGTCGAGATAAATTCAACAATCCCGCAGGAGGCATCGCTATGACCAAGACAACCGCTGGGAAGCGCTTCGAGGATCGCCTCCTGAACGAGCTCTCAGATATCGTTGCGCGCGCAACGCCAGCTCCCGAACAAGACGCAAAGCCCGCCGCGACGCGAGCAAGACGTCGTATTGCTCTAGCTTTCCTGGTTGTGTTGGGCGGCGTTGCTCTCGCCGTGGCCACACTGGTCGGCGGACGACCAGCTAGCATCGCCCAAGCGTTGGTCCTCAGGCGCGCGTCAGCAGCACTAACTCAGCACAACGCGATCTTGCACGTCTCGGCGGTGAACTACGGCGGCAACATAGGCCTCGGAGAGGAGGCGCCAATACGCTATATCGGTACGTTTCAGAGTGACCCGAGTCCCGTCTCCGGCTCCCAGGCGACGAGCGAGCCCAGTTCGTACACTTACGAAGAGTGGACGACCGGTATCGAAGGTGTTCAGCATACCATTTATGGAACCGGCGATGAAACTTATCGTGATGGGCACACTTATCGTTCCTACGATCCAGCTGACAATACGGTCACCACCACTGAAGTTCCGGGTGTGTCCTCAGATGACGCGTCCGATGCACCGCCCGACGTGCGGGATTTCACAGTCACTGACATCGAAAACCTGTACCGTCAAGCACAGCGGGGCGAAGCGAGCGTGCGACTGGTCGAACGAGGGACGATCGCGAATAAGGAAGCTTATGTGCTCAGTATCGGCGTTCCTGAATTCTCCGTACAGTTGTACGTTGATGCGCGCACGTTTCTTCCCTTGCGTGCGGTTTATGCTTTGGAGCGGGCTAATGTGTCGTCAAATGTAAAACATGTTACTGTCACGGACTTCGTCGCCGAAACTCTTCCGGCTACGCCAGCAAACATGCGCGCGCTGGAAATACTTTCACACCCGGGGGCGATCCAGGTGGATATGACTCAAGCACAGCTTTCTGCGGCCCGCCTCGCCACTAACCCGTCGTTCGCGCACTAGAACCTCGGCTAAAAGCCGAGGTTCCTAACGTCCGGTGCACCATTGCCAATTCCGGTTTTGACGTGCTGGCGATCCTGTTGCACCCCGATGACCACGCGGGACTCTGGTCAATCCAGGAGCTCGGACGAGACCGCAAGGACTCGATCGGTACCCAAGATGCGGTCAATCGGCTGTTGCGGGCCGGTCTAGTCCACCGCTGCGGAGAGTTCGTGTTCGTAGCTGCCCGTCATCCAGTGGGCGGACGGGTCGAGTGCCGCGTAGTTGTAGCCGCCCAGCCAGTCACTTTGGCAGTAGAAATCGGTACTTGCTTGGGCCGGCGAGGCGCTGGCCAGGTCCGCACCAGTTAGGCAAATCATGCTCACGCTGTCTGTTCACGAAAACGTGTACATGGACGAAGGCGCTGGAACGGCATCCTCGGTCGCGTTCATTGGGCCGAGCTACGGAAGTGAAGCTCTCGCCCTCCGTCGGGTCGCACAGGGCGAACACGCACTAGGCTCGCGGTCGTGCATCCCGTCGCCGAAGATAGGGTGCACGACCTCCTTCTCCTAGTCGAGGCTCAAAGGGTTACACGGCTTGACGCTGTCAAGTTGCTCAATGTGAGGTAGGCTGGGCCGTCCAACGTCGCATCCTTCGCCGCTCGCGGCCCAAATCATCTCGAGCTGGGCCTCATATCCGGGCACCGACTCGCGGGGTCTCCACGTGGGTAGCTAGTTCGAGCAACGTCACCCGGAGAGCTGTACGTGGTCGACCTGCTCGTCGTTCTCCCCGGCACGCAAGCGGAATCGCTCGGTCGCAACGATCCAGTCGGCTGGCGCCAAATCGCGATCGTCAACGAGTTAGTGGGTCCGGCTGAAGCTCACCGGTCACGAGATTCTGCTTCGCGCATCTACTTGGTATGGGACTCCTGAACAGTGGATCATTTCTCTGATGGGTCTGCACTCGGATGACTTGGCAGGGCTTTGGGATCTGCACGCTGGGGAAATACTCGGTTTTTTTGTACGTCGGGTCTATGACCCTGAGGTGAGCGTGGATCTTTTGGCCGAGACATTCGCCTCGGCCGTATCTCGACGTCATCAGTTCCGTGGTGGGGATGGCGACACAGCACGGGCATGGCTGTTTGCGATTGCCCGCAACGAGCTGAATGAGTTTGCACGCCGTGGCCGGGCGGAGCGCCGCGCGCTCGCGAAGCTAGGGGTCCAGAGGCGCGCCTTGACCGATGCCGAGTACGACCGCATCGAGGACCTCGCTTCGTCGGGTCCGCTGAGATCTGAAGTGGCTAGCCAATTGGCGGAGCTCCCACTCGAGCAGCGCGACGTGCTGCGGATGCGAGTAATCGAGGAACAGTCTTATGACACCGTCGCACGATCGCTTGGTATCAGCGAGCAAACGGCTAGATGTAGTTCCTGAGGACGTTGTTCATCCGGGCCTCCTTGGAGGCTGGTTGGTGTCGAAGCCACCAGTCCCAAGGGAGGACACCGGATGAAGTTGCACGCTAACGCTCGTCTGAGCGTCAAGGGCCGCGAGTTGCTGGTTGACCGTGTCGAGGATGCTGGATGGTCGGTGATGGAGGCCGCCGAGGCGGCCGGAATCACCGAGCGCACTGCCTATAAGTGGCTGGGCCGCTACCGGGCGGAGGGAGCCTGCGGCTTGCTGGATCGCTCCTCCGCGCCCTTGCGGGTCGCTAACCGCACTGAGGAGCGGCGTATCGAGGCGATCGCCGCACTGCGACGCCTGCGGATGACCGGTGCGCAGATCAGCCAGACCCTCGGGATGGCTCTCTCGACGGTCTCTGGGATCTTGACTCAGATCGGGATGGGCAAGCTCGGCCGACTCGGCCTCGAGCCCGCTGTGCGCTACGAACGCCAGGTCCCGGGCGAGCTGATCCATATCGATGTCAAGAAGCTCGGCAGGATCCACGACGGTGCTGGGCATCGTGTGCACGGCAAACGCGGCCGCTATAACCCGCAGCGCACCGACGCTGAGGGGAGGGTCCGCAAGACAGTGGGCTGGGAGTTTGTGCACATCGCGATCGACGACGCGACACGCCTGGCCTATGTCGAGGTACTCACAGACGAGAAAGCACTCACCGCGATCGCGTTCCTTGCCCGAGCCGTCGCGCACTACGCAAGCTATGGCATGACCGTGCAGCAGCTGATCACCGATAACGGCGGCGCATACCGCTCAGGCGTGCACGCGATCGCCTGCCGCGCTCTGGGTATCCGCCACCTACGCACACGCCCCTACCGCCCCCAGACCAACGGGAAGGCAGAGAGATTCATCCGGACCATGCTCGGCGGCTGGGCATACGGCGCGATCTACCGCGACAGCAACGAGCGCACCGCAGCCCTACGCGGCTGGATCGACTTCTACAATCACCGAAGACCCCACGGCGCCCTCAGCCACAAGCCGCCCAACGCTCGCCTCAACGAGCTGAACAACCTCCTCAGGCCTTACAGCTAGAGCACGTGCTCAGGAGTCAGCCCTAGGAGTTTTGCGCGGATCCCATACTCCATCCGATATGAAGGAGGCATCCGAACATGCCTGAGAATCTAGCCGAGCTCGATCTGCCGATCTTGGCGGAGCTCAAGAACGATCTGATAGGTGCAGCTCGAAGGAGCGAGCATCGGCGCATTGTGCTGATCGCCGTGCACAAGCGCCACAAGCTGGTGAGCGCCGGTGCGTTGGCGCTGATTGCCGCCGTAGTGGCTGCCGTTATTGGGGTGTCACTCAGCTCCTCGTCACAGCCTGCGCTTGCCCTCTCTGTGCTTAGACGTCCCGCAATGAATGCGAGCGACATTCGCAGTCATGCAGCCCAGCTCGTACAGATCGGAGCGGACTTCCAAGATGCCCGTGCCATCTCCACGGCATACGGAACGGGTTATGTCATGCCCGCCGCGAACAACACGAAGCTGTGTCTGGCGATCCCAGATCCGGTTGACGGTTATGGCATGGGCTGCAGTACCGTGGAAGAAGCTAAGCAGCACGGCCTGTATTCGATGATCGTCTCACAGAATTCCTCAGAGCTTGTTGTTGCGCTGCCATCTCTGGCTTCGAATCCGACGGTCCTACACGCTAACGGCACTTCTAGTGTTCTCGGTCTCGACGAAGGCGTGGGAGTGCTCGTTGTCCGTGAAGACGTAGCCGTGACACTGCGAGTGGACGGCACGGAAACTCAGGTGCACGTCCCTGCGCACATGGGCACCGACTGTCACCCCGCGTCTGCGCAGCCGGGCGATGGCGAACACGGACACTTCTCCCGCTCAGTCTGC
>CAVQZJ010000022.1:0-101787 GCA_963718425.1 uncultured Solirubrobacterales bacterium
AAGCGCGTGCGGTCGCGTATCGTGCCCCGGTCATGTCCGCAAATCGCCACCATTGCTCGACCTCATGAGCGCGCTTCACGTCTCCGTCTTGCCGCTCGCGAGCGCGGCTGTCAGTTACTTCCAGGCCGTCGTGCTCGGCTTCTTGCAGGGTGTCACCGAGCTGTTCCCGATCTCGAGCCTCGGCCACACGGTCCTGTTCCCGACGCTGTTCGGCTGGAATCAGCTCGGTCAACGCGCAGTCCAAGTCGGAGTCCTTCTGGCTTGCCTTTGTCGTGACGCTGCACCTCGGCAGCGCGCTGGGGCTGCTCGCCTACTACTGGCGCGACTGGGTGGAAATCGTCTCGGCCTTCTTCGCGCACGCTGGTCCCAAGCGGCGTGCGGAGGACTCCAACCGAGCGACTGGCCTTGGTTGATCATCGTCGCGAGGTATTCCGGGCGGGCCTGATCGGCCTGGCGTTCGAGCACCCGCTGCGGACGCTCACCGCCAAGCCGGAAATCGCGGCGATCTTCCTGATGGTCAACGGCGGACTGTTGCTCGCCGCCGAGCGCTACCGCAAACGCGCGGAGGTGCGGGAACTGGCCGAGCGCGCGAGGGCGCCAAGCCCGATGGGGCACGCCAGCTCGACACGCTGGAGTACCGTGAGGCGCTGGTTGTTCGGGCGTGGCCCAGTCCAGGGCGCTGGTGGCCGGGATCAGCCGCGACGGCGTCACGATGGGAACCGGGCTCGCGCGCGGCCTTGACCACTCGGACTCGGCGCGCTTTGCCTTCCTGCTGGCGACGCCGATAATCCTCGCCGGCGGCGATCTTCAAGATGCCCGACCTGCTCGGTCATCTCGGCGATGGCGTGCGTGGACAGGCGCTCTGTCGCCTGCGCTGTTCGCGGCCGTCACAGCCGTTTCACCGTACGTTTCCTGGTGGGCTACTTCAAGACCAGAACACTGACACCATTCGCCATCTACTGCCTACTGTTCGGGCTCGCAATGGTCATCTACACCCAAGCCTGAGCACAACCTGCAAGGGCGCCACCGGGTCGGTGGGCCGCGTGCACCATCATTGACGGTAGATGCCGATCCCGAGCTCCATCGAAGATGTTCGAGACCCGCAGCCACGCGTGGAAGGAGGCGGGACTGCTTCGCCAGATAAGCCCCAAGGTAGTCAAGCGCGCGCGCCTTGAGGCGCTCGTGCTGTTGCCGCTGTTCGTGGGCGTGGTGATCGTCTACGACAGCCGTCTCAGCCTGTTCGGCACCGAACACGAGGCGTATACCGACCGGCACGGCGTCTTTCATCCGGCGCGCGACATGCTCTCCTCCGGCGTGCAGACGCCGTTGCGGATCGCGGTCGTGGTCGCGCTCGTGATTCTCGGGTGGGCGATCGCACGTGATGTCGGCCGCGGTCTGGGTCCCGCGCTGTTCCGACGTCTGGATCCGGCGACGGCCGGCACCGTCGGGTTCCTGATCCGCCTCGCCACAATCGGGGTGGCGCTACTGGTGGCGCTGCGGGTCGCGGGCATCCAGGCCAGCGAACTGGCGCTGGGCACCGCCTTCACGGCTGTGATCTTCGGTTTGGCGGCACAGCAAACCCTCGGCAACTTGATCGCCGGCTTGGTGCTGCTCAGTGCCCGCCCCTTCCGTGTGGGGGAGCGGGTGCGTCTGCAGGGCGGCAATCTGGCGGGGCAGATAGAGGGGACGGTCTCGTCGCTGGGCCTGCTGTACACCACGTTCGCCACCGGCGAGGACGTGGTGATGGTGCCCAACAGCGTTGTGCTCAACGTCGCGGTGCAGCCGCTGCGCGAACCCGAGGCGGTCAACCTGCGCGCCCGATTGCGTGCCGGAATGACCCCCGGTGACCTTCAGGAGATACTCGAGCGCTCCCTGCAGACTCCGTTGCGTGACGCTCCGCGCATAACACTCGAGGAGCTCGACGGCGAAGAGGTGGTGGTGCGGATCGCGGCCACTCCCCGCGTTGCCTCACAGGGACGTCACCTGGCCAGCGAACTGCTGGGCGTGGTCTCCCGCGAGACGCGCTCGCGTGAGCGGACGCCGTAGCGCAGGAACAGGTAGCCCTCCGACTCGAATGCTGTGGTCAGTTGCAGCGGCAGCGGGGGATCCAGTTCGACGCCGGCGACGATAGGCAGGCTCGGTTCTGTGGCGCACTCTCCCGCGAGCTTCGGCGCGAAGCACAGCAGCAGCTCGTCCACGAGCCCCGCCCGCAGGAGTTGGCCGTTCAGATGGGGCCCTCCCTCACACAGCAGCGTGCGAATCTCAAAGCGCTCACGCAGCCGACCCATCACCGTCGGCAGATGTAGGGGCACTCCCGGCTCTGAGCGTATGTAGTCGACGTGCGCCGCGCAGGGCGGGAGGCTCGCACCCGAGGGGGTGAGGATCACCACCCGCGCCGCCGGGTCGGCGAGCAGGGGGACATCGGTTGGGATGTCGAGGCTCGCCGAGAGAATGCACGCAAACGGTTCCTGCGCCAGTCCGCGGTGGGCCCTGAGCTGGCGCAACTGGGGGTCCGCGACGATCCCGTTGTAGCGCTCTGTGCGCAGCGTCTGTGCGCCTATCATCACGCCGTCAACGGTGGCTCTCAGCTCATGGAAGAGTTCGCGATCGGAGCGATTGCCGATCTCGCCCGAGCGTCCATGGATCCTCGCGCGACCGTCGGTCGTGCTCGCCATATTGAGCAGCACGTAGGGGAGATCTGAGTGCTCGGTGCTCGAGCGTGCCTGCAGGTAGAGACCCTCGGCGATGTCCCTGGCGTTCAGGAGCGCCGTCGCTTCATCCTCACGGGCGGATCCCAGCAGGTCGCTGAAAACGCTTCTCATTTGCGTCTAGCCTAGTGAGACCGCCGATCTCGGCGGTTGTGAGTCGCCCATTCGCGTTAGCGACTTTGCAACACGCGTGCCGAATGACCTGCTAACTTCGTGTTTGTCTGGCCGGCCGCAAGAGCCGGTGAAAGCAGTGCAGGCTCTCGCAGGTCGAAGCTCTTGAAGCATCCTCCGCGTAGCAGCAAGCACATAGCGTGGAGGAAACTCACATGCCAACTGGCACCGTGAAGTGGTTCAGTGACGACAAGGGATTCGGCTTCATCACACCCGATGATGGCGACAAGGATCTGTTCGTCCACCACACAGGAATCAACGGCGAGGGGTACCGCTCACTCCAGGAGGGGGCCAAGGTCTCCTACGACGCGGAGCAGGGCGACAAGGGGCCCAAGGCGATCAACGTCACAGCGATCTAGATCCACGGTGATCGGTGGCGCTTGCCACCGACCAGCCCAAGGGGGCCCGCCTCGGCGGGCCCCTTCTATGAGGCCAAACAAGAGCCGTTTGAGGGCGCCGATCGTCTGAGGTCTCGGACGCTGACCCGAGCCCGTCGGTCGCGTGGCTGTTGAGAGCAGATTAAGGCTTGTGCAGAGCCCTAAACTGCAGCGATATTTCTCGGCTGGTGCTTTCCGCGCTCCTCCGAGGTCGATACCCGCGAGCCACATCTAGCAGCCATGTCCGCCAACGCGAGAACCATTCCCCTCCCGACGACACGGGCTGGCGTATCGGTCTTCGGGCACGAGCAGGCGCGAGCTGAGAGATCGCCCGCCGTGTGGGTCGCCGTCGGCGCGCTGACGGTCATCCTCACCTGCTGTTTGCTGATCGTCGTGATGGCCGCCGACCGGCCGAGTTTCCTCTCGGCCACGACCAACAGTCGCTTCTTCCCGAGCTGGATGGCCGGGCCGCTAGGAGGGCTCTGGCCCGGCCCCACGCGCGATCCCAACACGCTTAAGTATGTGTTCACGGGCATGTTGGTGGCCATGTATGTGAGCTACCTCGTGGGGATGAAGTACGTGGTTCACCTGCGCGCGTCGCTCGTGATCGCGGCCCTGGTGTGTGTGCACGCGATCATGTTCCTGGCGCCGCCGATGGCGCTGACGGACATCTTCAACTACGTCAACTACGGGCGCATGGAGGTCGTGCACCACCTCAACCCGTACACGACCATCCCGACCCTGGAGCCACACAACGACCCGAGCTTCGCGCTATCCAACTGGCATCACCTGCTGAGCCCCTACGGGCCGATGTTCACCCTGCTGAGCTTTGCGGTGGTGCCCTTGGGCGTGGCCGGCTCCTTCTGGGCGTTCAAGGTGATCCTGATGCTCTCGAGCCTCGGGATAGTCGCGCTGGTCTACCGCTGCGCGCAGCTGCTGGGGCGCAACCCCAATCAGGCGATCGTGTTCGTCGGGCTGAACCCAATCGTGCTCGTGTGGGGGCTAGGCGGAGACCACAACGACTTCATCATGGTCTTCTTCATCATGCTCGGCTTCTATCTGCTGCTGCGCGCGCGGATCGGCGCGCAGGACGATGAGGAGTTGCAAGCGGACCCGGTGGTGGCACGCGAGCCTCTGTCATCGAAGGTGCTGGGATGGCTTCGGCCGATCTCCGCGCAACACCTCGCGGCGGGCGCCGCCTTCACCGTCGCCGTGTTCGTCAAGGCGTCCGCGGGTGTCCTGATACCGGTTGTGATCATCGGGCTGTGGCGGTCCCCCAGGCGCCTGGTCGGTGTGGTGCTCGGCATGGGCCTCGCCAGCCTCGTGCTGGGCGCGTCGAGTCTGCTGGCCTTCGGTCCCCACCTGCCCGATCTGTCCACGCAGGGTCGGGTCGTGACAAACATCAGTCTTCCCAATCTGCTGGGCCTCGCGCTGGGGCAGGGCGGTGAGACCAACACGCTGCGTGATCTGCTCAGCGTGGCGCTCATCGGTGCGGTGATCGCCTGTTGTGCGCTTGCCTACCGACGCCGCGAGTCACTCACCGCCACCGGCTGGGCGACGGTCGCGTTGCTGGTCACCCTCAGCTGGGTGCTGCCCTGGTATGTGGTGTGGGTGCTGCCGATGGCGGCTCTGTCGGGCTCGCGCCGGCTGCGCACGACAACGCTCGTGCTGGGCGTCTACCTGATCCTCGCGTGGGTGCCGGGCGCCAGCAGCGTGTTCAGCACGATCGGCTTCAACCCCGCAAGGACACCTCTGGGTCAGCAGCACCAGCGAACCGTCAAGGAACTGCTGAACTGAGTGGCTCAGTCCTCCTGGATGGAGGGTGGACGGCGCTGCGCCTTACGTACGGCTGCGCGGCGCTTGGTCTGAAGGCGCCGCTGCCGCGAGGCGTATGTCGGGTTGGTGGGCTCCCGCGTCTGAGGCTCGGCCAAGGCGGAGCGCAAACGCCCAGCCAGACGCTCCAGGGCGAGATCACGGTTGCGCGTCTGTGAACGCTCGTCCTGGCACACCACCGCGATCAGCCCTCCGGCACGAGCGAGTATGAGTTCTCGTTGGCGCTCACTCAGCGAACGGGAAGAGCTCACGTCAAAGCTCGCCTGCACCCGGGAGGCGCTGACATTCGCGTGCTGTCCCCCCGGGCCGGATGAGCGGCTCGTGCGAATCGTGATCTCGCCGAGGGGAATGCTGAGCTCCGGCGTTATGTAGAGGGCCGCCATCGGTGCCCTTGCTGCGCCCCCGGGCGGCCTGAGCGACGACGCTCAGGAGCCGCCGACCGGACCCGCTCCCGCCGCGCCGGGAGGACCACTGACGCGTCCCTCGCCGTCGGGGAGTTTCCCGTCGCGCCCGACATATCCGTCCTTGCCGCCGGCGCATACGTAGATCGCGTCACTCTCGCCAACGTTGCGCAGCTTGCGCAGTGTGGAGGCGTCCACTCGCGCGAAGGCCCCCTCGGAGAGACGATGCACCGAGCCGTCCCCGAACTCGATCTCCATCTCGCCACGGTGCACGAAGTACAGCTCCTCCTGCTCGTCGTGGTAGTGAATGCCCGTTTCATAGCCAGCGGGCATGACGATCGCGTTGATGCCGAACGCCGTCACGCCCAGGCCCTTGCGCACCTTGCGAAAGCCGTAGCCGTCGCCCAGATCCTCAAGGCCCCCTACCGCGTAGCCGTCTCCCGCGCTCACCTCGGGGTACTCGGATGCCTCCATGTGGGTCTCCCTTCTCTTGGGTCGATGTCTTGTGTCAGCAGTCGGTGTACAGGAAAATGTACTTTGGAACTGAGCGTACGACGTTCATCATTGGCCCCGACGGAAAGGTCGCCGAGGTGCTGCGCAAGGTCAAGCCGGCGGAGCATGATTGAGCTGGTGTTGGAGACACCTTGGAGCAGGTTTGACCACAGCGTCACGCGGCCTGGCTGCGTGCTTGTGCTTGCTCGCATAGCTCGGCCAGGTTGAGCGCCTCGATCGATGGCGCTAGACGGTAACTCTCAGTGCCGGGGTAGACGACCAGGGCGCGCTGTGGCGTCAGGTCGGCAAGGGCTGTGTGAAAGCCGCGCTCTGGGGTGGGCGTGAGGCTGCGCTTGATCTCTACTGCCCACTCCTCGCCGCCGGGCCAGGCAAGGACGAGGTCAACCTCTGCGCCGTGGCTGGTGCGGTAGAAGCTCCCCTGCGCCTGGGGTCCGGCCGCCGCGAGCAGGTTCTCGATCGCCATGCCCTCCCAGCTCGGCCCGGCGATGGGGTGCCCGAGCACGGCCTCCTTGTCAGCCAGCCCGAGCAGGGCGTGCACGAGGCCGCTGTCGCGTACGTATACCTTCGGTGAACGCACCAGCCGCTTGCCGGCGTTCGGCAGCCGCGGCGCCAGACGTCGTACGAGCAGAAGGTTGACCATCAGGTCGAGGTAGTGGGCGATGGTGCTTCCGCTCACGCCGAGTCCGCGTGCGAGCTGCGCGGCGTTGAGCAATCCGCCTTGGTGGTGTGCGAACATCGTCCACAGCCGTCGCAGCGTCTCGGCAGGGATCCGCGGACCCAACTGTGGAATATCGCGCTCCAGGTATGTGCGGATGAAATCTTGGCGCCAGCGCAGGCTGATCGCGTCGTTGCCCGCGAGGAAGCTGTCCGGGAAGCCGCCTCGGACCCACAGCTGGTCCAGTTGCCACTTGCCCACCTCGGTGATGTCGAACGGCGCGAGCTCGACGAACGCGATCCTTCCCGCGAGGCTCTCGCCCGACTGGGCCAGCAGGTCGATCGCGGCGGAGCCCAGCAGCAGGAACCGGCCGGTGCCCCTGCCTTCGCGCCTGGCCTGATCGATCACGCCGCGCAGCACTTCGAACAGGCCGGGCGCGCGTTGGATCTCATCGAGGATGATGAGCTCCTGCGCATGGTCGGCGAAGTAGAGCTCAGGCTCGGCGAGGCGGGCTCGGTCCGCGACGGACTCCAGGTCGAGGTAGACCGATGGTCGTCCCTCGGCGATCGTCTGGGCAAGTGTGGTCTTGCCTGACTGCCGCGGGCCGAGAGAGCAACAGCCGGCGCTTGGTCTAGCAGCGTGCTGATTTCAGAAGCTACCCGCCTCTCTATCATCCGTGCAATTATAAACTCTCGCTAGAGATTTGCACAGAATAGGGCAGGTGATGAAGAGTCGCCCAGATCCGTGATTGGGGGTTTTACTATCCCTCGAGATCGGCGCGGACGGGTCAATGCTCGGCAACGCGGCCGCCCTCGGGGGCGAGCGGCCTGTCTTCGCTGGCCCAGCGCACCAGGCCACCGCGCATCGAATAAGCCCGGAAACCGGAGGCACGCAAGGCCTGGGCCGCCATGTCCGATCGTGCCCCCACACGGCAGTAGAAGATCACCGGCTTCTCACGGTCGATCGTGTCTGCCTGCTCGGCCAGCACGGTGAGCTGGATGTGGCGGGTCCCAGCGATGTGACCGGCCTCTCGCTCGTAGGGCTCGCGCACGTCTATTACCTGCAGGTCCGGTTCACCGGCAAGCCGTCTCGCCAGCTCCTCCGGGTCTATGCCTAGCTCCTCTGGGTTCTCCTGGGCCACTGACTTGAGCGTAGCGGCGTCGCCCGGAGCGCGCGCCTGCAGGGCATTCACTGCGGGGAGTGAGCTTCGCTAGATGTTGGGGTCGTAGGGGTCTCGTTCTACGACCCTGTCACGCACTACCCCGCCGGAGGGGGGACGGCGAGAGAACACGAACAGCAGCCACACCACCAGCCCGAGCAGCCCAGCGATCATCAATATCAGCCCGACCGTCTGTAGGGAGATCCCGGAAATGGTGCTTGTGACCGCGTAGCGTAGGATCGCGCCCACGGCGATCAGCAGAATCGAGGCTCCAGGCGTCATGCTTATGTACTACCCCTAGCCAGACGCTCTAAACCGCCTGCTCTCGCTGGCACGTCCCATACACCGTCAATCGATCACTAGGATCAAACCGACCATGCAAGTTCTCAGCGACATCTACACGATTCCTCAAGAGCATCTGGACTTCTGCGCGACGATCAAACAGATAGCCCAGGAGAAGATCGCGCCGCGCTCGGCGGAGATCGACGAGAAGGCCGAATACCCGTGGGACATACGCAAGGTCCTCGCCGAGCAGGACATTCTCGGTCTCCCCTTCCCCGTGGAGTACGGCGGCACCGGCACCGGCACGCTGATGCTGAACATGGCGGTCGAGGAGATCGCCAAGGTCGACGCGGCCTGCGCGCTGATACTGATGGTGCAAGAGCTCGGCACGCTTCCGATCCAGCTGTTCGGCTCCGATGAGCTCAAGGAGCGCTTTCTGCCCAATTGCGCCAGCGGGGAGTGGTCGCCGGCGTTCGCTTTGTCAGAGCCGGAGGCGGGGTCGGACCCGGCGGGGATGAAGACGACGGCGGTGCTCGACGGCGAGGAGTGGGTGATCAACGGCACCAAGAACTGGATCTCCAATCTCGGGGTCGCGGACTTCTACATCTGCTTTGCGGTCACCGACCGCGAGAGCAACAGGATCACGGCGTTCGTGGTCGAGGCCGACCGTCCCGGATTCAGCGTCGGCAAGCTCGAGCACAAGCTCGGCATCCGCGCCTCACCGACCGGGCAACCGATCTTCGAGGATGTGCGGGTGCCCGAGGCCAATGTGATCGGCGAGGTCGGCAGGGGTCTTCGGGTTGCGCTCGGCACGCTGGAGCGCACCCGCCTGGGGGCGGCCGCCCAGGCTGTCGGCATCGCCCAGGGCGCGACCGACTATGCGGTCGCCTACGCCAAGGAACGTCAGCAATTCGGCAAGCCGATCATCGATTTCCAGGGCATCGGCTTCAAGCTGGCGGACATGCAGACCCGCACCGCCGCGGCACGCGAGCTCCTCTACAAGGCGTGTGCGATGGCCGACCAGCGCGACCCGCGCAGCGCCCAGTACTCCTCGATGGCCAAGGTCTTCTGCTCGGACACCGCGATGGACGTCACCGTGGAGGCGGTGCAGGTGCTGGGCGGCTACGGTTACGTGAAGGAGTACCCGGTCGAGCGCATGATGCGAGACGCGAAGATCACACAGATCTACGAGGGCACCAACGAGATCCAGCGGCTCGTGATAGCCCGCACGTTGAGGTAAGGCTCCGCACCGGCGATGCGCTCCCCACGAGCACCCGGAGCCTTCGGCCACCTGCGTCGTGTGGGTGTGTCGGCGCTGATAGCGCTGGCGCTGGGAGTCGTGGTGATTCTCGTCGGGCAGGGGTTCTCCCAGACGGCGGTCATACGGGTTGCTGAGGACGTCGTGCTCGGGGCTGGCGCGGTCGCGCTGCTGATGGGCGTCATGGCGTTGCTGGCCGTGCGCATGGGCGACTGGCATGACCCGGAGTCCGAGCTGGAGTTCGAAGAGCTGGTGCGTCACTCCGAGGAGCTGGCTCGCGAAGGCCTGGCGGTCGACCCCGAGGAAGCGGAGTTCATGGAGCTCGACCCGCTCGACGACAGCGACTTCGAGGAGCTCGTGCGCGAGGCGCTGGACGATCTGCCGGACCTGCTGCGCAACGCGCTGAAGCATGTCGCGGTCGTGGTATCAGACGGTGGGCGTCGCGCCCGCGCCTACGGCCTGTATGAAGGAGGCCAGACACGTCGCGACGACACCCACGACCGCATCGTGATCTTCCGCGACACGCTGCGCAGGGACTTTGGGCACGACGCTGAACTCCTGCGCGGGCAGGTGACACGCACCGTTCGTCACGAGCTGGCCCACCATGTCGGCTTCGATGAGCTGGGCGTCAGCCGCCTGGATCTGTAGCCGCGCGGCGGCCCGCACCGCGCTTGATCGATCCGGTCGCGTAGGATTTGCGTCTCTGCGTCGCGGGTCATCGCGGCTCGACGGGCTGGCTCCCGTCTGCGACGTCCAATCGTGGATTCAGACCAAGGAGAAGATCCCCACATGCCTGATGCTGTGATCGTCGACGCCGTGCGCACGCCCATCGGGCGAGCGGTCAAGGGGTCGCTCAAATCAGTCCGCGCCGACGACCTGGCCGCCGTGCCGCTGAAGGCGCTGCTGGAGCGAAACCCACAACTGGACTCCAGCTCGATCGTGGACGTGATGATGGGCTGCGGGTTCGCCGAGGGCGAGTCCGGCTACAACATCGGTCGCAACGCTGCGCTGCTCGCCGGCATCGACCATCACGTGCCCGGCACGACCGTAAACCGTTTCTGTGCTTCCTCGTTGCAGACCACGCGCATGGCTTTCCACGCGATCAAGGCTGGCGAGGGCGATACCTACATCGCCTGCGGGGTCGAGGCCGTCTCGCGCGCCACCCAGGGTGGAGCGTTCGAGTTTCATCCCAAGCTCGACGGCTCCGAGGGTTCCCTCTACAACGTCTATATCCCGATGGGACTGACAGCTGAGAACGTCGCCGAGGAACGCAACGTAAGTCGTGAGGCCCAAGACGAATGGGCCGTGATATCGCAGAACCGCGCGGTCGCGGCGCAGGAGTCCGGGCACTTCGATTCAGAGATCGTCCCGGTGACCGCCCCAGCACACAAAGACAAGGACCGCGAAGGCAACGAGATCGACATTCCCGAGCAGGTCGTTACCAAGGATGACGGCCCCCGCGCCGGCACCACCCTGGAGAAGCTCGCCCAGCTCAAGCCGGCGTTCAAGCCGGACGGCACCGTCACCGCCGGCAATGCGTGTCCGCTCAACGACGGTGCGGCGGCGCTGCTGGTCACATCCGAGGAGCGCGCGAAGGAGCTGGGGATAACACCGAAGGTGAAGATCCTGGCCTCGACGGTCGTGGCGATCCGTCCCGAGGTGATGGGTCTGGGTCCGATCCCGGCGATCCAGCAGCTGCTGAAGAACACGGGCATGTCGATGAGCGACATCGACGTGGTCGAGATCAACGAGGCGTTCGCCGCGCAGATTGTCCCCTGCAAGGAAGATCTGGGGATCGACGATGAGAAGCTCAACCCGTTCGGAGGGGCGATCGCGCTCGGCCACCCGTTCGGCATGACCGGGGCGCGCATCATGACGACCCTGATCAACGATCTGCAGACCCTCGACGGTACCTACGGGATCGAGTCGATGTGCGTCGCCGGCGGCATGGGTATGGCGATGCTGGTGCAGCGCTTGAGCTAAGAGACGACGCTCCGGGGGCGCTCTCCTCGGCGCCCCCGGTCGTTCATCGAGCACGGGCGGTGCGCTACTGCTCCTGCGGCCAGGCGGCGGGGCCCCTCTCGCCGTCGCCATCCGCGGGCCTAGGGCCTCCGACGGCGATGATGTTGAGCCCCTCTGGTCCCGTCTGGAAGGCGCGCACCACCTCGGGCGCCACGCGCACGACGTCCCACTGGTTCAGCTCGAGCAGCTGATCGTCGAGCAGCAACCGGCCCGGACCCGGCGACGACGACATAGGCCTCCTCCTGCTCGCGGTGGCTGTGGCCGACGGGGCTGCGCAGGTTCGGCGCGTAGCGAAAAGTGGCTGATCCCGAGGTCGCGCGAGTTCAGGTGCTTACGCGCAAAGAGCCCTTCGATCCCAAGGGGGGCGGTCGCCCACCGAGTCCTGACCTCCACCAAATTGACGGTGGCAAATCGGGCATCGCTTCTCCTTTGGCTAGGCCGGACGGTGAACGCTCGAGCTCACACCTCGGCTTCGCCTTGCCCGGTGCCTAGACTGAGCGCTCACTGGATCAAGTATCGATGTCCAGGCCCGGGATCGGCTCGATCGGCAGCTCACCGTTGACAGCTTCCAGCTTGGTGAGATCCAGTCGATCTTCCGGTCGGCCCGCGAGACGCTTGAATCCGACGAGGCTGGAGAGCGCCGCCACACGAACCGTTTGACCGAGCCAGTCGGTCTTCTCTGCACGCTGAGCGACCGTGTCGTAGTCCAGTGGAGGCAGCCCTCCACGCATGATGTCAACGATGCCGTGGCGGCTGGTTACGCGCAGGGTGGTTGTGCGGGCGACATCTTCGGGCGTGAAAATCTTATCGTCGCGCAACCGCTTACCGTTTACACGCTCGAGAAAACGCAGCACCGCAGCGTCGGCCTCGGGACCGTCGGGCACAAGCAGGTCTGAGTCCTTGGTCGCGCGCACGTAGCCGTGGTAGATCACGGCAAAGCCGCCGATTACGACATACTGAAGCTCAACGGCGTTAGCGTCGGCGACGACGCCGGCGAGGTCAGGACCAGTAGGCTCGCGGAGGGGCATGGCCGGCCCGTATGGAGGCAGCGAGCAGCGAAACCGCCTGCTGAGAGAGCTTCTGGCCCTGGTCGAGTCGCTGGGCTGGGGTCAGCGCTCTGTTGCTGGCGTGAAGCTGCTCTTCCTCTTCGCGATTGATAATCGCCCACTCGGCCTCGTGGCCGACGGAGAGTAGGGGAGTATCAGTGCGAGTGTTCATGATGTGAGTCTACTCGCCACTGTGGTCGTGGCCATTGGCGCGCTCGACGGCCCGCAACAACCGCGCGGCCTGGGCCGAGAGGTGCTGTCCTCGTCGCAATAGCTCGGTGATCGGCGTATCGGGCGAGGGCGTCAGCGCTCGGCGCTTTTCTTCGTTCAACGCGGCCCACTCGGCCTCATGGCCGGGCTCCATCAGCGTCTTACGAGGATGAGTACCCACACCCTTATTCTACTCTTCACTCAGGCGAGGATTCCGCGCACACGGCCGATTCTGCTGTGGCTCTCGCCGCTCAGCGCGGTGGCATCCGCAGCGCGCCATCGAGACGGATGGTCTCGCCGTTGAGCATGCGATTCTCGATGATGTGGCAGGCTAGCTGCGCGTACTCGATGGGCTGACCGAGCCGTGTGGGGTAGGGGACGCCGGCGCCGAGCTTGGTGCGGGCCTCCTCTGGCAGGGCGGCAAGCAGCGGCGTGTCGAACAGTCCTGGTGCGATCGTGTTGACGCGGATC
Source organism: uncultured Solirubrobacterales bacterium (assembly GCA_963718425.1). Taxonomy (GTDB): domain Bacteria; phylum Actinomycetota; class Thermoleophilia; order Solirubrobacterales; family Solirubrobacteraceae; genus Palsa-744. The sequence goes on from CAVQZJ010000022.1 coordinate 13,107, forward strand.
CCGTATTGGGCCAGGTCGCGGGCGGCCGGAAGAGTCATTCCTACGACCCCGCCCTTGGAGGCTGAGTAGGCGATCTGTCCGACCTGGCCGTCGAACGCCGCGATCGAAGCTGTGTGGACGCACACTCCCCGCTCCCCGTCCTCGAGCGGATCGCTTGCGATCATCGCCGTGGCGGCGAAGCGCAGCACATTGAACGTGCCGATCAAGTTGATCTGGATGATCGTCTGGAACGGCATCAGTGGATGTGGGCCCTTGGAGCCTGAGACCTTCTGCGCCCAGCCGGTGCCGGCGCAGCAGACAGCGATCCTCAGTCCGCCATCTGCGGCGGCGGCCCTCTCGACGGCAGCCTGGACCTGGTCCTCCTCGCGCACGTCGCAGGCGGCGAACTCGAGGCCGAGCTCATCGGCGAGCGCCTGGCCCTTCTCGGCGTTGACGTCGGCGATCGTGACGAGCGCGCCGCGCGCGTGCAGCGCTCGAACACTCGCCTCGCCGAGCCCGGAGGCTCCTCCGACCACAATCGCTGAGCTGCCCTTGATATTCATGGGCGGGAGCCTATTGAATCCCAATCACAGAGTTGGATATCCACCGAGAGAGGGCCCATATCTCAGGGAAGATGGTGGATCCGGTTGCGCAGCGCGCCGTCCCGGGGTGCTCCGAGCAGTGTCGATAGTGCCTGCACCCCAGCGAGGGGTCGCCTTGCTGCTAGTTCGGGCGGATTCGCGACAGCGTCAGAGCGAACTGCTCCTGCGGGTCGGTCAGCCAGCGCACGATCTCCAGACCAGCGGCGGCGAGGTCGTCCTCCAGGCGTTCACGGGTGAACTTGGCGCTGATCTCGGTGCGCATCTCCTCGCCGGTGTCGAAATGCACCGGCAGCCCAAGCGCGCGTACCAGGACTGTGTGCTCGCGGCGTGCGCGCAGGCGCATCTCGATCCACTCGTGGCGTCGGTCGAAGAGCGCGACGTGGTCGAAGTCTGACGGGTCGAAATTCGCGTCCAGTTCCCGATTGAGCACGTGCAGCAGGTTGCGGTTGAACTCCGCGGTGACGCCTTGGGGGTCGTCGTAGGCGGCCTCCAGCACGTCCGGGTCCTTGACGAGATCGGTGCCCATCAGCAGGTGATCGCTGGCTCCCAGCAGGCGGCTGATCTGGCGCAGAAAACGTCGGCGGCTGCCCGGCGGGAAATTGCCGATCGTGCCTCCGAGGAAGAGGACCAGGCGCTGGCCGGTCGAGGGTGGTACGCGATCGAGATGACGCTCGAAGTCACCGACGACACCGTGCACGCGCAGACCGGGATACTCGGCGGTCAGCTCTCGCGCGCATTCGCGCACCATTGCCTCGGTGACATCGAGGGGCACGTAGCGCTTTAGCGTCTGTGTCTGGTGCAGGGCGTCGAGCAGCACGCGTGTCTTTGCGGCGGTGCCCGATCCGAGCTCGACCAGTTCGGCGGCGCCCGTCAGCGCGGCGATCTCGGTGGCGCTGCGGTTGAGGATCGCCCGCTCGGTGCGCGTCGGGTAATACTCGGGCAGCTCGCAGATGCGGTCGAACAGCTCGGCTCCGCGGGCATCGTAGAAATGCTTCGGCGGCAGCTCCTTGAAAGGCTTCGTCAGCCCGTCGAGTACGTCCTCGGCCAGGGAACGCTCGTGCGTGGCGTCGAGATGGGAGTCGATCCGGATGTGCTGCTCCTGGGCGAGATCGACGAGCGGCTTCATCGCGCTTCCCGCGCTAGACGCAAACCGGCGAAGATCTGACGGCGCTGAGGGTAGTCCCAGTTGCGAAAGGTGGTGCTCGCCACGCGGGGGTCGGTGGCCCAGGAGCCGCCGCGCAGAACCAGGTAGTCCTTATCGAAGAACACCTCCGAATACTCGCGGTAGGGGTAGGCGGTGAACCCGGGGTAGCCCGAGAAGTGGCTACTCGTCCACTCCCACACCATCCCGACCCCCTGGAGTGTCGGCGCCGAGCTGACCGCCTTCTCCCATTGCTCCTCGGTCGGCAGCAGCGCTTCGTGGGCTCTGGCGAACGCGTCGGCCTCAAACCAGGACACGTGGCAGACCGCGGCCAGCGGGTCGCTCCCGGCGATGCTCTCGTGCCGGGCGATGTCGTGTTCGCGCTTCCACTCCCACCCCTGCTCTGACCACCACTCACGACGCTCGTAGCCGCCGTCTTCGCTGAAGCTCATCCACTCCTCGTTTGAGACCGGGTGCGAAGCGATCGAGAAAGCCGCGGTTTGCGCGGTGTGACGCGGACGCTCGTTGTCGTAGGCGAAACCCTCGTCCGTCGCGCCCATCAGAAAGGGGCCGGCGGGCACTTCGATCCATTGCCGCTCGCCCTCGAGCGCCGCTAGCCGCGGCTCGTCGTTCGGCAGCAGTCCGGCGATCGCCATCGTCTGGCGCATCGTCTCAGAGTGCTGGTACTCGTGACGCAGGACCATCTCGCACAGCACGCCGTCACCCACGCCGCGATCCTCCAGCGACTCGATCGTGCGCGCCCTGACATCGGCCATGTAGCGGTGTGTCTGGTCCACGTCGAGCAGCTCCAGATCACCGCGGACCGAGCGAGGCGTCTCAAACGCGTCGTAGAGGGCTGCCAGGTCGGGACGCAGCAGCGGCCGCTCAGAGTGGCGGTGAACCAGCCACAGGTCCTCATAGGCGGCTATGTGAGCGAGATCCCACACCAGCGGGCTCATCAGTGGCGAGTGGACCTCGAGCAGATCCTGGTCGTCCAGATGCGACACCAGCGCCAGCGTGGTCTGGCGGGCGTCGCCCAGTTGGGCGATCGTCTCGGTGGTACTCGGCGGGTATGTGCTGGCGCTTGGGGAAGCGATGGTGCACATGACTGTAGTGATGTTCTGTCTTTGTCCGGGGAGGTTGGGAGAAGAAACACTAGTCCACATGTCAGAACGCGTGGAGGTCGGGTCGGCGGGCACCGGACCTCTCACTGTCTATACGTGCCGGCTTCCCAAACGGATCTCTCCGCGCGCTTGATGTGCTGCGCGATTTCTCTCGTCGCGCGTACCCTGACGGCCTCGGGGTCGGCGAGCGTTATCAGGCGCGTCACCCCGCCGTCTGAGCAGGTTGGGCTCCTGGCTGCCAATAGCGCCACCGCTGCACGGAGTCGATGCGAATGTCACGGCCGATGCGCATCACGGAAGCATTCTCTGTGCCGCACGCAGCGCGGGCACGTATGTGGGGTCGCGCAGGAGCGCCTGGCGGATGCCCTCGCCCAGTACACCCGCCTCCCCGCGCGAGGCGCCCAGGACCGTCCACTCCCGCTCGCTCCCACGGCTGTCGCGGCGGTGGGCGCGCAGCCCTCCCGGCGCGCGATCGAGGCTCAGCTCGAGCTTGGAGGTGGTGCGCAGGGTGAGCCCCTCCAGTCCGCGCACCTCGAGCTCGGGGGCGCTCTCCAGACGCAGCGACACTTCCTGGCGGTCGGCGTGCGCGATGCCGAGCAGTGTGTCGCCCTCGCTGCGCAGCGGCTTGGTGTGCCAGTTCAGCCGCGAGGCCAGCCAGCCCACGAGCAGTACGCCCGCGACGGTGCTCTCGGGGTGATGGCGCACGACGAGCGACCTTATCTGCGCTGGCTCGATGCGCATCTGTGGAGGGTCGAAGGTGCTCGCGATCCGCTCGCGCCACGGCGTCGAGCGCAACCACGCCAGATCGACCACGTACAGGCGGTTGCTGAGGTCGTTCGCTCTGTCCAGGGCATCGCGCCAGACCGGCTCGTCGATCGAGTCCAACAGCACCGCCTGGCACAGGGGCAGCAGCGCGTCCACTGCCTCGGGGTGTCCGTGCGGTGACCACAGCAGCGTTGGCAGGTCGGGCACCACCAGCGGGTCGGCGATCGTCGTGAGGTCGTCGAGGTGGCGATCGCCGATCTGCACCACCACCGTCTCGCGCAGCAGGCTGAACTCGCCGGGACGGGGGTCGGCGTCGGAGGCGATGGTGGCCTGGGCGTCCAGCCGCGTACGGCCTGGCTCGTAGGAGAGGACGATCAGACGCGACGCGTGGTAGCGGCCGACGCGGCGCAGACGGTTGGCGATTTCACCGCTGTACTCGCTCTCCACGAACGCGATCATGTTCAGGGCGCGGGCCGGGACGAACCCGCCGTTTTCTGAGTGTCTCTGCTTGACCAGCTCGCGCAGAGCCGCTTCGATCTCGTCGGGGCTGGCCCCCTGCTTGCTCCAAACCGTGTCGCTGACTGTTGGCACGCGCTAGCCGTGGCCGATCAGATCGCCCGCCAGCTGTGACCCTCGCGCAGGATCTGGGAGGCCTGCTCCGGTCCCTGCGAGCCAGCTTCATATTTGGGCAGCGATTCTGGTGAGTTTTCCCAGGCCCGCACAATCGGGTCGCAGATCCGCCACTGCGCCTCGACCTCGTCGTTACGGGTGAACAGCGTCGGATCCCCGCGCATCGCGTCGGTGATCAACCGCTCATACGCCTCCGGAGACTCCGACAGAAACGAGGTCCCATACAGGAACTCCATGTTCACCGGGCGGATCAGCATGCGTGTGCCGGGAATCTTGGCCCCCAGCTGCAGCGAGACGCCCTCGTTGGGCTGCAGCGTGAGGATCAGCTGATTGGGTCTGACGCCGAGCGAGCCGTGCTCGCTGAACGCCAGATGCGGAACGGGCTTCAGCGTGACCGCGATCTCCGTGATCTTGCGGGCCAGACGCTTGCCCGCCCGCAGATAGAACGGGACGCCGGCCCAGCGCCAATTGTCAACTTCCAAGCGCAGCGCCGCGTAGGTCTCGGTGATCGAGTTCTCGCGCACGTCCTCCTCTTCCAAGTAGCCCCGGACGTCCTCGCCGCCGGCGTGCCCCGGCCCGTACTGGGCGCGCACCGCGATTTCAGGCACTTGCTCGAGTGTCGGTTCGTGGATCGCGCGCAGGACCTTCACCTTCTCGTTGCGCACCTCCTCGGCGGTGAAGCTCACTGGAGGCTCCATCGCCACGTGGCAGAGCAGCTGCAGCATGTGGTTTTGGATCAGATCGCGCAGCGCCCCGGCGTGGTCGTAGTAGCCGGCGCGGCTGCCGATGCCGATGTCCTCGGCGGCGGTGATCTGCACGTGTTCGATGTAGTTGCGGTTCCACAGCGGCTCGAACATGCCGTTGGCGAACCGGAACGCCATCATGTTCTGGACGGTCTCCTTGCCCAGGTAGTGGTCGATGCGGAACACCTGGCTCTCTTCGAAGACGCCCAGCACTCGATGGTTGAGTTCCTGTGCCTCCTGCAGGCTCGTGCCGAATGGCTTCTCGATGATCACCCGCACCTCGGCACCCTCGTGCTCGTCCAATCCCGCCTCGCCGAGGGCCTCCACGATCACGGGGAAGAAGGCCGGTGCGGTGGACAGGTAAAACGCGCGGTTGAGCTGCTCCCCGGCGGCGTGCTCAAATTCGTCGAGTACCTTCTGCAATTGGGTGTAGACGGCACGATCGTCAAACGTTCCGGGCACGTACTTGACGTGGTCGAGCAGTCCCTTCAGCACGTCCTCGTCCGGTGTTCGTCTGGAGAATTCGCGAATCGCCCGCTCGCACTCGGTGCGATAGTCCTCGTGCTCCTTTTCCTTGCGCGCGACGCCGACCAGGTGGAAGCGCTCCGGCAGCGCACCCTCGTGGGCGAGGTTGTACAGGGCGGGCAGCAGCTTACGTCTGGCCAGATCGCCCGTGGCGCCGAAGATGACCAGAGTGGTCGGGGCGACGGGCAGACGCTCTAGCCCCTCCACCAGCGGATTCTGCGGCTCTTGCTCGATTGCGCTCATCCTCGGAGTATCCGGTGGTTCACTGAAAGGGAATCCTAATGCCAAGTGGATGGGCGGCGTCGATCGGTGCCGCGGGTCAATGGCCTGCCGCCCGCTCGCTGCCATACAGCTGGCTTGCCAGTAGCGCCGCGCCGCGGACCCCGGCCTGCGGTCCCGAGCGCGCGAGACGGATCTCGGTGCTTTCGCCCACACCGGGCAGCACCAGAGCCAGCGCACACCGGCGGGCGTGGTCCAGTAGCAGCTCGTGGGCCGCGGACACCCCGCCGCCAACCGCCACCACCTCGGGATCGAAGATGTTGATCGCGCTGGCTATGCCCACGCCCAGACGCCGGCCGAGTAGGGCGAGCGCAGCCAGCGCATGCTCGTCGCCCTCGCGTGCGCAGACGACCAAGTCCGGGCCGGCGACCTTCCGGCCCTCCGCGACGGCTCTCCCGAGCGCCGAGTCCGGGTACTGGCCAGCGGTGCGTCGGGCGAGCGCATCCAGGGCCTGCCCGGAGGCCAGCGCCTCCAGCGAGCCTGGCTGGGGAAAGTCAGAGGAAATTTCATGGTCATCGGATGGGTCCAGGGTGATGAGCATGTGCCCGAGCTCGCCGGCGGCGCCTGTCGCGCCTCGGTAGGGCCGGCCGTCGATGATGATCCCGCCGCCAACGCCGGTGCCGACGGTGAACATCACGAGATGCCGGTGCTGCAACCTGCCCGACTCGTCGTGCGCCTCGGCCAGCGCCGCGCAGTTGGCGTCGTTGTTGACGTACACGGCGATGCCGCCCAGACGTTCCCGCAGCACGTCGGCGAGCGCGACGTCGTGCAGCGGGATGTTGACGCTCGAACGCACGTGACCCGAGGGAAACGCAACCACCGACGGTATGCCGATGCCGACCGCGAGGAGATTTCCCTCGCAGCGCCGCCTGGCCTCTTCGATGCCGCCCGAGAGCTGATCGATCAGGGCGTCTTGACTGGAGCACTCGGTGCTGAGCAGATGAGGCTCCGCCAGCCTACCCTCGTGCATCGTCGCGATCGAGACCTTGGTACCGCCGACGTCAACGCCGATGAAATCTCCGGCCGACAGCTCGCTCGCCGCGGCGGGAACTGGCGAAAGCTGATCGACGCTCACCGCCCGCAAGCTAGCACGAAGCTCGATCCGGCTCACGGTGTGTGTGGCACTGGTATAGGTTTTGCTCTGCCAACCTGGTTTGCCGAATAGAGGGGGGATCACCGATGAGCCCAGACAAAACCCACCAGCGACCGGATCGCAACCTCGCCCTGGAGATCGTGCGCGTCACCGAGGCCGCCGCGCTGGCGGCCGCACCCTGGGTCGGCAAGGGCGATAAGGAGGCGGCCGACCAGGCCGCTGTCGATGGCATGCACTACATGCTGCAGTCGGTCCAGATGGATGGCATCGTGGTGATCGGCGAGGGCGAGAAGGACGAGGCGCCGATGCTCGCCAACGGCGAGCACATCGGCGACGGCTCGCCGCCGCAGGTCAACATCGCCGTCGACCCGTTGGAGGGCACGACGCTCGCGGCGCACGGCATGCCGAGTGCGCTGGCGGTCATCGCCTTGTCGGCGCGCGGCACGATGTTCGATCCCGGCCCCTGCGTGTACATGGAAAAGATGGCCGGCTCGCCGGAGGTGGCCGACCTGCTCGACCTCGACCGTCCGCTGGGGGAGACGGTCAAGCTCATAGCCGAGCGCAAGGGTTCCCCGATTGGCGATGTGATGGTGCTGGTGCTCGACCGTCCCCGTCACGAGGAGGGCATCGCGGCGATTCGCGCGGCCGGCGCGCGCGTCAGGTTGATCCCCCACGGTGATGTCTCCGCGTCGCTGCTGGCGGTCACCGAGCGCTCACCGGTCGATCTGCTGTGGGGGATCGGCGGCACACCGGAGGGCGTGATCTCAGCTGCGGCCATCAAGTGCCTGGGGGGACAGATCCTCGGCAGGCTGTGGCCCCGCGACGAGGCTGAGCGGACCGCCGCCCTACAGGCCGGCTATGACATCGAGCGGGTGCTCGACCGCGACGACCTGGTCGCCGGTGAGGACGTGTTCTTCTCCGCAACGGGCATCACCGACGGCGACGTGCTGCAAGGCGTGCGCTATCCCACCGCTGGAGGCGCCACCACCGAGTCGCTGGTCACGCGCTCACGCTCCGGCACGATCAGGCGCATCCGCGCCACCCACGATCGATCCAAGCTGGTGGCGCTCGGGAGCTAGCCGCCCCAACGACCGGTGCGCAGGCGCCACCGCGTCCGTGCACCTCCCTGCCCCTGCGGGTTTGCGAAACGCCCGACCCGCGACTCGGCGAGATCCATGCGGGCCAGCGAGCGCAGGAACGCGTGGGTGACGATCACGTGGATGCGCGACTGGGTGATGTCATACAGGCGGCGGCTGACCGAGAAGGCGATCGCCGGATAGAAGTTGGCGACCTCGATTTCGATGTGCAGGTGGGCACGGTCGGGATCCTCGCTTGGGAGGCGGCGCACATCGATCTGCAGATAGCCGTCTTTGTGATGTCCCGCGCGGGCGACGAGCAGCCCCCGCTGGATGCGCCAGCGCACAACGCCGTGCTCGGAGTCCATCTCGTATTCCGGCGCGCGGAAGGTGAGCAGCTTCAGCGGCCTTATGAGCGCGATGACGAATCGCTCCTGCTCGCTGTAGTGGACGCGAACCAATCCCAGCGTCACGCGCGCCAGAAAACGCCAGTAGGTGCGTGCCAGACGCTCCAGATAGGCCGCCGACCAGATCTCCCGCATGGTCGCGGCCGGCATGTATATCTCGGCGGTCTGGACGGAGCGCACCGCTCCGCCGGGCTCCCGGACGGTGTCGTCGCGGGGATCGAGCACGACCGCCTCCCCCTGCGTTCGGCGAGCACCGCGGACACGTCCGAGCAGGCGCAGCAGGGCGCTCCCGGCAAGCGCGCAGATCCCCACGAGGATGATCGCGACGGCACCCATGGCTGCTCTCACAGGCTACTGGCGCGCCGACCCGACCAGTAACCTCGATCCTCGATATCCGCCATTGGTGATATTCAACGTTCTATGAGCGGCTCTGAACTGACTAACGTTCCCCGTCCGGTAGCGGACGCTCCACTGCCGGCGCTGCTTCAGCGGACCGAGGATCTCGCCAAGCGCTGGGCGCTCGAGCTGATCGCCTCGCTGCCGTTGGCGCGCGCCGCCGAGATTCCGCTGGCCGATTTCGCCAGTGGAGCACCGCCCGTGCTGGCCCTGGCGCTAAGCGGCCTGGCCTCCGAGGCCGATCTACAGAAGCTGACGGGCGGCGGCCGGGACGCGACGGTCATCGCCCGGATATCCGTGCTCACAGGCGCTCACGACCACGCATCGGTTCTCGCGGCGGTCGAGGCGATGCGCGCGGTGCTCTGGCGGGAGCTGATCGACGAGCTGCACCATCCTTCTGCTCAGCTGGTGGCGGATCTGGCCGGCCGCCTGGCGTATGTCTGCTCGTCCATCGCGATCCTGGCGATCAGCGGCGATGCCAGCGAGGCCGCTCAGGCCGCCGCGCCGGTCGATCTGCCGCCGACACCGTGGAGCGAGACGTCCCAGCCGCCGATCGAGATACACGACGCGCGCAGCAGCGGACCATCGGCCTGGATCACCTCGATCGGACGCTGTCTGCGCGACCACGCCCGTGACCGCCAGCCGTTCGCGGTTGAGCTGATCGAGGTCATAGGGATCGAGCGTCTGCGTCACAGCGAGGGCGTCGGCGGGCTTGCCCACCTGGTCGGCGAGATCCAGAGCGCGCTGAATAGCGAGTTGCGTCCCGCCGACATCCTCACGCGCGAGAGCGAAGGACGCTACTGGCTGGTGGCGCCCCACACCGACGGTCCCGGTGCGCTGATGCTCGCGGAACGCCTGATCGCGGTGGTCCGCGCATCGGTCAGCCACCGCGGGGTGCCGCTCGAGGTGGCGATCGGCATAGCCACCTGTCCAGCCGATGGACAGGAGGCGGCTGAGCTGGCGGCGCAGGCCGACATGAAGCTGTACGGAGCCAGGGCGGCGGGCCTCTCGGTGGAGCCCGTTGACCTCAAAGGCTAGGCGCGCTCTAACTGCAGCGACCTCTAGTCCGCGGAGCCGCCGGTGAGCGCGGCCGCCGCTTCGATCTGCAGCGCTTCGGCGGTCAGGCCGAGCGTCGGGGTGTTCGCGGTCGATCCCACCACCAGCGTCCCGATATGCACTGTTTCGGTGATGCCAAGCGCCTGGGCGGCCGCTTCGGTCAGGTCCCACGAGGCGCCGTTGGCGTACGGTCCACGGTCTATCACCGGGACGGTCAGACGATGGTCCCCGTAGCTGACTTCGACGAGCGTCCCGCACGGCAGAGTGCGGTTCGCGACGCCGATCACCTGCTGCTTGAGGGTCTGCCCGCACGCGGTCTGCTTGCCGTAGAAGCCGATGCCGAAATACGTGGCCAGGGCCGGATGGTAGATCGTTATTTCGGCGGCCTGAGAACTGTCTGAGGAGGCGCTCTGAGCCTGTGCGGCGGTGCCGACGGTCGCCCGTATCGAGACGCGCCCGAGCAGATTCGTGCGCCAGTGAACGAGAAAAGCACCGCGACTGTTGACGAGTGCGCCCGCGACTGCGACCCACGCACCGGTGGTCTTGTTGTAGTAAGCGATGGTCACGGTCCGGTGGGCATCGCGCACCGGCGTCTTGCCGCTGAAGGCGATCACATGGCCCAGCATCGCCGAGGAGGTGGTGCGCAGCGTGATCGCGCCCGAACTGATCACGATCGGGGGCTCGATCGTGGCCGTGGCGGACGTTGCCGACGTGCTGACGCTCCCGCCGGTCGGGGGCGGGGCGGCAGCGTCGGCCGACGCCGCCGGGGGGCACGTCGCCAAAGCGGCGGCCGGCACCCCGAGAAGGGCGACGAGCAGAACAAGCGACTGTCTCAGCTTTGCGGGCATCATTCTTCACTGGTGCCTACGGGGTGAGCTGACGGGCTCGCGCCTTCATGGCGCTACGGCCCAAAATAGACCGATTCGCCCCGGCCAGACGCGATCCTCTGGACTGCGTCTGGCAGTGGGTCCCCCGCCTCTAGCGACCGGAGTCGCGAGAGCTCGGCGTGGCGCGAGTATACAGATCGCCGTGGTCGCCCGAGCACGGTCGCGGCACCCCGCGCGGGCTCTCGCCGGGACGGCCGGTCCTCAGATCCGGGGCAGGCGCGTCAGTGCCCCCGCCAGCAGCCGGCCCCCTCGCGCAATCGTGCTTTGGGCGGCACCGACGGCCAGCTCGACGGTCGAGATGAGAAGCTCGGAGTTGCTGGGCGGCTTCACGGCGACACCCGCCAACACATCCTCGCTCTCAAATCCCTGCTTGGGGGCGGGGCCAGGGGGAGGGTTTGCAACACGTCTTGCAGTCCCCGCTGAGCTCGCCACGGCACGCTTCTTGGGGGTCGCGCGTGTTGCGCGCTTTGCCGTCTTGGCGGCCGGTTTGGGGTCCTTTGCCCCTGTAGGCTCGTCCGGGGTCGGCATGTCAGCCGACGGGGCGCGCTTGCGGGTAGCGGCCCGCCGGGCCGTCACTCGCTGCGGCCTATGGGCCGGCAGGCGGGTGAGTACTTCCCGCTTCTGCGGCGCATCGGTGCCGGGGCGTTTGGACTTGTCCGACTCGCTCATGCCGTCGCAATAATCGCGTACCTTGACCGAAAATGCCTCCAGCCACGGAATTTGGTGGCGGCTTCAAACGCCGCCCGTGCCGCACCCCCTGGCGGTGGGGATCGGCGGGGCGATCTGAGATGCCTGCCGGAATACCGGCGCCGGGGAGCGCCTCGAGCCGGGCGGCTGCGATCGAAAAGGTCGTCCTACCATCTTTGATTAGTTCGCGCGAAGCGTTAGCATGGGAACCCACGTTTGCAGCTGTGTGGTCGGGCGTGTCGCGCTCGCGACCCGACGAAGTGCTCCTCACGACCATCTCACCCGGGTCGCGTTAGTCGCGGTCTGGGCTTCTACGACGGAAACGGAAACAGATGTCAGTAGTGGAATTGCAGGAACTGGATGAGATCAAGGGCCTGCTGGCCAAGGGCCAGCAGGTGGGTGTGCTGACCTACGCGGAGATATCCACCGCGACCTCTGAGCTGGACCTGGACGAGTCGGACGTCGAGGAGCTGCACGGCTTCCTGGAGAAGTCCGAGATCGAGCTCGTCGAGGACATCGACCCGGCGACCGCCGCGGCGCTGGAGGTAGAGCGCGCTCCCGACAAGCGGGGCCGGCGCAAGGCCAAAACGGCGCTCGACCTCAAGCCGGACATGACGACCGACTCGCTGCAGCTGTTCCTCAAGGACATCGGCAAGGTGCGCCTGCTCACCGCCCAGGAGGAGGTCGATCTCGCCAAGCGCATCGAGCGGGGAGACCTCGACGCCAAGCAGAAGATGGTCGAGTCAAACCTCCGTCTGGTCGTCTCGATCGCCAAGAACTACCGCAACCAGGGCCTGCCGTTCCTCGACCTGATCCAGGAGGGCACGCTCGGCCTCGTCAGGGCGGCCGAGAAGTTCGACTACCGCAAGGGCTTCAAGTTCTCGACCTACGCCACCTGGTGGATCCGCCAGGCGATCGCCCGGGCGCTGGCCGACAAGGCGCGCACGATCCGCATCCCGGTGCACGTCGTCGAGAAGCTCAACAAGATCGGCAGAGCCGAGCGCAAGTTGGTCACCGAGCTCGGTCGCGAGCCGACCGCGGATGAGATCGCCGAGGTCACCGGCATCGACCCCGAGGAGGTCGACTCGATCAAGCGCTCCGCGCAGGCGCCGGTGTCGCTGGAGAAGCCCGTCGGCGACGAGGAGGAGTCCGAGTTCGGGCAGTTCATCGCCGACGAGCGCGCTGAGTCGCCGTATGAGCGGGCCGCGGAGATCCTCACCAAGGAGGCTCTGCGGGAGGCGCTCGAGAACCTCTCCTACCGCGAGCGACGCGTGCTCGAGCTGCGCTACGGGCTGGGCGGCGAGCACCCGCGTACGCTCGATGAGGTGGGCCGCACGTTCAACGTCACGCGCGAGCGGATCCGCCAGATCGAGAACCAGTCGCTGAAGAAGCTGCAGAGCCTCGCGGAGGCACAGAAGCTCCGCGACGTCGCGTAGGCCGCACGTCGCTGCGGGCGCGGAGCGTTGGCGCCGTGCCTCGGGCCCGAGCGATCCCAACGCTCTCAGAGGTGAGCGGTCTCGCCGGCGCCTCGGCGTCGCGCCTGGCGCAGGCGTGTGCGTGTGAGCAGGCCCACCGCGAGGCGATAGACGGTGCGGGAGGTGGGCATCCGATAGGCGGCCCGTGTGTGTGGCGAATAGATCAGGTGCTGGCGCCAGGCGCCGCCTGCATCCAGCCGGTGTGGATGTTCTGACGTTGCCCCACTACACCGTGTGAGAACCAGTGTGCCGTGAGACCCGCGCGGCGGGCACCTGGCGGCACGGTCAAGGCAGGCACGTCGAGCACGATGCCCCGGTCGTTTGAGCCGCTCACTTCAGCTGGAATGACCATCGGCAGGCCGTCGGTGTCAACCCAGCCGATGAGCAAATTGGGGAGGCGGGCAGCCTGTCTGGCGGCTCGTGTCTGGTTGATGCGCGGAGCGGTGCCCTTGGCTGGCGGGCTCTGCGAGGGGGGCGGCTCGGCGGGCAGCTCGGCGCCGAACACCTCTCGGGATCCGCGGCAGCTGATGTCTGGATAGACGATCACGCGCTCGACGGCGATCTGGACCTCGACGCGAAGGGCGTAGATCGTCAGCCAGCGCTTCCAAAGCGGCTCGAAGATCGCGCCACGGCTCCAGCCGCTCCCAGTGCTCGATGACGGTTGAGGGGTAGTCGGCCACCGACGGCTGCAGCGAGGCACGACCCTGTACCAGCACGTACTCGGGCCTCTCATGGGTGGCGTGCGCGCGGGTGTGAAACGCAAGCGTCACATGCGGATTGCGCCTGATGCGATCGAGCTTCTTCCACGCGCCGACCGAGCTGTTGATCGTGACGATCCCACGTCTGCGGTCGTGCAGCCCGAAAGTTCGACACTGGTGCCAGCACCACCCCCTGGGCGGGAGTGACATAGGCGAGGATGACCGCATGGTCGCCGTCGAGGATCCCGTCAATCGATTCTGGCCAAAGCATCGCAACCTCCGAACGGCGCTATTGTGTGTCTAATAGGAGACGGACTGTCTCGAAATAATACAGGACGATGCGTCTAGTAATCTGGTTGTCATGAGCACACGTGGCGTGGGGCGGCCACGCAGCGAGTCCGCCCGCCGGGCGGTGCTGGCCTCCACGACGCAACTGATCGAACGCGATGGCTACGGCCGCGTCACGATGGAGGCGATCGCTCGCAACGCCGGCGTGAGCAAGCAGACCGTCTATCGCTGGTGGCCAACGAAGGCCGCAATCACCCTCGAGGCACTCAACGAAGCCGCCGCCGCTATCGCGCCGCTGCCAGACGGCGGGGCGCTCGAGGACGATCTACGCGTATTTCTGAGGCGCACCGTCGCGGGAGCCAATGCCAACGCGCAGCTGCTAGCCGCGCTGATCGCCGAGGCGCAGTTCGATGAAGCCTTCGCTGAACACTTCCGCGAAGGGTTTCTCGCCCGTCGCCGCGAGGTGCTGCGGGAACTGCTCGAACGTGGGGTAGAACGCCGCGAGCTCATCGCCACGGCCGATGTCAACTTCCTGGTCGAGATCGTCTTCGCGACGCTCTGGTACCGCATCCTCGCACGGCATGAGCCGCTCAATCGTCGCTTCGCTGACCAGCTGGCAGATGCGGTGCTGGCGCTCGCAAACAAGCGCTGAGCATCACTCATCGCGTGCAACGCACAGCTCTGCGTCCCTCGGGGGTCGTGCGCCGATCCGGTTGGTGGCGGGAGCCCGAAGCCTTTGTCCGCGATGATTTGCGCTACTCAAGCACACCGTGCTCGTTGCCGATAGATGGGCGTGTTCGATGTCCAGACGGCCCTGAGAAATCTGGTTATACGCGGCGGCTCAGACCTGCACCTGAAGGTCTCCGCGCCGCCTCTGTTTCGCATCAACGGTGTGCTGGGTGCGTTTCCCGGCGACCCTCCGCTGACCGAACAGGACACGGAGCGGGCGCTGCACGAGCTGCTGCACGATCCCACAAAGCTGGCCGAATTCTCCGAGGAACACGAGGTTGACTTCTCCTTTGAGATCCCGGAGGTCGCGCGCTTCCGCGTCAATGCTTTCCGTCAGCGCGGCCTCATCTCGATGGCCTGCCGCGCCATCCCCCACAAGATTTCGACGATCGAGGAGCTCGTGCTGCCGCCGGTCGTGCGGGAACTCGCCGAAGAGGAGCGCGGGATCGTGCTGCTGACCGGCACCACGGGCTCCGGCAAGTCAACGACGCTGGCGGCGATGATCGATCACATGAACGAGACCCGTGCTAAGCACATCGTGACGATCGAGGACCCGATCGAGTTCGTGCACTCCGACAAGCGCTCGGTGATCAACCAGCGCGAAGTGGGAATGGACACCACCTCATTCGAGCGGGCGCTGCGCAGGGTTCTGCGCCAGGATCCCGATGTGATCCTGGTCGGTGAGATGCGCGACGAGGAGACGGTGCAGACCGCCCTCTCGGCGGCTGAGACGGGCCACCTCGTGCTGTCCACGATCCACACGGTGGACGCCCCCGAGTCGATCAATCGCATGCTCGACTTCTTCCCGCCCCACCAGCACGCTCAGGCGCGCTCGATGATCGCCGGGACACTCCGGGGCGTCATCTCCCAGCGGCTCGTGCCGGGCGCCAACGGCGGGCGCGTCGCTGTGTGCGAGGTGCTGCGCATGACCGGCCGCGTCAGGGACATGATCGTCGACCCCGCCCAGACCGGCGAGCTGATGGAGGTCATCGCCTCCGGCGCGTACTACGGGATGCAGACCTTCGACCAGGCTCTGTTCGGGCACGTCAAGGCCGGGCTTGTCACCTACGACGATGCGCTGGGCATCGCCTCGAGCCCACACGATTTCAAGCTGCTGATGGAAGCGGACGGCCGCAAGGGAACCACGATGGAGGACGTGGCCGTGGCCGAGTCTCACCGCGACGGCCCGGTCGCCCCCCCGCCCCACATGCCGCAGCGGACCGCCAGCAGCGCCGTCTAGAAGTCCCTCGCGCCGGTCGTCGGCTACGGACGGCCTGGCTCCGATGCTTCGCCCCCGCCAGCGGAAGCTTTACTTCAGTTGGTAAAGTAAAGGATGAAATGGCGGCTGGAGAGATCTGTCCCGTGTGCAGAACGGCTGAAGTGGTGTGCGGCAAGTGGACGCTGCTGCTCGTGCGCGATCTGGCCGAGGGGTGCTCTCGTTTCTGTGAACTGGAACGATCACTGGCCGGCATCAGCCCCCGCACGCTGTCGCTGCGGCTGCGGGCACTGGAGGAGGAGGGGATCGTCGAGCGCCACACCTTCCCCGAGGTCCCACCGCGTGTGGAGTACGCCCTCACCGAGAAGGGCCAGGCGCTGCTGCCGATCATCGAGGACATGCGCTCCTACGGCGAGCACTGGCTCGCCACTGACTGCGCCGAGAGCGTGAAGTCAACGCTCGCCGCGGCAGTCGCCTAGAACCAGGGCCGCGGCCTGCAATCTGCGCTGCGCGCGGAGATCATCGGCAGGAGCCCTCGCCTTTGCGGCGAACCGCCAATCGTGCAATCACCTCAGCTGCAGCGAGCTCTCACGGACTTCGTCGAGCAGGCCGCCGAATATCTCCAGGCGCAGCTAAGCGACGGCGGTGAGGTGCCGTTCGAACTGGCCAGTAGCTCTGGCCGGCGCGGCCGCCCGGCGCTGTACAGCTATCGGCCGCTGACCGAGCGCTTCATCGCCGAGCGCTGGCGTGGACTGATGAACCTCGACTCCTACGCGGCGGCCGCCCGGCTTGCGGGTAGCGCCCACGGACTCGAGCACTACCTGATGCGCAGAGGCGTCAGCCGGATGCCGTCCAACCCTACCGGCTGCGCGCAGGCCGCCCTGCTGGCACTGCTGGAAGAGGTGTTCTCAGAACAGAGCGACTTCGAGGTTCGCCCCGAACGGTTGAGCGACGCGCTGGACTCGCTGCAGGGAGCGGGCGGCGAGCGGCCACTGCAGGTCACCGTGCTCGCCGCACTGCGGGGCATCATCCTGAGCTCGACCGAGCTTGCGTTGACCAAGGGCCTCTCGCTGATCCGCTCCGACGACCTGCAGGACACTCCCGAGCAGACACTGGTGAACGCCGAGGGGCAGCCGCAACTGCTGGCGGTCTTCACCAGCGAGGAGACCGACGTGCAGGACGCCGAGCGCGAAGGGCAGGCCGTGTTGTGCGAGCTTCTGCGCGCCCTGCGGTTGTTCGGCGACGGGCGCATCGCGCTGAGTGAGCTGGGGTGGACTCGCGTCGGGCGCGGATCGTGGAAGGCGCTCGCGCTCCCAGGCGGTGGCCATCCGCATGGAATGCTTCTGATCGCACCTGAGCAGGAGGACGAGCTGCGCGCGTTCTGCAATCTCGTGGCCCGCCGCACACCTGAGGGCAACGAGCTCGCATGGGCGCTCGAGCGCTTCCACATGGGCTGCGAACGACAGAGCGAGCAGGAGGCCCTCACCGACTACCTGATGGCGTTGCGAGTCCTGCTCGAGCCGGAGGGTCCCGCAAGCGGCATGCTCGCCGGCAGGCTCGCGGCACTGTGCTCAACGCCAGACCGTCGCGCCTGGCTGACCGAGCGCGTGACGCGGGCCCTCGCGCTCGAGCGGTCCGTGATCGCCGGAACCGCGCCTCACAACGCCGCCAGCGAGGATCTCGTCAGGTCGATCGCCGGGCACCTGCGGGCGCTGCTGCGAGACGTCATCTGTGGACACCTGGACCCCGACCTGACGCTGCTGGCCGACGAGCTGCTGGCTCCGCCAGCCCAACAGGATCAACCGCAGCCACTGGACCAGCTCGACCTGGTCGAGGCTCTCGGCGTCAGCGAATCCGCGCAGGAGGATGCGGTGAGCGTCGAGGCGCAGCAGAAGTCGCTGTGGGAACAGCAGGCGCAAATGCTCAGCGCCGGCTTCTGAGCACGAGCGCGTCACACACTGCGACCGGGTTGACCAGCGCCGACGCCGCTTGAGCAGTGGAGTCTAGTCCAGCTGAATAGCTGAGACGACAGCCACCCGAGCGCCACAGATCTGAGGGCTTCGTGCCGCTGGTCGATGGGAGACTGCTATAATGGTCTCATGGCTAGAATAGTGACTGCTACTGAAGCGAAGGCGAAGATCCTTGCGTTGCTCGACGAGGTGTCTACAGGTGACGAGGTCCAAATCACAAAGCACGGTCACATAGTGGCCCGCCTTGTTCCGGCCAGTGGGCCATGGCCTGCCAAGGGCAGCCTTGCCGATGTGGCCATGTCCACCGCCAGCGACGATGAGCTATTCACGACCGGGGTTTCCTGGAACGCTCAGTGACCACCATCCTGCTCGACACGCATGCGGTCCACTGGTGGACAGCGGAGCCTGCGCGTATCAGCGAAGCGGCCGCGCACGCCATCGGTCAAGCCGATGAGCTGGCGGTGTCGGCTATCACGTGGTTCGAGCTAGCTTGGATGGCCCGGCACGAGCGGATCTCACTGGCGATCCCGGTTCGTTCGTGGCTTGAGCAGCTCGCGGCCCGCTTCAGGACCGTGAGCGTGAGTCCCGCGATTGCCGACACCGCAGTCGGGCTGCCATCCTCGTTTCCCGGGGATCCCGCTGATCGTCTTCTCTACGCGACCGCGGTCGAGCATGGTTGGCAGCTAGTTACGAAGGACCGTAGGTTGCGCGACCATCGGCATGCCCGGGCCGTGACGGTCTGGTAACCAATGCCGTGCCCGTGTCGTGATCGACACGACTGACCGTCCCGATCTATTGCCGCTGCTCAGAGCTAGAGGCAGCGGTCAGGGGTATCAGGCACGACCGCTCCCTCCGTGGTAGAACCGGCCCTCGTATCCGAGCGTTGGGGAGCTGTGATAAGCGCCGTTATCGAGAATGAGTCCCCGGCATCGCCACGCGGGAGGCCCGATCGTCGCTTTCCGGCCCGCAGGTCGCGCGAACTTTGGACCTATCACCAGCGCCGTCGGCCGGCCCAAAATCGCCTCGAACTCGAATCTGAGCAGCGCGGCCGTGGAGGGCCTCGTCTTGTGATGCGCAGCGAGGGCGGGTCTAGCTCATACGCCGGTTCTGGTGCATGATGCGCCGAGCGGCGATCTATTCGAGTGGTTCGATGGTGGCCAGGTAGCGGCGTAGCAGGGGCCGGTGACCGCCAATCTCGCTTCTGTGGTTCTGGATGATCGCGGTGTTGCGCAGGCCCTTTAGGGCACGAGCGCGTCACATACGGCGATCTGGTTGACCCGGTCTCGCGCTTCTGCGAGCGTGCAGTCGAGAGGACCAGTTGATCCACCATCGTCAGACCACGATTCGGATACGCAAGATCAGCCAGCTCGCCTGGCTGCTACTGGTGACGATGCCAGCGAGCTGTGCGCTGATGGTGTCCTCGACGCCGGCGTGGGCGCATCCCTCCAAGCCGGAGGGTACTCGAGCCGACACGCTTACACGTAGCGGACGGCGTCATGGGCAACCGCACAGACTCCTCGCTCACGCGGCCATCATCGGAGGCACCTCGGCACAAGACGGCACCTACCCGTGGCTCGCTTACATCACGTACAAGAGCGGGGAAAACGTATCGGTGTGCAGCGGCACCGTCGTGGCTCCGAACGTCGTCCTCACGGCCGGTCATTGCGCGGAGCAGATAACCACCGGTCAACCCGACGAACCGTCGGGGTACGCGGTCGTCACCGGCAACGTCAACTGGACGGCATCGCCACGGCAGGTATCCGGGGTTTCCCGCGTAATCATCTATCCGGGCTTCGATCGCTCGAGCCTGATTGGAGACGCCGCGCTGCTGATCCTCTCGACGTCCACGACACAGCCGCCGCTGGCGCTCGCCTCCTACCCGTCCGACTCGCGCCTGCTGGAAGCCGGAACCTCGGCGATAGTGGCTGGCTGGGGGGAGACCGAAAAAGAGCCAAAGGACGTCACCGAGCGTCTCCAGTGGGCACCGACGGTGATGCAACTGGCCGGCTTCTGCGAAAGCGAGGCTTTTTCCACTCCGTTCTATGAGGGATATGAGCTCTGCACCACCTACCCTCCGGACTATGAAACAGGTGTCTGTTTCGGTGATAGCGGGGGCCCTCTGCTCGCGCTCGATCCCGCCGGCAGCGATGTGGTCGAGCTCGGCCTCGTCAGCCGTGGCTACGGCGAATGCTCGACCCACTACCCGACGGTCTTCACGCGCTCGGACCTGATCGCGTCGTGGGTCGGCGAATGGGTCAACGCGGTCAGACCCTCGCCCCAAGCCACACCCATACCCTCGATTCCAACTCCCGTTCCGGAGCAGAAAACCACGAACGCTCCCGCCGCGGGACCGGCCAGAGCACTCACGGCGAGACTGCTCGAAGGCGTCTGGCGAGGCGCCGCCGGCAGGCCGGCAAAGCCAATCGGCTTCGTGATCGGCGCGGGCGGACAGCGGCTGACCGCATTGGCCAGCACGGTTGTCTATCGATGCCGCTCGGGTCATCTCATCACCGAGCCACTCGACGGATTGAGTAACGACGAGTCTTGGCCGCTCACCGCGACCAACAAATTCACGGTCAGATTCTCAGCGGGCCGAGAAAACGACACTATCGCTGGAGCGATCGACCCAACCGCAGGGCGAATGTCCGGCACATTGACGGGGACACTCGACACCCAACGCTATGGCTTGTGCTCCACGGGCGCCGTCACGTGGAGCGCTCGACGCTCGGGCGCCTCTGCCTCGAGCAGCACGAGAGCCGCCGCCGGCAGCTATCACGCGCAGACCGACGAGGGCGATCGCATCGTTCTTGGCGTAGTCCCCGACGGCAAACGGCTCGACCGGCTCGAATTCTCCGCGGCGTATGAGTGCCCTGGGCACCACAGCCTGCACATAACGCGGTCATTTATCGCGGCCCCCGACCGCAGGGCCCTCGGGCGCTTTGGCGCTTTCACGATCCACCTCACAGGGCACGGCTACCGCGGGCGGGTGGATGGCACATTCGCTCTGGCATCCCGGCACGCGGCATTCGGGACCCTCAGAGCAGCCGCGTTCACCCGCTTCGGATGGTGCCACACGGGATTGATCCCGTGGGCGACCTAGATATTTGACGCTTTCCTATCCAATGGGCCGCGTCGTCAAAGGGAGCGCAGGAAGTCCAGCAGCGGCCCGTTGACCTGATCGGGATGGGTGAGATTGGAGGCGTGGGTGCCGCCCTCGACGCGCACGAGGCCAACGCATCCCGGAAGTCCGCTGCAGAGCGCCTCGGCAAGGGGCATCTCGATCGAGATGTCAGCCGTGCCGTGAAAGACGATGGCCGGGCATGAGATCTCGCCCAGACGGTTGGTGATGTCGTCTCGGTCAAAGAGACAGTCGGCTGGCGCCTGCATGCTGGCCTGCGCCAGCGCCTTCCACTTGGCGATCCACGGCTCGCTGAGCTCCTGATCGCCGATGATGAGGTGCGCGATAGCCCCAACCAGATCGTCGTTGGGACCCTGATTCAGCCAGATCTCTTGCATCTGACGGTAGGCCGGGAGGCGCTCTGGATCCTCCACGCCCGCCTGGCTGTCGATCAGCACCAGCGCCCGTACCCGCTCGGGAGCCAAGAGCGCCGCGCGCAGCGACAAAAAGCCGCCCTGGGACATGCCGCCCAGCACCGCCCCCTGAATACCCAGATGGTCGAGCAGGGCCAGGCAGTCTCTTGCCGAGTCCCAGTAGGTGAACGGCTCGCCGTCGAACTCGGTCTCTCCGGAGCCCCGCTCATCCCAGGTGATAATGCGAAACTCGCCAGCCAGCGCGGCGACCTGGGCCGCGAACATCTCCCGGTCCATCAGGAAGCCATGCGATAGAACCACAACGGGCCCATCACCGCCGCTGTCATCAAAGCGAATGCGCTGCGAGTTGATATCAGCGAACGGCATAGAACCAGCCTCCTCCTCGGGGGAGGGCAAGTCTAACGGCGTGTCTGCCAACGGCAAGACGGAGATCCCACGGGAAGAAACCCTCCGAACACGGAGTCAATAGCAACTAGCCGTGATCGCGGCTGGTTGGTCGAGAGGCAATCCACACCAGAGCGTGATGCCGATCGGCCAGGGGGGCGCCCTCTGTGACCAAGCCCGATCCCCGGACATCCGATCACAGGAGACAAACCCCCAGTGCCGAGAACGCTGATCCTTGCTCTAGTTTGTGTCGCGCTCGCCCTCGCCGGCTGCGGCAGCTCCAGCAGTACCAGCAGCTCATCTAGCACGAACGCCGCGGCAAGCGCTAGCACGCCTGCCGAATCGACGCCGAGCTCCGGCCCGTTCCTGGCCAAGCTCTCAAGCGTCAGCAAGCTCGGCTCGACCGAACCCGCCAACGGCGACGTGAACCCCTACGGCATCGTGTTCGTGCCCACCAGCATCGGCAAGCTCAAGGCGGGCCAGATGCTGATAAGCAACTTCAACGCGAAGGAAAGCGCCAAGCAGAACGGTCAGGGCACCGGCACGACGATCGTGCAGGTCTCTACCACCGGCAGGGCGAGCCTGTTCGCGAGCATCGACCCGAAGACCCTGCCTGGACCCTGCCCGGGCGGTGTCGGATTGACGACGGCCCTGAACGTTCTCCCCGGCGGCTACGTGGTGGTGGGCAGCCTGCCGACCACCAACGGCAAGTCCGCGACCGCAAAGTACGGCTGCCTGATCGTGCTCGACAGCGAAGGCAACACCATCCAGACGATCGCGAGCAAGAACATTCAAGGACCGTGGGACTCGACCGCCAAGAGCGAAGGCTCAAAGACCAGCCTGTTCGTCAGCAACGCGCTGAACGGCGGCCCGGTGAAGGGCGAGAAACCGATCAACAACTCGACGGTGCTGCGCATCGATCTGGAATCGGGAGAAGGGCAACCGCCGAAGGTCCTGGGTGAAACGGTGATCGCCAACGGCATCCCGTGGGTGGACTCGGCGGAAGCGCTCGTGCTCGGCCCCACCGGGCTCGCGCTCGCCCCCAACGGAACGCTGTACGTGGCGTCCACGCAGAACAACAAGATCCTCGCGGTCTCCGAAGCGGCGACCCGCACGACGCCCGTGGCGGGCGGTGGGAGCGTCCTCACCGAAGGCGGTCATCTCAAGGAACCGCTCGGGATGGTGCTGGCGCCAAACGGCAACATCATCACTACCAACGGAGGCGACGGCAACATGGTGGAAACCACGCCCGCAGGCCAGCAGATAGCGGTGCGGACCGCGGATGAGAAGACTGGGGCCGGATCGCTGTTCGGCCTGGCGATCAGCCCGAGTGCGAACGGCATCTACTTCGTCGATGACGGCGAAAACACGCTCAACCGGCTCGACGAAGGCCAGTCAGCGTCCGCGGGCGCCTCGACCCCGCCGACTCAGATCTCCACCAAGGCGGCCTCCTCCCCGAGCTCGAGCGCTGCTGAAAGCCTCAGCCTGCAAGCCAACTCCGAAGGACAGCTCAAGTACGAAGAGACCTCGCTGAGCGCGAAAGCGGGCAAGGTCTCGATCGACTTCGCGAACTCCTCGCCGGTCGCTCACAACGTCACGATCGAATCGTCCTCCGGCGAAAAGGTGGGAGCCACACCGACATTCCAGGGTGGCTCAAAGACCGTGGCGCTGACCCTGAAGCCGGGCACCTACAAGTTCTACTGCTCGGTCCCTGGACATCGCATGGCCGGAATGGAAGGCACGCTCACCGTCAAATAGGCGGCCAGGACATAAGCGCCTACGTCCCGGACCGGAGCTTTCAGGAGCGGGCCGGGACGCGCCGATATCGTTGGCTTATGACCGCCCCGCGTCTTGCACTGGCCGCACTGACCGCGGCCGCCGTGAGCGCTAGCGGCTGCGGCGGGAACTCCGCCGAGCACGTGGCTTCCGTACCCTCCGCGACTGTGCGCGACTGCTCGATGGTGGGCTACGGCGGGCTGGCGCCGGACTATCGCCGACGGGCGCTCGTGCTCGGCCCCCTGGCCCTCGGTGACCTGCGCACCCACAGCGCGCGGGAACCGCTGCCGAGCGGGACAGGTGGCCGCTACGGAGCCTACAAGGTGATCGCGATAGTAAACGCCGGTGCCAAGCCGACACTCAGCCTGCCGCGATCTGAGTGGTCAACCGTCGGCCTTCTCTATGACCCGGCCAAATTTCGTGAAGACGGCGCCTACAGCATCGGGGAACTCGATCAGGTCGTGCATTTCAGGGCCTGTCGATCCCGACATTTCAATCACGGGGTGAGCCAGTTCGATGGAGGATTCGTCGTCAGCCACAGCCAATGCGTGCACTTTCTCGTGAGCACCCCCGACGGACGCACCTACAGGGGCGAGTTTCCGGCGGCCGCCGCCTGCCGCCGGCAAGCGTGAGCCCGCGCTCCAGAGCGCTCAGCTGCGCCCCAGCAGATGCCCCGCGATCAGATCGAGGCTGTGCAGATCCCCGATCTCCCCATCCAGATAGGGGATCAGCACGGGGTCTGGATCCTCGAGCGCCTCGCGCAGGCGCTCCACGCTGTCACGGTCACGGCGCACCAAGACATCGAAGTCACGGAGGTTCTCGGCCACACGCCGGGCCAGCGGGTCACCCAGCGACCCGGCCAGCGCCGCGCCCACCTGCTCGACGGTGTATCGCCCGAGGCCGCCGTCGTGAACGCGGTTGACGATCATCGCGCCATAGGGCATGCCCTTCTCGATGAGCTCGCGGTGAACGAAGATCGTCTCCTCTACGGGCTCCGGCTCCGGTGAGGTGACGAGCAGAAACGCGCTGCGCGGATCACGCAGCAGCTCGCCGACCCCACGGACACGCTCCCTGAAGCCGTCGATCACATCCGCCAGAGAACGAAAGAAGGCGGACAGCTCACCAACCATGTCGATGCCCGTCACGCGCGCAAACACCGCGAACAGCAGGCCGCTGCCCCGCCCCAGCACCCGCGCGGCCATGCCTCCGGGCGCCAGGAACATGCTCAACGCACGGCCGTCCAGAAACTGGGTGAGTCGCGTGGGGGCGTCCAGGAAGTCCAGGGCGTTGCGCGACGGTGGCGTGTCCAGGACGATCGCCTCGAAGTTCCCCTCACGATCGAGCTCATACAGCTTCGCGATCGCCGTGAACTCCTGGGTGCCGGCGACCGCCGAGGAGAGCTCACGATAGATGCGGTTGGAGAAGATCTCCTCGCGTGCGCTCTCGTCGGGTGCCAGACGTTCGATCAGACGGTCGAAGGTGCCCTTGGAGTCGAGCGTCATCGCCCACAACTCGCCGCGCAAGGCGATCCCCGCCGATGCCAGCGCGGCCGGGTCGATCAGCCGCGGCTCGCTGGGCAACTCGCGCAGCCCCAGGGCCCCGGCCAGTCGCTTGGCGGGGTCGATGCTCAGGACCGCCACCCGCTTGCCTTCCTTCGCCAGGCCCAGCGCCAACGCGGCGGAGGTCGTCGTCTTGCCCACCCCGCCCGCACCCACACATATGAAGATGCGCTTGTCCGTGAGCCGCTGGCGGAGGATTGGCTGCTCGGCACTCACCACCCGGATCCTACGCAAGCACCTATCGATGGTGCTCGCGTGCAGGAATCGGTCTGCGCTATGCGAATACTCACCCGCAGAGGGCTTTCTTAGGTAAACAAGCATCGGAGCCTGCCGTGAATGCCAAGGCCAAGGTCATCGCGTTCGCCAATCAGAAGGGCGGCGTGGCCAAGACGACGACAACGCTGAACCTGGCGGCGGCCTTCGCCGAGGAGGGTCATCGCGTGCTGTGCTGCGACATGGACCCGCAGGGCAACCTGACGATGTCCCAGGGCATCGACCCGGACAACCTCGAGAAGTCGATGTACGACGTGCTGGTCCACCGCATCTCGATCAGGGAGGTCATCCGCAGGCGAGAGATCGACGTGGCGTGCGCCTCCATCGACCTGGCGGGAGCGGAGATCGCCATGTCCAGCATGATCGGCCGGGAGCGCTCGCTGCAGAAGGCCTTCGAACCGATCCTCGAGGACTACGACTTCATCTGTATCGACACGCCGCCCAGCCTGGGCCTGCTGACGATCAACGCGCTGACAGCGGCCGACAAGGTGATCGTCCCCGTGCAGTGCGAGTATCTGTCCATGCGGGGCCTCATCCAGCTGCAGAACACGCTCTCGATGATTCGTGAGAATCTCAACCCGAACGTCAACATCGAGGGTATCCTGCCCACGTTGGTCGACTCGCGCACCATCCACGCCAAGGAGGCGATCGAGATCCTCGAGGAGAACTTCGGGGATCGCGTGTTCGCCTCGCGGATCCGCAAGACGGTGCGTTTCGCCGAGGCCCCGGTGAAGGGGATGTCGGTGCTCAAGTATGAGCCCGACGGTATGGCCGCCCAGTCCTACCGGCAGCTTGCTCAGGAGGTGCTCGCCAATGGCAAACGCTAAACGAGCGAGTATGCGCGAGGGCCCGCTGGCGGCCCTGTTCCGCAAGACCGAAGACCCAGACAGTCCACAGGACGCAGAGCACGACGATCAGAGCCCGGCCCCGGCCTCAGAGAAGGCCGACGTCCCGAAGGCCGTCGCCAAGCCCGCCGCACGCGAGCGCGGACTGCCGCACCCGGCGCTCGCCAGCCCGGTGCCCGAGCCGGAGAGCGACACGCGGGTGCCGACCCCACGGGAGCGCCTGCGCCACGCCTTCTCCTCGGAGATCCCCGAGAACATGATGGATCGCGCGGGCGGCCAGCCCGCCGAGGACCAGGTGGATGTCTACGCTCGCGAGACTCCCAACTCGTCGTTCGCGCCGCCCACCCAAAGCGGGTATGTCGCGCGACCCGTGCTGCGGGTCGTCGGCGTGGGGGGAGCTGGCGTCAACGCCGTCAACCGGATGGTCGAGGCCCAGGTGGAGGGCGTCGAGTTCCTGGCCGTCAACACCGACCTGCAATCGCTGCAACAGTCCACGGCCGACATCACCTTGCACATCGGAGCGGCCATCACACGCGGTCTGGGCTCCGGCTCGGACGCCAACCTGGGACGCCAGGCGGCGATGGACGAGTACGACAGGATCAAGGCCCTGCTGAAGGGCTCGGACATGATCTTCATCACCGCCGGCGCGGGTGGCGGCACCGGCACCGGCGCCGCCCCGATCGTCGCGCGCATCGCACGCGAGATCGGCGCGCTGACCGTCGCGATCGTCACCAAGCCGTTCGGCTTCGAGGGCAGCCGCCGCTCCGAGCAGGCCGAGCGGGGCATCCAGGCGCTCGCCGAAGAGGTGGACACCCTGATCGTGGTGCCCAACAACCGTCTGCTCTCGGTGCTGGACAAGCAGACCTCGATGGTCGAGGCGTTCCGTGTCGCGGATGACGTGCTGCGCCAGGGAGTGCAGGGCATCTCCGATCTGGTCACCCTTCCGGGCCTCATCAACCTGGATTTCGCGGACGTGCGGACGATCATGGCCCAGGCCGGCAGCGCGCTGCTGGGAATCGGCATGGGAACGGGGGAGAACCGCGCCACCGACGCCGCGATGCAGGCTGCCTCCTCGCCGCTGCTGGAGACCTCGATGGACGGGGCACGCTCGATCCTGCTGTCGATCACCGGCAGCCGGGACCTATCGCTGTGGGAGGTCAACGAGGCGGCCAAGGCTGTTTCCCAGGCGGCCCACCCCGACGCCAACATCATCTTCGGGGCGATGGTCGACGAGAAGCTCGAGGACCAGGTCTGGGTGACCGTCGTGGCCACCGGCTACGGAGATCGCTCCAAGCCGCGCTCCAGTCCGCTCGAGGAGCCTCGCGGAGAGCCCCGCGTACAGCGCACCGCCGGATCACGAGCCGGCTCGCGCCGCGGGCGCCTGGCGATCGACGAGCTGGAAGTACCCGAGTTCACGCCCAACCTCTAGAGCCGAGGTCCCGCGAGCGGGTCCGGCCCGCCGGAGGCGTTCTGAAGCATCCCGTCTAGGCTTTCTGTGGTGGGCGTAGCCAACAAGGGAGTGATCGCGGCTGGGCATCCGCTGACGGCGCAGGCGGGGGCTGAGGTGCTGCGTGAGGGCGGCAACGCGGTCGACGCGGCGGTCGCGGCGACGCTGACCTCCTTCGTGGCCGAGCCGCTGTTGACGGGCCTCGGCGCCGGGGGATACATGATGGTCGCCGGCGGTGGACGCGAGCCGGTGCTGCTCGACTTCTTCGTGCAAGCGCCTCCGCGTGCGCGCGACGGCAGCGCGGCGGAGCTGCAGGCGATCGACGTCTCATTCGGGGATGCCGTGCAGGTCTTCTACATCGGACCCGCCTCGTGCGGCGTGTACGGCAATCCGGCGGGGGTGTGCGCGGCGGTGGGGAGGTGGGGCACCGTGTCCCTACAGAGTCTGGCGGCCCCGGCCGTGAAGCTGGCGCGCGACGGGGTGCGGTTGAACCATGGCCAGGCGTACGTCGCGGAGATCCTCGCCGACCTGCTGCGCTCGACCCCGGAGTGCGCCGCCCTATGGGCACCGGACGGGCATGTCCTGCGGGAGGGAGAGCTCCTGCGCAACCCCGAGTTGGGGGACGCCCTCGAGCTCCTGGGGGCGGAGGGGTCCGAGCCGTTCTATCGGGGTGAGGTGGCCGGCACGGTATGCGATTGGCTGGGAGAGCGTGGGGGGTCCCTGACACGGGAGGCGCTGGCCGCCTACGGCGCCGTGGAGCGCGTCCCGCTGAACGTCGGCTACCGTGGCCGTGAGGTTCTCACCAACCCGCCTCCGTCGGCGGGTGGAACACTGCTGGGGTATGCGCTGGCGCTGCTGGATCGCGGCCCCACCCCGCCGACGCTGGAGCACGTTCTCAGCGCGATGGAAGCCGCGCAGGCCGAGCGCACCCCGGAGTTCGTCCAGGGCCTTGGCGACGATGGATTCCTGGAGCGCTTCCTCTCCTCGCGGCTGGGCGCAACGACACACATCTCGGTGCTGGACGGCGAGGGCTGTGCCTGCTCGGTGACGTGCACCAACGGGGAGGGCTCCGGTGTGGTGGTGCCGGGCACCGGCATCCACGTCAACAACGTGATGGGCGAGGAGGACCTGAACCCACAGGGCTTTCACCGCCACCCACCCGGACGGCGGATGCCGAGCATGATGGCCCCATCGGTCGTGCTGCGCGACGGCGAGGTCGAGCTGGTTCTTGGCAGCGCGGGCTCCAACCGGATCCGCTCGGCGCTGCTGCAGACGATCGTGGGGGTCGTGGACCGCGACATGAGCGTCGCCGACGCCATCTGCGCCCCGCGAGCGCACTTCGAGGACGGCGTGGTCTATCACGAGCCGGGGATCGAGGTCGGGCAACTGACCGACGGGCGCCGCCGGGAGCTCGTGAGCTTTCATGCGCTGAACCTCTTCTTCGGTGGCGTGCAGGGAGTGCAGAGCCGCCAGGAGGGTCTCTCCGGGGCGGGGGATCCACGCCGCGGAGGGGTGGCGGTGGTCGCGTGAGGCGGATCTCGCTCGCCCTGATATCGGCGGCGATGCTCCTCGGCGGCTGCGGCGGTGGCCTGAAGGCGCCCGACCTGTTCATCGTCTACCGCAGCGGAAGCGTCCCTCATGCACGCCTGACGCTGCTGGTCAACGAAGAAGGCGGTGTGCGATGCAACCGCGGACCGCAGCTGCGGATAGGCAACGACCAGCTGGTCCAGGCTCGCGGCATCATCGAAGAACTCGAAAAGCCCTCCTCCGAACACCTCTCGCTCCCGGCTGGGAGAGGCTCGGTGCTGAGCTACTACGTACGCGACGCCAACGGAACCGTCCGCTTTGCCGATGACTCACGAGGCCAGTCAAAGGCCCTGCGCGAACTCGCCTTGTTCGTGCTGCAGACCGCGCAACGCGTCTGCCGGCTACCGATGTGAGAGGCCCCGGTCGGGATTCACCCAAACCGCACCTTGCCATTTGAGCGGGCGTGACTCTGGGCCTGCTCGATCAACTCCAGCCGCTTCATCGCCGCCCGCAACAGCAACGTCAACAGCCGCAAGCGGGCGTTCTCGGAGCGCAGTTCGAGGAGCTCCTGCTTGGCGTCGACGCCAAAATCGACGGTCCCCGCCATCCGGTAGGCGTCCATCGCCTCGAGCTCGGAGCTCTCCAGGGCGTTGTCCGTCGCCTGCTCCACCAGCTCGGCGTAGATGTCGCGGGCGGTCTTCGCGGTCTGCACGTCCACCGGTTCGGGCTCATCGGCCAGCAGTTCGACGGTGCCGGCCGGGTAGGGCATCGAGTCCTGGCGCTCGACCAGGCGAAACGGGCGCTTGCCGACCGCCACGATGTCGAGCTGTCCGTCCCGCATGCGATCTAGCACCCGCTCCACCTCGCATGTGCAGCCAATCGACTTCAGCTCATCCTCGGCCAGCCACAGGATCCCGAATTCGCCGCCGTGCTCCAGGCATCCGTCGATCATCGTCAGGTAGCGCTCCTCGAAGATGTGCAACGGCACACGCTCGGTTGGGAGCGCCACTAGGTCCAGGGGAAAGAGGGGAAAGTTCTCGAGCAGGCTCTCGGACACCAGCGATCAGTCTATGAGCAACCGGGGGGCTGCGCTTGCGGGCCACGGCTGTCGCTCACGGCCGCGCCGGGTGCTTCGCCGGCGATTCGGACCCGGTGGTCGTGCTCTGGGCCCGGGAGGAGATCTGGGAGTTCTTCGGCGAGGTTGGCGATCGGCTGGCGGTGAAGCAGGCGTGCTGTCTAGGGCTTCGACGGCTTGCCTGCCGTGATCATCAGGTTGTAGAAGATCGCGGCCGGCAGCCGCGACTCCAGCAACGCGCGATCGAGTCTCTGAAACGCAAGATAGCCGCGGTATGCGTACTGGCGCCACGCCCAGGGAACATCGCTTGGCTCGGCGGTCGCCTCGAGTGTGCGGTTGGCCCAGCCAAACCAGTTCGCCAGCAGCTCCTCGCCGGTCACCCGCACCCGCTCGAGGCCCGCCTGCTGCGCAAATCCCGACAGCTCGGCGGGGGCGAAGGCGTGCACGTCCACGAGGCCCTCGAGCGAGGCGTCCGAGTGCTCCTCGTGCACGGGCGCCAGGCGTCGCGCCTTGATCGCACCACGCCAGGCGGGCGCCACGGCGGAGGCCAGGCGC
This sequence comes from uncultured Solirubrobacterales bacterium, assembly GCA_963718425.1. Classification (GTDB taxonomy): domain Bacteria; phylum Actinomycetota; class Thermoleophilia; order Solirubrobacterales; family Solirubrobacteraceae; genus Palsa-744. The sequence goes on from CAVQZJ010000022.1 coordinate 43,866, forward strand.
TTGGGTACCCTCGCCAGGCGATCGCCGTAACGCGAGGGCTCGCCCGCGAACAGCACCATCCCACCCGGCTTGAGTACACGATCGAACTCGCCGAACGCCCGGTGCAGATCCGGGATGTGGTGCAGCACCGCATGGCCAAAGACCAAATCGAAGCTGTCGGCGGGAAAGGGCAGGCGCTCGGCGTCGGCGACAGCGGTCTGAACCTCGAGCCCCAGCCGTTTGGCATTGGAGTCGAGCGTGGAGAGCATCCCGGGTGAGATATCGGTGCACGTCGCCTGCTCGATCAGGCCGGCACGCATCAGGTTGAGCGTGAAATAGCCAGTTCCAGAGCCGATCTCTAGTGTTCTGGCGAACGAGGACGGCATGTGTCCCAGCGCCTTGCAGACCTTCGCGATGACCTGCACGGAGCCGATCTCGCCAAAGTCGATCCCCCACTTCGAGTCGTAGTGGTCGGCCGCCACGTCGTGGTAGCGGGCGTTGACGTCACGGATCTCGGCGGGACTCAAAGTGGATGACATGACCCGGCACCATATACTCGCGCGCCGTGTCCATGCCCGTTTACCTACAACGTGACCAGCCCGAAGGTGTGCCTCCACTGGAGCTCACCGGGGAGCGCACGCTGCCCGACGTCCCGCAGGAGAACTACTGGTTTCGGCGTCACCTGGCCGTGTACGAATGGATCGCCCGTCGCGTCGGCGGATTGCGGGTGATCGACATGGCCTGCGGCGAGGGCTACGGCTCAAACGTGCTGGCCGCGACGGCCTCGAGCGTTGTCGGCGTGGACGCAAATCCGCAGGCGCACGAGCACGCCCGTCTGCGCTACCGCCGCCAGAACCTGCGCTTCGCGCGCGAGCTGATCGAAACCTTCTCCGAGCCGGCGGACGTGGTCGTGTTCCTGCAGACGATCGAGCATCTGCAGGACCCGGCGGCGGCACTGGAGCACTTCCGCTCGCTTGTCGGCGAGTCCGGGAGCGTCCTGCTGTCCACCCCGAACGTGCTGACGCTGGCCCCCGATGGCGCCGAGCGCTCCGACAATCCGTGGCACGTGCACGAGTACCGGGCGCAGGAGTTTCTTCACCTCTGCCGCGAACGATTCTCCTCGGTGCAGATGTTCGGTCTGTTCCATGCCCGCAAGCTGCGCGTGCACGAGCTCGCCCTGACGTACGGCTGGGACTCCGTGCACAAGCGCCTGGGCCTGACCGGGCGCTTCTACGACTGGTTTACCCCGGCGATCGCGGCGAGCGACTTCGTGCTGCGCCCACAGGGCCAGGCCGACCTGGACCGGGCGCTGGACTTTCTCGCCGTCTGCCGGGCGTGACAGCCCGCAGCCTGTGACCGCCAGCGCAAACCGAGAGGGCATGCTCGCGATCGTGCTGCACACCCACATGCCCTATGTCGAGGGGTTCGGCACCTGGCCGTTTGGCGAGGAGTGGCTGTGGGAGGCGACCGCCACCAGCTACCTGCCCCTGCTCGAGCTGCTGGATCGCGGCGCGCCGCTGACCTTGTCGCTGACCCCGGTTCTCTGCGACCAGCTCCAGGCCGAGGGGATCGCCGAGCGGTTCACCACGTTTCTGAGCGAGGTGCGCGGCTTTACCCACGCCGAGGACGTCGCGGGGCTCAGAGCCGGCGGCCACGACACCCTCGCCCGCGAGCTCGAGCGCTCCTGGACCGACTACGAGTGGGCGCTGAGGCGCTTTGCCGAGCGTGGCTCGGATCTGTTGCGTTCGCTTTCCCCGCACGTGCAGTGGACATCCTCCGCCACGCACGCGGTCCTGCCGCTGCTGGCGACGGACGTCGCCGTCAACGCCCAGGTCAAGACGGGCGTCGATTCCCATAGGGCGCGCTTCGGCGCGGGCTGGGGCGGTGGCTTTTGGCTGCCCGAGTGCGCCTACGCCGAGCATCTGCAGAGGCCGCTGAAGGACGCCGGGGTGCGCGCCGTGTGCGTCGAGCTCACCCGCCGCCTCGGGTGCGGGGCCCGCGCGCATCTGCGTCCGCTGCTCGGGGAGTCCGGTGTCGTGCTCGTGCCGATCGACCGGGCCACGATGTCGCTCGTGTGGAGCGATGATGGCTATCCGGCGCACGGCAGCTACCGCGACTACCACCGCCACACAGTCCATCATCACAATCCGTGGGCCAACGACGGCGGTCCCTACGACCATGCTCGTGCGCTGGCGTTGGCGCGCGAGCACGCGGCCGACTTCGTGACACGCACCGCGATGCGCCTGCGGAGTGACGGCGCGGGGCTGCCGGGAGGCGGGCTGGCCGTGTGCGCGCTCGATACGGAGCTGCTCGGCCACTGGTGGTATGAGGGTATGGCCTGGCTGGAGGCGGTGGTCGATGAGTGCTCCAGGCAGGGCCTTGCGCTGGTGCGCCTGGACGACGCTTTGGCGCAGGTCGAGCCGGCGTCGCTGTCCGAACGAGGCGGCGAGCCGATCGCACCGTGCAGCTGGGGGACGCACGGGGACCTCTCGACGTGGTCTGGGCCGGCGGTCGCCGACATGGCGTTCGCGGTGCGCGCCTCGGAGCTGTCGCTGATCGCCGCGGCACACCGCGCGAACTCGATGGCGCTGCGACAGTTGCTGGCGCTGCAGGCCAGCGACTGGCCGTTCATGATCTCCCGGGGACTGGCGGTCCCGTATGCGCGGGAACGCTTCCAGAGGCATCATCGAGCGTTCTGCCGAGCCCTGCACGGCGAGGACCCGGCGGCCACGGAGGAGATCGGCAACCTGGCGGTCCACGCCGATCGCGCCCATCTGCTGAACACGTCGTAACGCTCAGCGATGATCCATCGACAACCTTCTGAGGAGAGGAGCACGATGACAGCGACAGCGACAGAGCCACAGCCCCCCGAGCAGTTGAGCGCGGACGGGCTCGATCCAATGCGCCATCACCAGCACTACAGCGACAGTCCCGCTGGGCCATCTCCATACGCGGGAGGCAGCAGCTTCATGGAGCGGGTCTCGGAGGCGGTGGCCAGCGGCATGGGCACGGTTGGGTTCCTGCTGGTGAGCTCGGGCGTGATCGTCGCGTGGGTGCTGTCAAACCACGTGATTCACTTCCTGAGCAACTCGTGGACCGGGTTGCTCAACGGGAAGGGCTTTGACCCCGCACCGTTCATCCTGCTCAACCTGGTCTTCTCCGCCGTGGCCTTCTACACCGGCGCGCTGGTGATCATCGCGCAGAAGGCACAGACGCGGACCGACAAGGCCAACGAGGAAGCGGCGGCGAAGCACAGGGACGAGCTGGCGCAGCTGCAGAACGACCTGCTGCAAAGGAACACCAATCTAACCGAACAGATCCACACGCTGAGCGAGAAGCTGAGCACCCTCACCCAGGAGGTACACGAGGCCACCTGCAGGAGAGGCGCGCCTCCCGCTTGACGCTCACTCCCAGCGCATCGTGCGCGGTGACTCGCGCATGCGGATCAGACGCGAGGGCGAGCCCGCGACGACCGCGTTCTCCGGCACAGCCTTAGTGACGACCGAGCTCGTGCCGATCACGCTGTTGTCGCCGACCGTCACGCCACGCAGAACGCACGCCCCGTAGCCGATCCACACGTTGTGACCGACACGCACGTCGCGCTTGTAGATGCCCTGCAGGCGGATCGGGCGATCGACCTCGACTACACCGTGATCGAAGTCGATCATCATCACCCGGTCGGCGATGATGCACTCCCGCCCGATGTTCACGTGTTGGTAGGCGGAGATGGTGCACTCCTGGCCCATCACGGTCTTGGCGCCGATGCTGACATGCCCCTCGTGCACCCGGATCTTGGTGCCGTGCCCAATCCACGCCCACCGACCGATGCTCAGGGTCGCGGTCGGACCGATCTCGAGCTTCACCCCCGGGCAGATGAAGCACAGGCCATCGGTCTGCAGGCGAGCGCCGAAGCGCGCCTTCAAGAAGATCAGACGGGCGATCATCTGCGCGTACGGGAGGCGCAGCATGTTGTTGGCTCGCATGAATCGCAGCAGGCCCAACGGGCCGCCCGTCGCGGGCGCCGGCTCTCGCCGCGGGCCGTCCTCGGTCACGTGTTCGGAATGCCCGCCAGCCAGTCCAGTGCCACCATCCACGAGCGGGGATCCTAGCCCGCGCCAGACACCAGGGACCTGAGAGTGCCAGCCCACGAGGATCGGACCGTCCCGGCGCGCTGAGGGTCACCTCGGCGATACTTGCGAACTCCATGTCGGCCTCAAGCCCACACGACCAGACGCTCGCCGCCCGCCTGCTGGCGGGGGACAGGCGTGCTCTGGCACGCGGAATCTCGCTCGTCGAGGACGACCGCGCCGAGGGTTGGGAGCTCGTCCGGGAGGTCTACCCGCACACCGGTAAAGCCTCCGTCTACGGATTCACCGGACCGCCGGGGGTGGGCAAGTCGACGCTCATCGGAGCGTTGACCAAGGCGCGTCGAGAGACACACAGCACCGTTGGTGTGTTGTCGGTCGATCCGTCTTCCCCGTTCACACACGGGGCGCTGCTGGGTGACCGAATCCGTCTGAGCGAGCACTTCCTGGACCCGGGTGTATTCATACGCTCGATGGCCAACCGCGGGGCGCTGGGCGGTCTCTCCGAGGCCGCTCTGCAGGCTGCGCTGCTGCTCGACGCGGCCGGGCGGGACCAGGTGTTCATCGAGACGGTGGGGGTCGGTCAGGCGGAGATCGACATCATCGACCACGCCGACACGATCGTGCTCGTCCTGATGCCCGGTTCCGGTGACTCGATACAGGCGCTGAAGGCCGGGGTGATGGAGATACCGGACGTCATCGTCATCAACAAGGCCGATCATCCGATGACCGACACGATGGTGCGGGAGATCCGGGGGGTGCTGTCGCTCGCCAACCTCGATGAGTCGGAGCGTGGGGGCTGGCGGGTGCCGATCGTCAAGACCGAGGCCGTCCACGGAAAGGGGATCGGCGAGCTCGTCGAGCGCCTGGACGAGCATCGCGAGCTGATCCTCGCGGAGGGCACGTTGCAACAGCGGCGAGGGCGAAACCTGCGCAGCGAGGTGCTGGCGATCGCCACCGCGCGCATGCGCCGTCGCCTGGAGGCCGAGCTACACCAGGACGCCGAGTTCAAGCGGCTGCTGGAGCAGGTCGTGCAGCGGCGCCTCGACCCAGCCAGCGCCGCCACCGTGCTACTCGAACAGCACGGGGGCTGATCAGCGCTCGGCGTGCAGAGAGCGCGCGGTTGGCGAGCGCTCGATGGAGCGCTGGTCGGGGAGAGTCCCGATCACCCGGTCGCCCACAGTCGATGTCACACCGAACCAGTAACGCTCGTTCTTGTAGTGGTGCAGGCGATGGTTGCGGCGCACCGCGCGGAAGTAGCGTCCCCGTGGCTTATAGGGGGTGTGGATCAAAAAGTGAGTCCACTCATAGGCGGCGAGAATCGCAAAGCTCACCGCCACACCGCTGGTCGCATACGCCAGCCGCGGGCCGCCCAGCACCAGCGCTAGGGGGAACGACAGCCCCCAGTCCACGAGCGCTATCAGCGGCAGGAAGATCAGCACCCCATACACGGGCAGCAGCACCCCATTCAGCACGCCCGGCGCTTCGTGATGAGCACGGTGCTCGCGCGCGGTGAGCATCTCCACACGACGACCGAGGAGCTCAAACGGCGGCGAGTGAAGCAGGTAAACGTGTATCAGCCACTCCACGAACGGGGTGACCGCGACCAGCCCGGCGGCCATCACCGCGTCGCGCCAGCTCCACGATCCCTGCAGCAGGCGCAGCGCGAGCAACAGCACCACAGCGCCAAACAGATACGGCGGGGAGGGTTGGCGCGCGAACGCTCGCACGCAATCAGCGAGCGTCACGGGGTCCTTGCCGTGTCCGTTCACCGCCTGGGCGGGTGCCGTGAGCCGGTCGGCGGCATCAACCGTGTGCTGCTCGGTGTCGGTGATCTGATCCGGCATCTATGTTCGATGCTAACCGAGTACGCCGCGATCACCAATGGCGATCGACTATCTGGGCTGGGCCGACCGCAACTGGTCGCTGCTGATCTGGCTGATGAGAGGGCACGCGAAGGTCTACCACGCCACCGGCGGGCTGATTGGACATCGCTTCCCGGGGGCCCCGGAGGCGCTGCTGCTGGACCACGTGGGAGCCAGGACCAAAACGCTGCGCACCACGCCGCTCGTGTTCGCCCGCGACGGTCACAACGTCATCCTGGTCGCCTCCAAGGGCGGATATCCGAAGAATCCCGCCTGGTTTCACAACCTGCTGGCCAACCCCGACACCACCATCCAGATCGGATCACAGCGCATGAACGTGCGCGCCCAGGTCGCCGAGCCGCAGGAGCGCGGGCGACTGTGGAAGCTCGCGGTGGAAGTCTACGCGGGCTATGAGGCCTACCGTCGGCGCGCTGAGCGGGAGATACCGCTCGTTATTCTCGAGCCTCGCTGAGTCGGCTTGATCGGAAGAGGGAGGGTCACCTGCGCGCGTTACGCAGTGATGCGTTACGCCAGTTTGCGTAATCTGATTGCGGGCAGGCTCTCTACGCGTCGTTCAGTAGCACCCACCACGCGAGAAACGGCTCACTGATCCAGGCCTCGCCCCGTCGGCGTCCAATCAACTCGGCTTTTTCCAAGGCACCCAAGGCTCGCTGGACGCTCGATCCTCCCGGCAACGCGTAACGGCGACGGTAGTCTGCTGAGATCGGATGCCCGGGCTGTTCAGCCAGGGCCCTCAGTAGGAGCCGCTGATGGGCGGAGGCGCTCTCCCATACAAGGCTGAAGTGGGCGTGCTCGGAGTTGAGCACCCTGACGATGGCTTCGCGGACCTGGACATCGGTGGCGGTGGCGGGCGTGTCCTGCCAGAGGAAGTAGCACAGCTCGGCTTTTCCTAGGCTCCGAGAGCGCGGGCGATGACCATCTGCTGGACCTCGTCGGTGCCCTCGCCGATCGTGAGGATCTTGGCGTCGCGGTAGAAGCGGCAGACCGGGTACTCCTCGATGAAGCCGTAGCCGCCGTGGATCTGCACCGCCTCCTCGGCGCAGCGGACGGCGAGGCGGCCGGTCTTGAGCTTGGCCTGGGCGGCGGTCAAAGTGAAGTTGCGGCCGTGATCCTTCTCGCGGGCGGCCTTGTAGACGAGCAGGCGGCCGGCCTCGATCTCGGTGGACATATCGGCAAGCTTCGCTTGGATCGCCTGGAACTTGGAGATCGACTTGCCGAACGCCTTGCGCTGCTTGGCGTACTTCAGCGCCTCCTCGAGCGCTCCCTGGGCGAGGCCGACGCCCATCGCGGCGACGCCAATACGGCCGATGTCGAGGATGTGCAGGAACTGCTTGAAGCCCTGGCCGCGTGGGCCGAGTAGGTTTTCCTCCGGGACGCGGCAATCGCTGAAGGAGAGGGGGCGCGTGTCGGAGGCGTTCCAGCCCATCTTCCGGTAGGGCTCGCCCTGCTCGTAGCCGGCGGTGCCATTGGGGACGATCAGGTTCGAGATCTCCTCCTCGCCCGTGCGCGCGGTAATGCAGACCATCCCCGAGATATCGGTGCCGGCGTTGGTGATGAACTGCTTGGCGCCGTTGATTGTCCACTCGCCATCCTGCAACGTCGCGCGGGTCTTGACATTACCGGCGTCAGAGCCCGCCTCCGGCTCTGTCAGGCCGAACGCGCCGAGCCGCTGCCCCGAGCACAGCTGCGGCAGCCACTGGAGCTTCTGCTCCTCGGAGCCGAACAGGTAGACCGGCTGGGTGCCCAGCGAGGTGTGCGCGCACAGCGTGATCGCCACCGAGGAGTCCACCCGGGTCAGCTCCTCGACGGCCAGGGCGTAGGCGAGCGTGTCGCCGCCCCCGCCGCCGTACTGCTCCGGGAACGGGATGCCCATCAGATTCAGCTCACCGAGCTTGCGCACGATCTCGTACGGAAAGGACTTCGTGCGATCCAGCTCCTCGGCGACCGGAGCGACCTCGCCCTCGGCGAATTCGCGCACGGTGCGCCTGATCAGCTGGTGGTCGGCTGGCAGATCGAAGTCCACGGCGGCATTCTCACAGGTCACACCGGCGGGGGCGTGTCTGCGACCATTGCGCCGGTGACTCGCGTGCGCCTGCTCGGCGACTTCCTAATACCCGGGCGCCGATACAGCTATGGCTCGCATCGCTCTCAACACGCCGAGCTGAGATTGCCGCGGGGAATCGACCTGCCGCCTGTGGTGGTGTTGATCCACGGCGGCTCCTGGCGGGCACGCTACGGCCGCGTGGTGATGCGCGGGCTGGCCGGCGATCTGCTGCGGCGGGGCTGGGCGACCTGGAACATCGAGTACCGCAGACTCGGTGATGGCGGCGGCTGGCCCGAGACCTTCCAGGACGTGGCGGCGGCGATCGACCTGCTCGCCGAGCTCGACCTGCCGCTCGACTTGGCGCATGTGAACTTCCTGGGCCACTCCGCTGGCGGGCAGCTGGCGCTGTGGGCCGCCGGCAGGGCGCATCTGGCTACGGGAGCCCCCGGCGCCCATCCGCGGGTCCTGCCCATCAGAGTGATCTCCCAAGCCGGAGTGTGTGATCTGGCCGGCGCTCACCATGCCTGGCGGGGAGGCGTGGTCGCTGAGCTGATCGGCGGCGCACCGGACGCCGTCCCCGAGCGATACGCGATCGCTGACCCGATGACGCACATCCCGCTAGAGATGCCCGTGCTGCTGGTGCACGGCGCCGACGATGAGACCGTCTCGGTCAACTTCAGTCGCGGCTACGAGCGAGCGAGCGGGCGGGCCGGCGGCGAGGTGAGCCTCGTTGAGATCGCCGGCGCCCCTGGTGGCCATCGAGCTCACATCGACCCGCGGGGGGCGGCTTGGAGGGCTGTGGTGCGGTGGCTGCCCTCAAGCACCTCGCCCTGAGGCCCGATAAGGACTTCGTGGGCTGTGTGCGCATCCATTGCTACGGCTGTGACCAAACCGTCTCAATCGAGGAAAGCGCGATGTCGCGAGGCTTGGGGCGTGCGGGTTGGGCGCTCTCGCACGGGGAGACTTTCTGTCCGAGCTGTGCGGTGCAGCGTCAACTGGAGGTCGTGAGCGATTCCGAAGGCGACCAGGACGCAGCGACAGGCCTCGACTCGACGGCCGCGCTCGAGCCGTTCGCTCCGCAGGCCTCGGTGATCGGCGAGCGGCGTGGGCGGCGTGCGCTGCGGTTGCTGCGCGCCAGTGCGAGCGTGTTGCGCGGAGAGCCAGAGCTGCTGGTGTTCCCGGCGGTTGGGATGGCCTTGACCCTGCTCCTCGGAGCATTGTGCTTCGCGCTGTCGCTGTCGAGCGCCGGAGCGACGCGCAACGCGCGCGGCGTGATCCTCGTGGCGAGTCTGATTGCCGGCTATCCGATCACGTTCGTGTCGCTGTATTGCGGTGTGGCGCTCGCGGCGGTGCTGGATGGCCGTCTGAATGGCGAGCAGTTGACCGCAAGCGATGGCTGGGCCGCCGCCAGGGAGCGGGCGGGAATCATCGCCGCGTGGACGCTCGTGACGTGCACAGTGGGCGCCGCTCTGCGCGTGATCGAGCAGTACGTTCCGTTGGGCGCGAAGATCGTGGTCGCGATCCTCGATTGGTCTTGGTCGCTGGCGACGATGTTCGCCGTGCCGGTGCTCGCGTACGAGAACCTAGGACCGCGGGAGACGTTCCAGCGCTCGGCGCGCATCTTCAGACAGCGCTGGGGAACCCAGCTGGGTGGAGTCGTGGGTATCAGTGTGGCCAGCGTGTTCCTCTACATACCGTTCATCGTGCTGCTGATCATCGGTGTGGCGACTCCCGGCGCGAGCGGGGTGCTGTTGGTGATCCTCGGCGGTGCTGGCATGTTCGCGGCGATCGCGGTGCAGACGGCCCTCGACCAGATCTTCAGGGTGTTCGTGTACCGCAGCGCGGTGGGCCTTGACACGACCGGCGGGCCGTTTGAGCAGAGCGATCTGCAGGCTCCGTTCACGCGCAGGCGCGGGCGCGTGTAGGCGAGCCGGACTATCGAGGGCCGGGCTACGCGCAGTAGGACTTGGCCAGCTCGACGAGCAGGCGCACCCCGTAGCCCGACGCGCTCTTCGGCGCGTAGGCGCGTCCCAGGTTCCAGGCCGAGCCGGCTATGTCAACGTGAGCCCACGGTATGTCCGCGACGAAATTCTTCAGGAACGTCGCCGCGATCACGGTTCCCGCCTTGCGCTCCTCGGGTGCGTTGTCCAGATCGGCGTACTTGCCCTTGATCATCTCGTCGTACTCCTCGTGAAACGGCAGGCGCCAGACGATCTCGCCGGTGCTTCTGCCGGCGTTCTGCACGCGCTGCGCGAACTCGTCGTCGTTGCTCATCAGCCCGGCGTGCGTGGACCCCAGGGCGATGATCACGGCACCCGTCAGGGTCGCCAGATCGATGATCCGCTCGGCGCCCTGACCGACGGCGTGGGATAGGCAGTCGGCGAGCACGAGTCGCCCCTCGGCGTCGGTGTTGTTGATCTCGATCGTCTTGCCGTTGGATGCCCGCACGATGTCTCCGGGCTTCATCGCGTGGCCGCTGGGCAGGTTCTCGGTTGCCCCCACGACACCGATCAGCCGCACCGGCAGTTTGATCGCGGCGATCGCGGCGATCGACTCGATGACCGCCGCCCCACCGGACATGTCGAACTTCATCTCCGACATTTTCGGCCCCGGCTTCAGCGAGATGCCGCCGCTGTCGAAGGTCACCGCCTTGCCGACGAACGCGAGCAGCGGTCCGCTTGCGCCCGGCGGCTCGTAGCGCAACTCGATCAGCGCCGGCTCCTGCTCGGAGCCCTGGGCGACGGCGGCGAAGGCACCCATGCGCCGGGCGAGGATGCCCTCGCGTCCCTCCGTGTGGACCGTGACGGAGTCCACGCTCTGAAAGCGTGTGCGCGCGTACTCGGCCAGGGCGCTCGGGGTGAGGTCGTTGCCGGGGCGGTTCTGCAGGTCACGCGCGGCGTTGGCCGCCTGCGCGACGATAGCGGCCCGCTCAACGGCTTGATCGAGTTGGCCCGGGGCGGCGAGAATGACACTGTCCAGGTGCTTGGACGTGGGCTCGCTCTGATCGGCGGGAGCGGACTTGTAGAGCTCGAAGCTGTAGTCGCGCAGGATCGTCCCCTCGATCAGTGCTGCGGCTACATCCTCGCCCGCTCCGCTCGGCTCAAGCCAGCAGAGGATGCGCGCGGAGATCTCTTTCGCTCGCTCGAGCGCCTTTGCCGCCGCGACCCTCGCCCGCTCGGGGGTGAAGGCCTCGCGCTCTCCGAGCCCCACCAGCAGCCAGCGCTTGCCGTCTGAGTGCGTGAGCGCTAGCGACCCGAAAGAGCTTCGCGCCTCGCCGCTGGAGAGCAGCTCTGTGAGCTGTCCGGGAAGCCCGGCGGGAAGCTCACCCTCGGCAAAAACACCGACAGCGACGGTGTCGGCCTCGGTCTCGGCGGGCGCTTGGGTGGTCGCGGATACGAGCACGATCTCAAGGCCACGATATCTACCTCGCTAGCATTCCCGTTCTCCCACCCGCTTTCCCCCAACCTCAGGAGAGTCCCAAGCTCATGCCCAAAACCGTGATTCTCGGCGCCGCGCGCACCCCGATCGGAAAGATGGGTGGCGGCCTATCCACACTCGACGCCACCGAACTGGGCGCGATCGCGATCGAGGCAGCGCTCGAGCGTTCCGGCGTCGAGCCCGAGCAGGTGGAACACGTCGTGATGGGGCAGGTGCTGCAGGCTGGACAGGGACAGATCCCTTCGCGTCAGGCGCAGATCAAGGCTCACATCCCCAAGGAGGTCTCCTCCGAGACGATCAACAAGGTCTGCGCGTCCGGTGTGCGTTCCTGTGTGATCCTCGACCAGGCGATACGTGCCGGGGACGTGCAGGTAGGTGTCGGCGGTGGCATGGAGTCGATGTCCAGCGCTCCCTACCTGCTGCCGGGCGCCCGCTTCGGCTTTCGCATGGGCGACGTCAAGGCACTGGACGCGATGGTGCACGACGGTCTCACCAACCCGTTCTCCGGCAAGCAGATGTTCGTCGAGGCGACCGAGATCTCAGCAGAGCTCGAGTTGACGCGGGCGGATCTCGACCGCTGGGCCATGCGGTCGCACGAACTGGCACTGAAGGCCACCGACGAGGGTCTCATGGCCGAGGAGATCGTGGCGGTGACGGTCAAGGGCAAGAAGGGTGACACCGTCGTTGAGGTCGATGAGGGGCCGCGCCGCGACACGTCGCTTGAGAAGCTCGCGAGCCTGCCCGGCCTCGTCGGCAAGGACGGCTCGCACACAGCCGGCAACTCGCCCGGTGTCAACGACGGTGGCGGCGCGCTGGTGCTCAGCTCCGAGGAGTGGGCCGCCGCCAACGGCAAGGAGGTGCTCGCGGAGATCGTCGCGCACGCGCAGTCCGCGGACGACTTCGCCTACCTCGCCCGCACGCCCGCGTCGGCTGCGATGAAGGCACTCGACAAAGCCGGTCTGCAGCCCGGCGACATCGACGTGTGGGAGATCAACGAGGCGTTCGCCTCCGTCACCCTGAACTCGATCCGTATGCTCGGCATCGACGAGGATCGCGTCAACGTCAACGGTGGGGCCGTCGCGCTCGGTCATCCGATCGGCGCCTCGGGCGCCCGCATCCTCGGTGCCGTGGTGCATGAGTTGCGCCGTCGCGGCGGAGGACTCGGTTGCGCTGCCATCTGCTCCGGCGGCGGGCAGGGCGACGCCGTGATCCTCAAGGTGTAGCCACCTGAAGATACGGGATGGTCTGATGAGCAGCAGCGAAGCTCGGGAAGGCATTGAGGGGCACGCCGGTGAGCCTCTGATGGGCGCTGGAAGCAACGGCCTGGCGCGCGGCGGAGCCTTCTTTGACCTGGACCGCACGCTGATGGCGGGCTCCTCGGGCATCTTTTTCGCCAAGGCCGCTTTCCAAACCGGCATGATTAGTCGCGGCCGCTTGGCGCGCGACGTGTACGAGAACCTGCGCTTTCGCCTGCGAGGCTCCACCGACGACCGGGCCGAGCAGGTGCGCCAGCGCGTCGGGAAGATGATCTCGGGTGTAGCCGTACGCGACCTGCAGCGTCTCTCTCCGCGTGTGCTCGCGGGTGTGCTGCCGCGCCTGTATCCGGAGATGCTCGAGCGTGCCTACTCCCATCAGGACGCCGGCTTGAAGGTCTACATCGTGACCGCCGCCTCGCAGGAGATGGCCGACCTGCTGGCCCACGTGCTGGCCTTCGACGGTGGCATAGGGTCGCGCTCGGAGATACGCGACGGCCGCTACACGGGCCGTCCCGCCGGCCCGTTCAACTACCGCGACGGGAAGGCGATCTCACTGCGGGAACTGGCCGCCCGCGAGTGCATCGACCTCACGGTCTCCTACGCCTACTCGGACTCGGAGTCCGATCTTCCGATGCTGCGCGCCGTCGGCTGCCCGGTGGTGGTGAATCCCGACCCCGAGCTGGGCCGTATCGCCGTCCAGGAAGGGTGGGAGGTGATCCGTCTGGATCGGCTCGGACGCAGGCTGAAGATGGCAATGGCCCTGAGCGGCGCGGGCGCTCTCGGTGGGGTGGGCGCGCTTCTGAACGAGCGGGTCAGAGCGCGTGCCGACACGCGGCCTCTACAATCCCGCCCACGTGACCAGCCCCGCCCCGCTCGTTTTCGCCGGGGCGCACGCTAGGCCCCAACCATGTCCGTCTCCGCCGAAACCCAAAGTAAGATCAGAGTCGTCGTCGCCAAGCCCGGCCTGGACGGGCACGACCGCGGCGCCAAGATCATCGCCAGGGCCCTGCGCGATGCCGGCATGGAGGTCATCTACACGGGTCTGCACCAGACACCGGAGCAGATCGTGGAGACCGTGATCCAGGAGGACGCCGACGCTGTGGGCCTGTCGATTCTCTCAGGCGCCCACATGACGCTCGTGCCTCGGGTGGTGTCGCTGCTGCGCGAGCAGGGCATCGACGATGTGATCGTGACGGTCGGCGGCACGATTCCCGCGGAGGACATTCCCGGGCTCAAGGAGCTGGGGGTTGCCGAGGTCTTCACGCCTGGCGCTCCCACCCAGGCGATCGTTGATTTCATACGCGAGGCGACAGCCGGCCGAGCGGCCATCTAGACCTTGACTGACTAGTCAGTCAACGAAACCGGTAGGATAGATTCACCAAGACCCCCCAAGGAGTTCTGAATGAAGATATGCGTCCTTGTCAAGGAGGTTCCGGACGCCGCCGTCGAGAAGCGGATCGACTCATCGACGGGGCGCATGGACCGCAGCGGAGAGAAGAACCTCAACCCGTACGACACACATGCGATCGAGGCTGCGATGCAGATCCGCGAGGGTGGCAGCGTGCCCGTCGAGGAGATCATCGCCGTAACGATGGGCCCAGAGAGCGCGGTACGCGCTCTGCACAAGGCTGTCTCGCTAGGCGCCGACCGATCGGTGCACCTCTGTGACCCGGTCGTCGCCGGCTCCGACGTCGCGGCCACCGGCTACGCCCTGGCCCAGACACTCAAGCGCGAGAGCCCCGACCTGGTTCTGCTAGGTCAGCAGTCCGACGACGGGGAGTGCTACACGATCGGCGCGGTCGTCGCCGAGCATCTCGGCATGCCCTCGCTGACCCAGGTCATCAAGATGGACATCGAGTCAGACGCGCTGCGCTGCGAGCGCCAGGCCGAGTACGGCTACGACACCGTGCAGGTCAGGCTGCCCGCCGTGATCTCCGTCGGCGACGCGATCAACGAGCCGCGCTACCCGTCGCTGAAGGCGATCATGGGAGCCAAGAAGAAGCAGCTGGACAGCGTCACCACGGCCGACGTGGAAATCGACAACTCGAAGGTCGGAGGTGATAACTCCGCCGCGCAGTGGATCGCCGCCAAGGCGCCACCGGCGAAGGCCGCGGGGGAGATCATCGAGGACGAGGACACCGGCGAGACGGTCGAAAAGATCGTCGCCTGGCTCGACGAGCGCAAGCTCATCTAAAAGGAGACGATCTAGATGGCAAACATCCTCGTTTACGCGCTGCACTACGAAGGCGCGATCAACAAGAACTCGCTTGGCGCCGTCTCGGAGGGCGCGAAGCTGGCGGCCCAGCTCGGCGGCGAGGCGCACGCGATCCTCGTCGGCGAAGGCGTTTCGCAGGACATGGCCGCGTCGCTCGGCAACTACGGCGCCTCCAAGGTGCTCGTTGCCGAGGGCCCCGAGGGGCTCGCCCAACCCGTCGTGGACGCGATGGGCAAGGCGATCACCGACGGCGGCTACTCATACGCGCTGTTCGGCGGCGGGCTGCTCGGCTTCGAGATCGGGGCCGGCCTGGCCGCGCGTCTGGAGGCCGGTGTGGCGATGGAGGTCACCGGCGTGCGCGCCGAGGGAGGCTCCCTGATAGCCGAACGGCCGATCCTCGGTGACTCCGCGATCTCGGAGATTTCCTATCGCTCACAGGTGGGCATCATCATCGGCCGTCTGAACGCCTTTGAGATCAACGAGTCCGGCGGGGGCGCGGCCCCCGTGGAGCAGCTCTCCTTCGAGCTCTCCGCGCATGCCTCGCAGGCCACGATGATCTCCCGTGGAGAACAGCGCGGCGCCGACGTGGACATCGAGGGCGCGAGCATCCTCATCGCCGGCGGACGCGGACTCGGCAAGGCCGAGGGCTTTCAGCTCGCCGAGGATCTCGCCGCTGCGTTCGGCAACAACGCGGCCGTGGCGGCCACGCGCGCGGTCGTTGACGCGGGCTGGTACCCCTACGCCGCGCAGATCGGGCAGACGGGCAAGACCGTCGCGCCCAAGCTGTACCTCGCCGCCGGCATCTCCGGGGCGATCCAGCACAAGGTCGGCATGCAGGGCTCGGAGAACATCGTCGCGATCAACAAGGACTCAAACGCGCCGATCTTCGAATTCTCCGACCTGGGAATCGTCGGCGATCTCAACAAGATCCTGCCGAAGCTGACGGAGGCCGTGAAGGCCAAGAGGGGGAGCTGAGAGGTCCCAGCGAATACACGGGCGCCAAGGCAAAGGAGCGTACAGCGATGTCATCTGAGAACGGCAAGGTCGTACCGGCGGCATACCCGCCGCCGGTGGATCCCCAGAAGGAGTTCATCAAGCGCGGCCTTGACCCCGAGGACGAGTTGATCGAGGTCGGCGTCGTGATCGTCGGCGGCGGGACCGCGGGCCTGGCTTGCGCCAACCGTCTGCTGCAGCTGTTGGCCGACGACCCCGAGACGATGGAGCGCCTCGGCGAAGTGCCGGTCGCGATCGTGGAGAAGGCCAAGACCTGCGGCGGGCACAACCTGTCCGGCGCGGTCATGCGTCCGGGTCCGCTGCAGGAGCTGTACCCCGACATGACCCGCGAGCAGTGGCGCGAGGAGGGCTTCGCGTTCGGCGAGGTCAAGAAGGAGTCGGTGTACATGCTCACCGGCCCGAAGACCAAGCTCCCGGTCCCAATCCCGGCGGTGCCGAACTTCAAGAACCACGGCAACGAGGTGGTCTCTGTCTCCGCGCTCGCTCGCTTCCAGCAGCGCCAAGTCGAGGAGGGTGGGGCCTACGTCCTGACCGAGACCTCGGCGACGCAGCTGATCGTGCAGGACGGCAAGGTCGTCGGCGTGCGCTCCGGCGACAAGGGCCGCGGCAAGGACGGCGAGCCGCTTGGAAATTTCGAGCCCGGCACCGACATCAAGGCCCAGGCGACTGTTCTCGCCGAGGGCTGCTGGGGCCACCTCACCGGCGCTGCGATCAAGGAGTTCGACCTCGCCGCGAACCGGGAGCCGCAGGTCTGGGAGCTCGGGGTCAAGGAGGTGTGGAAGGTCAAAAAGCCACTCGACCGGGTGATCCACACGTTCGTGCAGCCGTGGCCGCTGAAGGTCGCGGCCAAGTACGGACAGCTCGGCGGCACCTGGATGTATCCGATGAAGGACGAGAAGACGGGCGAGGATCTCGTCTCGATTGGGTTCGTCGTCGACCTCAACTATCGCGACGCGACGACCTCGGCGCACGACCTGCTGCAGACGTTCAAGACACATCCGCTCGTGAAGGGCATCCTCGAGGGCGGCGAGCGGGTTGCCTGGGGCGCCAAGGCGCTCCCCGGTGGCGGCTACTGGTCGATGCCGAAGCTGTCGATGCCCGGCGCGGTGCTCGTCGGCGACGCCGGCGGGATGGTTGACACGGCGGCGCTGAAGGGCGTGCACCACTGCATCAAGTCGGGCATGCTCGCGGCCGAGTCGATCTACGCGGCTCTCAAGCGCGGTTCCAGCGACCTGTCCGACTACGAGGAGGCGGTCGAGCAGTCCACGATCGCCACCGAGCTCTACCAGGTGCGCAACACGCGCCAGGCATTTCAGAAGGGCTTCCTCGTCGGCAGCCTGCTGGCGGGTCCTTCGATCATGTCAAAGGGCAAGGTTCCGCCGGGCCGGCAGGAGTGGCACCGCGATGACGCCGAGCCGATGTTCATCGGCGACACGAAGGAGCGCTACCCCAAGCCCGACGGCAAATACACATTCGACAAGCTCTCCAGCGTGTTCATCACCGGCAACGCCACCCGAGACGACGCGCCAAATCACATCCGTGTACAGAAACGCGTTCCCCGTGAGCTCGCCGAAACGTGGCGCTGGATGTGTCCCGCCGGCGTCTACGAGATACCGGATGATGCCCCCGAGCACGGTCCGGTGGACGTGATCGTCAACTACACCAACTGCGTGCAGTGCGGCGCCATCACCGCCAAGGGCGGCCGGTTGACGACACCCGAGGGGGGCGACGGTCCGCTGTATCAGATCACCTGATCCGCCTGCTCGGAGCTGCTCAGAGCGCCGGGATCGCCATGGCCCGCGCGTGGCGATGACCCGGCCGCGAGCGCCGAGGCCGCGCTGACCCAGCCCGTCCCGCGCTCCGGTCCGGAGCCCAGCAGCCGAAACCTAGCCCCAGAACTCGTGTTAGAGGCTTGTGAATCAGATGAACCCATCTCACCGCCTCACAGCCCGACGCCCCATCCTCGGGGCCACGGTCCTATCCGTCCTGCTGCTCCTGTGGCTCGTGTCCGTACCCGCTCACGCGCAGATCCGTGCAGAGCCGTGGACGCTGACCGGCCCCGCCAACCTGGGGGTGGCGGCGAACCTCGTGCAGTGCACCGTGGCCCCCCAGCAGACCGATCGCTCGACCACATTCGCCGGCCAGATGACCTCGATCTCGATGACCCAGAAGATGATGATGCGCATCGACGTCCAGGAGCGGAGCTCGGGCGAAAGCTCGTTTCACACGATCAGCGCCCCCGGGCTGGGGGTGTGGCGCAGCTCAGAAACGGGCGTGAAGATCTACAAGTACTTCAAGCAGGTCACCAATCTGCCCGCCCCCGGCGAGTTTCGCGGGCTGATCACCTTTCGCTGGCTGGCCGGCAAGGGTCATCTGCTGCGCCAGACGATTCGGCACACCCAGTCGTGCGCCCAACCCGACGAGCGTCCCAAGCTGGTGGTCGGACAGGTGCTGGCCACACCCGCTCCAGAACCCTCAACAGCCACCTACCAGATCGCCCTCCACAACGACGGCCGGAGCTCCTCGGGTGCCTTCACGGTGCTGCTGAGCGTCAACGGAGTCGCCCAGCCGCCGCTGTCGGCGTCCTCACTGGCCGCAGGGGCAAGCACCGTACTCGTCGCCTCGGCCCCGGCATGCACAGCCGGCAGCACTCTCCTCATCACGCCCGACCCGCAGCATCAGGTCGAAGAGACCCAGGGGGGAGGGCTCACCGAAGAAGTGCCCTGCCCGCTCCCGCAAGGGACGACAAGCGGTCCGACGGGATCTGGCTAGCGCGGCTGGGGTCTCCAGCGCGCGCCGAGAACAGGGCGAGCGGCGGACTCGGCTAGAATGATCTCAAGACATGAAGCCTTCAATTCACCCGGACTACATAGAAGCCCACGTACGCTGCACCTGCGGCAACGAGTTCGTCACCCGCGCCACCCAAGCGGAGCTGCATGTGGAGATCTGCTCCAACTGCCACCCCTTCTACACCGGTCGGCAGAAGCTCGTGGACACCGGCGGGCGCGTCGAGCGCTTCCAACGCCGGGTCGCCAAGGGCCGGCTGCGCAACGCCCAGACACAGGCACCACGCTAGGGAATGCTCTCCCGCCTGGCCGACGATCTATCGTCGCGCTCGCGGTTGGGGCACAGCGACAACGAGGAAACCGCGGCCGAGGACGCCGCTGATCACCATCAGCTGAGGGCCGTAGGCGACGCCCCGGTCGGCGGTCAGGCCGTGATCGAGGGCGTGATGATGCGCGGCATCTCCAACTGGGCGGTGGCGGTGCGCAAGCCGACCGCGACAGCGGGATTCGGCATACCCCAAGCCACCTCGCAGGACGCTCAGGACGGACAGCTCGGTGAGATCGAGGTGAGCACCTTCCCGCTCGACTCGGCTCTGAGGCGTCACCGTCTGCTGCGTCTGCCGATCGTGCGTGGAGTGGTAGCGCTCGGCGGCTCGATGGCCATAGGCTTCCGTGCACTTGAGATATCGGCCAACGCGCAGCTTCCGACCGAGCCGACAGACCAGGCACCCGACCCCGCGGAAGGGCTCGGCGACGCGGCCGATTCCGCCGAGGCCGCGGAGATCTCGGGGCCGGAGGAGATCCCCAAGGCGATGTGGGCGGGCATGGTCGTCGTCTCCCTGGCATTCGCGATCGTCCTGTTCTTCCTGATCCCGGTCGGGCTGACGAGCCTGATAAAGGACCAGCTCGGCTCCTCCTTCTTGTTCTGGCTCGTCGAGGGGATCGTGCGCACGGGGATCTTCCTCGGGTACATGCTCGCGCTCTCGCGGCTGCGCGACCTGCGCCGCGTGTTCGAGTACCACGGCGCCGAGCACAAGACGATCTCCTGCTACGAGGCCGGGCTGGAGCTCACGCCGGTCAATGCTCAACGATTCTCCCGGCTGCACCCGCGCTGCGGGACGAGCTTTCTGCTGGTGGTGATGGTCGTCGCGATCTTCGTGTTCGCGCCGATCGGTCTGCCGGCCTGGTACTGGCTGGTGGCGACCAGGATCCTCGGCGTGCCGGTGATCGCCGGAGTGTCTTTCGAGCTGATCAAGTTCGCCGGGCGCAACCGCAGCCGCGGCTGGGTGCGCGCGGTGATGTGGCCCGGAATGAAGCTGCAGCTGCTGACCACCAGCGAGCCGGACCTCGATCAGCTAGCGGTCGCGATCGCGGCGCTACAGGCGGTGCTCGAATTGGAGAAGCCAGGCGAGCGGACCGCCGCCGACCTGGTGGGCATAGAGGTAGTCGCGTAGCAGGCCTGCTCGCTCTGACCGTGGCGGAGAGGCACCCACATCCCCCACAAATGTGCCAGCCGCCCCGTGGCTTTGCAGCTGTTACTAGAGCGATAACCGACCAAACTCCGGGGCGCGTGGAGGTGTTGGGACTAGCCGATGACGTCTCCCGCGGCCGCACCGCCATGACCGTGCCCCGCCAATTGGCTGCACTCGCCGCCACCGGCACGCTCGCCCTGATCGGCGCTGCGGCGAGTACAGCCGGCGCATCCGCCGCCGAAGCATGCGCCGGCTCCGGTGCCGCTGCGTGCCCGTACACGGCGGTGCAGGTGATCGGGCGGCACGGCGAAGGCTTGCTGCGCTTCCCCGAGGCGGTTGCGGTCAACGCATATGGCAACGTGTACGTGGCCGACCAGCTGAGCTACGTCGTGCAGAAGTTCACAGCTGCCGGCGTGCTCGAGACCGAATGGGGTTCCTACGGAGGCGGCCCGGGACAGTTCGGCCCGATCGGCGGTCTCGCGACCGACGCGGCCGGCGACGTGTACGTCGTTAACTCCAGCCACAACCGGATCGAGAAGTTCGGCCCGAGCGGCGAATACCTACTCGACTGGGGCCACAAAGGCAGCGAACTGGGCGAGTTCGAGTTCGGGTCATCGCAGAACTACACCCAGCCCCCGGGCGGCGGGATCGCGACGGCCGGCAACTATGTATACGTCGCGGACTCCGGCAACAATCGCGTCGAGCGGTTCAATCTGAACGGCGAAGAACCGATGGAATGGGGTTCCTACGGCAGCGGTCCGGGACAGTTCTCCTACCCCCGCGGCGTCGCGGCCAACGCGAGCGAGGTGCTGGTCGCCGACGACGACAACCATCGCATCGAGAAGTTCACGCCGAACGGGGAATTCGTGCAGGCAGTCGGCTCGGAAGGCACGGGGCCGGGGCACTTCGGCTTCCCGTACGGCATTGCCCTGGACGCCGCCGGGGACGTGTATATCGCGGACGACATCGACCACCGCATCGTCAAGCTCGACCCCGAGCTGGGCCCCGCCGGCGAATGGGGCGGGTATGGCTCGGCGCCTGGGCAGCTGGCGTTCCCGCGCGCGCTGGCCAGCGATCCAGCGGGCGACACGTATGTAGCCGACACCGCCAACGACCGCGTCGAGGTCTACAACCCCGAAGGAGACTACCTGCGCACGATCGGCTCCCCCGCGCGCGGCTCCCCCGGCGCGTTCGTCGCGCCCCGCGGGCTGGCGGTCGATCCCATGGGCCGGCTGATCGTCTCGGACACCGACGACAACCGCGTCGAGATGTTCGCCCCGGGCGGCGGCGCGTTCCCGGCCCAATGGACGAACTTCGGCGGCTTCAAGCCCGGGCTCAACGAACCCGCCGGCATCGCGGTGGACCCGCGCGGGTCCGTCTACGTCGCCGACACCGGCGACGCTCGCATCGTGCACCTGTGGGGCGACGGCACATACATGTCGGAACTGGGCGGCCCCGCGGACGTGGGCGGAGCCGGCTTGGACCACGTCAGCTCGGTGACCGTGTCCGCGGCGATCGGAGACCTGTATGTGGCGGACACCGCTCACAACCGTGTCCTCGTCTACTCCCCATCTGGTGCCTTGTTGACCAGGGTGGGCGCCGAAGGCGGCAACGGTGCGGCCGGGAGCGGAGCGGGCGCGTTCGACCTTCCCGAGGCGGTCGCGGTCGCACCCTCCGGGAATGTGTACGTCGCCGACACCGGCAACGACCGCGTCGTCGAGCTCTCGCCCGCGGGAACCGTCGTGACGGAATGGGGCTCCAGCGGCACGGCGAGCGGGCGCTTTCGCTCGCCGACGGGCATCGCTGTCGATGCGGCGGGCAACGTGTACGTGGTGGACAGCAAGAACAACCGCGTCGAGGTATTTGAAGCGGACGGGCGCTTCGTGACCAAGTGGGGGATGCGCGGAACCGCGCCCGGCGAGTTTTCCCACCCCACAGCGGTCGCGGTGGACTGCGACGGCGACGTCGATGTCACCGACACCAACAACAACCGCGTCGAGCGCTTCGACCTCGCCACACCCGCCGTCAGCGGGTGCCTGGCGGCGTCCAGCTGGCCGCCGCCGCTGAATGTCGCGCCGGTCCTGCGCGTCAGCGTTCCGCGGGCAAACGGCGTGCTGTCCCGGCGGGCGCTGGCACTGCAGGTGAGCTGCCGGCGAGGCTGCAAGATCCTCGTGGCCGCATCACTGGCCCCGCTCGGGCGGCGGGATGCGGTGCGCCTGCTGGCGGTAGCCCGCGGGCTACCGGCGGTCGTCCCCGGTCACGTGCGACTGCGTGTGACAGCGGCGGCGCTGCGCCGCCTGCGCAGGGAGCTGGGCGAACGCCGGAAGCTGAGTGCGCGCGTCAAGATCATCGCCGCCGGCCCCACGGGGCTACGCACGATCCTGACGCGTAGCTACACGGTCAGCCGCTGATGCTCGAGCTCAACGTGAACGCGACGAGCTCCGGGACGCTCGAGGGATCACGCCGTCAGCGGTCGATGAATTCTTCGCTGTTAGCCTCCACGAGCAAACAGCCGGCGGTCTTGATGGATGGCTAGGCGCTACCAACCATCATCGAAAACACCCGGTCCTCGGCCACAAGCCTCCGGCCACCCGCCTCAACGAGCGCAGAACCAGCCCACCCGGGACTTACACCTAGACTCCCTGTGGTGATCGAGGATCTCGTAAAGCAGATCGAAGCGCGCTTCGCCGAGCTCGGCGAGCAGATGACCGAACCGGAGGTGATCAGCGACCGCGAACGCTACGCGGAGGTCGGCCGCGCCTACCGTCAGCTCGAGCCGGCCGCCAAGCTCGCCAAGGAGTGGCGCCGCGCCAGCGACGACGCGGCGGGCGCCCAGGAGTTGATCTCCGAGGATGGTGAGGACCCAGAGCTGCGCGAGATGCTCGACTCTGCGCGAGAGCGCGTCGAATCGCTCGAAGAGGAGATCCGCTTCGCGATGGTCGAACGCGATCCCAACGACGAGAAGAACGTGATCGTCGAAATCCAGGGCGGGGCCGGCGGCGACGAGGCGGGACTGTGGGCTGGGGACCTCTACCGCATGCTCGTCAAGTACGCCGAGCGCCGCAGCCTTCTCACCGAGCCGATGGACATCGGGGACGGGAAGTTCACGTTCGCGATCAAGGGCGACGGGGCCTACTCGGTGTTCAAGTTCGAGGGCGGCACACACCGAGTGCAGCGGATCCCCCAGACCGAGTCCCAGGGGCGCGTACACACCTCCACAGCGACGGTGGCCGTCCTGCCCGAGGCCGAGGACGTCGATGTGCAGATCGACCAGAACGACCTGCAGATCGACGTGTATCGCTCATCCGGGCCGGGTGGCCAATCGGTCAACACCACCGACTCGGCCGTGCGAATCACACACAAGCCCTCGGGGATCGTGGTCTCCATGCAGGACGAGAAGTCCCAACTGCAGAACCGGGAGAAGGCGCTGCGCGTCCTGCGCGCACGACTGTACGAGCGAGCGCTCGCCGAGCAGCAGGCCGAGCTCGCCGCCGACCGGCGCTCACAGGTCGGCACGGGCGACCGCGCTGAGAAGATCCGCACCTACAACTACGGCGAGCGGCGCGTCACCGACCACCGCGTCAAGTTGACCGCCCACAACCTCGACCAGGTCCTGGAAGGTGAGCTCGATGAGTTCACCGCCGCCCTGCAGGCCGACGAGAAGCGCAGGCGGCTGGAGGCGCAGACCGAAGCGTGAGGGGAACCTCGGCGAAGGACGCGCTCGACGGTGCCATGACCGCGATCGGCGCCGCGGGCTGTGAAACGCCCCGGCTGGACGCCGAACTCCTGCTCGCCCACGTACTGGGGGTGACACGCGAGCGGCTCTACACCGACAGCGATCTGCAGGTCGCCGGCACCGCCGTGCGCGACTACCAACAGGCGGTGCACAGACGGGCGGTGCTGCGTGAGCCACTCGCCTACATCATCGGTGTGCGCGGATTCCGTCACATACAGCTCAGCGTCGACCGCCGCGCGCTGATCCCCCGGCCGGAGACCGAGCTGCTGGTCGAGGCTGCCCTGGAACTGCCAGCCGGGGCACGGGTGCTAGACCTCTGCACGGGCAGCGGCGCGGTGGCGCTGGCGCTCAAGCAGGAGCGCCCAGACCTGCGGATGAGCGCCAGCGACATCTCCCCCGACGCGCTCGCGCTGGCCCGCGAGAACGGAGTGCGGCTCGGCCTGCAGGTGAACTGGCTGCAGAGCGATCTGCTGGCGGGCGTCCCCGACGAATTCGATGCGATCCTCGCCAACCCACCCTACGTCGCCGAGAACCACAGACCGCAGCTGGCCCCGGAGATAACCCGCCACGAGCCGCCACTGGCGCTGTTCGCCGGCACCGACGGGCTGGCGGTGATCAGGCCGCTGATCGCCCAGGCCGCCACCCGCTCGCAGCTGGGCCTGCTCGCGATCGAGGTGGGAGCCGGACAGGCCCAGGCGGTTTCGCAGCTGCTGCGCGAGCAGGACTTCAGCGACCCCCAGACCCTGCTGGACCTGGCGGGGATCGAGCGTGTCGTGCTCGCCGAGCGTGCCGCATGAGCGACGTACCCGAGATTGCGCCCGAGCTGTCCGACGGCGACGCGCAACGCCTCGCCCAGTGCCTCGCGGGCGAGGGCATCTGCCTGTTTCCCGCCGACACCGTCTACGGCCTGGGCTGTGACCCGGCCTCGCGCAGAGCCCTCTCGCGTCTGTATGAGCTGAAGGGCAGGCCACCACAGCGGCCCGCGGCTGTGATGTTCTTCTCGCTACAGGCGGCGCTCGAGGCCCTGCCGGAGATCGCCCCGCGCGAACGCACAGCGATCCTGGCGCTGCTGCCCGGGCCCCTGACCCTGCTGCTCAACAACCCCCGGCGGCGTTTTCCGCTGGCCTGCGGACCCGACCCGCTGACTCTCGGCATACGCGTACCCTCGCTTCCACGAGCACTCGCCGCACTGCAGAACGTGCGCGTCCCAGTCGTGCAAACCAGCGCAAACCACTCCGGCCAGCCCGACGCGCGTCGTCTGAGCGAAGTCCCAGGGACGCTCCTGCAACAGGTCAACCTGGTCCTCGACGGAGGCGAGCTGCCGGGAACACCATCGACCGTACTCGACCTGCGCGACTACGAGCGGAACGGCGAGTGGCGGGTGCTCCGCGAGGGACCGGTCGGTGACGGCGAACTGCGTCGGGCGCTCGGATGAATCCGATCGGCGGTCGTGCTAGCCTGGATTAGCACAGCCGCGACTGGCGCCAGAGGTGGAGCACCACCGGGGAGCGGCTGGCACACGACGCCGCGCGCCTGGGCATCTCAGACGATCACTCCAGATGAGGAGCGCGCCGATGCCCGACCTGCAGCCCGACTACTTCAACCGCCCGCTCGCCGAGGTCGATCCCGAGATCGCCGAGGTGCTGCGAGGCGAGCTCGAGCGCCAACAACAGACGCTGGAGATGATCGCCTCGGAGAACTTCGTGCCCCAAGCCGTGCTCGAATGCCAGGGGTCGGTGCTCACCAACAAGTACGCCGAGGGGTACCCGGGGCGCCGTTACTACGGCGGCTGCGAGTGGGTGGACGTCTCCGAGCAGCTGGCGATCGACCGTGCCAAGGCGCTGTTCGGGGCCGAGCACGCCAACGTCCAGCCGCACTCCGGCGCGCAGGCCAACACGGCCGTCTATCACGCGCTGCTACAGCCGGGCGAGACGATCATGGGGCTCTCGCTCGCTCATGGCGGGCATCTCTCGCACGGGATGAAAACCAACGTCTCGGGGCGTCTGTACGACATCGCCGCCTACGAGGTGGACCGCGAGACGAGTGTGATCGACATGGACGAGGTCGCCCGCATCGCCCGCGAGCGCCGACCCAAGCTCTTGCTCGCGGGCTGGTCGGCATACCCTCGCCAGCTCGACTTCGCCCGCTTCCGCGAGATCGCCGACGCAGTGGGGGCGCTGCTGATGGTGGACATGGCCCACTTCGCCGGACTGGTCGCCGCGGGACTGCACCCGAACCCGCTCGAGTACGGCGCCGATGTGGTCACGACCACCACGCACAAGACGCTCGGCGGGCCGCGCGCGGGGATCATTCTGTGCAAGGCCGAGCACGCCAAGAAGATCGACTCCGCCGTCTTCCCCGGCCAACAGGGCGGCCCTCGGAGCATGTGATCGCCGCCAAGGCCGTCGCGCTTCGGATCGCCGCTTCGGATCTGTTCGCCGAGCGCCAGCGGCGCACGATCGACGGCGCCAAGGCACTCGCGCAGGAGCTGCTGAAGGCCGGTCACGGTGTCAATGTGCTGACCGGCGGCACCGACGTGCATCTGGCGCTCGTCGATCTGCGCAACAGCGAGCCTGAGCTGAGCGGCAGACAGGCCGAGGATCGGCTGCACGAGATCGGGATCACCGTCAACCGCAACGCCGTGCCGTTCGATCCGCGCCCGCCGATGGAGGCATCGGGGCTGCGCATCGGAACGCCCGCCCTGGCGACGCGCGGCCTGCAGCAGGAGGACTTTCTCGAGGTCGGGCAGATCATCGCTGCCGCGCTCACCCCCGAATACGACGCGCGGCGGCCCGAGCTCGCCGAGCGGGTCGGCGCGATCGTGGAGCGCTATCCGCTCTACGAGAACCTGGCGGCGCCAGCGGTCGTGTAAACGACGTGTAAGCGTCACCTGTGCTGGCGACCCCGTCGCCTGCGATGCTGTGCAGGACTCGATGGCGCAACCAACCGAGCTCGACGCACTTTTCGCCTTTCTGGTCGCCGCGGCTGTGACCGCGTTGCTGACCCCCGTCACCATGCGTCTCGCACGGCGCGTGGGCGCGATCGACGAACCACGCGAGCGAGGGCTCTCGGATCGATCGACACCGCTGCTCGGCGGCCTTGCGGTCTTTGCCGGCGCGCTGGTCGCCGTCTTGATTTGGCTCCCGGCTGGATACAGCAGCAAGGCACCGCAGCTGTGGCACGGGGTCCTCATCGGTGCGGGTGTGATCGCGCTGGTGGGCGCGCTCGATGACCGCTTCGATCTGCACCCCGCCGTCAAGCTCGTCGGCCAGTTGCTGGCGGCCATCGTGGTCGTGCACTACGGCGTCGCCGTGAAGGTGATCACGCTGCCGTTCGTGGGTGAACTCGCCTTCCCCAACGCGGGCGTCACCAACGCGGGGCCGGTGTTGACGGTGATCGGCCTCGTGGGGATGATGAATGTCGTCAACTTCTCCGACGGCGTCGACGGCCTGGCCGCGGGGGTGTGCGCGATCATCGCCGCCGCGATGGCTGTGATCGCGTTCGATCTCGGCCGCCAACCGCCGGGTGTGCTCGCCGCGATCACGGCCGGAGCCGCACTCGGCTTCCTGCTTTTCAACTTCCCGCCCGCGTCGAGCTTTATGGGCGACTGCGGCGCGAACCTGCTCGGCCTGCTGATGGGGGTGATCACCGTCGAGGCTGCCGTCAAGACGACCGCCGTGCTGTCGTTCGTGCTGCCGCTGATCCTGCTCGCCGTCCCGTTCCTGGACACGACCTTCGTGGTGCTCAAGCGCTTGAAGTACAAGCAGGCGATCTACCGGCCCGACAACGAGCACTTCCACCATCGCATGGCGCGCATCGGCTTCTCCTCCAGGCGCACGATCGCCTACCTGTATGCGTGGACGCTGATGCTGGCGGGCCTCGCGCTGGCGCTGCGCTTCGTCCCCTACTCAGACCACAAAGGACACCTGCACACAGGCTGGGCGCTGGTGATGCTCGCGATCGGACTCCTCGTGGTAGCGGCGAGCGTGTATCTCGTCTACGTGCTCGAGATCCTCAAGTTCAGGCGCCTGGACTCAATTCGCCTGCGCCGCCTGCGTCCGGAGGCATCCCCGGCGGAGATCGAGAGCGACATCGACCGGGATCTCCAGACGGGCGAAATCGACGCCGTCTCCGAGGATCTCCCGGAGCAGCAGATGACCGTCGGCGAGGCGCGCGAGCACCGGTCCGTGAGCCCCGCGATAGGCCCAGAGATCGGTCGTTGAGCGCAAACCAGCGCTACTTACGCCCATCAGCAGCGTCTTGACCTAGTACATGCCACGCTGGATCCGATCATCGATACCGCTGATGCTGGCGCTACTCGCCGGGCTCGCCGGCCCACTGCGGGCGAGCGCGCTGAGCATCGGAGCCGGCGACCAGACCTCCGCCATGTTCAGCGATCCCCGCTTTCGTGTGCTCGGTATCCACTACGCCAGACTCGATGTTCCCTGGGACCTGCTCGATCAACCGGAGCTCGCCGAGCACGTTGAGGCCTGGCTTGCGGCGGCGCACGCCGACGGTGTGCATCCGCTCATTACCTTCGATCACGACCAGCGCCCCGGCCGGCATCGCAAGCTGCCGAGCCCCCAGAGTTTCGCCAGACAGTTCGTCCGCTTTCACCGCGCGTTTCCCTGGGTCAAAGAATTCGCGACCTGGAACGAGGCCAACTACTGCGGCGAGGCGACCTGCCACAAGGCGGCGCTCGTGGCCGCCTACTACCGGCGGATACGCAAGGCTTGTCCCGCCTGCGTGGTGCTCGGCTCAGAGCTCCTGGACGATTCGAACATGAGCTCCTGGACACGGGAATTCCGCGAGGCTCTGGGCGGGAGGGAACCGATGGTGTGGGGCCTGCACAACTACATAGGAGCCAACCGCCTGCAGAGCGGATCGACCCGCAGTCTGCTGCGAGCCACTCGTGCGTCGATCTGGTTCACCGAGACGGGAGGCATCGTCAGCCGCCACAACCACAGCTCGATCGCTTTCCCGGAATCGCAAGCTCACGCCGCGAGAGTCACCGAATACGTGTTTTCCCGTCTGGCCCGGCTCAGCCCCCGCATCAAGCGCGTCTACATCTACCAGTGGAACGGGGCCGGACCGAAATCCAACTGGGACTCGGGCCTGATCGCCCCGAACGGCAAGTCGCGCCCCGCCTATGACGTGTTCGTGCGACAGCTGGCGGAATTCGGCCAGCTCCCCGCCACCTTCGCCGCGCAATCAGCCCTGACTGTCGCCGACGGATTCGGCTGATAGATCCTCCAACCGGGGCGAGCCCATGACCTCGCGTCTCTCGCGCCGGCCAGCGCGCTCAGCGCTTGTAGCTGAGCAGTGGATTGGCGAGCGGCAGATGAATGAGCACCGCATAGGCGCAGAAGACGAGCGTCGCGACATACAGCCTGCGGTCGCGGCTCAACGCTGTCAAGGGCAGCACCCAGATCGCATACCACGGCAGAAGCCAGGCGGTGCAGACCAACAACGCCAGGGTGCTCCAGCCCGCGGCCGTGCGCCAGTCGGCGCCTCTAGCCGTGCGCCAGATCGCGTAGCAGAACGCGATCACGAACAGCCCGACATACGCGTGACTCCACCAGGTCGGGGGTCCCTTCAGGCCGAACAGGTGGGCGGTCTCCGCCGGAATGCTGTGGGTGGCGACCAGCCGCTGCTGCTCGCCGACCACGCCAATGAATCCCAGGGCGTGCGAGCCGAACCCGACCAGCGCGACAACGAGCAAGACAGCCATGCTCGCCGCCGCGCCGGCGGTCACCCGCAGGCGCTCTCGCCAACTGCGGGGAGCCAACAGCAGAAACGGCAGCGCAAGCC
The DNA here is from genome assembly GCA_963718425.1 of uncultured Solirubrobacterales bacterium. Taxonomy (GTDB): domain Bacteria; phylum Actinomycetota; class Thermoleophilia; order Solirubrobacterales; family Solirubrobacteraceae; genus Palsa-744. The sequence continues at coordinate 73,588 of CAVQZJ010000022.1, forward strand.
CCGCGGTGATCTTGACTCCGACTCCAGCGACCAGCGCGGCCGCCGCCGCCCGCCAGCGTGGCGCCGACCCCGCGCTCAACGCCAGGGCCCCAGCGAGCGCCAGCAGGATCAACGTGTCGTTGTGGTCGCCTCCCACCGCCAGCTCGAGCAGCACGGGGTTCAGACCGACCAGCGCGGCGGCCGCCCGCGGCGAACGACCCATCGACTTAGCCGCGTACGCCGTCAGCGCAATAGCCCCCAGGCTCGCCAAGACCGCTATGCCCTTCAACGCCCACAACCCGCCGGCGAGACCCAGCGGGGCGGTCGCATAACTGGAGAGCGTGAACAGCGGGCCGTATGGCGAGTGTTGAAACGGCCATCCCAGGAATTCATAGATCGGGTCGTTTGAAGCCTGGAAAGCGAAATGCGTGTAGGGATCGAGGCCATGCAGCGCACCCAGGCGTGCGAATCCCAGGTAGCCGAAGACATCCTGGGAGATCAGCGGCGGGCCGAGCAGCAGAATCACATGCGCCACGACGATCGTCGTGCCCAGCGCCAGCCAGGGCAACGCGCGCGCGCCGATCAGCACCGCGACGTATCCGCCGCACATGAGCAGCGTGAACGTCTGAAAGCGCGAGGAGTCGATGCCGATCTGAAGGCCTCTCAGCGGCCCGGCCATCCAGCCGGGCCAGCCGCCGCTGCGGCCCGGAACATACAGCGAAGGGGCCGAGGCGGACCCGGCAGCCACCATGAAGGTGCCGACCAGCACCGCCGCGAGACCCGCCAAGCCCACGATGGGCACAAGACGCGCCGATGCGCCGTACTCATGGGTCGGGCGCGTCCCGGGCGCGGACCTGTCCGCAACTGCTGGGGAGGCTTGAGCTCCCGGCATCGCTAGTCCCATCTCTTGCATTGTTACGGCCTTGGTCTCTGCGGGCCGAAGATGTCCGACCGGGGTGCAAATCTTCGTGCAGCCCAGTACTCTGTGCCTGCTGCTGCCACGTCCGCCGGGGGGCGAAAACGTCCACGGATGTGTCTCTCCAGCGGGCCGCTCGCCGACCAGTGGCGCCTGACCTCATGCGACACGCTCATCGCCAATCGACCACCAAACGGACTGGCGGCCCGCCCCGCGTGCTGATCCTGTCAGCCGACGTCGGCGAGGGCCATGCGGCAGCCGCACGCGCCCTGGCTCAGCAGATCGAGGCGTCCGGGCAACGGGCGCAGGTGACCATCATCGACGGCCTGGCGGCGATGGGCAGAGTGCTGCGCCCGGTCGTGCAGGACGGGTACCGTGTGCAGCTGCGGCTGATGCCGTGGAGCTACTCGATCGTGTACTGGCTGTTGGAGCACGTCCTGCCATTCAGGTGGCTCGTGCGATGGCTGCTGTGTCGCCTGGGCGCGAAGCCGCTCGCGCGAGCGATCGCCGAACACGATCCCGACGTGGTCGTCTCCACCTACCCCGCGGTGACGGTGGTGCTCGCGAGACTGCGGCGTACCGCGCGCGCGAGCTACTCCACCGTCGCCACGATCACCGACCTGACCGGTCTGTTCTTCTGGGCACAGCCAGGCATCGACATGCATCTGGTGATGTACGGCGAATCGATGCGTTTGGTGGAACGGATCGCTGGGCGGGACAGCGTCCGTCTGGTGGCCCCGCTGATCTCCACCGAGTTCCTCACGCCACGATGCCCAGTCGAGTCGCGCCGCGCGCTCGGCCTTCCGCAGGAGGGACGGATGGCGATCGTCTCGGGCGGGGGCTGGGGTGTCGGCGACATCATCGGTGCCGTGCGCGAGCTCTGCGACGTGGGGGAGATCTCGAGCATCGTGTGCCTGGCCGGCCGCAACGAGCAGCTCGCGGAAAAGCTCCAGCATGTCTTCGACGGCGAGCCGCGCGTGCACGTGTACGGCTTCACCGACAAGATGCCCCAGCTGATGGCGGCCTCTGATGTGCTCGTGCACTCGACCGGAGGGGTCACCTGTCTGGAGGCCAAGGCGGCCGGTCTGCCCGTCGTCTCCTACGGGCTGCCCGTCGGGCATGCCCGCATCAACACCCGTGCGATGGCCGATCTGCGCCTCCTGCGTTTGGCAAGCGACACCGATGAGCTGCGAGAGCACGTAAAGGCGTCGTTCGTGGAGGCGGACAGGCAGGCACTCGTGGATCTCGCCGTGCAAGCCGACGGAGGACTCGACGAACCGGACATCCCCGAGCCGCACGCCGTCGATGTCGTACTGGACGCTCCTCGCCGGGTGCGGCCGATCCCGCGATGGCGGACACGGCTGATCGCCGCCGCCACCCAGCTCACACTGCTGCTGGGCGCCACGACGTGGATGATGTCAACCGATGAGATGACCGCGCTGGCCAGCAAGATCCTGCACGTACATCCTCTCAAGCAGGTGAACACATCCCAGCCGAACGTCGGGGTGATCCTCAGAACCAAGCCCGGTGAGGTGACCGTCTTGGCCACCGAGCTCGCGGCGCAGGGCATCCACGTCTCCTTCGCCGACGGTCGTGTCCCGTCGCCCGCCGTAATCCGGACCCTGCGCTATCTGGGGGATCAGTTCCTGCCGGAGGTGCCGGACTCGAGCGCGCTGCTGCGCTGGGTGGGGACACGCGGAGCGCTGAGCTCCCAGGCCCACGCCTTGGGGCTACGCCACCACTTCTACTTCCTGCAGCCGCGCGGTGGCCTGACGCTCGGGCAGATGGTGCTCGCGCGTACGGCCGGCGCCATGCCCGTGTGCGGGTCGTTCTGGCTGAACGCCAACGGGCGCCTGCGTCAGCGCCCCACGCGCGCCGGCGACGTTTTGGTGATCAGCGCCGATGGCTCACCATCATCGATGCTCGGCGTGCAGCACATCGTTGCCTGGCTGGGATCGGATGGTCTGAGGGCCGAGCCGCTTGGCTCACTCACTCGCTCTCCCTCCATCAAAGCCACCAGAAGCGGCGAGCGGGCCAGCATCGCGGCGCCCGCGATCAGCAGCGCCAGCGCCAGCGCCAGCGGCGCGCCGTCCAAGGGCGTGTCGGTGAATCGTTCCGAGAGCAGCAGCGGAGCGAGCACCACCGGCACCACCGTCTGAGTGACGAACACCACGGGCGCGACCTGGATCGCGGGCCGTGACTGCAGCGCGCTCATCTCGCTCAGCATTCCCACGATCGATGCCACAGCGGTGGAGAAGCCCCAAATGAACGCCACCAGGAGATGCCCTCGAGATAGATCGTCGGCGGCCAGCTTGGTGGCGACGCCGCTCCAGGCGAACCCCAGCCCCGCGCCGATCATCGTTATCGACGGCCACGGCCTGCCGACGAGGCTGAGCAGGTACGGCAGCATGCTGGCCAGCCCCAGCCCGACCAGCACGAGCGTGAGCGTCAGGTCCGTCGAGTGGGTCACTCCCCTTTGCGGCGCGGTCAGGCCGGCGCCGATCACACCTACGACGATCGCGCCCATCGCCAGATACTCTTTTCTGCCGGCATGCTCGCCCAGCATCCGCTGCCCGAGCAGCAGCAGGACCAACAGTCCCACCGCCAACGCCGGCTGCACGATGACCAGTGGCGCCAAGAGCAACGCGACAACCTGTAGCGGCCAGCCGAGGATCGAGAGGCCTGTGCCCGTCAGCCAGCGAGCTCGCCTGAGCAGGCCCCACACGAGCGCCAGACGCAGATGCTCCTCGTGCGGAGCCTCCTTGGCGTCCATCGCCTGGAGGGCTACCCCTAGGCTGTAGAGGGTAGAAGCGCCAATCGCCGCCCCAATTCCGAGGATCAAGTCAGGCATGTCCACAAACGATCATCGCATTCCAGGCCCCCCGCTTGCCAGCGCCCTGGCCATCGGCACGATCGGGGGATATCTGCTCCCCGGTCTGGCTGGCCAGTGGCGGGCGCTGCGTCCGGCGCTCGGAGTCGAGGATCGCACGAGCTGCGGCGAAGGCTTTGCGCTCACCTTCGACGACGGCCCCCACCCGCAGGGCACCCCCGCAGTGCTCGAGATACTCGCGTCCGCCGGTGTGCGGGCCACGTTCTTCCTAGTCGGCGAGCAGGTGCAGCGAAATCCAGCGCTGGCGGCGGAGATCGCCGCCGCCGGTCACGGGATCGGCCTGCACTGCCACCGCCACCGCAACCTGCTGCGACTGACGCCCAGGCAGGTGCGCGCCGACATCGACCGTTCGCAGGAGATCATCGAGCGCACGAGCGGCCATCCGATCACCCTCTACAGGCCCCCGTACGGGGTGCTCAACGCGGCCGCCCTGACCCTCGCCCGCGGTCGCGGATGGCGCACCCTGCTGTGGAGTCATTGGGGCCGGGATTGGCAGGCGCGCGCGACACCCGAGTCGATCACCGCGCGGCTCACCGGCGGCGTGAGCGAAGGCTCCGTGCTGCTGCTGCACGACGCCGACGACTACAGCGCGCAAGATTCCTGGCGGCGAACCGTGGCGGCGCTGCCGATGGTGCTCGACACGCTGGCCCAGAGCGGCCTGCGCCCGGTCGCACCCTAGACCGCGGAACCCCCGGTTGGGACCTTCACCTGTGGGTAACATCCACCGCTTGAGCGCGGCCACCCCCTACACCCCCAACGACGGCTCGATCGGCCTGGCCGGCTCGATCGCGATCCCGGCCACCTCGGAGCGTTCGCGCTGGTGGGTGGAGCTGCTGGTGATCGTCTGGCTGTGCTGGGTCTATGACGCGATCACCAACCTCGCGCCGCTGCGTAGAGCCGCGGCCCTCAGCCACGCCCGGGGGGTGATGAGCCTCGAGCGCATGCTGCACATCGATCCGGAGCTGACTCTGAACCGCTGGCTGTCCGGGCATCACACCCTCGGGCTGATCCTCTCCGACTACTACGACAACGCGCACTTCGTCGTCACGCTCGGCCTGCTCGGCTGGCTGTGGTTCAAGCGGGCGGACATCTACCGCCCCCTGCGCAACTCCCTGGTGTTGATCAACGTGATCGGATTCGTCGTCTTCTGGCGCTACCCCGTCGCGCCGCCACGAATGCTCGTGGGCGCGGGCTTCTCGGACGTCGTGGCCTCCACCCACGCCTTCGGCTCCTGGCACACGGGCTCGCTGGCCTCCGAGGCCAACCAGCTAGCCGCGATGCCATCTCTACACATCGCCTGGGCGGTGTGGTGCACCCTTGCGCTGTGGCGTCTCTCCAAACGGCCGTGGCTGCGCCTCCTCGCGACCCTCTATCCGCTGCTCACCACGCTCGTCGTGCTGGCCACCGGGAATCACTTCCTGTTGGATGCCCTGGCCGGTCTGCTGACCACTGTCGCCGCGGTCCTGGTCGTGAAAGTCGCCGCGAACATCAGCGGCGAGCTGCCGCCTGGCAACCGGCGCGCCAGAAACGGCACACTTCGCAGGCGGAGCCGCTCCACGCCCGTGGCGGAAAGTCCGCGGCTCAGCCCATCCGACGCTACCCAGGGGTGATCTGACTAGCTCCGGATTTCCGGTGACTCGGCCTGCATCGGCTGAGGCACACCGCCCGTACCGGATGTCACAAACTTGTTACTAAGTCCGTGGACCTGTAGACTGCGGGGCGGTCATCACAGACCCTGTAAAAATGAAGGCAACGAGAGTCCGCCGTGAGGGAGCGCGCGGGCTTTTGCGTCTGTAGGGTGGCCCCTGCACACATGTCGGCTACTTCAAATATTTATCCACGAGAAGGCTACACCGCGCTCCGCGCGCGACGCGCCGGTAGACACCTGCATGCATGTCCAGCCCAGCCAGGGCACAGCCAGACTCGTCTGGTGAGCTGATGTCCACGCTGATCCGCTATCTCGACGTGTGCCTGGTGCTCGCGACAGCCCCGTTTGTGCTCCTCGGCGGCATGCCGACACTCGGCTATCTGGTCGGTGCCGGTGCCTGGATGCTGACCCGGGCCGGCACGGCGCTCCTGCACGCCCAAGCGCGCCGCACCGCCGACGCCAAGGTCAGGGCCGGCCTGCTCGTAGCCAGCCTACTCGGACGCGTGTGGCTGATCGCCGCCGCTGTGATCCTCGCGCGCTACGCCGGTTCCAAGAACGACGGAATCATGGCCGCCGTGCTCGTGCTTGCGGCCTTCACCGTCTATCTGGCAATGTCGTTCGTCACCCGTGAGGGCCCGCTGCAGGGCGCCTCGCGTTCCCACGGCACCCCGAGCACCTCATGAGCACCACGGTCAACAATCCGGCCCCGCCACTCGGCGCTGGCGCGACGCCTCCAAAGCAGGGCCTCAGCACGAAGGCGAAGCTACTGATCGGGTTGGCCGTCTGGATTGGCGGGATGGTCGCGCTGTTCGTGATCTTCGGCAAGGGCGGTCGCAACAACGCCTACCAACCACAGAACGAGTTCAAGCTCGACAACTGGGTGCACCTCGGGATTTTCTCGATCAACAAGGCAGTTCTGTATCTGTTCCTGGCGGCGATCGCGACCTGCGTGAGCATGATCTACGTAGCCAATCGCATGCAGGCGCGGCCCAACAGGGTGCAGACCGCCGTGGAGGCGCTCTACCAGCTGATGCGCGAAAACATCGCCGGCGGCAACCTCGACGAGAAGATGGCCAAGCGCTGGTTTCCGTTTATCGGCACGCTGTTTTTGTTCATCATGTTCTCCAACCTCGTTGGCTACATACCGCTGCCGACCAACACCGAGCACAAGATCGACGTGCTCGGCCTGCACATCCCCTCCTTCTCGCTGTATGCCGCCACGGCCAACCTCTCGATCCCACTCGTGCTGGCCCTGATGGTGTTCGTCTCCTACACATTCGAAGGCGTGCGCGCGAAGGGCCCGATCGGCTATTTGAAGGGGCTCGTCCCCGGCGGCGTCGAAGGCGGGATGGCCGTCGCGATTTTCTTTCTGGAGGTGCTCTCCAACTTCATGCGGGTCCTCTCGTTGACGATTCGTCTGTTCGCCAACATCCTGGCGGGGCATTTGATCATCCTGTTCATGGCCGGCGCGCTCGCCGTGATCCTCGGCGTCGCCGCGCTGGCCTGGTTCACGATCCCGTTCGGCATCCTGCTGTTCGCGTTCGAGGTCGGACTGGTCGCCGCTCTGCAGGCGTTTATTTTTGCCACCCTCACAGCTATCTATCTCGGCGGCGCCGTCGCCAAAGACCACTAAAGGAGCCAATCGACGTGCACATTGCTTTCATCACCCTTCTAGCGGCAGTGACCGAAGAAACCGCCAAGGCAGGCAAGTCGATCGGTCTCGGAGTCGGCGGAGGTCTCGGTGCCGTCGGCGCCGGAGTCGGCATCGGCATCATCTTCGGCAAGGCGATCGAGGCGATCACGCGTCAGCCGGAGATGCGCGAGGAGATCACCCAGCTGCAGTGGCTGGGCTTCGCCCTCACCGAGGCGTGCTTCTTCTACGGGCTGGTTGCCGGTCTGCTGGCAGCTTTCATCGTCTGAGCCCATGCTCGCCTTCCTCGCACACGCCCCCGTCCTGCCGCTGGCCTCCAGCGGCGGGTTTTTGATCGAACCGGGCATCGGACTGATGGTGTGGACGCTGCTGGTGTTCGCCGTCACCATGTACCTGCTCTCCAAGCTCGCGTTCCCGCGGATCTCAGACGCGCTCGGTCGTCGTCAGAAGGCGATCGAAGAATCGATCGACACGGCGGAGCGCACACGTACCGAGGCCGAGCAGATCCTCGCCGAATATCGTGAGCGCCTCAAGGAGGCCCGCGCGCAGGCCGACGAGATCGTTCAGCGTGCCCGCCAAGCCGCCGAGGCACACGAGCAGGAGGCCAAGGAGCAGGGCCAGGAGATGCTCGCCGAGGCCGCCAAGCGCGCCGAACGCGACATCGAGGCAGCCACCAAGCGAGCGCTGGATGACATCCGCAAGGAGGTCGCCGATTTGACGATCATGGCCACCGAAAAGGTCACCCGCAAGACGCTCGGTGATGCCGACCAGCGCCGTCTCGTGGAGGAGGCGCTCGGCGAACTGGACTTCTCGGGCCTCTCCTCTGGTGCGTCGAGCAACTGATGGAGCAGCTAGCCCAGGTATACGCCCGCTCGCTGTTCGAGGTAGCAATGGAGCACTCAAAGCTCGACGAGCTGCGCGAGCAACTCGTCCAGTTCGCCGACGCGCTGTCCGAGCACCGTGAGCTTCAGGTGTTCTTCTTCTCGCCGTACTTCTCGACCGTGGAGAAGCAGCAGGGGCTCGAGCGGCTGCTTGACGGGGCCGATGAGGTCTTCCTGCACTTCCTGGAGCTGTTGATCGAAAACCACCGCATGCCGGTGATCTTCCGGATCCGCCAAGAATTCGACCGTCTGTGGGAGCAGGAGAACCAGATCCTGCCGGTGGAGATCACCAGCGCCATCGAGCTCGACCAGGCGACCACGGAGAGCCTGGGCAAGACGATCGGCGAGCGCGCCGGACGCAAGGTCACACTGGCCGCGCGCGTGGATCCCGACATCCTGGGTGGCATCGTGGTCAGGGTCGGCAACTCGATTCTCGATGCCTCTATTCGCAACCGACTGGAGCAACTGCGCAGGCACGTTGCCCAAGGAGCCTCTTAGAACGACATGCAAATCAATCCCGACGAGATCACAAGCATTCTGAAGAGCCGCATCGAGGGGCTCGACGCAGGCCGAGCCGAGCTGACCGAGGTCGGCACCGTGCTGAGCGTGGCGGACGGCATCGCGCGCCTGCATGGCCTCGAGAACTGCATGTCTTTTGAGATGCTCGAGTTTCCGCATGGCGTCACCGGCCTGGCGCTGAACCTCGAGTCCGACAACGTCGGAGCCGTGCTGTTCGGTGACTGGGAGCACGTCTCGGAGGGCGACACCGTCAAGCGCACCGGCTCGCTGCTGGAGATCCCCGTCGGCGAGCAGATGCTCGGACGGATCGTCAACCCGCTGGGACGTCCACTGGACGGCAAGGGTGAGATCTCGGCGAGCGAGACACGCCCAGCGGAGTTCAAGGCGCCCGGCGTCGTACAGCGCCAGCCCGTCACGCAGCCGATGCAGACCGGCCTGAAGGCGATCGACGCGATGATCCCGATCGGCCGCGGCCAGCGAGAGCTGATCATCGGCGACCGCCAGACCGGCAAGACCGCGATCGCGATCGACACGATCATCAACAACAAGGACACCGGCGTGGTGTCGGTGTACGTCGCGATCGGCCAGCGCATGTCAACCGTGGTGGCGCTCGCGCAGACACTCGACGAACACGGGGCGCTCGACAACACGATCATCGTCGCGGCGCCGGCGGATGAGGCCGCGCCGATCAAGTTCATGGCGCCCTACGCCGGCTGCGCGATGGGCGAGTACTTCCTCTACAACGGCAAGCACGCGCTGTGCGTGTACGACGACCTGACCAAGCACGCCTACGCCTACCGGCAGATGTCGCTGCTGCTGCGCCGCCCACCGGGACGCGAGGCCTACCCCGGCGACGTGTTCTACCTGCACTCCCGCCTGCTCGAGCGCGCGGTCAAGCTCAACGACGATCTCGGCGGCGGCTCGCTGACCGCGCTGCCGATCATCGAGACCCAGGCCGGTGACGTATCCGCGTATATCCCAACCAACGTGATCTCGATCACCGACGGGCAGATCTTCCTGGAGTCCAAGTTGTTCAACTCCGGTGTGCGCCCGGCGATCAACGTCGGCATCTCCGTCTCGCGAGTCGGTGGAAACGCGCAGATCTCCCCGATGAAGAAGGTCGCCGGAAGGATCAAGCTCGAGCTCTCTCAGTACCGTGACCTGGAGGCGTTCGCCCAGTTCGGCTCCGATCTCGACGCCGACACCCAGCGCACGCTGGCACGCGGCGCGCGGCTGGTGATGACGCTCAACCAGCACGAGCGGGCACCGCTGCCGGTCGAGGACCAGACGGTGCAGATCTACGCCGCCACCAACGGCTTCCTCGATCGCCTGAACGTCAACCGGGTGTCCGAGTTCCTGCTCGGTCTGACCGAACGGATGCACTCCCAGGCCGCCTCCACGCGCGAGAAGATCGCCGACGGCGACTGGTCGGAGGACACCCAGAAAGAGGTCCACGACGCCGTGGCGGCGTTTGCCCAGGACTTCGGCTACGACCTCGACGAGGAGGGCCACCCGTTGGAGGAGGACGAGCTCACGGCAGGGACGTCATCGACTCGCTCCGAGCGGCCAGCGCAGGAGGAGGTTGCGGCGGCTTAGCGCCGTCTGCGCCACACAGCCATGGCATCTCAGCGCGACGTCAAGAACAAGATCGCATCGGTCAAGAACATCCAGAAGATCACCCGTGCGATGGAGATGGTCGCCGCGGCGAGGCTGCGCCGGGCGGAGCAGCGGATCTCCGCGCTGCGCCCCTACGCCGAGGCGATCCGCCGGATGACCCGCCAGGCGGCTACCGCCGCCGGCGCGGAGACCGCACGGCTGCCGCTGCTCAACGAGCACGAGTCAGTCAAAGACGTGGGGCTGCTGCTCGTCACCGGCGACCGCGGCCTGGCGGGAGCATTCAACTCGCAGATCGTTCGTGCCGGCATCCGCATCGCCGGCGAGCTGGGCGACCAGGGGCTGGCACCGACCTGGTATGCCACTGGACGGCGGGGGGTCTCCTCGCTGAGCTTCCGTGGACACGAGCTCAGCGGCAGCTACACCGGCTTCGCCGATCGACCGGCCTACGCCGACGCGCGCACGATCGCAGACGATCTGATCCAGGGGTACATCGACGGCAAGCTCGACCGCGTCGAGATGGTCTACAACGCCTATGTCTCACCGCTGACCCAGACAGTCACCCGTGAGACGCTGCTGCCGATCGCGCGCGCGACCATCACCGGCGAAGAAGGGGACGCAGAGGAGGGCGCCGGGGAGCAGGAGCCCAGCGGACCACGCGCGCTGGTGGACTACGAGCCCGATCCCGAGGAGATCCTCAGACGGCTCGTCCCCGACTACGTGGAGATATCGATCTACCGGGCGCTGGTGGAGTCCACCGCGGGTTTCTTCGGCGCTCAGATGACCGCGATGCGCAGCGCATCGGAGAACGCCGGGGAACTGATCACCGACTACACACTGCAGATGAACCGCGCCCGCCAGGCCGAGATCACCCAGGAGATCATGGAGGTCGTAGCGGGGGCGGAGGGCCTCAGCTAGGGCGAACGACTCGAAAAGACTTAGAGAGACAGAAAGAGAGAACAAGAGATGGCCAGCACAGCAACCGAGCCGACCGGTTCCAGCACAGCCACGACCCCGCGCAACGTCGGGCGCATCGAGGAGATCCAAGGCGTCGTGATCGAGGCCGTCTTCCCCGACCGCCTCCCGGAGATCAACCACGCCATCACTGTCGCTCTCGGGGACGGTGTGCTCGTCTGCGAGGTACAGCAGCACCTCGGCGACGACCGCATCCGTGCGGTGGCGATGGACACCACCGACGGACTCGCCCGGGGCGTAGAGGTCCTAGACACCGGAGGGCCGATCACCGTCCCCGTCGGTGAGGCCACGCTCGGGCGGATCTTCAACCTGCTGGGCGAGCCGATCGACCTGGGCGAGGATCTCCCTGCGGATGTGCAGCGCCGGGGAATCCACCAAGACGCCCCACGGGTGGAGGACCTGACCCCGACGACCGAGATGTTCGAGACCGGCATCAAGGTCGTGGACCTCTTGGCTCCCTACGCCAAGGGTGGCAAGGTCGGGCTGTTCGGCGGCGCCGGCGTGGGCAAGACCGTGCTGATCCAGGAGCTGATCCACAACCTCGCCAAGGAACACGGCGGGCTGTCGGCGTTCTGCGGTGTCGGCGAGCGCTCGCGCGAGGGCAACGACCTGTGGCTGGAGATGAAGGAGTCCGGCGTCCTGGACAAGACGATGCTCGTGTTCGGGCAGATGAACGAGCCGCCTGGCGCGCGCATGCGAGTCGCGCTGTCTGGGCTGACGATGGCCGAGTACTTCCGCGATCAGGGCCAGGACGTGCTGCTGTTCATCGACAACATCTTCCGCTTCGTGCAGGCCGGCTCCGAGGTCTCGGCGCTGCTCGGACGGATGCCCTCCCAGGTCGGCTACCAGCCGACACTGGAGACCGAGATGGGCCAGCTGCAGGAGCGCATCACCTCCACGCGGGAGGGATCGGTCACCTCGGTGCAGGCGATCTACGTGCCCGCCGACGATCTCACCGACCCGGCGCCGGCATCGGTGTTCGCGCACCTCAACGCAACGACGGTGCTGTCGCGAGCGATCTCCGAAAAAGGCATCTATCCGGCCGTGGACCCGCTGGACTCGACCTCCACGATCCTCAAGGCGGACATCCTCGGCGATGACCATTTCCGCGTCGCCAACCGCGTCAAGGAGATCCTGCAGCGCTACAAGGAGCTGCAGGACATCATCGCGATCCTCGGCATCGACGAGCTCTCCGACGAGGACAAGCTGACGGTGCAGCGCGCGCGTAAGATCGAGCGCTTCCTCTCACAGCCATTCTTCGTGGCCGAGCAGTTCACCGGCACCCCCGGCGCCTACGTGCCGATCGCCGAGACGATCCGTGGCTTCGAGGAGATCATCGAGGGCAAGCACGACGACGTTCCCGAGAGCGCGTTCTTCCTGAAGGGCACGATCGAGGAAGTCGTCGAGGCGGGCAAGAAGTAGTGGCGCGCACCAAGTTCCCAGCTGAAGTCCTGACACCCGAGGGCGAGGTGTTCGCCGAGGAGATCGAGATGATCTCTACGCGCACCAGCGTCGGCTCGATCGGCATCCTCGCCGGCCACGAGCCGGTGCTGGCGATGCTCGAACCCACCGAACTGCGGCTGTACCGCTCCGAGTCGGAGGTCGTGTGCTTCGCCCAGGCCGAGGGCTACCTGCAATTCGCGGAGAACCGGGCGCTCGTGCTGGTCGAGGAGGCGATCGCGCCCGAGGCGCTGGACCGCTCGTTGATCGGGCAACGGCTATCGGAAGCCACCGAGTCCGCCGAGCGTGCCCGTGCGGGCAGCGAGGAGCAAACACGCGCCCTGCGCGACATCCGTCGCTGCGAAGCGTTCCTGGCGATTGGCGAGTAGCCTGAAGGCTGTGCAGAGCGCCAGCCCCGCCACCGCTCACTTCCAGCACAAGCGACCAGGCTGGTTCACCAGCCACGTCTTCAACCCGCTCGTCGCCCTGCTCACCCGCATGGGCATCAGCCTCTTCGGATCGCGTGTGCTGGAGGTTCGCGGCCGCAGCTCCGGGCAGCTGAGACGGACGCCGGTGAACCCGCTGACCTTTGAGGGACAGCGCTACCTGGTCGCTCCAAGAGGTGAGACACAGTGGGCCCGCAACCTGCGGGTGAGCGGCCAGGGACGCCTGCTGGGGGGCGGCCGCGCCGAGGACTTCACCGCTGTCGAGGTCGAGGATCAGCACAAGCCGCCGATCCTGCGCGCCTATCTGAAGCGCTGGAAGTTCGAGGTCGGGGTTTTCTTCGATGGAGTCGGGCCCGACTCATCCGAGGAGGAGTTGCTTGCCGCGGCGCCCAAGCACCCGGTCTTTCGACTCGAGTAACAAGGCATAGAAGACCAGGTCAACCTGGTTTGCTTTTGGTGGCTCGTTTTGCTAGCTTGGTCTCATGTCGGATGTTGTCACTGTGACGGAGGCCAAGACCCAGCTGTCCCGTCTGATCGAGCGTGCCCAGGCAGGCGAGGAGATCGTAATTCGTCGGGGCTCTCGTCCCGTGGCAAAGCTAATCGCCTACCCCACGGAGCGCGAGCCGCGTAAGCCGGGTGATCTCCGCGGGCGGATATGGATGAGCAACGACTTCGACGAGCCGGATGAGGAGATCGAGCGTCTGTTTGGTACGCGCGATTGAGTTCGCTACTGGTAGATAGTCACGCGTTGCTGTGGTGGCGCGCCGATGATCCGCGCCTCGGAGCCGAAGCGCGCGAGAAGATGGCAGATCCTGATGTACGGATGTTCTTCAGTGCGGCCTCGATTTGGGAGATTGCGGTCAAGCAGGCAAAGGGCAAGCTCCGTGTCCCACGTAACCTGCTCGACACCATGAGTCAGCATGGCTTTGTAGAGCTACCGATATCAGCTAGGCATGCGGTCATCGCGGGCGCACTTCCGCAACATCACGGAGACCCCTTCGACCGCATGATCGTGGCTCAAGCCCAGGCCGAGGGTCTTACCGTGGTGACTCGCGACGAGCGGATCGCCCTCTACGACATATCCGTGTTGTGGTAACTGCCACTGAGACCGTCGACCTCGGCACATTCAGACTTGCCCGATACCAGCCTTGGCGCAGCCCTCGGCGAGGGTGTCCAGGCCGAAGCCGTCAACCGGGCCCAGCGCGCCTGTGCCCTGCAGGCCGCCGGCGGCGGCCGCCTGTGCCCCCCAGGCCAGGACGTTGGCCGTGAACTCGTAGCCGTTTACTCCCTCCAGACGCACGGAGCTCAAGCGCACACCGGCCGCGTCGAAGGCCTCCGCGAAAATCAGCGACCCCGACCGCGCCCGAGACGCGGCGTCAGGCCCGCCAGATGAGCCCTTCACCAGCCTCCGGGCCAGGCCTTCGGTAGCGCTTTTGAAGCCCGGCAGACGCATCAATGTCTCAGTGGCCGCCGAGATTCCCTGAATCGCGCGAGAGGCGCCGCCAAACCACCCGAGATAGACATCGATCTCTCTCAGCGAAGGATGGACACGCGCCAGCGTGAAGTGCTCGGATGAGCCGACCGTGATCGCGGGCTCGCTCGAGCCGTCCCCCAGATCGAAGTGGCGCATATGCTTGGCGCCACGCTCGTCGATCACCACACCGTCGCGCCACGCAAAAGCGCTGTCGAGCATCACACCCGCTGCGGAGGCGCGCGTACCACCGCTCATCGCCCTCGGGCCCATCGCCCCGCCCGTGGTGAAATACCCGATCTCCACGCGGATGGCGGGCTCGCCCGCCTCAGCGAGCGCCAGGGCGCCGGCCAGGTTGCCGGGCACCCAGTCATAACCGAAAGCGGTCAGCAGGCCACAGCCGGCGACCTGCGCGCGCGGACCGTAGCGCTCGAAAACCTCACGGATGAAGCGACCCTCGCCGGTGGAGTCCAGATAGTGCGCCCCGGCCTCTATGGCGGCATTCAGCGCCGGCTCGCCCCAGCGGACAAAGGGCCCGACCGTGCTCACGAGTACATCTCCAGCTCCCACGAGCGCGCGCACGCTTGGCGGATCTGACACGTCGGCAACCGCCCAGGGCAGGTCCCCGAGCTGTGCGGCCAGCGCGCGCACGCGCCCCTCGTCACGGCCCGCCAGCAGCGGCCGGGCGCCGTCACGCACGAGCGCGCGAGCTGTCAGCTCACCTGTGTATCCCGTCGCGCCGAATAGCACGATCCGTGCCTGCATCCGTGGGAGGTTACGCTGCCACTGTGGACGAGCGCGCCCTCGCTGAACAGCTCATCGCCTACGACACCTCCACCCAGGACGGTCTGCTTCGCTGCGCCGCGTTCGTCAAGGGCTGGCTGGAGGCGCGCGACCTGTCCGTGGAAGAACTTGAGCACAACGGCCTGCCGGTGCTGCTCGCGCAGACGGGACCGACCGAGGCGCCCTGCGTGATCTTCCACGGTCACATCGATGTCGTGCCCGCTCACTCCAACCAATTCAGGCCACGAGTCCAAGACGACCGCCTGTACGGGCGCGGCGCCTACGACATGAAGGGCGCTCTCGGCGCGATGATGTGCGCGCTGCGCGACGCCGCCCAGCAGCAGCGCGTACGGGTACGACTGGTGTGCGTACCCGACGAGGAGTCCGAGGACGTCAGCGACCGCTCGATCGACGCGCTCATCGCCGGGGGCCTGCACGGCGAGTTCGCGATCACCGGAGAGCCGACGAACCTGCACATCGGCGTGCAGGCAAAGGGTGTGCTGGCGGTGCGTCTGGAGCTCTCCGGCGTCGCCGCGCACGGATCCACACCATGGCTGGGGGACAACGCGATCCTCAAGGCTCACGACGCGTTCAGACGCATCGAGACGCTGCCCTTCAGCCGCGAGTCCTCCGAACTGTTCGATCGACCCTCGATCAACCTCGCCCGCATCGAAGGGGGAGACGCCTTCAACAAGGTTCCTGACCGCTGCCTGATCGAGGTCGATATCCGCTACCTGCCCGAGCAGGACCCCGAGCGGATTCTCGATCAGATCCGCGCCATCACCGACCTGCGCGTGGAGCGCTGCTTCATCCACCGGCCGGCGACCGTGTCGCACTCGGATCCCGGTGTGCTGGCGCTGTGCCAGGCAGTCGAGCGTCAGGTCGAAGGCGAGGTGCTGAGCGTTGGTCGCGACGGGGCCTCGGATGTCCTCTCGTTCTTGGAGGCGTCGATCCCCGCGGTCGAGTTCGGGCCGGTCGGCTCCGGCCATCACGGGCCGGAAGAGTGGGTGTCGATCAGCTCGCTGACCAGCTACCGGCGGGCGCTAGGTGACTTCGTGCGTGTGCTGCCCGATCGGCTCGAGGATGCGGCTAACTCCGCCCGTCAATCGGCGGACTGACCGGCGGCCCGCCCCGAGCGTTGCCGACCAGCTAGCCTACCCGCCTCATGAGTGGCCGTGAGCCCATCTGTGTGATTGGTACTGGGTATGTGGGGTTGGTGACTGCTGCTGGCTTTGCGCAGCTTGGCAGCGATGTTTGGTGTGTGGATGTCGATGCCGAGAAGGTCGAGCGTCTGCGTCGCGGTGAGATCCCTATCTATGAGCCGGGGCTGGATGAGATGGTCGCCGCTAACGCGCAGCGGCTTGATTTCTCGACCGAGCTCGGGCCGGCGTTGGAACATGCCAGGTTGTTGTTCGTGGCGGTCGGGACGCCGCCCACGCATTCGGGGGATGCCGATCTGTCGGCCGTGCACGCGGTGGTCGACTCGATGCCGGCGTCGGACTCCCATGCGCTGGTGATGAAGTCAACGGTGCCGTGTGGGACGGGGGCGAGCATCAAGCGGGTGTTCGCCGAGCGCGGCAAGTCGGGGTTCTCGTATGCGTCGTGTCCTGAGTTTCTGAAGGAGGGCACGGCGGTCAAGGACTTTCTGAACCCTGACAGGGTCGTGATCGGGGACGACGGGGATTGGGCTGGTGACGCGATCGCGGGGCTGTATGAGCCGTTCGGGGCGCCCGTGGTGAGGACTGATATCGCCAGCGCAGAGATGATCAAGCTCGCGGCGAACGCGTTTCTGGCCACCAAGATCTCGTTCATCAACGAGATCGCCAACGTTTGTGAGGAGACCGGCGCTGATGTCGTGGAGGTCGCGCGCGGCGTCGGCCTGGATGAGCGCATCGGGCCGAAGTTCCTGCAAGCCGGGCTGGGGTACGGGGGGAGCTGCTTCACCAAGGACGTCAGCGCCCTGAAGCTGCTGGCTGCCAACTCCGGCTACCACTTCCAGCTGTTGAACGCTGTCATCGAGGTCAACGAGCTGCAGAAGCGGCGTGTGGTCTCCAAGCTCCAGCGGCATCTGGGGGATCTCGCGGGTAAGCGGATCGGGTTGCTCGGCCTGGCGTTCAAGCCGAACACCGATGACATGCGCGGCGCCTCCTCGCTGGTGCTGGCCGCCAGACTGCAGGCGGAGGGCGCCGAGGTGCGGGCGTTTGACCCGATCGCCGAGGAGCAGGCACGAATGCTGATGCCGCAACTGGATTACGCGGCCTCCGTGTCCGAGGTCATCGCCGACGCCGAGGCGGTCATCCTCGTCACCGAGTGGCCCGAGTTCATCGCGCTCGACTGGAGCGAGGTGGCCCAGGCCATGCGCGGCACACTCATAATCGACGGCCGCAACGCACTCGACGCCGGCGCGATCCGCGCCGCGGGCCTCACATACGAAGGAATCGGAACCCGCTGATGCAAGCCGTCATCCTCGTCGGCGGCGAGGGAACCCGCCTACGACCACTGACCTCGACCATCCCCAAGCCCGTCGTTCCGCTGGTGGACCGTCCGTTCATCTCCTTCATGCTGGAATGGCTCAACAAGCACGGGGTCGACGACGTGATCATGTCCTGTGGATTTCTGGCGACGAGCGTGCGAAACGTGCTGGGCGATGGCACACGCTACGGAATCAGGCTGCGGTTCGTGGAGGAGCCCGACCCGCGGGGAACCGCCGGGGCCCTGAAGTTCGCGGAGTCGATGCTCGATCAGCGTTTCCTGATGCTCAACGGCGATGTGCTCACAGACATCGATCTCACCGCGCAGATAGCTCAGCACGAGCGCACGGGCGCCAAGGCGACCCTGGCGCTCGTTCCCGTCGCCGATCCCTCGGCGTACGGTCTCGTGCGGCTCAAAGAGGATCTCTCCGTCAGCGAGTTCGTCGAGAAGCCCAGCTCCGACCAGATCGACACCAAGCTGATCAGCGCGGGCGCCTATACGCTCGAGCGTGACATCCTCGATCTGATCCCGCCCGACCGCAACGTCTCGATCGAGCGCGAGGTCTGGCCGCTGCTGGTCGGCGACGGGTTGTATGGGTTCGCCTCAGAGAGCTACTGGCTGGACATCGGCACGCCGGAGCGCTATTTGAAGGGCACCTTCGACATCATCGAGGGAAACGTCAAGACCGCCGTGCAGGAGCGGTTGGGAGCCGGCTATCTCGCCATCGACGAGGACACCGACATTCAGGGACGGGCGATTCCCCCCGCCATACTCGAACGGGGTGTGCGGGTGGCATCCGGCGCGCATGTCGGCAGCCTCGTCGTGCTCGGCGAAAACGTGAGCATCGGCGCGGGCAGCACCGTCGAGCGGGCGGTCGTACTGAGCGGGACCGAAATTCACGAGAACTGCGTGCTGAGTGACTGCATCGTGGCGGGCGGCTGCCGCGTGGGAACGGGCACTCAGATCACAGGTGGGGCGGTGCTCGGCGAGGGCGTGACCGTCGGCGCGGAAAACGTGATCACCAACGGGGCGCGCATCTTCCCCGGCGTAACGCTCGACGACGGCGCGCTGAAGTTCTGATGGAGCCGGTCAGGCGAAGCGCATCGTGGCTAGCCACGACATATGATTGTCGAGCTACAGGTTCACACCGGGGCTGCTCCCGGCGAGCCGCCTTCCAAACGTGCCGGCATGGCCGGCCCGGCCAATCTCTGGAGACATCATGAGCGATGGCGGAGCCTCAGTTCCGACCGCCGAGTCGATTCTTTCGCGCGAGGCGATCGCCACGATCGACAGCAGCGGCCAGCTGGATGATGTGCTGGCGCTGCCCGAGCATCTGCGCGACGCGCTGTGGCGGGTGGAGTCGGCGATCATGGCCGAGTGGGACACACCCGCCGGACTCGTGGTCGCTGGCATGGGCGGCTCGGCGATCGGTGGCGCCCTCGCACGGGCGGCGCTCGGCGATCACGCGTCACGACCGATTTTCGTGACCCGCGCGTACGGTCTGCCGCCGTGGACCACGCCGGACACCACGGTGCTGTGCGCCAGCTATTCGGGCAACACGGAGGAGACGCTGGCCTGCTACGAGTCGGCGGGCGCTCTTGGCGCTCAGCGCGTCGTGGTCACCACCGGCGGCCGTCTGGCCGCGATGGCGCGCGAGGACGGGGTGCCGGTGATACCGCTGCCCAGCGGCTTTCAGCCCCGCGCCGCGGTCGCCTACATGACGGTCGCCGCGCTCGAGGTCGCTGCGCTCTGCGGCGCCGGGCCACGACTCACCTCCGAGATTGACGTCGCCGCCTCCCACACCGAGCAGCTGGTGACCGAATGGGGGCCAGACGCGGGGGAAGACTCGCTGGCCAAGGAGATAGCCCGCGGGCTGCTCGGCAGCGCCCCGGTGATCGTCGGCGCGGGACTGACGACTCCCATTGCCTACCGCTGGAAGACTCAGATCAACGAGAACTCAAAGCAGCCGTGCTTCGCGCACGAGCTGCCGGAGCTCGACCACAACGAGCTCGAGGGTTGGGAGGGGGCACCGGAGGTCGGCCGCTTCGCAGCCGTGTTCCTGGACGACTCCGACGCCCATCCGAGGGTCAAGGAGAGGATGGACCTGACGGAGAAGCTGATCGCCGGCAACGCTGCCGCCAGCTTTCGCCTGGAGACGCGCGGCCAGACGACGATCGAGCGCGTCATCTCGCTGGTGCTGCTCGGGGACCTCGTCTCGATCTATCTAGCCAAGCTGCGTGGAGTGGACCCAGGTCCGGTGAAGCTCATCGAGCGGCTGAAGTCAGAGCTCGCAGAGCGCTGACTCTTCCCGCCGGTCGATCTGTCCCTCAAAGCCCGAGGACCGCTCACGCTCCGCACGTGAACGGTGCGTTCACCCTCCAGCCTCGGCCGAGCGCCACCTCTTGACCCGCATCGCATCGGCCGTGACGCCTGCGTCGAAGCAGAAGGCAAAAGCACCACGAGAAATAGAGATCTCCGCGTCGCAAGGGCTCTCGCCTGCGGGCATCCACCCAGGGAAACCGGGGGAGAGCACACGATCTCAGCAAACCTTGACACAAGCGTGGTAAGGTAGGGTCTCATGCAGGCCCTGGCACTTGACGCCCTGACCATCAACGAAGCCGCTGAGACGACCGGCTGGTCGGCGCGCATGCTCCGCTACGTCGAGCGCATCGGGCTGGTGGAGCCAGCCCGCTCGGCCTCCGGCTACCGCCTGTATGGGGCGGCGCAGTTGCAGCGTCTGCGCACCTTGCGCGAGCTGCTCGAGCGTTTTGATCTCGGTCTCGGCGAGGTAGGTTTTGCGCTGCGCCTGCAGCGCGAGCCCGCTCTGCGCGAGGAGATCGAGTCCTGGCTGTCCGACGAGCCGGCCCGCCCGGAGGACGTGCCCGCCGCCGAATGGCTGCGCTTCGAGCAGGAAAAGCACCAGCGGCTGCTCGGCAGTATCGCCGTGCACCCAACCCGGACCACCGCGAAATACCACCCATCCATGGAGAGCCTATGACCCCCACCGCCACACTCACCGACGCAGACTTCAAGGTCGCCGATCTGTCGCTGGCCGACTTCGGCCGCAAGGAGATCACGCTCGCCGAGCACGAGATGCCCGGCCTGATGTCGATTCGCCGCGAGTACGCCGACTCCCAGCCGCTGACGGGTGCGCGCATCACCGGCTCTCTGCACATGACGATCCAGACGGCGGTGCTGATCGAGACGCTGACCGCGCTCGGCGCCGAGGTGCGCTGGTGCAGTTGCAACATCTTCTCGACTCAGGACCACGCCGCGGCAGCCGTCGCCGTCGGGCCCGATGGCACGCCGCAAGAGCCACGCGGGGTGCCCGTCTACGCCTGGAAGGGCGAGACGCTGGAGGAGTACTGGTGGTGCACCGAGCAGGTGCTGCGCTGGCCGGACGGCGAGGGCCCGAACATGATCCTCGACGATGGCGGCGACGCGACGCTGCTCGTGCACAAGGGCACCGAGTACGAGGCCGCCGGCGCCGTGCCAGACCCGGCGGGCGCCGAGTCGGAGGAGTTCGCTGTGATCCTCGGCCTGCTCAGCCGCTCGCTGGGCGAGGACCCGCAGCGCTGGACGCGGATCGGCCAGGGCATCAAAGGCGTCACCGAGGAGACAACGACGGGCGTTCATCGCCTGTATGAGATGGTCGAGAACGGCGAACTGCTGTTCCCGGCGATCAACGTCAACGACTCCGTCACGAAGTCGAAGTTCGACAACCTGTACGGCTGCCGCCACTCGCTGATCGACGGCATCAACCGCGCCACGGACGTGATGATCGGCGGCAAGGTCGCCGTCGTCTGCGGCTTCGGCGACGTCGGCAAGGGCTGCGCGGAATCGCTGCGCGGACAGGGCGCGCGGGTGATCATCACCGAGATCGACCCTATCTGTGCGCTACAGGCAGCGATGCAGGGCTACGAGGTCAAGACGCTCGACGAAGTCATCGAGACCGCCGACATCTTCATCACGACGACCGGCAACAGGGATATCATCACCGCCGCCGACATGCAGCGGATGAAGCACCAGGCCGTCGTCGGCAACATCGGCCACTTCGACAACGAGATCGACATCGCCGGACTGGCCAAGATCCCGGGCATCGAGAAGATCAACATCAAGCCGCAGGTCAACAAGTGGGTCTTTCCCGACGGTCACGCGATCATCATGCTGTCCGAGGGCAGACTGCTGAACCTCGGCAACGCGACGGGTCACCCGAGCTTCGTGATGAGCAACTCGTTCAGCAACCAGACGATCGCGCAGATCGAGCTGTTCACAAAGAACGAGGAGTACAAGAAGCGGGTCTACGTGCTGCCAAAGCACCTCGACGAGAAGGTCGCGCGCCTGCATCTCGACGCGCTCGGCGTGAAGCTCACGCAGCTGCGCCCCGAGCAGGCGGCCTACATCGGCGTGCCGGTGCAGGGTCCGTACAAGGCCGATCACTACCGCTACTAGACGCCGCGGGCAAGCCGATCGTGACGGCGAACGCTGACTCGGGCCAGGCCCGCATCGAGTGGGCCGACGCCCAGATGCCGGTTCTGGCCCAGGTCCGCGAGCGCCTGGCCCGCGAGCGACCGCTGGACGGTGTGCGCGTCGCCGCCTGCCTGCACGTGACCGCCGAGACGGCGAACCTCGTGCGTGCCCTGATCGCGGGCGGGGCACAGGTCGGGCTGTGCGCCGCAAACCCGCTGTCAACTCAGGACGACGTCGCGGCCGCGCTGACCGAGCACCACGGCGCCGAAGTTCAGGCAAGCCGAGAGGAGTCCCCGTCACGATACGCCGAGCACGTCCAGGCGCTCATCGAAGGTGATCCGCAGGTGACGATCGATGACGGAGCGGATCTCATCAGCACGATTCACGAGACCGCCCCCGAGCGCGCCGCGCGAATGCTCGGTGGGACCGAGGAGACGACGGCCGGCCTGCTGCGGATACGTGCCCTGCAGGCGCAGGGAAGGCTTCTATGCCCCGTGCTGGCGGTGAACGAGTCACGCGCGGAGCGGGCGTTCAACGACCGCTTCGGCACCGGTCAGTCGACCATCGACGGGATATTGCGCGCCACCAACCTGCTGCTCGCGGGGCGTACCGTGGTCGTACTCGGATACGGATGGACGGGCAGAGGAGTCGCGCTGCGGGCACGGGGCGCCGGGGCGTCGGTGATCGTCTGCGAGGTTGATCCCCTGCGAGCGCTGGAGGCGCGCATGGAGGGTTATGAGGTGATGCCCGCCATCGCCGCCGCCGAGCGAGGGGACGTATTCGTGACGGTGACCGGGGGACGCGACGTACTGAGAGCCGAGCACCTGCAGCTCATGAAGGACGGTGCGATCCTGGCCAACGCCGGCCACTTCGACGTGGAGATCTCGCTCGAGGATCTCAACGTGCTCGCCGAGGGCCGCCGACGAGAGGTGTTGCCTATGGTCGATGAGTTCACGCTCGCGGACGGCCGCCGCCTGAACCTTCTCGCGCGGGGTCGCGTCGTCAACCTCGCCGCCGGTCAGGGCCATCCAGCCTCCGTGATGGACCTCTCCTTCGCCGTGCAGGCCCTGTGCGTCGAGCATCTCATCGCCCACGCGGGTGAGATTCCCGCGGAGGTCGCGGCGGTGCCCGAGCGCATCGACAGCGAAGTGGCCCGCCTGAAGCTCGACTCCCTCGGGGTCGGGATCGACGAGCTGACCGACGAGCAGCGGATATACCGGTCCACCTGGGAGCTCGGAGCCTGAGGATCCCGCCACGGCGCGAACCGTGGCCCCCTACGAGCCGGCCGAGCGCGCTCCTCCGCCTCGATCAACGGTCTTTGAAGGTCTGAGCGACGCGATCGTTGAGCGAGAGCATCGCGAACTCATACGACGGCGCGAACTTGCGCTGGCACCCGGTTCGCTCTCATGCAGGGAGCGGCCTCACCGGCGCCTTTGGTCTGTGGGATGATCCGCGAGCAGACTCTGCTCCTCGATCTCATCGAAAGGGAACGATGCAAAATGGCCGATCGCAACCGCCGCATGATCCTGGCCGAGCGTCCCACGGGGATGGTCAACGAGAACACCGTGCACCTACAGGAGTCAGATGTGCCGCAGCCGGGGGAGGGGGAGGCACTCGCGCGCGTGCGCTACATCTCGATCGATCCGACGATCCGCACGTGGATGGATGACGCACCCGGCTACCTGCCGCCGATCGCCATCGACGAAGTGATCCGCAGCGGCGGTGTGGCCGAGGTCATGCACAGCAACTCCGAGCACTACGCACCGGGTGATCTGCTGTTCGGGATGACCGGCTGGCAGGACTACGTGATCGCCAGCGAGGCCGGCGGCTATCAGAGCCTGCCCGAGGGGGTGCCGCCGACGCTCGCGCTCGGCCTGTTCGGCATCACCGGCATGACCGCCTACTTCGGACTGCTCGATGTCGGCCGGCTGCAGGAGGGCGAGGTGGTCGTCGTCTCGGGAGCCGCCGGCGCGACCGGCTCGACCGTCGGGCAGATCGCCAAGATCAAGGGCGCCAGCAAGGTGATCGGTATCGCCGGCGGCCCGCAGAAGTGCGCGATGATCGTGCAGGAGCTCGGCTTCGACGAGGCGATCGACTACAAGAACGAGGATGTCTCCGCCCGCCTGCGCGAAGCCGCCCCCGACGGCATCGACCTGTACTTCGACAACGTCGGCGGTGAGATCCTCGACGCCTGCCTGGCGCGGCTGGCGCTGCGCGGGCGCATCGTGCTGTGCGGCGCGATCTCCAGCTACAACGACCGCGGCGGGCTGACCGGGCCGGCCAACTATCGCAACCTGATCATCAAGCGCGGGCGTATGGAGGGCTTTCTGATCCTCGACTATTACGACCGCCTCGGCGAGGCCCAGGCCGAGATCGCGGGCTGGCTGGCCGAAGGCAAGATCAAGTCCTCAGAGCACATCGTCGAGGGCCTGGAGAACGCACCCCAGGCGCTCAATCTGCTGTTCACGGGCGGCAACACGGGCAAGGTGATGGTGAAGCTGTGACGGATCCAGGGCGAGCCAAAGACATGGACTTCCAGGAGATCCGCTATGAGGTGGACGATCACATACTGACGATCACTCTGAACCGTCCCGAGCGGCTGAACGCGTTCACTCCGACGATGGCCAGCGAGCTGATCGGGGCGTTCGACCTGGCCGACTCCGACGATGAGGTCAGAGCCATCATCGTGACCGGCGAGGGCCGCGGGTTCTGCGCCGGAGCCGACCTCGGCGGTGGCGGAAGCACGTTTGACTGGCGCGAGCGGGTCACCGACGAGCAGCAGATCCCGCGCGACGGAGGGGGCCGGGTGACCCTGCGCATCTTCGACTGCACAAAGCCCGTGATAGCGGCCATCAACGGGCCCGCCGTCGGCGTCGGAATCACGATGACGCTGCCGATGGACATCCGTGTGGCCGTCGAGAAAGCCAAGATCGGCTTTGTCTTCGCCCGGCGCGGAATAGTCCCCGAGGCCTGCTCGAGCTGGTTCCTGCCACGCATCGTGGGCATCAGCCAGGCGATGGAGTGGGTCGCCACCGCAAGGATCTTCTCGGCCGAGGAGGCGCTCGTCGGCGGGCTGGTGAGGAGCGTACACCCCGCCGATCAGCTGATGGAAACGGCACGGCGGCTGGCGAGCGAGATCGCCAACAACAGCGCCCCGGTGTCGGTCGCGCTGGCGCGCAAGTTGATGTGGCGGATGCTCGGCGCCGAGCACCCGATGATCGCCCACCGCGCCGATTCGCGAGCGATGTTCGCGCGCGGACAGTCACAGGACGCCCGCGAGGGAGTCACCTCCTTTCTGCAAAAGCGAGACCCCGAGTTCACCGACCGCGTCAGCGACGGGCTGCCGAGCATATTCCCGCCCGACGCCGAGCCCTCCTACCTCGGCGAGTGAGCCGATCGGTCAGGGCTTTGAGCGAGGCTCGCCAACACGGCCCAGGGATCCCGCTTCCCGAGCTCGACGGGGTCAGCCACACCTATGTGGACTGCGCCGGGATCCGCATGCACGTAGCCCAAGCGGGCGCGGGCGATCCGGTGCTGCTACTGCACGGCTGGCCCCAGAATTTTTACTGCTGGCGCAAGGTGATCCCGCTGCTCGTTGGCGAGTTCCGGTTGATATGCCCCGATCTGCGCGGATTTGGCTGGTCGGACGCTCCGGCCGGGTCCTACCTCAAGCGAACGTTCGCCGAGGACGCGCTGGCGCTGCTCGATGCCCTGGAACTCGAGCGGGTCGATCTGATCGCGCACGATTGGGGGGCATGGGCGGGCTTTCAGATGTGTCTGGATCACCCCAAGCGAATCGGCCATTACCTGGCGCTCAACATGGCCACCCCATGGCCCGCCCCGCCGTCGCTGCGGGGGCTGAGCGGGCTGGGAAGGTTGTGGTACCAGGCCGCGCTGGCCACACCCGGCCTCGGTCCAGCGCTGCTCAGCAGCAGGCCCTTCGTATCGACGCTGATCGCCAGAGGGTCCGTCCGACGCGAGGCCTTCAGCAAGAGTGATCTCGAGCTCTATCAGGCGCTGCTGCGCGAACCTGCGCGGGCGCGGGCATCAATGCATCTGTATCGGACGTTCCTGCTGCGCGAGCTGCTCCCCTACATCAGGGGCAGATTCGGAGATCGCCGCCTCGAGGTGCCGACGCTGCTGTTCCACGGCATGGGCGACCCGGCAATGGACTATCGCAGCCTCGGACGCTGGCGGGAGAACGCTCGGGAGATGGCCGTCGAGCCGTTCGAGGGCTGCGGGCATTTCTCCCCGGAGGAGGTGCCGCAGATCGTCGCCGACCGCGCCCGGGCGCTGTTCGGCGGTGTGCACCCCGCCGAGATCCTCACCGGCGCACGTTAGGCGCCACAGCCGGCGCGACGCCCGCGAGCCTCCGGTGCGGTAGCTTGCCTGCCCCATGAGAGCAATGGTTTTGGCGGCGGGGCTGGGCACCCGACTGCGCCCCCTCACATACGAGATCACCAAGCCGATGGTGCCGGTGCTCGACAGGCCGGTGATGGAGCACATCCTGAACCTGCTGCAGCGGCACTCCTTCCAGGAGGTGATCGCCAACCTGCACTACTTCCCCGACTCGATCAAGCAGTACTTCGGGGAGCGCCTGACCTACAGCCACGAGCCCGAGCTGCTCGGAACCGCCGGCGGAGTGCGCGCCTGCGCCGAGTTCTTCGGCTCAGAACCGTTTCTGGTGATATCCGGGGACGCCCTCACGGACATCGACCTGAGCGCCCTCGCGGCACGTCACCGCGAGTCGGGGGGGATCGCGACACTGGCGGTCAAGCAGGTGCCCGACACGCGCGAGTATGGGGTGGTGCTGCACGACCGGGATGGGCGGATCACCGGATTTCAGGAGAAGCCCGCGCCGGAGGAAGCGCTGTCTGACCTCGGCAACTGCGGCATCTACGTATTCGATCCCAAGATCTTCGACTACTTCCCCGAACGCCCATTCGTGGACTGGGCCAAGGACGTGTTTCCGGTGCTGCTCGAGAACGACGTCCCCTTCCACATCCACGAGGTGCGCGAGTACTGGAACGACGTCGGCTCGCTGAGCGAGCTGCGCCAGGGCACATTCGACGCTCTGCGAGGAGAGCTCAACTTGCAGGTCCAGGGCGAGGAGATCGCCCCCGGGGTGATCAGCGCGGACTCCGCCACGCTGCCCGACAGCGTCTCGATCGAGGGCCAGGTGTGGATCGGGCGCGACGTTCAGATCGGAGCCGAGACCAGGCTGATGGGCCCCGTCGTGCTCGGCGACGGCGCGATCGTCGGGGCCGGCGCGCAGCTGCGCGAGAGCATCGTCTTCCCCGGCACCACGATCGCCGCCGAGTCGATCCTGATCGGGGCGATCGTCGGGCACGGCGGGATCCTGCAGAGCATCCGCCCGCGCTCCTGATCTGAGGGCCCGCCGGGCGCTTTGCCAAGAGGTCCACCTCGATGGACATCCGCCGCTCACCGGCGTAGCATCGGATCAGACGATGTCAAAGACATCGTACGCGAGAAGCCACGACGGGAAACTGCGGGCATCACGTAGTGCCCGGGTCCCGATCGAATGCAACCCTGGAAAGCACCGGGAGGCGAAATGCAGATCGACATCAAGGGCCGCAACGTAGCGGTGACCAGCGAGATGAGAGGACACCTGGAGCGACGCCTGGTCAAGGTCGCACGCCAGGTCTCGGAGTTCGCGCGCCTGGAGGTTGAGCTCTCGACAGAGCCCAATCCGCGCGTGGCGGACCGTCAGGTGGCGGAGGGAACGCTGTACTTGAAGGGCGTCACGCTGCGCGCCCGCGACGCCTCCCCCGAGATGCACCACTCGCTGAACATGGTCGTCGATGAGATCGCACGCCAGGTCAAGCGCCACCGCGACAAGCGCCGCGCACGGCGCCAGACACGCTCGGAAGCGAGCGGACCGGCCTCCGCCTCCACCTAGCAGCGGGGTCGTGCGGCGGCGCCTGCGGGCGCGGTCGTCGATGAGATAGAGGGCCTGTGAGCAGGGACTGGTGGCGTGCGGCTGCGGGGCTGCGGCGAGAGCTATCCTTGGCTGATGCCGTCGAT
>CAVQZJ010000023.1:0-105675 GCA_963718425.1 uncultured Solirubrobacterales bacterium
AATCAGATCTAGAAGTGCTTGTTTGACGGTATTTTGCTCTACTGTACGTTTTAGAACCTCGCCCTCAAGCCCTTAAACTTCCCCTTTTGCTAGAAGCTTTTCGTATAAATCTTGAATGGATTTCTCTCCCTAATCTCTCGCTGTTGTACGACGATTATTCTCATCTGTACTCCATTCGATGTCATGTTTCCTAAGATGGCGTTGTAGTCCTATAGTTGAGGCATGGTGTCCTTTGGGATCCTAAGGAGGACAATATTTGCAGAAATATATCTTCTTCGTACGATCTTTTTCTTCTGTTGTTGTCGTACGACAATGTTTGTGAATTGAGGAGGTAAGTCTTAAGGTCTATGTAGTTGAGACTAAGCCTACATCTGCTTCAATTTCAACAGCACTTAAACGAGCAGAACAAGTATCAACTTTAGAAGAAACATCAGACAAAATTTCACTAGTATTAGCCATATTAAGCTGTCGTACGGTAGAAATAAAGGGTTTTAGTACAGAAGCAGCGGTGAAGATGGTGTAGGTAGTGAAGGCGGTGTAGGGCGGCATTATCATGATAGTTTCTGATAATCGGGCGATCAGCTGATCGCCCTATTATCTAATCGGCTTGATAGGATAACCTATCAACCGCAAGCCTAATGAGTCGCCTAAAATACGCATAGACCATGCACTATAGTATTTAGCCAAGTTATCACATGATGATGATGATGATGATGATATTAATTTACGTCCAAGGGACCTCCCAAAGGGTATAAGGACGTGCTAAGCTTAGGATTTAAAATACAAAGTCCTGTTTATAAAGAAGCCAAAAACCACAAGGGGCAAAAAGACTCCTCTATGAACAGCCCTAGGTCCCTGATCCCGCGGTGTCGCAGTTCCCTTGAAAACCTAAGAAAGCATTTCATGCTGAAGCGCTGAACCTATGATTACTCCCTAGGCATAACCAATAAGGCCTAGTAGCTGTGACCTTCCCCTACAGACGGGATGGACCACCAGTGAACGCATGCTGTCAAAGACAGCTCAGTACTCAAACTACTCCTCCAACGAACCCCCTATCCCCCTTTTTTCCTATTTGTAGTCGACGAAGTCCTTAGGCCAAGGGTTCCTCCACCATGTGAAGAGTTCGATGAAGTCACAGTGTCCGCCTTGAATTCCCATCTGCCATCTCATACCAATACCACTCTCTAGATAGTGAGTCGTCGGTCTTGTAGTGAGGTCGAATAGGCAGTTTAATATCGTGCCTAGGACGAAGTCAAGGCCAAAGGCCAAGAGCGTGCACAAAGGCGTAATACTAGAAGCTCCTCGTAAGGAGTTGTTGGTAAGGGAAAATCTCTTCGTGTCGCTCGTTTTCGCTGTTGCGAGTCGAATTAGGACGTGACAACGACCGCTAGTTGCGTTCTCTCTTCAGCTTAGCTGAATACCCTCGAAAAGGTATCAGCAGTTCGTAGCCAGCGCCCCGTACAGGCAGAGAGATCCGTCTTCGCTGGCCAGTTATCACATGATGATGATGATGATGATGATGATATTAATTTACGTCCAAGAGACCTCCCGAAGGGTATACGGACGTGCTAAGCTTAGGATTTAAATACAAAGTCCTGTTTATAGAGAAGCCAAAAACCACAAGGGGCAAAAAGACTCCTCAATAAACAGCCCCGGGTCCCTGATCCCGCGGTGTTGCAGTGCCCTTGTAAACCTAAGAAAGCATTTCATGCCGAAGGGCTGGGCCTGTGGTTACTCTCTAAGCATAACCAGTAGGGCCTTGTGGCAGTGACCTTCCCCAACAGGCGGGATGGACCACTACAGTATCCAAACTACTCCTCCAACCAAGCAACGAGCCCCCTATCCCCCTTTGTATTTGTAGTCAACAATGTCCTTAGGCCGAGGATTCCTCCACTATGTCTGCCACCGAGAAGTGAGAGGGTCGATGAAGCCATAGTGTCCACCTCGAATTCCCATCTGCCGTCTTGTACCAATACCATTCTCCAGATAGTGAGCACCCTTAGTCGTCGGTCCTGTAGTGAGGTCTGTTGGTGTACAGGAGACCAGGTTGAAGTGACTATCCTGCATCACAGCGTGTGTGCGTATGCATACAGCTAACCACCTCGGTGGCTGCGTCCTCATAGAGTCAATAGATTCGTAGAGATCCGTCTTCTTGTGACGATCGTGCCGCGACGGTGTTGTAGTAGTCGAGGAATCGTCGAATAGGCAGTTTAATGTCGTGCCTAGGACGGGGTTATCACATGATAATGTGACGGAACTTTTCATGCCTTAGGCTGCTGCAGGCAGTAATGCGCACCTTGCAAAAAATTAAGCGAGACGCCTAATTTTTGCATGCCGAGGGTGGTAATGTGACGCTGCAGTTATTTAGAATTGTTGGAATACTACCACAAGTTTCAGTCCATCATGCAATACGCGTTACTCGGGACACGAGTTTCCGTAGGATTATAAGTTCTATTTAATGGGCCTTATGCCTAGTAGGGACCAAAATCCCGCCTTGCTCTCATCCAGTCAAATGCGGCTCTCGCAGAGCCCTCTGAGATCCCCGGCATGACCTACCTGAACATCAATATCAATGGCAAAGGTTTCGAAGCGCAAGCCTCCCTGTGGCAGCTCTCAACATGGAGCATCATGTAGGTTACCCCCGCAGGAACCCATCATTCCCCCCTAACTCCGTTCTAGCAAGCTCATCACCCTCATGATCTTCGGCTACCGCATGGAAGCAATCTCCATTCTCGGGCGTGAAGTTATGCAACCTCGAGGTCTTGTTGGACTGGGATTCGACTCTATCGATCATTGTGGGCCTGAGATCGCCGATGCTCTTCGCGCGTATTCCACCGCTTCTAATTATCCTATCTGATTCATTGCACGCAAGGCAAGGACCGCACTGGTCTCATCATCGCTCTCATTTTCTTGCTGCTCTCGGTCCCAGTGCCGGCAATAAGTCACGATTATTGCAGGAGTGAGCGAGAGTTGGAGTCAGAGAGGGAAAGTCGAATGGTCGAGATTCGGAGTATTGGTCTTACCGAAGACTTTGCTGGATGTCCCAGTGATTGGGTCGAGAAGATGGAGGAGCATCTGAACGAGACGTACGGCGGAGTAAGAGAATATTGTCGTTCCATCGAGGAGCGGGTCCACAAACAGATCGATGTCCTCAGAGAATCGATCTAGGAGCGCCCATCCCTTGCTGAGGCTTGTGCCGCCCTTGAAGATAGCTCGATCTGGCAGGGTCGTTGCTATGACTCGCAGGATCTCGGTGATCCAGTAGTCCTTCTCGACGAAAACCTCCGGAAGCTGATTCTCAGCTGCTGCAGCGGTGATGAATGCCGCGAAGTCGTCGTGTTCGTGGAGTCTCACCGTGCTTGCCATTTTCGTGCGTTGGGCAGGGCAGCGAGTGCGCCGAAGTCGAACTTGCTGAGCGGGTTCAGGCTCTGTCGTAGAGGCTCAAGGCTCTTCTCGGGCATGCCGGCGTGTTCGCCGAGGGCGCCCAGCATGGCGCGAACGCGGGGTGGCTCGCTCAAGGCTGCTGAGGCGAGTCGGCTGAAGCGCGCAGAGTCGGAAAGCATTGCGGTCAGCCGTTTGATGGTCTGTTGTGGGGAGAGGTCGCTGAAGCGCGCCCTGTCACGTAGCAGCTCCAGGAGCGCCCCGTCGCTGCTGTCGAGAGTGGCCCTGGATGGCGGACGGCGAGTGTGGACCTTGGCTCCTCCAAGCCCGCTGGGTGCCGCCGCGGCCGATGTCGCGAACTCGCCGCGCATGGGATTCTGCGTAGTAAGGCCAAGGACATTCGCGGAACTCAGACCTGCTGGGTGCAGAGGAGCACGGGCGGTCTTTGCGAGCATCGCGTTCACACTCGGGAGGCTTTGCCCGAGCACTGTCGTCTTTGGCCGGTAATACAGGCCCTTGCGCAGACGTTGCAGCTCCCCGTCTCGAGCCAACCGAGACAGAGCGTGCGCGACCGCCACGGCAGAGAGAGCGTTGAAATCCGAGAGTGTCCAATACTGCTCGCCGCCGGCGAGGACCTGATCGCGCACATGAGTTGCCGTGCTGTGTGGGCTGCGACCGCGCCCGCGGCGAGCTTGCTGTGTCTTGGGCATACTTCAGAATAGCACTATTTGGCAACTATTACAGCAAAAAAACTTGCCTACAAATTACGCGTTGCTCGCGCCGTGACGCAATGCCGAAGGCCCGAAACGCGTCTGCAAGCCCGTACGATGATGGTGATATGGCCGAGACCTCGATACGCCCGGACCTCTATATCTCCGCAGACGTAGAGACGGATGGATCGATTCCTGGCCCTTTTTTCGCTGCTGTCGTTCGGTCTCGCGGTCGTTGGGCGCTACGACGGAAAGCGATTCGAGCGCTCATCCCGGGGCGATCTAACGTTCTACCGAGAGATGTGTCCCATATCTGAGGAGTTCGAAGCGGAGGCGCTAGCAGTCAACGGCCTCGATCGCGCCCAGCTGCTTCACGATGGCGCGGACGCACGCGATGCAATGACCGAGGCCGCGGAGTGGGTCAGGCAAGTGAGCGCTGAGCATCGGCCGATCCTTGTCGCGTATCCCGTCGCATTCGACTGGGCTTTCCTCTACTGGTACTTCGAGCGCTTCGCTGAGGGCGGCTCGCCGTTCGGACACTCCTCGTGCCTTGATATCCGCACCCAATACCAAGCATTGGCAGGCACCGTCTTCGACCGATCAGGGAAGGGAGCGATGCCCGCCTTCTTGCTACCAAGCGCACCGCAAACACACAACGCACTCGATGACGCTATCGAGCAGGGCGAGCTTTTCGCGAACCTGCTCGAATGGGCCACAAGACGACGAACTCAGCAGCAACGTGCCGAGGGCCCAGAAGACACAGCGCCCTCATGGCTAGCACCACATGTCCTACCGATCGCCTGACAGCAAAAGACGCATCTCGAGTTCGCCAGATGCGCAGCTAACAAGGACTTCATCCCCGAATCTGCTCACCCCGACTCCGAGCGCTCGACCTACGTCCCACGCCAACCGACAATCGAGGTGGAGGCATTGCGGGCACTGCCCGCATTGCCTTTCTTTTGGAGATCGCATCGCTGGCCCGCCATCTCATCACGCAGACGGCCGCTGGAATCAGCTCGCCAGCGCCTCGACTGCGGCCGCTCGGAGTCTCACTCCGGCAGCGCCATGTCTTTGACCTGCATCCGCCAGCCGATCGGCGAGGAGAACTTGAAGGCTGTGTTGCGCAGCGCCTGAGCCCCCTTTCCCTCCAGCGCCCCGGCGCGTGCCAGACGCCAGGCCATCGTCTGGAAATGCGCGGCACGGGGGATCCGCGGGCGCTCGTAGGAACGCAACGCGGCCTCCAGGTCAGCGCCGTCGCGACCCAGAGCACGGCCGATCGCCAGCGCGTCCTCGAGGGCCTGCGCCGCCCCCTGCCCGACGGCGAAGGTCATCGGGTGCGCGGCGTCTCCCAGCAGCGTCACGCGTCCACTGCCCCACTGCTCATCGGGCGGTCGGTCGAAGACGTCGGTGCGGAAGATCGCCTCCTCGCTGGTGGCGTTGACGATCCGGTGGACGGCATCGACAAAGCCCTTGAATCGCTCGTGGACCGCGTGCCTTGTCTGACCCGGCTCGTCGCGGCCACCTGGTGCGCTGGTGACGATCGCCTCCCAGCTCAGGCGCCGCGGTCCCGAGCGGAATATGACGAACTTCGCCCCTGCCCCCCACCACGCGATGAAGTCCACCCCGGGGGCGGTCGCCTCCTCGTAGGCGACATTGGCGCGCCACATCGTCAAGCCGGAATGCCGCGGCGGCTGATCGCCGAGCAGCTGCGCGCGGATCGTCGATTCGATCCCGTCGGCCCCGATCAGCACATCCGCGGACTCGCCGCCGCCACCGGCGAGCAGCACCTCGACGGCCCCGTCGCTCTGCTCGAAGCGCTCCACCTTACAGCCGGTGCGGACCCGCTCCCCCGCGCCCTGGACGAGCGCGGCGTGCAGATCCGGGCGGTTTATCCCGCAGACCGGGGCGCCCAGCCGGCGCGCCATCTCATCCAGCGGCCAGCGCGAGAGCAGGCGTCCCCGGGCGTTGCGCTGCTCAAAGCAGCCCAGCACCGCGCCTCGCTCGCGGATCTCGGTGCCGAGACCGAGCCGATCGAGGATCAGCATGGCGTTTGACCACAGCGTGATGCCCGCCCCGAGCTCGACCTTGGCCAGCTCCGGCGCGCGCTCCAACACGAGGACCTCGACATCCGTCTCGCGCAACGCGATCGAGCTGGCGAGGCCACCGATTCCGGCCCCGACCACGAGGACCCTAGTCATGCTCGCGAACCTACCAGATGCGGTCGCGATGGGGTTGACGGAGCGCGGCGCGCGGCCCCCCGCAAGCCGCGTGCAGCGAGGAGCCGCTCTCGGGTACAGTTCCCACGCGAGACCGTCTATCGGAGGTGAGGCAAGTGTTGACTCAACAGCTTCCCGAGCAGGCCCCGGATTTCACCCTGGATCACGTGCTCGGACATTCGGTGTCGCTCGGCGATTTCCGCGGCAACAAGGTGGTCGTCGTGTTCGGCGGCCGCGAGAGCGCGCCGCAGCTCAAGCAGGGCATCGGCGAGATCCGCTCGAGCTACGGTCCCGGCGAGCTGCCGGTGATCGGCGTCTCAGATCTGCAGGGCGCGCCGCGCGCAGCGCGCATCATCGTCAAGAGCCAGCTCAAGAAGGCGTATGAGGAGGCGGTCAAGGACGAGACCGCGACGCTGGCCGCGGCGGGCAAGCCGCCACTGACCGATCCGCCGCAGGAAGTGATCATGTTGATGGACTGGTCCGGCGAGGTCGTTCACGGCTTCGGATTGAGCGGTGTCGATCGGGAAGCGGTCGGCGTGGTGCTCGACGGCGATGGGAAGATCCTCGGCTCGGGCGCCGGCGCACAGTTGGGCGAGCAGATTCTCGCGGTTCTCTCGGCATAGAGTCACCCAAACCACCCAAGGCACCTAGGAGGAGCAGATGGCAGATCGTTCGGCATCGATTCCCGAGATGAAGGCAGTGCGCGCGCCGCACGGTCGCTACGACGTGGCGATTCTCGGAGGCGGCCTGGCCGGTCTGTCGATGGCGCTCCAGCTCAAGCGCCAGCGCCCGGACACGAAGGTGCTGGTCGCCGACAAGCGCGCCGAGCCGCCGCCGGAGGCCGCGTTCAAGGTGGGCGAGTCCTCGGTCGAGAACGGCGCCTACTACTACCGCGAGATCCTTGGCATGAAGGACCACCTCGAGCAGCGCCAGCTGCGCAAGCTCGGGCTGCGTTTCTACTACCCCGCGGGTGACAACAGCGACCTCACAAAGCGCGTGGAGTTCTGCACGCCGGCGACCCCCGGCGATCACCCCGTGTGGACGCACCAGATCGACCGCGGACGCTTCGAGAACGAGCTCTTCAACCGCTGCGTCAGCAACGGCGCCGACGCCTACCGGGGCTGGCGGATAACCGACGTGAAGTTCGGGGAGGGATCGGAGGACCACACGGTCACGCTCACGCACGAAGAGGAGACCGCCACCGTCACGGCGCGCTGGGTGGTGGACGCCACCGGACGCCACAACCTGCTGCGCAACAAGCTACAGCTCGGCACCGAGACTGGCCACCACATCAACGCCGCCTGGTTTCGCCTCGCCGGCGGCCTGGACTTCGAGGACTGGGTCACCGACGAGGAGTGGCTGGGCCGCGAGAGCGAGATCGGCATCCGCAGCTTCGCCACCACCCACCTCGTGGGCCAGGGCTACTGGCTGTGGCTGATCCGCCTCGCCTCCGGTCCGATCTCGATCGGCGTGTGCGCGGACCCTCGCTTTCACCCCTTCGATCAGATCAACACTTTCGACGGTCTGCTGAGCTGGATGGAAAAGCACGAGCCGCAGCTCGCCGCCGAGGTCGCCGGCCGCCGCGAGCAGGTCGAAGACTTCCTCGTGATCGAGGACTTCTCCTACGCCTCCAGCCAGATCTTCTCGATGGACCGCTGGACGCTCACCGGTGAGGCCGCTGGCTTCATCGACGCGCTCTACTCGCCGGGCTCGGACTTCATCGCCTACTGCAACAGCTTCGGGGGCGATTTGATCAAGCGCGACCTCGACGGGGAGGACATCGAGGAGCGCCTGGACTTCTTCAACTTCTTCTTCTTCCAGCTGTTCGACCCGACGATCTGGCTCTACAAGGACCAGTACCAGTTCTTCGGCAACGCGCAGGTGATGGTGGCCAAGCAGATGTACGACAACACCGCCTACTTCTCGACGCTGGCGTTCCTGTTCGTCCACGACAAGATGACCCAGCCGGAGGACCTCGGCGACATCGTTAACATCTTCGAGACGATCATCCCGCTGCTCGGCCGCATGCAGGACCTGTACAAGGATTGGCACGCCATCGACCAGCGCAAGTGGGAGGGCGTGTCGGTCCTCTGCAACCACTTCGAGCCGATCGCCAAAACCCAGTACGAAATCGGGCAGCCGTTCAGCCAGGAGGAGATGATCCAGGTCGCCCGCAACAAGGTCGAGCTGCTCAAGGCGATGGCGACGTGGACTTTCTTCATGGGCGCCAAGCACCTGCCCGAGCCGCCCGATCAGAGCGCGCGGATCAACCCGCTGGTCGTCAGCCTGCGGCCCGATAAGTGGCAGGAGGAGGGCCTCTTCACCGACGGCGAGGGCAGCATGTCACTCGCCGAGGCACTCGAGCTGCTTCCCGGCGCCGAGGAGTTCGACCTCGAAGCCCGCGGTGCGCTCGTAGCCGGCTAGGCCGATCAGCCGGCAACGACCGGCAACACCAGCGAGGAGGCACGGGCGCCATCGTGGTAGATCGTCTGCTGCGCGGTGCGCAGATCCCGCTCGCGAACCTCGCCCGGAGGCCCGCCGCTGCCGGCGTTGCGGTCAAAACGTGGAAAGGAGCTGCTGGTCAGCAGCAGCCTGATGCGGTGCCCGGCACCGAACACGTTGCTCGTCGCCTTCAAGTCGATCGTGTACTCATACGGCCGTCCG
The DNA here is from genome assembly GCA_963718425.1 of uncultured Solirubrobacterales bacterium. Lineage (GTDB taxonomy): Bacteria > Actinomycetota > Thermoleophilia > Solirubrobacterales > Solirubrobacteraceae > Palsa-744. The sequence continues at coordinate 8,972 of CAVQZJ010000023.1, forward strand.
GGCTCGAGCTCGCATTCCCGCTCAAAGCCCTCGCGAAAACGGGCACGCAGGATTCCCTCCGCCAGGATTCGTGAGAACCCGTCGGGCTCGACATCGCACAGCTTGGCCACGAAGTCGGCGTCGCGGGCGCTGCAGGCCGCGTGCAGCGTGAGGCTCAACGGCCCCGTGACCTCCAGATCATGGGGGAGCGGCTCGGTCGTGTAGGCGAGCACGTCGCCGCGGCCTTCCAGCGGACGCTGATCCAGCGGACCGGCGTTGGTGCGCAAGAACCGGCCCGGCAGCGACGTGGGGCCGCCGAGCGTCGGCGCCGGGTCGCGGGGATCGAACCTGTAGGTGTCGGCGGGCTCATCGCCGGGCGCTGTGCGTGAGAGCCTGCCCCCCGCGATGGCCGCGTCGCCGTCGCTGTGCAAAAACCAGCGCTCGCTGACGGCGCGAGCCAGCGGCCAATCCGGCTCATCGCGCCAGCGGTTGAGGCCCATCACAAAGATCCGGACCGGCGGGCGCTGGGAGAGCTCGCCATCGGCGCCTTTGCGATCGGAGAGTGCCTCGCCGAGGAACTCCAGCTGGGCGGCCATCAGATCGATGTTGTCCTGCGGTGAGAACGCGTCGAAGGAGTGGTCGGGATAGGCGCCGTAGGTGCTGCCGTGGGCCCACGGGCCGACCAGCAGCCGCGTGTGCGCCCGGGCCGACTCGGTGGCGCCTTCACGGCGCATGCCGCAGAAGTTATCGAGCGTCCCGCCGAGGAAGATGTCATACCAGCCGCCAACGTTGAAGGCGGGCACCTGCACGTTCCCGTAGCCGGCGTCGATCGACAGTGTGCGCCAATAGTCGTCCAGGTGGGGGTGTTCAAGCCACTCGCGATAGAAGCGTCCGCTGGCGCTGTCGGCCACCAGTGGGGCGCTCGCCAGCGGCAGGTGTAGGTACTGCTCCGCCAGTGCGGCGCGCTTGCCGCGGCCGGCCATGATCTGCACCCAGAAGAGGTTGAAGCCGAGCTGAAACGCGCCACCCTGGTAGACCCAGCCGTCGAAGTAGTTGCTGCCGACCACGACCGGCGCGATCGCGCGCAGATGCCGGGGCCGGGCGGCAGCCGCCAGCCACTGCGTGGCGGCCGCGTAGGAGCGTCCGGCCATCGCCACCGCGCCATCACACCAAGGCTGAGCGGCGACCCATTCGACCGAGTCAAAGCCGTCCGCGCCCTCGGTGCGGAAGGGGTAGACTCGCCGTCGGAGCCGTGCTGGCCGCGGACATCCATGCAGACCAGCGCGATCCCGGCCGCCACCGCCCGTTCGGGGTCGAGGATCGACGGGGCTGTCGGCCCGAACGTGCGGTCATAGGGAGTGCGCCCGAGCACCGCTGGGAGCGGCCCGTCACCGTCGGGGCGATAGATGTCGGCACGCAGCGTCACCCCGTCGCGCATCGGCACGGCGGCGTCGCTTTCGAGAATCATCCCCCCTCCCCTCGGCTGCGGCTATGCGCCTTCGGCGAGCGACGCCAGCAGCGCCACCGGGTGCTCGCGCCCCTCGATCGCCGCGGCCGTCTGGGCTCCCGAGAGCAGGCAGCGGATGCTGCCCGTGCCGGGGTGAGTCCAGTGGCCGGCCAGGAACAGGCCGTCGATCGGGGTGCGGAAATCAAGGCGCTTGGGGACCGTCTGGTCGGGCGTGTTCTCCCACCCATACGCGGCTCCCTGCTCGGCCAGCGTGTAGCGCTGGAATGTCGCGGGCGTGGCGGCGTCAGCGAAGGTGAGCGCATCGCGATAGCCGGGAAGCGTCCGCTCGACGGCCTCCATCATCATCTCGGTGTAGCGCGGCTTGGCCTGCTCCCAGGGCTCCCCGATATCGTATGCCATGAAGGCTGCTGAAGACGATCACGTGCTCGCCCTCGGGCGCCAGCGAGGAGTCGTGGATGCTGGGCAGGCTGAACCAGGTGCCACCGAGCTTGCCCTGCAGGACCCCGTCGAAATCGGCGTCGTGGTCGACACCGGGGTAGACGAAGTGCTCGTGTGAGAGTCCGTGCGCCGCCGGGTCGAGCTTGGCCGCCGAGAACAACACGAAGGCCGAGATCGACGGTCGCATCTTCCCCAGGCGACGGCGGAAGCGCTCCGCCAGCGCATCGGCGGGCAGCAATCGCTCGAATGTCTGACGCGCGTCGGCGTTGGATACGACCACCTCGGCGGCGATGAGCTCTGAGCCGTCGAGCTCGACGCCCGCCACGCGTCCGTCCGCGAGCCTGATCGCCGTCGCGCTCGTGCCCAGCGCGATCTCACCGTCGTTGTCTTGGATGCAGCCCGCAAGCGCATCGGCGAGACTCTGGAAGCTGCCGCGCACATACAGCGGACCGGGATCCTGAAGCGCCATCCAGGCGCCGCTGTAGGCCATGAACGAGGTACGCCCGGGCGGCAGCCCCAGGTAGGGCCAGGAGGCCCCGCACACGGCTCTGACAAGCGGATCCTTCACGTATTCCTCGAGCACGTCCGCAAGCGTCGAGCGCCGGTACTTGAAGAGCATCGGCAGGGCCGCCTTGACCGCGTCCAGATCGGCCAGGCCAACCCGCGGCGGCGGCGCCTGGGACTCGCGTGTGGTCTGCGCGCAGGTCTCCACGAAGTCGCGCACGCCATCCGCTTCGTGTGGAAACTGCTCGGCGAGGTAGGTCTTCAACGCCTCAAGGCCCACCGGCAGATTCCAGCGCTCGCCGCCGATGTCCACGCCGAAGGTGTCCTCTGCCGCCAGCAGCTGCACCCGCTCGCTGATGCCCAGCGCGGAGAGATAGAAATCCAGGAACTCGATGTTGAAGCCCTGGGCGGTGACGTGAATGGCCGGGTCAAACGTGTAGGGGCCCCGGCGGAAGGCGCGCGCGTTGCCGCCCGGCCCGTCCTCGCGCTCGACCAGGAGCACCCTGCGTCCGGCCTTGGCCAGGCACGCCCCGGCCGACAGGCCGCCGAGACCGCCACCGATCACCACGACGTCGAAGGTGTGCCCGGTGGAGGGCGCCATCAGGAGTCCCTATCGAGCTGGGGATGGGGCATCGGTGCGCTAAGCGCCGGCGCGCTCGAGGAACTTCGACAGCTTCTTCGGAGAGTCGGCCGAGAGCACCTCGGCCTCAGGCTCGATCTGGCGGACCAGTCCGCCGAGCACGCGGCCCGCGCCGAGCTCCAGAAAAGACGTCACCCCCGCGTCGATCAGCGTGCGCACGCAGTCCACCCACAGCACCGGGCTGGCGATCTGCGCGACGAGCGCCTCGCGAACGCCGCTTGAGCTGTCCACCACCCGCGCGGAAGCGTTGGAAACCAGCGGCGGGTGGGGATCCTGCCACTGCAGGCTCTGCATCGTCTCCGCCAGGGCGCTCTGCACGGGCTCCATCAGCTCGCTGTGAAACGCCGCGCCGGCCCGCAGCAGGATCGCCTTCTCAGCGCCGGCCTCCTCCGCGAGCTCCAGGGCCCGCTGAACCGCCTTTTCCTCCCCTGAGACAACGATCTGCGACGGTGTGTTGAGATTCGCTGGGGCGACCGAGCCAAGCGAACGAGCGGCCTGGCAGAGCTCGTCCACACGCTCGCTGGGCAAACCGATGATGGCCCCCATCGAGCCGGGGCGCTGGGACTGGATCTCGGCCATCCGCCGGCCGCGCTCTGACACCAGCGCGATGCCCTCGGCGGGGCTCAGGCAGCCGGCGGCGACCGCGGCGGTGTACTCGCCGAGGCTGTGCCCGGCGACGAAGTCGGGCTGCACGCCGGCCTGGCGCGCCAGCTCGGTCATCGCCATCGAGACGGCGAACAGGGCAGGCTGGGCGACCTCGGTGCGCGTGAGCTCCTCGATCGGCCCCTCCAGGCAGAGCGTGCGTATATCAAGCCCCGATGCCTCCTGGGCGGCCTGGAAGCAGCCCTCCATGACCTGCGGATGAGCCTCGAGGATCTCGGCTCCCATACCGACGCGCTGCGAACCCTGCCCCGGATAGAGAAAGGCGATCTTGCTCATCCCCACGGACATTACCCGCCGACGAGCCGTCGTGCTTGACGGTGGCGTAGGATACGGGCGGAAGTTGGGAGATCCCGACAGGGCGACGATCATAAGAGGCGAATGTGAGCAGTCATGTCAGATAGCCCCAGCGACTTCGATGTCGCGATTCTCGGCGGGGGGTTGGCGGGCCTGACACTGGGCCTGCAGCTGAAGGCAGCACGGCCGCAGACCTCGATCGTGATCGCCGAGAAGCGCGTGGGCCCGGCGCCGGAGGCGGCGTTCAAGGTCGGCGAGTCAACAGTCGAGGTGAGCACCAACTACTTCGCCGACGTGGTCGGCATGCGCGACCACCTCGATGCTGAGCAGCTGCCCAAGTGCGGGCTGCGCTTCTTCTTCCCGGCCGGCAAAAACGAGGACATAGCGCTGCGCGTGGAGTACGGCTCGCCGGCGATCCCGCCGGTGCACTCCTATCAGCTCGATCGCGGGCGCTTCGAGAACGAGCTCGCCGCGCGCAACGTCAAGGCTCACAACACCGTGCTCGACGGGGCGCGCGTGCAGGAGATCGAGCTCGACGGCGAGCGCAAGCGCACAACCATCACCCGTGGCGAGGAGACCTCCGTCTCACCAGTCGCTGGGTGATCGACGCGGCCGGCCGCGCCGGGCTGCTCAAGCGCAAGCTGGGACTGGCGCGCGAGGTCGGCCACCACGTCAACTCCGCCTGGTTTCGCCTGGCCGGGGGCCTCGACATCGACGAGTGGTCAGACGACGAGCAGTGGCACCGGCGGATGACCGCCCCGGGGCTGCGCGCGCTCAGCACCAACCATCTCTGCGGCCGGGGCTACTGGGTTTGGCTGATCCCGCTGTCCTCGGGCCCGATCTCGATCGGCATCGTCGCCGATCCGCGCTTTCACCCGTTCGAGCGCATCAACACGCAGGAGGCAGCGATGGCCTGGCTGGGCGAGCACGAGCCGCAGCTGGCCCAAGCGCTCGAGGGCCGCAGCGAGCAGATCGAGGACTTCCTGCGGGTGGAGGACTTCGCGATGGGCTGTCAGCGCCAGTTCTCCGCGGAGCGCTGGTGTCTGGTCGGTGAGGCCGGCGCCTTCGCGGACCCCTTCTACTCGCCCGGCTCCGACTACATCGCGCTCGGCAACACGTTCGCCACCGACCTGATCTGCCGCGATCTAGACGGCGAGGACATCGCCGAGCGCGCGGACGCGCACGACCGGCGCTTCCAGGCGCTGTTCGCGGTCACGCTGAGCTACTACGAGGGCCAGTACGGGATCTGGCGCAACGCGCAGGTCATGAACGCGAAGATCACCGCCGACTACTTCTACTACTGGGCCACCACCGCGCTGCTGTTCTTCCACCGCAAGCTCACCGACCTGCAGTTCATGTCCGAAGTGCAGCCGCTGGTCGATCGCGCGATGCGCCTGACGCCGATCCTGCAGCGGCTGTTCGCAGAATGGGACGAGCTCGACCATCGCGAGTGGCTGGGCGCGTTCAGCCCGCCGACCGCGTTTCCCCAGCTGCCCCAGCGACACCTCGACCTGCACTCGGGCATGGACGACGATCACCTGCGCACGCAGCTGGCCGAGAACATCGAGCTGTACGAGGCGCTGGCTGTCACGATGTTCGCGAAGGCCGCCGAGAGCCTGCCCGGCGTGGAGCTCGACCCCGATCAGCCGATCAACCCGTATGCGATCAGCCTCGACCCCGAGCGCTGGGAGGCCGACGGCCTGCACGACGGCAGCGGCTTCTCCCCCGCGCAGGTAGCCGATCGCCTGCGGGTCCGCAGCTTCTGGATGGAGCAGCTGGTACCGCGGCGCTTCCGCCCGCCGGCGCAGGGAACGGAGGCCGCTCATGCCTGAGGGAAGGCTCAAGGATCGCGTGGCGCTGGTGACCGGCGGCTCGCGCGGCATCGGCCGCTCGATCGCCGAAGAGCTGGCCGCCGACGGCGCCGCCGTGGCCGTCAACTACCGCTCCGGCGAGGCGCAGGCACAGGAGGTGGTGCAGGCGATCCGCGATGGCGGTGGACAGGCCGCCGCCATCGGAGGCGACGTCTCAGATTACGCGCAGGCGGAGACGGTCGTGAAGGAGACCGCCGAGCAGCTCGGGGCCATCCACATCCTCGTCAACAACGCGGGCATCTCCAAGGACGCCCTGATCTACAACATGGACCCCGAAGAATGGCTCGACGTCATGCGCGTCAACTTCGGCGGCACCTTCAACTGCACCAAGGCGGCGCTCTCCGCGTTCATGTCCCAGCGCGAGGGAGCGATCGTCAACATCTCCTCGGTGATGGGCGAGCGCGGCTGGACGGGAGAGTCAAACTACGCCGCCTCCAAGGGCGCGATCAACGCGTTCACCCGCTGCTGCGCGGTCGAGTTCGCGCGCTTCGGGATCCGGGTCAACGCCGTGCTCCCGGGTTTCGCGCCGACGGACATGGTGGCCGGCTTGATGGACAAGGACGGCGGCAAGGGGATCATCAAGCAGATCCCGATGAAGCGCTTCGCGACGGTGGCGGAGGTCGCGCGCACCGCCGTGTTCCTGGCGGGACCGGACTCCAGCCACATGACCGGGGCGCTGTTGACCGTCGACGGCGGGGTCTCAGCGCAGGTGGGGATCGGCAAGCCACTGTAAGGGGGCTTTCCATCGTCCACTGGTCCCGCGCGAGCCTCATCATCTAGTATCGCGACAAACCAGCGACACAGGAGAATGAACATGGCGGATGTCAACGGTGCAGTAAAGGAAGCGGTGGTCGAGGCGCTGGCGCTCGATGACGACGAGGTGACAGCAGACGCGACGTTGATGGAGGACCTCGGCGCGGAGTCGATTGACCTTCTCGACATCCTGTTCCGGATCGAGAAGAGCACGGGCGTGAAGATCGAGGCCTCGGACCTGGGCGACTACATCCAGGGGGGCATTCCCGATGACGAGTTCTCCGACGAGAACCAGATCATCAGCGCGACCGGTGCTCAGCAGCTGCACAAGGTGATGCCACAGGTCGATCCGACGGAGACCGAGGGCAAGCTGAAGGCCGACGAGGTGATGACCCTCTTCACGGTCGCGAATCTCGTGGAAATGGTCAAGACCCGGGCCGACGGCGCATCTGGCTGAGCACCGCGGGCTGCGAGGAGCGCGGTGCGCTTTCACCTGATTGATCGCGTCGACTCGTTTGAGCCGTCCAAATCCGTGACGGCGCGGAAGGTCACGTCGCTGAGCGAGGAATACTGGGAGCAGGACGACGAGCAGCTGGTGATGCCGGCGCCATTTGTGCTCGAGGCGCTTTGCCAGGCGGCGACGTGGCTGATCATGATCTCCACCGAGCGCGCCAAGCGGGCGGCGCTGCTGTCAGTCGGATCGGTCAACTGGCACGGCGACGTTCACCCCGGCGACATCCTGGAAATGGTCGGCGAGATCGGCTCGTTCGGCAACGAGACGGCCGTCGTCTCCGGGCACGTGAACGTCAACGGTCACACCGTGCTCGCGGCGCAGGACATCATGTGCGCCCTGATCGACGCGGACACGCTGGCGGACCTCGAGGACACCAAGCGCCTGCAAGAGATGCTGACCCGAGCCAAGGGCGACTGATGGCACGGGTCGCGATCACCGGGATCGGCGCGGTCACACCCGTGGGTGCTGATGCGCCGAGCACCTGGGCGGCGTTGAAGGCCGGCCGCAGCGGCGTCGGTCCGATCACGACCTTCGACGCGAGCACGTTCCCGGTGCGGATCGCCGGCATGGTGACGGACTTCGATCCCGGGATGCTGCCCGACCGCCACCTGATGCGGCGCCTGCATCGCGGCGCCGCGTTCGGTCTCGCGGCCGGCGTGGAGGCGGTGCGTGCCGCCGCGATCCCCGCGGGCACCTACGACCCATACGAGTGCGGCGTCTCGATGGGCGGGAGCGTGGCCCGGCCCGAGCTGCAGGAGTTCTCCGACATCTTCTACGAGCGCGGCCAAAGCGACGGTCACCGCCTGTACCGGTCGCCGCCGTCGCGGACCGTCGTCATCAGCCAGAACGTCGCCAGCGCCGAGCTGGCGAGCTTCGCCGGCGCCCAGGGTCCGATGATCGGCATCAGCACCGCGTGCACCGCCTCCAGCCACGCGATCGGCGAGGCGTTTCGCTGCATCCAGGACGGCGAGGCGAAGATGATGCTCGCCGGCGGCTACGACGCGCTCACCAGCTGGGTCAACGTGCTCGGCTTCACGCTGCTCGGTGCTCTCACCAAGGACTACAACGACGATCCCGAGCGAGCGTCGCGTCCGTTCGATCGCGACCGCACCGGCTTCGTGCTGGGCGAGGGGGGCGTCGTGATGGCACTGGAGGACCTCGATTGCGCGCGTGAACGCGGCGCGGAGATCCACGCCGAGATCGCCGGCTACGGCTCGAGCCTGAACGCCTACCGGATGACCGACCCGCCGCCGGACGGGGGCGGCGCGGTGATCGCGATGACACGCGCCCTGCGTGACTCCGGGTTCGCCGCGCAGGAAATCGACTATGTCGTCGCGCACGGCACCGGCACCCCCGCCGGCGATGTGTCCGAGACGGTCGCGATCAAGGGAGCGCTCGGCGAGCACGCCAAGCGCGTGGTCGTCACCTCGCCGAAGTCGATGACCGGACACACGACCTGCGCGGCGGGAGCCCTGAACCTGCTCGCCGCGATCGGTGCGATCCGCGACAACGTCGTCTCCCCCACGACCAACCTCGACAATCCCGATCCCGAGCTCGACCTGGACTACGTCCCCAACCGGGCGCGCGAGATGGAGGTCAACGTCGTGATGACCAACGCGTTCGCGTTCGGCGGCACCAACGGCGCGATGGTGATCTGCGAACCAGAGCTGCGAGACGGACGATGAGTCGCTGGAGCACGTTGGATCGGATCGTCAGCGTCGAGCCCGGCGAGGGCGCCACGGCGCTGCGCAACGTGCCGAACACCCTGGCGATCTTCGACACTCACTTTCCGCGCTTTCCGGTGCTCCCCGGCGTGCTGATGCTGGGCAGCCTCGGGGCGCTCGCGGCGGTGCTGCTGGAGGCCGAAACGGACCGGCCGTGGCGGCTGTCGGGGGCCGAGCGGGTCGCGTTTCGCCACTTCGTGCAGCCCGGCGACCAGCTCCAGCTGACGGTCAAGCTGTCCCAGCGCGGCGACTCCGAGGCGCAGCTGAGCGGCGAGGTGTCCGTCGACGGGCGCGTCGTGGTGCGCGCCCGCAAGCTGCACGCGGTGCCGCGATGAGCTCTGAGCGCCGCCGCGTGGTCGTGACCGGCATCGGTCTGCTCACCCCGCTCGGCGTCGGAGCGGACGATACGTGGCAGGGGCTGATCGAGGGCGCCAGCGCGGTCGGGTCGATCAGCGAGTACGACCCCTCCTCGCTGCGGACACAGCTCGGCGCGGAGATCCGCGACCTGGACCCCAAGCAGTTCGTCAACCGCCGCTCGCTGCGGACGATGACCCGCTACGACATGCTGGCGATGGTCGCCGCGGCGCTCGCGATGCAGGACAGCGCGATCGAGCTGGTCGAGGGCGACCCCGACGGCAGGGCCGCCCTGTTCACCGGCGGCGGCAAGGAGATCTCAAAGCCCGAGCACTTCGAGGAGATAGCGGTCGCGGTGCGCGGCCAGGACGGCCTGGTGGACATGCGCAAGTTCGGCGAAGCGGCGCCGTCCAGCGTGCACCCGCTGTTCTTCATCGAGGGTATTCAGGGTGCCTCCCTGTTCTACATATCCGAGGCCTACGCGCTGCGCGGGCCGAACACCTACCTGTCGGGGACCGCCGAGTCGGGGCTCACGGCGATCGCCCGCGGCTTCGGCGCGATCCGCCGGGGCGACGCGGACATCGCGCTGGCGGGAGGAGCGGACGCCCCGGTCTGCTGGTGGAACATGGCGAAGATCGACTCCGTCGGCCTGACGACCCGCAGCAACGAGCTCGGCGCGGGCGCGTGCAGGCCCTATGACAGCAAGCGCGACGGGACCGTGATGGGAGAGGGCGGAGCGTTCGTGGTGCTCGAGGAGATGCAGGCGGCCAACCGTCGCGGCGCGCGGATCTACGCCGAGCTGAGCGGATCGGGCTCGGCGACCGACGTGCAGCGGCTGCTGACCCCCGAGCGCGAGGGACACGCGCTCGCTCACGCGATCGGCGCGGCGCTTCGCTTCAGCGGCGATCAGCCCGCGGACATCGACTACGTCGCAAGCCACGGGAGCGCCACCCGCCGCGGGGACGCGCAGCGAGGCGCGAGCGCTGCACGCGGTATTCGGCGATCACGGACCGCTCGTCTCGAGCGTCAAGCCGGCGACCGGGCATCTCGGCGCCGGCGCCGGCGCGCTGAACCTCGCCGTGGCCGCGCTGGCCGTGCATCGCCAGCAGGCGCCGCCGACACTGAACCTGACTAGCCCCGACCCGGCCTGCGGCGGGATCCGCTCGATCGTCGGAGAGGCGCGCCAGGCGCCGATCCGCAAGGCGATCGCGCTGGCGCGGGGCCTCGAGGGTCAGAACGTGGCGCTGTCCGTGCGAGCGGTTTGATGCGGGCCGTGATCGCCGGAGCGGGGATCGCGGGGCTGACGAGCGCGATCGCGTTGCGCCGCCGCGACATCGAGGTGAGCGTCATCGAGCGTGCCCAGACCGCGCAGGAGATCCAGGTCGGTGGCTGCATCCACATGTGGCACAACGGCATGCGCGGCCTGCAGCGGATCGGGGTGGGCGATCAGCTGCTGGAGCTGGCCGGCCAGGCGGCGGTCGTGGACCGCGCCGAGTTCCGCACCGCCGCCGGGCGGCTGATGTACGGCTGGTCGGTGCGGGAGATCCAGGGACAGGTGGGCTCGCCGACGTTCGGCGTGCGCCGCCCGGATCTGCACCGGGTGCTGCTGGACGCCGTCGCGCAAGACGGGCTGGTGCGGTTCGGCGAGACTTGTGTGGGCTTCGAGCAGGACGAGGAGGGCGTGAACGTGCGCCTGGCCAGCGGCGAGGAGGAGCGCGCGGACGTGCTGATCGGGGCCGACGGAATGCGCTCGGTCATGCGCGCGCAGCTGCCGGGCGCGACCGAGCCGCGCTACGCCGGATATGTCAGCTGGCAGGCGATCGCACGCGTGGACACCGATGTCGTGCCGGTCGGGCTGTTCCGGGTGATGTGGGGACGCGGGGCGCGGTTCCTGTTCTACCGGATCGGCCCGGAGGAGGTCTACTGGGAGGGGACATTCGCCGCGCCGGCCGGCGGCACGGAGCCGCTGGAGCAGCGCAAGCAAGCGGTGCTCGAGCGCTTCCACGGGTGGTCGGACCCAACCCGCGGGATCGTGGAAGCGACGGAGCAGACCGCGATCACGCGCGCGGACATGTACGACCGGCCGCTCTCGGAGCAGTGGGGCGTGGGGCGCGTCACGCTGATCGGCGACGCCGCCCACGCGATGACCAACGCGCTCGGCCAGGGCGCCAACCAGGCGATCGAGGACGCCGTGGTGCTCGCTCGCTGTCTGGCCGAGGGGGCCGATCCCCTCACCGGCCTGCGGGACTACGAGGCGCAGCGGATCCCGCGCACCAGCAAATTCGCGTCGATGTCGTGGTCGCTTGCGCGTGCCAGCCGCCTGCGCAACCCGGTGGCGTGCGCGATGCGCAACGCGGGACTGACGATGGGCTTTCGCTTGGGCTTCGCGCGCCAGCACCCCAAGGAAATGGACTATTCGTTTTGAGCGATCGCGCGCTGATCGTCGGCGGCGGCATCGGCGGCCTGGCGATCGCCTGCGGGCTCCTGCGCCAAGGCAGGGACGTGACCGTATTCGAGCAGGCCAGCGACGTGCGCAAGATCCAGCTGGGGGGCGGATTTCACATTTGGACGAACGCCGCGCGTGCGCTTCAGCAGCTCGGCCTCTACGAGCGAGTGCAGGCGATCGGCGCGCCGCTGGAGGCGACCGACTACCTGACCGCGAAGGGCAAGCCGCTGGCCAGCTGGCCGGTTGCCGAGATCGCGCGTGAAAACGGTGTCGTCGACGTCGGCGTCAGCCGCCAAGACCTGCAGACTCTGCTGGTCGAGGCGGTCGGCGTGGATCGCATCCGGCTGGGCGCCCGCTGCACCGGCTTTCAGCAGGACGGCGAGGGCGTACGGCTGGCACTTTCCGACGGCAGCCAGGAGCAAGGGTCGCTGCTGATCGGCGCGGACGGCCTGCGCTCGAGAGTCAGGGCGCAGATCCACGGCGAGCACGAGCCCCACTACGTCGGCTACACCCAGTGGCAGAGCCTGATCCCCGACGAGGGCTATGCCCTGCCCCAAGGCGCGGAGCGCGTCCTGTTCGGGGCGGGCTCGCGGGCGGTGCTGCATCACGTCGGCGGCGAGCGCCTGTTCTGGGCGGCGGTCCTCTACGGCGAGCTGCACGGCCCGCAGGCAAAGGCCGGCAAGGACGTGCTGCTGCAGCGCTTCGCCGGCTGGCAGCAGCCGATCACGAGCGCGATCGCGGCGACAGCGGACGAGCAGATCGCGCGTCTGCAGATCTACGACCGCAAGCCGATCTCAAGCTGGGGCGTGGATCGCGTGACGCTGCTCGGCGACGCCGCCCACCCGATGACCACCAACCTCAGCCAGGGAGCGTGCCAGACGCTCGAGGACGCGGCGGTGTTGACGCGCTGCCTGGGCGAGCGCGAGGAGATCCAGCCGGCGCTGCGCGCCTATGAGCAGATCCGAATCAAGCGCACCACCGCGGTCGTCAAGCAATCGGCGCTGCTGGCACGCACCGGTGCCCTGAAGCGGCCGCTGGCATGCGCGGCGCGCAACCGCATGACGGCGCTCACGCTCAACGGGCCGGCGCTGAGAGCCCATCGGCGCTTCGTGGCGGTCGAGCTGTGAGCGCCGCCGTCTCCGCGGCCAAGTCTCAAGGTAACCTTTAGCGCCTACTCGAGTGTATTCTCGGCCGCAGGGAAAGGTGACAACCTCATGAGCGCGATCGACGGTCTTCTCGCCAACAACCAAACCTTTGCGAGCTCGCTGCCCGCCCGGCATCTCGACGTTCGCCCCAGCCTGCAGCTGGCGATCGTGACCTGCATGGACTCGCGCCTGAACGTCTTCGCGGCGCTTGGCCTGCAGGACGGCCAGGCGCACATCGTGCGCAACGCCGGCGGCGTGATCACCGATGACGCGATCCGCTCACTGGCGATATCCCAAAGGCGGCTCGGCACACGCGAGGTGATGCTCATCCACCACACCCACTGCGGCATGCAGACCCTCACCGACGACGGGTTTCGCGCCGAGCTGCAACAGGCCACGGGCGTGGCGCCGGCGTTCGCGATCGAGTCCTTCAGCGATGTTGACGCAGACGTACACCAGTCGATCCTGCGGGTCCGTCGCTCCCCCTTCCTGCTTCACCGTGACCTGGTGCGCGGCTTCGTCTATGACGTCGATACCCGCGCGCTGCGCGAGATCCACGCGCAGGAGGAAGGCACACCCTGACAGCGGCCGCTCACGTTGACGAAAACCGCCGGGCCTCGATAGAGTCCGGCCATGCCGCGCAGACACCAAAAAGGGAGACGCAATGACCGCTGAGCAGGCCGCCGTCGATGTTCCGGCCCACGTGGTCGAGTACCTCTCGGCCCAGAACACGCTCACCCTCGCGACCGCGTCTCCCGCCGGGGTACCGCACGCCAGTACGTTCCTGTATGTCCACGACGGCTCCACGCTGTACTTCTGGACCCGTCCAGGGACGATCACCGCGAGGCACCTGGATCAGAATCCGGTGGTCTCCTTTGCGATCGACGAGTACGCGCAGGACCTGCGCCAGACACGCGGCGTACAGGGATCGGGCGAGTGCGCCGTAGTTCTCAACGGCGAAACGATCGCGAAGGTCGCCGACCTGTTCGGCCAGAAGTTCCCCGAGCTCTCGCCCGGCGCGACGATGTCGATCTCGTTCTTTCGGATCGTCCCCACCGAACTGCAGTTCATCGACAACACCGAGACCGGCGGCAAGACCGATGACGGCGCCTTCGGTGCGGACTTCCGCCGCGAACGCGCCTACAGCGTCTTCAGCGAGCTTCCGACACAGCGCATCGACAGCGTGGCGGAGGAGCTGCAGACCGTCAAGGTCGATGAGGGCGAGGTCATCGTGCGCCAAGGCGGGCCCGCGGACAAGTTCTTCATCATCGTCGCGGGCGCGGTCGATGTGGAGCGCCAGGACGACACCGGCCTGAAGGTCACCGCGCTCGGCCAAGGACACTTCTTCGGCGAGGTGGCGATCATGCGCGGCACACCGCGCGCGGCGACCGTCCGCGCGACCGAGCCGACGACGCTGCTCGCCATGGATCGCGACATCTTCCGTGATCTCGTCGCGCAGTCGTTCGGCATGACCGCCGACTTCGATCAGGTCGTCCGCGCGCGCCTGCGGGCGCTCGACGAGGACGCCTGATTGCCCGGCGGCGCGACGGAGAGCTCGATGTCCTCGCCCGGATTCGCAAGCCAGGATTTCCGTGGGGCGCTCGGCGCGTTCGCGACGGGAGTCACGGTCGTGACCACTCGTGGCGAGGAGCATCCCTACGGCATGACCGCGAACGCCTTCTCCTCGGTGTCGCTGGATCCGCCGCTGGTGCTCGTGTGCGTGAAGTCCTTCTCGGAGGGCGGCGATCTGATCCGCGAGAACGGAGTGTTCGCCGTCAACATCCTCGCCGCCGAGCAGGAGCCGCTGTCTCGTTACTTTTCCTCCAAGGACCGTCCGCGCGGCCGCGACGCGTTCGGTGACGTCGCCCACCGTACGGCCGTCAGCGGATCACCCGTCCTGGACGGCGCCGTCGGCTACCTGGACTGCTCGCTGCACTCCAGTCACGAGGCCGGCGATCACGTGATCTTCATCGGCGAGGTGCTGGCGCTGGACTACAGCTACGAGGTCGCGCCGCTGCTGTTTCACGCCGGCGGCTACCGGTTCGTCAAGGAGGCCTGAGGTGGGCGCGCGGCGCAGCGTCGTGCTGCTCGCGACCGGCGCGCACCTGCCGGGCGAGCCGATCGACAACGACACGCTCGCGCGCGTGGCCGGGTCGCTCCCCGACGACGTACTCGAGGGCATCCAGGTCAAAGACGCGCCATTGGATCGCCGATCCGCACACCGGCGAGCAGTCTGAAACCAACTCGCAGATGGCCGCCAAGGCGGCCCGGCAGGCGCTCGAGCGCGCCGGGGTCAAGAAGGACGAGATCGACCTGCTGGTCCTCTCCACGGCGAGCCCCGAGTATCACCTGCCGCCCAGCTCGACACTGGTGCAGGAGCACCTCGGGCTGGGCAAGATCGCCGCGATCGATATCCGCTCGGGCTGCGCCGGGGCCGTGGAGGCGCTCGACGTCGCACGGCTGTATCTGGAGCGCGGCGACTTTCAGACGGCGCTCGTGATCGGCAGCGAGACGATCTCGCCGCTGACGGTGCCGGTCTTCCTCGGCAAGGATCCCGAGAAGGTGCGCATGCGCGATCGGCTGGGCATCTACAACTTCGGCGACGGCGCCGGGGCGATGGTGCTGCAGGCCCAAGACGGGGAGGGCAAGGGCATCCTCGGCTCGGCGATCCGCAGCACCGGCCCGGATCGCAAGCCCGGGATGCAGGTGATCGGCGGCGCCACGCACGCCCCGATCGCCAAGCAGCTGGAAGCCAAGCGCCTGATCGAGCTGAAGGTGGACGTGGTCGAGAGCGGCCGCCAAACCCCCCACGTGCTGACCGAAGGCCTGGCCGACACGCTGCAGCGCTGCGGAGTGGCCGCCGAGGCGATCGACATCTGCGTGATCCCCGAGGGCAACGCCGGCTACATGACCGACGAGCTGCGCGAGGCGGGCCTGCTGACGCCCGAGTGGCTGACCCTGGAGAGCAGGATCTTCGAGAACCTGGCGCTGGTCGGAGCCACCGGCTCGGCGGCCGTGCCGCTCGCGGTGGACTACGCCTGGACCACAGGCAAGGTCAAGCCCGGCGAGACGATGATGATCCTGGCGATCGAGACGAGCAAGTGGAAGTACGCCGGCATGGTGCTTCCGTGGACCGCCGCCGCCCTCGGAGCCTGAGCGACATCAGCTCAGCCGCGCCGAGCCCCACAGCGATCTGAGCGATGGCCGTCTACGTCGATGACGCACGCATCCCACGCCATGGCCGGCGCTGGTCGCACATGGTCGCAAGCAGCGAGCAGGAGCTCCACAGCGCCGCGCTGGCGATCGGCTATGAGCGTGCCCGCGCCCAGGAGCACGGCAGAACCCTCCACTACGACCTCACCGATCAGGCTCGTGCCCTGGCGATCGAGCTGCGGGTCGCGTCGCCCATCTCCTGGCGTGAGCTGGTGGCACGCCGAGCTAAAGGAGAGTTTCCAGCGCCCGCTCGGGGCGCCCGGCGCACCTAAAGGACACGGCTGTCGCGGCTGTGCGGGTGCTCTAGCTGTAGTTCCTGAGGACGTTGTTCATCCGGGCCTCCTTGGAGGCTGGTTGGTGTCGAAGCCACCAGTCCCAAGGGAGGACACCGGATGAAGTTGCACGCTAACGCTCGTCTGAGCGTCAAGGGCCGCGAGTTGCTGGTTGACCGTGTCGAGGATGCTGGATGGTCGGTGATGGAGGCCGCCGAGGCGGCCGGAATCACCGAGCGCACTGCCTATAAGTGGCTGGGCCGCTACCGGGCGGAGGGAGCCTGCGGCTTGCTGGATCGCTCCTCCGCGCCCTTGCGGGTCGCTAACCGCACTGAGGAGCGGCGTATACGAGGCGATCGCCGCACTGCGACGCCTGCGGATGACCGGTGCGCAGATCAGCGAGACCCTCGGGATGGCTCTCTCGACGGTCTCTGGGATCTTGACTCAGATCGGGATGGGCAAGCTCGGCCGACTCGGCCTCGAGCCCGCTGTGCGCTACGAACGCCAGGTCCCGGGCGAGCTGATCCATATCGATGTCAAGAAGCTCGGCAGGATCCACGACGGTGCTGGGCATCGTGTGCACGGCAAACGCGGCCGCTATAACCCGCAGCGCACCGACGCTGAGGGGAGGGTCCGCAAGACAGTGGGCTGGGAGTTTGTGCACATCGCGATCGACGACGCGACACGCCTGGCCTATGTCGAGGTACTCACAGACGAGAAAGCACTCACCGCGATCGCGTTCCTTGCCCGAGCCGTCGCGCACTACGCAAGCTATGGCATGACCGTGCAGCAGCTGATCACCGATAACGGCGGCGCATACCGCTCAGGCGTGCACGCGATCGCCTGCCGCGCTCTGGGTATCCGCCACCTAGACGCACACGCCCCTACCGCCCCCAGACCAACGGGAAGGCAGAGAGATTCATCCGGACCATGCTCGGCGGCTGGGCATACGGCGCGATCTACCGCGACAGCAACGAGCGCACCGCAGCCCTACGCGGCTGGATCGACTTCTACAATCACCGAAGACCCCACGGCGCCCTCAGCCACAAGCCGCCCAACGCTCGCCTCAACGAGCTGAACAACCTCCTCAGGCCTTACACCTAGCTGCCGTAGGGGCCGAGCACGATCGCGAAGTTCGTCCCGCCCAGCGAGGTGCTGTTGATCAGCACGGGACCGACGTCCGTGTTGTGCTCCCACGCGGCGATCGCCAGCGCGACGCTCACCGACGCGCCGGCGCCCATCGGCTCGCCGAGCAAGAGCTTGGGGGAGTTCACCTTCACCCCGGCGCCCGCGACCCGCTCGAGCGCCTTGGCCTCGGCCTCGTCGGCGACGGCGAGACCGCAACCGGCCGACCACACCGCCGCGAGCTCCGCCGCGGAGACACCGGCGCGCTCCAGCGCCAGGCGCATCGCCCGCTCCAGGCCCTCACCGTCGGGGTCAAGCCGGCCGATGCCACGAGCGTCGGAGGTGATCGCGAAGCCGAGCACCTCGGCGTGGATGCGAGCCCCACGCCCCAAAGCGGATCCCAGACGCTCGACGAGCACCGCGACACCGGCCTCCGAGAGCGCCATGCCGCCACCATCGCCGTTGCTCGAGGCTCCGGCCAGGACCCCTAGCTCGCGGTAGGCGGCGATCACCGTGTCGGTCAGCGAGTCCGCGCCCAGGCACAGGATCGCGTCGGCGTGGTCGGTCGCGGCCAGGTCGTAGCCATAGCACAGCGAGGCGGCGCCGGCTGCGTGTCCGACGGTGACCGTCGAGGCCGATCCCTGCGTGCCGACCTTGATCGCCACCTGCCCGCCGGCGGCGTTGTACACGGTATTCGGAAAGACCGCCGGGTTGGCGCCGCCGGCGCCTTCCTCGATCACGCCCACCGCGAAGTCCTCCATGCTTTCCATCGGCCCCACACCGGTGCCGAGGATGGCGCCCACGCGGGTGCGGTTCTCGTCGGTCAGCTCCAGCGCCGCGTCGCTCAGCGCCTGACGCGAGGCGATGATCGAGAACAGCCCCAGGCGATCCACGCGCTTGCGCTCCTTGGGTGAGAGGAAGTCGCCCGCGGAGAAGTCCACCCGGCCCAGGCGCACGCCGTCCTCGGTGGCCGTGCAGTCACGTCCGCTGCTGTAGGCGTCCCACAGGGCCTCGATGTCGGTGCCGGCGGGGGTGAGGGCGC
The DNA here is from genome assembly GCA_963718425.1 of uncultured Solirubrobacterales bacterium. GTDB lineage: Bacteria > Actinomycetota > Thermoleophilia > Solirubrobacterales > Solirubrobacteraceae > Palsa-744. The sequence continues at coordinate 27,417 of CAVQZJ010000023.1, forward strand.
CCAGTCCCGTGATGACCACACGATCCAGCCGCGGCTCAGGGGGTCCTGACTCCCGCGCGCCGGCGCGGGCGAACACCACCGACGCGTTGGCTCCACCGAAGGCGAAGTTGTTCGACACCGCGATGTCGATCGTCATCTCGCGTGGACCCTCGGAGATGTAGTCCAGGTCGCACTCGGGGTCCGCTTCGGTGTAGTTGGCGGTCGGGGGGGCGAGCTGATGCTCGAGCGTCTTGACCGTCGAGACCGCCTCGATCGCTCCGGCGCCGCCCAGCAGATGCCCGATCATCGACTTGGTGGAGCTCACCGCCGCGGCGCGAGCCGCCGGCTCGCCGAGACCCACCTTGGTGGCGGCGGTCTCCGCGGGATCGTTCTTGGAGGTGCCGGTGCCGTGGCTGTTGACGTAGTTCACTTCTTCTGGGGAGACGCCGCCCTGAGCCAGCGCTCTCTGGATCGCGCGGGCGGCACCGTGGCCTTCGGGGTGCGGCGCGGTCGGGTGATAGCCGTCGGCTGAGAGGCCATAGCCCAGAATCTCGGCCAGTATCGGCGCGCCGTGCTCGCGTGCGAGATCCTCGCGCATCAGCACCAGCATGCCGCTTCCCTCCCCCAGCGAAAGTCCTTTGCGATCGCGCGAATACGGGGCCGCCGGCTCCGGCGAGAGCGACTCCAGCGAGTTGAACCCGGCATACAGAATGTCCGAGAAGGCATCGGCGCCGCCGGTCAGCACAGCATCGGCCTGGCCGCCCCGGATCAGCTCGCTGGCGTACCCGATGGCGTTGGCGCTGGCGGCGCACGCCGTGTCCACCGAGAGCACCGGTCCGCGCAGGCCGAACGTGCCGCTGAGGGCCTCCGCCATCGCCTGCGGCGGGACCAGCAGCACCAGCCGCGGGTCGGGCTTCTCGCCGCGCTTGCGCCGCAAATGCCACTCCTCGCCCGCGAGCAGGCCGGCGTTGCAGGTGCCGATCACCACACCCCAGCGCTCTGCGGGGATCGATCCCACCTCCACGCCGCAGCCCGCCATCGCTTCCTCCGCCGCCTTGACCGTGAAGTCGATCGCTCGGTCGTGGAAGCCGTCCGGGTTCAGGTAACCGTGCTCGGGCGCCGCCGGGTTCTGAACCTCGCCGCCCAAAGTGGTGCGGTAACCGTCCATCGACAGGTGCGCGACCTCGCGGATCGCGACGCGACCGTGGCTGACACCGTCCCAGAACTCGTCGAGCGAGTTGCCCTGCGGGGTGATCGCCCCCATTCCGGTGACGACCACGCGACTTCTTTGCATGCTGTTGTCGGCCACGATCACTCCTCGAGGTTTATACGGCGGACGGCTCACTGGCAGGGCTGCGCCACACGCTCACGACTTGAGCGAGCGCCGCCTCCTCGGTGTGCGACAGCGACACCTCGAGCTGGCTGAGGCCGTGACGCTCGGCGAACGACGCGACGCTCCCCAGCAGGCGTATGTGCGGACGGCCGCTGCGCTCGTTGAGCACCTCGACCTCCGTGAAACGCATACGCTGGCTCACCCCTGTGCCAAACGCCTTCAGCACCGCCTCCTTGGCGGCGAAGCGCGCGGCCAGATGCTCGTGACGGCGGCGCTTGCCCCGGCAGTACTCGAGCTCCGTGGCGGTGAACAGCCGCTCGTGGCTGTCGGTGTGCTCCTCCAACAACCGTCGCAGGCGCCCCACATCCACCAAGTCCACGCCGACGCGCAGTCGTTGCTCAGGTGGTGAGACCATCGAACTTGCAATCTATCCCATTCGCCGTCCATGGCAAGTGGTTATGCTTGCCCTCGCGTTGACGTTTTGCGGAAGGTCAGGAGGATCGGGTTGGAAATCGGAGCGATGTCATCGATCGACGTGATCGCCTCGGCGCTCGGCGAGGAGCAGCCCGAGTTCGGCGCGATCGGCGCGATGAGCTCTCCGGACGGGGCTCTGACGCTGCTCTTCTGCGACATCGAGGACGCGGCGGAGATCCGCGAGGAACTCGGAGCCGAGCGCGCCGCGGAGATGCTGCGCGACCATCGGGTGGTCGTCGAGCAGCTCGTCCACCACCACGGCGGCAGCGTCGCGAAGTCCCACGACGACGGCTTCATGGTCGCGTTCGACAGCGCCCACGCGGGACTGCGCTGCGCGATCGACCTGCAGAGCACGCTCGCCGATCGCACCGTCCCCGGAGGCGAGCGGCCACTGCGACTGCGCGTCGGTCTTCATACTGGGTTCGTGATCACCACCGACGAAGAGATGTACGGGCGCAACGTCGTGCTCGGAGCCCGCGTCGCGGGCTGCGCGCGCGGCGGGGAGATCGTCGTCTCATCGACGCTGAAGGAATACACCGAGACCGATCCGCGCTTCCATTTCGAGGAGCGCGGCGAGCACCGCTTCAAGGGAATCCTCGGCGAACATCGTGTGTTCGCCGTGACCGGGTGAGCAGCGGCATGGCGCAGAACATCTACATCACCGCGATGGGCCCCTACAGCGGCAAGTCGATCGTCACGCTCGGATTCACCGAGATGCTCTCGGCTCGCCTGCAGCGCATCGGCTTCTTCCGCCCGATCGTGCGCAGCGAAGCCGAGCCCGACCCGCAGATCGAGCTGTTGCGCGACCGCTACCAGCTGCAGGCCGACTACTCCCAGATGCACGGCCCCAGCGCCGACACAGTGACGGCGCTGATCGCCCACGGCGCGCACGAAGAGGTCGAGAAGCAGGTGCTCGCCGCCTACCGGGAGCTCGCCCGCGAGTGTGACTTCGTGGTGTGCGAAGGCACCGACTTCGTGGGCTCCACCCCGGCGCTCGACTTCGACCTGAACGCCAACCTCGCCAACCAGCTCGGCGCCCCGGTGCTCGTGGTCGTCAACGGGGCGGCGAGCCCGGACATCGTCGAGGAGGTGCAGCTCGCGCGCGAACTGCTGCAGCGCAAGGACTGCGAGCTGTTCGGCGTGATCGTCAACCGCATCGCCCCCGACGCCGTGGACGAGGTCGAGCGCCAGCTCGCCCCGAACACCGGTCAGGAGTGGGTCTACGTGATGCCCGAGCACGCCGAGCTCGACTACCCCAGCGTCGGCGAGATTCAGGCCGCCCTCGGCGCCCGGGCGCTGGTCGCCGTCGATGGCATGCTCGTGCGCGACGTGCGCGAGGTGCGGGTCGCGGCGATGAGCGTCGAGCACTTCATCGAGGACCTCGAGGACGGCACCCTCGTGGTGGTCCCGGCCGATCGCTCGGACATCGTCGTGGCGTGCCTTGCCTCGACGCTCTCGCCATCCTTCCCCGCCGTCGCCGGGCTGCTGCTCACGGGCGGCTACCAGCTCTCCCCCACCGTGCGGGGACTGCTCGAGACCGCGCCCTTCCCGGTGTTCGAGATCGACGCGCGCACGCACGTCGCCGCGGCCGCGATCGCGAGTGTCAGACCGGTGCTGCGGGCGCAGAACGAGCGCAAGATCGCCACCGCCCTGGGGGTCTTCGAGAGCAGCGTCGACAAGGTCGAGCTGCAGATGCGCTTCATGGTCAAGCGCCCCGTGCGGATGACCCCGACGATGTTCGAGTACGAGCTGATCGAGAAAGCCAAGGCCGCGCGCCGGCACATCGTGCTGCCCGAGGGCGAGGACGAGCGCGTCCTGCGCGCCGCCGACATCCTGCTGCGCCGCGGCGTGGTCGCACTGACGGTGCTCGGCGACACCGACGCGGTGCGCACTCGCGCCGCCGCGCTCGGCCTGGACCTGGACGGCGCGGAGCTCATCGACCCCCTCACCTCGCCGCTGCGGGAGCGCTACGGCGCGGTCTACCACGAACTGCGCGGCCACAAGGGCGTGACCGAGGAGATCGCCCTCGACACGCTCGGGGATCCCACCTACTTCGGCACGATGATGGTCCACCTCGGGGAGGTTGACGGCATGGTCTCCGGGGCGGCCCACACCACCGGCGACACGATCCGGCCCGCCTTCGAGTTCATCAAGTCCCGCCCGGGCGTCTCAGTCGTCTCGAGCGTCTTCTTCATGTGCCTGGCCGACCGCGTGCTCGTCTACGGCGACTGCGCCGTGAACCCCAAGCCGGGCAGCGAGCAGCTCGCGGACATCGCGATCAGCTCCGCGGACACCGCGGCCGCGTTCGGCATCGCCCCGCGGATCGCGATGCTCTCCTACGCCACCGGCGACTCAGCCAAGGGCGAGCAGGTGGACGCCGTGCGCAAGGCCACCGAGACGGTGCGGCGGCTGCGCGGCGATCTGAAGGTTGACGGGCCGATTCAGTACGACGCCGCCGTCGATGCGGGTGTCGCCAAGCTCAAGCTGCCCGACAGCGAGGTCGCCGGCAGCGCCACAGTCTTCATCTTCCCCGACCTCGACACCGGCAACGTCGCCTACAAGGCAGTGCAGCGCTCCTCCGGCGCGCTCGCCATCGGCCCCGTGCTGCAGGGCCTGCGCCGGCCCGTCAACGACCTCAGCCGCGGCTGCTCGGTCAGCGACATCGTCAACACGGTCGCGATCACCGCGATCCAGGCGCAGGTCGGCTAGAGGCCGCTAACCGCCGGGTGAGCCCGCCGGCGGCGTCAGGCCGGCCGCCTCATACAGCAGCCGTGCGTACTCGCCCGCGCTCTGCGGGCGCTTGGCGATGTCCTTCTCCAGGGCGCGCAGGATCGCCGGCCCGAGCGCGGGCGCGACCCCCGACAGGCCGGCGGTGGGATCCGGCGGCTCGTCCTGCAACTGGGCCCAGAGCACGCGCATCCCCTTGCGGTCGGCGAACGGCGGAGCCCCGCTGAGGCACTCGCACATCACGCAGCCGAGCGCGTAGACGTCGGTCGCCGCGCTGACCTCCTCGCCGCGGATCTGCTCCGGGGACATGTAGTCCATGGAGCCCAGCGCCTGCCCCGGTCGCGTCAGGTTCGTGCCCTCGCTGTCCTTCGCCAGGCCGAAGTCCGTGATCAGCGCCCTTCCCTGCGTTTCGAGCAGGACGTTCGCCGGCTTCACATCGCGGTGCACCATGCCGCCCGCGAACAGCGCATCCAGTCCATCGGCCACCTGGGCGCAGATCTCGAGCGCCGTCGCCACATCGAGCTGCCCCTCCTCCTTGAGCTTCTGCTCCAGCGACCCGCCTTCGATGAACCGCTGCGACAGATACGGCACGCCCTCGTGTTCGCCGGTGTCGAGCACCGGCACCACATGCGGATTCTTGACCTGCTGGGCGATTCGCGCCTCCCGCTCAAAGCGCTTGCGGAAGATGCTGTCCTCGGCGAAGTCGCTGCGCACCAGCTTGAGCGCCACCTGCGTCCCGTCGGCGCTGACCGCTCGATAGACCCGGCCCATCCCGCCGATGCCCAGCAGCGCCTCTATCCGGTAGGAGCCCACGCTCTGGCCGATCAGCGGATCCGGCTCCTCGCCCTGCTCTGCCTCACTCATTGCCCTACAGGATGCCACGTAGCCCACACGGACGATCCTTCGTCGTGCTAAAGGCGCCACACTGGCTCAGTCGCCATGTGCGAAGTCTCGGCCCCGGTGGGGCTGAGCTTGGTGACGCAGTCGATCAGCGCTCGCGGCGCTGCTGGCGCAAAGTCCGGATCCGGTCTTGCATCTGCGGCAGGCGGATCGTCCTGAACTTCTCGGGCAGACGCTAATCATCGAGTACCGCGTCGAACACCTCAACGTCTCTTTCGAGCGCCAAGCGAGCCGAGCGGACTTGCTGAGCGAAGCGAAAGATACGCTCGTTGAGCTTCAGAACATCCCTGACAGCCGCCTCGCCGCGCTCGTCGAGCAACAGCTGACTGAAAGCTCGGGCACAGAGGATCGACACCCCCAACTGTCGCCACGCTAGGTCCGTCTGCTTGTTGGGGAGGGCGCTGTTGTGCACGCGACTCTCCATGCAGCGCTCAGGGTGCATAACCCACACCGGCACCTGTCTATCGTTGACGAGCAAGTCAACCTCAATCGCGGTGTTCCTGATGTCCTCGGATTTCATCCCGTAGACGATCTCAAGGACATCGAGGCGGCGCTCGCGGCCCTCGTCGTCGAGAAAGATCGCGACGCCCGTGAGAGGCGTGTGATCGTCCCATCCCGCCACGCGAACCCTTCCGCCGAGCAGTTCGCCTGCCTGTCGCAGGTCTGACGCATTGCCGAGAAGGTCGATGTCGCGGCTAGCGACGAACTCCGCGAGCACACCCTCGATCCGCTGTTGAAGGTGTGATGTCCAGATGGCGACTGCCTGCCCCCCGACGAGCACAACCCGTCGATCGCGAACCACTTTCTCCAAGCGCGCAATGATGCGCTCAGCTTGGTCGAGCTTGAGCGGGGGCAGCGCGACCTCCGCGGACTCTCCTGTCTCATCCACGCCCGCGGTCCCGGGCTCGTCGTTCAGGACAGGGAACGAGCCGAATCCAGATTGACCCGCATCCGATCGGGTGGGAACGCAAAGATCTCGTTTTCGCGCTTGAGCTGCGCATGCGTCTTTGCCCCAGACCGCAGCGCCTCCTCATCGGCACGACGATCCTGCTCCTCTTCATCGAGGAGCTCCTGGGCATCAACATATTCGATCTGCACGTTCATCACCTCTAAGAAGCGTAGCGCCTAACGAAGCAGCTATCGACTCAATGCGGCATCCATAGAACACTTCTTGAGCCTCCACAACTCACCTCGGCTCACCCCCCGGGCGTAGCACGCCTCCAGACTCACGCTTTGGTGCGGGAGGAGGCGTCGTCGTGACGGCCGGATCGCGCTTTCGGATCGGACGACTCTCGATGGCGCCGACCGAGGATCGGCGGATGTCGGAATCGCGCGCTCACACCTGGCCAGGATGAGCCGACGTCGAGCTCGATGTCGTCTTAGCTTGAGCTGCGAGTGCCCTACGCAGTGAGTGACTATGATCGCCACGGTGGGGGTTGAGGAGATGACGTTCCGGTCTGAGGGTGTGGACTGCGCTGCCCGGGTGTACCGGCCGGACGTTGCGCCCGGGGAGGCTACGCCGTGCGTCGTTATGGCTAACGGCTTCAGCCTTACGAGCGATGATGGTCTGCCGGCGTTTGCTGAGCGGTTCGCGGAAGCGGGGATCACGGCACTCACGTTCGACTTCCGCCATCTCGGTCGCAGCGGCGGCGAGCCAAGGCAGGTCATCAACACAGACCGCCAGCAAGCCGACTTCGGGGCGGCCGTGTCGTTCGCTCGAGGGCTCGAGAGCATCGACGCTGATGCCGTGGCTGTGTGGGGCTTCTCAAGCGGCGGCGGTCTCGCGATCAACATTGCGGCCGCTGACCATAGGATCGCTGCCGTTATCGCCTTCTGTCCGGCGACGGACACGATCGCGTTCCTGCGGAGAATGCCGATGCGCACTTTGAACGCGGTGAACGTCGCGATCTTGCGCAACATGCTGGGCAGACAGCGGGTTCACATTCCGGTTACGGCGCGCCCAGGCTCCATAGCCTGGTTCAGCCAGCCCGAGGCGCTCCCCGGCTTCGATGCCATCCGTGGCGATCACTCCCTCTGGCGCAACGAGTTCTTGCCACTTTCGTTTGCGGGGGCCACCAGCTTCCGACCGGTTCGGGTCGCCCACCGTGTGTTATGCCCATTGTTCGTCAATATCGGCGCAGAGGATCACGTGGTACCGCGTGGGGCTGCCGAACGGACCGTCGAGCGTGCGCCACGTGGCGAGCGTGGCTTGTACCCGATCGATCATTTCAGCGGTTTCCTGGGTGAGAATTTCGAGCGTGTCGTGGCAGACCAGATCGAGTTTCTCTCACGTCACCTGCTCACTGTGCAAACACCCGCCCCGCGCGCGATCGGCTAAACGTCCCAGCGCGACACCACCAATCGGAGCGCTCGGCTGCTTTTGTCCTGAGATCCGAGCGTCTCAGCTGTACCCAGGTCACGCTCGTTGCGGACGAAGCCCGGGACTGACGCGTGGCGATGCTAAGGCTTCCGCTTTGCCGGACGTGCGCGGGCGTATCGTGCTTGCACGATGCGGGAGGGCGGCTGCGGCCCGGTGGGCTGCTCAGCCGCGCAACGATGGGATCCGCTCAGCGTCCCGCGGGCCCGAGCTCGTCCGAGTGTCCTGCGTCCAAGCGCGACCACTGGGCGGTGGGACGTCCGTCGGTGCGTAGATGGGACATCACAGGCGACTGTGGCCAGCCGGCGGGCGAGTCCTCCCAGGTCTCCTGCCGGCCGTAGACGGTCAGGTCGAGCAGTCCGTAGCTGTAGTCCATCGCCTCTACGCCGCGCCCGTTGGTCCAGTAGGTCTCGAACACCCGATCACCGGAGCGCAGGTAGCACACCAGGTGGAATTTGCCGATCTGGCGTCCGACGAGCAGCGCATCGAGCGAGTCCTGGGCTGAGTACCACGGCATCTCCCACCCCATGAAGTCGCGGTAGCGGACGCTCTCCTCGTATGGCCCCTGGCACAAGGTGGCGTAGGTGACGTCGCGCGAATGTAGGTAGGAGAGCTCCCTGACCTGCGTCGTGTAGTGCGTGCACCCCTCGCACTGCTCCGCAGCCGGGCGGCCGGGCGACCACATGAAGTAGTAGGCGATGAGCTGCCGGCGGCCCTCAAACGCATCCAGCAACGTCACCGGGTCGCGCGGACCGATCAGCGGGAGGCTCGGGTCCATCTCGACCATCGGGAGCCGGCGACGCGCCGCCGCGATCGCGTCGCCCTCACGGGTGTGCGCCTTCTCGCGGACCCGGAGGGCATCGAGCTCGGCTTGAAACGTGTCGCGATCGACCACGACGGGAAGCTCCACTGGGTCGGTTACACCGGCTTCTATCGGCCCGAGCTTGTTCGGTTCGTGGTTCATTGCTACCTCGATTTGAGCCACGATCGGCAGGCGTTGCCTCTAGAGCTCGATCTCGACCTCGAACTCCGTCGTCTTCGGTGGGCCGGGCAAAACGGACTGCCCTGCCTGGAAGGCTGGCAGCAGCGTCTCGTCGCGGAACTTCTCCCAGATCGCCTTCGACTCCCAGACCGCGACGACAACCCAGCCGTTCGCGCTCGGCCCGGCGTAGTGATGCGTCTGACCGGCTGGCAAGCCACCGGGCGGGTGCACCACCGCGGTGGTAGCGTCGTACTGCTCCTTGGTACCGCCCTCGAAGTCGTTGACGATCACGTACGCCATCTCAGCCTCCAGTTCCTCGCAGATTCGCCGGGCGGATTCCCCCGACTAAAGCCACAGTAGCCCATAAGTGAGGTGGCGCCACTCAGGGCGATTGCGAACATCAGCCCAACCCCATCGCAGACACCTCGTCCGGACGACCTCCGAGTGCGTGAACTGACCGTCAGTTCACGCTCGCTGCACCCGGCGAAAGCGGGCGTCTACCGACCGTTCGGTTGAACGGGCTGTAACTCGTCGGATCCGGTCGTCTTACTGGGCGTGGAGTGGACACATGGTCCGCGGGGCGAAGCGAGCGTCTTCGTTTTCCGCGCTCTGGGGGTCTCCGGAGCCCGTCCGCGGTTGGCGTCTGCCTCGTAGGATGCATAGTCATGGGAGTGCTACTACCACGCGTTCGGCGAGCTGGCCGATCCGGATGACGCCCGGCGATCTATCACCCGCGGGGGCGTAGTGGGCGACCACCTCGTTGTCCTTCATTCTGCGGTGCGGGCCTGCGCGGGCTACAGCCGCCACGATGCTCCCTCGATTCTGTTGGACGGCTCATCGGTGGCGCGCGACACAGAGCACGGTCGCGCGACCTGCGCGCAGCTGACGCGCCGCCACGGAACGCTCGAGGAGGCGATCGCTGCCGCGGTCTTTGCGCTCGGCACCGCGGGGTTGTCCAAGGGCATCCGCCGCCAGGCACGCGCGGCGTGCGAGGACTACTTCTACAGCCGGCTCGAGTTGACACCGAGCCACGAGTTGGACGGACGGGGAGAGACCGTCAACTCGCTGGAGCTGATGCCCGATCCGATGTACCGCGCACTGGAGCACGTCGTCAACCTTGTCGTGGACGGCGAGTACGAGGAGCTCCGCGTCTCCTCTGGCGATCGGCTCAGAGTCGAGGACCTGCGCCGTCGCGTCGAGGACGACTGCCCCGAGTCACTGGTGCTACCGCCACGCGAGGTCTACCGGGTCGAGGCGATCGCCAAGTCCGACGATCCGGAGCGGCCGGGCTGGGCTTACTTCCTGGACCTGTGGACCGAGACCGGCCCGGCGCGCCTGCACATCGAGGGCGAGCTCGAGGAGTCAGGCGAGCGGTTCACGGCGACGCTGAAGGATATCCTGCCCTGATCCGTCGCCCTCCGGGCCCCCTTTCGCGCTCCTCGAGTGCGCGATGGACGGGCTCGACAGACTGCTACTCCGCAAGGCGCGGGCCTGCCTGTAGAGATGCCTCCCACACCGCACCTCAAGCGTCGATTGGCAAGGACTCGCTTTCCGAGGAGTATCGAGCTGGACGGGCCGGCGTGTGAGGCCTGCACCGGCGCCACGCAACAAGGGGGTCGACTGCGGGCCTGTTAAACGCGGAAAGCCCACCCATAGGTGGACTCTCGGCCATCAGAAGATCAGGCGGCTTTCGCGGCAAGGGGACGTTCAGATGAAGGTCTCGCCCTCTGGTTGCCATCGCTATCTGACCCTGCCAGCATAGCGCACCCGCCTACGAGCATCGCCTCTGGCGCGACACCCCACGTGGCCACGTCACCGCTGGCGCACCAGCGACCCGGGGCAATCCAAGAAATTCGACAGCCTGTCTGCATCGAGCTTTCGGGCAGTGGCGGTTCGTCTGCACGAGCCCGGCACCGCCGGCAGCGGCCACCTCTGTCAGCGGTCGCGGCACTGGCCGCGCTTTTCGCCAAACGCAGGGCGGTGACCGCTTCGCTTTCGGTGAGCGAGGGCGGGGTGCCATGCGCGATTTTGCCTAAAGCGCCGGCGCTGCAGCTGCCTTCATCGCACGATGCGGATCACGCTGCGGCGATTGCGCGCCCGGCCCGCCTTTGTCGCGTTGGACGCGACCGGATCGCTTTCGCCGAACCAAGTCAGTGCGGTCCGGTCCGGAGGGGGACGAAGACCGGAGAGCAAGATCCGCGCGATGTTCTGCGATCGCCGGCGGGTCAGAGCCAGGTTGTGGGAGCGGGTACCTGTCGCGTCGGCATAGGAGGCGATCGAGACGAGCCTCGCCCCGCGCGCGTAGTGACGCAGACCGCGCACCAGTGCGGCCATGCGCCCCGACGGGCGGGCGCAGTCGGTGCAGAACGTCGCCGTCGCCGGGACCGTTATGTGGAGGACCGGTGGGCGGGTCGCTCTCGGAGAGACGGTCACTGTGGTGGAGTCGCTCGAGCCGTGATCGTCGCGTACTGTCAGCGTGAGCGTGTAGGCGCGATGGGCGTTGGAGAAGAAGTGATGAAAGCGTGGGCTCGAGCTGATCACGTGGCCGTCGAGGGTCCATGTGTAGGAGAGAATTCGGCCGTCGGGATCGATGCTCAGCGTCGCGTCGAAGGTGAATGTCTCGCCGTGGCGGGTGCGCCTTCTGGCGCCTGCGACGGCATTGGCGGTCGGCGCCACCGGTGCTGGCACCGTGTTTGTGCTCGCGGGCGTGAGGGAGGATTGCGTGGAGGGCGTCTGCACCTGGGGTTGAACGGGTGGCGGTTCGCTTGAGATCGCGACCGCGTCGGGGCGAGCACCGGTGTTGACGGCCATCGGCGTCTTGGCGTGCAGTTGACCTGCGGAATCAAGCCCGAATTGCAACAGTCCACCCGTGCCCGACGATTCCAGGTCGGTTACATACACGCTCTGTCCATCGGGGCTTATCGCAAGGGCCCAGGGCAAGCTCCCGGCCGGGGCGGCGATCGTGGTCCTGGGCGTGAGGGTGCCGTCGGAGTTGCGTTCGAGGCTCTGTACAACACCCGACGCTTCTTCTCCGGGGACCTCGGTGGCGATCAACTCGCCGCCGTTAGGGCTCACCGCGATCGAGACCGCGTAGTCGGAGATCGCCACGCTTTCGGGGCTGAGCGGTGACAGTGTTCCGTCGGCGCCCACCGCGAGCTGCTTCAAATACTTGTCGTTTTCGACGACATACACGTTACGACCGTCTGGGCTGATCGTGAGCCCATACGGCTTGAAGCCGATCTGGATACTCGCGGGACTCAGCGGTTTCAGTGTCCCGTCGGGTGACACTTCAAATTGCCAGACGTAGCCCGTCTCTTCCCCGTCTACGACATAGGCATAGCGGCTGTCGGGGGAGATCGCGATCGCGGTGGCACCGTTGACCGCCACCGTCGCGGGGCTCAGCGGCGTAAGTGTGCCGTCAGCACCAATGGAGAACTGTGCGACGGCGCCGTTGCCTTCGAAATCCGTCACATAGGCAAAGCGACCGTTAGGGCTCACCGCGATCGAGGTCGGGCGATAAACGGGAACACTCGACGGAGTCAGTGCCTGCAGGGTCCCGTCCGCGGCGATCGTGAACTGCTCGACCGCTCCGCCTTCGGCTTCAGGTTCAGTGATGGCATAGAGATTGTGGCCGTTTGGGCTAGCGATGAGCGCCCTAGATTTGTCTTCGGTTGCGATACTTGCCGGTGTCAACGGCGCGAGCAGACCTCCCGTTTGGCTACCAAACTGCGAGATCGTTTCATCGCCCTCATCGCCGACATAGACGAACTGGGCTCGGGCCTGCCCGGCGGCGAACTGGACCGCGACGAGCACGGACAGCAGTGCCAGGACGGCTGTCCGCAGAGCACTCATGCGCCGCTTGCGAGAGCTTGCGGATTGCCCGTCCGGGCCGATGAGCGACACGGGCGAATGTGCGCAGCGGTGACTCTCGAGTACCACGTGGACTGTATCGGCAGCTCGGTCAGATCCTGAAGCCGGCGAGGACCGGAGGATCCCGCCGACTAGCGCTCATCGCCTCGCGCTATGGCAACCAAACAACCACAACGTGTGATGTCAACCAGCGGATTCTGGCTCGAGTATCCCTGCCACACCCGCCGCGTCAGGGACGACGTGATGAAGGCCCGGAACGGAAGCAAAGGCTGTGTCGGCTGATATGAGTCTTGGCGCGCCGATGCTTAGGGCGGCTGCGGCGAGTGCCGCGTCAAAGGCACCCAGTCGCTCGGAGCTCTCAAAGATCGAGAGACCTTGGCGAAGGTGCTCGCCGCTGACCGTTAGCAGGGGCGAGAGCAACTCTATGTAATCGCTTGCCAGTTTCGCGGCATCAGACCGGCCTCGTCGTCTCGCGCGCACGTGGACGAACTCCTGAATCGCCTCCACCGTGGTGGTCGCTTCGAGATCCCGATTGGCAATCGCGGATATCAGCTCGCGGCATGGGTCTCGCAGTGGATGGGTGTCTCCCTTGGCGTAGACCAGAACCGTTGTATCGAGGACGATCATGCGCTGCGCTCATGGGCGCCATCAAGCTCGGCGCGTAGCTGCTCGAGCTCAGGAACCGGCATGTCTGGAGCCTCGAGAAGTCTCGTGCCGGCGGCGCGGCGCTTTGCGTCGGGGTTTGTCAGTCCACGATCGATGGCCTCCCGCACGATCGTCGCTACCGAGACGCCACGTTCGAGCGCAGCGGCTGTGATCCGTCGGTGACGATCATCATCGATCAGGATCTGAAGTCGGTGCTCAAGCAGCATGCTCATACTGCAGCATGAGCAACTATCTCATCCCGAGACCAGCAAACATGCGCTGGGGGCGAGATCTCGACTGCGCAGTGGCTATCCAGGACGTCTTTTCGCGAGCGTATGGCGAGGAGCAGCCAGCCGCTTGTTCAGCTCACGCGACTGGCTTGCGCCTTGCGCTCAACGCCCGGCTAGCCAGTGCAGGAAGCCGCCGGCCAGCACGAGTTGCGCGAGGAGGTCATAGCCCTCTCTGGACGGGTGAGCACCATCCCCCGCACCGACCTGAGCCATCCACACCTCCGAGGCCTGCAGCGATCCGAACACGTCGATGAACGGTACCTCTCGCACAGCGCAGACCTCAGCGAACGAGGCCGAGAGTTCACAGATACGGCGATTCTGCTCGGGATCGTCGATAGGGGCCGGACCGACGAGGAGCACTGGTAGTCCGATCGTCTTTGCTTCGTCCAGGACCGTGGCCAGGGTTTCCCGCGAGCGATCGGCCGCGACTCGCCTATGACCTTCATCGATCGTCGTGTCGTTGATACCGAAGGACAGCACCACGCGGGTGTCGGCTCCAGCCATGAGACGGGGCTCGATCTCACTTCGCCAGCGGGCGGCCACCTGCACCGAGGTCTCTCCCCTGACACCGAGGTTGTATGCGCTCACGGGAGCCTCTGAGGCGAACGCGCTGGACACGACACGACCCACCCATCCGAGCCCTTGGGGATCTCCAACGCCCGCGACATGAGAGTCCCCGAAGAAGAGCAAACGCTGGTCGTGCACCACTCGAGTTATATGCACTGCTCGGTCGGGGTGCCGATGCGCCCCGGAGGATCCGGACCTCTGACCTCGTCCCACCAATCGCTAGTCAGCCCACCAGTCGCGCTGACCCTCAACGTCCTCGCGCGGATTCTCGCCGAGGTGGGGCGCACCGAAGACGAGGATCTCGAGGCCCTCCGGCCCGCCCTCGTAGCCTCGCCACGTGCCGGGTGGGACACGAACCACATCCCACTCCTTGACCTCGACGATCTCGTCGTCGAGCTTCATCCGCCCGCTCCCGCGCACGACCACGAAGATCTCCTCCTGCTCCTTGTGCGTGTGGCCGTATGGGAAGCGATAGTCGGGCGGGATGCGCTGGTAGCAAAGCCCGCACTGCTCGAGCCCGAGCGCCTTGCCTGCGTGGCGAAACTCTAGGTCCGGCGCACCGTCGAAGTTGGATCCGAGATCCTCCAGATCCTCCTTGAGGTTCCTGAGCGCGAACGGCACGACCGCGATCCTACCTATTCATCGCCGCCCCGCCGGGCCCGCTAAGTCTCTGTGCCACGCGGATGAGAGTGGATGAGAGGACTCGAACCTCCACCTGGTCACCCAGACACGGACCTGAACCGTGTCAACCCCGCGTATATGCGTTCGGTGGTGTCCGATCGTCCAAATTGCGGGTTTTTGCGGACGCATCGGACGCATCTGACGATACGACTGTTGCCAAACTGTTGCCACGGATCGGGTGCTGCATCAGCGTCTGGTCAGAATCGTCCGACACCGGGGCATCGGGCGGGTCCGGGAACTACTGGCGAAAGCTCCGTGCTGAATTTCATCAGGTGAGCTTGAGGTTCAGTAGGCGCAAGGCCTCGAACAGGTCTGGGTCATCGGGTTGGATCTCTTTGTGAGATGGTTTGCTGTAGGCCGACTGCGGTGCTTAGTGGTGGCTCGAAGATTGCCCAGTTGATGAACTGATCGCCCAGCCGGGAGCGATAGCAGATACCGGCATAGTCGTCGTCTTTCCATTCGTAGATTAGACGCGAGACCTCCTGGGTGAATCGCCGTGGCGCATTGAGTCTGATCGTAGCGGCGTCAATGTCGCTCAGACCATGGTGGATGGCTCGCGGCTGCGAGATGGATGCGGAGCGTCGCGAGCGAGCTGGCGTCGCCGACATCCACGAAGTTGCCTGCGGCGGCCGCCTCTCCAATGCGTCGTCCTTGTAGCCAACGAAGCGGTAGGACGCCGGGAGCTGGGGCGTCATCGTCTCCTTCGATCGCCTCCAAGCCGGCCACGACTGGCAGGTCTGGACGGAAGCGGGCGAGCGTCTCGACAAAAGCGCCCACTCGCTGTGTTGACGCGTAGAGCACACGGTAGCTACCCAGAGGATCATCCCAGCGGTTGCCGAACGTTCCGTCCAACCCGGCGTAAGCCCAGTCGGGCAATGCCCACGGATCGGGTGCCCGTGCGAGACGGTAGAGCGGGCCGTGCGGCTGGACGACTGTGAAGTTGCTCATCCTCCGACGAGAAACGCCCGCTCGGCGGCGATGATCTCAGGACCGACCTCGTCGATGTCACCTTCGCGCAACAGCCGCGCGGGAGACCTGTCGTCGAGCTGAGGGTTGAGACCCTGAAACCAGGCGCGTGTCACCTCTGGGCCATCTACGTCGGCGATCGATTGCGCGATCTGCAGGGCGAGACGTAGACGTCGCTGCGTCAGCCCGCTCGGGCTGCGTATGCCCGCTGCCCACTCGTTCACGGCTCGGGTCTCCTTGACCGCGCCTATGTAGGCGCAGAGCCGGGTGCCTAGGATCGAACGCAGTGAGTCGACGACCTCGGGCAAACTCGCGCGCACCGCGTTCGCATGCGCGGTGTAGTCGGGACGGGCAGACGAACTCACAGCCATAGTCACAGACTATATCACAGGCATAAACAGGATCAGATCACAATTCAAATCACATCGAGATCATCGTATTGTCTCGCGAAATGGCGGAATCGAGGCTTGTGAAGAAGCTATAGGTCTCGACGACGCAACTGCGACTCGAGAATCGGATGCTGGGGCCGTTGGCGACGTTGTCTCAGCCGTCGTCAATTCGCCTATTCAGCGATCACCAGGACCAATGGTCTTACCTGCAGGCGCTGCCGCGCATCGAGCCCAGCCGTCTGCAGGGTCTTGTTGAGCAGGCCGACGCTGCCGGTCAGTTTCTGGGTGTTGACGGAGAGTCGATCGACAACGAGGCACCTTGGCGTCCGCCTCACTCGCTCACCAGCAGACTCGCCGCGGCGGCGATGCCGGACGCCCTTAGCGCTACGCTCGCGCAGCGCTTGTACGTGTGCAACAAGGGACTACCCACCGCGCTGCTAGACGCGATGCGCAGGCTCGCGACGTTCTCCAACCCCCTGTTCCTGGAGCGACAGCGATTGCGGATCTCAACAGCGCGCACGCCACGCGTGATCTACTGTTTCGAGCAGCAGGGCCGGTTCCTCGTGCTTCCGCGGGGCAGCCTTGCACCGCTGGCGGACCTGCTCGATGGCCTTGGTGTGCGACTGGAGCTGACCGACAAGCGCACCGACGGGATCAAGCTCGATACCCAGTTCACGGGCGAGCTGACCGCCACCCAGACCGAGGCTGCACGAGAGATGCTCACACACGAATTGGGGGTGCTGTGTGCGCCTCCGGAATCGGCAAGACCATTATCGCAACGCACATGATCGCCGCCCGCGGTCGTTCCACGCTCGTACTCGTGCACAGCAAGCCGCTGCTCGAGCAGTGGGTCCAACGGCTGACCCAGTTCCTCGACCTCGATAGCCAGCAGATCGGGATCATTGGCGCGGGCAAGAACAAACCCAAAGGTCACCTGGATATCGCGACTGTACAAAGCCTCGCACGCCGGGAGCGCCTGCAAGAGCTATTGGCAGGCTACGGCACGTCGTGATAGACGAGTGTCACCATGTCCCTGCGGTCACCATCGAGCGGGTGCCTGCAGTCCACACCGGCTCGCTACGTGACTGGGCTGACTGCCACCCCCTATCGGCGTGACGGGCATCACCCGATCATCGCGATGCAGTGTGGGCCCATACGTCACGAGATCGGCCAGCACACGGCCCGCTCGGAAGCGCAGCTGAGCCTGCGAGTTGTACGCCGCGAGACGACCTTCGACCCAGCAGTACTCCCTACCGATGCCGGCATCCAGGAGATCTACGGTGCACTCGCCACAGATGAGCACCGAACCCAGTTGATCGCACAAGACACGATTCAGCTTACCGCCAAAGGACGCTCGCCGATCATCCTGACCGAGCGCCGAGAACATCTGCAGCAGCTTGCCGATCGCTTGCGCGACCGTGTCCCAGCGCTGATCGAACTGCATGGTGACATGCGTCCCAGCGCCCGACGAAAAGCTGTCGAGCAGCTCGCCACCACGAGCGGAGACAGGGCGCGCGTCGTGCTCGCCACCGGCCGGTACATCGGTGAGGGCTTCGATGACCCGCGCTTGGACACGCTCCTGCTCGCTATGCCGATTGCCTGGAAGGGAACCGTCGCCCAGTACGCCGGACGCCTAAACCGCCCATACGTCGGCAAGCATGACGCACTCGTCTACGACTACGTTGACAGCGGGCTACCGGTGCTGCGCCGCATGTTCGCCAAGCGCTTGAAGACCTACCACGCTCTCGGCTACACACTCATCGAGATGCAGGCCGCGTGACCTCGGGAAGGCCTCTCGATCAATTGGGGTTTCAGGAGGGCGCCCAGCTCGGCGCGAGCGACAGGGACGTACGCGTGGGCGTATTTGTCATGCGTCCGTGCGTCTGTGATCGCGAACACCGCACTTGCAATCAAGGTGACTCGTTTGTAGGAATGTCTCTATGCGCCCGAGTGGACTCGAACCACCACGGACCGCGACGCCGGACTTCATCCCCGAGCTACCGGGCTGGCGGGTGCGAGCAGTTCCGCGGAGTGGTTTCGGCTTAGATCGCCATGTGGGCTCCGGTCTACCCTTGTGTGTTACGGCTCATCTTGATGCAGCCGCATCTAGATGCTAAAGTGCTGTGACGATGTCCAAGGTTCGTACAACGCTCACAATCGACGAGTCGGTCATGAAGGCAGTGAAGATGCGCGCGGCCCGCACGGGCCGCGGGGACAGCCAGGTGATCGAGGACTCACTGCGTCGCGATCTAGGGCTCGATCTACTCGAGCGCCTTTGGGAGCGCAACGACCTCTCCGAACGCGACGCTATCGCGCTTGCTGTTGAGGCGCAGAATCAGACACGACGTCGTCGCCGCTGACGGGTGCGGGCGGTCCTAGACCCCAACGTGGTCATCTCCGGCGCGATCTCGCCACGGGGCGCCCCGGCCGACGTCCTGCGATCGCTCGCCGGGGGCGAGTTTGAGCTCATCGCTTCCCAGGCGCTATTGGACGAGCTCGAGCGAGCGCTCGCCTATCCCAAGCTGCAGCCTCATGTCAGCGAGTCAGATGCAGCCGACCTGGTGCGGTGGGTCGCCGACAGTGCCAGTGTTGTCGTCGATCCGGATACCGACCCGCCGGTGCACTCACGTGACCCGAATGATGACTATCTGATCAGCCTCGCGTCGGCGCATAGCGCGGCTCTGGTATCGGGCGACAAAGACCTTCTTGCCCTCGATGGCAAGATTCCCGTGTTCGCGCCGCGGGCCTTCCTAGAGCTGCTCGCCGGCGCCTGACGCCCGCCAACACGTCCGGACGAGGCGACGGTCGATGGGAGAGCAAACGCGGATGAGAGGACTCGAACCTCCACCTGATTGCTCAGACACGGACCTGAACCGGGCACACCCCTCGTAGATGTGTCCGGCAGCGTCCGAATCGTCCAAATTGTGTGGTTTTGCGGACGCATCGGATACATCGGACGATCTGACTGTTGCCAAACTGTCGCCACGGATGAGGCTGCACAATTCTCTGTAACCGACATTTATTGCGTCTCTTGCGTTTCGTGTATCGATGGGGTAGAGTCTTCGGTGGAGATCCCGCCATGGCCCAGACGCTCGACATCTCATTGCTTGCCTATCCGACGCTCACGGAGGCGGCTCGTCTGCTTGATGTGAGCGCGTCCACGCTCTCGCGTCGGAACGATCTCCTGGTCGAGCGGATGGGCGAGCGCGACAAGCGGGTTCCCGCCGTGGAGGTGATGCGCTTGGCCGCCGTTTATCGCAAGCGCTCTCTCGGTGAGGTAGCCGCTGACCTCATCGATCGTGCCCGGGAGAACTCTCCTCAGTACGTGGAGCATGTGCAGGAGGAGGTTGAGCGCTTCTTTGAGCAGAGCATGCCTTCGGCGTGCTCGGAGAGCGAGTTCCTCGCGGAGGCTGAGCGAGCTTTGCCCGCCGATCTATACGAGCAGGTGCGGCGGGTCTACCAGGCGTCCGAGGGCACCCGGCGGCCCGCACTGGTTAGTGCGGGCCGGTAGCGTCCTGGCGCAAGTGTCGCCCTGAGGGACTGAACCCGCTCACGCGCGGGGCATCGCGGAAGCCGAGCTGGCGAAGGACGGCGATCACGTTGGGGCGGTTCGCCGCATCCATATCTACGTAGCCTCCGCGGTTGGTGCGTTCGCTGATCGCGTGTGCGTACTGCTTAAGCAGCCAGACCAGCGCCAGGCTCCTCGCATATAGATCGGGGGTGGCATTCGCGTCGGCGCGTGTCCCGAGCGCTGTAATCAGCAGCGGCCTGCGCGGGCCGTCGTGCAGGTGGTAGCTGAGCACGGCCATGACCTCCTGGCAGCACAAGTCGATCGCATATATGCGCCTCCCGCGCTCGGCGGCGGCCCGGTTGACGATCTCCCCCACAGAGCGGTCGAAGTGTGCTCGGGGGAGGAACTGCTCTGCAGTCGTGACGCGGAAGACAGCTCGAGTACCCCGGCCAGGCTCAGGCAGACGATGGTCGATTTGCACCACGGTTCGCTCGCCATAAGCGGACTGCACCAACTGCCTCTACCGGCCTGCAATCACTCAGCCCATCAGGTTTCGTCTGGCGACCCGACCTATAGCAGTGATGTCTGCTCTGGCGGAGGAACTTTGGACTTCGTGCCCTCACTTTTTGTGCCCGAGGGCCACTAGCGGGCATCAAAGGTGCGGTGACGATCAAGAGAGCGGGCACCGGTGATCCTGTCCTGCAGCCTCCCCGACGCCACCGCTGGCAGCCCGACGTCCGTCTCTTGGTCAGCCAGCCATGTACCGGCTAATAGTCAGTTGGTCATCCGGCGCCCAGTCGGTACCGCCAAGGTCCGGCGGGGATGTTGTCCTGCCTCCGCCCTTGAGTCCGAACATGATGGTGTCCTCCACAGAGCAACGCTCAAGCGGAGGTTTGAGCCGGACCGTTTTGATGCGGATGAGAGGACCCGAAACCTCCACGGACCGTGAAGTCCACAAGGCCCTCAACCAGATCCAGGGGTGTAGATAGGTTCTGAGGCGTCCACATCGTCCGATTTGCGGGCTTCGCTGGACACATCAGACGGGTCTGGCGAGGTGGAGGTTCTCAAAAATGTCCTCACGGATGACCTACGATCTGGGCATGTTGGACGTGCAAGCAGACCTGCCTGGATACGAGCTCGTCAGTGCGGGGCTCGATGATCTCGCGGCGGGCAGGGAGAGCGAGTCGGCCTTGTTGGTGGCGATGGCCGCGCCTCGGTTGCGGGCGATCGGGATCGACGTGCCGCGGGGCGGTGGAGAGCGGCCAGCCCATCGTCTCTATGAACTGCTCGCCGAGTCCAGCGAAGGGGCTCACAGTCGCTACAACGCACTGGTGGCTCGTGTGGTGAGCTTTGCGCGGGCGGCCGAGCATGCGTCCGCCGGTTGACGAGGCTCGGCTGCGGGAGCTGGGGCGCCGTCTCGGTCGTGTAGCCCGCGTGCCGTCGAGGATCTATTTGACGGGAGGCGCTACGGCTGTGCTCGAAGGCTGGCGGAGCTCTACCATAGATGTAGATCTGAGGCTCGAGCCGGACATCGACTCACTGCTCCGCGCGCTTCCCGCCTTGAAGGAGGATCTTGGCGTGAACATTGAGCTGACCTCGCCCCCGGACTTCATTCCCGAGCTGCCGGGCTGGCGGGACCGGAGCCCGTTCGTCTTTAGGGAGGGCAATGTCGATATCCATCACTTCGACTTCTACTCCCAGGCCCTGTCCAAGATTGAGCGCGGATTCAGCCAGGACCTGGAGGACGTCCGGCACATGCTGGAGTCTGGGCGCGTAGAGCCAGCCAGGTTGCAGGAACTCTACGACGCGATCGAGCCGGAGCTCTTTCGCTACCCGGCGGTCGATCCTGCAGCCTTTCGACGGAAGGTCTTGGTCGCGCTTCGCTGAGCTTGGCTGCCCGCGTAGCAGGACTTTCGCATGCGGATGAGAGGACTCCGGACCTCCACCTGGTCACCCAGACACGGATCTGAAAATCGGCACACCCGCGTAGATGCGTCCGGTGGCGTCCGAATCGTCCAGATCGCGGAGGTTTTGCGGACGCATCGGATACATCTGACGATGTGGTAGTCGCTCGTCGACTCGCCCCGCGCCTGCGCGGCGCGACGCAGCACCATGTCCTGCGTAGGGGTCAGGCGGAGGCTCAGTCGCTCGGTCTTGGAAGCCATGCCAGCAATGTACGTCACCGGACGTACGGAAAGAGATCTGCAACCTTGGAGGTCAGCTCTTGGTGATCGTACTCGTCGCGAGCGAGTCGGGGTCCTCGACGGTGTAGGGCTGCAGTATCTGCCGCACGTGATCGGGGATCGGGGCCTTCTCGCCGAGGCGCTCGGCACGCACGAAGATGTGGACGATGCGGCCCTCGGCGAGCATGTCCCCGTCCCGCGCGATCCCGATCGCGGACACCATCGATGTGTTGCCAAGGCGCTCGACCTCGAGCGTGATCTCGAGTTCATCGTCGAAGCGCGCTGGGGCATGGAAGCGTGCCCCTGTCTCGGCGACCACCAGGTCGAGACCGTCGGCTGTGAGCGCTTGGTAGGAACCGAGGGCCTCGCGCCACAGCTCGGTCAGAATCACGTCGAAGTAGACGAAATAGTTGGCGTTGAAAACATGGCCCTGGGCGTCGCACTCGTTGTAACGAACGCGCAGGCGGTGCACGAACGGGGGCATCGCTAGACCGTACGCTTCGCCGCTTCTACTTGCATGACTGGCGTAAATGATACGCTGGTCATGATGACCTGTCAAACCTGCTTGATGGTCACTGAAGGCCGCCTGGATGTTCAGCCGTGATGAGTCTCCCGTCCTGGTATCCGTTCGCCGAGGAGAGCAAGCCGGCGCCGATGCCATTGCTGTTGGTGCAGGCGTTCCTGAACACCCGGAACTTGCAAGGCGACTCTGACCTGTTGAGCGATCCCGAGACAGCGCGGCCATGGCTCGTCGACACTCAGCTGCTGCCCCGCACCGCGACAGTCACGGCTGCCGAACTGGAGGAGGCCCGCAGCATGCGAGAGAGCGTCCGCCGCCTGCTCAACTTCCGCAACCGAGAAGCGCACGGCGCCCGTGTGCTACGGCCCCTGCGCGAACTGGCGAGCGCGCACACCGCGTGCTTGACCTTGGACGACCACGGGAGACTGAGACTCGATAATCCTCACCACAACGATCTCGGTGATGGAATGTTCGATCTGCTGCTGATCGCTCGAGACGCCCAGGAACACGGCAGCTGGAGCCACCTGAAGGTGTGCGGCAACTCAGACTGCCGATGGGTCTTCTATGACCGCTCACGCAACCAACAGGGCCACTGGTGCGACATGGCTGTCTGCGGCAACCGCCTAAAGAACCGCGCCTTCCGCGCCCGCAGACGCTAAATACAACTTCCAGGCTATCTGGCATCGCGATATATCCCATTGTGATTTCGTAAGCCATACTGAGTAGGCGTATCGATCCTGAGACCACGCACAAGCAGCGCCCAATATGGGGCTGACGGAGACGTGCGAGAGCCGAGGGGGTCCGTCAGGAGGCTCTCGATCTCTCACCAGCAGCAGGGAGTCTCGACGTTCACGTGAGTCACCATGCCCGATCGTCCGCCTAATGCCGGGACGTGGGGTCACCGTGGACCATGCGCGAAGTCATTGGCCGGTATGCCTGGCCGTGAAGCCGGCAATCGAGATGGCCGGGATCACGACGAGCCAGCCGCGCCACCGCGCAAGCAACGGACCCTCGAAGTCCAAGCGAAACTCGCCGAGCGCTCCCAGAACGCCGCTGCTGCCGTGGCGGCGTCGGGCTTGCACCTCATGTGAAGCCGCGCTTGGCGATTGCTATTGCCCCTTTGGTGTGACGGCGGGCAGGCGCTGGTGCTCCCCTCCCCCGGCTCTTCTTGGGCTTTGGCGGTGACCTATGAGGTCGCGCTGTCCGGCTTTGGCTGACTGACGGTGAACCACACGGTCTTGCCGGCTGACGAGGAGATGACGCCCCAGGCGCTCGACATCTTTTCGACAATCAGCAGGCCCCGCCCCGATGACTCCTGTGGCCTGGGCGACATCACCGTGGGTCGCCCTTGGCCTGAGTCACTCACCTCGACACGGATCTCGTCTTTTGAGCTGATCGTTACCTGAAAGTCGGTCTTTGCATGCTGCACGCAGTTGCTGGCCAGCTCGGAGACCATCAGTTCGGCGGCCTCGGTGACCTTGGCGGGCTTGCCGCGAAGAACCTCGCGCACAAACCGCCGAGCGCCACCCACCGATGTGGGGTGAGGGCGAAATGTGCGTGTCGGCATTACTCGATCGACAGAACGTCGGATAGGCCCGTGAGCTCTACGACGCGTTGCACGATCGGCGAGGTGTTGCGTAGCTTCACCGCGCCCACCTTCTTTGCGGCGCCAACGAGCACCGCGATTCCAGCGCTGTCCATGAAGCGCAGATCCTTCAGTTCGAAGATGAGCCGTGCGGGGCTCTGCGCCATGACCGGCGCCAAGCTCTCTTCCAGCGAGCCCGCGCCGGCGATGTCGAGCTCGCCCGACAGTGTGATGATGGGATCCCCTCGCGCGTCCCGGCCCGTGTCGATCTCAAGCTCAGCGGGCGGATCGCCGTCTAGTTCTGCCATTGAACGCCAACTATCGCCGTGTCGTCTTGGTGGTCTTCGCCGATGAGCTCACGCGCAAGCTTCGTCACGAGGTCATCGAGGGGCAGCCGCTGCCCGATTGCCGCGTCGCGCAAACGCGTCAGGCCGGTATCCAGAATCTCTCCGCGCCGCTCGACCAAGCCATCGGTGAAGGCTAGCAGCGTGGCTCCCGGCGGCACCGAGACGGTCCTCTGGAGATATCGCGCGTCGCTGCTGACGCCGACCGCCATGCCGATGTCGAGCTCGACGAACCTGCCATCCGCGCCGTTTATCAGCAGCGGGGCGAGGTGACCGGCGCTGGCCACCGTCAGTTGGTGAGCGTCCACGTCGATCAGGGCGCACAGAACTGTAGCGAGGTAGTTGTGGGGCTTTGAGCCAACGAAGCCAGAGAGGGTGGTGAGCACCGTCGCCGGGCGACAGTCCTGAGCCGCGTAGGCCAATGCGGCGTGTCGCAGTGCCGCCATCGTGGTGGCGGCGCGAAGCCCATGACCTGAGATGTCGCCGATCATCAGCAGCACCCGACCCTCGCCGGCGTCAACGATGTCATACCAATCACCGCCAACGTCCACCCCGGAGGTGGCGGGTATGTAGCGCGCGTTGACTCGCAGCCCATCGACCTGCGGCAGCGTGTCGGGCAGCAGGGCGTGCTGGAGGGTCTGTGAGATGCCGCGCTGTTCGGTGTACATCTCGCGGTTCTCCTCGGCGACCTGGTCGAGAATGCCGGCCAGCCGCTCGGCGCGTTGGCGGCCTCGGGTCAGGCGATCGGTCATCACCGCGGCGGCCATTGTCAGAAGCGCCCCCAGGACGGCGATGAGCCAGGGGAGGTCCTTGAAGAACACGCCCCCGAGCGAGCCGATCGGGCTCACCACGAGTGTGAACGCGCCCGCGCCGAAGGGCACCATGTCTGAGGCGTGGCGACCTTTGATCGGAAGATCCCTCACGCTTGTCACCAGCACATTCTTGGTGCTTTGGGAGTGACCCATGTAGAGCGCGTAGTTGAGGTCGGAGAACGCCGTGTTGCTCTCCAGTTTCGAGCGTCTGCTCGCCGGCAGGCGGTTTTCGGCATAGACGGCGAACCCGTGCGCGTGGCCGGGGACACTGAAATCGAAGCCGAGCCCCGGATGCGGAGAGCTCAGAAAGCTCGTGAGGTTCAAGACACCCGGTTTGGAGGACTGGGTCAGGAATTCTCTGGCCTTCTTAGGCATCGACACGAGCGCGGGCGAGGTGCCGAGCACGGCGCTGGGCGCGAGATGCGCAGTCCCCAGCGGCCACAGCGAAACCGAGGCGAACTGGCGGCCAACGCCCACATAGGGCGCCATGAACACCCGGAACTTCTGGGTGCTGCCGCCCGTCGCGTCGGCGAGCGCGGCGGCTGACGCGAGCGGCGTCTGGACCGAGGAGGCCGTGGCGGCAAGCACGAGGCTCAGCTCACGCACGCGCAGACGCAGCAGTCGCTGCTCGTTGCGGTGATACACGACCAGCGAGGTGAGCGCCAGCGCGGCTGTCACGATCAATCCCGTCAGGAGCGCTGCGAGAGCCACCCGCGAGGGCCACCACTGCGAGGAACCGGGAGCCCACGCCGAGGCGGCCATTTCCCGGCCTTCACGTCCGGGGTCTAGCTCGGCCTCGCGGTGGGAGTCGTTCATCGCGTAAGCATCCCCATTGCGACCTCTCTCAGCATCGTGCACCGCACCCGTCCGCACGTTAGCGCCGCCGCACCTCGCAGCGCAATCCTCCTGACGCGCAAGTCTCGCGGCGGGGTCGTGGTCGCTGCCATCGACCCAAATAACCTACGGCGCGCTCGAGGGGATCGGTCGAGCGCGCCGCAGCGAAGGCCTCGCAGAGCCCGACAAGGATCCTCGATGGCTGTGCGTGGCATATCTCCCGGAGCCTGGCCACTGAAGCGAACGGCCCCGTGAGCTGTCAGGTACCCGGCGACTCGGGCAGCAAAACATTGCGGAGAGATTCATGGGCCTTGCCCGTGGGCGGCGCAAGCAAAGTGAGCGAAAATCAGCAGCTCAGTGTGCGCCCGGGCGGCGTCGCGGATAGCAGGCTACTGCACGGATCGATGACGCTTTGCGAGTGGCGCCCAGGATGTCCTTGAGTCACTGAACCGCGGCACTACCAAGGACGCGGGCGACTGAACAGCTCGGCGAGCTCCGGCTTCGCTTGCGCCGGGCTCTCGAGCGCGGCGTTGAAATCCGCCCACCGCTTCTCGCAGATCACAAAGCGCGTGCGATCCGCCAGCAGTCGCTCGGGACGCTCGCGCTCACTTGCCAGGAGAAACTCCGACAGGGACTCCTGCACCACTGCGGCGGCTTGGCGAAACAGCTCTGTGTCACGATCGGCGACCCGCAGATTGACGCGATTGGTCTTGGTCTCGGGCTTACCCATCGGTGTATGCACACCGTACACACTGAGACCGAGACTGTGTCTCTTTAGACAACGATTGACCCGGGACTCAACAGTTGTCTTGAGAAATCACCCGGGCCGAGCCCAATGCTGTGTGCGGCAGTTGTCTGGTAGGGCGGCGGCTGTCTATCGTTCCTGCGGCGGCTGCTGCGAGGGCACGGCCGCGAAGTGCAGCGGGATGCGGTCGAGCTGCACTGAACGCAAACGCAGGGTCACCCAGTAGCGGCCCTCGTGCGGCACCGTCAGCCCGACCTTGTGGGCCACCAACTGCATCACCCCCTCCTCCCTGTCCGCTCCCTCGGGCCTCTCGGGCAGGTCAAAGCTCCCCTCGGTGATCACATCGATCACCTGCCCGTCCTGCTCGGTCAGCTCGACCTTCAGCTCGTGATCTCCAGCGGGATCCTCGGCCTCGATCACGATTGTCATGAACAGGCTGATCGTGGGGTGAATGTGGGGGAACTGCCCGACGTTGATCCTTTCGATCCCCGCGCCGTGAAGGAAATACAGGCCGTTGCTCTGCGCCACCGCGCTCGCGAGCGTGAAGTTGCGGACTCTCATCGCAATCGGTCCCGTGCCGGCGTGGCTCGCTCTCCGGGCATCAGGATCTACGCGCCCGGTCCCTGGCCTTGGGTGCTGACCGCGATCGGCAGCCGGTCGAGCTCGCTGGCGTCGAGGGAGAGCGTCACCCAGTGGCTCCCCGGCTGGGAGAACTGCAGGCCCGCGCAGTGCCCGACGTAGGTGACGCACAGGGGATCGTCCTCGTCGTGGTTTTGGGGAAGCTCGATCCGGTTCTCGGCGAGCACTCCCGTAACCTGACCGTGCGGATCGACCAGCTCGACCTTGAGCCTATGGGCTCCGGGGGAGTCATCGCTCTCGCGCACGAGCTTGACGTACAGACTGACTTTGGGCTGGACGTGGGGAAATCCCTGCACGTTCAGTCCGGTGAAGCAGGCCCCGTGGATGAAGTGATAGCCGTCGGCGCCGCCGATCGCCTCGGCCAGCATGAAGTTGCGGACTCTCACCGCAGCCGTGCCCGACAGCCTGGTTTGCTCCTGCTCAAAGCCTCCTCCTCTCCGTCGGGACATCCTACACGGGCGCCTGGGGCAGAACCCGCGGGTTCTTGGGCACCGTAAGCAGCGGCTGGCCGTAGCCGCTCAACGATGGGTCCAGCCGTGCCGGTCTGCCGGACGATCACGCGTTTACCGACGCGGCGGCTGCGGCACTGGCGGTCGATAGACGTTGACGCGTCGCGGCGAGCTGTGGTTTTGACATCGCCCGGACTAAACATACACTTGCTTTAGCCCAGTGAACCCAGGAAAGGCAGGGCGCATGCCGGATGCCGGAGCCCCCTTGGATGCAGGCGACACCGCCCGAGGAGCGGGTGGCACCGTCGACGCAGGCCGCATACGACGGGTCGCGCCGCTGGCCGGCCTCACCACACGTGCCGTCGGCGGGGCCGTCGTGATGGCGTTGCGCAGCAGGCTCACCGGCGAGAGCAGCGCCGAGTTTCACCTTCGCACCGCCGAGCGTTACGCCGAGCTGCTTGGCCACTCCAAGGGAGCGCTGATGAAGGTCGGGCAGATTCTGTCCTTCGCGGCGCTGGGCTCAGCGGTGCCGAGGGAGTTTCAGTCGATCTATCAGACGGCGTTCGCGGGCCTGCGCAGCGAAGCGCCTCCGATGGCCCCGGAGCTCGCGCGCACGGTGCTCGAGGCCGAGCTTGGCGATCGCATGGAGCCCGCCTTTGTCGAGTTCGATCTCGAGCCTTTCGCGGCGGCCTCGATCGGACAGGTCCACGCGGCCCGGCTGCGCGACGGACGTGCGGTGGCGGTGAAGATCCAGTACCCGGGTGTCGCGGACGCGATTGGAGCCGATCTGAAGAACGCCGAGCTGCTGGCGACGCTGATGACCCTGGCCGTCGGCGGGTTGTTCCCGCGAGGCTTGAAATTGGACCTTCGCGGCGTGGCGGGCGAGATCGGCGCGCACATCGAAGAGGAGCTCGACTACAGGCTCGAGGCGGGCAACCAGGCCGAGTTCGCCGAGTACTACCGCGGGCACCCGTTCATCCGCGTCCCCGATGTGATCGGGGAGCTGTGTACCGGCCGTGTGCTGACACAGGAGCTCGTGCACGGACTGTGTTGGAGTGGCGCCCTCGCCGCGGACCAAGGCCTGCGAGACCAGTGGGCGGAGGCCATCCACCGCTTTGTCTATCGCTCCTATTACCGGCTGGGCCTGTTCAACGCGGACCCGCATCCGGGCAACTACGTCTTTCACGAGGACGGAGGCGTCAGCTTCCTGGACTTCGGAAGCGTCAAGCGCCTGCGTCGCGACCGGATCGAGATGCTCGTCGCGATCTACCGCGAAGGCCTGCGCGGCGATGTGCAGGGAACGTGGAGGGCGAGCGTCGAGGCGGGAATGTGGCGCTCCACCGATCCCGTCACCCCGGAGGAAGTGTTCTCCTACTGGAGAGAAGACAATCCCTTGGTGTGGGCGCAGCGGCGGTTCGTCGCGGATCCTGATTGCGTGGGCAAGGGATTGCAGCGCAGGTTCTCGCCCACGGGACCCTCCGCCAACGCCTTGCGTTACTGCACGATGCCACCGGACTACGCGCTCCTTGCCAGGGCCGAGATAGGGGCGATGTCGGTGATCGCCCAACTACGCGCCGGCAACAACTGGCGCTCGCTCGCTGCCGAGTACTGCGAGGGCGCACCGCCCCTCACAGCGATGGGCAAGCGCGAGCTTGCGTTCCTGCAGGAGCGTGAGCGCCAGGGCGCTTGAGTAGGCGAGACTCGGCCGCTTCGCAAGCCACGCACTTGGTCTCGCGCAGCTGCTCGGCGGTCAGCGCCTCCAGGGGTGGTCGAGCTACTGCTCCTGCGCGTCTGAGCGCTTGAACCGCAGATTCAGGTGGTCGGCCGGGTCTTCATCAGCCTCGGGCGGGTCAAACCGGCCTCGTGTCAGAGCGCGGATCGTGCCATCCTCGGGATACTCCACCAGCTCGGGCATCACCTTGTTGGAGACCATCAGGTACCGCACCGGCTCCTCGGTTCGATTAGCCAGCGTGTGACCGCCCCGGCGGCCCCGCGGGAAGGCTACGATGTCCCCGGGCACAAGCTCGGACTCGCCCTCGAGCGTCCGCAGCGTCGGTGAGCCGCAAATCACGATGACCAGCTCCTCCATTCCATGGTGGATGTGCAGCGGGACACCCTGATAGCCCGGAGCCAGCTCGTATAGCGTCCCACCGAGCAACTCGCCCCCCGCGGCCCTCACGACCGGCTCGGCCCGCAGGCCGCAGCGCTCCCTGCTGAACCTCTCAGCGAAGACATTCGGCCGCGTGTCGCTCACGGCAGCGATCATAAGGCGCTGTGACACGAGGCGCGAGCACTACTTGCTCGACACGGCCTGGGCGTCCCTTCACTCACCTCGCTTCGCACGGCATGCGAGGCACGGAACGAGCGAGTCGGTCTGTACTCGTGCTCCTGCGATGCCCTGACCGATGATATTTTGGCTGCGGATCGCGGTCTCAGCATGTGCGGCCGTGGCCGCGCCGTAACGACCGACTGGAGTAGAGATAGCCAAGCTGATCTATGCGGCGATCGCCTCGCTTGACGGGTACGTCGAGGACGGGAAGGGCAGCTTCGACTGGGCGACGCCAGATGACGAGGTGCATGCGTTCGTCAACGATCTCGAGCGGCCGATCGGCACCTACCTATACGGGCGCCGGATGTACGAGACGATGGTGTTCTGGGAGACCGCGAGCGCCGAGGCCGATGAGCCGGCAGTGTTCCGGGACTATGCTGGGATCTGGCGTGCGGCTGAGAAGATCGTGTACTCCCGGACGCTTCAGACGGTATCCAGCGCCAGGACGCGGATCGAGCGCGAGTTCGATCCAGACGCCGTCCGGCGGCTCAAGCAGTCCTCGGGGGCCGACATCACGGTCGGCGGTGCCGAGCTCGCTGGCCACGCAATCGGCGCGGGGCTCCTCGACGAGTGCCATCTGTTCTTGTGCCCGATCGTGGTGGGTGCCGGCAAGCGCGCCCTGCCAGACAACGTCCGCGCGCAACTCGAACTTCTCGATGAGCGCCGGTTCCGAAACGGCGTCGTTCACCTCCGCTACCGCACGAGCGTCTGACCACCGGCAACACGACGCCAGACAAAGACCCGCTCTAACGATCGCGCAAGCAACTGGCCGCCTCGCCGCAGCGACCCGCTCAGCGCGGAACTCGAGCACGCCGGGCGAGAACCCTGCCTTGCGCGGACACGAGGGAGAACGGCCCGTCGATCGCAATGGCTGACAAGCGGACCGCCGCCAGACAGCACTCAGTGGGGCTCTGGCGAGCTCCTATCAAGTCACGCCGACAGTCCTCGGTCGGACATCACCGATCTGAGCTACAGCCTTCCACTGACCGACAAAGCTCTCGTGAGATTTAGCGGTAGCACCAGGACAAGTACGGCCACAGGCCTTGCGGCCCCAACCAGGACAAGTGGGAACAATGTATGACCTCATGCCCGACGATAGAGTCAGTTCTGATCGTGAAGTTCGCGAAAGGGTCGCTGCGCGATGAGTGACAGCCGAGTCGACGAATACGCTGCCTGCCTCGAACGTTGGCGCGACGAGTTCGCGGCACTGCGAACGATCCTCTCGGACACCGAACTCACCGAGGCGTTCAAGTGGCACAAGCCCTGCTACACGCACGCTGGCAAGAACATCGTCATCTTCCAGCCATTCAACGACCTGTGCGCACTCATGTTCTTCAAGGGCGCGTTGCTGGATGACCCGAAAGCCTTGCTGCGTGAACAAGGCGAAAACAGTCGCTCATCGCTCAGGCTCGAGTTTCGCTCGGTTGCCGATGTGACGAGCATGAAGAGCGCGCTTCGCGATTTTGTCGCCGACGCCATACGCGTACAACAGGCCGGGCTGCGCGTGAAGGAGCCTGCACCGCCGACCCACCGCGACTACCCGGACGAATTGGCGGCGCTCATGGAAGCAGACCCTGCCTTTCGCGACGCATTCGAGCGGCTGACACCCGGTCGCCAACGTGGCTACCTGCTCTACTTCAACGGCGCCAAGCAACCAGCGACACGCGTGGCTCGCATCGAGCGGGTGCAGGACCGAATCATGGAAGGCTTCGGAATGCACGACTGAGCGTCGCCGCGATGCGCACCATCGTGGTGGTCGGCTCGCGATGCCGGAACCGCCTCAGCTCGATGCTCACTCTGATGACTTCACGGGCGAGTGGATCGCCCTCTCTAACTCGCGATACGTCGAGGCGTCTGCGCGGTGTGATCGCTGCCAAGCTGCCGGACCTTGGCGTAGTCGCGTTCACTGAAGAGCGTTCCCGTTTTCTTTCGCATCCCGGTGGTCACAGCGATGGCCGGTCCACGAAGCCCACGCGCGGCCGACATCGGTTTGTCAGCGTTCTCGGAGCAGACAGAAGAGACGGAACTGCTCGCGGCTTGGTCCGGTTACGCGGATCTCGTAGTAGCCGCCCATGTCGTCGTGCATCGCCTCCCACTTGCCGCCACCCGAGAAGGGCGGTGGTGGAGCGGCAGCGACCGCGTCGAGCACGGCCAGAATCGTTCCGCGAACCTACCAGTCCCCGATCCAACCTGCTCAGCTTCCGGCCATGGCTAAGACCCTCGATACCAGCTACTACGACAAGCGCCGCCAGGGCTGGCTCGCAGACGAGGACACTCGTGTGGAGTACGAGCGCGCGCGGCGCGAGATCGAGCAGATCGACGGGAGCAGGACGACCAGCTGCGACGGGCTGCCGTTCCTCCCATGGCGACCCTCAATCGCGGGCATGTGAGCTAGCCGCCGGCATTGGCCCACACAAGATGGACCAGACTGTGAGCTGAGTCGGCCTACACCCAGGCAACCTGTCCGGCGACTTCCGCCCGATGATCGTTAGATGACCAACGATGTGTGTACAATGTCAGGACGATGTTTGCCTTGGATCTCAGCTGATGTCTTCGACAACTCGTTCCCAGCGCATTGATGTTCGCGTCACCGATGAACAGAATGCGATCATCCGCGAGGCCGCCGCGGTTACCGGTCAGACTGTAACCGCGTTTCTGCTCAGCGCCGCGGAGGACCGCGCGCGGGGCCTGCTCGATGAGCACCGTCATCTCGTGATGAGCAACGCGGCATTCACGCAGTTCGCCGCGGTCCTCGATCAGCCAGCCGAGGCAGTTCCGGCGATGACCGAACTGTTTGGCCTCCCGCGCATACCTGGCGAGTGAGCGAGCTGCGACTGGTCCTGCTTACCGCGGACCACGACCTCAGTGGCTTCCAGTGTGGCGAGGAACGACTCGACTCGTGGCTGCGCGATCACGCGCTGGCGAGCCAACGAGCGGACATCGCCCGGACCTACCTGATGCTCGAGGATGAGAGGGTCGTCGCATACATGAGCTTGACGACGGGGTCAATCCGGCCCAGGTCCGCTCCGCGGCGCTATTCGCGAGGCATGCCGCGCCATCCACTCCCAACGATCCTGATCGCCCGGCTTGCGGTCGATCGTCGCTATCAGGGCAACCGGGTCGGCAGCCGACTGCTGGCAGAGGCGCTGCGGCGTGCGGTCCAAGCAAGTGACGTCGTCGCAGCACGGCTCGTAGTCGTGGACGCGATCGACGATCGAGTTGCAGTGTTCTATCGCCGCTGGGGATTCATCGATGTCCCGGAGAACCCGCGTCAACTGTTCCGCAAGATCAGCGACATCCGTCGATCACTCGAGAACGACGCAGCCAGCTGAGTACTCACGACCGCGTCGGTTCCGCCGAAAAGGAGCCGCTGGGAGCTCGCGCTTGCCGGGCTTCCCGAGCCGGCACCAGATTCGGTTGCCGACCCCGACTTTCTCGTTTCGCTTGGCTAGCCTGATACGTCCCGCTGATTTGTGCAGGCAGCGTCTGCACTTTCGCCCTTTAGCTCGGATGTGCCATTGCTGATGGCACTGTCTGCCAGCAGCCCCAGAGAAGTGTAATCCACTACCGTTTACCGTGTTACACTTTTCAATATGAGCGTGAGACGCTTCGTTGGGCGCGAGGCCGAGCTGGCCAAGCTGCAAGAGCATCTCGATCAGGTACGCCGAAGTGGATCGGGGCAAATGCTCGCTTTGCGCGGCCGCCGGCAGATCGGCAAGTCGCGCCTGGTCGAGGAGTTCATCCGCGCCAGCGGCGTGGCGGCCGTGTTCTACACGGCATCGCGCCAGGGCGCCGCCCAGGAGCTGCGCAGCTTCAGCGAGCAGATCGCGGTATCCACTGGCGGCGGGGCGAGCGTCGCGGCCGCGGGGCCGATCGGCTCGTGGGAGGTTGCGCTCACCATCGCCGCGAGCGACGCCTCGGCCGAACACCCGATCGTGCTCGTGATCGACGAGCTACCGTTTTTGATCGAAAGCGAGCCCGCGATCGAGGCCATCATCCAGAAGCAGTGGGACCGCAGGCTGGAGGCCCAGCCCGTGCTGGTACTGCTGATCGGCTCGGACGTCTCGATGATGGCCACGTTGAACGACTACGGGCGGCCCCTGTACGGACGGTTGACCGAGATGACAGTCGGCCCGCTCTCGCCTGCCGCGATCGGCGACATGCTGGACCTCCCGCCCGCCGACACGCTCGATGCCTATCTGGCGATCGGTGGGTTTCCACGACTCGCGCAGATCTGGCAGCGGGGAGAGGACCTCTGGAAGTTCCTGCGGCGCGAGCTTCAGAACCCCGAGTCCCCGCTGATCGTGCTCGGCGAACGCTCGCTGGCCGCCGAGTTCCCCGCAGAGCTGAAGGCGCGCGGCGCGCTCGAAGCAATCGGTGCCGGGGAGCGAGCGTTCACGGCGATCGTGCAACGCGCGAGGGTGTCGAACAAGACGCTCGAGACGACGCTCGCGACGCTGATCTCAAAGCATGTGATCGACAAGACGCTGCCCTACTCCGCCCAGCCCCATCCGAAGCTGTCCCGCTACTACGTCTCAGACCCATACCTGCGCTTCTGGCTGCGCTTCGTTGCAGCGAGCATCCCGGCGCTCGAAGCGTGGCCGAGGCGACATCGTC
This sequence comes from uncultured Solirubrobacterales bacterium, assembly GCA_963718425.1. Taxonomy (GTDB): domain Bacteria; phylum Actinomycetota; class Thermoleophilia; order Solirubrobacterales; family Solirubrobacteraceae; genus Palsa-744. The sequence continues at coordinate 62,165 of CAVQZJ010000023.1, forward strand.
TACCGGCGCATCCGCGAGTCATGGAGATCGTTCGCCGGCCGCGCGATCGAGCCGCTCGTGCGCAGCGCGATCCAGACCATGCTTCCCGACCCGCGCTTTGACGGCGCCGAGTACGTGGGCGCTTTCTGGAACCGTGACGGCAGCGTGGAGGTTGACCTCGTCGGCGGTCGCGACCACGACCGCAGCGAGCAGATCGACTTCGTCGGCTCGATCAAGTGGCGCGACCGAGGAGAGCTCAACCGCCACGACTTCAGCAGGCTGATCCAGCACCGCGCCCTCATACCCGGCGCGACCGACGACACCCTGCTCGTCGGCGTCTCGCGCGGTGGCTTCAGCGTCGACGGCCTCGATGTTCGCCTGACCCCGGATGACATCGTCAAGGCGTTCGCGGCCCAGCCCTGACGAGTGAGCTGCGACTCGACACCCCGGTCTTGAAAACCGGCAGGCGAGCAACCCCCGTCTCGGGAGTTCGAATCTCCCCCCCTCCGTAAGGGTCTGGAGCCGACGCGCGCCAGTTAATTGTGTCAGGACTGGCGCGAGTTTGGCGCGAGCAGTGGAAAGCCCCGAGGGTGTGGAAACGCCACGAACGCGAGGAGGGAAAGTCGTGGGAGCAGGACGACACAATGTGACTCTTGCTCCGTCCGAGCAACGAGAATCGCTCGCGGGCATCCTCGGCGCCGTCGCTCCGGACGATTCGCGACCGCGTGCCGCCGGTTTGGCTCGCGCCTGCTTGCTCGGCGTAATGCGCAAGCGTTCGCCCGGCCGGACCTCAGACTCGGCGCTCGTCCATCTCAGCAGTCTGGTCGGTCCTCACCGACACGCTCGCATCCATGAGAAGCACTCGCGTCGGGCGCTCGCCGACGTCGCCCTCTCAAGGGCAGCTGCTCCCGACCGTTACTCCAGCCCCACGACTCTCAGGGCCTCCTCACGGTCGATAAAGATGCGAATGTGGGTGATCTTCTCGTCGATCAGGTCGTACATGTTGGTTTGAGGGCCATGCCATGCGAATGCCGCTGGCTCGGCCCGTGGAGCTATTGCGCGTGAACGCGATCACCCGCCGGCTGTTAACCTCTTCCACGCCGTCAAGCTCGATCCGGAAATCGGGTGCGGCTTCCTCGACGTCCATAAAGAAACGCCTGATCCCGTCAACTCCTTCATACACACCTCCAACGGCAGCCATTGGCGTCTCCAACTTGACGTTCTCGGTACAGCAGGCGAGATAACCCTCGATGTCCCTCGCGTTGATCGCGGCGATCGCGCGCTCAACCAACCTCACGTTCTCCCGCGACACCGCCTACCCCCGCTCCTGCGCGACGCGTTCGGCGGCAGCACGAGCCTCGTCGACCTCGGAGATCGTAAGGCGTGCGATCAAGCCTTGCACCCAGACGAAGACCCATCCCTCGCGCTGTCGAAGGTGACCGGCGCTGCCAGCCGGACGACCGTTCTGAACGACCACGGCAAACACAACCCCATTGCCGAGATCGCGGACTTCCTCAAGCCCGAACTCCAACTCCTCGTACGCGCCAAACCAATCCTCAAAGAAGCTGCGAATGGCCGCCCGGCCCTCGAAGACGTCCCCGAGCGCCCTCCCCTCAAAGACAGCATCCGGAGCGAAGCTGCTGGCCGCCGCGTCGAGATCACGACGATTCGCAGCCTCAAACGCCCTGCCCAAAAGCTCAACCGGATCGGGGTCCTGGACTCCTCAGACATCAGGCAACGAAGTATCCAGGACCGCCGCCTTCGCGGCTGGAGCGAGCGTCCGCGCTGCAGCCGAGCAGACGCCCCCTTCGGACGGTGCGACTGCCTGCTCGAAGGCTCTAGGTGCTAGCCGTTGAGCGTTTCGGTGGCCCTCGCGGCGCTCGTGAGGATCGTCTGGGCGACCAGTCGCGGGTCATCGAGCATCGGGATGTGCCCGACGTCATCGAGCACGATGAAGTCCGCTCCCGGGATCAGCTCACACGCACGTGAGCGGTAGGCCTCCAGCGGGAAGATGCGGTCCTCGGCTGACCACGCCAGGGTGATCGGGCATGGCGCAGGGTCCAGAGGGATTTGCCGCGCGTCGCTTGCGAGCAGATCGCCGCTTATCTGACACCCGATCACATCGTCGATGAGCGACAGGAACTCCGTTGGGCTGACTCGCTCCCCATGCACAGCGCTGTTGCGCAAGGCAAAACGCCTGATGTGTCTGGAGCGAGCAACCAGCGGAAGGATTCTGCGTGAGCGCTGGACGTCGCGCACCGCCCTCTTGAGAGTCTCCCGGACGAGCTGCCCGTCGGTTTCACTGCCCGCGCCCGCCGGAGAGAGCGCACACACCGTGACTGCCCGTCCACGACGGGCAAGCTCGAGCGCCACCCAGCCCCCCAGAGAGTTACCCGCCACATGCGCCTTTGAGAGCCCCAACTCGTCCAGCAGCCGCTCGAGGTCATCCACGAGATGCTCGATGCTCGCCGGTCTACGGCTGGGGATCTGACCGCCGCTGTGCCCCAACATGGTCGGAACGATCACATCGTGCTCGCCCGAGAGCAGCCCCACAACATTGCCCCAAATACGCTCGCTGCCGAGAATGCCATGCAGCAGAACGAGTGGCTCACCTGACCCCTGACGCAGCACCAGCGGAGGATACTAGACAGGATGGAGCGGCCGGGTCAGCGTTCGAGCGATGACCGGTGCGCGTGTTGGAGCCGACAGAGGCGCAGATGCGAGAGCTGGCCTCGAGCGCCCGTGACTTCGCTGGCTTCCTCCGAGTATGGACGCCCAGCGTGTAGTCGCCTTCGGCAAGACCCGCCTTCAACGCTCAAGCGACCGATCCGCGCAGGGGGTTCGTCAGTCGGCCCGATACGCCGGTTTCACGGCGCAATCCTCAAGTAGCTTTCGGCTGGACTGGCGCGAGTTGTGGCGCGAGCAGTCAGTTTATGGCTTGCTAGAGCCAAATTAAGTCGGTCTCGAAATCCAGGAGGGCAGATTCCGGCGGTCTTTCGCCGCCCACGGATTCTTGGCTCGCTTCAGACGCGACCCGCCGTGCCGCCCGCTGTTAGTGCGGCAGGGGAGCGCCTGCCACTGAGGCGAACAGACCCACGGCGCCGGCAGCGAGCAGTGTTTGTACGACCCCGCGCCGCAGAAGCAGCAGCGCTACCGCGGCGGCAACCAGCACGACGTACTGCCACCCCTCTTGTAGAGCACTCGTCAGCGGGATCGCGGCACCGAGAATCGCGCCTATCCTGGCAGGTCCGGCGCCATCGAGGAACGCGTGTGCGTCGGCGTTCTGGCGCAGGCGCTCGAAGCGCTGCCCGCCGAGCAGAATGAACGAGAACGACGGCGTGAAGGCGACGACCGCGGCGAGCACGCCGCCGACGATGCCGTACGCGGCATAGCCAACGGCGGCGACGGTAGCGACGACGGGGCCGGGAGTGACCTGCCCCAACGCAACGGCGTTCAGAAACTGGCCACCCGTCATCCAGTGGTGGACGTGTACAGCGTCGGCCTGCATCAGCGGCACGGTTACGAACCCGCCGCCGTAGGCGAGCGCGCCCACCTTGAACGCGGTCCACACAAGCGCGCCGAATCCGCCGAGACCGCCCGCGACCGCGGCGAGCATCAGCGGATTGAATGACAGCGCAGCCACCGTGCGCCGCCGCCAAGCCAGCTCGAACGCTCCGCACACCAGCAGGACGAAAACGAGATAGCCGCCGATCGTCGCCGCTGCCACCGCGGCCGCGAGCAGATACGCCAACCAGCGCAGCGCGCGCCCGCGCGCAGCCCGCACCCGCTCGAAGCTCGGGGCGAGCAGACCAAGCGCGGCGTGAACGGCCACGGCCGCGACCGCCGCGCCCGCACCCGCTCCAACGCCGATCACCCATTTTGGCGGCGCGCTGGCGAGGAACAGGACCGACAGCGCCAGCACCATCACGACGGCGGGCACCGCGAACCCGAGGCCGCCGACGATCGCGCCCCACGGCCCGGCAACGCGATAGGCGCAGAAGATCGCAAGCTGCGTTGACGCGGGACCGGGCAACAGGCCGCACGCGGCATTGGCGTCCTCGAACGAACGGGCGTCCATCCATTCGTAGCGGTCGATGACCAGCCGACGCAGCATCGCGATGTGCGCGGCCGGCCCACCAAACCCCGTCACGCCGATCCGTGTCCACTCCTTTGCGACGACCCTCAGCGGGACTGGACCCGCCGGATGCTTGCGCTCACGACGCGAGGCGTCTGCTTGTTCTCGTTCGCCGGGCGAAGTCGTCGCCCGGGGCGACCGAGCGACGCTACCGCGGCTTGGAGCCATTCCTCGCCAATGATACCGGCGGCTGCCCGCTCGCTGAGGTCCGCGCCACGCCAGACGCGATTGCCCGCCGCGGCCGCTGAGGAAGGACCCCTAGCTCCGCGAGGTCGGCGAGCAGACGAAGGAAGATCGAAGGGTCCGCCGCCATGCCCGGCCGCTGGATGATCGCCTGAGCGCTCCCACTGGCGGCTGGCGGATCGACTAGCCTTCCCATGTGCCGCGCTCGGAAGGGTGGCAGAGCGGTTGAATGCACTGGTCTTGAAAACCAGCAAGCGGGTAACCCCCGCTTCGGGGGTTCGAATCCCCCCCCTTCCGTCGATTTCGCGGGAGACCGGCGCGAGCTGTGGCGCGAGCAGTCGATTTTCCGCATTGCAGAGCCAAAATCTACCGGTCTTGGAACCGCTATGGGTTACGGCTATCGCGGTTCGCCCTGGTGGGTTGACCTCGGGTTCGACGTGACCCAAGACTTCCATCGCTACGCCGTAGACTGGCGGCCGGGGCGGGTGGCTTGACGTTTTCGGAAGACAGCGGCTGCGGGGTGTGTCGCCTCGCTCGCCAGGAAGCCCCGCAGATCGGGTGTGCGGATCGCACATCCAGCGTGGCCGCCCCTTCTGAGCGCAGGAAGTCCAGTCAGGCTCGCACATCGCCCCTCATACGCCTTGCAGGTCAAGCCCGCGAGACGGCGCTTCACGGCAGAAAATCACGAAGTCGGACAGGGCATTGAGCACGGGCCTCCGGTTTTGGGTAGGCCCGAGCCGGCTGTCTGGCCCAGCTATGACGACTCTCCGGCTTATGCGACGCCGAGGAACACGACGATTGCTCGATCGAGCCGCGTGATGTCCTCGTCGCCGAGTCGGCCGATGCGCTCGCCGAGACTGGTCCGTGGGACTGTGGTCAGCTTGTTGACCATCAGCTGCGACGGCCGGTCGAGCCCGTTGAGCTGGTCCGCCGCCACCGGGAGCCGGATGAGTGGCGCGGCGGTGGGATCGGTGGTCAGCGCGCAGATCGTAATCGAGGCGGTGGCGTCGAAGCGGTCGTCTTGAACGATGACCGCGGGGCGAGGCTTGCCTGTGTAGGCGCCGCGGGCAGCGACTGACCAGATCTCTCCGCGCTTCACTCCGAGGCGTCCCAGGACACCGCGTCGATGAACGCCTGGTCATCGACCGCGTGCTCACTGGCCGCGACCGCCGCCGACTGATCATGCGCCTGGCGAATGAATTCCGGGGTCCGCACATCGGGAACCCAGATCTGCACCGGGCGCAGGCCATGTGCTCTGAGTCGGTCGCGGTGGGCTTGCACGCGGCGGGCCGAGGATCGTTCTGAGGCCATGTCCACATGTTACATGTAACTACGGGTGTTGTCCATCGGCCCGCCTCGAGCAGTTGCTGTGCCAGCGAGACCACTATGCCGGCAATCTCGCCGTCGGTGGTCGGCATCCCCCTTCGGCGAAACCCTCAAGTGGGTCTTCACAAGGACTGGCGCGAGCCCTGGCGCGAGGAGTCACTTTTCCGCTCTGCAGAGCAAATGTTAACGGTCTTGAAAACCAGCAAGCGGGTAACCCCCGCTTCGGGGGTTCGAATCCCCCCCCTTCCGCCAGTCTTCATTAGATCGAACTGCCAGGCCAAGAAGACGCTCACAATGGGGCGTCTTCTTGGATTCTGGGCTGTTCCAGGCCTTTATGGCCATCCATGCCAGAGCTTCCTCAGTGGTTTGGTCGGCCAGCGGGACGGCGTAAGGCTCGGTTAGCTCGACACCTGCGACCTCCACCACGATCTGGTCGGTGGTCTTGTCTTTGCGGGCCTTGATCCTGATGTGCGCAAAGAAAGCTCGGTTGTAGCCCCGACCTGGCGCGTCGGCATCCGTGGATAGCCTCCCGGTCTATTCGATGCGCGTGTAACGTGCCATCTCTTTCTCTAGTCCAAATCGACTCATATATAGGGGGTTCTGCCATGTCTTTGAGGGTGGCGGGCGTATTCGTGCTCGCGGTTCTGGCCGGCTTGACGCTAGCGGCGGCCACGACCTGGGCGGTGCCAGCAGGTCAAGTGGTCGGTGCGGGCTACGATTCCTATGGCGAGCTCGGGAACGGCGAAGGCAACGAATTCGTCACCGGTCTCGAAACACTCCCATTTTGGGGGCCGGTCCTCGCGACGCAGGCGGCAGCGTCCGAATACAACAGTTACGTGCGACTCGCCAACGGAACGGTCGAGGCGAGTGGATACAACGAATACGGCGACGACGGCACGGGCTCGACATCAGGTGCACAGTACCTGCCCAAGGTCATACCCGGACTCACCGGGGTCAGCGAAGTCAACGCAGGCTATGACTACTTCGGGCTGGCGCTGCTTTCCGACGGCACAGTCGATGGCTGGGGTTACGGCTACTACGGACAACTCGGTAACGGCAAGAAAGAAGCCGCGGCCGAGGAGGACTCGCCGACGCCGATCCCGGGCCTTGAACATGTGACACAGGTCGTGGCTGGCTGTTATTACGGCATGGCGCTGCTCGCCAACGGAACCGTTGAGAGTTGGGGTTGGGGCAGCGATGGAGAACTGGGGAACGGCGGCACGAGCGAAACCGCGACCCCAGCAGTCATACCCGGCCTCACAAACGTCGTCGCGATAGCCTCCGGCTGCGTTACCAGCTACGCGTTGCTCGCCAGCGGCAAGGTGATGGCCTGGGGCCAGGGCAAAAACGGCGAGCTCGGCAACGGCACCAACACAGAAAAGCAGCCCACCCCTGTGGAAGTCAGCGGCCTGGAAGGCGCGATGGAAATATCGGCCGGCTACTACTCGGGTTATGCGCGCCTGGCAAACGGCACCGTCAAGGCATGGGGCTACAACAAAACCGCGGAACTCGGCGACGGGACCGCCATCGAACACAATGAACCAGAGTTGATCCCCGGCCTCACGGGCGTCATGAGAATCGTCGCAGCGTCGCAGGCCGCGTATGCGATCATCACAGACGGCACCGTAACGGCTGGGGTTACGGCTACTACGCCGAACTGGCAAACGGCAAGAAGGAAGCAGCGGCCGAAACCGAAGACGCCGACGCCGATCGCGGGACTCACCAACGTGCTTTCCATAGCCAAAGGCGACTATGACTACACGTTGCTGGCGATCGAGGGTGCTTCATCGACGCTCTCAGCCTCGAACCTAGCCTTCGCGAACCAGGTGCAGGGAACCGAAAGCGCGGCGCAGGTGGTCACGCTCAAGAATGATGGCCCAGCGCCACTGGCGGTGTCGGCAAACACACTCACTGCCGCCGGTTCCTTCTTGAAGACGGCGGATACCTGCCAGGGGCAGACGATTGCCGCTGGTGCGACCTGCTCAATCTCGCTTGTCTTCAAGCCATCGGCAACAGGCAACCAGAGCGCGAGCCTGACGCTGTCGACCTCCGCAACCAATGTGTTGCCAGCGGTCGCGTTGAGTGGCACCGGCGTAGCAGCACCTGCCCCAATCTCGCCACCTGCCCCACTACCGCCGGGTGTGCCCAGCCTCGGAACGCTGGCACTCTCACCGAGCACGTTCCGGGCCGCGCCCTCTGGTGCGAGCGCGGTGGCGGCTTCTGTCTCTACGGGCACGTTCGTGGTCTACACCGACTCGCAGGCAGCGACCACGACGTTCGTCGTCGAACAGAAGTCGAGCGCAATCAAGAGCCACGGCAAGTGCGGTGCGGCACCGAAGCACACCAAGAAAGGCGGGCAACCCTGCACCTTCTACAAGCAGCTCGGCAGCTTTACGCACGCTGATGCCGTTGGCACCAATGCGCTGCGGTTCACAGGCCGTGTTGGTGGACACACTCTCAAGGCAGGCTCATATCGCCTGTCGGCGAGCGCGCACTCTGCGGGTGGTACGAGTAAGACGCAGACCGTGGCCTTCAAGATCGGGCGTTAGTCGGATATACGGTCTGTGTCCTGAGGGATCAGGGCACAGACCGTCATCTCCGCTGACCAGAAAGAGTTTTCTTGTCCTCTCATGCGGATTGTCCCTCATGCCGTTCGCGTTCCCCGTGTATCCAGCCGGGTGCATTCGGCACAGCTAGCGACTGTCAAAGCGACCGATAAGAAGTCAGGCGATGTCCGTGTCATGGTCGTAATAGGCGTAACGACGACTCGGTGGTTCGAGGACAGCGTCGGCGGGGTTTGTTTTAAGGAGTTTTGGAGACCGGGAGACGTCGTCTCTCCCTAGATCCTTCGTGGCTCCACTCGCGCTGTGACCATGAGGTGTCCCCACACCCATTTAACCCTCATCGGTGATGTCGGAGATCTGGTCACATATCGCCAAGTGAGCGGGGACGTTATATGCCTCATCTCCTGCGGGGATCTGTCTTGGCGGCGATCTACTCGAGGCCACCAGACAAAGCGGTGTGGATCTTGGCCAGATGCAGGAGGCTGCAGCTACCTACCTCGATGACGGATACAGGCACAACCATGCCATTCTTGAGATAGCGACGAAGCGCGTGGGTCGCGCGATAGGCTGGCTGACGGTCGAGATTCTTGCCTTGATCCTCGCCCTGGTCACTATACTCGTGAGCTAGAGATGAACAAAAGAATATTCTCTAAATTCAAAAAGGTACCTTCCTCCTCCAAGCCCAAGTCATCGCTTGAGCCCAGGGTGCCACCTGAACCCATCTCGTCAACCAATCCGATGCCGCGCAAGCCGCCTCCGAATGTGATCGCGTGGGGTGTCGGCGGGCCACCCAAGCCCAAACGCTGATTCCAGCTCCAAGTAGCTGGGAATGCGGGACGCGTTCCACACCAGGCAGCAGGACCTGGTGACATACCCAAGGCGCGTACAACGCTCCAAGCGCGGAGCACCTAGAACTTCGACCGTACGTGGACAGGGTAACCCGCCACGCTCATGCCGTGCACTGTACACCTGCCTCCGTCGTTAGCTCAGCGTGAACGCCTCGGTTTTACGTTTACGTATAGAGATCTAGATACAGCGGGTTGGGAGCGTTTGGAGGCACGCCGGCAGCATGCGAGTGGCTGGGACCTATTTCCATGTTGACAGCGACGCGTCCAGTCGATGTACTGCGGACGTGCCTATACGATCGAGGGATGAGCGGCGCTTGCGAATCAATTGCGTCGTATCCCTGCTCGCTGTGCTCGCCACCCTCTTGGCTTGGCCACTCGCTTTGGCGAGCGCGACCAGCACGGTGCCAGAGAGCACCGCTTCCCCCAACGGGCCGGTGCTGGCTATCGCACGATCGGCAAACACGATCTATCTCGGTGGCAACTTCTCCGAAGTCGGGACGCCAACAGGGACGTGGGCGTCGCTGTCGCAGTCCTCCGGTGAACTCAACCACACGATGCCGCAGGTCGCTGGTTCGGACCCCGAGCTCGTGCCGGGCGTCTTCGCCGAGGTCTCCGACGGCGCCGGTGGCTGGTACATCGGTGGCAGCTTCACCTCGGTCGGCGGGGTACCCCGCAACGGACTGGCGCACATCCTGGCCAACGGCACTGTTAACCCGAACTTCAATCCGAACGTCGTCGGGCAGGTCCAGACCCTCGCCCTATCGGGCTCGACGCTGTACCTCGGAGGCCTGTTCACGACCGTCAACGGCTCGACCACCCGTAACTTCGCGGCGGCCGTGAACACGAGCACCGGCACCGCCACCGAATGGAATCCGGACCCGAACAGCACCGTGTTCGCGCTCGCGGTCTCCGGCTCGACGGTCTACATGGGTGGTGAATTCACGAAAGTCAACGGCTCGACGGCACGGCGGTTCGCGGCCGCCATCGATGCGGAAACGGGGACGGCGCTGACCTGGAATCCGAACATCGTGGGCGGCTTTCAGGTCAACGCGCTGGCCCTATCCGGCTCGACCGTATACATCGGCGGCGACTTCGAAACGATCAACGGCTCGGTAAACCGCAGCTTCGCCGCTGCTGTGGACGCGACGACCGCGACGGTCAACAGCTGGAACCCGGACCTGACCCTCGGCGTGTTCGGAGGGCGAGTGGACGCGATCGTCGTGACGGGGCCGACCGTCTATCTCGGCGGGATCTTCGACAAGGTCAACAACGAAACGGTGACGCGCAACTGTCTCGCGGCGGTCAACACGACGAACGGCGAAGCCACAGCGTGGAACCCCAACCCCAACAGCAACGTCAAAACTATGGACCTGTCGGGAAGCACACTGTATATCGGCGGCGAATTCACAACGATCAATGGGTCAACGCCGCGAAACGATGTCGCCGCGATCGAAACCTCGTCCGGGACGGCAACGTCGTGGAACCCGTCGCTGGGCGGCGGGGGCATCTACTCGCTCGCCGTGTCAGGCTCGAATGTCGGCGTCGGCGGGACGTTCAGCTACACCGAACCGCAAGCCAGGAACGATCTCGCCGCGATCGACGCGACAACCGGCAAGCTGACGAGCTGGAACCCCGAAGCCAACGGCTCGGTCAACGCTCTGGCCGTGTCCGGCGCCACCGTGTATGCCGGCGGTGACTTCTCAACCGTGAACGGCTCGACCGAACGCCGCCACCTGGCGGCGCTCGACGCCAGCACCGGAACCGCGACGAGCTGGAACCCCGAGCCCAACAACAGCGTCAATGCCCTGGCGCTCGCCGGCGAAACGCTCTATGCAGGCGGAACCTTTACGACGGTCGAATCGGGTGCCAGCACCAGAAATCGTGCCGCCGCATTTGACGGTTCGGGTGTACTCACAAGCTGGAATCCGAATCTCAACGAAACCGTCAACAGCCTGGCGATCCTGGGCTCTATGGTGTATCTGGGCGGCGAATTCACAACCGTCAACGGATCGACATCGCGCGACTACGCGGCGGCTGTAAACTCGAGCACGGGCGTCGCAACGGCGTGGAGCCCCAACCCGAACCTGTACGTCACTACGCTGGCGGCGTCAGGCTCCAGCGTGTATTTGGGCGGGGGCTTCTCCACCGTCAACGGATCAACGGCGCGAAACCACCTGGCCGCGGTCAACACGATCAACGGCACCGCCAACTCCTGGAACCCGAACCTCTCGGGCAGCTTCCCTCCATCGGCCATAGCCGTGTCCGGCTCGACGATCTATGTCGGCGGTGGCTTTCAGACCGTCAACGGGTCAACACCCCGTGCCAACCTGGCTAGCTTCGACGCGACCACAGGAACGGCCAGCGCCTGGGACCCCAGCCCCGACAGCTCTGTGAGCGCCCTGGCCGTGGGCTCCGACGGCACCGTCTACGCCGGCGGCGACTTCACGAGCTTCCCAACCGAGGCGCAGCCGTACTTCGCCGCCTTCAGCCCCACGGCGGAACCACCGGTTGCGATCACGGAGGAAGCCTCGACGGTCACACAGACCTCGGCGACGCTGAACGGGACGGTCAACCCGGAAGGCAGCACGCTGGAAGAATGCTTCTTCGAATACGGCCCCACCACCTCCTACGGCTCGATCGTCGCGTGCGGTTCGCTGCCGGGCGGCGCGGTCCCCGTGACGATCTCAGCGGCGATCACCGGATTGACCGCCGGCGAGACCTACCACTTCCGGATCGTGGCCAAGAGCGCAGCCGGCAGCGATGCCGGAGGCGACATGACCTTCGAAACGTCCGCGCCCACGACGAGCGGTGGCGGTAGCACCGGCGGTGGCTCCTCCCCCAGCACTGGCTCCTCCCCTGCTGGCGGCGCACCGGCCAGTGGAGGCGGTCCTAGCGAAGGTGTCGCCAGCACGCCGAAGGCCGTCGAAGAACTGCTGCTTGGCTGCACGGGGAGCCAACTCGTGCTCAACGACGTCTACGTCCGTGGCAACCACGTCGCGATCGCCGGCAGCGCAGCCAAGAGCCTCGTGGGCAAGAAGGTCAAGATTCTCTTCGGCGCCGCAAACAAGCTGGTCGCCACCGCCACAGTCCAGGCAAACGGCCTGTACTCGACAACCGCTCCGCTGCCTACAGCCCGCATCCGCGGAGCCGCTACCGCCCGCTACACCGCGAAGGTTGGCAATCTGCGCTCGCTTCACCTCAAGCTCACTCGACGCCTGCTCCTTGAACCGCCGAAGGCCAGTGGCAACACTGTAACTCTCACCGGCCAGGTTACCCGTCCGCTGACCAAGCCGATCTCACCGGTCACTGTCGAACAGCAACTTCAATGCGGTAAGACACAGATCGTCAAGAGCTTTACTCCGTCTGCAAGCGGACGCTTCCAGATCAGTCTCACCGTCCCGGCCGGCGCCAAAGCCGCGGTCTACAGACTCGAGAGCAAGGTCGCAGTAAATGCACATGCTGGTGGCCACGGCTTTACCACCGACAGCCTGCCACTCCCGGTCGTGATCGGCTGAATCTCAGTTTGACCTGTGAGGCCCGGTGACCGTCATCCGGGCTTCGGGAGCCCGGTCGCTTGCTCCCTCAAGTTCTCCACTGCTCCGCTCGCCTCGTTAGTGCGCTCACGACAGCGCTTCTGTGCTTCGCTTCAGGCGTTCCTCGGTTCTGTGCACTTCGAGACCACCGCGCTACCGTTTCCATGCAAGGTAAACGATCAATCAACGGTCTAGGACATGAAGACAACGCAGAGGAGCTGGCGGGGAATCGTCTTTGCGGTGTTCGCGACGAGTGTCGTCGCGGTCCCGGGGAGCCTGGCCGCAACGCATCATCACCGGCGTGCGCTACCGAATCTGACCGTGAGCGGCGGCTCGATCCGGCTGTCGGGCGAACAGATCCTCGGGTATTTTACGGTTCGTAACGTTGGGCGCGCACGGGCGTCCCGCTCGCAGGCAGAGCTGTCGATGACCGTCGGGCGCAAACATCCTCGGCTCGGGATCTTCTCGGTGGATGCCCTGAAGGCAAGGGCCCGGACAAAGGTCGCCGTCTCTGTCCACGCGCCCAGCGGGACGCCCCCTGGAAGCTACCCCGTGCTCGCCTGCGCCGACGCCACGCGAAAGGTCAAGGAGTCTTCCGAGCGCGATGACTGCGCCCGGGTGGGCCAACTGACGTTCTCCGCGTCGAACGGCCCCCCCGGCACGAGTGCTCCGATCGGCACGACTACCCCTGTCACGACGACACCGGTCGGCACGGCGCCGACAACGACGTCGAGCACCCCCACGGAGCCCCAGCCGGGCCCAACGCAGATCCCGAGCGACCCGATGACGATCGAACCAGACACGCCGACGCTCGTCCACGACTCCTACGAAGGGGTGACGGGCAGCTACTACGTCGCGACACCGCCCAAATACGACGCCGCGGGCAACACGCCCATGCGTCTGCTCGTATGGATGCACGGCTGCGGCGGCGAGGCCGAAGGCGACACCTACGAGATGATCGCCAGCAACGAACTGAACGGCGGCGGGGAACCCCAGGACGAGGAGAACCGCGACTTCATCGTGATCTCGATCGGCGGCGCCGACGACGGCTGCTGGAATCCCGATACCGACGTGGTCAAGGTTCTAATGGCGATCGCCGACGTCACCACGCACTTCAACATCGATCGCCGGCACATCTTCATCGCCGGGTACTCATCGGGCGGTGACCTCGCCTACCGCACGATCTTCTACAACGCCGACGAGTTCGCGGGGATCCTCGCGGTCAACACAAATCCGTTCAGGGACACGGGATCCACAAAGGCGCAGTCGATGGCGGCGGCGGCTTGGAAGTTCAACATCGCCCAGGTCGCACACGCGCAAGACACCGAGTACCACCCGAACGCTTGCACGGACTGCCTCGAAGGCGCAGGCGATGACCCGGGCGTCACCCCAGCCATGAACGATCTCAGCAGCGCGGGCTACAACGTCCAGTACGTCATCAAGCCAGGCACTCACTTCGACGAAGACGACTTCGCCGGACACACCGGCACCGACTACGACTTCCGCCAGTACGCCCTGCCGTTCATCGACAACCCCGCCTGGGAATCACCCGGCTCCTGACCTGCGCCACAGAACCTGGTTTCCGCCGCAACCAGCGTCGGCCCCCGACCCATCGCCCAGGCCGGTCACCTCGAATCCGATGCCGCCCTCGCTACGCCGAGGTCGATGAGCGGCGACTCTCAGCGTGCGCTCAAGGCGCGCTCGCGCCGATATGAAAGCCACGCACGCAGGCCAGCCACCGAGAGGACGATCACCAGCGCCAGCGGCACCAGTACGGCGGCCGCGACCAGCAGGACCACCAGGGCCACGACCAGCACCCGCGCCGCGTCGTGGAGCCCGCGGTGCAGGGTCAGCCCTTCGCTTGCAGCATGCGCGTCGCCCAGGACTGTCACTTCGACTTCGGCGGTGGCGGCCTGCCGGGATACCGTCTGCAGCGCCGAGCGGTCTCGGGCGATCGTCGAGCGGGTCTGCGACAGCCGTTCGCGCAGGCTATCGATCTGGCCTTCGGTGGTGGCCTTCGACAGAGCGCGCAGCAGCGCCCGCTGTTCGGCGGTGGCGTCGGTCAACCGCTGGCGGGCGGAGTCATAGGAGCCGGTGATGTCCTGCAGCGACTGGCTCTCTGAGCGCACCGGGGCGAGCCGTGAGAGCGCCGCCAGGGCAGCGCCGAGCTTGGCGCTCGGGAGGTTCAGCGTCATGGTGGCTTCGCCGGTGCTCTGCCCGACGTTCACATGGGAGCTCTGCACGTAGCCGCCGTCGCCCGCGACCAACGCGGATACGCGATTGGCGGTTTCCTGCACGGCGCTGGGCGTGGCCGCGAGGGTGATCGAGGCCGCCAGCTGCTGTACGCGTCCGGGAGCGTTCGCGGCGCTCGAGGAGGGTGCGCTGGAGGCGGCTCCGCCGGACACGGGTTCGTTTGCTCCCCCGTAGGAGGGCGAGGCTCTGAAGTCTTCCTTTGAGTGCGCGGCGGCGCTGGCCCCGCCGCGGGCGCGAGGGTCCCTCGCGTGGGTGGGCTTTGAGGTCTGGGGGCGGTTACCAGCAGGATCGCGGCGGTTGCGCTCACCGCGACGGCGCCGATCGCACCCAGGTATCTGGGGCGAAGCGGCCACGCCAACCGGCGAGAGGGCTTCTTTGCGGCCGAGCGCTCCCGGGCGGACGCGACCCGGCCCTCGAGCTCGTGCTGGAACTCTGGGGCGATCGCTGGAGCGAGCGCCCGCACGTCCTCGCGCAGCTGACGCCAGGAATCGGCCTGCGGGTGAATGCTGTGTCCGCTCAGTGCGCTCTCGAGCTCGGCCAGCCAGTCCTCGGAGGGCTCGACCGCGCCGCGCGCTGGGAAGGGGATGATTCTCATGCGACCTCCTGTCGGTCCAGCGCGAGGCAGTTCTCGCGCAGGTGCGTGAGCGCACGGTGCAGTCGCGTGCCCGCGTTTGACTCGCTGACACCCAATGCTCTGGCGAGCTCCGCGCCGGTGAGCTGGCCGTGGAACTTGAGCAGCACGACCTCCCGCTCGCGCAGCGGCAGGCCGGCGAGGGCGTCGCGGACGGTGGCCCGCCGCTCGGCCTGCTCGAGCGCCTCGAGGGCGTCCTCGTCGATCGAGGGCTCCATGCGCGGCTCACGCTCGGTGCGTCGGCGGCGGCGCAGCTCGTCCAGCGCCGCGTTGCGCGCGATCGCGAAGAGCCACGCGCGGGGTGTTCCGCGACGGCTATCCAGGCGCGAGCGGGATCGGTAGAGACGCTCGAAGGCGAGCGCGGTCACGTCCTCCGCGGAGGATCTGTCGCCGAGCAGCGAGATCGCGTACCCGTGCAGATCGCGCGCGCAATCCCGAAAGAGGGCGTCGAACGCCTCGTCGTGCAGTCCGTCGTGAGGTGCGGTCGATCGCATCGGTTGGGCCGTTGAGTGACGCGTCGGTTTGAGCTTGCCCACAACCTAACTACGTCGCGGGTCAGCGATTCGTCACAGCGATTCATCCTAGGAGGATCGGCCCACCCCTCCAAGCATGGGATCGCATGCGGCGCAACCGTGCTGGCGCCGGCAAAGAGGCGGCGCCGGTAGGTGCGCGGGAGGGGCGCCGGCGGACGCCCCTCCCGACGATTTGCAAGGCGGCTAGTGCTTGCCGTGCTTGTGCTTTGGCTTCTTGCCCTTGACGGTGAAGTGGTAGGTGTTCACCGTCGGCGTGCCGCCGAGCGCCGATTTGTATGTGAGCGTGGCCGTCAGGTGGACGGTCTTGCCCTTCTTGAGCGCGGCCAGGACCTTGCTCGAGGGCTTCACCGACAGCGTCAGCGGAACGCCCGCCACTCCCGACGCGGTGATCGTGCCCGAGGTCGTGATCGTCGGGCGGCACTTGTTCTTGATGCGGCTCTGACCCTTCTTGCATTTCTTGGCGCGCTTTGCCGCGATCGCCTCACGACGGGCGATCGAGCCGGTGGGAACGGTCACCGTCAATATCGCCGTACCGGACTGGGTCGGCACGAACGTGATCGTGACCGTCCCGTTGGAGTTGGTCTTGACGCTCTGCACGGTGTAGGTGCTGGTCGGCGTCGGCGGCTTGGGTAGGAATGTCACCGTCGCTGACGCCGACGGGTCGGTGGGCGTCTGCGAGCCGGCGTTGCCGAGGTCGAGGTACATCTGGATCGTGTCCACCCCCGCGTTTGTGCCGACATAGCTGATCTGCGCCTGGCCGGCTGAATTGAGGATCACCGATCCAGATTGCGGATTGCCCCCGCTAACGGCGTAGCGCAGAGTGGCACCTGCATACGGTTTGTCGGCCGTGTTGAGCGCGGTGACGTTGACCGTCTCCGTCTGGCCCTGTGTGAGCGTCTGGCTCGCCGGGCTGACCGTCAGGCCGGCCGGAGCCTCGGTGTGGTTGATGATCGTGAAGCCCTCTTCGGCATTCGCTTCGAGGCCTTTGGTGAGAGGTTCGTCCCACTCGACGCCGGCCGCGTTGTCGATCTGCGCTGGGTCGACTTCCTGCGCGAAGACCGACCCTTCTTCTTTCGTGGCGCTCGTACGGACGGTTTCCCAGAATCCCCTTGTCACCCGCGTTGTCGCCCATGCAGCGCCCGCCTTCGGTGCCTTCTTCGACACCGTTGTTCCAGCAGCCCTCCTGCCACGATGACCAGGGCGTCGATTCGATGAACCCGCCGAGGATCCCCTCAGCCGTGTTCAGGCCGCCGACAAAGCGCGGCGGCCCGCCGAGAAACGAGCCGGCACCGTAATCGTTGCCCGCGACGTAGAGATCGCCAGCGTAAATCGCGCGAAAGTAGAGGGTGCTCGCGGTTTCGTTCTTGACCGTGTACGTCGAGACGAACTGCGGCGCGCCGTTTTCGTACGTCGTGACCTCAGTCACCTTGAGGAACGGGGCTCCCTTGACCGTCCTCACCCCGGGTTCTTGTTCTTCGGCTTCGGCGATGTCGAACACCGTCGTCTGCTTGTAAGGGCTGCCCGCGCTCCCGGAGCCTTCGACTGCCGACTGCGACACAGGCACGTATTCCTGTTCTTCGGAGATGTGCGGACCCGCTCCGCCGAGGAAGCCGAAGACGTGTTCGTTCAAGAAGACCGCCTGAGCTTTTGTTTTGTGCTTGGGAAAGGCCATGAAAAACCCGCAATCGCCTTTTTCGGCGACGAAGAAGTTGACCCCAGTGAGCGGGTAGCTCGACTGGCATTCCCCGTGCAGGCCCACGAACACGCTCAACGGCGAGCCCGGAAAGGGAACGACACCAGGTTCGGATGCCGCAGCGACGTCAACGCCGAGCCCCGCAAGCGCCAGCGCCGCCGCGCACGCGATCACTGCCGTCCACAGCCTCACCGTCCGCGTTTCCGACATTCGTTCCATACGCCGCATCGCCACACCTCCTTGCCCCGGTTAGACAGCAACCGGGACGCCGCCGTTTTTTTCCACCGACAAAGTTATACGCTGTTGCACACAGATCGGTTGTAATGGACATGTTGGCTGTCTGAGCGCCAGCAGATGCGCCCGCCAGCGCGAAGGCGAGCGGGCTCCACGCGGCCGCCAACACTGTCCGTCACCCCGCCAGCGCGGCGGTTTCGCGGCCGCTAGCGGCGGAAATCGTGTGTCCCTATCGCTTCTGGCGGCTGCCTGTGCCGTGCGGAGGCTCACGGAACCCGGCGGCGCAAAGCCGCCAGATCCCGGGCCCTTTCGGTGAGCCGCTCGGCGCCGTGGCTAGCTCGAGCGTTCGCAGGCGGCGATTCCCTGAGCCTTGGCGGAGCTGGGTATCGGCGCGGCGTTGATCACTTCCTTGCAGACTTCTTTGGCGGCGGCCTTGGCGCCTTCGAGGTCACCGTTGGCGGCTTTGTTACAGATACCTTCGACCTTGCTCTTCACGCTCGAGGAGAGCGTGGGCTCTCTCTGGACGATCGACTTGCACGCGGCCACGGCCTCCGCGACGCCAGCCGCCGAGCTCGGCACGCTCGAGGACGGTGTGGAGGCGGTCGTGGACGTCGTCGAGGTGGCGCTCGTGGCGACGGTGCTAGCGCTCGCCGTGGTGGTGCTCGCGGGCGTGCTGGTGGAGGTCGAGTTCGAGCTGCTGCTGCCGCAGCCAGCGAGCAGTGCCCCGGCGAGTAGCGCGAGTAGAAAAGAGAATCGTGTGGCGATCATTTGTCCCCCCATGGGATCGAAGAACACGCAAGGGTTTGCGCGCAGCGAGCTTCTTTGAAGGCAACACTATCCGAGTTCGCGCACGCCGAGTTGTCCAGCGGCAGCACCGCTACTCGTAGTTGGCGATCAGCCCCAGGTGCTTGACCTCTTTAGCCGCCTCGAGGTCCATCTCCTAGGGAAACGTCCCGGTGGGAATCATGTCCGCCAGGCGCCTGCGAGCCGCCCGGGCGCCGCATTGTCGGCCTGCAGCCGTCGCGCCTTCGCGTGTGCCCCGAGGATCACGAGCTCAGCCATGTCGATGCGCTCGCCGTTCAGCTTGGCGCGCAGCTCATCAAGCGCCTCCTGTACGGCGGGGTCTCGGTGACCGTGTGACGCGGAGGGGTGCTCGGCACCCGAGTAAGTGTAACTCCGTACGGCACCGCTTTTGATGGGGCCCGCCTGGCCCCCCGACCTTGACTTTGAAGTATGTGATTCAGTACGAGCGGGCTCAGCGCCAGTGAGTGAATAGGCCGGGCTCATGTTTCAGGAGCCTGACCCACCACCGCTTGAAGGCCCGCAACCGTCCGTACTTCCCGGCTCAGCGCCTCGAGCGGGTGTTGACACGCTGCAGGAGAGGTTCCATCACAGTCCGGTACCCGTGTTTCCTCGGGCGGTTCTGTGACTTACCAGGGCCGTCGCCGCCGCCACATGTACATCTCCCCCACATGATGCCATCGGGACAGCCAAAACCAGCCGGCCGGCAATCGATCCTCAGCCCGCGGGCCATCAGCTGCAGCCGGCCGGGAGGGCAGCGTCGTTCCTCAGGTGAGGTATTCGGTGATCGCCTCGGCCAAAGCCCGGGCCGCCAGACGTTGGAAGGAGTCACGCGTGAGCAGCGCGGCGTCTTTGGCGTTGCGCATGTTGGCGCACTCGATCAGGACCTTCGGGACCGTGGTCAGGTTCAGCCCGGCGAGATTCTCGCGCGGGGCGATGCCGTTGGTCCCGTCGTAGGTGCTCTCGGGTATTCCGGTCAGCTCACGGAAGTGTTCGCGCACGTCCAGCCCGAAGCGTCTGGAGGCGGCGATGACACGGTCGTTGGGGCCGTCGGGAACCGGCTCGAGGACCGCAAAGCCACGCCCGGAGGGAGGGCCGCCGTCGGCGTGGATGTCGATCGCGACATCGGAGTGAGCGCGGTTGAGGATCTCAGCGCGCCTTGTGATACAGGGCCCCACACCGGTGTTGGTGGTTCTGGTGAGAACGACGGTTGCTCCCTCCCCGCGCAGGTCGCTTGCCAGGTAGCGCGCCACGTCGAAGTTGAAGGCGGCCTCGGTGTAGCCGGCGTCGGTCTGGGTGCCGGTGGTGTCGCACGCCTCCCGTTCGCGGCCGTTCCACACCAGGTGGTCGATGTATGCGGGATCGGTGTAGTTGTTGCCGTTGTGGCCGGGGTCGATGCCCACCACCTTCCCCGCGAGCGTCGGCGAGGGCGCCCTGGGAGTCGTGGCGGCGTGGCTTGAGCTCCTCTCAGCGACAGCGGTGCTCGTTGAGCGAGCTGTGAGGGACACCGCGTTCGCCGGTGACGAGACGCTTGCCGGCCGTGAGCTGGAGCAGCTCACCGCCAGCGCCATCGCGGCAACGCCGAGCGTCGTCGATATGCCACGACGGCGATCGCCCATCCACGGCCTCTGCTGATCGGTTGCCATCAGCGATGAAGGGTATGGGTCTGGGGGTCGTGAGCGCGACGGGCACGCTTCTCCTCATGCGTGACGCTCGACGGGAAACGCGGACACCGGGCGGGCGAAAGGCTCTCACAAGGACGCCGGTCAGGTCAGGAAAGGACTGCTACGGAGGTCTTGGTTGGCAGGGTGTTCCAGGCAGCTTTAGTCCACGGGTTCTGCGCCGAGGATCGCGAAGCGGGTGTCACGGGACCGGTTGTTGGGGAAGATCACAAGGCTAGTGTTGGTGCTGCGCGCTGAGGGCGGCAGCAGTCCGTCGTCCGCGAGCCAATCAGCAGCGCCGCCGAGCTGGCGGCATGCGGTCATGTCATCAGCTGCGAGCTCGACTGACCTTACGCCGAGGCTCTGTAGGAGACGGCATCGGTGAGGTCCAGAACGCTGGCGAGCGTGATCTCGAGCGTGTAGATGGTGCGTCGGGCACGTGGCCGGATGGGCTGGAGCGCTATCTGGTGCTCAGCCTCGGCGAGCGCGCCATCGCGGGCGAGACTGGTGTAGATCGCGGCGACACCTGGCGGGTTCCAGCGAGCGCCACCAGTGTTCTCGGCATCGGGCGGGTAGTCGGCGAACATGTGCCGGAACGCTCGACCTGCCCAAGGGTCTGGTGTGATCGCTTGCAGGCGATCGAGCAATTCTGGCGGGTAGAGCACGTGCGCTGGTGCTAGCGGTAGTCCTTAGACGAAGGCGCCGTCTCGTAGTTGGGCGATCAGTGCGAGTACGTCGTCGGGCTTGCCCTGTTGGATGCGGTCGGCAGGGCGCTCTCCGCCGAGCAGACGGTGTGGCGCGAACAGCCACAGGTGTGCCTCCTGGGGCTCGTAGAACTCCGCCAGCTCTCCGAGTAGCCACTCGAGCGTCAGCAGGCGCTGCAGGCGGTCGGGCTGTGGTTGCACCTTGCCGGTGCGCCAGCGCGAGACGGTCTGCGGGGTGGTGTCGAGCAGCTGCGCGACCTCGCGGGACTTGATTCCGCCGCGATCGCGAATCGAGTCAAGACGGCTGGCGACAGCGCTGGCCACGAGCATATCCTTGTATAGACATCTACATAAACAATACCATAAACATAATTATCCACTTCTAACGACCCCGTCGTCCGGGCGGCAGCGAGTGGGCCGCTGACTGACCTAGCTAGCTGTAAGTTCCTGAGGAGGTTGTTCATCTCGTGAGGCGATCCTTGGAGGCTGGTTGGTGTCGAAGCCACCAGTCCAAGGGAGGACACCGGATGAAGTTGTACGTAAGTCGATCCAGCCGCGTAGGGCTGCGGTGCGCTCGTTGCTGTCGCGGTAGATCGCGCCGTATGCCCAGCCGCCGAGCATGGTCCGGATGAATCTCTCTGCCTTCCCGTTGGTCTGGGGGCGGTAGGGGCGTGTGCGTAGGTGGCGGATACCCAGAGCGCGGCAGGCGATCGCGTGCACGCCTGAGCGGTATGCGCCGCCGTTATCGGTGATCAGCTGCTGCACGGTCATGCCATAGCTTGCGTAGTGCGCGACGGCTCGGGCAAGGAACGCGATCGCGGTGAGTGCTTTCTCGTCTGTGAGTACCTCGACATAGGCCAGGCGTGTCGCGTCGTCGATCGCGATGTGCACAAACTCCCAGCCCACTGTCTTGCGGACCCTCCCCTCAGCGTCGGTGCGCTGCGGGTTATAGCGGCCGCGTTTGCCGTGCACACGATGCCCAGCACCGTCGTGGATCCTGCCGAGCTTCTTGACATCGATATGGATCAGCTCGCCCGGGACCTGGCGTTCGTAGCGCACAGCGGGCTCGAGGCCGAGTCGGCCGAGCTTGCCCATCCCGATCTGAGTCAAGATCCCAGAGACCGTCGAGAGAGCCATCCCGAGGGTCTCGCTGATCTGCGCACCGGTCATCCGCAGGCGTCGCAGTGCGGCGATCGCCTCGATACGCCGCTCCTCAGTGCGGTTAGCGACCCGCAAGGGCGCGGAGGAGCGATCCAGCAAGCCGCAGGCTCCCTCCGCCCGGTAGCGGCCCAGCCACTTATAGGCAGTGCGCTCGGTGATTCCGGCCGCCTCGGCGGCCTCCATCACCGACCATCCAGCATCCTCGACACGGTCAACCAGCAACTCGCGGCCCTTGACGCTCAGACGAGCGTTAGCGTGCAACTTCATCCGGTGTCCTCCCTTGGGACTGGTGGCTTCGACACCAACCAGCCTCCAAGGAGGCCCGGATGAACAACGTCCTCAGGAACTACAGCTAGCGCAGCCCGACTGCGAGCGCGGGAGCATCGGGTCACGCCTGAAGGCCCGGCGTGCGCGGCATCCCACTACGGCGGGGTAGATCGAACTCCTCGCCACCAACGTGTGCAAAGCGAGCGTGGATGGCACTGCCGAGACCGCCACTACAGTCAGGCGAACGGCTCTCACGGAGGGTACGTTCCAGTCGAGAAAGGCCGGTTACCCCGGTCAAGCCGCCTAGGTCGAGGCACCGAGTCCCCCACCCCCCATACGCTACATGCGGGCACGCGTGAGGATGTCGCAGAACACATTCGCGACGCGTGGATCGAATTGCGAACCGGAGTTACGGGCAACCTCCGCGAGCGCCTCGGTGACCGTGATCGCGTCACTGAACGGGCGATGCCTCATCATCGCCACAAACGCGGCACACACAGAGATGATTCTCGCACCCAACGGTATGTCCTCGCCCGCGAGCCCATCGGGGTAGCCGCGACCGTCATAACGCTCGTGATGAGAGCGCACGAACCCAGCGACATCCGCAAGCGACGGCGCCGCCGCAAGGATGCGCTCCCCGATCTCAGCGTGAGTGCGCATGACCTTCCACTCCTCGGCATCCAGCGGGCCGGGCTTGGTCAGAATCGCTTCGGGGATCGCGAGCTTCCCGACATCGTGAAGACGCGCCGCGACCTCAACGCGCCCCACCTCATACTCCGAGCACCCCACCAGTTCCGCGATCGCGACAGCGAAATGAGCGACCCTGTTGAGATCCTCGAGCACACCCGGAGTGCACTCGTCGATAATCCGCAGAAGCAGATACAAGCTCTCCCGGCCCCCCGACGCCGGGCCGACGGCATCACGCGCGCTCCTGGAGACATCCATCTATCCATATATCGACACCACACGACCCCACTTGAACAGAACCGCCAACCGAGCCTGGGATCCGAGCGTGGACGGCGCTGGCGAGAACGCCACTCCTATCCGGCCTTTCGTGGTACAGGTGTTCTTTCCAATGGCCTCAGCGAAGCCGGATGACGATCAGGACCAGTTGATTTGCTGGGCCAGGTCAGCCGGGCCGAGGTCGATCAGGCCACTGTGCTCCATCGGTTTGTACTCACCGTCCGTCAGGCCGAACCAATCGGCGGTCCGCTTCTCGGGGTCGAGGATCAGCACCTCGTCGACATCGTGCGCGGCATAGAAGTCGAACTTGTCCCACGACTTGTCCTTCGGCGAGACGGTCTCGACCACGAGCGCCGCGGTCTGCTGCCACTGTGGCTGGGCGTCCTGGGGTCGCTGCAACGTCAGGTCGGGGATGCGGTTGTCGTCTTTGACCCCGATGCCTACCGTGCCGACGGTCTGGAGGCCGGCCGCGTCCGCGAGTGGTCTCAAGAGTGCGTGCAGAATGCTCGAAAGGCGCCCGTGCCTGTAACTGGGCGGTGGGTTGATGTGCAGAACACCCTCCCAAACCTCGTCACGACGGTCCAATCCGAGCGCTTCGCGGCGCTTGAGCAGCGCGTCGATCTCCGCCGGCTGTGGGTCGAGCACCAATGTTGCCACGACGAAATTCTAACTACTTTGCACCACGACCACTAGATGCCTTGACTTTCCAGCAAAGCGAGAGTCAGCCCACGTACACACGGGAGAGGGACTCCGCGACGCACACCGGCTTCTCGCCACCCTGCAGCTCGAATGTGAGCTCGGTCGTGATCTGCGCGCCACCTGCGATCTCCTCGATCGCCGCCAGCTTCGCTCGCATCCGCACCCGCCCGCCCACAGGCAGCGGCGCGGGGAAGCGCACACGGTTCAGCCCATAGTTGACACCGAACGCGAAGCCTTCGAATTTGAACATGTCATAGGAGAAGCGGGGCGCCAGCGAGAGCGTGTAGTAGCCGTGGGCGATGGTTCCGCCGAACGGGCTCTGCTTGGCCCGCTCCTGGTCTACGTGGATCCACTGGTCATCGCCGGTCACCTCGGCGAAGGCGTCGATCTTCTCCTGTGTGACGAGGTGCCAGTCGCTTACGCCCAGCTCCTTCCCCACATACGCCTTGACCTCCTCCAAGCCGTTGAGCGTGAGCATGAGTCCGTGATCCTCCTCTTCTCGCAGGTGTCATGGCCGGATCCCCACCAACCCGGCAGCTACTCCTGGCCGGGTCGATCCAACCCCTCGGGACTCTATTCCGAAACCAGAGGGTGCTGCCTGCAGCCGATACCGCATACCAGAGGGCCGGCCACGAGCTCACGGGTACTTCTTGGAGCCTGCCGCCGCTACCTGGCAGCAGGCTCCAAGTTCTAAGATCAGCGCACGAAGATCGGCTCGCTGTAGTTTGAGACGTGCGCTCCGTCTTTGACTTGGATCAGCGCTCTGTAGACACCCTTGTGACGAAGATGGACACGCCGGCTGAACGTCGAGGTCGTCGAGGTGGCGGCCTTGACCGCCGTGCCGCCCTCGTTGATCGACTTGTGGCCGGGCTTCAGCAGCTGAAAGCCGACCAGAGCACCGGCCTCGGCCGGGGTGACGGTGCCCGAGAAGCGCACGATCCCGTGTGTGTGGGTGCGGTGGACGTGGAACGTCACCTTCACCGCCACCTGCTCTGTGACGATCGGGCTCACGATCACGGGACTCCCGACCGTTATGACCCGCAGCTGCGTGTTTTCGCTCAAGCCCAGCGAGCCGAACGAGAAAGCGCCGGTGGCCGCCGTCACCTGTGGGGTACCAAGGTTCGTGAAGGCTGCGGTGTAGGGGAACGCCCGGCCCTGCAGGACGACCTCGCGCGTTGAGGCGCCCGTCCCCGAGAGGGTGCCCTCCATCGTGAAGGGGCTGCCGAACACGGTCGGGTTTGGCACGCCGACGATCTGAAGAGACAGCGGAATCTTCGGTGTTTTGAACGAGTGATCGGCGCCGACGGTGTGGCCCGCGGCGTCCATGGCGACGATCCGGTAGTGGTAGACGAAGCCCGGGGCGAGCCCTGTGATCGCCTGGTCAACCTTGACGGTCGCGGTTCCGTTGCCGGCGGATGCAAGCGGGGACTGCGCACCGTACGCCTTGGTAGGGCCGTACTGGAAGTAATAGCTCGAGACCTGCCCACGTGGATTGACAAATCCGTGGAGGATCACAGACGAGTATGTGAGATTGGAAATCCCAGCCGTCGAGGATGCGGGAACCGGTGGACCGGCCGCCCCGACCGAATCGGCGAATACAAAGACAGTCAGCAGCGGTGCGATTGCGAGTAGCTTCCTGAGATTCCTGCCCAGACCCATGGTAAGCATCGTTGTCTCTCCAGTGCAGCGTTGATGTTAGGTTTCCTCTGTGCTACCCCCCGAACCTCTAGATCAACCTCCGCCTCGATTTAATAAACCCACCGAGCGGCCTTAAGTAGCTGTGTAGGTTGGGTTTTGTTTGGTGGGATACTCCTCCGTGCCAGCCTCGAGCACGGGTGGCGCATCATCAGTGGCAGCGAGGATCAGTGGATGAAGATCGACTCGCTGTAGTCGGTTGCCCTCATCGTCTATCGCAATTCACGCACTGAGGATCGTGCCGAAGCGCTCGTCGAAAGCGTCGCGATCCTCTACCGCGACCGCTTGAGCAAAGCGGCTGGCCGTCACTGTGAAGCGGTCCAAGAACCCTACGTTCCCGAGCGGGACGAAGCTGTAGCTGTGCCAGTTCTGCACGAATCCGACCTGTGCTTGCCACTCGTGGTATTCGCTGAGCTCAGCGTCACCCCCGTGTAGCCGTATCGAGATCGTCTTGTATCGCGCCTTGTGGTATTGCCGCCGACTCCGTGACTGGTTTCGCCCTCGTTGTCCTCGAGGTCAATGCCAAGCTGTTCGGCAAGCAGATCACTGGCGAGAATTGGATCCGCACCCGTATCCACAAGTCCATCCAATACCGTCGTTGTCTCGCCGGCGTGAGCTAGCGAAACCTCTACGAACGGCCGGAAGATTGGCTGCTCCAGCCGAGTGGAGTAAGGATCCTCCCGGTAGGGATACAACCATGGCAGCGCTCTGAGCTCACCCAAGGCCCACCGGCACCGGCTCGTCGGGATACGGCACTCGTCCTCTAACCACCACGTGGTTGCGACCCTTCGCTTCCCGAAGCACAACCTTTGGGTCCTTGTCGGCGATCACGATCTTGCCCGTTCGGGCGTCCATCGCCGCGTACTGACCCTCGTACCCTTTGAAGTCTGTCCGAATTGGCTCCATAGATGAAGTTTAGCGCGAGCACCAACGGAAAAACGACGACCCAGTGGCTCCGCTCTGACCCAATCTGAGGGGCATTCGAACAACTCCCGGTTTACCTTCTTGCGGCAGCCACCGGAATCTCTATGAGTTCAATGCTGCATTGTGAGGATCTACTAGTTCAGTGGGCTGATGAATACAACTCGCTTGAGACAGGACTGCGCTTCGTCGTGACTCCGCTCTGATTTGGGGGAAACCTCTGGGGTTCGCAAGTTTCCCTAGAGGAGAGAACGACCGTTTTAGTCATCAAGAGAAACTGCTGTCTTGATGTTCAGTTCGCCCTGTTGGGCTCACCGCTTCCGGATCAGTACTTCTCGAGGGAAGATTGCGCGTCACGCGCGGACGGTCATCCCGACACCATCGTTCTTGATGGGTGTGACGGTCGTTGCCAGTTGCATCTTATGTGTTAGCTCTGGTGGGAGCTTCGCCCAGTCGATTTGCTGCGCCAGCTCCGTTGCACCAAGCTCGATCACACCACTGGGCTCGATCGGCTTGTACTCCCCGTCCTTCAGTGCAAACCAGTCCACGGTCCGCTTGTCGGGATCGACGACCAGTACCTCGTCGACATCGTGTGCGGCATAGAAGTCGAACTTGTCCCCCGGCGAGACGATCTCGACTGCGTCCAGGAGCCACACGACCCGGCGACTGTGGGGAAACGCCCACGGCAACCTCCGC
Organism: uncultured Solirubrobacterales bacterium; assembly: GCA_963718425.1. Lineage (GTDB taxonomy): Bacteria > Actinomycetota > Thermoleophilia > Solirubrobacterales > Solirubrobacteraceae > Palsa-744. The sequence goes on from CAVQZJ010000023.1 coordinate 89,645, forward strand.
ACGAAGGACCGCCACGCCGCCGCAACGGCGCACGGAACAAACCTTCGCAGTCCTGCGGTCAGAGCAGTATCCAGAACTCCAGATCTCGGCGTTACCCGTCGATCTGCGGCCAATCCAACTGATCGGCTAGATGCCGGGCGGTCAGCTCCACCAAACCGGAGCGCTCAACCGGCCGGTACTGACCGTCACTCAGTCCGAGCCAGTTGACCGAGCGCTTGACAGGGTTAACGATCAACACCTCATCAACACGGTGGGCGGCATAGAACGGAAGCTTCTCCCAAGACTCATCACCGGGGGAGACGATCTCCACAACGAGAGCCGCGGTCGGATGCCATGTGCCTGAGGCGCCGGGTCGATGCAAGGCGCCGTCTGGCACGCGGAAGTCGTGTTCGTTTTCGCCCAAGTTGAGCTCGCCTATCGTCGGCTCCAAACCAGACGCGCGCGCAAGTGGACCCAGCAGCTCGGCCAACTGCTGTGCGATCGATGCGTGCCCGTGGCTAGGGGCGGGGACCATGTGCAGGACACCCTCCCAGACCTCATCCAGGCGATCAAGCCCAGATCGGCGTCGGCGCTCGAGCAGCTCCTCGAGTCCCGCAGTGGGGGGATCAAGAACCAATGCTCGCACAATCAAAGACTACCAGTGCTGCTCGGCTCATCGGCTGGATCTGACCAACATCCGGCCTGACAATCCGGGACTATCGGACGCCCGCCTATGAGAGGCGGCCGGTCATCACCGGACCGATCCGCGGCCACATTGGCAACTGGATATTGAATCCCTCCTCGGAGGAGACGGAAGCCGATCTCAGTGGATGAGAATCGGTTCGCTGTAGATGGAGACGTGGGCACCGTCTGAGATCCTCACGAGCGCACGGTAGATACCGCGATGACGGATGTGCACGGGACGGCTGGAGCGCGAGACACTCGCCGTGTCAGCTTTGACTGCCGTACCGCCCTTGCTGATGGACTCGTGACTGGGACGTAGCAGCGGAAGCCGACCAGTGCCCCAACCTCAGACGGCGTGACCGTCCCATACAGCCACCAGACCCCATGACGCCTGCTGCGCCGCGCATGGAAGGTGACCCGCACGGCGACCCCCTCACTCAGAGGGAATTCAAGCGCCGCCCCTTGCGGTGTACGCACGTTGGGAGTACAACAGACTCGTGAAGACCGCCGACAGCAAGACGCAGCGCTGGAACATGCGCGTGGCAGAGGATGTCGATGCGATTGTGCGACTGGCGGCTGAGCAGACCGATCAGCCATTGACTGACTTCGTCGTCCAGGCGGCACGGGTTCTCGCTGAGGACACGCTCGCCGATCGCCGGGTGTTTCGCCTCGATGAGACCGCCTGGGATGAGTTCGTCGAGTTCCTGGATCGGCCCGCCCGACCAATCCCCGAGCTCGCCCGCCTGCTGTCGTCTGTCAGCGTGTTCGACGACTAGCTCGTGGGCTTTCACCGGCCCGTCGCTCTAGAGGCAAGACATCGCGCCGAGCACTTTCGCTGCGGGGTGCTCTCGTTGGATCAATGGCCGCGCAAGCATGCCCTCCAGAGCCATCGCAGCGGTGGCTCGCGCGTGTTCGTCACGACCGAGACAGATCCAGATGTCGTTGGCTACTACGCACTCGCTGCTGGCGCGGTTATGCCTCGCGAAGCGCCGGCGATGCTCGCGCGTGGACTGGCTGGGAACCAGCCCGTCCCGGTTGTTTTGCTCGGGCGCCTAGCTGTCGATACTCGCCATCAGGGCCAGCATGTCGGGCGCTCACTGCTGCTAGATGCGATGTCCCGCCTCCTACAAGCCGGTGAGCTGATCGGGATTCGTGCCCTGCTCGTCCACGCGGTTGACGAGCGCGCAGGGGAATGGTATGCGCAGTTCGGTTTCGAACGCTCCCCGACGCATTCACTGCACCTGATCCTCCTGCTCAAGGATCTTCGCGCCACCATCGAGGACCTTGCATCGTCGTTGATGACTTGACCGAGCCCCGTTCATTGGTCCGCACGGTCGGGCGACGCGAGCGCTGGCTTGAGATCCACCTCGGCAGCACTCTCGACCGCGACCTGCGAAATATCTCTGACGCGATCGAGATCGAGGAGATGCCGAGGTTGCTGAGACTGATCGCAGCCCAGGCCGCCAACCTCTTGTCCCATCGGAGCGCGGCGGAGCGCCTCGGCCTCAGCCCCGAAATGGTGAAGGCCTATGTGGGGCTTCCGGGGCAGCCAGGCTGGCCGTCCAGGATCGGTCGTCCCGCATGCCGGGGACCAGCGACCAGACCTGTATGCCCGCGATTTCGCTCGCGTGCCGGTAAACCCCGCGCGAATGGTGAAAGGCCCGACCTTCTCAACCGAAGGTCAGCTCGAGGCGTTCGTCACTCGCCGACGCGAGACTCATCTTGGCATCGCTCGGCGATCCACCTGATGCCTGGCGTCTCTGTCAGCCCGTGAAGGACGATCGACGCGACGACGCCCAGCGCCGCGATGTTGAAGATCTTTTCGCCCGCGGGCAGCTGGCGCCCGAGGATCAGCAGCGAGAAGGTCATCGTCGCCACGCCCTTGGGTCCAAACCACGCGATGAATGCCTTGGCGTTCGTGTGCAGTCGCGTACCAGCCAGAGCCACCCAGATCGCCACCGGCCGCGCGAGCATGAGAGTGGCGAGTACGACGGCGATCGCAGCCCATCCCTCGGCGCTGAGGCCATCCAGCGTCAGGAGCGAGCCGAACACCGCGAACACGCCGAGCTTGACGATCTCTGCGATCTCCTCAACCCCGTTGGTGAAGTGCTCGCGCAGGTCCGGCCGGCGGATGCCAAGGACGATCGCTGCGACGAAGACCGCGATCAGCCCGTTTCCGTGCGGTGGCAAGACCGTCACGCTGTATGTCGCAAAGGCGATCCCGAGCCCGTAGAGCGCCTTCTGATGCGCGGGGATGCGCGTGTCCTGGCGCCGGGGCATGAGGATCGATCCGACGACACCGCAGGCGAGCCCGAACGCGAACCCCAGGCCGATGTTCTGGAGCATGAAGTGCCACCAGACGAAGTGGCTACCTCGCGCTTGGAGCGCGGCCGCCAGCGCAAGCACAGCCGGAAGCGCAAGCCCGTCGTTGAGGCCCGACTCGAGGTTCAGGGAGTGCCGAATGACGCGGGGCACCCGGGGGTCGGTAACCACGCCAGAGGAGAGGATCGGATCGGTCGGCGATAGCAGCGCGCCGAGCAGGAAGGACTCCACCCAGGTGAGGCCGGTCAGCGTGTGGGCGGCGAGCGCCACGATCCCCGCCGTCACCGGCATCCCGATCACGAGCTTCCGCAGTGGCGCGCGCCACTCGCGCTGCAGCATCTCGCCGTCCACGTCCAGCCCGTCGCGAAACAGGATCACGATCAGAGCGACCGTCGCCAGATCCGCGACGAAGCCGGAGTTCGCCTTGAAGTGAAGGACCCCGGTCGCGCCCTCGCCCAGTATGAATCCCGCCAGCACGAACACGGCGGCCAGCGAGAGGACGCTGCGGCGAGCCAGGCCCGAAAGCAGCGCGCCGAGCACGAGGAGCCCACCGAGCACACCCGCCGCGGTCTGAAACGAGGTCATTTGCGAAGCCTCTCAGGCGGTGATCAGAGACCCCACCACGATCAGTGTGGACCAGCCGATCAGCACCATGTGATCTTCCGCCAGCCCCGCCTCAGCAAGCCACCCTTCTTGGCGCTGATCCGCCCGCGGGTGCGACGCACCGACGCTGAGCTCGAGTCGGCCGTCAATCGCGCTGTGTAGTCGCTAGGTGTATGTGTGTGCGTGTCCAGATGCAGTACTCATTGTAGTTCCCCCTTTGATGTTGGTGTCCTTGAAGCATCAGCCCTCGATGCTCGGCTGACCACCAACCCAAGGTGTAGAGCTCTGCTACCTGGGCGGCGCCGGGATCGTGCGCCGGGCGGCCACGCCCGTCCTGGCGGTAATAGCCATAAACCGCCTCCAGATCGCGTGGGCGCTGTGGCAGGACGAACGAGCCCCGCGTGCAGCTCGGCGTTCGTGCATAGCCCTTCGAAGTCGGCGTGGTTGTTCGTGGTCCTTGTCCTTGTACCTTCCCGACCGGCGCGCCAACGCCGGCACATGATCAGACCTGCTAGGGGCTATCGATCTTCCTCGGGAAGGTGCGCACCTTCACGTCACCCCGCCAAGGACCATCCACAGGTTCTGATCATTGCTCCATGCTTGCGCACGATGGGCCCGCTCGGCTGTGCGGGTAGTCCGTGTTTGCCGGCCTCATATTCCGCGTTAGCCGCCGTATCACTCCGCGTTAGCCGCACATACTTTCCACATTGGCCGGATTGGTGTAGCCTAGCTTGATGATCGAACGCCTCATACGCTCCCAGGTACTCGATGCGCTCGCCGATACCCGCGTCGTTCTCGTGATGGGAGCACGCCAGGTCGGAAAGAGCACGCTCTGCGAGTCGATCGCCGCCAACGAGCACCCCGCCCAGAGCGTCAGCATGGACGACAAGGGCACACGCGAGACCGCCTCCTCCGATCCCGTCGGGTTCCTCGCCGGGTTTGATGGCCCTCTATTCATCGACGAGGTTCAGCGAGTACCGGACCTGATCCTGGCGATAAAGCGAGCCGTCGATCGCGACAAACAGCCAGGGCAATTCCTGCTGTCCGGCTCCGCGAACATCCTCGCCTCCCGCAAGGTGCAAGAGTCACTCACGGGCCGCATCGAGCTCCTGCGCCTATGGCCGTTCGCGCAAGCCGAGCTGAGCGGTAGCGGCCAGAATCTCGTGGACGCGCTGTTCGCCGCTTCTCCGCCAAGGATCAGCCATGCCCCGGTCGGCCGGGCCGCGTTTGCAGACAGGGTTGCGGCAGGCGGATATCCCGAGGCTCACGAGCGCGACGCCAGCCGCCGAGACCGCTGGTTCGAGAGCTACCTCACCACAACGTTCGAGAGGGACCTGCAGGCAATCGCCGACCTGCAGAAGGGACACGAAATGCGGCAGCTGCTATCGGTGCTCGCCTCGCGCTCGGGCAACCTACTGCGCTACAGGAATATCGCTGACGCGCTGGAGATCGACCAGAAGACCGTCAAGAGCTACGTCGAATTGCTGGAGGCGATATTCCTCGTCCGCACCCTTCCCGCCTGGAGACCGAGCTTCCTGGCGCGGGTCGTGCACACCCCAAAGGTGTACCTGACCGACAGCGGCCTACTTACCCACCTACTGGGTGCTGATGCGCAACGGCTCGCACAGGACGACCGCGTAACCGGCCTTGCACTCGAGACGTTCGTCGCGACGGAGGTGATGAAGCACGCGAGCTGGAGCGATGTCGAACCGCGGGTCTACCACTTCCGCGACAGGCACGGAGCCGAGATCGATCTCGTCCTAGAGGACCGATCCGGCCGTGTCGTCGCAATCGAGGTCAAGGCCAAGGCGTCCCTCTCACAGAAGGACGCGAGTGTGCTATCCCGGATGCGCGACTCGCTTGGCGGGAAATTCATAGCCGGAGCGGTAATCCATGCCGGCGAGCAAACCATTCCCCTGGGCGATCGTCTCTGGGCGATACCCGTCAATGGGCTATGGACATGAACGCGCGAGCCGCAGCCTCGGCACGGAGCTCGCAGGCAAAGAGCAGGTTGCCAAGCTTGGAGGTCGCGTAGCGTTGCCGGCCAAGCTTGGCCGGCGAAACGCCCGGCTCTACAGGTGAGCAGGTAGTTGCCATCAACTGCCCATCAAGCCCACAGCCCGGAGTATGGGACGGCCCAGAGTCGGTCTCCGAGTGGGATGGTCTGCTCGCCTGAGTAGATGACGATGGCGCTCTTGAATCTGTCGTTGCGGGCATCGCGAAGTGTGGCGAGCCACTTCCAATCCGTCGGGCGCAACGATGCCGTGGCCTTGACCTCGATCGCAGCGAGGTCATAACGCCCTATGGTGCGCAAGTGGCTGTTTAGCGTTGGGTAAACGGCTGATAGGACGGCCGCGTCCTCGGCGCGCATGGGTCGCGAGGCGGGCGCTCGATCAGGCGTCTGCGTCGCTCCACAGTGTCGTGAGTGGCCAGGCTTCCAGTCGCTCGCCGAAGGGGAGGCGCTCGCCGCCGGTGTAGAGCACCACGCCGCGGACGAAGCGTTCGGGGTCGAGCAGCTCGCGCACGCTGGCGAAGTGCTTGAAGTCCTCGCCGCGCACGGTCGCTGATGCCTTTACCTCGATGCCGGCCAGGTGGCCGTCGGCTCCTTCTAGGACGAAGTTGACCTCGGCGCCGGGGCGGGATGCGGTTTTGATACAAGCCTGAAACAGAAATATCAGGAAGCCCCAAGGGAGTGATTACGATCTCTACCCCTTATTGAATTTCTCAGCAGACATGAAGATCGACTCGCTGTAGTTTGAGACGTGCCCACTGTCTGAAGCTCGAGGTCGTTGTGTTCTTGGCCCTAGACACAGGCGAAAGACCCTCACAGAAGGCGCGGATCAAGTCACGGAAAAGGACTAGCGAGTGAGTATGGCCCTTCCCTGGGTAGGGGATTGTGGCAGAGCTCTGCTCTGCTCTTTTTTCACTCAGGTTTGGGAAGGGGGAACACTGAAAACGACACACTGTGCCGCTCGACGATTCGCTGCACTCCCGCGCTGATCTCCTCCAGCGCCGGCAGCTGGTCGCCAAGCTCCTCCGGCACCCGCTCGACCAGCGTCCCGGTCGTCGTGTACGGGGCGACGCCGAGCGGGCGGGTCATGCCCTCAAGCGCGTAGCGAGCGACCGTCTTGTTGCGGCTGGCGCACAGCACCAGCCCGATCGTCGCGCCGTGGTGCTCCTGGCGCAGCTGGTCGTCGATCACGTTCACGTAGAAATTGATCTGCCCGGCGTACTGCGGGCGGAACTTCCCCAGCTTCAACTCGATCACGACATACCGATTGAGAGGGATGTGAAAAAAGAGAATGTCGATGAAGAACTCTTCACCGTCCACGTCCAGTGGCACCTGGCGGCCGACGAACGCGAACCCGGCACCGAGCTCGATCATGAACCGCTCGATGTCCGCGATCAGCGACCGCTCGATCCGGCCCTCGTGAACGTCCCCGGCGAGACCGAGGAACTCGAAGTTGTAGTCCTCGTGAACGATCTGCTGCACCAGCTCGCTCTCCGGCGCGGGCAGCGTGCTCGAGAAGTTCGTCAGCGCCTTGCCCTCCCGCTCGTAACGCCCGGTCGCGATGTGGTGTTCGAGCACCTTCCGCGACCAGCCATACTCAACGGTGCTCTGGGCATACCAGAGGCGAGCGGCCGGATCGTCGACCTTGTCCATAAGACGGCAGATATGCCCCTACGGCAATTTGGCAACAGGCTGTTGCCAAATTGATGCGTCAGGCCAGGCCCGAGCGAAATCCCGCATGTACCGCAGGTTGCGCTCCGCCAGGCCCCTCATCTCTGGGAACTCGTGACGGAGATCCGAGGACAGCCGCTTCGTCACAGCTGCCCCCCAGCCCTGCCGTCCTTCACGTTCGATGATCTCTTTGCCGAGCCGCCAGTACAGCCCGATCAACTCGGTGTTGACCGCGAGCGCGGCACGCGTGCGCGCGGAGGAGGTCTCCGCCTTGAGGCATTTGAGTAGCTGCGGATAGTCATCCGGCAACTCGTCGGCAGGTCGTCTGTGCGGTGCATCGGACGCAGAACATACGTTCGCATACCTGCCAGACGGAACCTGACATCTGCTGTGGACAGCCCAATGCAACCGCGGGCGGCACTCGGCAAGGTCTACAAGGTCTGGTTGCGCCGCGCCTCCGGATCCCTGCAGCCCACAGACGCCCTGTTTAACGTCACCAACCGAGATGGCTCTGTCGATGTTCCAAACGACCTGCACCGAGTAAAAGAAATAATGGTCACCTCCGAGCCACTCGGGGGCAGCACCCACCCAACAAGCCCACCACCCATACGCATCCTCTAGCGGCGTAAGAGCGTCGGTTGCGACCTTGCCGTGTGCCTCGCTGGCGCAAACCCAAAGGGATCTAGAACAACTGACCCGGCGCACGGCGATGTTAGCGCGCCTTGTGCGGCTGAGGAGAAGCGACATGTCGTCGGGATCGCCGGTGACCGTCTAGACACAGGCGAAAGACCCTCACAAAGGGTGCTGATCAAGTCAGGGAAAGGACGAGTGAGTATGGCCTTCCCTGGGTAGGGATTGTGGCAGAGCTTTGCTCTGCTTTTTTCACTCAAGGTTTGGGAAGGGGGAAAACTGAAAACGACATAGACACAGAAGAGGCATTACAAGATGCACACCATATTCAGACAATCACGCCCGGTCGCGGAACACCTCATCCCGGGAGCGCTCTGTCGCGAGCAGCTTGATGGCAACCGTGGCTGTGAGCGCTTGGCAACTTCGGCTTGGGACTCGGCGCAAGCGAACAGGGTTCTAGAACAACCAGCCTGGCCATCAATGCCGAGGATGGATCAGCGGATGAAGATCGACTCGCTGTGGTTTGTTGCCCGTATCGTCTACTGCAATTCAGGCACTGAGCATCGTGCCGAAACGCTCGTCGAAGGCGTCGCGATCCTCTACCGCCACAGCCTGAGCAAAGCGGCTAGCGGTCACTGTGAACTGGTCGAGAAAGCCAACGCTGCCGAGCAGTACCAGTCCGTCGCTGTGCCAGCTCTCGACGAAACCAACTTGGGCCTGCCACTCGATGTAGGTGCCTCGCGAGGAGTCGCTGGGGTGCACGCGCAGGCCGACCGTCTTGTACCGGGCCGTGATCACCCTGCCGCCGACTCCGTGGTCCTGTTCGCCGTCGTTGTCGTCGAGATCGATGCCCAGCGGCACGGCGAGCAGGCTGCTCGCGAGTACCGCGTCGGCGCCGGTGTCGATCAGTCCGTCCAGGTTCCAGACGCTCTCATCGCCGTATACGAGCGAGACGTAGACGAATGGCCGGTAGACCGGTTGCCCGAGTCGTAGAGACTGGGCGTCCTCACGGTAGGGGTACAGCCAGGGCAGCGGCGGTGTGTCAGCCAAGGCCGAAGTGGTAGAGCGGCTCGTCCGCATAGGGGACGCGGCCCCGCACGGACACGTGGTCATGGCCCTTCACTTCCTCGAGCAGGGCGAGCAGATCCTCGTTGGCCAAGACGATCCTGCCCGTCCGGGCGTCGATCGCCACGTACTGGCCTTCATAGCCGGTGAAATCGGTGCGGATGGCCTCCATGCAAAGAGTTTAGCGCCGCCAGCGGACCGGATCCGCGATACCGACCCGATGCTTCACATCATGAGTGTTTGGGGATGTCTGATGGTCGTTGATGACTTCTCGGAGCAGACGAACAGGGTTCTGGGACAATCAACCCGACCGGGTCTTCAGCTGACACGGCAGCGAGCTTCAGCCGGGTATGTTGACCGCGATGTTGGCGCGGCATGTGAGTCCGACCAACAGGTTGACGTGATTGGGGTCGGTGGTGAGGATCGTTATGGCGCACAGGCGGCTGCGCTCCTCAGCCATCCCAACGACCTGAGCATCGGTCGTGGAGATCTCTCCCTTGGAGATCAAGGGCAGAGCTTCGGTACGAAGGACACCAGCCCTGGACGCAGCGTTGGGGGACAAGAGCAGGTATGCCCCATCCTCACCGCCAATCGCGTTGATCAAGCGGTCCACCGCAACGTCTTTACGGGGATCACCGGTGCGAACCTCGGTGAGGACCGGAACGGGAATGAACATGGACCCGTCGTAAGCGGCCTTGAGCAGTTTGATGTAGCCGTCGAGCCGATCCTTGTTGTTTGCGAGCGCGGTGACAGCGCCGGTCGGGTAGGAAATCCCGCCGGTGTCGCAGGCTCACTCGGGCCAGGTAGCCGCGCGACGTTCGAGCTCGGGGAGGTACTGGCCGCCCTCGACGCCTTCGGCCTCGAGCTCTTCCTGGAACTTCCGCAGCGATTCCTGCTGGCGCTTCCGCGCCGCGTCATCCAAGCCAAGGTACGGCCTGGCTCCGTTCTGGGGCTGCTCGACCACAACATGGGCGTCCGGCAACTGGCCGTCGGGTACGGCATCAACCTCCTTATGCAGCTGCTCACGTGTAGCCATGCCCGGGATCGTAGCGCCCGACATGACCCCTTTCCAAGGCTTGGTAGGTGTGGGGAGAACCTGGTGATGCCCAACCGCGCTGATGGACACAACCACCCACAGCGGTCTAGTTTGACAGTCATGGCTCAGCCCTCACCGTCGCTGAGCACGTGCCTGAGACGAGCTTCAGCGGCACCCTTGAAGGCGAGATGCGGTTTGAATACAAGCCTGAAACAGAAATGTCACAGACCACCCTGGGCCTGGATGCACACTTCCAGCGACGGCACGTCGTAAACGTCGTATGGGAACCTGCGGAGCGCCACCGAAGCGCCTGCCTAGCGGGCGAAGACGCGCGACGCCGGAACGTGGAAGAGCGACACCTTCGAGCGCCGGTCTCCGAGTGCCGCTAGCAATTCCTCATGAGTGTCGCTGATAGCGACGATCTTGCGCCCGCGCAGAGCGACCCACTTCCCGGGGGTGCTCGAAGGCCTCCGGCGGGATCGACGAGGTCGAGACCCCGTCATCGGGCCCCTGGTCCGGATCGACATAACCAAGCGGTACCGAAAACAAATCATCCACAATCACAGGCTAGCAATGAACTCGGCGGCTACGACGATCGGGATAAGGTCCTTGATGACTTCTCGGCACAAACGAAAAGGGTTCTTTAGAACAATCACCCGGCCGGTCAGCGTTACACGTCCACTCCAAGTTAGGTGGGCCCAACAGGCCCCTCAGCGGATGAGGATCGACTCGCCGTGGTTTGAGACGTGTCCGCCGTCTGAGATCCTCACGAGCGCACGGTAGAGTCCGCGATGATGAGCGTGCATACGACGGCTGAAGCTCGAGGTGGCTGCGTTATTAGCCTTGACCACTCTGCCACCCTCGTTGACTGACCTGTGACCTGGCCGCAACAGCTGGAAGCCAACCAGTGCACCAACCTCAGACGGCGTGACCGTCCCATACAGCCGCCAGACCGCGTGACGTCTGCTGCGTTGCGCATGAAAGGTGACCTGAAACGGCTACACCCTCGCTCAACACGGGGCTCGCTATCACCGGCTCACCGACGGTCACCACACGCAAGCTCATGCAACACACGCAAGAACAAGCTAGTTCGACCTGGATCGCTAGGAGCTCTAGATAGCGTGAAATCTCTTCCGTGCTCAGCGCTAGAATGGGCTCATGACGACCAAGGAGCGACTACACCAGTTGATCGATTCGTTGCCGGATACGCCGGAGACTGCGCGGCGCCTGGCGGCGGCTGAACACGACCTCGAGCCGAACGGCAGCGGCGAGCCCGACGGCGCTGAGCCGAAGAAGGTCGGCCGGCTGTCGTTCTTCGGCATCGGCGAGGGCGATCCACCCGATGCCTCAAGGCGCGTGGACGAGTTTGTCGGTCGCGCCATCGACCGCCGCCATCCCGCTTCATAGCCGTGCTGATCGTCGACACCGGGCCGCTGTACGCCGCGGCCGCCAAGCGGGACGACGATCACAGTGCTTGTGAGAAGCTGCTGGCTAACGCCACCGGCCCGCTTCTGGTGCCTCAACTCGTAGTCACGGAGGTCGCCTACCTGCTTGGCGACCGTCTCGGTCCTCAAGCACAGATCACATTCGGCCAGGCGATCGTCGCCGGTGAGCTGACCGTCGAGCCGGTCCTGGACTCCGAGTGGACCCGAATCACCGAGCTGATGAAGCAGTACGCTGACCTGCCGCTGGGTATGGCCGATGCGTCGCTCGTCGCGCTCGCCGAACGTCACGGCGCGATCGAGCTTGCGACTCTCGATCGCCGGCACTTCAGCGTCGTACGCCCGCGACACGTCGAGAGCTTCACGCTGCTGCCCTGAGGGACGTCCAACGTTTGCAGACATATCCTCTCCCTACAGGACCAGCTCTAGCTTTGGTGGAAGATAAAGGACGGCGAGGAGCGGCCAAACCTGTGCCCGATGCTGTGCTCGCCTCCAGGTCAAGCACTACCTCTTGCCTTTGTGAACGGACCGGACAGGACCGGCGTCGCCCCGGCAGCTACACAAAGAATGATCCGCCTAATGGGTTTCATGTTGTTTGAAAGCAATTGTCTTGCCGAGAGTTTCGGTTATGGACGAATCGTAGAAGTCACCACAGTATTCAGCTTGGCTTCGTGTAGGACTTCCTCTGCTGACCGGACACCCGTTGACACAGTGCCGTCACGAGCAAGCCGCTGCTTCCGCAGCAAGAAGCGGTAAGGGTATTACTTCAATTAGCGAACCTGCGATCTTGGCTTTCCTCGCTCGGCGAGCTCACCACCCGATGCGCGAGCGCGTAATCGTAATAGCTAGGGATCGGCAGACGTGCTGCTATGCACTCGCACTTGAAGGGTAACCTCCTTGGCCTGGTAGGGCGATTGAGTTCGGTGGACCCAACGGCGGCGTGCCTTCCTGCCGGCCATCACCGGCATCGGTCTTCATCAACCGGGAAGGTACGCCGCCTACCTCCTCACACGCATCCACAACTTCTGGGTGCAGCTCGGCTCCCCAGCCGTCTACACCGGTCTGCTCTCGCTGACCACTCAGAACACCATCGATACGAAACCGACAAGGGAGAGAGAATTAACGGCGCGCACAGCTACGGGCAACCGCACGAGCAGTCACGGCCCTGTAATGCCGAAATCCTTGAACAGGATCGCCTGGCTGAGCTTCGCCTTGTCTGTCTTGTACGAAGGCGTGCCCGGCGTCTCCGTCGGAATTCGCCTCTCACGTACGGAAATGTCGTTGAGTATGGCATTCTGGACACGGCTCGCATTATCCGCGCCCTGTGGATACTGGCATGTGGCAAGCGCTTGATTAATCTGGGCTAGAGTCGGAAAATTGTTGAAGGCATCGCTTGCGTAGTCCAAAAATATGCCACAGCCCAGCCCAGCCACGAAGCCTATTCCCGCAGTCACCGATGCTGCCGCAGCGCCCACTGCGGTGCATACCGCCCCAGCGGCAAGCTGGCCAGCGCTTGTGGCACCACAAACGACCCCGTAAGCGATGCTGGCGGTCTTCGGAAGAAGCTTGGCCTTGTCTATTAGTGCGCTGTTGGACGCGCATAGAGTATCGAGGCCCGGATTCGTGTCGAGGCCAGTTGGGTTGACACTATTCAGTGGGTCCCCAGCGACGTAAGCGTACGGCGACATCGTCGCGGCCACTGCCGGGTTGACTGAGAGAAATTGCGCCGTCGCAGGATCGTAGTACCGAGCACGCAGGTAATACAGTCCACTCTCATTGTCGCGGTATTGACCGGCAAAGAGCATCGGCGTAGATGAAGCGCCTGAAGAACTCGATAGGTCACCATACGGCGTGTATGCGTATTTGGCGACTGTCTGCCCGGTCGCGCTCGTTAGTAGTCGAGTATTCCCGAGTTGATCTTGATGAAACCAGAGCGGCGTAGTCCCCGCTATCTGCTCCAGTGGTAGTCCGCTTGGACCATAGATGTAGGTGTTGGTTCCGTCTTCGAGGACGAGCGGGATTCCGGCGCTTACATCCCACGAGAACGATGACTTGGTGCCATTCACGGTCTTTGACATGCGCAGGCCGTCTCCGCTGTAGGCATACGAGACTTCCTTGCCAATCCCGCTCAGCTCGAGAGCTTGGTTGTATGCGTAGGTTTGCGATGTGCCGGCGCTGTCCGTGGAGCCTGTTCGATCACCCTCGGCGTCATACGTGAAGGTGCCGGTTTCATTCTCGGTGCCCGTCAGCGGTTGAGCCGTTGACGCCCTGCTCGACGGGGATGCTTTTGATATCACCGGAGCGCTCCCGCTGATTGCCGGGCCGGTCCGCGGCGACGCGGACCGCCGAGTGATCCTCGCGGCCACTGCAGTACGCTCCTGGATCGTCACGGCTGCGAGCGCCCAGCTGGATGACTTCGGTGTCGAATCGCCGAGCACCAGTCGTCCGGCCGATGTAGCGGTGGCGCTCTGCAGCCATGAGATGGCGCTGCCCGGACCGTTGAGCTTCGCGACTACCGTCTGTCCCTGCAGCGCCTGAAGCGAGGTGTGCTGGAGGGTATCCTGCCCAACCGCCCACACGGCCCCGTCGGCGGGTACCGTCGTGGCGAGATGAATTGCGCCTGACTTTGCGCTCCCGCGCGCGCCCTGCACAACGGACGCTCCGCTGTCGAGCCCCACCACGGTCAGCGTCGCTGGAAGCCCAGCCTTGCGCAGCTTGATGCTGACGCGCGTGCGCTTGAGAGATTTGCGAGCCCGGGCCTGCCATATCGTGACGTACCCGCCGCGCAGTTCGGCGCTCGTGATTGGCGACCAACTGAGTTTCCCACCCTTGATGCCGTCAACGCCCTGGCCGCCGCCATGCGGCTGCTTCGCCGACACAAATGCCAACAACAGGGCGTTGGTGCCGCTGGTCGAGACGAGCTGCGAAACCGTCCCGCGGTGTCCGTTGGCCCGCACGAACGTCATCTTGCCGCTGGTCACAGCTGGCAATACCCGTTCTTCGTGAGAGCCGAGTACTTTGATATTTGGCTGTGGTTCGTTATGAATGACAGGTGGCCCTGGACTTGGTCCGACTTTGGTTTCGGGAGTGGGTTCGTGTTTGTTCCCTTCGGGTTCATGTTCTTTGTTGGCTTCCTGGGTTGGAGTGGTAGTGCCCGTAAGCTCGTCTGCCGCGTTGAAGGTCTGTGTGGTGTTGCCCATACGCACCAGATTGTCCGCACTGTCGTATTGATACGCAGTGGCGCCCGACGGAAGCGAAGAGCACGAGCCCGCGGTCGCGCCGGCATAGCAGAGCTGGTTGAGCGCGGTGTATCCGTATCCGTTTTCGGATTCGGGCTGGGAACTGTCGCCTGTGAGTTGGCGGTTCGCGTCCCGCGTGTAGTTGGCGGCAAATAGCGTTTTCGCGCCGTGCTTGTCGCTAATCGCGTTCAGGCTGTCGTCGTTGGCATAGGTCGAGGTGTCCGTGATGCCCGTCGAGCCGGGCAGCGCCTCGGTGGTCAGATTGCTGTCGGGGTCGTAGCTGAAGGTCGTGGTGTTGCCCAGCCAATCGGTCACGCTGGTCCAGCGTCCGGCGGCATCGTAGCTGCGCGTGACTGTCTTGCCGTTGGGATAGGTGATCGTGGTCGGGTCGTCGCGCAGGTCATACCGGTATTTCACGGTGCCGTTGTTGCCCTCCGTGACGCTCGTGAGACGGTGTAGCGAATCCCATGTCCACGACCACGTACCGCTGCCATCGCTCTGCCCGGTGCGCTGACCGTCGGCGTCGTAGCTGATGCCGGTGATATTCGGCGTCTTGCCGTCGCTGTAGGTGATCGAAGTGGGCTCGTTGGCCGCGTCGTAGGCCGTGGTGGTGACGCGCCCTTCGTGGATCGGTGACTGTGATCCTGTTGCCAGCAGGGTCATAGCCATAGCGCGTCGTGCGACCCAGCGGGTCGGTGACAGCGGAGACACGACTGAGCGGGTCGTATTCGTAGAGGGTGGCGTGGCCGGCGCCGTCGATCTGTTCCTTGACCTACCCATCTGGCCAGTACGTGGTCTGCAATGTCGTGCCGTCAGCGCGGTGCACGGCGGTCTGCTCGTCGGCGGCGTCGTAGGTGTAGGTCGTCGTGTGTCCGTCAGCGTCGGTTGAGGCGATGAGGTTTTGGTCCGGGTCGTATGCGCGGGCGGTCTTGTGACCGAGGGGATCGACCGTTTCCGTGACCTGGCCGAAGTCGTTGTGTGCGTACGGTGGTGGTGAAGCTCGCGGGGTTCGCCCCGCTTGCGTTGCCGCGCGGGCTGATGGTGCTCATCAGCCAGCCGATGGTCGGCGCCGATGAGGAGCCTGCTGCTCAAGCTCGCCTGGGGCGGGCCGGAACGAACCGCCCTGCTGTCGACCAGGGACGCCAACTCGCCGGCCCGGCGGGCTGTACCGCGGCGTGGGTTTCGGCGACCTGCTGACCGGCTTCGCGTTCTTCCCCGGGAGCGAGCCGCCCTACGCCGTGATGGGCGCCGAGCTTCCGCTGCGCGCCCGGTCGGGCCGGCCGCGGTCGGCCAAGCCCGAGCCGCTGGTAGATCTCGCGGGTCACCGGTACAGACTGAGGGTGTAGCAC
>CAVQZJ010000024.1:0-406427 GCA_963718425.1 uncultured Solirubrobacterales bacterium
GCCGGACGTTGCCCTGGCTCAGAACCAGCTTGTTGAAGGGGATGTCGCGCGAGGCGCTGAGAGTGATCTTCTGAATAGCGGTAGCCATATCGGTAGTCTCCGCGACGGGCGCCGGGAGACTCTCTCTCGACTTCCAACCCGTCACGAAAACCGGCGCAGCCCTCTTACTCTCGAAGACGCCCGCGTCCTGGGCGCGAATGATGGCTTGCGTTACGGACGAGCCCATTACGCCTCTTCCTGTTCGTCGTCGCGGCGGCGGCAGCAACGGTCAGCGGTTCGGGCTGAAAGGCGAGCATGTAGTCGGCCGCCTTGGAGGCGCCACTCGCCGCCGCGGACGATCGCCCGATTGTCCTCGCGGATAACCTCGAGCCAGGAGCCGATTAATCGGCGTGGCGCACTGTCGGCACATGCAGAGACGCGCAAACAAACGCGCCCGCCATTTCGGCGACCAGCTCCTCCTTGGCATAGAGCGCCGATCCGAACCTGCCTGACAGATCGCGGGCTAGGCGTGAGGGATGGCCGACCCAGTGACCGAGCTCATGGAGTGCCGTCCGGTGCCAGTTGATCGGCTCGAAATAGGCGTCAGGCCGGGGCACTGCACGTAATCCTGCGCGGGGCTGTAGAAGGCCCGGTCGCCGCCGATGCGGAAACTGGCGCCGGTCGCGGCGATCAGCGCCTCGGCCTGGGGGAGGATCAGACCCTCGGGCACAGGCGGCGGGGCGGTGACCAATCGCCGGGAAGGCTCTCGCATTGATCGGTGTTGAACACGGTGAATCGCTTGAGGAACGGAATGGCCCCGGGTTCGTCGCCGTCGCGCTCCGCCCGCTTGCGTTCCTCGTCGGGGATGAAGCGGTCGGCGTAGACGACGGTGGTGCCGTGTTCGCCTTTTCGCACGTTGCCGCCAAGGCTCAAGGCCTGGCGAAACGTAGCCAGCTCTGGCCGGCGAACCCCGTCCGATGACGGCCCCCCAAAGAATGAGGACATTGACGCCGGAGTAACGGCGCTGCGTCGCCGCGTTCTTCGGCATGGCGATCTTGGCCGCCGACGTCCCCCAGGGTTGGACCCACGGCACGCGGCCGGCCTCCAGCTCGGCGATGATCTTGTCGGTGATTTCGGAATAGAGGCTCGTCCGGTCGTGGCCGGTGCGAGCGCGAGCGGCTGAACGTGACATCGCGGGTCTCCGCGACGGGCGCCGCGAGCCTCTCTCGCGACCTCCAACCCGTCACGGGAAAGCCGACCGAACTCTCACTCTCGGGGCGTTGCGGGGTGTCCCCGCAGAAGGGGGGCGGGCGAGACGCTTCGGCTCGTCCGCGGGGGAAAGCATTCCCCTCCTGGATACCCTGATGCAGAAGCTGATGCGAATGCGTCCGCCTACCGTCGGGTTATCTGGACGCCGCCAACTGCCTGGAAGCGAGGTTGGGAAAACCAGCGGACTGACCATGTCTTCTCCGAGAAAGCCAAGCGGACACGCGGCCAAGTCAAGCCATTCGGCGCAAAGGCAAAGCGTTAAGACAAGGCATCCTGCGTCACGCAAGATCAGACTACCAGCATTCTCGTATGCCGCTATACTTTGGCCGATGTTGCAATAAGTCTGATGGTACAACCGCGATGGGTACCGACTACAGCAGCTACGGCGGCGGCATTCTTGCGGCGATATCCTCACTATCAACATCCAGAACGTGAAAAGCATGATCGATGGAATTGTAGAGGCGGGGACGATAGTCCGCGTCGTCATTGATACACAGCAAACGGACTGGGTGCAGTCCTCCAGCTGACGGACTAGCTCGCCATTCAATCGGCAAACCAGCCCGCCCGGAATCTGCATACCCTTTGCTGCCCGCGGCGTGCCAAAGCAACTCGGCGACATGGCTCCACCCTACTGGACCGGCGAGTTCGGATCGGCGCGCCCGAAGCACGTCTGCAAAGTCGCGGGGGGCGGGTGGTCGCGGACGAACAAGCCGTTCCAACTCCAGCGATGCCGGTTGAAACGATTCCCCAAGAAAGCGGTTCCTCTCTCGGGTATGGTTCGTCAGTGGGGTCCCAGCCAAGCGCTTCCCATGTCTTGTAATGTTTCACGCATCCTCTGCACTGGCCGCAAGCGAAGTCGCTAATGTGGCAAGAGTGCGCCCAGGCCAGCACCTCTCTCGGTATCCCAGACATTCTGACGAGATCGACCGCGGTCATCGAAATTGCAGGTGCCGTAACTGTAATGCCGCCTTCCTGAAGCGACATAAGGGTGGATATGGCCTCTATGAAATCCGG
The DNA here is from genome assembly GCA_963718425.1 of uncultured Solirubrobacterales bacterium. Classification (GTDB taxonomy): domain Bacteria; phylum Actinomycetota; class Thermoleophilia; order Solirubrobacterales; family Solirubrobacteraceae; genus Palsa-744. The sequence goes on from CAVQZJ010000024.1 coordinate 2,263, forward strand.
GCGCCCATCAGCGTGTTCACCGTCTGTCACGAGCGAGCCGATCATGAGGTTGCTTATGCCAAGCCTTACGGCGGCGATCCCGGCCAGCGTCAGGACCAACTGGTTTCGAAAAGGCCACCATTCTGGTACAGGGGCAGCCGCGACAGGCGGCAGACCGGCCATGTCGCCGAGCCCAGAGATGAGCAATCGGCTCGGATGATTTCGTGCCTAATCCCGATCGCGCGGCAGGCTGCACCCGCGGCTTCTAGCTCAGCTGCCGCAGCTCGCTGGCCATAGGCGACGGAGATCGCGATGTCTGGCCTCTTCCACCAGGCAATACTGATCGAATCCATGCCGCCTGAAAGGAGCAAACCGATCATTGATGCGGTAGCCTCCAGATTGTCTGATAGACTGCGGAAGCAAAGTCGTCCACGATGTCGCAACCGGTACCCGCGAGCATCTTGAGGTCTTCCTCCTTGAGGTTTTGGGCGAGAGCGACAATGGGAATGCCCTTCTTCACGGCGTATCCCACCTCGAAGATAGTGCCAGTGTCGAGGCCATTGAGCACCGCAAACATCACGTCTGCTGCTTCAAGACCTTTGATATCTTCGGGTGCCACGATTTCAGCCGGACCTGGACCTACCTGGTGAACAGGGGAAAATACCTGAGCGCCCAAATCCAGCAGCAGCGCGCGGGTCTCCTCAACCAACCATCGCTGACCGAGATCGAAGAAAGGGGCTGCGAGGTAAACAACCCCGCGGCCAGATTTCACAGGTAAAAAGGATAGCTTCGTTAGCTCGGTAGGGACCGGCACGGGCAGCGAGCGCGTCTCGCAATACTGTGCCGTGGCGCGCGAAGCTAAGTCAGCAGCATCTGCTGCTGCGATGCCCTGACAGCCCCACAGAGCGGCGAACGTAGCCGAGAACACGTCGCCGGAGCCGATTTTCCAAACACGCCGCGTCTGGTAAATAGGGACTGTCACTTCACCGTCAGGCGTCACGACGAGCGCGCCGTGGCTGCCCATCTTGACGACGATGACAGCAGCGTTGTCCTGACGGATTAACCGCTCGGCAGCAGCCCTGGGCTCATCTGTGCCGGTCATCGACGCCGCCTCGTACCGATTTAGAACAATGGCGAGTCGACCTGCGCGAGATCCATTCGTACCGAACCGTTCGGCGCCGAACGCAGACTGCGGATCATAGACGGCGGTGTGCGCTTCAATGATTGCGTCCCCTTCGAGCATGCCATAACGCAGTACCACGTCTCCCGAGACCTGAATCGGATCATGAACAATCATGCGGTCTGGCGCGGGCCGGATGATGGGGGTCGACAGCGGATGTAGGTAGTCAAATGAGACCGCGTGCTTCGCGGGGATTGGTTCAAGCGTGACACCCGCCATGCTGGCGAGAAACTCCGCAGCCGGGCGAATTTCGTCCGCTATATAGGAGACCAGCGTGGTCTTGCCGAGCACCAATGGCGCCACGGCTTCGGCCGCACGACCAGCGGAGCCGTATACGGCATCCCAAAGAGGTTGAATGCAGCGCTCAATATAGACGCCGCCAACAATGGTTAGGTCGGCCATCAGACGGGCTCAACACGCACTTCGCAGAACTCCACCAGCGATATTGATCACGACCGCCTGGTAGCTGATGCCTCTGTTCTGAATACAGTCGACGATTTCCAAATAGCCGACAAAGGTCAGCGACCCTGCCACCGCGCCATTGGAGTCTTCGACGACGAGCACCAATGAAGTGCCGACCGTTCTCACCCGAACGCTCAGGACGCTTCCGACCTTTAGCCCCGCGACGACCGCGGGCTTGGGGCTATTGATTGGGCCCCGTCGGGTATTTTTAGGCACGGATCCGCAGGTTGCCCACCGCCTCCACCCCCGCCTCCGCTTCCGCCTCCACCGCTCGAAGGCGAGTTCCCTCGGCTGCCGCCGCTTCCTGACATGTGCCTCTCCCCGCCTGAAACAGGGGGAGAGAGTCCTCCAAACAACCAATTGGGTCAACCAAGAGGTATAATAATCGCTTGCTCAACTTTCTCATGGTTCCCCACATCGTCGAATCCATGACTGAAGCGCGCGCCCGTGCGTTTAGACAGAATTCAAGGAAGCGGGCCTCCAGTTCTCGGTAATTGCGCGACGGGTCAGATCGTTCTGGAAAGACGCTCATGATCTGGCACGCACGAACGATATGAACATCCAAGATGGCGACTTCGTCGCTGCCGCGTCGGTTTCGCACGATCCAAGACGCGGTCTTTGGTCCAATTCCTGGAAGCCTGCAAAGCGCATCCCGGAAATCAACATCATCGAGTTTATCTTCGTCGATTGCCTTCAGAGCTCGAAGGGAGGCCGCCAAATACTTAGCGCGTTGGCGTGCGAAGCGATAATGCACGCGAGCGTCCATTGATCATCAAAGGTTCCAAGAGCAGGCTTTCGCATCTCTCGTACGACAGTACTTCGTCATTCTGTTTTGCAAGTTCTTCTCTGACGCGCGCGAAAGCCGCAAGGCCAACTTCTGCGGGGGCGCCATGACCTCCGAGCAGACATACAACGACTTCCTCGACCAGCGTCTTTCCGAGCTGGAACGATGTGGAGGTCGGCTCACCCTCCATCCAAGCCTGGCTTACCCAAAACGCTGGCGTGAGGGGGTGCTCAAAACTCCCCCAGCGAATGCCAGGCATCAGCAATTCGGCAGGTTCTGGCAGATCGAGGAACCTGTACTCCCCGCCAATATCCGCGATGACCCGTTGCATACGCCTTGGCCCTATGTAATGCATATATTAATGCATTTTGAATGGTCTGACGTCAACCGTGGCCAGCGACCTTTTGGAGCGAGTTCGTGAACGGGTTGGCTGTTCTCCGTACCACGCAGGAGGGGGTCGCGAAATCATGCGGTCTGTCACAGCCACATCTCAGCAAAGTGCTGTCAAATAAGGTTAAATTGGCTCCAAAGACGCAACGCCTCCTGGCAGCTTGGCTGGTGGACGACAAGCCGGCAGAAGACGACTACGCAGCCGGGGAGCTTGGCCAGCTTGTGGAGAGGCTTCTGGAAGGATCGACCGAACGGCGTATGCAAATTATGCAATTGCTTCGGATTCTCAACTCGCTGGCCAGATGAAACCGGGGCAGACTTCCAAGCGACGGCGGAGTGACCCAGCAGGGCGGCGCTCGTCAATTCGGAGAAAATCCGAGGTCGCCGGCGATGCTGCCGAACATATGGCGCAGCGTGTGACGGGTTACCCCTTCGATCTTCGTGGCGGCGCAGAGCCGGGCTAGGCAACCCTTGGCGGCGGTATAGTGGCCTTCCCCGGGATCGGTCGGGAAGACATACGGTTGCGGATTGGCGAAGCTAGAGGTGCCGCCCGTTGTCGGGAATGAAGGAGAGCGGCACCGACCGCCATCGTTTCATGGGGCGGTGGATAGCGTATTTGCGCGCGTCAGGATGTGCAACTGGCGGCACGGGGGCGTTGCGGGGGCGTGCCCCCGTTGAGGAAACCGCCACCACACCGATGACCACCAGACAGTCGTGATCTGCGCACGTGACCAGGAGTGCGAGGGCGGCGAGCGGGGTGCGTTGTTTGACTGCTTCGGCTCGCGCTGCGGCGTATGGGTCACAACAGAAGAGGGCTCGGCCCAGTCGATGGTCGAAACGACCCGGGAACGCCTTCTGGATCTGCACAGGCGGTTCACGCGCTTTGACCCACACAGCGAGTTGAGCATGCTCAACGAGGATCCACGTGAGCGTGTGCCGGTCAGCTCCACCATGGTTCGCTTCATCGCCGCCGCGGTGAACGCCGCCGAAATGACAGGTGGGCTTGTCGATCCAACCCTCGTGAGGGAGATCGAGCAAGCCGGCTACCGGTCCCATCTGGAGAGGGGCATTGCGCCGCAGCTGCTCCTGCGATCAGCACCTCCACGCCACCCGGCCGCGCCGAGAGACATCGGTGGCTGGCGGCAGATCCGCGTCGAGGAGGACGATCTTGTGGTCGAAAGACCCGTGGGGGTCAGGCTCGACAGCGGCGGGATAGCAAAGGGACTGTTTGCCGATCTGGCAGGCGAGGCCCTCGCTGCCGTCCGTAGCTTTGGAATCGACTGCGCCGGCGATCAGCGCTTCGGTGGCCAGGGAGGCCTGAGGCGTCTGATCAACGTGCAGAGTCCGTTTGATGAACGTGTCCTGCACAGCTATGACCTTGGCGAGGGGGCCGCGGCGACAAGCGGGATCAGCAAGCGAAGCTGGTTGGACGACCAGGGATGCCCCGCCCACCATCTACTCGACCCCGCCACGGGCCGACCGGCCTTCACCGGCATCGTTCAGGCGACGGCCCTGGCGCCGAATGCCGTGGAGGCCGAGATCCGGGCCAAGGCGGCGATCCTCAGCGGTCCCGAGCGCGCAGAGCGCTGGCTCATCCATGGCGGCATCGTCGTCTATGAGGACGGCACTTTCACCGTGATCGAGCCGCCCGCGCCCTCATAAAACTGACCCGTGGTCGGAATCAACCCGCACCGTCATCGTCGAGGCTACGCCGCCCGTACTGATCGGGGATAGATCCCCAGCCCCAGATCGCCACCGGCTGCTCAGGCACGATGCCGTACTCCTCGAGCGGGTCCCCCTTTTTCAGCTCCACACTGCAGCGGTGCTGCCAGTTATCGCCGAGATCGAAGACGTACTCGAACTCCTCGCCGGGCTTGACCTCTCGGGCGACTTTCAGCTTGGCATGGTCCAGGCACACCAATTCAGGACCGAACGGGTCGTCTGGGTAGCCGATCCGCCGTCCGTCGCTGAGCTCGAACTCGTGCAGGTGGCCCAGATCCCACCGCGCGAACGCTGTGTTGATCGCCTCAGCGAACTGCTCAAAGGAATGCGACGGGCCAACCAGAAAGATCCGCCCAGGCGCCGGGTCGCACGAGGCCCCAAGGCCGCCCAGCAAGTCGACCCTGATTCGAATCCACGTCTGCGCCACCGCCAGAACAGCATACGGAGGCTATGAGAGAAGCGTGTGAGCCACAGATCTTCAGGTACCACCAGCGGGGCATACACTCGATCAAGAAGCCCACCACCGTGCCGAGGGGCCATCTCAAGTGAGGAGGAGCAGTTGAAGATCCGTGCCGCCGTGCTCGAGGAGTTCGCCCAGCCGCTGGTCGTGCGGGAGCTCGACTTGGCCGATCCGCGCGAGGGCGAGGTGCTGATCGCGCTGACCGCGTGTGGCGTCTGCCACACCGACATGTACACCGCGTCCGGGGTCAACCCATCGGGCTACGCCCCGACGGTCCTCGGTCACGAGGGGGCCGGTGTCGTCCAGGCGCTCGGCGAGGGTGTCAGTTCGCTGAAGGTGGGAGACCACGTGGTCACGCTCTTCTCGCCGCAGTGTGGGGAATGTGTGCACTGCCAGAGCCCCGACACAAACCTGTGTCTGGCGATCCGCGATCAACAGAACCAGGGCTATCTACCCGACGGCAGTACCCGCCTGTCGCTGGATGGCGAGCCGATCCGCCATTTCATGGGCACCTCGACCTTCGCCGATCACGCCGTACTGCCCGAGATCGCGCTCGCCAAGATCAGCCCGGAGGCGCAGCTCGATCGCGCATGCCTGTTCGCCTGCGGACTATCAACGGGCCTCGGGGCGGCGATGTTCACCGCGAAGGTCAGGGCCGGTTCCACCTGTGTGGTCTTCGGGGCCGGAATGGTGGGCCTCGGCGCGGTCGCCGGCTGCCGGTTGCGGGGCGCCGGGCGGATCATCTGCGTCGATCTCTCGGCTGAGCGCCTGCGGCTGGCACGCGACCAGGGGGCGAGCGACTGCTGGCTAGCCGACGAGCACACCGTGGAGCGGGTGCTCGAGCAGACCGGCGGCTTCGGTGCCGACTACACCTTCGAGGCGACCGGGCTGGTATCGGTGATGAGCCAAGCGGTCGAATCCGCACGCATGGGTTGGGGGCTGTGCACGATCTGCGGGGTTGCCGGCAAGGGCGAGACGCTCGATGTGATCCCTCGGCTGCTGATCACCGGCAGGCGCATCTGCGGCTCATCCTTCGGTGGCGTGAAGGGTCGCGAGCAGGTGCCCCAGCTCGTCGATCTCTACCTACGCGGCGAGATCGACGTCGACCCGTTCATCTCCCATCGCATGGGACTCGATCAGGTCAACCGCGCCTTTGAGCTGATGGCACAGCAGGACGGTATACGCTCGGTACTCCAATTCGCCTGAGCTGCCGCTCACGCAACCGGATAGCTCTGTGCCCGCCCTTGCGATCTCGCGTCGCGGGGCTTGCCGACCGCCGAGCGTCGTGTGCCGGCGGCACTCACGCGCCAGATAAACAGCGCTAGCACCGGGATCACGACGATGGCGACCATCGCCAAAAACCACAGCTGACCGGCGTCGGTTCCCTCGCCGAGCGAGTGGATCAGGCCGAGCAGCCAGGCCAGCGCGGTGAAGCGGTGCAGCCCACGCCAGCGCTGAGACCCGATTCGGTTGCGAGCGTAGTAGGAGAGGCCGAGTAGAACGAGTCCCCAGCCGGCGGTGATCCCGAGCGCCGTCCAGACCGTCTCATAGCCGCTCGCGAACGGCACGCTGATGTCGAGCAGCGAGGGATGCAGATAGCCGTCGCCCAGCAGCGAGACGCCGTGCACGAGGATCGCGGCGAGGCTCGCCAGCGATAGGGCCTCGTGTGTGACCCGCAGCCGCGGCTTACCGGCACGCGCGATGATCCGTGTCTGCATCGACAGACCAAGACAAACCGCGAGGCTCGCGAGCACGAGTGCCGCGATCCCCGCCGCGCGACTGGTGATCCACAAGAGGTAGGGGGCGGGGTCCGTCGTCATCCGAGAGTCGGCCGGTCGTGGTGGCGCTCGATCATCCAGAGCAGGATCTCCACGCATTGCAAACGTCGGGTAGGCGGCTCGTAAGAGCAGTGTAGGAGTGAGTCCCGAACGGCCTCACGGCACGTCACAATCACGACCGTGAGGATTCTCGTAGTCGATGACGACCGCGCGGTGCGCGAAGCCCTGCGCCGTGCACTGACGCTCGGTGGATACGAGGTCCAGGTCGCCGAGGGCGGTCAGCGCGCGCTGGAGTTGGTGATCCAGGACATCCCGGACGCGGTCGTGCTGGACGTCGGCATGCCCGATATCGACGGGCTGGAGGTCTGCCGGCGTCTGCGTCTGCTCGGCAACCGTGTGCCGATATTGATCCTCACGGCACGCGACGCGGTGGCCGATCGCATCGACGGCCTGGACGTGGGCGCCGATGACTACATGGTCAAGCCTTTCGACGTGGGCGAGCTGAAGGCCCGACTGCGGGCGCTCCTGCGCCGCTCGGGCGCCAGCGGCGACCCCGACACGCTGTCCTTTGCCGAGGTGACGCTCGACAGCTCCAGGCACGGCGCGAGCGTTCGCGAGAGCTTTGTCGAGTTGACGCGCACCGAGTACCAGCTGCTCGAGCTGATGATGCTCAACCCCAAGCATGTGCTTCCCCACAGCCTCATATACGACCGCGTATGGGGCTATGACTTCGGCCCGGCCTCCAACGCCCTGCGTGTGTATGTGGGCTATCTGCGCCGCAAGCTCGAGGAGGCCGGCGCCCGCCCGTTGATCCACACCGTGCGAGGGGTCGGATACGTACTGCGTGAGCCATGACCCTGCGCGCGCGAATAGCGGCGGTGGCGAGCGTGGCCGTGGCGGCGGTGGTTCTCGTGGCTGCGATCGTGCTGTACTTGGCGGTCAGTTCGGAGCTTCACGGCGAAGTCGACAGGTCTCTGCGCGATCGTGCCCGATCGTTCCTGCCGGTGGCGGGCGTCCCGGATCGGGGTCGGCCGCCACCCGGCGGTCTCCCCGGCGCCTACGGTCCCGGTGGGGACCCCGGCGCTGGCTTCCCAAAGCGTCTGCGGCAGGGGCCTCCGCTGAAGGAAGCTGGGGTGCAGGTCGAGTTCATCTCACCCGCGGGCACCGTCGAAATCCCCGGCGGGCAGGGCGGCTCCTACCTTCAGATTTCGCCCGTCGCCGGTGAGAAGGCGATCGCTCGCAGCGGCAGCGGCAGCTCGTTCTCAGACCGCAATGTCAAGGGTACGCCCCTGCGTGTCCTGACAGTCGGGGCCGGCCCGAGCGGGGCCGTGCTCGTGGCTCGCTCACTGGACGAGGTTAACCACGAGCTCAGCCGCATCCTTTTGATCCTCGCCCTGATCGGTGTCGGCGGGATAGTGCTGGCCGCGATCATCGGCACGATCGTCGCCCGCACCGCATTGGCGCCCATCGCCCGCTTCACCCGGCGCACCGAGACCCTCACCGGCAAGTTCGACCTCTCCCAGCGCCTGGAGGTCTCCGGGCGGGACGAGATAGCGCGGCTCGCCGAGAGCTTCAACGTCACCCTCGACGCGCTCGAGCGCTCGGTCGCCGCCCAACGTCACCTGATCGCCGACGCCAGCCACGAGTTGCGCACCCCGATCGCCAGTCTGCGCGCCAACATCCAGATCCTGGGCGAAGCCGAGCGGCTGGCGCCGGAGGAGCAGGAGTCACTGCGGCGCGACATCATCGAGGAGCTCGATGAGCTCACCTCGCTCGTCGGCGACGTGGTGGAGCTGGCTCGCGGCAGCGACGTCGATCAAGCGGTCGACGAGATGCGTCTGGATGAGATCCTCGCGGCGTCGATCGAGCACACACGGCGCCGCGGTGAAGTGCGATTGCGCACCGACATCGAGCCGACGATCGTCACCGGCGAGGCCGACCGCGTCGCTCGCGCCGTTTCGAACCTGCTCGACAACGCACGCAAGTGGAGTCCTCCGCGGGGCTTGATCGAGATCACCCTGCGCGACGGTGTGCTCTCGGTCCGCGACCATGGCCCGGGCTTCAACGAGGCAGATCTGCCTTTTGTATTCGACCGCTTCTACCGCGCCGATCAAGCCCGCAAGCTGCCGGGCTCAGGCTTGGGGCTGGCGATCGTGCGTCAGGCCGCCGAGGCCTGCGGCGGTTGGGCCAGGGCCGAGAACGCTCCCGGCGGAGGCGCGCTGCTGAGCGTCAACTTCGGCGCTCCGATTGGTTTCGATACCGCGAGCGTCTAGCGACCGCAAGGCTTTGTTTGCGCCAGGAGGACCTTCGCGGTCAGGGTTAGGCGGGGGGACGATAGATGCTCACCACGGCCGCTCCGCCCAGGCCGATGTTGTGCTGCAGAGCGACCTTCGCGCCGTCAACCTGACGAGCGTCGGCTGTTCCCCGCAGCTGCCAGGTCAGCTCCGAGCATTGAGCCAGCCCGGTCGCGCCGAGCGGATGGCCCTTGGAGATCAGCCCACCGGAGGGATTGACCACCCACCGGCCGCCATAGGTGGTCTGCTGCTCATCGACGAGCTTGTGGCCCTCGCCCTCGCCACACAGGCCCAGCGCCTCGTAGGTGATCAGCTCATTCGCGCTGAAGCAGTCGTGCAACTCGATCACCTGCACATCCTCCGGGCCGAGCTGCGCTTCCTCGTAGGCCTGCCGTGCCGCCTCGCGTGTCATGTCGGACCCCACGATCTTGATGCAGTCGGCTGTCTCGTCGAACGTCGAGGAGAGGTCGGTGACCATTGCCTGCCCGGCGATCTCGATCGCCTGCTCCCACAGGCTGTGCTCGTCCACGAATCGCTCGCTGGCTAGTACCACGGCTGCTGATCCGTCGCTCGTCGGGGAGCACTGCAACTTCGTCAAGGGGTCGTGGATCATGCGCGCGTCCTTGATCTCCTGCAGCGTGTATTCGTCCTGGAACTGGGCGTAGGGGTTGTTGACCGAATGCTTGTGGTTCTTGTAGCCGATCCACGCGTAGTGCTCGGGGGTAGAGCCGTACCTCTGCATGTGATCGCGGCCCGCGTTGCCGAACATCTGTGGCGCAAACGGCGATTGCTCGGCCTCGCGCAGCTCGAACATGCGCATCATGTGCTTATCGAGCGCTGGGGTTCGATCGGTGTACTTCATCCCCAGCGACCCCTTCTCCATCTTCTCGAAGCCGATCGCCAGACCGCAGTCGATCAGGCCACCCTTGACCGCCTGGCGGGCCAGCCACAAAGCACTCGAACCGGTCGAGCAGTTGTTGTTGACGTTCACGACCGGGATGCCCGTCAGACCCAGGCCGTACACGGCACGCTGACCGTAGGTGGAGTCCCCGTAGCAGTAGCCGGCGAATGCCTGCTCGATGAGGTCGTAGGGGATGCCCGCGTCCGCCAGTGCCTTGGAGCCAGCCTCTTGCGCCCACTCGGGATAGTCGCCCTCCTTGGTGCCGGGCTTGTCGAACTTCGTCATGCCGACCCCAATCACGAATGTCCTCTGTGTCATTTCTATGGCTCCCGGTCCTGGTTTTAACACGCCGCGGTCCCACCCGCTCGACGAGCATTCTAGGCAGTTACGAGGCAGCCTGGTTGGCCAGCCAGCCACTACATCAGGTGAGGTTCACCCCGTTCAGTCAGTCTGGTGGCCGCCGATCGAGCGACCCCCAGCAGCTGTGGGCAGGCGATCACGTCGTCGAGGGCGCTGTAGGTGCCGTGATCAAGCAACTCTCGCGCCAGACGCTCAGCGGCTAAAGCGCCGTGCGCGTCGCTCCTAAACCAATGCTGATCCGGGCGGGTTCGCCTCAACCCCCGATCGGTGCCCGTGGGTTGGCCCCCCAGAAGACCTGGGTGCCGAGCGCCGCGAGCAGGTGCACGAGCACGAGGTTGAGCACCATCGACTTGGCGGTCGCGGTACCCACGCCGACGGGGCCGCCGCTGGCTTTGTAGCCGTAATAGCAGCCGACGAGCACGATCGCGGTCGCGATGAACATAGCCTTGATCAGACTGAACAGGAAGTCCGGTGGATTCTGAAACTCCCAGAAGATCAGCAGATAGCCGCCGGAGGAGACGTACCCGACTTGATCCACGACGGCGATATAGGAGGCCAGGTATCCGGCGCCGATGGCCGCTAGGTACATGAACGGCAGCACGATCCAGGCGGCCAGCAGGCGCGTGGCGCACAGGAACGTCATCGAGTCGATGCCCATCACCTCCAGGGCGTCGGTCTCATCAGAGATACGCATCGCGCCGAGCTCGGCGACGATGCCGGTGCCGACCTTTGCGGCCATCATGTAGCCGAAGACCAGCGGCACCAGCTCGCGCAGGTCACACCAGGCGGTGAATACGCCGGAGTAGGCGGGCGCGCCGACCCCGTTGGTCACGAATGCTCCAAGCGTTCCGCATTGCAGGCCGATCAGGAAAACCAGACCCCAAATCACCAGAGTTGAGCCGATGATCAGGATCCCCGCCTGGCGCAGCGTCTCACCGAAGAAACGAAAGACCCTCAGTCCCCATACGTCACCCAATACGGTGCCGATGAAGCGGGCTATGTCCCCGGCGGCCGCGAGCCACTCGCCGGGCATGGCGAGTAGTTCGTTCACTTTGGTATCAGGATCTGTGGGTGGGTGGCCAACAGCGTGGGCGTGAACACGGCGTTGAAGGAGAACACGCCGAGCAGCGAGATCACGACCGCCTGGTTGACGGCGCGGCCGACTCCCTCGGGGCCGCCGGAGGCGGTCATGCCCTTGTAGCAGCAGACGATCGCGATGATGGCGCCATAGATCGTGGTCTTCAGCACCGATCCCCACAGGTCGGTCGTGTCGGCGTTGGCGAAGAACGTGGCCCAGAACGGGCCGAGCGGCTGGCCGTACACCAGCGAAGTCAGCAGGCCGCCGAAGATTCCGAACAGCACGGCGTAGATGTCAAACAGCCCGGTTGCCAGCATCAATGCGAGGAAGCGGGGCACGACGAGGTTCTTGACCGGGTCCACGCCGAGCACCTGCAGGGCGTCGAGCTCCTCGCGAATCTTGCGCGCGCCGAGGTCGGCCGTGATCGCGGTGCCGGCGATGCCGGCGAGCACCACCGCGTCTATGAAAGGTCCGGCTTCCCGAACGGAAGCGAGGATGAAGAAACCGCCGAGACGGTCCAGGGACCCGAAGACCGACAGGAAGTTCGCCGCCTGCAGACCCGGAGCCTCATACCCGAAAGCGACGGTGGAGATCAGCAGGGGAAACCAGCACAGTCGCATCACGAATACGAACTGCGCCACGAGTTCGCCGCCATATGGATAGGGAGGCCGCAGCGCCGAGGTGATCGTCCTGCCCGTGAGGATCATCATGTCCCCGATTTCCTCGAGCAGGCTTCTGGAGGCCAGCACCACCCGCATGGGTAGCGGCTCTTCCCCGCTCCCCGCGACTAGAGCCCTGGACATCCGTCCTCGCTGTTCGCGGCGCTCGCATCGCTCGCTCGCGATGGATGATTCTCCAGCGGAAGGTCCCTCATACTTCTAATGTATTACTACACTAGAACACTGTCAAATCAGTTGAATCTGTCGCTAACGTGTAGAACGTGTCCCAGCCGCCCAGATCTGACGAGCTACAAGAGCTCGACATCAAGGTCGATCGCCACGCCGACGTTCCAATAGGAGTGCAGCTTGCGTGGGCTCTGCGGGCTCGCATACGGGACGGCAGGCTCAGTCCCGGACACCGCCTCCCCGGGCTTCGCGACCTCGCGCTCGCCCTCGGCGTGAATGCCAACACCGTTCGCTCGGTCTACCAGCGGCTCGAGCAGGACGGGGTTATCGTAAGCCAGCAGGGGAGCGGCACCTTCGTGGCCTCCAGGCCGAGGCGCTCGGCGGCCATTGGGACGATCGCCGCGGATGCGGCGAGAGCGGCCCGCGAAACAGGGGTCGATCCGCGTGAGGTGGCCGCCGCACTGTACGTGGCTGCACCACGCCCGCGGGATGACGATCAAGACGAGCAGGCGGAGCGGCGCAGGCGTCTGCGGACGCAGATAGTGGCTCTGGAGCAGACGCTAGTCGAGCTGGAGCTGCGCCACCCGAGCCTCGCTTCTCCCCCGCCCGACGAGCTCCCTCAAGCCGGGCCGCGCCTGCTGGACGCCGAGCAGCTAGAGCGCATACAGACGAGGCTCCTTCGACGCCTGTCGGAAGTACAGGCCGCGATCGATGACCTGCCCAAGGATCACCGGCAAGACGGGCGGGCCCCCAAGGCGGTGGACCAGCGCAAGCGCCCCTCGCGGGCCAGAAACAAGCCTCGCACGGCGCCGGCCGGTGGTGTCGGCTGATCCGGGCACGAGCTCCGGTGCTACATATCCCGCCGGCTGTGAGGTTAACTGCAACTGTGACCTCTCCAGCGCTCCCGATGACGAGGGCTCTATCCGGCCCGTCAAGCGAACGATCGTCGTCGTACCGGCGCAGGCCAGCCCGGGTGCAATCCGCGTCCGCTCGCTGGTATTTCCAGATATGAGGAGGAGAACCAAAGGCAGGAGTCGGCCTCCTGCGGCTGATCCCGTCAGCCGTTCGGCGTGGCTGCGGTTGGGCGCCTTCACTGCGGCTGCGGCCGTCCTTCAGATGGACGGGACACTGATCACGGTGGCGCTTCCCTCCGCCGGTCGTGAGCTCGGCATGGATACGCACTTTCAAGGGCTAGTGCTCGCGTCCTACTTCATCGTCTACGCGCTTGCTCTATGGCCCGGTGGCAAGCTCGTAGATAGCGTCGGTTCGCGGCAGGTGGCGCTGAGTGGGTTGTTCATCTTTGGCGCGGGGGCGTGTGTGGGGGCGCTCGCCGGGGATCCCACGGTACTGCTGCTCTCACGGATCGTCCAGGGCCTGGGAGCCGGTCTGGTCAGCCCGGCGGCGCTCGCTGGGGCGGTCAGTGCCTTTCCCGCCAGTCGGCGCGGCATGGCCCTGGGTATCTGGGGAGCAGGATCCGGCATGGCAAACCTGATCGGGCCGATCCTCGGTGGTGGTCTCACGGTGCTGATCGGTTGGCGCGCCGTCTGGTGGGCGCTGGTGCCACTTGCCGGGCTTTCGGCTACGGCCGTCCACCGGCTCATGCCCCGCGGGGTCTCGCCGGACCAGAGCGCCGGCAGTGTGCGTCTACGCAGCCGTGTGCTATTCGCGGCGACGACCGTGGCGGCGCTCACATTCGCGGTGATGATCGGCTCGTTCTTCGTGGCCGAGCAGTATTTGCAGGTGGTGGCTGGCTACTCGGCGCTGGGGGCGGCGGCCGCCCTGATCGCGGTTGCCTTGGTCGTCGCGCTCGCCGCCCCGCTGGCCGGAAAGCTCACCGATGCTCGCGGCGAGCGACTGCCAGCGGTGCTCGGGTTTTGCTGTGCCGGTCTCGCGCTCGCGGTTCTCGGAATCCCGGGAGTGCCGCTGCACGGGCTGATCTCGTTGCCGTTGCTGCTGCCTGTTGGATTTGGCCTGGGACTGCTGTTTGCTCCCACATCCAGAGCCGCCCTGAACTCGATCCCCACGACAGCTCACGGACGGGTCTCGGCGCTGCTGTCCGCCGGGCGACTGGCCGGGGCCGCCATTGGGGCCGGGCTCGCGGCTGTATCGATAGGTACCCCGGTCAATGCGACAAGTGTGCACCACGCGCTGCTTGCTGGCGCGGCGCTCTGTCTGCTGGTGGGGATCCCCGCGACGACCTGGCTCACCGACGGGGTGCCGGTCGCAGATGTCGCGGCGGACTGCCGGTAGCTCTGGACGCTCTGAGCAGTCAAGCGCGGAGAGGTGGTTTCACGTAACTTGCCCACGTGCCCTGAGCACTTCTACCAAGGAGATAAACGGTGCCCGAGAAGTTGACTCTCTACGTCTGTCACATCGACGACGGTGGACCACCGCCACACGCGTGTAGACGCGCGCAACGCGAGCTCTCCTCCGCCGGCCACGACTTCCAGAAGGTCGTTTTCGCGAAAGGGATCCCGTTTGGGCTGTTCACAAAAGGAAGACGCCCGGAGCTCGAGCGGATGAGCGGCCAGGAGAAGCTTCCGGTGCTGCAACTGCAAAGTGGCGAGACGATCAGCGGATCAAAGAACATCATTGCGTGGGCAAAGGCGAATTCGCCAACGGCAGCGTGAGGTGACCACGGCGCAGGCCTGATAAGGGTCGTGCCCAGACGAGCGAGGTCGATGTCAAAGTGACACGGCCGGCGATCATCGTGCGCACATCAATGGATTGCCACCGCCGGCGCATGAGGCTAGAGTACGAGTCGTAGCATCCTCCCTGCGGTTCTCTAGGTGCCCGGCGGATGGCTGTTATGCCGGTCTATCCGTCGGGCATCATGCCTGCGCGAGTTCCTCAGCTTTTGTGACCGGACCGCCGGGGGCAGGGAATGGCGATTCTTGACGTCGTGCTCGTGCCGTCCAGGAAAGAGAGCGTCGCGGCCAGCGGGAAACCGCCCGGCGGACAGCTGCTTGGGATGGTGATCCCTCTTGGATGAAAGTGGACGGTCCGTCCGTGCAGGTGGCGGGTATAGACCAGGCCAGCCGGACCGAGCGTTGAACGCAGACGGGTGAGTGACACGAAAGGCCCACCCTGCCAGGTCGGGACAAGCGGGATGGTCGCATCGATACTGCCTCCGTAGCGGCCTTTGGGCAGCGCGATTTCGAGCCTGCCGGGGAACACGAGCTGAGCGGCCACCGGCGAGATGGCTTCTGTATAGAACAGCAGTTCGAGGTGTTCGGGGTTTACCGGCCCGGCCATCGCGACCACCTTCGCTTTCTCAAGCACTTTCTCGGGGCTGATCGGAACCACCGCTTCAGCTATCCCCGATCCCATGCGAGCGTTTGGAGAGCAGCCGGCGGGTCCGCTGAGCAGCAGTGCCGAAGGGTCACAGTTGGCGAGGCCGAGGGTGGAGGTCGCCAGACCCATTCCGGCCGGCAGGAACAACTGCATCGTCCGCAGCGGCGAGGGCGTCTCCCCGCCGGGAGAGAAGACTTCAAAGCCGAAGACCAGCGTGGTCGGGGCGTTCAAGCGGTCTGGGGAAAACGCTGCTTCCAGCCGCACCCGCTGAAGCGCCGGCGCGACGCTCGTCCACCACAACGCACCGATGATCACCAGACTCACGGAGAGGCCTCTGGACAAGGAACCCGCTCCAGGCCGCTCCAGCAATGCTTAGGGTGCTCCCCACGAAGTTTTGATCGAGCTCAGTCGCCCGTGGTGCGGAGTCGCTGCACGAACGGCCTCCTGATCGCTGGACACTAGAGACTGACTTTGCCGCTGAGCTGGGCGGTCAGGCTGTAGTTGTAGCGATCGATCGTGCCCTTGATCAGCAGGCCTTTGCCGGAGGCGTGCTTGAAGGTTCCAGTGCCGCCCGTGATCGTCATAGATCCTTCGAAGTGACCTGTGGTGCCCGATGTCGAGTAGTGAGCGCTTGCCCGCCCACTGATCGAGCCACCGTGCGGATAGGCGGTGAAGGTCGCAGAGCCGCGCGCCGCCGTTTCGAGCGTGAAGCTGATCGCCAGGGAGCAATTGAATGTTCCATGCGCGTTTCCGCGATCGTTGATCGTCAGGCCATGCGAGCCAACCAGATGCAGGCTGGCGTTCTCCTGCACAGACAGGGTTCTCGCCGCGTGAGCGTTCGGTGGCGCGGCGCAGGCCAGCCCATCAGCGCCGATCGCGAACGTGATCGTCAGGGCTGGGAGCGCCAGCGCCAAGAACAAATTTCTTCGGGCACGCATGGTGCATAGGCTCCTGTGAGTCTGTTTAGCTTGCCACGATTTTTCGACATCGTCCACTATATGGGACTCGATCCGGAGGGTCACGACGACCGTGATCTCCCTCGCTCCCCTAGCGCTCGACGTGGCCGATTGTATTGGGTGATCGGTACGCGAAGAGGGTCTCCGGGCCAATTGCGAGCGGTGAATCCGGGTCGCTCTGTGAGGTGTCCGGTGGAGACCGTCGCCGGTCCGCTCGGCCGGTCCGGATCGTCTGGACACCGGCCGACACATATGCGAACATGTGTTCGTATGGTTGTTTGTGTGCATATCCACCGCTTCGGTCTACTGATCGCCGCTGGTGCCGCGGAGGAGCTGCTCAACAAGCCGCTGGCGCTTGCTCCCACTCCCGGCCAGGCCTCGAGACTGGGCGAAGTGTCCGGCAGGGCCGAGGCGATGGGTCTGCGAGCCGGGATGGATTTGGGGGAAGCATTTGCGCTCGCTCCGCGACTGGTGCTTGTGAACCCAGACCCGATGGCCGTTGACCGCGAGTGGGAGCGTGTGGCCAGTGCTCTGGAGAGCATCGGTGCTCGCCCAGAGCTAGAGCGACCGGGTGTAGCGTATTTCCAAGCGCAGGAACTCTACGGTCTCTACGGAGGACTCGAAGGGGTCATGCTGGCCACCCGCAAGGCGCTTGTCCGCCCGGTGCGACTGGGTGCCGGGTCCACGCGCTTCTGTGCGTTGGCTGCCTCGCGACGTGCACGTGTGCAACGGGCGGTGGTCATAAACGGCGATCCCAAGCGTTTCCTGGGTGCTCTGCCTGTCGCGCTGCTTCGCCTACGCGCTGAGACGGAGTGCCTGGTGGGGCTCCTGGAACGTCTGGGCATCCGCACGCTAGGAGAGCTCGCGGCGCTTTCGCGCAATGAGGTGGCAGATCGTTTTGGGGAGCGGGGACTGCTCGCTCGCCGGCTGGCAAGCGGCCAAGACACCCCGCTCGTGCCTCGGCGTCCGCGGGATTCTCTGATGGAGTCGCTAGAGCTCGAGGAGTCCGCCAGCGGGCAGACGCTTCAGCGGGCTCTGGGCGTACTGGTTGACAGGCTGCTGGCCCGTCCCGAGCGGGAAGGCCGCACAATTGGATCGATGATCCTCGGGGCGCGGCTGGTGGGCGGAGGAACCTGGCGTGAACGTGTCGTCTTTCGCCAGCCGCTCAGCGACCGTGAGCGCATGGGACTGGCTCTCTCGCTGCGCTTGATATTGCTGCCGGCGCCGGCCAGGCTGCTGTGTCTAGGTGTCGAGCGCTTCGGTCCCCCCGCGGCCGAGCAGCGTGCGCTGCTGGAGGACGAGGACCGTGCGCTGCGTGCGGCGCGGCTGCGGACGGCCGTCAACCAGGTGCGGTCGGTGGCAGGGCCCCAAGGCGCCCTGCGTGTGTTGTGGGTCGATCCTGACTCCCATGTGCCGGAGCGCCGCGCGGTGCTGACACCGTTCAGCTGATGAGTGCGTCTCGTGCGCTGAACCTACCTCGCTCCGCGCGTGTGCGGGTGCGCGATGGTGCTCCCGTACAGGTGGAGGGCGAGCGGATCGAGTCAGTGCGCGAATCGTGGCTGGTCGAGGATCGCTGGTGGACCGAGCGGCCGCTGCGTCGACGCTACTGGGAGGTGGCGAGCGCCTCGGGTCACCGCATGGTGATTTTTCACGACCTGCAAGATGGGCAGTGGTTCAGGCAGAACCTCTAAGGCGGTGAATGTCTGAATCTCTCGCCTACGTCGAGCTGCACGCTCATTCGGCTTACTCCTTTCTGGACGGTGCCTCGTTGCCTGAGGAGCTGCTCCAGGCGGCCCATCAAATGGGCTACCCGGCCTTCGCCCTGACCGATCACAACTCCCTGTGCGGCTCGATGGAGTTCGCGCAGAGCGCGAACGCGGCTGGGCTGCGCGCTCTACACGGAGCCGAGCTCAGCCTCGAGGATGGGTGTCACGTGACGCTGCTGGTGCGCGAGGCGCGAGGCTGGAGAGAACTGTGCCGGCTGATCACGATCGCGCACGCGCACACGCGTGAGGTGAAGTCCGGTGCCCGCCCGTCCGATCCGTGTGTGCCACTGGGAACCCTGCTGGAGCATGCTGATGGGCTCGTGTGCCTGAGCGGCTGCGCCGCTCACGGCATGCGTGACTATCAGACACTCAGACAATTGCGCGAAGCCTTCGGGAGAGAGGGTTTGCGCATCGAGCTGCAACGTCCCTATGCCCAGGGCGACCGGGTCCGCAACCGCGCGTTGCAGCGTCTGGCCAGGCGACTGGAGGTGCTCACCGTGGCGACCGGCGACGTGCACGCGCACACACCCATGCGAGCGCTGCTGCAGGACGCCTTCGTGGCGATTCGCAACGGTATGACCCTCGACGGGTGCGAGACGCTCAGGCGTCCAAACCACGCCCACGTGCTGGCCAGTCCCAGGGCGATGGCGGCCCGCTTCGCGGAGTATCCGGAGGCGGTGGCAGAGACGATGCACTTGGCTGAACAGATCGAGTTCGACCTGACGGAGGACCTCGGCTATCGCTACCCCGGCTGTGAGGATCCGGACTCAGATCGCCGGCTGGGTGAGATATGTCACGCCGCCTTTGTCAGCAGATACCCTCGCGGTAGCCGCCACCACGAGCTCGCGGCGGCACGTCTTCAGGAGGAGCTGAGGGTAATAGGAATGCTCCGTCTGGCGGGCTTCTTTCTGCTGCACAGCGAGATGCTGCAGCTCGCTCGTGAGGTGGCGATCGAGGTTCGTGGCCCTCATACGGCCAGAGCGATTCTGGCTCCCGGTCGCGGTCGCGGGTCGTCTGTCTCCTCGATCGTCTGTTACCTGACCGGGCTCTCACACATCGATCCGATCGCCAACGAGCTCCTGCTCGGACGCTTCCTGCACGAGGATCTGAGTGCCCTGCCCGATATCGACATAGATTTTCCACGCGATATCCGCGAGCGTCTGATACCCCGTGTGCACCAGCACTACGGGAACGACAAGGCCGCCCTGGTGGCCGCCTTCTCGACGTATCGGTGTCGGGGAGCGATCCGCGAGCTGGGCAAAGCGCTGGGCCTGCCGGCCGGCGATATCGAGCGGGTGGCCCGTGCCTCGGAGGGCCATGGGTCTGCGGGCACCGTCGCGGCGGACATCGAGGTCACGCTCGGGAAGGCCCAGCGGGCCGCCGGTCGCTGGCGCTGGCTGGCACGAATGGCCGATGAGGCATACGGTCTGCCCCGTCACATATCCCAGCACCCGGGCGGGATGGTGGTGGCCACCCGACCGCTGATCGACTGCTGTCCCGTGGTGCCATCGGCGATGGAGGGCCGTCAGATGGTGCAGTGGGACAAGGACTCCTGCGCCGACGCCCGGTTCTTGAAGATCGATTTGCTCGGGTTGGGAATGCTCTCGGCGGTGGAGCGTTGCGTGGATCTGATCGCCGAGCACCGATCGCAGAGAGTCGACCTATCGCGCATACCGTTCGATGACCAAGCCACCTTCAAGGCGATCCGCGAAGCCGACACGGTGGGTGTCTTTCAGATCGAGAGCCGCGCGCAAATGGCCTCTCTGCGTCGCACCAAGCCGCACACGCTGGAGGAGCTGACGATACAGGTCGCGATCGTGCGTCCGGGGCCCATCGTGGGAGGCGCGGTCAATCCATACCTGCAGCGCCGTCAGCGGCTGTCCGAGGATCCAGGCTTTCAGATTCCCTACGAGCATCCGTCGCTGCGGGAGCCTCTGCGATGCACGCTGGGAACGATCATCTTCCAGGATCAGGTGATCGAAGTGGCACGCGCGTTCGCCGGCTTCACTTCTGGGCAGGCGGAGGGTCTGCGCCGGGCGATGAGCCGCAAGCGCTCGGAGGGAGCGATCGAGTCCCACCGTCGTCAGTTCGTCGAGGGCGCCATGCGCACCCACCCCGACATCGATGAGGCGTGCGCCGAACGTGTCTTCTCGATGATCAGTGGCTTCTCTGGCTTCGGTTTTCCCAAGGCCCACGGAGCCGCCTTCGGTCTGCTGGCTTACCAATCGACCTACCTGCGCGTCTACTACCCGCAGGAGTTTCTGTGTGCCCTGCTGAACGAGCAGCCGATGGGCTTCTATCCCCCGGACGCGCTGATCCACGAGGCTGGACGGCGAGGCGTGAAGGTCCTCGCCCCAGATGTCAATCAGAGCGAGATCGAGTGCACTGTCAGCCCCACTGGCGCCGTCCGAATCGGGCTGGGTTACATCAAGGACATTCCCAATGCCGATCTGCGGGCGCTGATAGAGGCACGTCAGCACAACGGCAGGTTCAGGACCTTGGAGGAATTCCTCTCGCGCTGCGGGATCGGACGGCCAAGCGTGCAGACGCTCGCATGGGCCGGGGCCCTTGACCAGCTCACAGAAAACGGTTCACAGACAGCCTCCAGAATCCGCCGCGCCCTGCTCTGGAGGGCGGGAATCGCCAAGCCGGCGCTGCCCGCGAAAGAGGGCACGCAGCTATCGCTCGAACTCGATCTGCCCAACGCCCCAGCGCTAGAGCCACTCAGTGACTGGGAGACGATGATCGCCGACTACATGTCCACCGGCACGACCATTGATCGCCACCCCCTGAGTCTGCTGCGCGACTCTCTGACCGCGGCGGGAGCCATCTCCGTCGCCGAGTTGGAGGGGGCTCGCCATGGCCAGCGAGTCACCATGGCCGGCCTTGTGATCGCCCGCCAGCGGCCACAGACCGCCAAGGGCATCACGTTCATGCTGCTCGAGGACGAGCACGGAACCTTCAACGTGATCGCTCCCCCCGCCGTCTATGAGACAGACCGTCTGGCCATCCGCGCTGAGCCGCTGATCCTTGTTCAGGGGCGCCTGGAGTGTCACCCAAGCTCCGGTGGCACCATCAATCTCCTCGCCAGCCAGGTGCGGCGGCTGGAGAGCCCAGAACAGCCATCGGCGAGTGTTCGAAAGCTCCCGGGCGAGGGGCCTCCCGCTCCCGCAAGACCCGAGGATTTCATCGCCGTCGCTCCCCCGGCGACGAGCTTCGCCCAGGGGCGAAGACGATGACCCGAGCAGCCCGCCCGGCTCGGACACGATCGTCCTCCCGGTACGGGTTCTGCCAAGCGGGCCCAAGCACCCGTCTGTCAAACGCCGCTTGAGTTTGTGTCGTGGATGGGCGGCCCTACCGCTCAGAGGCGATCTTGGCGGCCTGCTCGGTGCCTATGAACGGCGCCAACGCTATATAGGTCAGCTGCGGAACCAGTTGAGGCATGTCGCCCAGGCGATCGTTGCTCATGTAGAAGTAGAGCACCTCCAGGATGCCCCCGCTGATCGCCTCCGGTGCGATCGCCGGCACGTCGGCCCCGGTGGCGGAGTAGCGATGACCGGGCGCCAGCAGCAGCGAGAAGCTCTGCAGGATCTGATCGCGCTGGGTGAGCGCCGTGGGACCGGCGGCTAGCACCTCCACGAGCGCCATCCGTGCGAACGCGGGCTCGCTGCTCAGATAGTCGGCCAGGCTACTCAGGGCGCGATGGACCGCCCTCGGCCACTCCGACTCGGCGATATACGAGCGGGACGCGGCGTTAAGCGCCTGCTGCCCGATCATCTCGAAAGCAGCCAGGAATGCCTGGTCCTTGCTGGCGAAATGCTCGTAGAAGGTCTTGTGCGAAACACCGGCGGTGCTCGCTATGTCCGGGACCGTCAGCTCGGCGTAGCCGCTGGTGGCGCAGATCCTCGCCACCGCGTCGATGATCCGCTCACGCTGGTTGTGGATCACGAAACTGCGGGGCAGCTTGTGACGGCCCCTGGAGAGCTTGGATCCAGAGCCCTCCGCCGCGCTCTCCTGCTCGGTCAGGCGCTCGTCCTCCCCGGCGCTCGCGGCGAGCCGCTCGACATCGACAGGATGGCGGTAGCTTCGCGCCCAAGTCAGCAGGTCGGGAACCAGGTCGGGCAGTTCGATCGCCTGCCCATGGCGCAGGCGGCTGTAGATGATCTGACGCACCCCGCCGACAATCGCCTTGACGGTCGTGTCTGAGATCTCGCTGTAGGCGGGCGCCTGTTTGAAGCTGTCACGTATGAGAGCCTCAAAAGCATGGATACCGCGATTGCGGCGTTTGATCGAGGCCTCCCCGGCGCTGGCCGAGTGGATCAGGACCAGTTGGGCGGCGTCGGGATCAGACGTAACCTCAGCCACAAACGCTAGAAACGCAGCCTGGATTTTATCTTCCCAGCTACCGGAGACGCTGTAGGACTCAGCTACCCGAGTCATGGTTCGCTGGAGAATGGCGTCGTATGCGGCGAGGAAGCACGCTTCCTTGTTGGCGAAGTGCTCGTAGAAGGTGCGCCGCGCCACGCCGGCCAAAGCGATGATGTCCGCCACCGTGGTGTTGTGATAGCCGCGGTTAGAGATCGCGTAAATTACCGCACCTTGCAGGCGTTCTCTCTGATTGGTGGCGATATCGGCAGATGACAGGGCGCTGCGTCCGGAGGGCAGCTTGGGGTACAGCGGTTGAATGCGCTTGGAGGCTGGTTGCCTTGGCATCTTCTTATAAGCGACGATAGTGCAGCACGGCGAGAGAAGCCCTACATTACCCGCACGATTTCACACAAAGACAACTTTTTACACACCAAATTGACGCACCCAGATACGCACGATGACTTATTTTGGGACTATCCCGGCTATCGGGACAACCGGCTGCCAGCGCGCGGCCCGTACACACGAAGAATGTGGATCTGTGGCTCCCCTGGCGGTGCTCAGCAGGCCAGGGGCTTCGGATAGCCCCGTGGCGGGCCGCCGGTGATCGCGGCCAGCTCTACCGGCCCGATGAAGGGAGTCAGGGCGAGGTCGGCCAGCTCGTCCGTGAAATCGGCGGGTGACCCCATGGCGCCGCCCAGCGTCTCGTGGCGAATGTTCTCCCAAACCGCTCTCGCGATCGCCTCTGGGACGACCTGCCGAGTGGGCTGGAGAGTGATCTCATATCCCGCTCTCAGCAGCGCGAGGAAATCGTTTAGGAGTTCGCTGACACGCCGAGCGCTGGCGTTTGTGACGTTCGCGATCTCCGTGAATCCCAGCCGCCCCAGACTCGGATTGGAGTCGACCTCAACCAGCAGCGCCCTGAGGCTCTCGTGGATCGCCCTGACCCACTGGATCTCGGTGATCACCGAGCCTGCTCTTGTGCCCCGCGCAAAAGTCGCGGGCGAACTCTGCCGGCGATCCCAGGATCTCCGCGGCGAGCCGTCTGCAGGCCTGTAGGCGCATACCGCCTCGTGTGTCGCGACGTGGTAGGACAGAGTCCAGTCGAGCAGCTCGCCGCAGATCATCGGCAGCTCGGTCACACGATCATCGAGCAGACGGCGGCAGATCACGCCCTGGACGCCCCCCAGTATTCCCCTGGTGAGCACCGGGGATATGTCCGAACCACGTGGCGAATGTGTGAGGCTTTCCCGCAGGATCCGTTCACAGACAGCCCTTGCTCGCTGTGCCAAGCGCAGCGGCCCGGGACCCGCATCGGCGGCTCCAAGGATCACCATGCGAGTGGCGAAGGGGTCCGCGACCACATCCCTGGCCAGCGTGCCGAAGACGGCGGTCAAGGCCGTGTCCCAGTTGCCATCCGTCTGGTAGGCGCTACGGATGTTCTTGATCATCCGGTAGATCATCGTCTCGTGCGCTGCGACGAAGCAGTCCTGCTTGTTGTCGAAATGCTCGTAGAAGGTCGTTCGTGAGACTCCAGCGAGCTTGATGACCTCCGCTACGCTCGTCCGCGAGTAACCCCGTGTCGCCACCGCATGAGCCATGGCTCCATAGAGCCTGGCTCGCTGATTGCTGGCGACCATCGCCCGGTCAAGTCCGTGAGGACCCTTCGGCAGACGGCTATATAGAGACGTAGAGTGACTTCCCATTGGGAAACAGAGAGTAAAACAACGAGCAGGCCTTGTCATCCCCAAAATCGGCCATTTCCAAGCCGTCTTTTGTACGGATCGGCGTCACCAATGATCGGACTGTTAGCCGATTTTTTCCGACTACTGGACACCATGGCCTTTCTTGTGCAAAAGGTCCGAATCCGGGCACGATCGCCGCGTCCGTAGGCGGCTCGTGGGGGACTGCCAAACACGCCAGGTCGCGCCCCTTCAGAGGTGGCCTCAGATAGCCTTCGCTGGGTGAACGATTCCGCCGAGCAGTCACCTGGCCCACCAGCACACAAGCGCGGATCGGAGGACTCAAACGCTGAGCGGATCGGCTCGTTGGACGGAATAAGCGCCTTCATCGGCTGGCGCTGGGAGGACCCGCAGACGATCCGTCTTCAGATTCGACCCGAGCTGATCAACGCCGGTGGACTGCTCTCCGGTGTGGTCACGTACGCGCTCGTCAACTACTGCATGGGCTCGACGCTCTGGGCCCAGACGTCCAGGCCGGAGCGAATCGCCACGATCAACATCTCGATCAACTACATCCAGACCGCCACCGAGGGCGAGATCGTCTGCCGCACAGTGCTCGACCGGCGCAATCGCTCAAACGCCGTCTTGCGCAGCGAGATTCATCACGAGGACGGGCGACTGCTGGTGGCGGCGATCGGCAGCTACTCGATCTATCAGCCCAAACCGCGGGCCGCTCAAACAGACTGACCGCCCGCACGTCTGGGACCAGTCAGCCGGGGCCTAGCAGCTCACAGAGCGCACCGAGCCTCGCGCCGCTCTAAAAGCTCGGTATCTCCACGACGGCGCGGCCGCAAGTTATGTGACACCTGGGAGTCAGCAACTGTTATCGGTGTCAAGGGGTGGCGGATATTTACGTGTGTGCCTACCATGCAGTTAGAGAGGTTGGGCGTTCGAGGGAGCTGAGGGTCGATCTGGGCCTCGGCTGCCGTCGTTCACGGATGAGTCAATGGAGATGGGATAGAGTCGATGGGAGTTCTCAGGACGACTGCGCATACCGAGCGTCCATCGGCGCTGCGTCCACCCAGAATCTCGGCGCGGGAGAACTCAGAGAGAGCCGAGGTTGGCAGCGCCCATTCTTCGGAGAGCTGGCACCGCCTAGCCTGGGAATTCGCCGGGGCGGTGTTTCGCTTCTGGCTGACGGTCTTCCCTGTGGTGTGTCTGGAGCACCGCCGCGCTCGATCCAGGGCCCGGCGGATTCCCGACCCGTCTCTGCGCCGCGCCGCGCTGGACGCCCTGCACAAGTGGGGCAATGTCGAGGGCGCGGGCGCCTGCGCCACGTTAGTGACGCTCACCCGCCGCCGCCACGCTATACGCGCGATGGTCAGCTTCCAGGCCGCATACAACTACCTGGACATGCTCGCCGAGCAGCCTTGCTCGGATCCCCACGCCAACGGACGGCAGCTGCACCAGGCGCTGCTCGTGGCACTCGAACCCGGGGCGCCTCATCTCGACTACTACGCCCACCATTACGCCCACGACGACGGGGGTTACCTCACGGAGATCGTCAACAGCTGCCGGGCGGCACTGACGCAACTGCCCTCCTACGGTGCGGTGGCGCCCGCGGCGCGACGCGCGGCCGAGCGGATCGTTGCCTTCCAGAGCTGCAACACGGGCGAGATCCAGGGTGACTATCTGGCCCTGGAGCTGTGGGCGCGGGCACACACGCCCGCTGACATGGGGCTGCGCTGGTGGGAGACGGCGGCCTCTGCAGGGTCCTCCATATGCGTATACGCGCTGATCGCGGCAGCCGCCGAGGCACACGTCAACCCCGCGGAGATCGCCGCGATCGAGTGTGCCTACTTCCCCTGGATCGGGGCCCTGCACTCGCTGCTGGACAACCTCGTGGACGCCGCCGAGGATCAAGCCACTGGGCAGCGCAGCCTCGTGGGCTGCTACGCATCGCCGCTGGACGCGTGCACTCGCATGGAACTCTTGGCGCAGCGCTCGCGCGCGGTGGCACAGGAGCTTCCGGGGTCCAGTCACACCCTGGTTCTGGCCGGGATGGCCAGCTTCTATCTATCCACACCAGAGGCTGCGCGTCTGGTGGACCCGCCGATAACCAGGTCGATACTCAGGGCGCTCGGCGGGCCCGCCGCCCTGGCGATGCTCGTCTTCCGTACCCGCTTGAGTCTGCGACGCCTGGGGCTTACGCGTCGCTCGCGCGGGGCGGAGATCGTCCTGCCCGACGAGGCCGCTGAAAAGACAGTCGTGCAGTAGTCAGATGGCCGTTACAGTCACACCTCGCCGGATGCACGGCGAAACGCTCCTCTACCGCAAATCGACGGGAAGGCCGCTCTGATGCTGGAGCTGAGAGATCTTGTCAAGCACTACGACACAGCCGGGGAGGAGACCGTGCGCGCCGTGGACGGTGTGTCGATGTCGGTCGAGGCCGGTGAGATGGTCGCGCTGTACGGACCATCGGGATCTGGCAAGACGACGCTGCTGTTGATGGTTGCCGCCCTGCTGACCCCGACCAGCGGCAAAGTGCTTGTCAACGACCGTGACATCTCCTCGCTGTCCGAGCGCGAGGCGTCGCACTTTCGCCTGCGGGAAATGGGTTTCGTGCGCCAGAACTTCGACCTGCTGCCGGGCGTCACCGCGATCGATAACACGGTGCTCAAGCTGCTGAAGAGCACGCCGTGGAAGGAGGCGCACGCCAGCGTGAGACCGCTGCTCGAGCGGCTCGGTCTCGGCGCGCGCCTGAACCACCGCTCCGAGACGCTGTCGATGGGAGAGCGCCAGCGCGTGATGATCGCAAGGGCTCTGTCTACCGAGCCAAAGCTGCTGCTCGCGGACGAGCCTACGGGAAGCCTCGATACCCAGCGCGGGCGCGAGGTACTCGAGCTTCTCACCGAACTGTGCCGTGAACGCGGTGTGGCGATCGTGCTGGTCAGCCACGACCCGCAGGCCGCCGGCTACGCCGATCGCGTGTTGGCTCTGCGCGACGGGAAACTCGTCGACTATGACCCCGACAAGGGGTACGCCCCTGTCGGGGCAAGATGATAGATGGAGGTGCAGAGAGGTCACGCCTCCCGGTGGGGTGAGGGTCACACCGGCGGAGGATGCCCCCGCGGGCACGAGGCGGGCGGCGGTACGTGAACTTCGCGAACATTCTGCACCTCTACCGCGTACGCCTGCGTGCAAGGGCGCTCCAGGAGTGCTTCGCGGTGATCGGCATAGCCGCCGGCGTGGCGCTGCTGTTCGCCTCCCAGATAGCCAGCTCGAGCCTCTCGAGCTCGGTTGGCCAGCTCAACAATGGGATTGTCGGCAGAGCCAAGCTGCAGCTGACGGCGCGTGACGCGCAGGGTTTCCCCGAAAGCCTCGTCGGGGAAGTGCGCCACATTCCCGGCGTCAAGGTTGCCGCGCCGCTTTTGGAAGTAAACGCCAACCTGCACGGACCAAAGGGCAGTGAATCGGTCGAGCTTGTCGGCGCCGACGGCACCCTTCCGCAACTGGGTGGAGCGCTGGTCCACAAAGTCGGACTCACCCCCTTCGGGGGCATCAACGCGGTCCTGCTCCCGACGCCCGTGGCGCGCAAAGTCGGGGTGAGGAAGTTTGGCGCGACGGTGCTGGTGGAAGCTCTGGGGCACTTCACTGAAGCGGGCCTCTACAAGCTCCTGACCGAAAGGCAGATCGGGCCATTGATCTCGAGCCCCGTCGCGGTCGGGCCTCTGGAATACGCCCAAGAAGCGAGCGGCCTTCTCGGACGGGTGACCCGCGTCCTAGTCGAGCCGCTGCCGGGACGCACAGCCAGCGTACGCGCGGGCCTCGAACGCCTTGCGGGCGGGCGCCTGGGGGTTGAGGGAGCCGACTACGACGAAGTGCTTTTCGCCAAGGCGGCTGCGGCGACCAACCAGTCCACGCAGCTGTTCGCGGTCATCAGCGCGCTCGTCGGCTTCCTGTTCGCGTTCAACGCGATGCTCCTGACCGTGCCCCAGCGCCGGCGCCTGATCGCCGACCTGCGCCGCGACGGGTATACGCCCCGTGCCGTGATCGCGGTGCTGATGTTCGACGCGGTCGTGCTCGGTGCTATCGCGTGCGCGATCGGTCTGGTGCTCGGCGATGAGCTGTCGATTCACCTGTTTCACTCAAATCCGGGCTACCTATCCTCCGCTTTTGCGGTCGGGTCCGAGCGTGTCGTGAACTGGCAGAGCATCACGATCTCCGTGGTCGGCGGGATGGGTGCCGCAAGCGTGGCGGTGCTGAGCCCGTTCAAGGACATCGTCTCGCGCGACCCGCTAGCCGCGATCGCGACCAAGGAGGGATCCGCGGGCGGACTCTCCCGGCTGCTCACATTGGGAGGGGTCGTGTGTCTGGCGGTGACGCTCGCGATCCTGCTGGCGGCACCGCAGGAGGCGATCGTCGGGATGGTGACGCTGATCGCGGCGCTGCTAGCGCTGCTGGCCCTGCCCCTAGTCACCACGCTCGCGCTCGTACGCAGGCTCGCGCCCACGATAGTCAGCGCCGTGCCCCACATCGCGGTGATGGAGCTGCGCTCGGGTCGCTCGCGTGCGATCGCGATCGCCGCGACAGGCGCGATCGCGGTGTTCGGCAGCGTCTCGATCCAGGGAGCCCACAGCGATCTGCTGAAGGGCCTGGACAACGCCTCCGCGGACATGAACGCGGCGACCGACGTGTGGGTGTCGGCTGCGGGCAATTCCAATCTGCTGATGACCTCACCGTTCGCGCCCACCGAGCTGAGCAAGCTGCGAGCGTTGCCCGGGGCGCGCACCGTCCGGCTGTATCGCGGCGGTCTGCTGGACTACGGCAGTCGGCGCATCTGGGTGATCGCGCCACCGGTCGAAGCCTCGCCGCTCGTGCCCCCGAGCCAGCTGATCGAAGGCAACGTCGCGCAAGCCGACACGCGCGTGCGCAAAGGCGGCTGGGCGGTCGTGTCGCTGACGCTCGCCGAAGAACACCATCTGAAGATCGGCCGGTCCTTCACGCTACCCGCCCCCCATCCGACCACGTTCAGGGTGGCGGCCATCAGCACCAACATCGGCTGGGCGCCTGGCGCGATCCTCGTGAGCGCCAACGACTACGCCAGCGCGTGGGGTAGCGATGACACGAGCGCGTACAACGTTCTTATGAAGCCGGGTGTGACGCCCACTCAGGGCGCCGATGAAGTGCGAGCCGCGCTCGGCTCCCAATCGGGCCTGGCTGTGCAGACCGCGAGCCAGCACGAAGGCAAGCTGCGCCAGATCACGCGTCAGGGCCTGACGAGACTCTCGCAGATCGCCACGCTGATCCTGGTGGCGGCCGTGATGGCGATGGCGGCGGCGATGGGCGCGATGATCTGGCAGCGCCGTCCGCGTCTGGCGAAGCTCAAGCTCGAGGGCTTCCCGCCGAACGAACTGTGGCACACGATCCTGCTGGAGAGCCTGATGCTGCTCGGCGTGGGCTGCTTCAGCGGCGCGGTCTTCGGCCTATTCGGCCAACAGCTGCTCGATCGGGCGCTGAACATCGTCATCAACTACCCGGTCGTCAGCTCGGTAGGGGTGATCGTGGCGCTGTCGAGCCTCGCGCTCGTGACCGCCGCTGCGGTGCTGATGGTCGCGATCCCAGGCTACTTCGCTGCTCGGGTGCCGGCCAGTCTGGCTCTCCAGGACTGACCTTCGACGCCGCTCATGGGCGCGATGCCATCGCCCGTGAACAACTCACGCCGCTGTGA
This sequence comes from uncultured Solirubrobacterales bacterium, assembly GCA_963718425.1. Lineage (GTDB taxonomy): Bacteria > Actinomycetota > Thermoleophilia > Solirubrobacterales > Solirubrobacteraceae > Palsa-744. Next base: position 32,290 of record CAVQZJ010000024.1, read on the forward strand.
CAGAAAGGTCCTCCAATACCGCGGATCTCTCTATATAGAGACGCGATCTGGCCCATCGCGGTGACATGCGGCGATCACTCCCCAACACGAGTCCACAGCCTCTCGGATAAGAGATATCCATCTAAAATCAAGGTCTCTGCACGGCTGCGGATCACCAGAAATCCGACCAAAGTAATAAACAGGCGCTTTGTCAGAGACGCTCTCTTTTCCTATTATGGCAATTGTCCGCTGGGTACCAGAAACGGGGTCCCCAAATGGGGAGCGGATCTTTGAAGAGGGGATTGTGAGTGGGGAGCAATGAGGGACTTCAAGTACAGGGGGTTTGCAGCCACTTTTCGATGCTTGAGCGTCGCCCTCATAACCTCTCCGGTGACGCTTGGGGGGACTCGGGACTCGTGCCCGTGAGTACCCGAGTCAACAGGCGCTGTGGCCATGACCCGGGCCACAGCGCCATATTTTTCTAGGCTCGCCCGTAGACCGGGATGTGAGCGGCGCTGATTGAGTTGGCGTCCGCTGAGCATAGAAATTCGATAACGGCCGCTATTTCGGCCGGCCTGACCCACAGAGGATCGCTCTCCCCCGATTGGCCGGCTCTATTGGCGGGAGTGTCGATCACGCTCGGCAGCACGGCGTTGACCCGGATCCCGGCCGCCGTGTATTCACTGGCCATCGCATCGACGAACGCCAACACGGCCGCCTTGGATGTGACATAGCCGGCCGCCCCCGGGAAAGGCCTGAGGGCCGAACGGGAGGAGACGCACACGATCGATCCCTCGCCGCGCTCGAGCATCCCGGGCAGGCAGGCCGCGCAGACGAGATAGGTGGCGCGGAGGTTCATCCGCATTTGCTCTTCGAACCGCGCCACGGGAGTCTCCTGCACGGGCCCCGGCGCATCAAATCCGCCGAGCAGGTTCACGACCGCGCTGATCGGCGCCAGCGGATCCTCGGCGTGTCGCGCTACTCGGGTGACCTCAGCCTCGTCGAACATGTCGCCGCTGAGCAGTGACAGCCGCGAGAGGCTGTCGGCGTCGCCGATTTCTCCTTCTAGCCGCTGTGCCCCACCGGGCTGCGTGTAAGGCACCACGCATCTCCATCCAGCGGCCAGAAAGCGCTGTGTCACGGCGGATCCCAAGCCGCCGGTTCCGCCCGTGATCAACGCTGTGCGCATACGCGCGATCGTAGTGGCATCGGTGTCCCGTCCGCTTACTTCTTTACCTTCAAGGCATGCTTGTCAAGGAGTTCAGTGACGGTGGCGAGATCGACCAGGTGTTGCTAGTTCGCCGCGTCGAGCGCCGTGAACGGCGGGACGGCGGCTGCTACCTGCGTGTACGTCTGGGAGATCGCACGGGTGCCGTGAACGCGATGGTCTGGGGTGACCTCGCTGGATTCGACGATGTCAAAGAGGGCGAGCCGCTGCACGTTCACGGCCGCTATGTGATCAATCCCAACTATGGGCCTGAAATCAAACTGCGCACCGTGCGCTCCCCCGATCGTGGGAGCTTCTCGATCAAAGATCTGCTGGACAGTACCGCCAGGGAGCCTGAGCAGATGGAGAGCGAAGTTCGGGAGCTCCTGGAGACAATCCAGAATCGTCATCTGCGGGCGCTGCTCGACCGTGTCTTTGGCGAAGAATCAGAGCTGTGGCCGATCTATCGTCTCGCCCCAGCGGCCAAGTACTACCACCAGGCTTACCAGCACGGGCTACTTGAGCACTGCCTCGGCGTGGCGCAGGCGGTCAGCGCGATCAGCGCGACCTTCCCAGGAATCGACCGCGATGTCGCGGTCACGGGCGCGCTGCTGCACGACATCGGCAAGCTAGAGGCCTATTGTGAGGATCCGCAGAAGATCGACCTGACCGATGTCGGTCGTCTGCAGGGTGAGATAGCCCTCGGCTACTACCGTGTTCGGCGCATCATCGAGGACATCGACGGCTTTCCCGACGAGTTGGCGCAACTGATCGGGCACATCATCCTCTCCCACCACGGCTCGCTGGAACATGGCAGCCCCGTCGTGCCGTGTACGCGAGAGGCGACACTCGTGCACATGATCGACAACCTCGGCGGGCGCCTGGGCAGCTTCGATCGCCTCGAGAAGGAGCTTCCGGTCGGTCAGCGCTGGACTGGGTTCGATCGCGCGATCGGGGCCGGGGCATTTTTCGCTTCTGTGCAAGAGGAACTCGTTCCCAGCGGTGAAGCTCAACGCGGCGACTCTCAGACGGAGGCCTTCATGGCATCGCTGTGGGACACCGATCAAATACAGGCAAGCGCCGGCTGATCCGGCTGCGGCCAGACGCACCACCTAGGCAACCAGGATCGCCGCTCACGGGGCGGACCATCTCGGGATAGTCCAGAACCTGTCACGACGTCCTCTCGGGGGAGGTCAGGATCGCCACGGAAAGCCCGCAAATTGCGAAAGTGATGCCGCTCGGCAGCTGACCTCTCACCGGCGGGTTCTATCTTTGTTGTCCCATGGCCAAGGACACCGAGAAGCTGATCCGCCAGCTGTCGCTGATCTCCTACCTGATGGCCGAGCGCCGTCCGGTCACAGCACTTGAGATCCGTCGCGACGTAGAGGGCTACAGCGGCATGAACGAGGACGCGTTCGCGCGGCGCTTCTACGCCGACCGTGCGGAGCTCGAGTCGCTGCGCATCCAGCTGACCGTCGAGCGACCGGCCGACGGGGCTGCCGAGCAGGAGAACTACTCGCTGCGCCCGGAGAACTTCCACCTGCCGGCGATCGAGTTCACCGACCAGGAGCTCGCGGCGCTGCAGACGGCGCTCCATCTGCTCGACGGCGAATTCGCCTACGCCGAGCCGCTGCGCCTGGCCCTGCAGCAGATCACCTGGGGTCGCCCCAGCCCGCTGCGTGCGCCCGAGCAGCGCTCGGTGGCGCTCGGCATCACCGCCTCGGCCGGTGGGCACGAGCTCTCGGCCCGTCTGGCGAAGGTCGAGACGGCGATCTTCCGCAACAAGACGATCACGTTCGACTATTACACGATGGAACGCGACGAGGTCGGTCCGCGCCGCGTGGATCCGTATCACCTGCTGTTCCAGGGCGGACAGTTCTACCTGCTCGGCTACGCGCACGAGCGCAAAGCGATCCGCGTGTTCCGACTCTCGCGCATCCAGGGCAAGGTTGCATACGCGACCAAGGCAGAGCACGACTTCAAGCGTCCCGGCGACTTCGACCCGCGCTCGTATGCGACCCGCGCCGAGTGGCAGTTCGGCGAGGAGCGGGGGGTCGCGGAAATCGCGATCTCAGGACGAATTGCCTGGCAGATCGAGCGCCACTTCGGCCGCTACGGAGAGATCCAGCGGTCCGCCGAGGAAGACGGCGCCGCGATGCTGTTCGTCACTCCATACGCAAGCCCTCGCATGATCGTCTCCTGGGTGCTCGGCATGGGTGAGCATGCGCGCCTGCTCGGACCGCCGGAGCTGACCGACGAGCTCGGGCGCCGTCTGAAGCTGCTGGAGGAGCGCCATGGCGATACTGCCGCGTTCCTGCGGGGCGCCGGCAAGCCGAAGAGTCCATCGGCAGTCGAGGGGAGCCAGCGATCCCCTCGCCGCGGCGGCGGTGAGCGAGAAGGCCGCAGCGAGGCGGCGATCCGGCCAGAGCGCTTCGCGCGCCTGGTGACGCTAGCGAGCATCCTGATTCAGGCCGGACGCGCGGGCGAGCGGGTGCAGATAGCCGAGGTCTGCGAGCGCCTGAAGCTATCCGAGGAGGAGCTGCGCGAGGACGTCGGCGTACTGAACGTCGTCAACTTCGGCGGCGGCTCCTATGTGCTGTATGCGGAAGTGCTGGAGGAGGAGGGAGAGATCGAGGTCGACCCCGAGCCCTACAGCGACAACTTCGACCGTCCCGCGAGGCTGCTGCCGGTGGAGGCCAAGGCGCTGATCGCGGCTATCGATTTGATCGGCGAGCACATTCCGGAGGGTTCGCTTGCCTCGGCCCGCGGCAAGATCGTGGCGGCGCTGGGAGAGGACCCGATGGAGCAGGGCCTGCAGGTCGCTCACGGCCACAGCGAGGACTCCGAGGTCGCGGCCACGATCTCCAGGGCGATAGTCGCAAAAACGCTGATCGAGCTCGACTACTACAAGGAGAACGAGGACGAGTTCTCGCTGCGACGCGTCGAGCCCTATGCGCTCACGAACGGGCGCGAGGGTTGGTATGTCGCCACGTTCGATCCCGAGAAGGGCCAGATGCGTCACTTCCGCCTGGACCGCATCAGACGCGCGGATGTCACCAGCGAGACCTTTCAGCCACGGCCGGAGGTCGATCCGGCGGCCGAGGTGGACGGGTGGCTGCGCACCGGAGAGGTGCAATCCTCACGCACCGCGCGTGTGTGGATCTCGCCCGAGCGCGCACGCTGGGCCAGAGAGCAGCGCCGTGTTGTCGCCGAGCACGATGACGGGTCGATCGTTGTGGAGTTGAGCTTTGCCGGCGTCGATTGGCTGGTGCGCGAGATCCTCAAGGAGGCCGGTGACGCCGTGGTGCTCAAGCCCCAAGACGCACGTGAGGTCGTTCGCGGGACGGCCGCCCGCCTACGGGAGGTTGGAGCCATGGCGGCGAGCGTCTAGCTGGCCATGAGCCGTCGCGAGCAGATCAAGATGAACGAGGCAGAGGTCGCGTCCTTCCTGGAGGGGGAGCGCACCGTGACCTGCGCAACCCCCGGGCAGCGTGGCTGGCCGCACCTGATGCCGCTGTGGTACGTGCTCAGGCCAGCGCCACCCGGCGAGCCCGGACCCCGTCTGTGGGCGTGGACATATGGCGTCTCGCAGAAGGTGCGCAACCTCGAGCGCGATCCCCGCGCCACGCTGCAGGTCGAGGCGGGCGAGATCTACCAGCAGTTGCGCGGTGTGATGCTCGAGTGCGACGTTCTCGTCCATCGAGATATTGAGACGGTTGCCCCACTGGGAGCGGAAATCCTCTTGCGCAACGCGGTCCCACGCGATCAGCAGCCACTCGCTGAACTACCAATCCAAGCACGAGCGGCGGTGGACGCGCAGGCGGTGAAGCGGGTGGCGCTGGAGTTCGCCGAGTGCCGCCGGACTAGTTGGGATCACCGTAAGCTCGGTGGCGTCTACTGATCTGGCGCGCCTCACCGTCGCAGTCGCGCAGGTAGGCTTCTCGCCTCATGGAGCCGTTGAAGGGGTTGATTCTGTCTGGGGGTAAGGGGACGCGTTTGCGTCCTATTACGCATACCAGCGCTAAGCAGTTGGTGCCGGTGGCGAATAAGCCTGTGTTGTTTTATGGGTTGGAGGCGATGGCGGCGGCGGGGATCGGGGAGGTCGGGATCATCATCGCGCCGGAGACTGGCGGGGAGATCCAGGAGGCGGCGGGGGACGGCTCGCGCTTTGGCATGCAGATCACCTACATCGTGCAGGACGAGCCGTTGGGGTTGGCGCATGCGGTCTTGACGGCCGAGTCGTTCTTGGGGGCTAGCCCGTTTGTGATGTATTTGGGGGATAACTTGTTGCAGGGCGGGATCTCTGAGTTGGTTGGAGCTTTTCGTGAGCATCAGCCGGATGCTTTGATCTTGCTGACTCCGGTGGCGGACCCCGAAAATTATGGGGTTGCCGAGCTCGCGCAGGCGCCGGCGGGGCAGGTCGGGCACGTCACGAGGCTTGTCGAGAAGCCCGCTGAGCCGGCGACTGATCTGGCGTTGGTCGGGGTGTACATGTTCACGGCGGGTATCCATGACGCCGCGCGCGCGATCGACCCCTCACCGCGGGGGGAGCTCGAGATCACCGACGCGATTCAGTATCTGGTCGATGCGGGGAAGCGTGTAGAGCCGCACATCGTCAGGGGCTGGTGGAAGGACACGGGCCGCCTGGAGGACATGTTGGAGGCCAACCGTCTGATCCTCGACAACCAGATGGAGCGAGTAGAGGGCGAGCTGATCGACTCTAGAGTGGACGGCCGTGTGGTGATCGAGCCGGGGGCCCGCCTTGAGCGGACCAACGTCCGTGGGCCGGCCGTGATCGGTGCGGGCGCGCGGCTGACCGATTGCTATGTCGGACCGTACACCGCGATCGGGGAGGACTGCACGATCACCGGCTCTGAGATCGAGCACTCGATCCTGCTGAGCGGCTCGAGCGTCACCGACCTAGGCGGCCGCATGGAGTCCTCGCTGTTGGGCCGCAACGTAACGATCCGTCGAGGCGAGACCCAACCGCGGGCCTACCGCTTCATGGTCGGCGACAACTCCGACATCTCAATCCTATGAGACTGCTCGTCGTCGGCGCTAACGGGATGCTGGCTCGTGACGTGCTGCGCGCCGGCGAGCGTGCCGGGCACGAACTGGTGGGCGTCGATCTTCCAGAGATCGACATCACCGACCCGGGCTCCATCGAGTGCGTGCTGGGGAAAGTCAAGCCCGATGCGGTGCTCAATTGCGCCGCCTGGACGGATGTGGACGGCGCTGAGAGCCATGGCGAGCAGGCGCACGCGGTCAACGCCGATGGCGCCGGGAACCTCGCTCGTGGGGCCGGCGAGATCGCTGTGCCGCTACTGCACATCTCCACCGACTATGTGTTCGACGGGACCGCGCCGCTGGGCCCTGACGGCGAGCCGCGACCCTACCTGGAGTCCGACCCGACCGGCCCCCGCTCGGTGTACGGGCAGACAAAGCTCGACGGGGAGCGACAGGTGCTCGCCGCTTCCTCTGCGCATACGGTCGTGAGAACAGCGTGGCTGTACGGGGTGGACGGCCCGAATTTCGTCGCCACGATGCTGCGCCTGGCCGGCGAGCGCGACACAGTGCAGGTCGTCACCGACCAGGTCGGCTCACCGACGTGGGCGGGACATCTCGCCCCCGCGATCCTGGGGCTGTTGGAGCGAGGTGTCAGCGGCCTGGTGCACCTCACCGGTGGCGGTGAGGTGTCCTGGAACGGCTTCACCCAGGAGATCTTCCGCCAGGCCGAGGTCGCGTGCCGCGTGCAGGAGACGACCAGCGAGCAGTTCGTGCGCCCCGCACCCCGCCCGGCCTGGTCTGCGCTGCAGTCAGAACGCGACGATGTCATCCCGCTGCCGCCGTGGCAGGATGGTCTGGCGGGGTATCTCGCGGCGTGGGGTGGGATGATGCGGGTATGAGGTTGCTTGTTTGTGGTGGTGCTGGGTTTATTGGTTCTACGTTTGTGCGTCAGCGTCTGGTTGGGTGTGGCGATCGGGTGACGGTGCTCGACAAGCTGACTTATGCGGGTCGTGAGGAGAATTTTCACGACATTGCCGGGAGGCCAGAGTTCGTCTTTATCAAGGGTGCGATCGAGGATCGCGAGGCTGTCGCTGCGGCGATCGAGGCGGGGGCGCCGGAGGCGATCGTGAACTTTGCTGCTGAGACGCATGTCGATCGCTCGATCGCTGAGCCTGACGCGTTCGTGAAAACCCACGGGTTGGGGACTTATGTGTTGCTGGATACTGCCAGGGAGCACGGGCTGCGTTATGTGCAGGTCTCCACCGATGAGGTGTATGGGTCGATCGATGAGGGCACGTTCACCGAGGAGAGTCCGTTGGCGCCGTCTTCGCCTTACTCGGCTACGAAGGCGGGCGCTGACCTGCTGGTGCAGAGCTATTTCCATACTTATGGGCTGCAGGCTTTGATCTGCAGGGGCTCGAACAACTACGGTCCTTATCAGTATCCGGAGAAGTTGATCCCGTTGATGATCCTCAACGCGTTGCATGGCGATTCTCTGCCGGTGTACGGGGACGGGATGCAGGTGCGTAACTGGATCCACGCGACGGATTTCGCGGCGGCGATCGGTCATGTCCTGGAGCACGGAGTTCCGGGTGAGGTCTATAACGCTGGTGGCCCGGATGAGGAGGCCAACATGACCGTTGTGCGGCGCATCATCGAGCTCACCGGTGCACGGGAGTCCCAGATCGAGCATGTGACCGACCGCCCGGGACACGACGTGCGCTACTCGCTGTCCTCGCAGAAGGTCAGGCAGCTCGGCTGGAAGCCCAACGTCCGGTTCGACGAAGGCCTCGCCGAGACAGTCGCCTGGTACCAACAGAACACCGCCTGGTGGCAACCAATCCGCTCAGGCGACTACCGCACCTACTACCAACAACAATACGGACGCAGCCTGGCGTAGGCCTATCCCTTTTTCGGGAGCTCGCTGAAGCCGACTGTCCCGGAGATCTTCCATTGGCCGCCTTCCTTGACCAGCGTCAGCGTCGAGATTGCGTTCTTGCCCGAGTAGGTGCTCTGAACGCGCGCGGTCGCTGTGGCACCGTTGACCGCGACCGACTCGATCGTCAGGGTGAAGGTGTCAACCTGACCCAACTGGTTCTTGATCGCCTGCTGGCAGCCGCCGCGCCCCGTGCTCAGGCGTATCTTCAGGGCGCTCGCCAGATCTTTCTGGCAGATGTTGCTCTCCTTGGCCGTGCTCACATCGCTCTGGAAGTTGGAGATCGTCTGCGCAACAGCCTTGTTTTCGCCACTGAACTTCCCTGTGGAGACCACTTCTCCGCAGGCGCTTAGACCGACCGGCGCGAAGAGAAGAAGGCCGGTCAGGCAGAGACGTCTGATAGCAATGGCGCTCATGCTGGGACTAGAGGGTACGCGAGCGGCGTGAGCGGCGCCCACACGCCGCCACGGCTGCAGGCTGTAGCTGACCAGATCAGCGACTGTCGTCGCTGTCCGCGTCTGGTTGCCTGGCGCGAGCAGGTAGCGCGCGAAAAGCGCGCCGCCTACGCCGACCAGAACTACTGGGGACGACCGCTTCCCGGCTTCGGCGATCCGCGAGCTCGAATCGTCATATTCGGCCTGGCGCCCGCCGCCCACGGCGGAAATCGAACGGGTCGCGTGTTCACCGGCGACCGGTCGGGGGATTTTTTGTTCGCGGCTATGTGGAGAGCGGGCCTGGCCAACCAGCCCACATCCAATGCGCGCGACGACGGCCTTGAGATGCGTGACGCCTGGGTCTGCGCCGCCGTGCGCTGCGCCCCGCCGGCGAACCGACCCACGCCGCTCGAGCGCGAAAACTGCCTGCCCTGGAGCGTGCGCGAGCTCGAGCTGCTGGGGCGTGTCAGGGTGGCGGTGTGTCTCGGCGCTTTCGCGTGGGATGCCGCCCTGCGGCTGCGCGCAAAGCTAGCTCGTGCTTCGCCTGCGCGCCCAAAGCCACGCTTCGGTCATGGCTGCGAGCACCCGGGGGAGCCGTTCGCGCTGCTCGGATGCTTTCACCCAAGCCAGCAGAACACTTTCACCGGCCGGCTCACCGAGTCGATGATCGACACGGTCCTGGAGCGCGCCAAGGCGCTGGCAGGGCGATAGCGGCGCCTGTGCGAGACCCTCACACCCGAACGCTGCCGCGCGCGCTAGCCTCGAACCGATGACGCTGTCAGTTTTCAGTCCGCGGGTCAGCGACTGGTTTTCTAAGGCGTTCGCTGCCCCCACTCCCGCACAGACCGCCGCTTGGCCAGCCATCGCAAGCGGAGAGCACGTGCTGCTGGCCGCTCCTACCGGCTCCGGAAAGACCCTGGCGGCGTTCCTCTGGGCGCTCGACCGGCTCAGCACGGAGCCGAGGACCGAGGGCACGGGGACACGCGTCGTCTATATCAGCCCGTTGAAGGCGCTCGCATACGACATCGAGCGCAATCTGCGAGCTCCGCTTCGGGGAATCGGCGCCGACGTCGAGATCGCGATCCGCACGGGGGACACACCTCAACGCGAGCGCGCCCAGATGCTGCGCCACCCGCCGGACATCTTGATCACGACGCCGGAGTCCCTGTATCTGATGCTCACCTCCCAGGCGCGCCAGACGCTGGGCAGCGTCGAGGCTGTGATCGTCGATGAGATCCACGCCGTCGCCTCGACCAAGCGCGGTGCCCATCTGGCGCTCACCCTGGAGCGGCTGGAGGCGATGGCGGTGAGAACCGTGCAGCGCATCGGTTTGTCCGCGACACAGACTCCGCTGGAGGAGGTCGCGCGCTTCATGGTTGGTCCCAGGCGCACTTGCCGGATCGTGGACGCCGGGGTGAAAAAGCCTCTGGACATAAAGATCCACGTGCCGGTCGAGTCGATGATCGAACCAGACGCCAGCGGCGGCGCTGACCCACTCGAGCCGCTGGTGGGCGGCGAGGCGACGCGGCGGTCGATTTGGCCCGCCATCTACCCGGAGCTGCTGGAACTCATCAGAGCGCACACCTCCACGATCGTGTTCGTCAACAACCGCCGTGCGGCAGAGCGCTTGGCGCTGCGACTGAACGAGTTGGCCGGCGAGGACGACAAGCCGGCTCAGATCGCTCGCGCACACCACGGGTCGCTCGCACGAGAGGAGCGCACGGTGGTGGAGGAGCTGCTGAAGGCCGGTGAGCTTCCGTGCATCGTCGCCACGTCTAGCCTCGAGCTCGGCATCGACATGGGTGCCGTGGACCTGGTGCTGCAGGTCGAGTCGCCAAAGTCGGTGGCGGCCGGACTGCAGCGCATCGGGCGCGCCGGCCATGGCGTGGGTGAGATATCGAAGGGTCGGATCTTCCCCAAGTTCCGCGCCGATCTGCTCGAGTGCGCTGTCGTCGCACGACGGATGCGTGAAGGTGAGATCGAGCGGACCGTCGTGCCCCTCAATCCGTTGGACGTACTGGCCCAGCAGATCGTGGCAATGGCCGCTTCAGATGAGGAGCTCACGGTAGACGCGCTGCAAGAGCTGGTTGGCTACACGCACAGCTACGGTGAACTCTCACGAGTCCAACTCGAGAACGTGCTCGACATGCTCGATGGGCGCTATCCCTCTAGCGAGTTCTCGGAGCTACGTGCCCGCATCGTCTGGGACCGCGTCGCCGGCACGATTCGTCCGCGCAAGGGCGCCCGGCAGCTCGCGATCGTCAACGCCGGGACGATCCCCGACCGAGGCCTGTATCTCGTGACGCTGCCGGATGGGCGCCACGTCGGCGAGCTCGACGAGGAGATGGTCTACGAGGCACGCCCTGGCCAGACATTCCTGCTCGGCGCCTCCAGCTGGCGCATCGAGGAAATCGGCCGCGACCGCGTGATCGTGACCCCGGCCCCCGGTGTACCTGGCGCGGTGCCCTTCTGGAAGGGCGATGGCCTCGGGCGGCCAAAGGAGCTCGGCGAGGCGATCGGCGTGTTCTCGCGCTGGGCCGTGGACCAGGAGGCTGAGACACTCGAGCGCGAGTACGACCTGGATCCGCGGGCGGCCCGCAACCTGCTCGACTTTCTCGCCGAGCAGCAGCAGGCAACGCGTGTGATCCCCAGCGACCGGACGGTAGTGATCGAGCGCTTCCGCGACGAGATCGGCGACTGGCGCCTGTGCGTGCTCTCCCCATACGGAGGGCGTGTGCACGCCGCCTGGGCTCTTGCCATCTCGGCGCGCATCCGCGAGGAGCTGGGGCTTGAAGCCGACGCTATCTCGTCGGACGACGGGATCATCGTCCATCTACCCGACGCGGATGAGGCGATCAACGGATCCGAGATTGTATTGATCGACCCAGAAGAGCTGGAAGACCGAGTGGTCGCCGAGCTCTCCTCATCGGCTCTGTTCGGGGCCCGCTTCCGCGAGAACGCAGGCCGCGCGCTGTTGATCCCACGGGCATACCCCGGCAAGCGCACCCCACTGTGGCAGCAACGTCTGAAGTCACAGAGCCTGCTCGAGGTCGCCAAGCGCTATGGCCAATTTCCGATCGTGCTGGAGACTTATCGCGAGTGCCTCAAGGATGTCCTGGATCTCCCTGGCCTCACGGATCTACTCACGCGTCTTCACCGACGCGAGATAGCGCTCGTCGAAGTCGAGACCCCCACAGCCTCGCCGTTTGCCTCCTCGCTGCTGTTCGACTACGTCGCGACATACATGTACGAGGGGGACGCCCCCAATGCCGAGCGTCGTGCCGCCGCGCTGTCTCTGGATCGCGACCTGCTGCGCGAGCTGCTCGGCTCCGAGGAGCTGCGCGAGCTGATCGACCCGGCCGCGCTCGATCAGATCCAGGACGATCTGCAACATCGCTCGGAGCGCAGACGCGCGAGCACCCGCGACGAGCTGCAAGATGTGCTGCGCCGCGTCGGTGATCTGAATACGACTGAGATCACAGAACGGGTCACAGAGGGGATCGACGGGCAAGCGCTGGTGGGAGAGCTCGAGCGCGAACGCCGTGTCATTCATCTGCGGATCGGCGGTGAGGAGCGCTACGTGCCCGCCGAGGAGGCCGGTCTGTGGCGCGACGCGCTGGGGATCATGCCGCCGGGTGGCCTGCCACAGACATTCCTGGATGACGTACCCGACGCGCTGATCGAGCTGATGCGACGCTACGGAGCGACCCACGGGCCTTTCCTCACCGCCGAACCACGCGAGCGCTACCTGATCGGAATAGACCCGCTCCGTCATGCGCTCGAGAGATTGGAGGGCATGGGCACACTTGTGCGGGGTGAACTGCGCCCAGGCGGGACCGCCGGCCAGAGAGAGTGGTGCGACACCGATGTGCTCAGACGCCTTCGGCGTGCCTCGCTGGCTGTCCTTCGCAAAGAGATCGAGCCAGCCGAGCGCCGTGCCTTCGCCGCCTTTCTGCCGGCCTGGCATGGCATCGACCGCCACTCATCCAGCGGCGCTGGCGTGGATCGCCTGCGCGAAATACTGGTTCCTCTACAGGGCCTCGCGCTCACGCCCGAAATGTGGGAGCGCGACGTGCTGCCACGCCGCATCGGTGCCTACTCACGGTCATGGATGGACGAGCTATGCGCCTCCGGCGAGCTCGTGTGGGTCGGCGCAGGCGCCCTCGGCCGCTCCGGTGGCAAGGTGGTCCTGTACTTCCGCGAGGACGCGGCGACGATCGGAGCACCAAACTACCGGGGCCAGTCTCCGGAGGAGCCTGCGCACGCGCTCGTGCGCGAACGGCTGGCCCGAGGCGCCTGCTTCTTCAGCGACCTGCTCGCCGAGCTCGATCTGGCGCCCGAGGCCCTCCAGGATGCCCTGTGGGACCTGGTCTGGTCGGCGGAGGTGACCAACGACGCGTTTGCTCCCCTACGCGCCCCGCGGCTGACGTTGGCGCGTGCTTTGCGATCGTCCCCATCCCGCGCTGGAAAACCGACGATGAGTCGCTCGCGTTTCGCCTCGCGACGCGATGCAGGCCGCGCCCACCTGCAGGGCCGCTGGTCACTGACCGCCCCTCTGTTTCAGCCCGTGGAGGATCTCGATCCCAGTGGGCGTCGCCGTGTACAAGCCGAGCTGCTGCTGGAGCGCCATGGCATTCTCACCCGTGAGCTCGTGTTGGCCGAAGGAATCAGCGGCGGCTTTTCGGCGATCTACCCCGAGCTTTGCCAGCTGGAGACCCTGGGCGTCTGTCGCCGCGGCTATTTCGTTGAAGGTCTCGGTGGCGCTCAGTTCGCGCTGCCGGGAGCGGTGGAGCGCTTGCGCGGGCTGCGATCTTCCGAGGACGCTCCCCCGCTCGTGCTGGCGGCGGCCGATCCCGCGCAACCATACGGAAGTGCTCTGCGCTGGCCGGAGGGACGCACGGGACGTCGTCTGGCGCGCAATCCAGGGGCCACGGTCGTGCTCGTGGGAGCAGAGCCTGTCCTGTATCTGGAGCGCAGCGGACGCTCCCTGGAGGTGCTCATCGATCCCCAAGATGGACATCTGACCGGAGCATTGTCCGCGCTGGCCGACCATGCGCGTGCGGGTGGCGTCAAGCGCATAGCGCTAGAGAAGGTAAACGGCGAGCCGGTCCTGGGATCGCGCTGGGAGACCATGCTCACAGACGTCGGCTTTCACCCGGGTCCGCGCCGCCTGACGCTCAGCGCCTGAAATGCCAGAGGGCGACACCATCCACTACGCCGCGAACCGCATCCGTCACGTGCTCGAGGGACTGGTGCCCGAGGAGATGCTCGCACCCCAACCACGTCACATTCACGATCGCTGGCCGGAGCGGCTGGCGCAGCGGGCCGTGAGCTCCGTCAGCGCCTACGGCAAGCACCTGTTCTTGCGCTTCGAGGGAGATCTGACATTGCATTCTCATCTGCGGATGAGCGGCTCGTGGGGTGTTCACATCCGCGGCCAACGCTGGCGGCGCTCACACAGGCGGGCATGGCTGATCATCCGCGTCGGAGGTACCGAGGTGGTGCAATTCGATGGCCCTGTGCTCGAGGTCATGAGCGAGTCGCGCACACGCTTCGATCGGCGCCTGACGAGCCTCGGTCCCGACATACTCGCCAAAAGCTTCGACGAGCGGCGATTCCTCAGGCTGCTTCGAGAAGACGATCCAACGCGCCCAATCGGCGATGCGCTGCTCGACCAGCGCACCTTGGCCGGCATCGGAAACATCTGGAAGTCCGAGTCCTGCTTTGCCGCTGGCATCGATCCCTGGCGAGAGATACGGAGTGTGGCGGACGATGAGGCACTCGCGGTCGTGGCCTTCGCATCCGAGCGCATGGGCCAATCCGCACGCGACGGGTTCGAGGCGCGTCCTCGCTCGGTGTACCGGCGCGCCGGGATGCCCTGCTCGCGCTGCGGCGAGCGCATCCTTGGGCGCGGCCAAGGAGAGCAGAACCGGCTGACGTTCTGGTGTCCTGGATGTCAGCATTGACACCGCGTCGGGTCGGCCACAAGGGAGCCGCGCACATCGAGCCCGGCAACACACTCGCGAGCTTCGACGCCGCGCTGCGTCACGGCGTGGACATGATCGAGTTCGACGTGCTTGCCGAGCATCCCGACGGCAGCGGGCGCCTCCTGGTCGCCCACGACCACGGGACCCTGCAAGCCCACGCCCCGCTGACCTTCGAGCAGGCGCTCGAGCATCTGTCAGGACCTTCCTTCGCCGGCATCGAGCTCGACGTCGACGTGAAGCTGCCCGGCTATGAGTTGCGCGTGCTGGAGGCGCTGCGAGAGTTCGAGCTGGTGCCGCGCACGCTCATCAGCGGGATGTTCCCTTCGGGGTTGGCCAAGATCCGCGCCGCCGAGCCGCAGCTGCGCCTGGGCTGGTCGGTGCCGCGGGTGCGCCGCGACTACACCACCGACATGCTCACCGCGATACCCGCGCTTGCAATGCTCACCGGCTATCGCGCCATGCTGCCGCGCCGTGCGCGCACGGCTCTGTTGGAGGGCCGTTTCGACGCGATCATGGCGCACTGGCGCGTCGTGACTCGGCCGCTGCTGCGCGCCGTGCGCGAAGGTGGCGGTCAGTTGTTTGTGTGGACTGTCGACGACGCACGCATGATCGAGCGCCTGACGGCGATGGGTGTCAACGGCATCATCACCAACGACCCGAGGCTTTTCGCTAGCTGAGTGTGCAGGTAGCCGCGCTGAAGTTAGCGGGATCCGCTCCGGCGAGGCTTGTATGCCCGGCACTCGTGGCGCGCGCCACTTCGTGGACCGTCTTGTTGGCTCGCCGCCACTGGAATTCGACGTACCCGCGCAGCGTATACGGTGCCGGTGCTCGGCACCAGTTCGAAGGTGCGCCCGGCCTGCCGGGCAGTGGCCGCGCTGCCCAGGGTGATGAAGCCCGAGTCGGAGCTCTTCCCGAGGTCCACCCACTTCTGAGTTGTTGCGTCCAGGTACTGCAGCTGAAAGCGCATGTACATAGTGTCCTTGGAGTGCCCATCGCTCGGCATCGAGCCGCGCACCCCAACGGCATGCGGTCGATTCGCCGGATCGCAGATGTCCAGAGTTGCCCACAAGTTCCGTGATTGATAGAGCGAGTGGTCTTTGCGCCACTTTCAGCCTGGTTCTTACTCGGCGCGGTGGAGGCCGCGGCCGTCACGGGGGCCAAGAGAAGCGCGAAGGCGACCGCTAGCTGGGCGGCCCTGATCGGGGCAGTCAAGCCCCTGCAACGTGAAATCACCAAATGAAGATAGCCGAGGTTCATCAAATACAAGAACAACCGTTATTGGCGAACGGATCGTTGTATGTCTGAAATGCACCGAGACGATCACCGCCAAGGAAAGAGGGCGCGTGTGATATCTCCTGCGAGCATGGTCCCCAGAAGTCCAAACGCAGCCGAGGTCGTGGAGCTGTTGGCGCGCGTGCCGGCGTTCTCCACCCTCGAGCACGATGACCTGCAGCGCATCGCTGAGGTAGCGGTCCCCAGAACGTTTGAGCCCGGGCAGGCGGTGTTCCGCGAGGGCGACTCCAGCGACACCTGCTACGTCGTGCGCGAGGGGCATGCGCGCGCTGTGCGCAGCCACGGCGATGGGCGCACGATCACGCTTGCGACCTTCGGTCCCGGCGACATCTTCGGCGAGCTGGCGATGTTCGAGGACGAGCGCCGTTCCGCCACCGTGGAGGCGATCGAGCCGATGAGTGTCGTCGGGGTGCTCGGCCCGGACATGCGCAGGCTGATGAAGGAGCATCCCGACATCGCCACGCGGCTGGTGATCGCGCTCGGCCGGCGTCTGCGCGAGATGAACGAACGCCTCTCGCGGCAGTCCTTCCAGACTGTGCAGAGCCGGGTGGCGGTGGCGCTCTCGGCGCTCGTCGAGCAGGAGGTGGCCGCCGGCAAGGACGGCACCGATGTGCTCGTTACGACCACCCAGGCCGAACTCGCGCAGTTCGCGGGCTCCTCGCGCGAGTCCGCCAGCCGTTTCCTGGCGGTGCTCGAGCGTGCCGGCGTGATCTCACAGGGCCGCGGCCGTCTGACGGTGCACGACGCCGAGGCGCTCAAAGAGTATGTCTTCTAGCCAGCCACCCGCCGGCCGCGGCGGCTGAGTTCTCCGCCGGGGGCGCAGTCGTGCGCGGCAGCCAGGTGATCGTGATCGTCCCCACGCGCCGTGCGTCGGATGGCTCGCAAGCGTGCTGGCGCTGCCCAAGGGCCACATCGATCCCGGGCGAGACGCCCGTACAGGCGGCCACGCGCGAGGTGCGCGAGGAGACGGGCATAGTCGCTGAGCCCGTGTGCGAGCTGGGCGAGACGCGCTACTGGTACCGCCGCGACGGGCGCACCGATCTCCAAGGTCGTGCGCTTCTTCCTGTTCAGCTACGTGTCAGGTGACCTCGCCGACCACGACAAAGAGGTCGAGGAGGCGCGCTGGATGGGCCTGAGCGAGGCCGCGCGCGAGCTGACCACGTCGGCGAACGCGAGATGGTCGCGCCGCGCACTGGCCTGATGGCGGGCCAGACCGGTAGCCTGCCGGCCGTGCAGGTCCTCAACTTCTACTCGACGATCTTCGCCGACGAGCTCAAGCGGGGCGCAAGACGGCCACGATCCGCCTCGGCGACAAGTCGCACAAGTACCGCAAGAACCAGGCAGTGCTTGTCACGATCGGCTACCAGTACTCGCCGCGCGAACGGATCTTCGAGGCGGTGATCGACCAGGTCGAGGTGATGAAGGTGCGCAGACCTCTCGCCGCGCGACATCAAGCACGACAACCCCGAGTTCCGCCGCCACGAGGAGCTGATCCACTTCCTCGAGCAGATCTACGGCCGGCCGGTGTCATGGACGACACCGTCACCGTCGTGCGCTTCTCGCAGATCGTCGACAAGCCCCGGGCATGACCGAGGCGATGAAGGGCTTCGGCGGCGCCCAGAACTGAAGGCCAGGAGCCGCCGGGCCCGGGCGCGTGCAAGCAGCGCTGGCACGTCTGGGTTAGAGAGTGCCAAAATCGGCCTTGGACGGCGGATTCGTCTATATTGGGCCTGCGGTTGGCACTCTCCCTCGAGAGTGCCAGTCAGGTGGCAGCTCTCCAACCGTGAGGTTGTAGCCGCCGAGTCGCATTCTCTAGATACGGAGGTTTTCAAATGAAGCTCAAGCCCCTGGGCGATCGTCTGATCGTGCGGGCGATCGAGGAGGAGGAGAAGACCGCTAGCGGCATCGTCCTCCCCGACACCGCCAAGGAGAAGCCGCAGATGGGCAAGGTCCTCGCCGTCGGCGACGGCAAGCTCGACGACAACGGCAAGCGCATCCCGCTGGATGTGAAGAAGGGCGACAAGGTCCTGTACAGCAAGTACGGCGGGACCGAGATCAAAGATCCGAAACGGGGAGGACCTGCTCGTGCTGCGCGAGTCCGATGTCCTTGCCCTTGTCGAGTCCTAAGGAGAACAGAGAAGACATGGCTCACAAGGAAATCAAGTACAACTCAGAGGCGCGTTAGGCGCTCGAGGCGGGTGTTGACGCTGTCGCGAACGCGGTCAAGGTCACGCTCGGCCCGAAGGGCCGCTACGTCGTGCTCGACAAGAAGTTCGGCGCCCCGACGATCACCAACGACGGCGTCACGATCGCGCGTGAGATCGAGGTCGAGGACGTCTTCGAGAACCAGGGCGCACAGCTCGTGCGCGAGGTCGCCACGGCGACCAACGACGTCGCCGGCGACGGCACAACGACGGCCACCGTGCTCGCCCAGGCGATCGTTCGCCAGGGCCTGAAGAACGTCGCGGCGGGTGCGAACCCGCTGGCGCTCAAGCGCGGCATCGAGACGGCTGTCGACGAGGTCGTCAAGAACATCGCGTCGCAGTCCAAGGAGGTCTCCGGCAAGGACCAGATCGCCCGCGTGGCGACGATCTCGGCCGGCGACGAGGAGATCGGCGATGTGATCGCCGACGCGATCGAGAAGGTCGGCAAGGACGGCGTCGTCAACGTCGAGGAGGGCCAGACGTTCGGCATGGACCTCGAATTCACCGAGGGCATGCAGTTCGACAAGGGCTACATCTCGCCGTACATGGTCACCGACCAGGACCGCATGGAGGCGACGCTCGAGGACCCCTACATTCTGATCGCCAACTCGAAGATCGGCTCGGTGCGTGACGTGCTGCCGGTGCTGGAGCAGGTGATTCAGTCGGGCAAGCCGCTGTTGATCATCGCCGAGGACGTCGAGGGCGAGTCGCTCGCGACGTTGGTCGTGAACAAGCTCCGCGGCACGTTCACCGGCGTGGCGGTCAAGGCGCCGGGCTTCGGTGACCGTCGCAAGCGGATGCTCGAGGACATCGCGATCCTGACCGGTGGCGAGGTGATCACCGAGGAGCTGGGTCTGAAGCTCGAGAACACCCAGCTCTCCCAGCTCGGTCGCGCGCGTCGCGTGGTGGTCGCCAAGGACAACACCACGGTCGTCGACGGCGCAGGCGACGGCGAGGCGATCAAGGGCCGCATCAACCAGATCAAGGCCGAAATCGAGAACACCGACTCGGACTTCGACCGCGAGAAGCTGCAGGAGAGGCTTGCAAAGCTCTCCGGCGGTGTCGCCGTGGTGAAGGTCGGAGCGGCGACCGAGACCGAGATGAAGGAGAAGAAGCACCGTGTCGAGGACGCCCTGCAGGCGACACGTGCGGCGCTCGAGGAGGGCATCGTGCCCGGCGGCGGCGTCGCGCTGCTGCAGGCCTCGGCCGCGGTCACGATCAGCGACAACGGCGCGTCGGTAGACGGCTCAGACGACGAGCGCACGGGTGCGCGGATCGTGCTGCGGGCGCTCGAGGAGCCGCTGCGTCAGCTCGCCGAGAACGCGGGCCTGGAGGGCTCCGTCGTGGTCAACGACGTGCGCAAGGCCAAGAAAGGCCACGGCCTGAACGCCGCGACGAACGAGATCGTCGATCTCGTCGCCGCAGGCGTGATCGACCCGGCCATGGTCACGCGCTCGGCGCTGCAGAACGCGGCGTCGATCGCCAAGAACATCCTCACCACCGAGGCGATCGTCGCCGAGGTGCCCGAGAAGGAAGGCGCCGGTGGCGGCGGCGGGGGTATGCCGGACATGAGCGGGATGATGTAGTCAATCGTCTAGTGTGCGTGCAGCGCTTCAGCTGCACGCACAGGCGGTCGATAGTTGAGCAGAGGGCCCGGCAGGATGCTGGGCCCTCGATCTTTAAGGTGCGGCGCCTATTCGACCTCTGACACAGGTCGCGGTCCGTGCCCCACGTACTTCGCCGTCGGGCGGATCAGCTTCGCCTCGCGCTTCTGCTCCAGGATGTGCGCCGACCAGCCGGCCACGCGCGCACACGTGAACATCGGCGTGAACAGGTCCGGCGGGACTTCTGCGAGGTCGAGGATCACGGCCGACCAGAACTCGACGTTCGTGGCCAGCACGCGATCTGGCCTGCGTGCGTGGAGCTCGGCGAGCGCGGCCTTCTCCAGCGCCTCGGCGGCCTCGAAGCGTGGCGAGCCCAGTTCGCTGGCGGTTCTGCGGAGAACGCGCGCTCGAGGGTCTTCTGCGCGGTAGATACGATGTCCGAAGCCCATCAACCGCTCCCCACGGTCGAGCGCGTCGGAGACCCAGCGCTCGGCATCGCCGGTTTGTTCGACTTCCTCGAGCATCTTCAGCACGCGCGAGGGGGCGCCGCCGTGCAGCGGGCCCGACAGCGCGCCCACGGCTCCGGACAGCGCCGCCGCTACATCGGCTCCCGTCGAAGCGATCACGCGGGCAGTGAACGTCGAGGCGTTCATTCCGTGCTCGGCGGCCGAGACCCAGTAAGCGTCGATCGCCTTGACGTGGTCGGGGTTGGCCTCGCCGCGCCAACGGATCAGAAAGCGCTCGGGGATAGTGCGGCCCTGGTCGATCTCCGACTGGGGCACCGGCGGCTGGCCGGCTTCGCGGGCCGACTGGGCCACGAACGACAGTGCCATCACCGAGGCGCGCGCGAGGTTGTCGCGCGCCTCCTCGTCGGTGATGTCGATCAGCTGGCCGAAGCCCCACTCGGGCGCGAGCATAGCGAGCGCCGACTGCACGTCGACGCGGTGGTCGCCGGAGCGCACCGTCAGCGCGTGCGGTTCGGCCGGTGGCAGGCCGGGTTTGAAGTGTCCGTCCACCAGCAGGCCCCAGACCTGCTCGTAGGGAACCGCGCCGACGAGGTTCTCGATGTCGACGCCGCGGTAGCGCAGCGCGCCACCCTCTTTGTCGGGCTCGGCGATCTCGGTCGCGAAGGCGACGACGCCTTCCAGGCCCGACTGGACCTCCGGTGCTGACTGAACCTCGGTCATGGCGCTCGCTTTCTGGGCTCGGTTGCTAACTGGCGATTGTCTAGAGGCGTGAGTGCATATGGTCGCAGGAATGATCCTACGAGTAGGCTGCATTGGACACCACGAGGAGGAGAAGACGTGTCCGATAGCGATCTCATGTTCCGAGAGGCGAGCGAGCTCGCCGACATGGTGCGCAACGGAGAGGCGTCCGCACGGGAGCTGGTGGAGATATCCCTGGCGCGGATCGAGGAGCTCAACCCCTCCCTGAACGCGTTTGTCGAGGTAGATGCAGAGCGCGCACTGGCGGTGGCCGACTCGATCCGGCCTGGCGACGAGCGCCCATTCGCGGGCGTGCCGACGGCGATCAAGAACAACCGCCCCGTGCAGGGACTCCGCCTGACCTACGGCTGCGCCCTGATGGCCGACAACGTATGCGACTACGACCACAACGTGACCAGGCGCCTGAAGGACGCCGGCTTTGTGATCGTCGGCAGCACCACGCTGCCCGAGTACGGCATCCTGCCCGTCTCTGAGGCGCGTATCTTCGGCCCCACCCGCAATCCCTGGGATCTGGAGCGCACACCGGGAGGCTCCTCAGGTGGGGCCGCAGCGGCCGTCGCCGCCGGCATGGTGCCGGTAGCCCACGGCAACGACGGCGGCGGCTCGATCCGCATTCCCGCCGCGTGCTGCGGGCTAGTCGGTCTGAAGCCGAGCCGCGGACGGATATCCGCCGCCCCCGAGCTCGGCGACTCCTCGCTGGGGATCGACGGCATGCTCACTCGCACCGTCGCCGACACCGCCGCGATCCTCGATGTGCTCGCAGGCTATGAGCCTGGCGATGCAACCTGGGCGCCGCCGCCCGCCCAGCCGTTCGCTCAGAGCGCCACAGGCACTCCCGGGAAGCTGCGAATCGCCGCCACGACGCTACCGCCGGTGCCCGATGCCCTCGTCGATCCCGTATGCGCGCAGGCCGTGGCTGACGCCGCCGATCTGCTGCGCTCGCTCGGGCACGAGGTGGTCGAGGTCAACCCTCCGTGGCAGGACGACGGCCTGCGAGAGCTATTCGGCCTCGTCTTCTCAAACCACATCGCGCTGTCGATCGCGTACTCCGGCGTTGTCGCGGGACGCGCACCGATAGCAGAGGACATGGAGCCCATGAGCTGGGCGATCTATTCGATGATCAACAAAATCGATGCCATCCAGAGCATGGGAGCGGCTGTGCGACTGCAGGCGTTCGCTCGGCGCCTCGTCTCGTTCCTGACCCCTTACGACGCGCTGCTGACCCCAGCCTTGGCCGAGCGCCCGCTGCCCCTGGGAACACTCGACACAGCCGCGCCTGAGCCAATGGACACGTTCACCCGCTCCGGCTTGTTTACGCCGTTCACCCCCGTGTTCAACGCCAGCGGACAGCCAGGGATCTCGCTGCCGTTGTTCGAGGGCGAGGACGGGCTGCCGCTCGCTGTTCAGATCGTCGGGCGACCGGCCGGCGAGGGTCAATTGCTCGCGCTCGCCAGCCAGCTGGAGAAGACCCACCCCTGGATGGGGCGCCGACCCGCGATGCTCCAGCGCCGCGTACCAGGCTGACGAGAGGACTCCAATGACCTGCCGGCAGGGATCAGCCGACGCCGAGCACAGCTGACATCCGCCGTGGTTTGACTCCGAGCACTTCTACGTCGGTGGTCCCGCTGATGGAAGTCATGCTGACCTCCATCAGCTCGGCCTCGTCCCATGTGGCGAACGCGCGCGTGCCCGCCGCCGCCTCCAACAGCCTCAGCCCTCGAGATACAACGGGGGTGGGGACGTGTATCAGTGGGCGTCTGCGGTCCAGCGCTTTCAGAGCCAGCCGCACGATCTGTGTGTGAGTGAGTGTCTCGGGGCCAGCCAGCTCATAGTGCGTCTGTGCCTCTGAGCCGCCGGCCTTCAGTACGGCCATTACACAGTCCGCCACGTCCTCGGCCCAGATCGGCTGAAATGCGGCTTGTCCCCGGCCCGAAACTGGCATCAGCGGCAGCAGCGACAGGCGCTCCAGCAGCGTCAGCCACGGATCTGCCGGCGCGTACACGATCGACGGGAAGAGAATGATCGAACGCAGCTGCGCCTCCCGAACGGCCTGATCGGCGAGCGCCTTGGCCCGGAAGAAGCGCGCGCGATGGTGGCTCGATGCTCCCAGCGCCGAGAAGAACACAAACCGCTCAACGCCGGCCCGCTCGGCCGCCTGCACCATCCTCCAAGTCGCGATCCCGTTGAGCTCCTCGATCGAGCCATGCGGCTGGTCGCGAATTGACGCCGCCAGGTGCACGACCGTGTCAACATCGCGCATGGCGTTGCGGAACGACGGCGGGTCGGTCAGGTCGCCGAGTGCGATCTGCACGCGCACGCGCTGGGCACCGAGCCGGCGGGGGTCGCGCACCAGACAGCGCACCTGCTCTCCTTCGCCGATGAGCCGGCGCAGCAACGCCGATCCGATCAGACCGGTCGCGCCCGTGAGCAGCAGCATGCGACCGACCCTAGCGGAAGTCACCTTGACCCTGTTCGCCGCCGCCGATCCGTAAAATGCCAGTAGCCCCGCTGAAACCCGGAAAAAGGAACCAGGAAAAGAGCCAATGGCCTACGTGATAGCTGAGCCGTGCATCGGCACGAAGGACAACTCCTGCGTCGAGGTATGCCCTGTGGACTGCATCCACCCGACGCCCGACGAGCCCGGATATGACGCAGCCGAAATGCTCTACATCGACCCCGAGGAGTGCATCGACTGCGACGCGTGCGTCGAGGCGTGCCCCGTGGATGCGTGCTTCGCCGAGGACCAACTCCCCGACGAGTGGCAGAAGTACGCCCAGATCAACGTCGAGTACTACTCCAACGGCAACAAATAGGCCGCGATCACAGGCCTCGGGGCGCCTCAGGCTTCACAGCGGCTGCCGTCGCTTCGTGGTGCGGGTCAGAGCCAAAGCCAGTTGCCTCTCAGGGCTCAGGCCATCGGCAGCGACATACCCGCCGGCTTGGGGCCCGCTGGAGGAGATGCGCTTGCGCCGGTGGGCACGGATGCCAGCGGCAGCGTGGGTAGCGCAACGGGAGCCATTGCGATAAGCCCGCGGGCGGCCCGCGCGATCGCCTGAGAGGCGGGGTCGTCGGGATCCTCGAGCACGAGCGGGGTGCCGCGGTCGGCGTGTTCGCGCAACGGCATCGTCAGGGGAACCTTGCCGAGCAGGGGCACATCGAGTTCGTCAGACAGCTCCTGGCCCCCGCCCTCCCCGAAGATCGCATAGCGCTCTCCGGTGGGAGTGTGAAAGCCCGACATGTTCTCGATCACCCCGCATATCTCCAGCGACACCTTGTGAGCCATCTCGGCCGAACGACGCGCTACCTTCTGGGCGGTCGGCTGGGGTGTGGTGACGATCAAGAACTGCGCCTGCGGCAGCAACTGCGCGAGCGTCATCGATACATCCCCCGTCCCGGGCGGAAGGTCGATCAGCAGGTAGTCGAGCGCCTCCCAGGCGACGTCCTGTAGGAACTGGGTGAGCGCCTTGTGCAGCATCGGCCCGCGCCACACGACGGCGGCGTCCTCGGCGACAAAGAAACCGATCGACATCACCTTCACACCGTGGGCTTCCAGGGGAACGATCTTTCGCTGAGGCGAGACGGGCGGACGGGTGGCGCCCAGACCGTACATTCGGGGGATCGAGTAGCCCCACACGTCGGCGTCGAGGATGCCCACACGCTTGCCCTCCATGGTGAGAGCGCCAGCCAGGTTTGCGGTCAGCGTCGACTTGCCCACACCGCCCTTGCCCGAGCCGATGCAGATTACGTTCGCGACCTGAGCGAGAGCGCCATCCGGCAAACCACTGGGACGACCAAGCTTCTCACGCAGGGCCGCCTTCTGCTCGTCGCTCAGAACGTCGAAATAGACATTGACGTGCGTAACGCCCTGTAGTGCCGCCACGGCTTGTGTCACCGACGTCTGGAAATGCCCGCGAATGGGACAACCAGCCGTTGTCAGGGAGACGGTGACATCGACTACGCCGTTGTCGCTCACGTCGATCGAGCGCACCATGTCGAGCTCGACTATCGATCGACGCAGCTCTGGGTCGATCACGACCTCGAGCGCCTTGATGATCTCTTCCTTGTTGGCCACGATGCTCATTCTTACAAACTGCCTCGAACTGTCCTTAAAGGGCCAACGGGGCGGTGGGGGCCGCCCCGTTGGCTGAGGGAGGAGAGGGTCCTTCTACTGCCGGCGAGATATGAGGCCGGCAGACCTTCCACACCGGCTCTCCTGGGGCCGGAGTGGGGGAAACTGGTGTCTCTACACGAGATGCAGCACGCGCTCCTGGATCCGTCCCGCCAGGTCCGCCCCTTCCTCCAGACGAGTGCGCACCGCGTTCTCTATCTGGGTCTGGGTCTGCTCCACCTGCTTTGAGAGGTTCTTGGTGACCGAGCCACGGCGAGCCTCCAAATCACGGCGACGCTGACGCACCTCGCGCTCCACGCGTGTGCGGGTTTTGCGCACCTCGCGCTCCAGGCGGTTGCGAGCTGTGGTGCCCCGGCGCTCGAACTTGCGTATCTGCGCCTGGGCCTTGGAGGGAGTCGCGTAGCTGGAGAGCGTGTCGCTCACGGTCGTGACCACGCGGTCGCGTGCAATCAGGGCGGCGCCGACCGGAATCAGAACGGCGCGCTCGGCGTAGTCGCCAAATACGCCAGCGGTCTCGCGAGTGGCTGTCTGAGCTTGCCGCGCGGCCGACTCGGTCTCGTGGGCGGCGCGGGTGCGCGCTGCCTTGGCGCGAGTGGACTTGGTCTGGGCGCTTGTGCGGGCGGTCTTGGCGCTGCCGGAGCCGCTCGCGTTGCGACGGGGTGCCGTACGCTTGGGCGCGGCTGCTTTTGTCTTGCTGGGTGATGTGTTACTAGCGGTTGCCATCTGGAGTGGGATCTCCTATGTCGAGCCTCTTGGAGAGGTCTGAGTACGTATGTTCGATCTGTCCCGGTGGTCAGCTTACCACCGAACACATGTTTGTACAACAGACTTTGTGGATGGTTACACGTTTCCCGGCATCGAGCACGAATAACTCATGAAGTGGGCCATTTACATGGTATTCAAATACGGGGACGGGAACATATGTTCGTAGTTCCGTATTGCGACCGCGCCCCTAGGACACGATCCGCAAGGCCAGCGGTGAGCGCTCTCTCGCCTACGCGGCTATGTGATCCGCTTGAGCCAGAGCTCAGGGTTCTCGAGCTCGGCCGTGCTCGGAAGGTCCTCCGGCGAGCGCCAGGCAAGGGTGAGCGTTGGTGGCCCGGTGGCCTCCACGACAGCGTCGCAGAAGCGCCGACCAACCTCGTACTGACGCATCTTCATGCCCAGTCCGAGCAGGCGTCCTAGCACCTGCCACAGCAATCCACGTCGATCCTCGCGCCTTTCGGTCAGGGCGGCCCGCAGCTTCGGAATCGATGGCAGCACCTCGGCTCCCACGGCGTCCATGACGTGGTCGGCGTGCCCCTCGATCAGGGACATGGTCGCCTGCAGGCTGTCAAACAGCTGCCAGCGATCCTCGCCAAACATGACCCGCATCGCTTCGCCCTCACGGATCCGCCTAAGCAGATTTCCGAGTTCTCCGTAGTTCGCCCGCCTGAGCAACTCGCGCGGATCCGGCGTGCGAGAGCGATCACCCTCCGCACCGGAAGGTGTCTCGGCGAGCGATCCGACATATCCCTGGAGCAGCTCTCGCATCATCCCCAGGAGATGCTCGCGCAGCCACGGTGCGCCAGAGAACTGGACGGCGTGGGTTATCTCGTGGATCGCCACCCACGAGACCAGCTCGTCGCGCTCGATGTTGAGATCACGGGCAGTACGGGCGAGATTGGGTGCCACCAGAAGCAGGCGCGGCGCCGACTCAGAATCGTGCAGAGAGAACTCGTACTGGCCGAGCACGAGCTGGGAGAGGACACCTGTGACCGCCCCGAACTGAGCCCCGAACAGATGACCGA
Source organism: uncultured Solirubrobacterales bacterium (assembly GCA_963718425.1). Lineage (GTDB taxonomy): Bacteria > Actinomycetota > Thermoleophilia > Solirubrobacterales > Solirubrobacteraceae > Palsa-744. The sequence goes on from CAVQZJ010000024.1 coordinate 59,086, forward strand.
AGGCGGTGTCCAGGGAGTCAGACAACCGCTCTTCGGCGGCGCTGAAGCGAGCCCTCCAGGCGTCTCTGTTCCCCGCCGGTCGAGACTCGGTGGCCCGCTCCTGCTCCTCCTGTGACTCAGAGACGGTGAGGGACTCCAGCAAGGGCGGGATGGTTTTCAGGTTGGCCGCGATCCAGTCAGGCCGGTCGACAATCTCAAGCGGCGGCAGCTCAGATGGCAGCTCCAGGCCCGTGTAGTCACCGACGTGACGGGCAAAGTCGTGCGCGAGCGGCTGGACCGAGGAGGCGAGCACGCCGCCATACGGAGGGGAGCCTGCGATCAAACTTCCGACCCGCTGAGCGGTCTTCCAATCCACGGCAGTCGCGACGTTCATAGACACATCCTAGGCGGGCTCGCTGCCGCGGCTGGACCGAGGCGGCTTGTGCCCGCAACTGGAGGGGCCCATATCCTAGACATGTGTCTTCACTTCTGAACGGGCTCTCGGAGACCCAGCGTGAGATAGTCACTCACGAGAGCGGTCCGCTGCTCGTCTGCGGTGCCGCCGGAACAGGCAAGACGCGTGCGTTGATGGCGCGCGTGGAGTGGCTGGTGGCTCAGGACAACGCGCCTGAGAGCGTGCTGGTTCTGAGTGTCTCGCAGACCGCGGCGGACGAGATACGAACACGCTTGGAGGACACGCTTACGCGAGGCTATGAGGAACTCGCGGTCCTGACCCCCCCGGCGCTATGCGCGCGGGTACTGCGCTCGGAGGCCCTGGAAGCCGGCCTAGACCCCTTCTTTCAGGTGGCGACCCGCGCGGATCGAGTGGCGATGCTGCTCGAGCACATCGAGGAGCTGACGTTGTCGCTTCACGACTTCCAGGGCCGTCCATCGGAGCTGATGGCCAGCCTGGTCGAACGGATCGATCGCTTGAAGGGTGAGCTGATCGACCCCGAGCGCTACGGGGCATGGGCGGCCAGCCAGCCACAGCACGCAGCGCAGGAGCGAGAGTTCGCACAGCTCTATCGCGATCACGACCGCATGCTCGTCGAGCGAGGAACCCCAGACGTGGGGGAGCTGCTGATCAAGGTATGTGCACTGCTGGAGGACCGTGTGGCCGTCCGCACACGGATCGCCGAGCGCTACAGGCACGTCCTGGTGGACGACTTTCAGGACGCAAGCCCCGCTGCGGTGAGGCTGATCGATCTGCTCTCCGGAGAACACTCGCAACTGCTCGCGGCGGGAGACGAGAACCAGGCGATCGAACGCGGCTTCAGCGAACGAACCGGCAATCTGGCCGACTTTCAGGTGAGGCACCCCGACGCGCACACAATCACCCTCGGAGAGAGCTTTCGCTGCTCATCGAGCGTCATCGCCGTGAGTGCCGCGGTCGCGCAGACCGAGGACCCGCCGCCTTCGGCGATCGCGTTGGAGGACGGCGAGGTCAGTTTTTGGCGCTGCTCAAACGAGCGCACACAGGCGCAGGCCGTCGCCGCCGACATAGAGCGCCTGATCGGGCGCCAAGGCGTCGCACCGCGACAGATCGCGGTGCTCGTGCGCTCGGTAGCAAGCGAAGGGCAGGCGCTCGCCGAGGCGTTCGCGGAGCGTGCGATCCCCTACCACCTGCACGGAGCGAGCACGTTCTTTCAGAGCGCGGAGGTGCGCGACGTGCTCGCATGGATGCGATTGCTGATCGATCCGCGTGACGCCGGCGCTGTGGTGCGCGCTCTCGCACGCCCCCCCATAGAGCTGCGGCAGGTCGATCTGGCGCGTGTCATTCAGATCGCCCGGCGCCGCAAGCTGGACATGATCTCGGCCCTGGCAGGAGCTACCGAGTCCCCGCACATACCGCCGGAGGCACGCGAGCGCATCCTCGGCTTCCTCAAGCTTCACAAGGAGATCCACGCCGGCCTGGACACATTGCGCCCGGACCTCTTCGTGCACCGTCTGATCGAGCGTATGGGACTGCGCCGCCAGCAGCTGTTCGCGGCTCAGACCGACGTAGTCGAGAGACTCGTGAGCCTCGCCAAGCTCGGTGAGCTCGCGGCGGGCTTCGTGCGTCACTCTCCGCAGTCCACGCCACGGGAGTTGGCCGGATATCTTGCGGCGGTGTCCGAGGCCGGGTTCTCGGTCAGCGAGCCCGCAACCGATCAGGCCCCGCCAATCGTCTCTGTAATGGGTTTCGCCGCGGCCCGGGGATGTGAGTTCGATCACGTCTACGTGCTCGGGCTGCAGTCGGCGCGCATGCCCGGCGCTCACTCCGAGGACGGCTCGCGGGGCGGTATACCGCCACAGTTGTTGGGCGAGCAGTCTCCGCCCAACCCGCGGGAGGAGCACACGGCCCACATGCGTCGCCTGCTGTATCTGGCTGTGACGAGGGCTCATGGACGGTTGGTGCTGGCCTATTCGACGAGCTCCGTCGACGGAGCCCTACAGCCGCCATCGCCGTTTGTGGAGGACGCGCGACGGACTCTGAGCGCCGAGTGGGAGGATCGGGAAGAGGAGCTATTCGGCCCCGCCGAGACGCTGCATGCGACGGTGCGCCTGATGCGCGGGCAGGTGCTCGAGGACATCGCACGCATCGGCGGACGACTGGGAGAGCTGCGGCTGGACACCGACCTGGATATCTCTCACGGGGTCGTGCGCTATTTGGAGCTCGTGAAGCTGGCGGCGCTGCTCGAGCGCCCGTCCGAGCAGAGTGTGGCCGACGCACTTCCGGACATCAACACGCGTCTCGCAGCCGCCGCGACCTCGCTGCAGAAGGAGATCTACGAAACGTCCTCCCTGGACGAAACCCTGCTTGCCGCCGAGCACGACGATCGCGCCCGCGCCCAGGCGATGGCCGCGCGAGACGAACCTTCGCTGGAGCCGTTTCTGCCTCGCAAGGGGGATGGTCTACTTCTGTCGGCCTCAGACATCGAGACCTATCGCAGCTGTCCACTGCGCTACAAGTTCGCCCGCGTATTTCGCATCCCGTCTGAGCCGACCCTGCATCAGCGCTTCGGAATCGTCGTGCACCAGGTCCTCGAGCGCTACCACTCCGCGCGCGGAGTGACGCTCGCCCAGCTCATGGACCTGCTCGAGGCGGGTTGGAGGCGAGGCGGCTTCGGCGACGGGGAGCAGGAGCGCCAGCTACACGAGAAGGCGCGCGCCGCGCTGACTCGCTACCACCAGCAGCTGGAGGGAGAGTCGGTCGAGCCCGTGTGGTTCGAGCGGTCTTTCGCCTTCCGGCTCGGCCCTCATCACCTGCGCGGACGGGTCGATCGCGTAGACAAGCTTCCCGGGGGAGGCTATGAGCTGATCGACTACAAGACCGGCCGACCCAAGAGTGCCGCGGATCTGCGCCAGGATATCCAGCTGTCGCTGTACGCGCTCGGGGCGCGTCAAGCTTGGGATCTAGAGGCCACCAGCCAGGCCTACTACTACGTCCTGGACAACCAGAAGGTGCAGGTGCCTCCCGAGAGCGACGCCCAGTGGATCAACGACGTCGTACTCGAGGTCGGCGAGGGAATCCTCGGCCAGGAGTTCGAGCCGACCCCCTCGCGGTCGGTCTGCTCGATGTGTGACTATCGCATCGTGTGTCCGGCCGCCGAGCTCTAGGCTCCGGTCGAACCATCGGGGCCGCGCTGACGCAGAAATCGCTGGAAGTCGCGGGCTATCAGGTCTCCCGAGGGAAGCTCCTCCGGGGAAAGCGGCGGTCGCTCGCTCTCGGCCTCCTGCTCGAGTCGTTCCACGAACGCCTGTACGTCCGGGTCTGACTGCACGGCCAGGCTGACCTGACGCTCGTAATCACTAGCAGCCTGCTCGAGCTCGGAGGCGTTGACAGACACGCCCACCAGCCCCTCCAGCTTGCGCACCAGCGCAAGCGCGGCCTTCGGGTTGGGTGCCGCCGCGACGTAGTGGGGGACGCTTGCGCACAGGCTGGCCGAGGGGATTCCCGCCCCGGCGCATGCGCTGTGCAGCACGCCGATGATCCCTGTGGGTCCCTCGTAGTTGCTGGCATGAAGACCGAGGCGCTCCACCAGCGCCGGGTCGGATGCCAAACCGGTGATCGCCACCGGATGGGAGTGAGGAACATCCGCCAACAACGCCCCCAGCGTCACGACCATCTGGACGCCAAGCGCTTCGGCGAGATCGACGATCAGGGAGGTAAAGGAACGCCATCGCATCGAGGGCTCGGTGCCCTGCACCAGCACCAGGTCCCGGGGAGCGCGCGGAATCAGCGTCTCGGATATCTCGATCGCTGGCCATACGATCTCCCTGGCGATGCCGTCGGTCAGTTTGATGCGCGGGCGCGTGGACTGGAAGTCGTAGAAGTCCTCCGCATCGATCTGCGCAAAACGACGCGCGCCGAGAGCCGCGCCGAGAAACGATACGGCCGCAGACGCCGCCTCCCCGGCATCGTTCCAGCCCTGGAAGGCGCAAATCAGCGCCGGTGCCCTGAGGGCGTCGGGGCGACGGTCCCATGTCAAAGGCTGCATCCGATCCACCGTACATCATGAAAACATGAGTGTTCTCGCCAGCGCTCCACCACAGGCTGAACAGACCGTTGCCACATTGCGCGCCGGACAGCCGATCGAGGGGATCTTCGCCTGTGCTCGTAAGGAGCGCCAGCTGACTCGCACGGGTTCTCCCTACCTGACGGTTGGGCTTCGTGATCGCACGGGAACGATCACCGCTCGTGCCTTCCGAGACGCCGACCACCTGGCCGGCGGGTTCGAGCGGGGCGATCTGGTGCGCGTACGCGGTCGCGTCGAGCGGTTCCGTGACGAGTTGCAGGTAACGCTTGAGGTGATCGTCCGAGCCGACGAGCAGGAGGCCGATCCAGCCTCGTTTCTGCCGGTTGCCTATCGAGACGTGGAGGAGCTCGACGGTTTTCTGGAGCACCTCGCGAGCGAAATCTACGCGCCCGACCTGAAGGCGCTGCTTGAGAACGTTCTCGACGACCGTGCGATACGCGAGCAGATCAGGCGAGCACCATGCACGCTGGTGCCCAGCGGGCCCGGGCGCTTTGCCCATCACGCTTATCTCGGTGGTCTGTTGGAGCACACGGTGGCGGTTGCCACGATGGTCACCGAGCTGTGCGTGCTCCACCCAAAGCTGGATCGCGACCTATTGCTGTGCGCGGCGATCGTGCATGATCTCGGCAAGACCCGGGAGTTCACCTACGGGGCGGACATCGCGCTCAGTGAGCAAGGGCGGATGCTGGGCCACATACAGCTCGGGCTGCGTCTGCTCGACGGGTACATGCCGGGCGGCATATCGGCCGAGCGCCGTCTGGCGCTGGAGCACTGTGTGATCACCCACCACGGCGCCGACACGCAGCGCTTTGGCATCCCTGAGGCCGCCGCTCTTTATCGCCTGAACGCGCTAGACGCCCAGGTTAAGGGCTCACTGGAGCACGGCCTTCCCAGATAGCCAGAGCCGATGGGCCCTCGCGGGACGATCCGTCAGGCGCGATCTTGGGTATGTAGAGAGAAGCGATTTTGCCTTGCGCAACTATCGCCATCCTGACTACCCCTGAACATCGATGCACACAAACCACGACGCCCGGCGGTCAAGTGAGCATCTAGCTATGCCGATTAGCTACTGATGGCAGTTACAAGCTCAAACACTAGGAGCGATTTCGCGTGCCCCTGAAGTGGCTCACACGTGAGATCAAACTACGGGATCTGTGGAAGGATTCCTCGCCGGCGCGCCCCCCGGCCCCTGCCCCCGTGCCCGCACCCCCTGTTCGGTCCGTTCCCTTGCAAGGGCCTGCGCCCCCGCTCCCTCAGAGCCCGGCGGCTCCCGTGGTTCCTTCGGCTCAGGGTCCTGTGGGGCTCAAGCAGAGCCCGGCGGCTCCCGTGGTTCCTTCGGTTCCCGCGGTTCTTCCGGCTCAGGGCTCCGTAGCCGAGAAGCCGGCATTCGAAGCCCTCAAGGGAACCTCACCCCAGGATGTTTCGGGTGTCGGTGCGGTCGAGAAGCCGGTGTTGCACTCGCCCCCAGCGGAGGCTTTCCGACCTGACCCAGTCGTCAAGCCAAGCGTCGAGGAGCCAGGTTTCGCCGGGAGGTCTGTGTCTGGGGCTGTGCCGCCTGTTGGCGGGGAGCACGCCGGAGTTGGCTCGGGTGCTCGTGAGCCTTTGGTAGCGCGTGCAGTAGATCAACCGGGCCCGTCGCTCTACCAGCACCAACTTCCGGCAGAGCCCCAAGATGTTTCGGGTGTGGGTGAGGTCGAGAAGCCGGTTTTGCTTTTGCCTCCAGGGGAGACATCCCGGCCTGGCCCCATCGTCAAGCCAAGCATCGATGAGCCCGACCTCCCCGACCCAACGGCGCCGCTCAGCGGTGGTCGTGAGCCTTTGGTAGCGCGTGCGGCAGACCAGCCGGGCCCTTCGCTCTACCAGCACAAGCTTCCATCAGCGCCCGCCGCGACCGCTGATGAGCCCAGTGCCGAGCGGCCAGTTCTCGCCGGGACCGGTCCGGGGCCTGTGACACACGGTGGCGGACCCGGTCTGCGGCCTGTCGAATCCGGTTTTGCCGGGGAGTCTGTGTCTGGGGCTGTGCCGCCTGTTGGCGGGGAGCACGCCGGAGTTGGCTCGGGTGCTCGTGAGCCTTTGGTGGCGCGTGCTGTAGACCAGCCGGGTCCGTCGCTCTATCAGCACACGCTGACCCAAACGCAGCCCGTGGTCGCCCACGGTTCCGCCCAAGGCGCGCTGCAACCAATGCCGGATTCCTCCCCGCCCGAGCGGGAGCCAAGACCCCATTTGCGACCAGTTCCAGCCCCCGAGGAGAAGAGCGAGGAGGCGGGCCCGGAGTGGAACGGGCTGCGGCCATCCCCCCAGGTTGGGCGCTCCAAGCACCTGATTGGTGATGTGGCAGTCGACCTCGGCTTCGCCAGCCGTGAGGCTGTCGAGCGGGCGGTTGAGGCAGCCAAGATGGAGAGCAAGCCAACCGGCCGCGTCCTGGTCGAAAGCGGCGTGCTGCGACCCGATCAACTCGCCCAGGTCATAGCCGAGCGCTTCGGCCTGGACTACGTGGATCTGTCCGTTTACGAGATAGACATGGGAGCCGTCAACCTGCTCGACGTCGATGCGATCCGCCGCTACCAGGCGGTGCCAGTCAGCTTTACCGACGACGGTGCCGTGCTGCTGGCGATGGCCGATCCCACGAACGTTCTCAGCATCGACGACATCGCGATGATCACCGGCCACCGTGTCCGCGTTGCGGTCGCTTCGGCTGAGGATCTGGCGCTACTCGCCACCCGTCTCGGCCGCATGGAGCAGTCGATCGAAGACATCGTCGAGTCCGACCCAGAAGCAGAAATCCAAACGGAGGCTCTCGCCGAGGAAGCTGACAAGGACGCTCCGGTAATCAAGCTCGTGCACTCGATCATCGCCCAAGCCGTGCAACAGGGCGCCTCGGACATCCACTTCAATCCAGAAGAGGGCGACACGCGCGTGCTATTCCGCGTTGACGGGGTGCTCTACCCCGCAGCCACCGTCAAGCGCCGCATGGCGATGAGCGTCGTCTCGCGCATCAAGATCATGTCCGACCTCGACATCGCCGAGCGACGAGTGCCCCAGGACGGGCGGTTCGCGGTGACAATCGACCAACGGCGGGTGGACATCCGCGTGGTGACGCTGCCACTTGTCTATGGCGAGGGAGCGGTGATGCGCATCCTCGACAAGGGTGTCGTGGCTCCCAACCTCGAGTATCTGGGCATGCAGAAAAGCGAGCAGGACAAGTTCTCCGGCGCGATCGCCAGACCTCACGGAGCGGTACTGGTGACCGGGCCCACGGGATCGGGTAAGTCAACGACGCTCTATGCCGCGCTGAACGTCCTGAACAACGGGGAGCGCAGCATCCTCACTATTGAGGATCCGGTGGAGTCACGAATACCCGGCATCAAGCAGATGCAGATCGCTCCGCGGGCGGGGGTTACGTTCGAGACCGGTCTGCGCTCGATGCTGCGAGCCGACCCCGACGTGATCATGGTGGGGGAGATCCGCGATCGCGAGACCGCCCACATAGCGGTCGAGGCCGCGCTCACCGGCCATCTCGTGCTGTCCACCTTGCACACCCGTGACGCGCCGAGTGCGCTGGGCCGCTTGATGGACATGGGCATCGAGCCGTTCTTGGTTTCCTCATCGATCGACTGCATCGTCGCCCAGCGCCTCGTGCGGATGCTGTGCAAGCACTGCAAGCGGCCTATGCACGTCTCCGATGAGCTGCTCGAGAAATACGGTCTGCGGGGCGCCGAACCATACGAACCCGTCGGCTGCTCGCGCTGCTCGGGCTCCGGTTACCGCGGCCGCGTAGGGCTGTACGAGGTGATGGTCATAAGCGAAGAGATCCGCAACCAGATCCTCGGACAGGCCTCGGTTGACGAGATTTCTGCCAGCGCCTCCCGTCAGGGCATGCGACGTCTGCGTGACGACGGGATGGACAAGGTCAGGGCGGGGCAGACGTCGATCGCCGAGGTCGAGCGCATGGCCGCGAGCCTGCTCTAGCTCGTCGGGACCAAGAGCGATATGCGCAGAGGGTCCGAAGGGAACGCGCGCGCGACAAACGAGAAGGCCTGGTAGACCTTTCCCTGATAAGTGACCGATCCCCGATCGGGCACGCTGGCGGGCCCGGGCTGAAGCGTGCCCATGACCTGCTTTGAGCCGACGCGCATCAGCACCTCCGCGCCGGTGAACAGCTGCGCGAGCCGCATGTAGCCGGCGTCGTCCTGAAGCGCGGTCAGGAAGTGTGCGATCACGTGCCCGTTGTTGCGCAGAGTCCCCGACACGGGGGCCAACACGTATGGTCCCCCCACGTCAACGAGCACCTTGCCGCCGACGATGACGCGCACGCGTACGACATGAGAATGGCTACGAAAGAAGCCTACGATCGCGTTGCGTGTTGCCACGGGATCGCGGTTTGCGACAGCTTCCAGGAAAGGCTGTGAGCGTCTCATCCGTGCGACTATGCTCCTGACCTTCTTCCCCGAGAACTCTCCGCTATATATGCGCATCCCAACCGATCCGACGATGTTGGTGATGGTCTGCGCCGCTGAGGGCCCACAGGAGTAGGCAGAGGCGGGGATCAGAATAGCGATGCGCACCGGGGACGACGGAAACGAGCGGCCGGTCAGCGAGAAGGTGCGGTATGTGACGCCGCGGAGAGAGAAAGCGCCGCTTTGCGGTACCGCGGATGACGTCAGGTGAGTTTTGATCGTGCCCGTCAGCTCGTGCTCGCCCGCGAACAGGACTATCTGGGAACCGGTCAGGTGCGCGACGGTCTCCATGAACGCCCTGCTCGCTTGCGTGGAGAGGGTGACAGTTGCGATCTGTCCTCCGGCGTCGTTCAAAAGGGGGATGGTGAGGGGAGTCAGCGCTGGTGCGCCACCGGCGGATGCCAGCGTGCGGGAATGGCGTCGAACGAGGATCCGGACGATCTGTCCGAGGGACAGATGGCGCAATACTCGCCGCGTGGCTTCGGGACTCTCGCTTTCTACGGCTTGGACCAAAGACCGTGAGCGGCGCACACGATTAACCGCCTGGTCAATGACCGATCCGCTCGCCGCGTCTTGATAGATGCGTGTCGCGATTGAGCCGATGGTATTTACGCTGAGCTGTGCGCAATCGCCCGTCCCGGCGGCGATGACCGCTCCAGCCGGTGCCCGCGGGTCAGCCGCCCGCACAGCGAGCGGAGGATCGCTGGTGGACCCGCATCCACACAGCAGGGTCACCGACGCCAGGATCAGCGCCTGTCGCGACAGCTTCCGTGGCGTACGGCCGCCTGCGCGAGGAGCTGGGCAAGCCATACCTGAAGACTAGATTTAGGGCTGTGGGCGCTCGGTTAGCCCGCGATTAAGCCTTCAGTTAGCGTCCGGTGGGTACTTGGGTGGGGTTTGGGCCGGCGCCCGTGGCGACGCCGGCCCAAATACATAAATGTGGCTCAGCCCGCGCTACTTGCCGACTCTGGGGTGCTTCTTGTTGTGCTTGTGCTTCCTCCTGTTCTTGGCCAGCTTGCCTTTTGATGCCTTGGCCGGCTTTGGATCAAGCCGACTGCCTCCACTGTCGGCCGAGGCGGGGCATCCATGCGGACGGCCAAGATCAAACGGGCCGGCGATCGCCTGCGTGACAGTAACCGCCACGGAGTTCGTCGCCTTCGTGTAGGTGCCACTGCCGCTCGCGTATGTGACGGTCAGGATGGGGTCCACACGTGGCTCGGCGCACAACTTTGAGCCGATCGCGAACTGCCCGGAAATCGTCTCGTAGGAGGATTTCGTGGTACCCACGCAATTCACCGCCCACCCTGGGAATTCACCCGAGCAGCTGAGCGCGTCCGGCAGCGGTTCGCCCTTGTAGTCGCTGACCAGCGGGGCGCTCGAGAAGCCCGTTATTGGCAGGTTGGACTCGAGCTGGTAGCCGGTGATCGGACCATCGCAGGCGAAGTCGTACTCCACCTGTTGTTCTTCTGAGCCGGCTTCTGGTTTGCCGGCCTGAATGTGGCCCCGGCACTGATAGTTGTTCGGGTTGTCTTCCGTGACTTCACCTTCTGCGTGAGCGATGGTCGCACTCGCGAACATCAAGGCGATCAAGCCCAGAATTGCGGCCGGCAGCCACCTGGCGTGGCGATGGGCGGGTCTATGAATTTCCAACTCGGTCTCCATTCCTGACTTGGGTAGTTGACTACTGCGAGTGGCTATCAGCCGCTCTGCGACGGGACGGAAGTCCTCGTCGTGATGCGGCCTTGGCCGCGGTCTCGGTCGCGCGGTAGACATCGGCGCCGAACTGCGTGACGCCGGGGTCTGCCGCGTGGCCCAAGAGGGGCACTCCGTAGAGCCGCTCGAGGCTCTTTAGGAGCGAAAAGGTTTGAAAGGGGCTCGTGAGCTTTGCTCTGGCCTTCACGAATGGCGAGAGCAGCAGCGCCCCGACCCGCTGATTGGCTGGCGGAGCGCCGCTGACGCCGGGGCCGGTATCGAAGGTGATGACAATCAGGCCGTGGCTCTTGTAGTCGCTAGTGAATGTGATCTCAGGAACGGTTTCCCTGAGGAAGGCGTCGGCGGCGGCCAGTCCGGAAGGTGCTCCGGTAGCGCAGGGCGTGGGATCACCGTCGTGGCAGGCGGATGGGACGATCCAGCTGAAGTTGGGGGTGTTGGTCGCGCTGGCCAGGTCGTTCTGTAGGCGCTGCAGGTCCACGTCGTCGCTTGCGCAGGCTCCGCTCGCGAGCAGGGAGTCGAAGTAGATGAAGGGGTTGCGATAGGGCAGATAGTCGTTGCCCTGGGTGGCGGCGGGTGGCGACGAGGCCGATCCAAGAGCGGGATGCGGGCAACTCGCCCCACTCTGTGCTTCAGCCGGATTCGCGGGGACGGCGGGGACCGCGGTGGGTGCCGTGCTCGTCGCGGCGGGAGCGGTCGCGCTCACCGGATCCATGTCCTGTAGGTAGGCTCGCCAGATCAGTCCCGCTGTGGTCAGCTCGTCGGCGAGCGTCTTTACGGGTTGGGGGTAGACACAGCCAACTCCCTCCACGAGTCCGGTCTTGGCGCTGACTTCCGGAGGCTGCACTTCGGAGTAGGTCGGGCAATCCTGTTCTGTGTCGGCGTTCACGCCCTGTCCGGACAGCAGCGCGACGTCATTCGCCAGTGGGCTTGTGGCGGTCAGCGTGTAGTTGCTCAGTAGGGTGCCCTCGGGGATCAGCCGCCGTGCCAGATATGGGTCCTGTGTGGTCTGCCGCAGCGCGCTCGAGAAGCTCTGTCGCGAGAGGTCGATCAGCCAAACGTGTGTGATTGCGGGCAGGCGCTCCGGCGTGCTCGGTGATTCCTTGAAAGACCCTGGTTTTCCTTTATCGCTTGAGTGCTTGGCTTCGCCGGTCGATGTTTCTTTGCCACTGGCTTCGCTTGCGCTGGAAAGTTCTCCGGTCGCTTCGCTTGCGGGTGGACGCGCAGTCCTCGGCTCGTCCGATCGCCGCTCGATCGCTTTGACCGAAGGCGCCTGCGGTTTGCTTTGTGCCGCGATGCGCGTGTTCGCGACGGGGCTCTGTGCTCGCCGTGCGCTGGCGCCCGCGAGCAGCGCGAGGGACTGTGCCACCAGCGAAGAGCGCCTGGTGCCCGTCAGTGAGCTCGCTGGTGCGGGGCCTATCGTCGCCCCGGTGGCGATCCCGCAGGCCAGCAGAATCGCAAAGAGCGCTCCGGTGAGCCGGCGAGGCGGAAGCCCTCGGGTGATCGACCTATCGGCCCGCGTGGGCTGAGAGGTCTGTGCGAGTGTCGGGGATCTCCAGAACGCGGTGAAGTCCAGTCGAGGGGCGCCTCGTCGGGCCCCGCAAGACAGGCAGTAGCGCTGGTTAACCGCCAGCGCTGAGTCGCACTGTTCGCAGCGCTCGGTCGGCTCCCCGGATTGCGGCGGGGAGGGAGGTGGGACTTGAGCGCTCACGGCGATTGGGGTCTTGGGGTGGACTGTTCCGACATAGTATTCTCATAAAATACCTAATATGCATCGATATTATGAAGTATATGCTAGGTTGCCTTTCCAAACAAGCTGTCAATCGTCTGAACGGAGTCCTTTGCACATGAATCGAATTCGCCGTATCGCAGCCGCCTGCGCGATGGTTGGCGTGCTGGGGATCGCGGCGCCAGCCGTTGCCTCGGCGACGACGCTGATCACGATCAGCGGAGCCACCGCGTCCTACCCGCTCGTCTCGCTGCTCGCAGCCAAGTACGTCAAGCTGCATCCCAAAAAGATCAAGTTCAAGATCACCCAGGGTGGCGCGCAGATAGGCATCAACGATGTCGCTGCCGGTCGCGTCTCGATCGGCGATGTCTCTCGCGATCCACTGTCCACCGATCCTCCTGGATTGGACTTCTATCCGATCGCCAAGTACGCGATCTGCGTGGTCACCAACAAAGCCAACCCGATCTCAAACCTGACAGCCTCGCAGGTGACGGCGATCTTCACCGGCAAGACGCGTAGCTGGAGCCAGATCCCGGGCGCGACCACGACCGGGCCGATCGACCTGATCAGCCGCACATCGGTCGCCGGCGTACTCACAAACTTCCAGACGCTGCTGCTGGAAGGCAAGAAGGTCGCGGGCGGGGGCCTGGCTGCCGAAAAGGCCTCCGAGGGGCTGCTCAAGCAGGCCGTAGAAGCCGACCCAAGCTCGATCGGCTTCCTCTCCAACTACCAGGCGAACAGCGGTGGGGTGAACTCCGTCGCCTACAACGGCGTGCAGTGCAGCAAGGCCAACGCCATCTCCGGCCAGTACGCTGGCGTCGCACGCTTCTACGAGGTCACCAAGGGCCCCGCAACAGGAGCCGCAGCCGCGTTCATCAACTGGATCGACCACGCCAAGGTCGCCCAGGACATCATCACCTCGCAGTGGATACCGATCGGCTAAGCAGTTGCTGGATCGCCTAAAGAGGCCGTGGCCTGACAACCGCGCCGAGCGTACGCTCGGCGCGGTTGCTCTGCTGGTATCCGTCTGCGTGGTGGCGATGGTCGTCTTCGTCGCCATCCGTGCCTGGCCGACCTTTGCTCACAATGGTTTGTCCTGGCTCGGACCCGGTGGCGACCTGCACACACAGATAGCCAACATGGCCAGCGCTCCGGCAAGCCCGCCGGGTTCGGTGTACCACCTGCGGGCGTGGCCACTGATCTACGGCACGCTGCTCACGACGGGCATAGCGGTCGTGCTCGGTCTGGGGATAGCGCTGCTGGCCTCGATCTTCATCGTCGAGTTCGCTCCATCTTCGTTGCGGCGTCTGACGATCCCAACCATACGCCTGCTGGCGTCGGTCCCATCGGTCATCTATGGGCTTATCGGGATCCTCGTGCTCGTGCCGTTCGTGGGAAACCACCTGATCACAGCGCAGGAGAAGACCTCGGTGCAGAACGTAGTGCAGCTCACCGGCGCAAGCCTGCTTGTCGCCTCGCTTGTGCTGACGGTGATGATCACGCCGATCATGGTCGCCCTGATCTGCGAGGCGCTGTCCTCGGTGCCCTCCTCTTGGAGGGAAGGTGCGGTGGCGCTCGGCGTCAACCGGCTGCGGGCGATGCTCGCGGTCACCCTGCGCGCCGCGCGACCGGCGATCGTCGCCGCCGCTGTGCTCGCGACCGCGCGGGCTCTCGGGGAGGCTGTGATGCTGCAGATGGTGTCGGGCTCGGTCTTTTTCTCGCCCAAGCCGATCGATGGCACGATCTTCCTCTTCGAGCCAGTTCGCACCCTGGCTGCCACCATCATCGACTACTCCGACGGTGTCGGAGCACCGGCTCTGCGCTCCACCCTGTACGCGTTTGCGCTGCTGCTGCTGTTCGCGGCCTTCACCTTGTCGATCGGCGGCTATCTGGTCAAGTTGCCTTTGCGCAAGTTTCAGGTGCGGGGATGAGCGCTGTCGCGGCAAAGGCATCCAGCGGACGTGGCCGGCGTTCCTCGATGCGCACATGGCGTATCGGCGACCGATTGGTGCTGATTGGCGCCTGGATAGCCGGCCTGGGGCTGTGCGCTGTCGCGGCGGCGATCGTCGTTTACATGGGCGTGCGTGGGATTCAGTACCTGCGCCCTCAGCTGATCTTCAGCCGCCCGCAGACCGGCACGAGTCAGACCGGTATAGGCGGCTTCCTCGATCCGCTCGAGGGAACGGTTCTGCTCGCTGTGATCGGCATCGTGCTCGCGCTGCCGCTCGCGCTCGCCAGCGCCGTGTGGATCAGCGAGTACGGCCAGGGTGGGCGGGCCCGTCAAGCACTGGTGCGCGTCGTCGAGTCGAGCATCGAGGTCGTCGCGGGCACGCCCGACATCGCAATCGCGATCTTTGGCCTTGCGATCTTTCAGATGGGCATCTTGGCGCCGCTCTCCTTCGAGGCCTCTGGCGGCGGCGTGTTCGGCCGTTCATTCATCGCGGCGGGGGCGATGATGAGCCTGATCGCTCTGCCGCCTCTGTTCACCGCGACGCGCGATGGCCTTCAGGCGGTGCCGCAGCAGACGCGCGAGGCGGCGTTCGCGCTGGGCAAGACGCGCATCGCAACCATCCGGCGCGTGCTGCTGCCGAGCGTGCGCTCGAACATCGCCACCGGCGTGACGCTCGGCATAAGCCGCATCATCGGCGATACAGCGATCGTGGTGCTGCTGCTGGGGGCGACCCAGCGTCTGGAACTACAGGGTTCGGCGCCGATTCTGAACCTGCTGCGCGGCACCGGCTCGACGCTGACGAGCTATGTGTACGAAAACTCGCCGGCCGGTGAAGGAGGCGCTCCGCAGAAGGCATACGCAGCCGCGTTCGTGCTGCTCGTCCTGGTGCTCGGCCTGAACCTGGTCGTCGACCTCATAGGTTGACGCCAACGAGCCGCTGCCGGACCGACGCTCGAGGCAGAAGTCAAGTGATCCCCTGGAGGAGCTACCCCAGCGAGAAGACTCAGCCAGATTTCCCAAAACAACGATACTTCAGTAATCTGGTTACTTCGATTGGAAATATGTGCAGATGAGCACCGACGAGACATTGACAAGCTACGGCCGGACGAGGTTCGAGGAATCAGCCTGGGTTGACCCTCGGCCAAATGGGCATGGATCGCCCGTCCCCGCAGGACACCACAGAGCGGGGAGCACCACCTTGACGAAGGACACGGACCATCACAACGGCTCGACCGGCGGACCCGCGCTCGAGGCCCAGATACCCCCGGTGCGCACGATCGTGCTCGATCGCCAACCGCTGCCCGTCAGTCCGCCACAGCAGCGCGAGACGATCAGGGAGGCCTCGTCTGCTGGACCGGAGCGATTGCGTCTGGAGGCCGTGAGCATCAGCTACGGACCCAAGGAGGCCGTCAAGTCGGTGTCGCTGTCGATCCATCAGGGTGAGGTGCTCGCGCTGATCGGACCATCCGGCTGTGGCAAGACCACGCTGCTGCGCACGCTCAACCGCCTCACCGAGCTGACTGCGAGCGCCAGGCGCGGGGGACGCATAACCCTCGACGGGCAAGATGTCGATGATCTGGAAGACACCGTCCTGCGCTCGCGTGTGGCGATGGTCTTCCAGCAGCCGAATCCCTTCCCGATGTCGATCTTCGACAACGTAGCGTTCGCGCTGCGCGAACAGTCGCGCCGCCGTCCCGGGCACAAGGAGCTCGAGCCGCTGGTGATCGGCGCGCTACGGCGCGCCGGGCTTTACGAGGAGGTCGCAGGCGATCTCGACAAGCCGGCGCTGCGCCTCTCCGGCGGCCAGCAGCAGCGGCTGTGCATTGCGCGCGCGATCGCCCCGCGCCCGGAGGTACTGCTGATGGACGAGCCGTGCAGCGCGCTGGACCCGATCTCAACGGCCGTCATCGAGCAGCTGATCGGGGAGCTGCGTCGCGATCTGGCGGTCGTGATCGTCACCCACAACCTCGCGCAGGCGCACCGGATCGCGGACAAGATCGCGTTCATGTACCTCGGCGATCTCATCGAGTATGGGACCGCTGGGCAGGTCTTCACAGAACCGCGTGCGGTACGCACACGCGACTACGTTCAGGGAGCGTTTGGATGATGCGGCGTGCGATGGCGCTGGCCGGCTGCGGCGTGCTCGCGATGGCTACGTCCGCCTGCGAGAGCACCGAGCGGGAAAGCGCCAAGATCGAACGCGAATCGCGTGCCGCGCAGGCCACCGAAGCCGCAAAGGAACACACCGCAAAGCGGAGCTCGCACAGCCACGCGCACTCGAGCCAATACCGCGGAACGAGCGGGTGAGCGGCGTGAGTCTTTCCGTGGTGTCCTCCGTGAACGCCACATGCCTGAACTGCTCAGCGTCGCTGGTAGCCGACCAGCGCTACTGCCTGGCCTGCGGGCAGCCCGTCTCGCCCGTGCGCCTCGCGTTCTTGGATGTGCTCCAGGCCGAGCACGAGTCGCGAGCCGCGCCCACGATCCTGCCCGCTCAACATGGCTATCTGCCGGCTCTCGAGCCGCGCCCCCACACCACCGGCTCCTGGCTACATCGCCACGGCCCTCTGTTTGGGCTCTTGACCGCGCTGCTGTTGACAGGATTGATCGGCCTGCTCGTCGGACACTGGATTAGCGCTTCGAAGTCCTCGGGCCCACAGGTGATCAAGCTGGAGGCATCCGGTCTGGGTGCCCCGCCGGCCACCTCGAGCGCCGCGACCACATCCGCCCCGCCAACGACCGTGCCGGCAGCGACCCAGAGCAAAAAGGCCAGCACGAAGAGCAAGGAAACCGCGGAAGTCAAGGAAGCCAAGGAACTGGAAGCCAAAGAAGCCAAGACCGTCGCTCCAAAGCCGCACAAGGTAAGTTCCGGCAGCCTGCAGAAGCTTGGAAGCACCAGCGGCAAGCAGCACGTGCTGGAAGTCAACAAAGCGATCAAGGGCATCGCGCCGGTCGAAACGGGGGGTTGATGGCTGCGACTGCACAGATGCCCAGCGGATCGCTGTCCCAGCTGCGCCAGCGCCGACTGGAGCTGGCCGAAAGAGTCGCCGCACTGACATGGGATCTCGGTGGGCTTACCTACGAGATGGCGATCCGCGACCACTACCGCCTGGATGTGCTCGCTCGCCGAGCCGCCGAGCTACAGCAGGCCGACGGCGAGCTCGGTGAGGTGGAACGCCTGCTCTCCAGCACAGAGGCGGGGATCCATGGCCAGTGCCGCTCCTGTGGGGCGGTGCACAGCCGAGGCGCCGCCTACTGCTGGCACTGCGGCGTGGCGCTGATGGCCGAGGCTCGCCCTGTCGTGCTCGCAGATAGCTGAGCTCAACCGCGCAGCGTGATCGGCTTGCTGAGCTTGGTTGAGCCGAGCATGAAGTTGGCCCAGGCCTTTACGCTCTTGTGCCCTTTGGTGGCCTTCTTGCCGGTCGCATTGAGCTTGAGCGTCACAGTTCCTTTTGCGCCCGCCGGGATATTGACGGCGGCCGAGCCGTAGATCACGACCCCAAGGTGCTTCTTCCCTTTGCGCTTCTTCGCCCTGGCGATCGTCGCGCCGGGCTGCTCGGCGTTCTGGAGCAGCACATTGCCGATGCAGTTCGCGCCGGTGCATTGCAGAGGCAGCGCCACCCTACCTTTGCTGACGGGCAGCGTGAGCTTCGGAAAGACGAGGGAGGGAAAGATCTGCTGAAGCGCCGGAGGCGTCGGTGTGGGATTGGCGGGGGCGTCCGCGCCTTTGGTGCCACTGCCTCCTGCGCCGCCACCACCTTCGAGGTCGCCGCTGATCAGGATCTGCACACCCGTCCCGTCGGTGGAGGCAAACAGGGGATTCGGGGAAGGGGCAGTAACCGTTCCTTCCGTGGGCGCGGGGTAGAAGCCGGAATATCCGCTCTGTGCATCGGTCGTAGCCGGAATCGGCACGTTCGGTGCCAGCACGGAGAGGGCCAGGAAATCCCCGGCTGCGTTTGTTGAGAAGTCTTCGGGAGGCGGCGTCGGTTCCTCTGTCATGGGCAGATTCGTTTTCACCGTCGCGACCGTGTTCGCTTCTGGAGTAAAGGTCGGTCCGTAGCGCTCAACGAAGCAACAGGCGAAATACGGGTGTCCGGGATCGCCCGCTTTGTTCTGGTAGAGCGAGCGCATCACCACGATCTGCATCGGCCCAGTGACGGGTCCAACCCTGACATGGACGGCGGTGACGGTTCCGCTGACCGGCGCATAGGGCGATGCCACAGCCGAACCGGAGAAATACAGGCACGACTGACTTCCCATAGGTGCCGAGTAGTAGGGAAAGACGCCATCACCACAGGTAACCGTGTTGGTTGGCGCGTTGTTGAGATCCGCACCGAAAGTGGCGGCAAGCACCGTCGTGGGTACCGTCAGCGACGCGGCCACGGTGAGCGAGATCACGCGGCTGACTCTGCGCAGATGCCCTCCCATCGAAACAAATTCTAGCCCGACATCAGCCGACGCCAACGATTGTCCAACGCGCCGACCCTACACCGACTATGACCTACCCTCCACCCATGAGAAGCGTCGCATTTAACAAGATCAGGCGGTGGGGCGTGGGATTGCTTGCCGCCGCGGCTTTGCTGACGCTCTCGGCCGCGAGAGCCTCGACCACGAAACATGCTGGGCATGGCGCGACCTCCGCGCATGGCTGTCAGATCTTCCCGGCCAGCAACCCGATCAATCAGGAAATCGTCCACGCTCCGGTGAACCCTCATTCCGCTCAATACATCGCCAGCATCGGGGCGAGCCTTCACCTGCATCCCGACTTCGGGAACAACCCCTCATACGGAATCCCTTACGCGATCGTCGGCCCGCATCAGCGCAAGGTGCCGATCCACTTCACCGAATACGGAGAAGAATCGAACCCGGGTCCCTATCCGATCCCGGCGAACGCCCCAATCGAGGGAGCGGGCGAAGAAGGGGACAGGCACGTGCTCATCCTGCAGGAAGGGGCCTGCAAGCTGTATGAGCTGTACAACGCCCACCTGTCCGGCGAAGGTTGGGACGCCGGCTCAGGGGCCGTGTTCGACCTTCGCTCGAATGCTCTGCGGCCAAACGGCTGGACCTCGGCCGATGCGGCGGGACTGCCGATCTTCCCGCTGCTGGTTCGCTACGAAGACGTGCGCACCGGCGCGATCGATCACGCGCTGCGGGTGACGGTGCCACGGACACAGCGCGGTTTCATCCATCCCGCCACGCACTTTGCCTCAACCAGCTCCGATCCCCGTCTACCGCCGATGGGGCTGAGACTGCGTTTGAGGGCGAGCTACAGCCTCGCCGGCTATCACGGCCAGGCGCTGATCATTCTGCGAGCGCTCAAGCGCTACGGACTGATCGTCGCCGACAACGGCTCCAGCTGGTACGTCACTGGGGCGCCCAGCGCAGGCTGGAACGAAGCGGATCTCGAGCAGCTCAAGCGGGTGCCAGGAGCCGCGTTCGAAGCCGTGCAAACGGGGCCGATCGATCACTGACGGGCTATTCCCGTGCCTGGTGCTTGCGCCCGCTGAAGGACGCGAAGCCCGGCTCGGGGCCGATCTTCACTTCGGAGATCCCGGCGGCGGTGAGCCAGGAGCTCAGGCTCGCGCGAGTCGGCGGAGTTGGGTGGCCGCGCAAGCCGCCGAGCTCGAACAGCCTTTGTCCCCGCCTGCTTCCCTCGGCCAGAAACGTCGTGCCGATCACGGTGCCCCCCGACTTCAGGCAACGTGCGATCTCGCCCACCGCCCGCTCCGGCTGATGGATCATGTGCAGGCCGCTGAACGAGAGGAAGAGGTCCGCCTCGCCGTCGGCGAAAGGCAACGCGGTCATATCGGCCGTGAGGAACTCCACCTGCCCCAGCGAGCGTCTCTTCGCGCGGCGTCTGGCGCGGTCCAGCATCTTCTCGGAGATGTCAGCCGCTAGATAGCGCACATCCTGGTCGGGTCGCAGGGCACGCAGGGCGACCCCTCCACCACATGGCGTATCGATGACGGTAGCCCCGCCGCCCATTTCGCCGATCGCTCCCATGCTCGCGTACAGAACGGAGGCGTCGATGCCCCACACCAGGCGGCCGATGAGACGCATCAACCATTCGCGTTCGATGTAGAAGTCATACAGCGCGCCAAACGGCCCCGCGCAAATGTTGGGGGTTTGGTTGGGCAGCGCTACACCTACTGCGGCGGGTAACCGGTGCCTGCTCGGCCCCGGGGGCGCCAAAAGCCTGCTGAGCCGTCTGCTGCGTGGACGGCGGAGGGGTGTTGGCGCTCAGCGTTTGCTGTTTGCTCTCACCGCTGATCGAATCCTTGAACTCCCGCATGCCGCTCCCCAGCGAACGGCCGATCTCGGGAAGCCGCTTGGCACCAAACACCAAGAGCAGGATCACAACCAGAAACGCTATATGAGTTGGATTGTCGAGTCCCATGTATGCAAGTTTAGGGCTTTACAGGCGGAGAGAATCATTTTTCTCGGTGGCGGGTTCGCTCAGCGCCCTTCTGGCGAGTTGCCACGCGACCAGGAGCGTCAGGACTGCAAAGCCGTCCCGCAGCAGACGGCCAGAAATCGCGTCGGCGAGAGTCGCTCCTGCAGCGGCCCCCGCGAGCGAGAGTACGCCCATGAGCAGGGCGTCAGATCGCCGCACG
Organism: uncultured Solirubrobacterales bacterium; assembly: GCA_963718425.1. Taxonomy (GTDB): domain Bacteria; phylum Actinomycetota; class Thermoleophilia; order Solirubrobacterales; family Solirubrobacteraceae; genus Palsa-744. Next base: position 80,043 of record CAVQZJ010000024.1, read on the forward strand.
TTGCCATAGTGATCGTGGCGGAACGTGCCGACGATCGCCACCGGAACGATCGCCAGCAGCGACGTCGCCTCGGCCTGATGCTGGCCCAATCCCAACAGGATCACCAAGCCCGGGACGAACAGCACGCCACCGCCTACCCCCAACAGGCCGGCGATCACGCCCGCGCAAATCCCGATCAGGACGGCGCCGATCATCGCAGTAGCAACTCGATCGCGCTGGCCACCAGGACAGCGGAGAAAAGCAGCGAGATCGCACGCGCGGGAATCCTCTGCTGCAGCCAGGCACCGGCCAGCACGCCGCCGATCGCCGGAATCCCCACGAGCAGCCCGTCAAGGACACGCAGGTTGCCATAGATCCCCTGGGTCGCGGCGGCAAAGCCGGCTATGAAAACGATCGCGGCCAACGACGTGCCGGTGGCCTCTCGCTCGGAGTAGCCCAGCCACAGCACCAGCAGTGGCACGATGACGATTCCGCCTCCCACTCCGAACAGTCCGCTGAACAGCCCGGCGGTCGTGCCGATCGTGGCCAGCTTGAGCCACCGGTTGGCGACCATGAAGCGCCATACTAATGTCGTGTCAGTAACCGCCGCGCTCGCCCAGGCATTGGAGCCACTGCGGGCCGATCCCAGCACGGCCGCTGTGCTGCTCGACATCGATGGCACCCTTGCGCCGATCGTCAGGCATGCCGAGGACGCGCACGTGCCGGAGGCCACCCGCACGCTGCTGATCGAGATCACGAAGCACTATCGGCTGATCGGTTGCGTCAGTGGCCGACGTGCCAGCGAGGCGCGCCAGATCGTGGCGATCGGAAGCATTGCCTACGTCGGCAACCACGGCGGGGAACTGCTGAGGCCCGGCGGTACCCGCCCGGAGCTCGACCCCGACTTCGAGGCCTGGACGGAGCGAATACACGATTTCTACACGCGCGTCTACACCCCCGAGCACCAACGTATGCGGGTGCGCGGCGAAGACAAGGGTGCGATAACCGCCTTTCACTGGCGGGGAGCGCCCGACGAGGAGCAGGCGGCTCGAGCGGTGAGAGAGATCGCCGTTCGTGCTCAGGCGGAGGGGCTGATTGCCCATCGGGGGCGCAAGGTATTGGAGATACGACCCCCGGTGGCGATCGATAAGGGTTTGGGCGTCAGGAAGCTGCTCGCGGAGCAGGGGATTGATGTCGCCCTCTACGTTGGCGATGACAGCACCGACTTGGATGCCTTTGAGGGACTGCGCTCGCTGGCGAACTCCGGCGAGTTGAGAAGCGCTCTGTGCGTGGCCGTCAGCTCGGAGGAGGCCCCAGCCGAGTTGAGCGAACAGGCCGACCTGACAATCGAGGGGACGGGCGGCGTACGCGCGCTGCTCGATGCTCTGCTCTAGAAGCTGTTCTCTGTCAGGTGCGCTTCGTCAACTTTCTAAAGGCAACCGTTCTATTGAGTGCTGGCACCGCCACGGCCCTTGGGGTGATCGCGGTGCTGGTCGCTGGAGAGAGTTCTGAATCCACGGTCGTGCTGGTGCTCATGGGCTGGTGGGTGGTCGGGGCTCTCATCGGCCTGTGGGTCAGCCGGCGCGACGAAACCTCCCCTCAGATCGCCCGTCTGCTGGCCTCCGCCAAGGCGACCAACGCGCTCCCCGAGTATCGGCCTGGAGCGATCCTGTTCAACCGCTTGTGGCCACTGGCTCTGTTCACGCTCGTCTGCGGTGCGATGGCGTTGCTAGCGCCTCAGATCCCCGGGATCGGCGCCGGATTCGCGATTATCTGGGCGCTTTCCTGGCGCCGCCAGCACGCGGCTGTGGCGGCCGTGGAGGAGCGCGATGGCATCAACTTTCACATACTCAGAACCTCCCCTTTCCGTCCGATACAGCTGCAGCGAACGCCGGGATTCAAGGCCCTACGCCCGGAGCGGATGAACGGCACCGCGACCTGAATGCTCGATGTCTTGCTCGTCTCACTGGGGTCAACCGGTGGTCTGAGGGTCGCCGACCGTGAGCTGTTGGGCTCGTTGCGGCGGGCCGGTGTCAGCGCGGAGCTCGCGAGTGCTGCCACGCAGCGGCAGGTGCGCACGATGATGCTCACCGACCTGTTGTGGGCGCGGGCGGCGCGCGCCGCGGCCAGCAGCCAACTGGACAGAACCCCGGCGCGGGCGATCATCTATTCGAGCACGACGGCTGCCCTGCTGTGGCCGGCACCGGGGGCGATCCGTTTCGATGTGCCGTCGGCGAGCAACCGTCCGGGACGACACGGCCTGTGGCAGCGTCCACTCGAGCGTCGGCGGCTAGCGTCGGCGTCCTTGCTGATAGCGCTCAGCCTGGGCGGCCTGGAGGAGGTGCCCACGGCCGCGCGTTACGCCGATCGCGAGCTCGTGCTGGGAGTGCCGATCGAGCCGTCGGGCGTCTCCGAACAGCGGGACATCGCCGCCATCACCTATGCGGCAAACCCGGTGAAGAAGGGCCTTGACCGGGTGCTGGAGGCGTGGTCTCGCGCTCGCCGGGGGGACGAGGAGCTGGTGGTGGTCGGTGTGAGCCACGAGCACCTCAGACGCCACGGTCACCGCGTGCCCAACGGTGTGCGCCCAACGGGCATGCTCCCCAACGACCAGTATCGGGCGCTGCTGCGCCGCGCGCGTGTGTTCGTGTGCGCGCCACGACGCGAGGACTACGGCCAGTCTCAGCTAGAGGCGCTCGCCGACGGCTGCCAGCTCGTCACCGCGCCCGCCCCGGGTCCCTATGTGGCCCTGCCGATAGCCCGCGAGCTGGATAGGCGGCTGGTGTCTGAGGATCTCGCCCCAGCGCTACGGATCGCGCTGGATGAGCCGCTACACGAATACGCCGAGCGGGCCAGTCTGGCCCTGCGCCCTTACAGCCGCGAGCAGATCGATGAGAGGGTCGCCACGGAGCTCATCCCGCGCCTGCTGGAGCGCCGCTAAGAATCCAGTCGCACGCGCTTGCGCAATTTCGCGAACTGCTGCCAGGAGCGGGTGTTCGCGACGTTTCGCTTGGTGAGCCAAGCCCGTCTCGCTGTCGAGATTCCCCAGCGCATCACATCCAGACTCTCCCTGCGGTGGGCGTCTGAGTCGATCAGGATCAGTACCCCGGCCTCCGCGGCGGCGCGGGCATGAGCATCGGAGAGGTCACGACGCTTGGGGTTTGAGTTGATCTCGAGCATCGTCCCGTTGCGGGCGGCCGCCTCGAAGATCGCGTGCAGATCGATCTGGTAGGGCTCGCGTCGCTCGATCAGCCTGCCCGTGGGGTGGCCGATCGCGTCCACCAGCGGATGCGCTATGGCGGCGACCATCCTCTCGGTCATCGCCTGCTCTGGCATGGAGAACGCGGTGTGAACACTGGCGATCACCCAGTCGAGTTCCGCCAACAGATCATCCTCGTAGTCGAGCGTTCCATCGGGCAGGATGTTGACCTCGCTGCCTGCGAGCAGCCGGATCCCGTCGATCTCTTCGCCGACCTCCCTGACTCGCGCGATCTGCTCGCGCAAACCCGTGGGGGAAACATCGTTGCCGAAGCCGTGCGAGGCGGAGTGGTCGGTGATCGCCAGATACTCATAGCCGCGCTCGCGCGCCGCGAGCGCCATCTCCATGATCGTGTTGTGCCCATCGGAGGCGGTCGTGTGACTGTGCAGGTCGCCCTTGATGTCGGCGAGCTCGATCAGCTCAGGCAGCGAGTTGGCGGCTGCCGCGGCGAGCTCGCCGCGGTCTTCGCGCAGCTCGGGCGGTATGTAGGCGAGGCCGAGCCGCGCGTAGACCTCCTGCTCAGTGGCGAACGGCTCCGTCTCGCCGGTGGCGTCGTCGAGAATGCCGTACTCGGAGACGTGCAGGCCGCGCTTCACCGCCGCCTCGCGCAGCGCTGTGTTGTGTGCGCCTGAGCCTGTGAAGTGCTGCAGCAGGCTGCCGAATGCTCCGGGGGCCGCGATGCGCAGGTCAACGCCGATGCCTGCATGTGTGCGCGCCCGTGCCCCGGCCGTACCTGACGAGCTTACGCTCTCGATCTCCTCGAGACCCGATAGGCGGGCGACGAGCGCCTCGGGGTCGTCGGCCTCGGCGATCATGTCGATGTCCTTGACGCTGTCGGCGCGGCGGCGGATCGAGCCGGCGAGCTCGACGCGCGTGCCCTCGCGGGCGCCGTCGAGCAGTCCGCGCACAAGCGCCTGCCCGACCTCCATCGCGCGCGGCAGCAACACGCGCCCGGAGCGCTCGGACGGCTGTCGCTCGGCTTGCTCGAGGGCGGCGAGCGTGCTCTGCTCGAACTTCGAGCCCAACCCGCGCACCGTTCGCAGGCGCTGGTCGAGCGCGGCCTGACGCAGCGAGTCGGGCGAGTCTATGCCGAGCTCGGAGTGCAGCAGCCGCGCGCGCTTGGGCCCCAGACCTGGGAGGCGGGTGAGGGCGACGAGACCGGGTGGAAACTTGGCGCGCAGCTTCTCCGCCGCTGGAATTGTGCCGGTCTCGATCAGTGCGAGGATCTTTTCCTGCAGCGTCTTGCCGACGCCAGGCAGCTCGGTTGCGCGGCTCTGACGGGCGAACTCCGCGACTGATGCCGTGGCTTCCCGTATGGAGCGTGCGGCCGTGCGGTAGGCCAGCACACGATGTACGATCGCGCCGTCGAGCTCGTAAAGGTCACCAAGTTCTTCCAAGGCATCGGCTATCTGTGAATTGGTTGGGTCGCCGGCCATCTCAGACCTAGAAGGGTGACTGATCGGCTCGAGCGGCGGCGGACGACATGTCTGGTAGCGCTCTCGCGCTTCAGGTGGAGCGCCCGCCGGCCGATGGTTGGACGATGGACGCCTCTAGCTACGCCTTCGCGCATGGGATTCGCCGCACCCGCAGCACGTTGGAGGTATGGCAGCATCAACCCATCCGCATAGCCGCCCGCTGGGTGGGCGGATCCTTGCTGGCCGCCGCCGGTCTGCTCGCCGCGGTTCTGGTCATCTCCGAGCTCGCCGGCGGCTACGTGCAGATCATCTCTCTGCGGCCGCCGTTTGCGGTGGGTGACGGGGGCGACGTGCTCGGCGTACTAGGCCACAACCTGCTAGTGCTGGCACTGCATGCGATGGCATGTGTGGCCGGCTTCATCGCCGGAAGCTCGCTGCCGCTGCAGGCCACCTCGCGCAGCGGCGTCTCACGCTGGGTACACGAACACGGTGGGCGGCTGGCGATTGGCTTCGTCGTCTGCGCCACCGCCTTCTCGCTGACGGCGCAGGCCTATGTGCTGGGGCACACACTCGCCGGGCTGGCCAATTTCCTGAAGGTCTCCCCGGTGATCTTGCTGGTGAGCGTGCTGCCTCACGCGATCCCAGAGCTCGTGGCGCTATTCCTCCCTCTGGCAGCCTGGATCATGGCCAGCCGCCGGGGCGAGTGGGAGCAATTGCTGGCTGCCACGCTCGTGACGGTCGCGCTCGCGTTGCCGGTGCTGGTGGTCGCAGCGTTTGTCGAGGTCTACATATCACCGCACCTGTTCAGCACTCTGACGGGCGTCCATCCGCCAATCGTGCGCCATGTTGAAGGATGGACGATCAACATTCGCTGAGGCCAGCCCCAACCGCAGCTCGAACTCGGCCTACAGGTGTGGATCGACACGTTCTCGCCCGCCACTCTCTAGGGTACGTTCCAGTGAAAGGCACCGCTTGGCTGATACTGCCCACCTACAACGAGGCTGAGAACATCGAGGCGATCGTGCTTGCCGCCGGCGGGGTACTGGCGCAAGCGCCCTGCGAGGACTACCGCGTGCTCGTGGTTGACGATGGATCCCCCGATGGCACCGGCCAGATCGCCGATGAGCTCGCCTCCACTCACCCGTGGGTGACGGTGCTCCACAGGGCGGAGAAGAACGGCATCGGGCCGGCCTACCTGGCTGGTTTCCGCCATGCGCTCGCCGAAGGCGGGGCCTACGTGATGGAGATGGACTCGGACTTCTCCCACGACCCCGCCGACCTCGCGAGGTTGCTGGAGTGCGTGCGCGACGGCGCCGACCTGGCGCTCGGCTCGCGCTACGTGCCGGGGGGTGCTGTCAGCGACTGGGGGTTGTTGCGCCGCTTCATCAGCGAGGGGGGATCCACCTACGCACGCATCATGCTGAGCATGCGTGTACGTGACCTGACCGGCGGCTTCAAGTGCTTTCGCCGCGAGGTGCTCGAAACGATTCACTTCGACAGCGTGCGCTCGCAGGGCTACGCCTTCCAGGTCGAGCTCACATACAGGGCGGTACGAGCCGGTTTTGAGGTGGTGGAGGTCCCGATCGTTTTCCGCGACCGCCAGCGGGGCACGAGCAAGATGTCCTGGCGCATCGCCGTCGAGGCGATGTGGCTCGTGCCCAGGCTGCGCTTTGGCCGCCAGCCGCCGGTTCAGAACATCTCCGCGACCTCCAATCGCAAAGTTGCCACACTGAGATAGGTCACCTCGGCAGGGGTCCCTTCATTTTGTATAGTGTAATGACAGCGAATGCGATAGCTAGTGAAGGAGACCCCATGGCAGGCAGTCTCAGCGAAGTCACCGACGCCAATTTTCAGGCTGAGGTAATCGAGTCGGAGAAGCCGGTGCTCGTCGATTTCTGGGCGCCCTGGTGCGGTCCGTGCCGAGTCGTCGGACCTGTACTCGAGGAGATCGCGTCCGAGCGGGAGGATCTGCGTATCGTCAAGCTCAACGTCAACGACAACCAGCAAACAGCGGCGACCTTCCAGGTGCTGTCGATCCCCACGATGATCCTCTTCAAGGGTGGGCAGGCGGTCAAGACGGTGATCGGCGCCTATCCCAAGAAGAAGATCGAGGCCGAACTGGAGCCCGCGCTCACCGCCTAGAAAGTCAGTCGCGGCGCCTGGCTGTCGGTCAGCCGCGCGTGGTTCGCTTCAGGCCGATTGTGAGCGAGAGGCCTTCGATATCTGTCTGCTCGCGGTAGTCCATGTCGGACGCCTCGTCCTCGCCGAAAGCGACGCTCACCGCCAGCGTCTCGCTGCTGACATACCGCTCGTGCTCGCGGGCGGCGTCGATCAGCGCCTGCTCGCCGCCGAGCGCCAGCTCGATGCGGTCCTCGACCTCCAGACCCGCGCTCTTGCGCGCGTTCTGCACGGCGTGCACGATCTCCCGGGAACGTCCCTCGCGCAACAGGCCCTCGTCGATCGTGAGGTCCAGCGCGACCGCGTGGGCGCCCTCGCGCTCCACGCTGTAGCCCTCCGGCGGGCGCATCGTCAGGATCACATCCTGCTCGGAGAGCGTGTGCTCACGCCCGGCTACGGCGATCCCCACCTCCTCACCGCCACGTATCGCCCCCGCAAGTTTCGCCGGGTCCAGGGCGGCGATTGCGTCTGCGGCAAGCGGCATGTCTTTGCCGAACAGCGGCCCCAGCGAACGGTAGTTGGCCTTCACCTCGTACTCGCCTAGTTCGTCGGCTGCTTCGATGAAACGCACACGCTTGACGTTTAGCTCCTCCCGGACGATCTCCGCCAGCCGCTCGATGGCTTCGCGCTCGCGCCCGTCCGCGACCACTACCGCCTCTCGCAGCGGCTGGCGCACCTTGATCTTCGCCTGGGCTCTAGCGCCCAAGCCGAGCCTCACTGTCTCCCGCGCGATCGCCATCGCCTCCTCGAGCTGCTCCTCGCGCGGCGGCAGCGCATCACCAACCGGGAAATCGCACAGGTGCACGCTCGCGAGCTCTCCATCGAGGTTGTCGTAGATCTCATCCGCCACGAACGGGCAGAACGGAGCGAGCATCTTCGACACGCACAGCAGGCATTCGCGCAGCGTCGTAAAGGCCGCCCGATCGCCGTCCCAGAAACGCCGGCGCGAACGGCGCACGTACCAGTTGGACAGATCGTCCACGAGCTCTGAGATTGCCCGGCCGGCGGTCGTCGCGTCGTAGGCGTCCAGGCGCTCGGCCACCAGCTCGGCGGTCGCTGTCGTACGCGACAGCGCCCAGCGGTCCAGGTCGTTGTCCGGGCGCCCCTCTGTATGTGTCTCCTGCAGCCTCTGGGCGTTGGCGTTCGCGTAGAGGACATAGAAGAAGTAGGTGCTCCACAGCTGCTTGAGGAACAGGCGTACGCCCTCCCCGATCGCTCTCTCGGAGAAGCGGTATCCGTCCCATGGCTGCTTGGAGGTGAAGAAGTACCAGCGGAACGCGTCCGCGCCGTAGGCGTCGAGCACCTGCCATGGCTCGACCGTGTTGCCCTTGGACTTGCTCATCTTCTGTCCGTCGCCGTCGAGGATCAGCCCGAGGCACACCACGTTCTCGTACGGTGCCTCACCGAACAGGAGCGTGGAGACGGCCAGCAGCGAGTAGAACCAGCCGCGTGTCTGGTCGAGCGCCTCGCAGATGAAGTCCGCCGGGAAGCGCTCCCTGAAGATCTCCTCGTTCTCGAGCGGCGCGTGGTGCTGGGCAAACGGCATCGCGCCGGAGTCAAACCACACGTCGATCACCTCGGGAACCCGCCGCATCGGCTGCTCGCACCTCGGGCAGGGAAAGCCCACCTCGTCCACATACGGCCGATGGTGGTCGGTCAGATCCTCGCCGGAGCGTTCTGAGAGCTCGGCGAACGAGCCGATCGTGTGGGTGTGGCCGTTCTCGCAGCGCCACACCGGCAGCGGTGTTCCCCAGTAGCGCTCGCGCGAAAGCGCCCAGTCCACGTTGTTGGACAGCCAGTCCCCGAAGCGCCCGTGCTTGATGTGCGGCGGGTGCCAGCTCACCGTCTCGTTCGCCGCCATCATCTGCTCGCGCAGCCTGGAGGTGGCGATGTACCAGGATGGCTTGGCGTAATAGATCAGCGGCGTGCCGCAACGCCAGCAGTGAGGGTAGGAGTGCTCGTAGTCGGCGCGCTTGAACAGGAGGCCGCGTGAGTCGAGGTCGGCGATCAGCTCCTCCGTCAGGGCCGGGTCCTTGACGTGTCTGTTCTCGTAAGAACGACCGTCGTGGTTGCGCACGATGCTGCCGTACGTGCCATCCGGCTTGACCGGGTTAAAGAGCGTGTGCGGGTCGCGTGGGTCGAACATTTCGTTCGCAACCGCCGCGTTGAAGTCGTCTTCGCCGAACGCCGGTGCGATGTGCACGAGGCCGGTGCCGTCCTGCGTGGTGACGAAGTCGCCGGCTATCAGGGGAAGGCCACCTTCTGGGCCCGTATTGAAGATCGGGCCGCTGTAGTGGACCCCGATCAACTCGTTCCCCGGGAATGTGTCGAGCACCTTTGCGTTCTCTCCGAGCACCTTCTCCACGAGCGTCGTCGCGACGACGAGGATCTCCTCGCCCAGCTGTGCGCGCGCGTACTCGATGTCTGGCCCGAACGCGACGGCCACGTTGCCCGGCAGCGTCCACGGGGTGGTCGTCCAGATCAGCAGGGTGTCGCCCCCTCGCAGTGGGCCCTGCGCCGCTCCTCGAGCGAGATTCACCGGCAGGCGCACGTATACAGACGGATCGACCACATCTCTATATCCCAGCGCCACCTCGTGGGAGGAGAGGGCCGTCCCGCAGCGATAGCAATAGGGCACCACCTTGTGCCCCTCGTACAGGAGCCCTTTGCGGTCGATCTCCGACAGCGCCCACCAAACCGACTCGATGTAGCTCTCGTCCAGCGTCCTATACGCGTGCTCGAGATCGACCCAAAAGCCGATCCGCTCGGTCAACCGGTCCCACTCCTCCAAGTACTCGAACACGGAGTTACGGCACTCCTCGTTGAACTCCTTGATTCCGTACTGCTCGATCTCGGTCTTGGATGAGATGCCGAGCTTCTGTTCGACGGCGATCTCCACCGGCAGCCCGTGGCAGTCCCAGCCGCCCTTGCGCTCCACCCTGTACCCCCGCATCGTCTTATAGCGCGGATAGATGTCCTTGAACACGCGCGAGAGGACGTGATGAGAGCCGGGTCTGCCGTTGGCGGTGGGGGGCCCCTCGTAGAAGACCCACTGCTCCGCGCCCTCGCGTCCACGCAGCGATTGCCCGAACACGTCACGCTGGCGCCAGCGCTCCAGCACCTCGAGCTCGAGCGCCGGCAGATCCTGGCGCGCGTCTACCTCGCGCGGGGGTATCAGCGGGTGTCGCGGACGGCCGGTCATCGAGCGGCTCATTCTAGGCGGGCTGGCCTTGTGGGCTCAGGCGGCCAGCTTGCGGCAGAGGCTCATCAGCGAGCGCTTCTCGTGCTCGTCGAGCACGGCGAACGCCTGCCGCACACGCCCGGAATGCTCTGGGAACAATGTCTCGACGACATCGCGACCGGCGGCTGTGAGGGCTATCGACACCGCTCGCCGGTCGCTGGGCATCCGTCTGCGGCTCACCAGCCCCCGTGCCTGCAGCGTGGAGATGACCTCGGTCAGGTTGGCCTTGGAGGCGCGCATACGCGCTCGCAGGGTGCGCAGCTGCAGCTCGCCGCCCGCGCTCGTGAGGAGCACGAGCACCGAGAATCCCGAGGCGGAGAGCCCCTTGCGCTGCAGATCCGTCGAGAGGGTTCGGCGCAGCGCCACCTCGGCGTGCAACAGCGACTCGAGTGCCCGGTGGGCGAGCGGATCCTCAGGTGAGAGAGCCAACGGCAGGCGACGCTAGCGCCGCAGGCGGACGTCAGAGAACGCCGGCCGTCGCCCGGATGTTCTGGTCCGGATCCTCGACCGTTGACCCGAGTGCCCGGACGCGTATCGGCGATCGCTTGGCAGGGCCAGTGAGTGATGTGCGCAGCTGCGCCACGGCCGTTGACGCCAGCGGGTCGAGCAGCCCCACGGTCGCCGCGCCCGTCTGGCCGAGCGAACCTCTGTAGTCGAACACGGCTACACCCTCGGTGCTCTGCCGCACCGCGTAAACCAGTCGTCCGATCAGCTCCAGCTCGCAACGTCCGGCGAGCACGACGGCTTTGGGCCCAAGAGCACGCAAGGCGTTGCCGATCCGGTGCGCCTCGAGCTCGACCGGCAGACACAGCACCCGCAGCCCGGCCCGACGGAGGAGGAGCTCGAGTGCCTGGATGTGCAGAGAGTCGATTTGGGTGGGGGAGCTCGAGTCGAAGATGAGCACGCCCTCGTCGCGTGTCGCCGGTGGCGCCACCCGTACCGCCGCCGCAAGCCAGCCGGCCGCGTAGCGCCAGGCGAAGCAGTACTCCGGCGAGCCTTCCGGCAGGGCCTGAACGCCGGGCAGCAGCACGGACTCCACGGTCCGCTCGACCGATCGCAGGGCCATGCTCTCCTCGAGCAGCTGGTCGGCTAGCTGCTCGTCGAATTCGCTCAACGCCCCGCGCAATCGTGAGGGCGAGGATGGGCCCTCGCCGCGCTCGCGGGCGAGCGACACGGCCGAGGAGATGTTCTGGGTTTCTTCGAAGGCCTGGCGCAAGGCCTGGATCTCGGACAGCTCGAACTGGCGGTGGCCGCCCCCGGTGCGCTGCGGCATCGGATAGCCAAAGCGCTGCTCCCAGCCGCGCAGAGTATTCGGACTGACGCCCAGCATCGCGGCGGCGGCGTTGGTGCGGATGAAGCTCACGGCAAGCAATGTTGAGGATTGCGCCCCTTTGCGCAAATTCCGCAAAGGGGTGTGCATTTCGGGATTTCTCATGCACCTGGAGGAGTCCACACCCACCGAGCGACGCACCTAGGATGAATGGATGGCCGATATGCGCAGGCAGCCACGGCTCCGTCTCTATCACCATTCTGATGGCGCGCGCGTGGCGTATCGCGAGCTCGGCTCCGGACCGCCGCTGGCGCTGCTGCACTCCGCGATGCTCTCGCACAAGGAGTGGGAACCGGCGGTCCATCATCTGGCTGACAGGTTTCGCGTCGTGCTGCCGGACCTGCCTTTGCACGGCGACTCCGAGGACCGCCCTCGCCACCCCTACACGATCGACTGGTTCGCGGAGGTGCTCGGCGGATTCGCCGGGGAGGTGCTCGGCCCACAGCCCCTCATCGCCGGCCACGATATCGGCGCGGAGATCCTTCTGCATGCGGTGGCCAGGGGCTCGATCGCGCCCCGGCGGATGGTCTTGATGTCCAACCGCATGCATGTGCCGCCTACCCATCCTCGGGCACGGGAGGTGTGGCGGTGGGGTGCGCGTGCCGGTGCGCTTCCTGGGGTCGATCGTGTGCTTTCCCATGGCGCTCGAGCTCTGTTCAGCCCGCAGCGAGGGCAGCGGCTCTCGGCACGATCCAATCCCCAGGCCCGTGACCTGGTCCGCCACGCGTTTGCCGACGTCGCCGGCAACTCCTCGCTCGCCCGCTCGTGGGCCAAGGCCGCACGGGCATGGCCGCGTGGGGCACAAGTCCACCTGCGTGAGGTGTACCCCAACCTCTCGATGCCGGTGCTGCTGCTGTGGGCCGACCTGGACTGCCTGAATCCCCTGGTGGGGGCCGAAGAGGCACTAGAGCTGCTGCCCCACGGGCAATTGCGTGTGCTCCAGAGCACCGGCTTCCTGGTGGCCTACGACGATCCGGTCGGGCTGGCGCGCGAGTTGAGCGCCTTCTGTGGGTAGGGTTCGCGTGAAATGAAACACGGCAAGGAGACCGAATGACCGAGCAACTGTGGGGTGGAGAGACGACCAAGGCAGTCGAGAACTTTCCGATCTCCGGGGAGACAGTGCCCATCTCCGTCGTTCACTGGCTGGCCCGATTGAAGGGCGCCGCCGCAGTGGCCAACGGTGAACTCGGGCTGCTCGACAAGCGTCGCGCGGGGAAGATCCAGAAAGCCGCCGCCGAGATCGCCGCCGCCAAGCACGACGCGCAGTTCCCGATCGACGTCTTCCAGACAGGCTCTGGCACTTCGACGAACATGAACGCCAACGAGGTGATCGCCAAGCTCGCCGGTGAGACCGTGCACGCCAACGATCACGTCAACATGGGCCAGTCCTCCAACGACGTGTTCCCCTCCGCCGTGCATCTGGCGGCGCTGGACGTCGCCCAGAACGAGCTGCTGCCGGCGCTGAAGCAGCTCGAACGGGCATTCGCCCACAAGTCAAAGAGCTTTGCCGGAATCGTCAAGTCCGGTCGCACCCACCTGATGGACGCCGTGCCAGTCACGCTCGGCCAGGAGTTCGCGGGCTACGCCGCCCAGATCGCTCTCGGCCAGCAGCGGGTACAGGCGGCGCTCGTACACGTGGGTCAGATCCCGCTCGGCGGCACCGCCACCGGCACCGGGCTGAACACGCATCCGAAGTTCGCCGAGAAGGTCAGGGCGCGCCTGAAGAAGGAATCGGGGCTGAAACAGATCGCCCCACCGCTGGATCCGTTCGAGGCGCAGGCAAATCGCGACGCCCTGGTCGAGCTATCAGGTGCCCTGAAGGTCATCGCCGTCTCGCTCACGAAGATCGCCGGCGACCTCGCGCTGATGGGCTCTGGCCCGCGCGCCGGGATCGGCGAGATCTTCCTGCCCGAGCTGCAGAAGGGCTCCTCGATCATGCCCGGCAAGGTCAACCCCGTGATCCCCGAGGTCGTCCTGCAGGTCTCAGCTCAGGTGATCGGCAACGACACCGCGATCACGATCGGCGGTCTGCAAGGGCAGTTCGAGCTGAACGTGCGTATCCCCCTGATCGCGCGCAACCTGCTGCACTCGCTGCGCCTGCTCACTAGCACCTCCCGCGTGTTCGCCGAGAAGTGCGTGGAAGGCATCAGGGCCAACAAGGACGGCTGCGCCGCGTCCGCCGGCGCCACACTGGCGGTCGCCACCGCGCTCAACAGCGCGATCGGCTACGACAAGGGCACCGCCATCGTGCAGAAGGCCACAGCGTCCGGTAGGCCGCTGCGCGAGGTCGCGCTCGAGGAGGGCGTCAACGCCAAGCTGTACGACGCGACGATCGACCTGAAGAAGATCGCGAAGGGCAACCAGGTCTAGCGGGCCGGCTCGGGCAGCACCCGCTCGAGCAGCTGGCCGGCCGGTCGCGCTTCGATGTCTGCCCGCAGGTCTAGCCGGTAGGCAATCAGCGCGAGGCTCGGCACGATCATGAAGTCGGCCACGTTCAGCTGCGCCCCGGCGATCACGCCGTCGGCGATCAGCGCGTCGACCCTGTCGAGCATGTCCGGCAGCGAACCGAGCAGCTCGCCTTCGCTGTCTGGGCTTGCCCTGAAGATAGTGCCGGCCATGCGGCTCATGAGCACTCGCTGGCGCTCGCTGCCGGACAGCAGCGCACCCAGCCTGCCGGTGTTGCCGCGCCCGTAGTAGTTGTCCAGTCCGGCCCCCGCGCCGGCCAGGGCAATTCGCCGCGCTGTCATCTGCAGATCCCCGTCGGCCCACCGCTCCGCCTGCTCGACCGCTGCACGAAGCGCTGGCTCGTTGGGAAGCAGCGGAGGGTCGGGCGAGACGCGGTCGAGGAACCGGGCGATCTCGTGATTGGTCTGGATCCGTTCGCCGCCGAAGCGCAGCGCGGGCACCGTACCGGCCCGGTTCATCATCGCCAGGCGCCCGGGCGTCTCTCCGTCCACCGTGCGGATTGACCTGTCGTTGCCCGGGAAGCCCTTGAGGCGCAGGCTGTAGGGATGCGTGCCCGTGCGCAACTCGACCGACCGGTACGCGATGACCTTGTGCGCGAGCATCAGCATCGCGCTGCGGCAGGCGTGCGAGCCGGGAATGACATACAGCGTGGGGTCAGCCGATGTGCTCAAGCGAGCGTCAAGGCTATCCGCGCGGGAGCGCTTTGAACAGTCGGGCCACGGTTGCGGCGCTCGGCTTGGGCGCGCCTTCGTAGTTGAACAGCCCCTTCTGGTCCAGGCCCTTGACGAGTCTGATCTGCGGCAGCAGCCTGGTGATCGACCCGCCCGCGAAGGTCGGCGTCAGCGCGAAGTCGCGCAGATTCCAGATCAGCATTCCGCTCAGTTGCGGGTCGTGCTCATAGACGTTGATGTGCTCGGTCAGCAGCCTCGCCTGAAAGTCGTATCCGCCAGGGTTGTCGGTTGCATTCAGCGAGTTCGCCTCGGCCCCGAACTCGCTGATGATCTGCACCTTGCCCCTGAAAGTCCTGTGCATTGCGCGCAGGCGATAGCGGATCAGGGCAATGAGACGTTGCGGGCTGTCCCACGGACTGTCATACCAGCCCGCGTAGTCGGTCTCAGAGACGGCGTCAACGTCGCTGTAGAGCGCGCCGGGGTGCCTGGGCGGGTGATCCCCCCACACGTCCACCGCGACTATCCGGCCGGGATCGTGGGAGTGCAGCCAACGGGCCATCCGCTGCACGTACTGCGACTGGCCGCCGTGATGTCCGTTGCCGGCCACCTCGTTGGCGAGGTTCCACGCGATGATCGAAGGATGGAGCCGATCCTGGATGACAGTTGTTTGGACTCGCCTTTCGGCCTGGCGCATCAGGGAGGGTGTTTGCGCCGACCAGCCTCCGGCCGGGTCAACCGGTCCAACGCCCTGCCACACGAGGATGCCGGCGGCATCCAGTCGTTCCAGCAGCGAGGGCTCGAGCGCGTGCTGTGAGCGGGTCGCGTTGGCGCCGATCGACTTCAGCTCGGAGACGAGCGTGTCCTCGTCGGCGGCGGTCAGCGCGTCGCCGTGGCCGCGGGCATCCTGGGGGATCGAGGCGCCGTGAAGGACCAGATGCTGCCCGTTGAGGTACATGTGTCCCCCGGCCCAGGTCAACTGGCGCAGTCCGACCCGCGCCGAGTAGCTGGATTCGTAACCGATCGCGATCCTCAGCTGATACAGGTTCGGGTCGGCCGGTGACCACAGTGCCGGCTGGGCGATCGTCACGGTGCTGTGGAGCGTGACGGTCTGTCCACGCTGGATCATGCGCGCGGGGAAATGGACCGGGATCGTCTTGCTCGCGTGCGAAAGCGTCGCTCGCGGGGATATCTCACGAGCCGGGCCGTTGTTGTGCACAGCGACGGCGAGCCTGACCCTTGCCGAGTTTGGGTGAGGGCTGTCCAGCTGCAGGGTGGTGTAGATGCTGGGGTCGATCAGTTCGCTGGCGGCGAGGCGGCGCACGCTGACCTCCCCGTTGATCCCACCGAAGTTGAACCAGGTGCTGTGGAACCCGGCCTGCGCCTGCGCGACTGGGTTACGCCAGTCAACGCGTACGACCAGCGTGTGTGTCCCCGATCGCAGATGCGGGTGAAATTCAAACGGCAGGTATGACCCTCTGTGGGAGCCGACCCTGTGGCCGTCCACCCACACGGTGGCCAGGAAGTTCGCCGACTGGAAGCTGATCGCATAGAGCCCCGTGGCGGGAGCGTCCAAGCGTGTGCGATACCACGCCAGCGAACCCTGGTAGTTCGCCTTGCCGGCGAGCCCGGTGACGGGCATGGCGTTCAGCGCATCGGGAACGCCGACCCGAGGCCCCGTGAACTTTCCGTCGGCGAAGCCCAGTCGCAGACCGCGATCTGAGGGGTCCTCGCGCACGATCCAGTGCGTCAGCGCGATCCGCCCGCCTGGCCCATCGGCGATGCTCGAGTAGCTGGGGATCAACGTGAGCGCCACACCGGACTCCGCCGAACCGGAGGACACCAGCTGCTTTACGGATATCGCGGCGATCCCCACAACGATCCCGCAAGTGATCAGCAGCACGAGCGTGGTCGTGCGTGAGGCTATGGACACTCCTCGCCTAATTTGACGGAACTCGAGAGCATCCTTCCGAGTAGCAGGCTCGCTCCCGCCTTGGACAGCGGCTCGTTGAGGTTGCCGCACTTCGGCGACTGCACACAGGACGGGCAGCCGGCGCTGCAAGGGCACTCGGCGATCAGCCGGCGAGCGTCCTCGCACAGCTCCTCGAAGCGTGTGAAAGCGATCCGTGTGATCCCGACACCCCCGGGGTGCCCGTCGTAGATGAAGATGGTGGGCCCGCCCGTCTGGGGGTGCACGCTCGTGGATAGTCCGCCGATATCCCAACGATCGCACATCGCGATCAGCGGCAGCACCGCTATCTGCGCGTGCTCGGTGGCATGCAGCGCGCCGAGCAGCGCGTCCAGGGGCAGCGTCCGCGAGAGCTCCTCGGAGTTCATCTCGTACCACATCGCCTGCGTGGAGAAGCTCGTCTCCGGCAGGTCGAGTGAGATCAAATCGAAGTGGGAGTGATCGATCATGCGCCGGCGCTGATAGGCGAGCACCGTCTCTGTCACGTTCACGCGACCGTAGGACAGCTTCACCCCCAGAGCCTCTCGCTGCTCCAGCAGATGCTCGATCGTGGTGTCGGTCTCCCGCTTGGGCTGCGTGTACCAGTCGCCGTCGAACGGGGCGACCAGAGCACGCTGATGGCGCAGATCCAGTTCCCGCACCTCATAGGAACGGCCCAGATGCAGGTAGATAGCGCCTTCGTGGACGGTGGAGTAGGCGCGCGCCGCCTCCGTCGAGCCCAACAGCTCACCGGAGGTGACATCGACGATCGCGAAGCTATCCGGTGAAGCCGACCGCAGCGACACGCGCGCAGCCGGATAGTCGCTTGGGTTGCGTGGTACGTAGCGCTGCTTGGACTCGCTCTGGACTACTCCCGCGGTTCTCTGGCGGCGCAGATGCCCGGCGCTGAGCAGCAGCTCGGCCTGTGCCTCCCAGCGCTCGCCGAAGAACCGCGAGTCCGATCCCGAGAGCGCAATCTCGTGCGCGGCGCACAGCAGGTGCGAGGAGTGGATCTCCGGGCTTTCGTGGTCGAGGATCGCCGACTCCACAGCCCGATCGAGGAAGTCGTCGGGGTGGCGGCAGAAGAATTGATCGAGCGCGTCGTCTCCGGCCACGTACACCGCCAGACCGTGTCCACGGCGACCGGCGCGACCCCACATCTGGCGCAGCGAGGCGACCGTGCCCGGGAAGGTGACGACGATCGCCGCATCGAGCTGCCCGATGTCGATGCCCAGCTCCAGGGCGTCGGTGGCAATCACTGCACGCAGCTCGCCGCGCATCAGCCGCCCCTCTAGCTCGCGGCGCTGCTGGGGTGTGTAGCCGGCGCGGTAGGGCACGATCAGATCCGCCAGGTCGGGGTCTGTTTCGGCGAGATCGGCACTGGCCATCTGGCTCAGCACCTCAACGCCCTTGCGTGACTTCATGAAACAGATCACCCGTGCCCCGTCGCGCACCAGCTCGGCGAGCAGCTCGGCGGCCTCGGCCAGTGCCGAGCGGCGCGTGCTCATGCGCTCATCGACCAGCGGCGGATTCCACACGGCTATCTGACGGGCCGGTGTGGGTGAGCCGTCCTTGTCGATCAGGCTGACATCCGTCAGGCCGGTGAGTCGCTCCGCGAGTTCCAGCGGGTTCGCGATCGTCGCCGAGGTCAGCAGGAAGCGGGGCTCGGTGCCGTATGCCGCGGCGATCCGCCGCAGGCGGCGCAGCACGTTGGCGACATGTGAGCCGAAGACCCCACGGTAGACATGCGCCTCGTCGATCACCACCATCGCCAGGTTCGAGAACAGATCCGACCAGACGTTGTGGTTGGGCAGGATCCCGACATGCATCATGTCCGGATTGGTGAGCACGATGTTCGCGCGCTGGCGTATTTGGGATCGCGCCTCGCGTGGCGTGTCACCGTCGTAGATCGCGGGGCGCACGTGCTTTGTCAAGCCGAGGCTCGTCAACGCCCGCGCCTGATCCTGGGCGAGCGCCTTCGTCGGGTAGATGTAGATCGCCCGGGCCTTCGCGTCACGGCAGAGCGTGTCGATCGTCGGCAGGTTGAAGCACATCGACTTGCCGGAGGCGGTTCCGGTGGTGACGATCGTCGGTCCCGACCAGGCGGCGTACACAGCCTGAGCCTGATGGGAGTACAGGCGCTTGATGCCGATCGCGCCCAGCGCGCCGATCAATTCGGGATGAAGCTCGGGTGGGGGATCCACCAGCTCGGCGGTCCCCGGCTCTTCCCGAGACTCGCGTACCAGCCGCGCGTCGTTGCGTCCGGTCTCAAGCAGAGCGTCCCACGGCATCTCCGAGGTTGTTTTGCTCATGGATTGCGATAGTAGAGGGATGAGCGCCTCGGCTAGACGTTGTTTGTATCTCGACCTCGACAGAACCCTCCTGGGAGAAGGCGCCTCACTGCTGCACGACGGCGAGGGAAACGTGACAATCGACGGTGTGCGGGCCGTGCAGATCTGCCTGCGCGCTGACGTCGAGGTGGTGCTGATGTCGGGTCGCAGGCGCGCGCAGGTGGCGGAGGACGCGCGTCTGCTCGGCCAAAGCTCATTCATATTCGAGGCCGGCGCGTGCGTGGTGGCAAACGAGGAGGAGCACTGGCTGACGGGCGATCTGCGGCCCGGCGAGCTGACGATCGCCCAGCAGATCGAACGGTCCGGTGCCCCCACGTTGCTGCTCGAGCACTACACCGGACGGCTCGAGTACCACGAGCCATGGCACACGGGGCGGGAGGTGTCCCATCTCTTCCGTGGCCTGGTTGACGCCGGGGAGGCGGACAGCCTGCTGGCCGAGCACGGCCATGAGACTCTACGCCTGGTCGACAACGGCGTGGTCAACCGCCGCTCCCCCGCCCTGGCCGATCTGCCCCACGTGCGCGGCTACCATCTGGTGCCGGTGGGGGCGTCCAAGGCAAACGCCGTGGCCTTTCACATGCGCGTGCGCGGCTACAGCCGCGAGCAGTGCTTTGCGATCGGGGACTCGCGCGAGGATCTGGCCTGCGCGGCGGAGGTTGACCTGTACTGGATGGTCGCCAACGCGGTGCAGCGCGATCCGAGTATCAGCGAGCTGATTTCACGCACGCCCAACGTGCACGTCACTGAGGACGGCTACGGCGGTGGGGTCTATGAGGCGGTCGTCGAGACCCTGATGGACGTGCGCGACTAGCCCGCTGCTTGGGGCGCTCACCTCGAGGCCGATCCGGACGGTCCACGCAGAGCGCGCCACAACCGCCGCCAGAATCCCCGCTGGGGTCTGCGCCAACGGGCCGGTGGCGGAACCGTGGCGCGTACCAGCGCGACCCAGTCAGCGAGCGGCAGCTCACCCGATATCAGCCTCCCGAGGGCGCTCGTCACCGGTGCTGTGACGCCGGCCCGCTCCAGTGTCCTGGCAAGCAGCGGCACTGACTCGAGCGCCTCCACGGCCTGACCGACCCGGGCCGGTATCTCCTCCGCGGAGACCCCCGCCGCGAGCAGCTCTCCCGCCCGGCGATTGCGGCTCTCACGAGCCAGCGCCGTGGCGACCAGATCACCGGCGCCCGCCAGGCCGATCATCGACTCAGGCCGCGCGCCCAATCCCTCCGCGTACCGCCACACCTCCGCGAAGATGTGTCCGGCGGCCGCTCCGGCGGCGTTCAGCCCCTGCGCCTCGGTGGCGCCCGCGGCCAGTGCCGCGGCGTTCTTGGCGGCGCCCGCCAGCTCCACTCCGACTGGGTCGTTTGACTGCTCGCACACGACCCCGGCTCGTGTGAACATCTGGGCAAGCGAGCGCGCCAGATCCTCGTCGCTCGAGGCGGCCACCAGGGCGGCACCGGAATGCACCATCTCCTGGGCGTGCGCGGGGCCTCCCACGCAGGCGACCCGCTGGGCGCCAAACGTCGCGCTCAAAACCGTGGTGGGAGGCAGTCCCCGGGGCGGCACGAGACCCTTGGCGACCGAAACCACAGCGGCCCGCGAACCCAGACCGTCTCGCTGCAGACCCGATACGACCTCATCCAAGCCGCGCGAGGGAACCGCCAGGAAAACGTAGTCGGCACGGCTCAGGCCGGCTTTGACGGACTCGATGCGCAACTGCGCCGGCAGCTGCACGCCCGGAAGGTAGAGACGGTTCTCACGCTCTGACTCCAGGCTCTGAGCCTGCTCGGAGGTTCGCGCCTGAAGCGTCGTGCGCAAACCGCCTCGGGCCAGCAGCACGGCCAGCGCGGTGCCGAACGATCCCGCGCCGATCACCACCGCGCGCTTGGCCACAGGCGAGGGCAGCGAGCGTGCCCGGCCCTGGCGCCCTGTGCCAGCGCCCGATGCTGGGGGATCGAGGCTACTCATCGGGCATCGAGCGTAGCGTTCGCGTCGTTTCGGCGGCGGGCCGAAAGAACGCATGCACCTTTACATCAGCCTGGTGTTGCTCTACGGTCGCCACTGGTGAGCGGTCGGGGTCGCAGACGGCATGGCGCAGGCCCGGGTTGGCGCAACTGGGCGGGCGATCAGCGCTGTGAGCCGGCCGCCATCGATCGCCCAGGCAGCATCGAGGAGATAGCCGCCGTGCTGGCGCACGCCGAGGAAAACGACCAGTGCGTGCGGGTCGCCGGTTCCGGTCACTCCTTCAGCGACATCGCGCTCACCGACGGGCGTCTGCTCGAGCTCGACCGGATGGATCGCGTGCTCGATCTCGATCGCTCCTCCGGGCTCGTGCGGGTCCAGGCTGGTATCACGATCCGTGAGCTCAACGAGCGCCTCGCCGAACACGGCCTGGCGATGGAGAACCTCGGCGACATCGATGTGCAGAGCATCGCCGGCGCGATCTCCACGGCCACGCACGGCACCGGCGCGCGACTTGGCAACATCCCGTCGCAGGTCGTGGCGCTGACGTTGGTGCTGGCCGACGGCTCGGTGCTGGAGTGCTCCCCGGAGGGTGACCTCGAGACGTTCCGGGCGGCGCGCGTATCACTCGGGGCGCTCGGCGTGATCGCCGAGGCGACGCTGCGCTGCGTGCCCGCTTTCCGCCTGGAAGGGGTGGACGCCCCCGCGCCGCTGGAGGAAACACTCGATCGCTTCGCGGAGTTGGCGCTCGCCAACGATCATTTCGAGTTCTTTGTGTTTCCACACGCCGATACCGCACTGACACGCACCAACAACCGCACAGAGCTGCAGGCGCGTCCCCGCTCGCGGCTCGCCTCCTACGCCAACGACGTGCTGCTCACCAACCACGCCTTCGAGTGCTTCTGCCGGCTCGGTCGGCGTGCGCCGTCGCAGATCCCGCGCATCAACAGGCTCGTCACCCGGCTCGCCGGCTCGAGTCGCCGCGTCGAACGCTCCGACAGGATTTTCGCCTCGCCGCGTCTGGTGCGTTTCACCGAGATGGAGTACGCGCTCCCGCGCGCACACACGGCGGTCGCCGTCAGACGGGTGATGGAGCTAGTGGAGCGCGAAAGGTTCGCCGTTCCATTTCCGATCGAGGTACGCACCGTGGCCGCCGACGACGCCCTCATAAGCACAGCCGCCGAACGGGACAGCGGGTTCGTCGCCGTCCACATGTACCGAGGCATGGAGTGGGAGCCATACTTCCGGGCGGTCGAGGCGATCATGGACGAGCTCGATGGCCGTCCCCACTGGGCCAAGCGCCACTTCCAGACGGCGGCCACGCTGCGGGGTCGCTATCCCAACTGGGATCGCTTCCAGGAGGTACGGGCGCGCCTGGACCCCAAGGGGCGCTTCGCCAACCCCCACGTTCGGCGTGTGCTGGGCCAGTGAACGCGACAGTCCACAGAGTCCACGACGATGAGCTCGGGCGCCTGGAAGACGCGACCGCGGAGCTCGACCCGCCGTTCGCGGTGGTCAACCTGGACGCCTTCTGGTCCAACGCGCAGGACATGCGACGACGGGCGGCACCGAAGCCGATCCGCCTGGCCAGCAAGTCGGTGCGCTGCCGTGCCCTGCAGAAACGGGTGCTGGCAACCGACGGCTTCGACGGCACCCTCGCCTACACGCTTGCAGAGGCGCTGTGGCTGGCCGATCACGACTTCCAGGACATTCTCGTGGCCTATCCGACAGTTGACCGGGACGCTCTCCGGAAGCTAGCCCAGCTGACCGCGTCAAGGCCACAGACACGCATCACGCTCATGATCGACGACACCGCCCAGCTGCGGGCGCTCGATGCGGCGCGTGGACTCCACACGGCCGATGTGAGGGTCTGCATGGAGCTCGACGCCGGGCTGTGGATGCTCGGCGGGCGTGTGCGCATCGGCGCGAAGCGCTCACCGATCCACACCCCCGAGCAGGCGCGCAGCCTCGCGCTCGAGATCCACGCCCATCCGGGTGTCGAGCTGGTGGGGATCATGGCCTATGAGTCCCAGGTCGCTGGAGTGGGCGATAACCCGCCAGCGAGCAGTGCCCGTGCGCTGGCGATCCGCCTGCTGCAGGCAGCCTCCGTACGAGAGCTCGCCAACCGCCGGGCCGCCGCGGTCGCCGCGGTGCGCGAGGTGGCGCCACTCGAGTTCGTAAACGGCGGGGGCACCGGCAGCCTGCACAACACCACCAGGGAGGACGCGGTCAGCGAGGTCGCGGCCGGATCGGGCCTGTACGGGCCGACGCTGTTCGACGCCTACCGGGCCTTCACGCCACGGCCGGCGGCCCTCTTTGCGCTGCCGATCGTGCGTCGTCCCTCACGGCGGATCGTCACCGCTCTCGGCGGCGGATATCTGGCCTCCGGTCCCGGCGATCGCGCACGGCTGCCGCAACCCCACCTGCCGCGCGGCTTGCGGCTGGACCGCCAGGAGGGTGCCGGCGAGGTGCAGACCCCTCTGCTCGGAGCGCCCGCGGCCGTTCTGCGCGTCGGTGACCGCGTGTGGATGCGGCACGCCAAGGCGGGGGAGTTGTGTGAGCGCTTTGACCGGCTGTATTTGATTGAGGCGGGACGGATCGTCGAGGAGCTCCCCACTTACCGCGGTGAGGGACAATCCTTCCTATGAGCGACGTGCGAGGACACCCGGTCAGCGAGAGCGTTCTGCGAGAGGTGGTGGATACGCTGGCCGTGATGGAGCGGACACCCTGCTCCGCCGGGGAGCGGGCCGCCGCGGAGTGGCTGCGAGCGCGCCTGGAACGTATCGATGGAGTGCAGGTGACACTCCAGGACGAGCCCTCTTGGGGCACCTTCCCGCCGACCGCGACGGGCCTCGGGCTGGCCGGCGTGCTGGCTGCATTGCTGGTGTTGCGCGGCACCCGCCGGCGCGGGGCGCTGCTTGCGGCCAGCGTGTTCGCGGGTATCGTCGATGAGGCGCACAACGGCCCGCGTGTGGTGCGCCACGTGATGCGCCGCCGCCGCAGCACCGTCAACGTGTCCGCGCGCCTCGGCGATGAGAGCGCCCCACTGACACTGGTGGTTATCGCCCACCACGACGCGCCGCAAACCGGGGTGCTCTTCGACCAGACTCTGCAACGCAAGCTCTACGAACGCGCCCCCGAGCTCCTCGAACGCGTCAAGACGCCGCTGCCGCAGTGGTGGTTCGGTCTCGCTGGGCCGCTGTGCACGATGCTGGCGGCTCTCACGGGCCGTCGTGGAGGAGCCCGCGCCGGGCTCTTGATCGGCACGATCGGAACGGCGCTCGTCGCCGACGTGTGGCGCAGCCAGACCGTGCAGGGTGCTAACGACAACCTGTCCGGCGTCGCCGCGCTGGTGGCGCTGGCGGAGCTGCTGCGCGAACGGCCGATCCCCGGTCTGCGTGTGCTGCTCGTGTCCTGTGGGGCGGAGGAGACGCTGCAGGACGGGATCCGTGCGTTTCTCACCCGTCATCGTCGCGAGCTGGATCCGTCCAGCACCCGGTTTGTGAACCTCGACACGATCGGCTCACCTCACCTGGCGATGCTGGAGGCCGAGGGGCCGGTGCGGATGGAGCGATACACGGGCCCATGGCTGCGCGACCTGGTGGCCGCGCGAGCACAGACGCTGGGCGTCCCGCTGCGGCGCGGCTATCGCGCCCGCGCTTCGACCGACAGCGTCATCCCCAGTCGCGCTGGCTACCCCACCGCCACGCTGGTCTCGATGACCGACTGGCTGAGCCCCGCCAACTATCACCTGCCCAGCGACATCCCCGCGAACCTTGACTACGGGACGGTGGCCGATGCCACCCGCCTGGTGTATGACGTTGGGCTTGCCCTGGCCGGCCAGGAGAGCTGAGTCAAACCAGCCGCGCGAGCTTGCGTCCCGCCGCCGCCAGCGAGCGCTCGTCGGTCGCCTGGACTATCACCTGCAGGTCCATGATGCGCGCGTCGAAGGAGTCCAGGGCGTTCTCTGCCGTCACCGCGTACGCTGGCACGCCGCCCTGGCGGGCCCGGGTGGCTATCTCGAAGGCGACCTTTCCCTCCAGCGTGCTGCGGTCCATCCGTCCCTCCCCGACCACCACGGCGCGTGCACAGAACAGGCGCTCCTGAAAGCCGATCGCATCCATGAGGTGTGTCGCGCCGGGCACGAGCTTTGCGGCGAAGACGGCCCACAACCCGCCGGCGAGCCCGCCCGCCGCACCTGTCAGGGGAATGCCACGCGGGTCGCGCGGCAGGCGGGCGGCCATGCGGCTGAGACGTCTGTGCAGCCGGGCGACGGTGGGGGCATCGGCACCCTTCTGAGGACCGTATAGGACCGGGGCCTGCTCGAAGCTGCTGCGCACATCGCAGAGCACCACGAGCGTCGCCCCGCCCAAGCCTCCGGCGCGCTTGATCGCCCGGATCGCGCCGGCGCCGCCGTCCGTGCTGGCGCTGCCGCCGGCTGCGAGCAGCACGGTATTCGCTCCGCTTGCAAGAGCCGCCAGGATCAGTTCGCCGGTGCCCTGGGATGAGGCGCCGAACGGGTCACGCTCGCGCTCTGAAAGCAGCTGCAGGCCGCTGGCCTTGGCCACCTCCACGACCGCCGTCCGTCCGTCGGCGAGCAGGCCAAAGCTGGCCTTCGTCCAACGGCCCAACGGGTCTCGTACCCGGGCGCCGGTAAGGCTGCCGCCGAGCGCCTCCAGCAGCAGTTCGGCGGTGCCTTCACCGCCGTCGGCGACCGGGCACAGGTTGACCGTCAGCGACCCGTTCGAGCACAGACCACGCTCGATTGCGCGCGCCACCCGCGTGGCTGACAGCTTCCCCTTGAAAGCGTCGGGGGCGACGAGCACGGTATGCGAGATCACGGTCGGTCATCCTTACAGAAGATGAGTTCCGTCAAGCAGCAACATTCGATGCAGATCGGCGGGCGCGATTTGCTCGTATCCAACGCCGATCGCGTGATCTTCCCGGAGACCGAGCGCTGCCGCGCAGTCACGAAGCTCGACCTGGTCAACTACTACCTCGCTGTCGGAGAGGGCATCATGCGGGCGCTGCAGCGGCGGCCGACGACGCTCGAGCGCTGGCCGAAGGGGGTGCACCCGGGAATCGTGCCCTCGACACGCGAGAAAGGCGGCGGCGACGCTTTCTTTCAGAAGCGTGTCCCGCGTGGGGCACCCGAGTACGTGCAGACCGCGATGATCGAGTTTCCGTCTGGCCGTACAGCCGACGAGGTATGCCCGACGGAGCTAGCGGTCGTCGCCTGGGCTGTGCAGATGGGCACGATCACTTTTCACCCGTGGCCCGTACGCCGCGAGGATCTCGAGCACCCCGATGAGTTGCGCATCGACCTCGACCCACAGCAGGGCACCGATTTCGCTGACGCGGTACGGGTTGCCGCGCAGGCGCGCGCGCTGCTCGAGGAGTTGGGGTATATCGGGTTCCCCAAGACCTCCGGTGGCCGGGGGGTCCACATCTACGTTCGCATCGAGCCGCGTTGGACGTTCACCGACATGCGCCACGCCGCGATCGCCTTTGGTCGTGAGCTCGAGCGCCGCTTGCCGGGCCAAGTGACGACCAACTGGTGGAAGGAGGAGCGCGGCGAGCGGATCTTCCTCGACTACAACCAGAACGCACGTGACCGCACGATCGCCTCCGCCTACAGCGTGCGGCCGAAGCCAGGGGCGCCGGTTTCGGCGCCCCTGGCCTGGGAGGAGCTCGAGCTGGTGGTTCCCGAGGACTTCACGGTGGCGAGCATGCCAGCCAGGTTCGCCGAGGTGGGCGATCGCCACGCCGCCATCGACGAGGTCGCCCACTCACTCGAGCCGCTGCTCGAGATGTATGAGCGTGACCTCGCCAAGGGCCGGGGGGACATGCCCTACCCGCCCGACTATCCGAAGATGCCCGGAGAGCCTATGCGCGTCCAGCCCAGCCGTGCTCGACGATGATGAGCTCGCTGCCCCTCTCGCCTCCGGTCAAGCCCCAGCTCGCGCTCTCGCGCAAGGAGCTCCCCATAGGCCCCGACTATGTCTATGAGGTCAAGCTCGACGGTTTTCGCTGTCTGGCGTTCGTGGACGGCGAGGAGGCGTTCCTGCAGTCGCGTGGCGGAAAGACCCTCAGCCGCTACTTCCCGGAGCTTGAGCTGCCTCCGGGACGCTACGTGCTCGATGGGGAGATCGTCGTGCGTGACGGTCACGGAAGGGAGGACTTCGACGCCCTCGGCCAGCGCATCCATCCGGCGGCCTCCCGTGTGAAGCTGCTCTCCGAAGAGACTCCCGCCACCTATGTCGCCTTCGATCTGCTGGCGCTCGAGGACGACTCGCTGCTGGAGCTGCCCTTCACAGAGCGCCGGGCGGCACTCGAGCATCTCACGGCCGGCGACCGGTTCGCCGCCGCTCCACTCGAGCTGATGGTCGCCTCCGCCGATGAGGCGCAGGCGCGACGCTGGCTTCAGGATGCCGAGGGGACGATCGTCGAAGGAGCGCTCGGCTCACCTACCTGCCGGGCGAGCGCAAGGGGATGTTCAAGGTCAAGCGCGTGCGCACGATCGACACTGTCGTGGTCGGTTGGCGACCGGGCAAGCACGAGCACACCGTCGGGGCTCTGATCCTCGGCCTGTACGACGGGGATGAGCTGCGCGTCGTGGGGCACTGCTCGGGGCTCACAGCAAAGGCCAAGCGCGAGCTCGTCCGGACGCTCGCGCCATACGAGACGGGCGAGCGGGGCTCGGCCGATCCTAGCTGCTGGAGCGCCGGCAAGGATCTGGAGTGGGTCGGCTTGCGTCCTGAGCTGGTGGTGGAGATCGACTTCGACCACGTCAGCGGCGGGCGGATCCGTCACGGCGCAAGGCTCGTACGCTGGCGCGATGACAAGCAGCCGGGGGACTGCACGCTCGATCAGCTAGTCCTCTGAAGTCGCGTGCTCTAGCATCACCGCCGATGAGCAGCGAGAACGTCACGGTGGCCGAGGAGGAGTACCTGCAGATCCTGTTCTGGTTGCAGGAGGCCGGGCTGCCGATGACCGGCGCCAACGTCGCCCGCGCGATGCAGCTCTCGCCACCGACCGTGCATGAAATGATCGGGCGCTTGGAGCGCGACGGCTATGTCGAGCGCGCCCCCGACAAGGCGATCGTGTTCACGCAGACCGGCGCGCTACAAGCGGAGGGCATCGTGCGCCGCCACCGCCTGATCGAGCGTTTTCTGACGGACGTGCTGGGGGTCCCCTGGGATGAGGTGCACGAGGAGGCCGAGCGGCTGGAGCACGCCATGTCGCCGGTGCTCGAGGAGCGCATGCTCGCCGCGATCGGTGAAGCCAAGACCTGCCCGCACGGTCATCCGATCATCGCCGGCACCCGCATCGCGGGCGTCCCGCTCGCCGACGTGCAGATCGGAGCTTCCGTGCGGGTGCTGCGCTTCGAGAACGAGGCGGAGGATCTGCTGCGCTACCTAAAGGGCGCCGGCCTGGAGCCGGGGCTCGAGGGGCGCCTGGCCTCACGCGATGATGAGCAGGTGGTGCTCGAAACCGCCGAGGGACAGCGCTGCTTCCTCACCCCGAGCGTCGCTGAGACCGTCTCGGTGGTAGCCGACCCCTCACCACCGCAACGCACCGCCCTGCCGGAGCAGCTGGTCTTGGGCCAGCGCTACGGGCGCTAGCAACGGGCGCTCGCTAAAGCGAGCGGTACGCCTCCGCCAGCCGCTTTACGCCCGTTTCGACCCGCTCGACCGTGACCCCGGAGTAGGCCAGGCGCAGCGTGTTCTCGCCCCCCTCGAGTAGGAAGTCGGTGCCCTTGACGAAGGCCACGCCGCGCTCGGCGGCGGCGTCGAAGAGGGCCTGCACGTCGGTTCCCTGGGGCAGCGTGACCCACAGGAAGTAGCCGCCTTGGGGAGGGACGAACTCGGCCTCGGGAAGCTCGCGGCGAAGCGCATCGCCGAGCGCCTGGGCACGCTCTGAGAGCGCGTTCTTGACGGTCTCGATCGAGCGCTCGATCGCGCCCGAGGCGCAGAACTCGTACACCAGCGACTGGGAGACCATATTCGGCGAGATGTAGGTGTTGGTGGCCTGCTTGGTGAGCGCGCCGATCACATCGGGAGGACCGACGAGATAGCCCACGCGCACGCCTGGTGCGACGGTCTTGGTGAACGAGGAGGCGTAGACGACGTGGCTGTCGTCCATCGAGACCATCGTGGGGACCGACTCGCCGCTGAAACGCAGTTCGCCGTACGGGTCGTCCTCCAGCACGATGAAGTCGTACTGCGCCGCCAGTTCCAGCAGAGCCCGGCGCTTTGCCAGCGAGAGCGTGTAGCCGGCGGGATTCTGGAAGTTGGGGATGATGTGGGCGAGCGTCGGCCTGACCCCGCCGGCGAGCAGCCGTGCGAGCGCGGCGGTGTCGATGCCGTCCGATTGCAGCTCGACGGCGTGCAGCTGGGCTCCGCGCC
This sequence comes from uncultured Solirubrobacterales bacterium, assembly GCA_963718425.1. Lineage (GTDB taxonomy): Bacteria > Actinomycetota > Thermoleophilia > Solirubrobacterales > Solirubrobacteraceae > Palsa-744. The sequence goes on from CAVQZJ010000024.1 coordinate 109,245, forward strand.
CGCGCAGACCGAGCAGCGTGCGGTCATAGGTCGGGCTCTCGACGATGACCTCATCGCCAGCATGCACGAGGTGGTCGAACAGGAAGGCGTCGGCCTGCAGCGAGCCGTTGGTGACCAGCACACGCTCGGGTCCGACGCCGTGCTTGTCGGCGATCCAGCTGCGCAGGCGCGGATAGCCGACGGCGGTGCCGTAGGCGGTTGTGCCTTCAGGGTCTGAGTCGAAGGCACGCACGGCAGCGTCGCGCAGGCCCTCCACGTCGATGATGTCGAGCGAGGGCACGCCTCGGGCGAAGGAGATTGTGGAGTAGGACATGCGCCGGAAGCTTACGTGGTGCGTGTCGTGGACAGCACGACCTGAGTGCGAACCACGCCCGATGAGGGCTGTCTAAGCTTCCTCGAAGGTGATCGCCAGGCGATTCTCGGAGAGCTGGCGGATCATGATGTCGCTGTCGATGACGTTGTGCAGCTCCCGCACGAGCGCGATCGGGCCGGACAGGCGCACATCCAGCACCGCGTGGCTTGCCTCAAACCGGCGCACCGATGTTTCCAGAACGTTCGGCAGGCTCGCCACACGGTTCTCGAAGGCGCTCAGCGAGCCGATGTCATAGAAAGGGCCGACACCGAGCTCCACGTGACCCTCGAACTGGGGCTGATCCTCGGTCGGGGAATCCGTCTCTGCGGATGGCGCATCGCCCGCCGCAAGGTTGCTGTGCTCCTGTGGCTCCTCCGCGAGCGGCCTTGACAGCTCGGGCAAAACGGGGTTGACGAACTCGGCATCCACGACGTGGGCTGGTGCCGGCGGGTCAGGCTCAGCGAGATCGTCCTCCGGCTCCTGGCTCACCAAAAGCTCGGGCTGGTTGGCGGGTGCAGGCTGCTCTGTGAGCTTCGCGAGCATCTGGTTGTAGTCCTCGGTCAGCTCGGCGGTCAGGAGCTCGAGCCGGTCGCGGAAGCGCAGCAACTCGGCAAGCGTGGAGTCCGCCAGGCTCTCGGACTGCGGCGGGGAGGGTGGATTGGGAGTCGTCGCGGGCTCGCTGGCCGCGATCTCTTGAGGATCCTCGCTTGGAGTTGCGACGTTGACGACCGAATCTTCGGACTGCGGCGGTGAGAACGGGTCGAGAGTCTCCTCATCTGGCTCGGGCTCGCTGGTCGGCACGCTTTGATGAGCATCGCCGGGAATGGCGGCAGGGACGCTCACGTCCAAACGCTCATCGATGAGCTTCGCCGAGAAGTCCTCCTCGGTGGCCGGCGTGAAGAGTGGATCGGATTGCTCGGAAGCGGGAGCGTGAAAGGCGAATTGCGCTGGCGGATCAGGTTGCTCATCGAGGGCGGGCGTGGATGCCTGGGGGTCAGCGGGCACCGGTGAAGGCTCGGTCTCGATCGAGCTCAGCTCCTGCTCTAGCTCGCGCAGCTTGTTCTCGAGCTGAGTCAGGGTGCTCGACACCTCGCCGGCCGAGGACTCGCTGGTCTCGGGCGGCTGGGGGGGGTTGACGGCGGGTGGAACCGGATCCGATGGATGTCCGAAGCCGGAGTGGGCGCCGCTTGAAAAGGTGTCTGTCATGGGTGTCGATGTGGTGTTGAGCACGTAATCCTACTCGCGCCGAAGACGCCAACACACAAATCGATCGGGCCGCAGCGGACGTATGGTCTAACGGCCGCGTATTCCGGAGGTTCGGAGCGTGTTTTTAGCTGGGTGCACCGGCGCCCAGGATGCCGACGGCGATCTCCGCGACCTCCGTCGGTGTGCGCCCGACCCGCACGCCCTTGGCTTCCAGTGCCGCCGCCTTCGCCGCGGCGGTGCCCGAGGTGCCCGAGACGATCGCTCCGGCGTGGCCCATCTGCTTGCCGGCGGGCGCGGTGAAGCCGGCGATGTAGGCGACCACAGGCTTGGTTACTGACTGCTCGATGTACTCGGCGGCCTCCTCCTCGGCGGATCCCCCGATCTCGCCGGAGAGCACGATCAGCTCCGTCTGGTCATCGGATTGGAACAGCTCCAGGATGTCCACGAACGAGCTGCCCGGCACCGGGTCGCCGCCGATCCCCACGATCGAGGAGCAGCCGAACCCGGCCTGCGCGATCTCGTTTCCGATCTGGTATGTCAGCGTCCCAGAGCGGGAGACGACGCCGACGTTGCCTTCCTTGAAGAACGACGCCGGGATGATCCCGACGTTGGCCTTGCCGGGGGAAAGGATGCCGGGACAGTTGGGGCCCACCAGGCGCGTGCCGGGATGGTCGCGCTTGAGTGTGTTGTAGACGCGCAGCTCGTCGTGCGCGGGGATGCCCTCGGTGATCGTGATCACGAGCTCTACGCCGGCGCGGGCGGCCTCGAGGATCGCGTCGGCGGCAAAGCGAGGCGGCACGAAGATCATGGCGGTGTTCGGCTGGGCCTGCGCCATCGCGTCAGCCCAATTGTCGAACACGGGTATGCCCTCCACGTCCTGGCCACCCTTGCCCGGCGTCACCCCGCCGACGACGTTGGTGCCGTAGGAGCGGTTGTTGAGTGTGTGGAAGGAGCCCTCCCGGCCGGTGATCCCGGCCACGCAGAGCCTCGTGTGCTCGTTGACCAGGACAGACATCAGCTCCCGTCCTTCGCCAGCGCGACGACCTTCTCGGCCGCCTCGTTCATGGTCCTGGCCGCGTGGACGTTGGGCAGCTCGGCCTCTGCAAGCAGGCGGCGTCCCTCCACATCGTTGGTTCCGTCCAGGCGCACAACGAATGGCACGCTCGGGTTGATCTCGCCGAACGCGGCGATCAGTCCCTTGGCGACCTCGTCGCAGCGGGTGATTCCGCCGAAGATGTTGAACAGGACGGCTTTGACTTTCTCGTTGGAGAGGATCAGCTCCACGGCCTGCTTGATCTTCGCTGCGTCCGAGCCGCCGCCGGCATCCAGGAAGTTGGCGGGAGCGCCGCCGGCCTGGGCGACGACGTCGAGCGTCGACATCACCAGCCCAGCGCCGTTGCCGAGGATGCCGATGTCGCCGTCCAGGGCGACGTATTGCACGCCTTGTTCCTTGGCGCGGCGCTCGATCGGGTCTTCGTTCTCGGCGTCCGAGAGGCCCTGGTTCTCGGGGTGACGGTACAGCGCGTTGCCGTCGAGTGAGACCTTTGCGTCCAGCGCCTTGACCTCGCGCTCGGGGGTCACGATCAGTGGGTTGATCTCCGCGAGCGTCGCGTCCTCGGCCAGCCACACCTCATACAAGGCGACGAGCGCGTCAGCGACGCCGTCGATCACGTCCGCGTCCGCTTTGCCGTCGGTGGCGATCTTCACCGCCTCCTCGCGCGAGAGGCCGTCCAGCGCGTCAACGTGGTGGCGTACGAGCTTCTCCGGGGTCTTCTCCGCGACCTCTTCGATGTCCACGCCGCCCTCGACGCTGAACATCACCAGCGGCTGCTTGGCCGAGCGGTCCAGCAGCACCGACGCGTAGTACTCGGTTGCGATGTCGGAGGCGTGCTCGATCCAAAGCTTTCGCACGATGTGGCCATGTATGTCCATGCCGAGGATGTTGGATGCGTGCTCTGTGGCCTCCTGTGCGTTGGCCGCCAGCTTCACCCCGCCGGCCTTCCCGCGCCCGCCGATCAGCACCTGTGCCTTGACCACGACCGGGTAGCCGATCTCATTCGCCGCGGCGACCGCTTCCTCGACGGTGCTCACCGGCTTACCGGAGGACACTCTCAGTCCGTGGCGGGCGAATAGCTGCTTGCCCTGATACTCCAGTAGGTCCATGACGGCGCGGGACTCTAACTGAAATGACCCGCAGAGCGCGTAACGGCATGGGCAGGGCATAATGCCCTCCCCATGCCCATCCCAAAGAACGTTACCTTTGTCACATTCGATGTCTATGGCACTCTCATTGATTGGGAGACGGGCATCTATGACGCATTCGCCAAGGAGGCCGCGCGCGACGGCGTAGAGCTAGACCGCGCCGAGCTGATCCCCCTCTTTCACGAGGTCTCCCGTGAGGTCGAGGCCGGCTCCTATGAGCTCTATGCGGAGGTGCTGCGGCGCACCGCGGTGGAGATCGCCAAGCGCATCGGATGGTCGCTGGAACCGTCCCGCTCCGGGTTCCTGCCCGACTCGGTGCAGCGCTGGGCGCCGTTCAAGGAAACCAACCCGCAGCTGCAGAAGCTCGCCAAGAAGTACAAGCTGGGGCTGCTCTCGAATATCGACGACAAGCTGCTCGGGCAGACCCGGCGCCACATCGCCACAGATTTTGATCTGGTCGTCACCGCCCAGCAGGTTCGCTCATACAAGCCCGATCCGGCCCACTTCACCGAGTGCGCTAGGCGCATCGGCGGCAAGAAGGGGTGGGTGCACGTGGCCGCCAGCAACTACCACGACGTGGCCCCGTGCATCAAGGCGCGGGTGCCGGTTATCTGGGTAAACCGCAACAAAGAAACGCTCGATTCCTCCCAGAAGAAGCCGACCGCGGAAGTAGGCAATCTGCGTGAGGCCGCCAAGCTGCTCGACATTTCCTAGAGTCAGGACGCGGTGAGGGTCCGCTCGCTGCATCCGGATGTGATCGTGCTCACCAGCGGGATCTGGCAGAGCAACTGTGTGGCCGTGCGCGCGGGAGCAGAGTGTTTCGTGATCGACTCGCCGATCCTGCCCGACGAGCTGGATGCCATGCCATCGCTGCTCGAGCAGGCGGGTTTCCAGCTGAGCGGGCTGCTCGCCACGCACGCCGACTGGGATCACCTGCTGGGGCGCCTGGCCTTTCCCGGCGTGGCGCTCGGCTGCGCGCAGAGCACGGCGACACGTCTGGCGGCCGCCCCGGGCGAGGCTCAGCGGGAGCTGCGGTCCTTTGACGAAGGTCTCTCGATCGAGCGTCCCCGACCGCTGTCGCTCGGCTCGGTGCAGGCGCTGCCGGTGCCTGGGCGCTGCGAGATCGGGGAGCACGAGCTCGAGCTGCACGAGGCGGACGGCCACACCTGCGATGGGATGGCCGTGTGGATCGGCTGGGCGGAGGTGCTTGTCCCGGGCGACTACCTCTCCACCATCGAGCTGCCAACGCTCCACGACGAGGGCGACCTCGACGGCTACGTGGCAACGTTGGAGCGCCTGCGCCCGCTCGTCGCGATAGCCGAACACGTGGTGCCAGGCCACGGCCCGGTACTGGGCTCAGAGTCCGCCCTGGTGGCACTGGAGGAGGATCTCGGCTATCTGAAGGATCTGAGCGAGCGCGGGCGGGACGCCGCTCTGCCCGCGGGGCGAGGTGGCCGCCACCAGCGTTCCCTGCACGCCCAGAACGTCGCCGCGCTGGGGCTCTGACCTACGACAACGACGAGCGCTAGCGCTCGTCGTTGCGACGCACGTACCAGTTGACGGTCATCTCGGCCACGACGGTCCCGTCGCTGTTGGTCAGCTCCACCGCGATCGGGAAGCGGATGCGTCCCTCCTCGTTCAGCTGCGCCTTCAGCGCGTCACTGTCCTCTGTGAAGCGTCCGGTGGCTGTGATCTCGCCCTTGGCCAGCTTGCGGTAGGCGATCTCGGCGGACTCAGCCAGCGGTGTGATCTCACCCATCATCTCCACGAACGCACCGACGAACGCCGCACCGGAAGCCGCCTCGCCCGCGGAGAACAGCGCGCCGGCGTGCTGGGAGCCGACGTGATTGTGGAGGCTGGCGGCGTCGGGCAGCTTCACCACACCGTGGTCCTGGGCGACGGTGACCGTCTCCAGTCCCAGATGCACGTTGAACGGGATCGCCTGGCTCAGGCCGGCGGCGAGCGCCGTGTAGTCGACCGACATCTCAGCCCTCTTGGGTGTCGCTCTTGATTGTCGCGATCGGCGCCCCCGCCTGGATCGGCGCGCCCTCAGAGATCGGCAGCTCCACGATCGTCCCAGCCTTGTGGGCGGTGATCTCGTTCTCCATCTTCATCGCCTCGATGATGCACAGCAGCTGGCCTTCGGTGACGACATCGCCCTGCTTGACCAGCACCTTCCACATGTTGCCCTGCAGCGGCGACTCGAGGACGTCCGGGCCCCCTCCGCTGGATGGCTTGCGCTCGCCGCGCTTGGGGGCCTTGCGCGCGGGCGCCGAGCCGTTTGCCATCGCAGCCGCGCCGCCGAATGCGGCACCCACGACCCGCACGTCAAAGCGCTTGCCGGAGACCTCCACCGAGTAGGACTGCTCGACCTGTTCCGGCTGCTCCTCCTCGCCGGTCTTGACCGGCTTCTCGAAGGCGAGCGTCTTCAGCCACTGCTTGTCCTCGAGTAGGTCACGGCAGGTCTCCCCCTTCGCCCATTGCTCGGTCGCCAGCAGCGCCTTGTGGAACGGGATCAGCGTCTTCAGTCCCTCGATCTCGTATTCGCAGAGCGCGCGCAGCATGCGCCTGGTGGCCTGCTCGCGGTCGGCGTCCCACACGATCAGCTTGGCGACCATCGGGTCGTACATCGGCGAGACTTCGCCGCCCGCACCCACACCGGAGTCCACGCGCACACCCGGGCCTGTGGGCTCGCGGTAGGCGCCGATCTTGCCCGGCGCGGGGGCGAAGTTCTTCGAGGCGTCCTCGGCGTTGATGCGGCACTCGATCGCGTGGCCGCGCAACTGGATGTCCTCCTGCTTGTAGGAGAGCGGCTCGCCGGCGGCGGCGCGGATGCCCTCCTTGACGATGTCGATGCCGGTCGTCATCTCGGTCACGCAGTGCTCGACCTGCACGCGCGTGTTCATCTCCAAGAAGAAGTACTCCGGCTCGCCGCCGTCCTCGCCCACCGAGAACAGCCCCTCGATCGTGCCGGCGCCCACATAGTTCACGGCCTTGGCGGCGTCCACGCCGATCTGGCCGATGCGCTCGCGCATCTGCGGGTCGACTACCCATTCGGGTGCTGGGGACTCCTCGATCACCTTCTGGTGGCGGCGCTGGATCGAGCAGTCGCGCTCGCCGAGGTGGATCACGTTGCCATGCGTGTCGGCGAGCACCTGCACCTCGACGTGGCGTGGATCGTGCAGGTAGCGCTCCAGGTAGACCGTCGGGTCCGAGAAGAACTTCTCCCCTTCGCGGCTGGAGCCCTCGAACGCCCCCTCGAGCTCATCCTCTGAGAGAGCCACGCGAAAGCCCTTGCCCCCGCCGCCGCCCGCGGCCTTGACCGCGACCGGGAAGCCGATTTCATCCTTCGCGATCCGCAGCGCGTCGGCGACCGTCGCGACCGGCTCCGTCGTGCCGGGCACGATCGGCACCCCCGCCGCCTGCATCAGCTCGCGAGCGCGCGTCTTCGATCCCATCGCCTCGATGGCGCTGGCCGGTGGGCCGATGAAGACCACGCCCGCATCCGCGCACGCCTGTGCAAAGGGCGCGTTCTCGGCCAAGAAGCCGTATCCCGGGTGGATCGCCTCCGCGCCGGAGCGCTTGGCGACGTCGAGGATCTTCTCGACGTTCAGATAGTTCTCGGCGGCGGGGCCGTCTCCGAGGTTGTAGGCCTCATCGGCGCGCGCGACATGCAGCGCGTCGCGGTCGAGCTCCGAGTACACCGCCACCGAGGCGATCCCCATCTCCTGCAGGGCTCGAACTATGCGTATGGCGATCTCGCCACGATTGGCTATGAGGACCTTGCCGAACATCGGCGGGGAAGTCTAGCGAGGGGCGAACGCCCACCTACGTGCCGCTGAGCGCGGCTCGCGCCGCCAGCAGCCGTCGCGACAGGGCCGCAGCATCACCGTGATAGAGCGGGCCGGTGCCGTCACTCAGCAACTCCTCGAGCGCTGCCAGCCCGCGAGCGTAGAGGGGCACGTCCGCTCTGAGTAGTATCGCCAGCTCCTGCAGCCCGTCGAAGTTGGCTGCTACAGCGGCGCGACACAGGCGCACCTGACAGCGGCTGGCGGGCGCCTGGGCGTGCGCGTGGAGCCGCGAGATCGCTTCGGCCAGCGCCGCTCTGCGCCGCGGCGAGGTGAGCTGGCGGGCGCGTGCGGCCAGCAGCAGCGAGCCGGCCGGGTCGGCCCCCGCGATCAGCGCCGCGTCCAGCGCCCCGGCGCGTGCCCGCGCCCACAGGCGTGCGAGCGTTAACGGTTCGAACGCGCTTGCGAATGGGCGCTGACGGTGTTGTGAGAGCGCGTGTTCTACGGAGAGGATGGGCTGGCGCGCTACCATGAGATCTAACACCTCCTAATTGGACTAGATGGTTTCAGTAACCTATCACAATAAAACACGGGTGTCGCGTCCATGAGTGTGTCCGCGCAGCCCCCCGTCGGGCTGGACCTCGTGATCGACTTCGTCAACACGCGCGATATCGACGCGGGAACCGACGAGCTCGCGAGCCCAGAGCAGTTGAAGGCGTGGCTCGCCGCCCGGGGGCTGCTGCAGAGCGACCTCGTCGGGCCGGACGACGCTGATCTGCACCGCGTGATCTCCCTGCGCGAGGCGCTGCGGGCGCTGATGCTCGCCAACAACGGCGAGGAGCGCGATCCGCGCGCCGGTCCTGAGCTCGAGATCGTGGCCCGGCGCGGCAAGCTCGGCGTGCACTTCGCGTCCGATGGCTCGGCGCGCCTGGCAAGCGCACAGGACGGGGTCGACGGGGTGCTTGCGCGGCTGCTCATCCCCGTCGTCGGCGCGCAGGGCGATGGTACGTGGCGGCGCGTGAAGGCCTGCCGCGCCGACGCCTGCCAGTGGGCCTTCTACGACGGCTCGCGCAACCGCTCGGGTGTTTGGTGCGACATGGCGGTGTGCGGCAACCGCACGAAGGTGCGCGCCTACCGCGAGCGCGCGCCCGGCTAGTGACCTGAGTCGTTGATCCGTTGGCAGTAGTTGGCGAGGTTGTCGAGGATCTCGTCGGCGGTCTTGTGCCAGACGTAGGGTCTTGGGTGGTCGTTCCAGGTGGTGATCCAGGTGCGGATTGAGGCTGTGAGGTCGCGGACCGAGCCGTGTGTGCCGCGCTTGATCCATTTCGTGGTGAGCTCCGCGAACCACCGCTCGACGAGGTTCAGCCAGGATCTGTAGGTCGGCGTGAAATGCACGTGGAAGCGTGGGTGACGCACCAGCCAGCGCTGGATCGAGGGTGTCTTGTGCGTCGAGGAGTTATCGAGCACGACGTGGACGTCCAGATGCTCTGGCACGGCTGCGTCGATGACGTTCAAGAACCGGCGGAACTCCTCAGAGCGATGGCGTGGGCTCATCTCGGCGATGACCTGACCCGAGGCGACGTCGAGGGCGGCATAGAGGTTCGTGGTGCCGTTGCGCACATAGTCGTGGGTGGCTCGTTCGGGCACACCGGGCATCAGCGGCAACACTGGGGCGGAGCGGTCCAGCGCCTGGATCTGGGACTTCTCGTCGACGCACAGCACGACCGCGGCATCGGGTGGGTTCAGGTAGAGACCCACGATGTCACGGACCTTCTCGATGAACAGAGGGTCCGGGGAGAGCTTGAAGCTCTCGCGCTGATGAGGCTTCAGGCCAAAAGCCCGCCAGATCCGGCTGACGGCACGCTGGCTCATCCCGGTTGCCTGCGCCAGCGAGCGCGTCGACCAGTGAGTGGCGTCGCGTGGTTGGCGCTCGAGCGTTGTAACGATCACCCGCTCGACATCCTCATCGGTGATCGAGCGTGGTTTCCCCGGACGCGGCTCATCGTGAAGTCCATTCAAGCCGTTTCGCGCGAACCGCCCGCGCCACTTGCCGACCGTCGATTTGGTGCAACCCAACGCAGCAGCGATGTCCATACTGCGCTGCCCCTCAGCCGCCGCCAGCACGATCCGGCAGCGCAGCGCCAGGGCCTGAGAGCTCTTCGGACGCCGCGCCCAGCGTTCGAGCACCTCCCGCTCCTCGCCACTGAGAACGATCTCCACACGCTGAGCCATAGCCGCCTCCAATCGTCGTGGTTCACGACGAACTTCGCGGCAACCCCCACACGCACCTGCGAACTAACGACTCAGGTCACTAGACGCCTGCGATCATCCCAGCACCGACGGTACCGCGGATCGAGACGTCGGTGTCACGGTGTCCAGGCGGGTAAGAATCGACCGAGTCAGAGAGTCGGAATCAGGAAGGGGCATCGCAAACGGTCTTCGGGGCGTACCGCGATAAGGCGCCGGGTATTCACCGCCTACATCGTTCTCATGCTCACGTGCGGGGTGCTGGCCGTGTCCTGCGACGGCGAGAACGCTAGACGGTGGTCGTGATCATCCCGGCGCCGACCGTCGCGTTGTTCGTCTGGTCGATCAGGATGAAGCTGCCCGTGCGACGGTTGCTGGTGTAAGGGTCGAACACGAGTGGCGCGCTCGTGCGCAGCCGTACACGACCGATGTCGTTGAGGCCAAGCTGCGCCGGTGGGTCGGCACGCTCCAGCGTGTGCACGTTGACTACGTCATCGATCTCCTCCACGATCGCCGTCGCGTTGCGGGAGGTGTGCTTGAGCACATAGCGCGAGCCCGCTCGCAGCGGCTCGTCGGTCATCCAGCAGATGTCCGCCGTGAGCTCTCGCGCGACCTCCGGGGTCTCCTCCGAGCGGCAGATCATCTCTCCCCGAGATATGTCCAGCTCGTCCTCTAGGCGCAAAGTGAACGACATCGGCGCTAGCGCCTCTTGCAGCTCACCGTCGTAGGTGTCGATCGCGGCGATGCGTGTGCTCTGGCCCGTCGGCAGCACCAAGACCTGCTCGCCGACACGCAGCGCTCCGCTCGCCAGCTGCCCGGAGTAGCCACGGTAGTCGTTGCCGCTAGCCGGACGGATCACCCACTGCACCGGAAAGCGCGCCGGGGTGTCGTAGGGATGGTCGTAGGCGACCTCGACCTGCTCCAGATGCTCCAGCAGTGTCGGCCCTTCATACCAGCCCATGCTCTGTGAGCGCTCCACCACGTTGTCGCCGTCGAGCGCGGAGATCGGCATGTACAGGACATCCCGTGCCAGGCCCATCTTCTGAGCGAAACCGGCGAACTCCTCTACCAGCTCGTTGAAGCGCTCCCGCGAGCGATCGACCAGATCCATCTTGTTGACCGCCACCACCAGGTGGGGTATCCCGAGCAGCGCGCTGATGAACGCATGACGCTTTGACTGCTCGAGCACCCCCTTGCGGGCGTCCAGCAAAACCACCGACAGGTCGGCCGTGGAGGCACCGGTCACCATGTTGCGCGTGTACTGCTGGTGCCCTGGGCAGTCGGCGATGATAAAGCGCCTGCGGGGGGTCGCGAAGTAGCGGTAGGCGACGTCGATCGTGATGCCCTGCTCGCGCTCTGCCCGCAGACCGTCGGTCAGCAGCGCGAGGTCAAGCGCGCCCGAACCGCCGCGGCGCTCAGATGCCTGCGCCACGTGCTCGAGCTGATCCTCGAACACCTGCTTTGAGTCGAACAGCAGCCGCCCTATGAGGGTGCTCTTGCCGTCATCGACCGAACCCGCGGTCGTGAAGCGCAGCAGGTCCAGGGTCATGACTAGAAATACCCGGCCTTCTTGCGATCCTCCATCGCCGCCTCCGACACCCGGTCATCCGCGCGTGTCTCGCCGCGCTCGGTGATGCGTGTCGCCGCGATCTCGGCAACCACCTCTTCGAGCGTCAACGCACGGGAGCGCACGCCGCCCGTGCAGCTCATGTCCCCGACTGTGCGGTAGCGCACGGTCTCGCTGACTACATGCTCGCCGTCTATCAGCTCGGTGTCCTCCCGCCACGCGTACAGCATGCCGTCGCGGCTGAACACCTCACGCTCGTGCGCGAAGTAGATCGAGGGGACCTCGAGATCCTCCTGTCCGATGTACTCCCACACGTCGAGCTCTGTCCAGTTGGACAGCGGAAACACGCGCACGTGCTCGCCCTTTCGGATCCTCCCGTTGTACAGGTTCCACAGCTCCGGACGCTGGTTCTTGGGATCCCACTGGCCGAAGTCGTCGCGGAAGGAGAACATGCGCTCCTTCGCCCGCGCGCGCTCCTCGTCGCGCCGCGCGCCTCCGAACGCAGCGTCGAAGTCGTGCTCGGCGATCGCGTCCAGCAACGTCACCGTCTGCAGCTTGTTGCGTGAGGCCCGTGGCCCTGTCTCCTCCACGGCCCGTCCGTTGTCGATCGAGTCCTGCACCGAGGCTACGATCAGCCGCTCGCCGAGCTCAGCCACACGCCGATCGCGGAACTCGATCACCTCCGGGAAGTTGTGGCCGGTGTCCACGTGCATCAGCGGAAATGGAAACGGCGCGGGCCGGAACGCCTTCTCGGCCAGGCGCAACAGCACGATCGAGTCCTTGCCCCCGCTGAACAGCAGCACCGGGCGCTCGAATTCGGCCGCCACCTCGCGCATCACGTGGATCGCCTCGCTCTCCAGCGCCCGCAGGTGACTCAGCTGTGGGCGGGCGGCCACGCTCATCAGTCAACGTGCAGGCCGCACTCGGTCTTGTCCGTGCCCGCCCAGCGGCCCTCGCGGCCGCTTCCCGGCTGGGTGCACGGCGCACAGCCGATCGACTCGTAGCCCTGGTCGTGCAGCGGGTTATACGGCAGGTCGCGCTCGTGGATGCGCCGCCACAGATCCTTGTCGGTCCAGTGCGCCAGCGGGTTGTACTTCCACAGGCCGCGCCGCTCGTCGCGTTCGATCAGCTCGGTGGCCGCGCGCGTGGGTCCCTGCTCGCGGCGGATACCGGTGATCCAGCCCTCCGCGCCCGCCAGAGCGCTTTCAAGCGCTGCCACCTTGGCCGCCGAGCAGCAGTGCTCGGGTCCGCTCCATGGCGCCCCCGGACTGTTCGCATCCTGCACCTCTATCTGCACGCCGAAGCGCTCCTCGAACGCGCGCCACGTCGCAAGCGTCTCGGGAAAGAGCACGCCGGTGTCGATCGTCACGATCCGCACCGTCTTGCCCGTGCCTTGGTCTAGGCGCAGCAGCTCGTCCACCAGCACCGACTCCTCCTTCTGGAAGGAGCACAGCAGCACCGCGCGCGCGCCGTGACGCGCAGCCTCTCGCAGCGTGTGCGTGAGGCTCAGTGCGGGGGCGTGGTCAGGGGCGGTCTGCATTGGCGTTGGGTGACTGCTCTGAGAGCTCATCTCATCTCGTTCCTTATCGGCATCCGGACATCTATACAGCGCACTCGCCCTCTCCCCGGATCACTTCGAAGGGAGCATTTCGGTTCCAATCGATGAATGTATTCATGGTCTCGAGATTGAAGTCGACCGGCATCGAGAGATCCTTGACCAGTCCCTCGAGCTCGGCTGTTCCAACGCGCTCCACGAACGCCCCCCACTCCTCGCCCTCGGTGCGGTTGGCTTGGTAGTGGCCGATCCATCGCTCGATCGCGTCTGGGACCCGCTTGGAGGGCAGGCGCAACTTCAAACGCGTGCCGAACTTCACCTCGCCGCCTTCCCACACGCCGCCGACATGGGGTATGTACGCGGGGATCGTGTGCTCGCCGACCTTGATCGAGGCGCCCGTGAAGCCGATGGCACCGACATGGTGCTGGCCACAGCCGTTCGGGCAGCCGCTGATCTTGATGTCCAGTCTGCGGGTGAGCTCGTCGGCGACGTTCATCGCTTCGATCCGCTCCTGCACGGCCTGGTTGAGTCCCATCGAGCTCGTTATCCCAAGCTTGCAGGAGTCGGTTCCTGGGCATGAGACGACGTCTGAGATCTCGCGCGAGCCAGCCTCGCCCAGTCCCAAATCAGCAAGCGCGCGCCAGGCGTCATAGACAGACTCCTCACGGACCCAGCGCAGCACGATGTTCTGCTGCACCGTCGTGCGCGCGTAGCCGCCGGAGAAGTTGCGCATGATCTTGGCGAGGCCGCGGAACTGCCCAGGGGTGAGATCGCCGCGGGTCACCTTGACCTCGACCGTGACGTAGCCGTCCTGCTTCTGCTCGGCGACGTTCGCCTTGCGGAAACGCTCGAACTCGGAGGAGTCGCCGTTGGGCGAGCCGTAGCTCTGCGGCGCGGACGGCGCGGACTCGCGCTCGTTGTCTCCGAACAGGCGGTGCTCGATCGAAAAGTCGCGTTCACCGACCCAGTCGCCCTTCAGCTCCTCCTCAACCTGCTTGCGCAGCTCCTCGATGCCGTACTTGTCGACAAACACCTTGATCCGTGCGCGGGCGCGATTGATGCGCAGCCACTCCTGGCGATCGAAGATCCGCATGATCGCCTCCGTCACCTTCAGATATTCGCCGTTGTCCACCTCGAGAAAGTCATAGAGCACCGGCGCGACGCGCGGCATGATCGAGGTGCCGCCGCCGACTAGCATCTCTACGCCGCGCACCTCGCCGCGACCCTCGATCTGCTTCACGCGTGCGCGAAACGCGACGTCGTGGATGCCGCTGATCGCGCGGTCACGCGGTGAGCCGTCGAATGAGGTCTTGACCTTGCGCGGCATGCCCTGGGTCGTGGGGTGGCGCACGAAGTAGCGCACGTATGCACCCGCGTAAGGCGTCATGTCGAACAGCTCGTCCTTGGCCACTCCAGCCCAAGGGTCACCGGTGACGTTGCGCATCGTGTTGCCGCAGCCCTCGCGGCTCGACAGCCCCGACTCGCCGAGCTCGCGGATCAGCTTCTCTGCTTCGAGCAGTGGCACGTGGTGCATCTGGATGTTCTGACGCGTCGTGATGTGCCCCTTGTTCAGCGGCACGTACTTCTCGACCACGTTCGCGAACGCCTCCATCTGCTCGGGCGTGACGCCGCCGAAGGGCAGCTTGACGCGGATCATCTGCACGTCCGCCTGGCGCTGCCCATATACACCCTGCTTCAGGCGGAACTTGATGAACTCGTCTTCCTCGGTTTGGCCCTCGAGGAATTTCGTCGCCTCGGTCTTGAAGTCGTCGTACTCCCGCTGCAGGATCGGGATGATGTGCCCAGGCACGTTCTGGAGGATCTCCGGGTCCTCGAGCGTGCCGCGCTGGGCGGGTATCGATACTGGCTCCATCTAGGAATCCTCCTGGGTCCAGGCGCGCGGGTGGGCGGTCCTGGATTAATCGTTTGCGACCGGCAGAGAGATTAGCTCTAAAGCCTAGCGGCTTTTAGGTGTTTAGCCAAGGATCTGAAACCGCCCCCCAATCTTCAAGGGACGCGCCTTCGAGCATAGCCGCACGCAGCCAAGGATCCTGGGTCGGCTGGGGGCTCGCCTGCAGTGGGGCCGTGTCGTGCACAAAGCGCGCGATCGCGGCGACAATCGCTGCGGCCTCTGCCGCCGAGGCCGCCGGTGTGATGTGTCGTGAGGTGGGATCGCTGTGGCTCACGATCGACTCTCCCGCCAGCGCCGCCCTACAGCGGGATGTTGCCGTGCTTGCGTTTGGGGCCGGGCTCGCGCTTTGACTGCAGTGTATGCAGCGCGGTGATCAGCCTCGGGCGCGTCTCGTGCGGCACGATCACGTCGTCGATGTAGCCGCGCTCGGCCGCCGTGTAGGGGTTCGCGAAGCGCGCCTTGTAGTCCTCCATCAACTTCGACCGCCGCTCGTCTGGCGTGGGGCTGCCGGCGATATCGCGGCGGTAGATGATGTTGACAGCGCCCTCCGGGCCCATCACAGCCACCTCCGAGGTCGGCCAGGCGAAATTGAAGTCGGCGCCCAGGTGCTTTGAGGACATCACGTCGTAGGCACCGCCATAGGCCTTGCGTGTGATCACCGTGATCTTTGGCACGGTCGCCTCCGCGAACGCATACAGCAGCTTGGCGCCGTGGCGGATGATGCCGCCCCACTCCTGAGATGTGCCCGGCAGGAATCCCGGCACGTCGCAGAGGGTTATCAGGGGGATGTTGAACGCGTCGCAGGTGCGCACGAAACGCGCGGCCTTGGCCGAGGCGTCGATGTTCAGCACGCCGGCCAGCTGCGCGGGCTGGTTGCCGACGATCCCCACGGCGACCCCATCCAGGCGCGAGAAGCCGCAGATGATGTTCTTAGCGTGGTGCTCGTGGACCTCCAAGAACTCGCCGTCGTTGACGATCAGCTTGACCACGTCGCGCATGTCATACGGCTTGTTGGGGTTGTCCGGCACGACCGTGTCGAGCTCCGGGTCCATCCGCTCGGGGTCGTCCGTCGGCTGCACGCGCGGCGCGCTCTGCAGGTTGTTCTGCGGTAGGAAGCTGATCAGGTAGCGGCAGTCCTCCAGGCACGCGTCCTCGTCCTCGGAGGCGAACTGTGCCACACCGGACTTGGTGTTGTGCGACATCGCGCCGCCGAGCTCCTCGAAGCCGACCTCCTCGCCCGTGACCGTCTTGATCACGTCGGGCCCCGTGATGAACATGTGGGAGGTCTCCTTGACCATGAAGATGAAGTCCGTGATCGCCGGCGAATACACCGCGCCGCCCGCGCAGGGGCCCATGATCAGGCTGATCTGGGGGATGACCCCCGAGCAGCGGACGTTGCGCAGGAACACGTCGCCGTAGGCACCGAGCGAGACGACGCCCTCCTGGATGCGCGCGCCGCCTGAGTCGTTGATGCCGATCACGGGGCAGCCGATCTTCGCCGCCAGGTCCATCACCTTGCACATCTTCTCGCCCATCACCTCGCCCAGCGAGCCTCCGAACACGGTGAAGTCCTGACTGAACACGCACACGGTGCGCCCATCGATCGTGCCGTGCCCGGTGACCACCGCGTCGCCCCAGGGCCGGTTCTTCTGCATGTCGAAGTCATAGGTGCGATGGCGCACGAACGTGTCGAGCTCCTGGAAGGAGCCTGGGTCCAGCAGCTTCTCCACGCGCTCGCGCGCCGTGTACTTGCCGCGAGCGTGCTGCTTCTCCTCCGCCTCGGGCGCGGAGTGCAGCGCCGCCTCGCGCAGCTCCTGCAGCTGGGCGAGCTTCTCCTTGTAGGTCTCCGGTGCCTTCTGGCGCATGGGGCGGGGATGTTATCCGCGCTGGAGGTAATCCGGCGGCTACCGACCTCGGTGGCTAGGGGCCACTCGAGAGCGTCCACAGGACATTCACCCGGTAGACCTCTTCAGCGAGAAGCGCTCTGATCGTGGTCGGCGCCGCCAGGGCGAGACTGCTCGAGGCAAGCCGCTGGTGGACCAGATCCCTTCGCCGGCGAGGAGTCCCGTGTGTGGCCGGAGGGTATGTAGCCTTCGTTGTCGGGCCGCATTTGGCCTTGGGGGCAGTACTGCGCGAACACCGGGCTCTTCCCGGTCCCCGACTGGCCCTGCACGGTGAGATTCCAGCCGGAGCCGCTGCCGGTGACATCCGCCACGCCGAAGTCGGTCATCGCGCTGTTGTCGTCTGTGCCTGACCGTTGAGCGAGATGGAGTTCAACGTCGGCAGAGCGGGAACCGTGGAGAACGACAGCGAGCCCGGTGTCACCGCGAACTGGTGTGGTCTTCCTGGGTGGCACCGAACGCCACGCCGGACCCAAACGCCAGGACCGAGAGCGACAGCGCCAGCGCAAAGAGCGTCACACCCGTATGGAGATGCCGACCTCGAAAGAGCGGTGGTGTTGTGAGCGTCTGCACGCTTACCTCCTGTGGGTGGCCTCAGGCAGCTAATGCCAAATTCCAGATACAGGACTTAATCGGCATTTGGACAAAAGACTTGAGATCCCTAACACTCCGATTAACGGTCAAATTTCGATCAATCGGAAAAATGATCGCCCGGATGGACGGTCAGGCGACCCGGTGGGACGGGCGAGCCTTCAGGCTCAGGGTCGTGAAAACGGCCTGTGGTGCGCCGCGCCGAGTCTGTCCAGCACCGCGATCAGAATGGCCGTGGTGCGCTCCTCGAGCTCGGACAGCTCGGCGGCGATATCCGTCGCGGGGGAGGACTCCTCGGTAGCGGGCGCTTCATCGGGCTCCTGCGCCGCCTCTGGCGACTCCTCCGTCTTGTCATGCACGACCGGCTCGGGCTCCTCGATCTGCGCGGGCTCGTCAGAGGCCGGTTCGGCCTCCAACGGCTCGGTGTGCTCGTGGAGCGCGGCCTCGGCAACGACGGTGGCGCTTTCCTGTGAGACCTCCTCCGTCACCCCGGGGGCCGTGGAAGGCTCGACAGGCGGCTCCTGCTTGCGGTGTTTGCGGCGAAAGAGCCTTGCGAAGAAGCCCGGTCGCACCGGCGAGCGCTGCTCGCTCTCTGCAACGGCGCAGACGGTCTCGGGCTCTGAGGCGATCTCGTCTTTCGGTGTCGCATCGTGTGGTTCGCCGCCAGCGCTCGCCGCTGGCTCGGGCATAGCCTGCGGCTCTGCCTCGGCCACTGCGACGGTCCCCGGATCTGCATCAGCCGGCGAGTGCGGCTCGCTCGAGGGGCCGGGCTCGACTGCCGCGACGGCGGACGCCGGCTCAAGCTCTGTGTTGGCGTGCTCCTCACGGCCGTCGTCTGTATCGCTGGCGTCGGCGCCGGACAGCAGCCCGCTGCCAAGCAGTGGCTCTGGGTCGTGTGCGAAGCGCTCGGCGGCCGTAACGATCGGCTGCTGGTCCTGCTCTACATCCTGGGAGGCGTGTGCGTCCGGCTCGGCCGTGGCGGGTTCGGGCAAAGCACGGCTGACCGTCAAGGTCACCTTCGTGCCCCAGCCGGAGGACTTGATCAGCACGGTGCCGCTGGCATCCGCGGCTTCCCACTCGATGAGCTGTTCGGACTCGGTCCTCGTGATTTTGATCTCCCCCAGCTCGCCGAGGTGACGGGCCAGGGCCGCTGGGTCGCTGAGCTCAGCCCACAGCTCGGGCGGAGACTTCACAAGGGTGCGTTGCACCTCTGTCGAGACGCTCATCGCCCACGTCTTCGAGCGATCCCATGGGACTCCTTCCGCCAGCAGCCGTTACGCAACAACTGTGGCGCCGCGAGCTGTGAGTCTCCGCTGCTGATGGAGTAGCTCGGCTATCTGCACGGCATTGGTCGCGGCGCCCTTGCGCAGATTGTCAGCGACCACCCACAGATCCAGTGCGCGGTCGTGGCCGGGATCGCGGCGGATTCGTCCGACGAACACCTCGTCGTTGCCCGACGCGTCGATCGCCAGCGGATACAGAGCGCCGGCGGGATCGTCGAGCACTCTCACGCCGGGCGCCGACTCGAGCAGCTCGCGGGCGCGCTCGGGCGAGAGATCCTCCCGAGTCTGGACATTCACCGCCTCGGAGTGGCCATTGAAGACGGGCACGCGCACGCATGTGGCCGAAATGCGGATGTCGGGGTCTTCGAGGATCTTGCGAGTCTCGTTGATCAGCTTGCGCTCCTCATCGGTGTGGTCCTCTCCGGGGGCGAAGGAGCCGGCGTGAGGGAGCGCGTTGAAAGCGATCTGGTGCGCGTATGTGCTGGGGGGATCAATCAGGCGGTGGTGAAGGAGCGCGTGTGACTGCCCGATCAGCTCATCGACCGCTGCCTTGCCCGTGCCCGACACCGCCTGGTACGTGCTGATCACCAGCCGCTCGATCCCAGCCGCGTCATGCAGGGGCTTCAGCGCCACGACCATCTGCATGGTCGAGCAGTTGGGGTTGGCGATGATCCCCTGATGGGATGCGAGCGCCTGCGGATTGACCTCGCTGACGACGAGCGGCACATCTTCCTGCATGCGCCAGCGCGAGGAGTTGTCGATCACGGTCGCCCCCGCCGCGGCAAACCTCGGTGCCCACTCGCCGGAGGTGGAACCCCCGGCTGAGAACAAAGCGAGGTCGAAGCCCTTGATCGAATCTTCGTTCAGCCCCCGCACCACCAGCCCGCCGTCGAGTTCGCGTCCGGCGGAGCGCTCGGAGGCGAAGGGCACGATCTCGGCGGCCGGGAAGTCACGCTCGCGCAACAGGCGCAGCATCAACGTGCCCACTTGGCCGGTGGCACCCACGACGGCCACTCGATATCCGTTGCCCATATCGTCAGGGTAACGCGCTGCGAAGCTTTCAGCCGCCGGTGTGCGCCACCATGAAGTAGATCGTCACCAGTACGAGCACGCTCATCGCGGCACCGACCTGCGCGACTCTCCTGGCCGTCGCGCGGTACTCCTGGCTGAGCGTCACCTCGCCGTCTCCGGCCGCGGCGACGTCGCGGTCTGCCAGCTCGATCATGCGCCGTTCGGTCGGCGCGAAGAACAGCCCGCCGAGCGCCCCCAGCACGATCACCACGCCGAAACCCCACTGGACGTAGAAGGCGCTCCACTCGTGCAGCTTGCTCGCGAGGTAGATGCCCGCCAGCAGCACCACGCCGAGACCCGGTTGGATCAGTCGTTGACCAATCGCGAGCTGGGCGCGATGCACCGCCGGTAGAGCCCGCGGGTCGGCTTTTTCGACGACCGGGAAGATGATCGGATAGGCGAACCTCACCCCGAACGCGACCACCGCGGCCATGATGTGGATCGCAAGAACGACTTTGAAGAAGGCGACTGCCGGCGTCAGCATCGCCAAAACCCTAGTCGCTGGGATACTCAGAACGTCGGCGCGTAGGAGCCGAACACGTCCTGCATCGCGCCGCACACCTCGCCCAGCGAGCAGTGGTCGCCCAGCGCCTGGCGGATCGCCGGCATCAGGTTCTCGCTGCCGCGCGCCACCTCGCGCAGCTCCTCCAGGCGGCGCTGCACGAGCGCCTGGTCGCGGTCGGCCTTGAACTTCGCCAGGCGATCGAGCTGTTCGCGCTCTGACTGCGGGTCCACCCGCAAGAGGTCGGGTACCTCGGCGGCGTCTTCGACGTACTTGTTGACGCCCACCACGATGTCCTGGCCGATGCGGTAGCGCTCCTGATAGCCCCACGCGGACTCGTCGATCTCCCCGGTGATGAACTGAATCGCGTTCACCGACCCGCCGAGCGCGTCGACCTTCGCGATCAGCTCGATCGCGCGCGCTTCGATCTCGTCAGTGAGCGACTCGACGAAATAGGAGCCGGCGAAAGGATCGACGGTGTCGGCCGCGCCGGACTCGTGCGCGAGGATCTGCTGGGTGCGCAGCGCGATCTTCGCGGCGCGCTCGGTGGGCAGCGCTAGCGCCTCGTCGAAGCCGTTGGTGTGCAGCGACTGGGTGCCGCCGCAGACGGCCGCGAAGCCCTGCAGCGCGACACGCACGATATTGTTCTCCGGCTGCTGGGCGGTCAGCGTCACGCCGCCGGTCTGGGTGTGAAAGCGCAGCATCGTCAACTTCGGGTTCTTCGCCCCGAAACGCTCGCGCATGATGTGCGCCCACATGCGCCTGGCTGCGCGGAACTTGGCGACCTCCTGGAAGACGTTGTTGTGGCCGTTGAAGAAGAACGCCAGACGCGGCGCGAAGTCATCCACGTCGAGGCCCTTGTCGATCGCCGCCTGCACGTAGGCGATGCCCGAGGACAGCGTGAAGGCGACCTCCTGCACCGCCGAGCAGCCCTTCTCGCGAAAGTGATAGCCGGAGATCGAGATCGTGTTCCAGCGCGGCACCCGCTCCTGGCAGTACTGGAACAGGTCGGTGGTCAGGCGCATCGTCGGCTCGGGCGGATAGATGTAGTTGCCGCGCGCGATGTACTCCTTCAACACGTCGTTCTGGGTGGTACCGCGCAGCTTCTCCGCCGGCACCCCCTGCTCCTCTCCCACCAGCTCGTACAGCAGCAGCAGGCAGGCGGCCGGTGCGTTGATCGTCATCGACGTCGACACCTGATCCAGCGGGATGCCGTCAAAGGCGGTGCGCATGTCGTCGATCGTGTCGATCGCCACGCCCGTGCGGCCGACCTCACCCAGACAGCGCGGGTTGTCGGAGTCCAGGCCCAGCTGTGTGGGCAGGTCAAACGCCATCGACAGTCCCGTGGAGCCCTTGGAGAGCAGATAGCGATAGCGCTCGTTTGACTCCTTCGCGGAGGCATAGCCCGCGTACTGGCGCATCGTCCAGGTCTGCTTGCGATACATCTCGCGATGCACCCCACGGATGTAGGGGAAGTCGCCGGGCTCGCCCAGTTCGAGCTGCTCGGGAAGGTCTGACTCGGTGTAGAGCCCAGAGATCTCGATACCAGAGTCGGTGAATCGTCTTGGGTCCTCGGGACCGACGATCGGGGCGACCGTCAGTCGCTCGGGCTCCTCTTCAGCGCCGGATCCGGCGGATCGCTCGATTGTCGCCATGTCAGCAATGATAAGGACGGCCGGCCGCAGGAGAGTTGGTCATCGGCCGGCGAGGCTCGGCGATCGACCCAAATTCGCCCAATCGGACACCGGCATTTAGCAACCGTGCCCCGACACGACCGGTATTCTCAGGCCATGTCCACGTGTTTGGTTACTGGGGGTGCGGGTTTTTTGGGGTCGCACTTGTGCGATGAGTTGCTTGCGCGTGGGCATCGTGTGATCTGCGTGGACAATCTGGAGACCGGGTCGTTGGCGAACATCGAGCACATTCGCGTCCCGGGGTTCGTGCATTTGAATCTGGACATCATCGAGCCGTATTTCGTGGATGAGCCGGTCGATTTTGTCTATCACCTCGCTTCGCCGGCGTCTCCGATCGACTATTTGCGTCTGCCGCTGCACACGCTGAAGGTCGGGTCCTACGGCACCCATCACACGCTTGGTTTGGCCAAGCGCCATCGCGCTCGATTCTTGATTGCGTCCACGAGCGAGGTGTATGGCGATCCCAAGGAGCATCCGCAGTCGGAGTCCTACTGGGGGCATGTCAATCCGATCGGTCCACGCGGTGTGTATGACGAGGCCAAGCGTTACGCGGAGGCACTGACGATGGCTTATCACCGTCAGCAGGGGGTGGACACGGCGATCGTGCGGATCTTCAACACGTACGGGAGTCGTATGCGTCCGCATGATGGGCGGGCGATCCCGACGTTTCTGCGTCAGGCGCTTCAGGATCGGCCGATCACGGTCTTTGGTGATGGCAGCCAGACTCGTTCGTTTTGTTTTGTGAGCGATCTGATCAGGGGGATCATCGCTCTGGCGGAGTCCGGCTATCACGATCCGGTGAACATCGGCAACCCCGATGAGTTCACGCTGCTGGAACTTGCTGAGCTCGTCAAGGAGCAGACGGGTTCCTCGTCGAAGATTCTATTCGAGGCGCTTCCGGTGGATGACCCCAAGCAGCGCAAGCCTGACATCACGCTGGCGCGTGAGTTGCTCGGCTGGTCGCCGGAGGTGTCGCTGCGCGAGGGCCTGCGACGCACGATCGAGTTCTCCGGAGCGGAGGTCCTAGTCGGCTGAGAATCATCGGCAAACGGACACTCAGCGGACTATCGATCCGATGCGGGCGTAAACCACCAAATTTCCATGAACGGGCAGCCAGTGAGTGAGATCTCGAGCGTACGGGTAGAGGCGTCGGTGTGCGATATGTCCGGCCAAAGACGTATGCACCGCTACATCTGCGACCCTTGCGCGTTGTGAACAGCGAGATGGCATCCCCGCAGGGCGCGACAGCCGCCGACAGCCCCACGGAGTTCGAGGATCGCCTCCCGGGCGACCCCGGTCCTGGATCGGTCCTGCAGACCGCCGGGGATCCCGGCGATCGCGACATGCGCCGCAAGCGCCCGCCGGCGCTCTCCTTCCTGCTGCGCATGGACACGGGCAGACGCGTCGCGCGCGTCTTGTCGCTGCTGGCGCTCGACTTCTGGGAGTCTCGCTTGCCATCTTCACGGCGCTTGTGCTCAAGGCGGCCGTGCGCGGGCCGGTCAGGGCCACCTCGGCGCTCACCGAGACCAGGCACATACTCGCGTTCGCCTATCTGCTCACCGCGCTGCTGTTCGCCCGCTCCGGCCTGTACGCCGAGCGCTCGCAGCGCCCGGGGATGTCGCGGATCGTGGCATGCCTCTTCCAGGTCGCGTTCGTGGCCCTGCTGTTTGCGCTCGTCAACGGCGAACACTTCCAGAGCTTCTACATCTTCTGGGGTTCGCTCGTGTTCTCCCTGCTGTACGTATCCTCGCTGCGCTACGCCTACGAGCTCGCCACCGGGGTGATGCTGCATGCCGCCGGCTACCATCGCCGCGCGGTCCTAGTTGGCACCGGCAAGCACATCCGCGATGTCGCGCATGCGCTGGCACACGCCCCGCACGCACGGGTCGAGGTCGTCGGGTTCATCTCGCTGAGCGTCCTGCCCGCCAACGGACTGCGCTGCCTGGGGGCGCTCGAGGATCTCGATGAGGTGCTCGCCAACGAGCGCGTGGACGAGGTGATCATCGCCGATCCCGACTTTCCCCAGCGAGAGGCGGTCAACCTGGTCGACCGCTGCCACCAGCGCGGCATTCGCGTGCGGATCGCGCCCTCCACGATGGAGATCTTGATCCACCGCGCCGAGTTCGTGCCCGGCGAGTCCGTGCCCCTGTTCGAGCTCGGCCCGCCCGTGTTCGAGGGCATCGACTTCGCGCTCAAGCGCGCCTTTGATCTGATCGCCTCGACCCTGCTGCTGATCCTGATGAGCCCTCTGCTGCTGGCGATCACGATCGCCGTGCGCGTGAGCTCCCGGGGGCCGATCCTGTTCCAATCGAAGCGGCCCGGCATCGGCCAGCGTCCGTTCGCGTGCCTGAAGTTCCGCACCATGTATCACGACGCTGCCCAGCACCAGGACGATTTGGAAGCGCTCAACGAGGCCGACGGGGCCCTGTTCAAGATCCGCGACGACCCGCGCCTGACCCCCGTCGGGCGTGTGCTGCGGCGCTTCTCACTGGACGAGCTGCCGCAGCTGATCAACGTGCTGCGCGGCGAGATGTCGCTCGTCGGCCCGAGGCCGCTACCGGAGCGCGACTACGAACTGCTCGACGACTGGCATCGCAAGCGCTATCTGGTGCTGCCCGGGATAACCGGCCTGTGGCAGGTCTCCGGACGCTCGGAACTGAACTTCGACGACCTCGTGCGCCTGGACTTCATCTATCTGGAGCGCTGGTCTCTGGCGCTTGACCTCACGATCCTGCTGAAGACCGTCCCAGCCGTGTTGATGCAGCGCGGCGCCTACTGACGGGCGCGCGAACGCACAGCCAGCGACCTCGATCGTCCACGCGCCGGGGCGCATATCGTCCCGGTCTTCGCGATCGCGCTCTCATAGGTCTTCCACGTCACACGGGCGGCGTCGGCCCATGTCCACGGCGGCGGCTGGGGGGCTGGGCGTCGCGCCTGCTGGGCGGCCCGCACCAGGGCTTTGAGGTCACCGCGGTCGACAAACGTCGCGCGTTCGCTCAGGACCTCTCGCAACGCTGGCACGTCGCAGGCCACGACCGGTGTGCCGCAGGCCAGCGCCTCCACTGTCGGCAGGCCAAAGCCCTCGTCGTTGCTCGGGAACACGAGCGCGTGGGCGCCGCTGTAGAGGGCCGCCAGATGCTCGTCTGACACCTGACCGGTGAGGATCACGTTCGGCAGCTCGTGCGCCCACGGACGCGTGGGGCCGACCAGCACCAGCGGCAGCTCGCGGGGAGTGGCCGCCAGCTTGGCGACGTGCTTGCGGGGATCCGGGTGGCGCAGGCTCCCCACCCACATCAGGTAGTGCTCGGGCAGATCGAATCGCTGGCGAACGGCGTCGATCTGCTCGTCGGAGCGCTGATACATCGCCGTCGCCGGCGCCTCCGGGATCACCACGATCCGCTCGCGGTCGAGGCTCAGGCAGCTCACCGCGTCGTTGGCGACCGCCTCGGTCGGAACGATCACCCGCATCGCTCGTTGCACCGCCAGGTAGCGAAGCCGGTAGCGCATCCCCGTGCGCAGGTGCTCGCTTGTGCGCTTCAGCGCCGAGAGATCGTGCAATGTGACGACCATCGGGCAGGGGCTACGTAGCATCGCTCCCTGTATCCACGGCGTGTGGAACACATCGACGCGTCGCGGGCGATGGGTCTCGGTTATCTGCGTCTCGCCGATGGCCGTTTCGTGAAGAGCCTCGAGCAGGCAGCTCGAGTAGCGTCCGACACCGCGGGCGTCTGTGGAAGGACGGCTGTCGAACGCAACCCTCATGAACGCGTAGGCATCTCTAGTCGTCCCCCGAGACGTGCACGTAGGCAACATAGTCGGTTTGCCTCCACAGTTGTAGGCCGCCGCCCCGGGCGGCGCGCGATGAGAGCCTTATTGCGAGTACGTTGGCCGGGTCAGTTCGCATGAGTCGAATCGGATCGATAGGGCGGTGGCTGCTCTAGCCTTCGCTGATCGTGAGCTTCAGCGAATATCACGAGGAGTTGTGGGAGGCAATCCCAGCCGGCCGGGAGCCCGAGCACCTGGCTGTGCGCCTGGCCTTTCTGCTGCAGCGCATAGACGCCCGCGAGACGGTGCTGGACGTGGGCTGCGGCGAGGGGCGCTTCGCTTCTGAGCTAGCGCGCGCCGGAGCGCAAGTGATCGGGATCGACGTGGCCAACAAGCCACTGCGCAGGGCCGCCGCCGCGCACCCGGACCTCCAGCTACGCCTGGTCGCGCCCGCCGGCCCGTGGCCGTTTGACGATGCCAGCTTCGACGTGGTCTGGGCGGGCGAGGTGATCGAGCACGTGCACGACACCGCCCGCTGGCTGTCGGAGATCCGCCGCGTGCTTCGCCCCGGTGGACGTCTGCTGCTCAGCACCCCCGCCCATCCTCTGCTGCGCAGGCTTGGCCTGGCGCTCTCGCCGCGCGCCTTTCAAAGGCACTTTGATCCGCTCTCAGATCACCTGCGCTTCTACACCAACGGCACCCTGCGACGGCTTCTCGAAGAATTCGGCATGCGGGAGATCGAGATCCATGGTGGTGGCCCGTTCCCCGGCGCTCGCCGCCTGCTGCTCTCGAGCGCCCGTCGCGCGCGCTTCTGAGCGGCCTCGCTCTCAGTGCCGCGAGGTGGGCTTCGATGGTTTGACCCGAGCTGCTTCGGAGGGGAGCTTGGCGGCGGTGGCGGGAAGCGGCTTGCGCAGCGCCAGCACGAAGGCGTTCTGGGCTTCCACCGACTGCGGATCGAGGAATACGGCCGCCCGAAGCTCATCGCGCGCGGACTGGATGTCGCCGCCCTGCAGGTCGTATTCGCCGAGCGTTTGCCAGGTCTTCGGGTTCGACGGCTGCAGGTGAACGGCGCGCGCTAGCGTCGCCCGCGCCGTGGCGCTCTGGCCCGCGTCCTGCTGCACGGTGGAGAGTGTGAACAGCGCCTCGGCCGACAGCGGGTCGCTGCTGACGGCGGACTGCGCCGTGCTCAACGCCGCCGCGGTCTGACCCTGTTCGACGAGGGTGAGCGCTTCGTTGGAGGAGTTCATCGAACTCTGCGGCTCCCACTGCGACCAGACCGCCAAGACGACGGCGAGCAGAACCACGCCGGCGAGCGTCGCGCGCACCGGGCCGATCTCCTGCAGGGAGGGAAGCCGGACCCGCCAGCCGGCGGTCGGCATCGACGGCCACCGAGCGATCGTCTCCTGCTCGAAGGGGTCAACGCGACGCGCTCCAAGCGGCCCCCTGCCGGCCAGCCATCCCGCGCACAGCAACGCCACGCACGCGTTCCCAGGGACATACCAGGTCCAGTCCATCAACGAGTGCGCACCGAAGACGACCGCGATGCACAGCATGCTCAGCATCCCCACCCGCTCGGCGCTGTAGGGAAGGGGTTCAGAGCGCCAGCGCCACCGACGCCATCGTCGCCCGAACGGGTGAGTGGCCCGCCCGGCGGCCGTCAGCCACGCGATCAGCAGGGCGAGGGTCACAGCCAGGCCCACGAGGCCGAGATCCGCGAGCGTCTGCACGACGAAACCGTGGGCGTGCCTGGCTTCGAGCAACGCCGTCCGATAGCGCAGACTCGCTGTGGCGTACCCTTCGGCGCCGGCGCCGAGCACAGGGTTGGCCTGGAAGACTTCCAGCGCCTCCTTCCAATAGCGCGCTCTCACGCTGCCGATCGCCGTCAGGCGCCCCGGCGTGTTTGCCGGCACGGGGGCGTTGGGGTTGGTTACCGAATTCAGCGCGTGGGAGACGCTTCCGAACAGGCCACGATGGCTGTGGGCGAGCATCCCGCAGAAGCCGGCTATCGCGAGCACGATCACACCGAGCAGAACCGCTCCCAACTTGCGACGCGCGGCGATCGACGAGGCCTTGCGGGCGGTACGAAAACCGATCGCGACCCCGGCGAGCGCCAGCACCAGCAGCATCGCTGCCATCGCCGCGCCGAGCTGATGGCCGGCGGTAACGCGTTCTGGGAGGGCCACGTTTTCGGCGCTCAGCGCGTGCTTTGAGAAATCCCAGGCGAGCACGGCCGCGGCCCCTGCCCCACCGATCATCAGCACCGCGGCGCCGCGCAAACGAAGCGGCATAACGCAAAACCACAGAACCACGCCGATCGCCAGCGCGACCAGCGCGCCCCGCGAGTAGGCGAGCATCAGCGTGACTATGAAGAGCCCCATGGCGGGATACGCCAGCGCACTCAGCAGCGCGTGACCGGCGCGGCGCGCACCCAGCCACATCGCCCCGATCGCGCCCATCGCGGCGGTCAGGCCGATCGCGTTCCAGTAGCCGTAGGGCTCCTGCAGCCGCGCATAGATGTCATTGGGGTCCAGTTGGGCCGGATAGATCTTCGTCAGCACGGCATATCCACAGATCACCGCGGCCGACAGCGTCACACCGCCGAGCACCGCCGGCCAGCGATCGGGCGCCAGACGCACGACCGCCAGCGAGCCGCCGAAGAACGCGCTGTAGGCGAGCATCCGGCCCGCCTGCTGCCAGCTGTCGTCGGGCGCGACCGACCACACGACGGAGAGCGCCGTCAACACCGTGAACGCCAGCAGCAGCCCGGCTGTGCCCAGTCCGTATCTACCGGCACGGGCGGGGGCCAGGACAATCGCGAGTGCGACCAGTACGCCGCCGCCGATCGTGAGCGCGATCTCCACGCTTGTCATCGATTCCGGGCTCAGGCCGCCACCCGCGACGAACGTGACCAGACACAGCACGGCCGCGATCGCCAACGTCGGCCAGATCATCGCGTCGATGCTCACCACACGCCGCCAGGCCGCGCCCGCGCCCACCGGCTCGCCGGCGAGCGCCACGGTCGGCCGGTCAGCCGGAACGGTGTGTGCGGACACGGTCACGCAGGTTCGCGCTGAGGAGAATCACGACAAAAGCAAGGGTGAAGGCCAGCAGAGCCAGCAGCGGATTGGGCAGCGAACTGACGGCCGAGGAGATATTCGCGTGCACAGTCCCGGGTGTCACGGTCTGTCCACCGATCGGCACCGGCGCAGCGCCTTGGTGATGGGCGCTCTGCACGGCACGCTGCTCAGTTGGGCTGAGCGGCAGCGGGATCGCTGAACTGGGGCTGGCTCCCGAGGGTCCCCCGCCCCCACCGGTCAGGCCGCCGCCGTGATGGCCCGCCCCCGCCAACTGCGCCTTGTGGATCAGTTCGCCACAGTCGGTGTACTCGCTCACCTCGGTCGGCAGTTCTCGCAGCGCCTTGCGATAGGCCTGTTGACTGAAGCCCGCGAGCGATTCCCCGTGAGTGCAACGGTGGACGATCGTCGATGCTTCGCTGGCGATCGCCGCCGGTGCCAGCGAAAGTCCCATCAGCGAGATCGCAAGGCACGCCAAGAGTCCTGGACGAAGAAGCTTGAGCATCGGTGACTGGCGCACGCTACCAACCTCCACGGGATAGATCGAGGCTGCCGAGCGCGCTGGAGAATCCCCGCGCCCAGGCCTCGTGGGTGTAGGAGAGCACATCTGTGGAACCGGCCTGGCCCAACCGGGCGCGCAGCGCGGGATCCTCGGCCAACTGGCGCATCGCGCCGGCAAGCGCATCCGGGTCCCCGGCGGGGACCACCAATCCGTTGCGCCGATCGCGCACCAGACCGCCGGCGGCCGCGCCGACCGCGCTGCTGGCTATCACGGCTAGATGCTGATTCATGGCCTCGTTGATCACCAGTCCCCACGGCTCTCGGAATGTGCGCGTCGCGATCGACGGCAAAACCAGAACGTCAGCTGCCCCGTAGAAGTTGCGCAGCGAATACGGATCCTGGGCGCCGGCGCAGACGACTCCGCTTGAAGTTGTGTCCACCGCGCCGTCAACGGAGGCCCAAGGGGGTATGGACCCCACGCCGAC
Organism: uncultured Solirubrobacterales bacterium; assembly: GCA_963718425.1. GTDB lineage: Bacteria > Actinomycetota > Thermoleophilia > Solirubrobacterales > Solirubrobacteraceae > Palsa-744. The sequence goes on from CAVQZJ010000024.1 coordinate 138,941, forward strand.
GAGGACGAGCGCGGTGGACGGTGCAACGAGACCTGAGGCACGCCAGGCCTCGAACAACACCTTTAGTCCCTTTTCCCGAACCGGGCGTCCAACAAACAAGAACTTCACTGCAGCCTCTCCCGGCCAGCTGGACTGCGCCGGCGGGCCATCCGGGTCGGTCTTCCAGAAGTCGTTATCGACCGCCTGCGGAGCCTCGTGCACGTTGCGTGCTCCCCGCGCCCGGACATAGGCGCTGACATGTGGCCCGTAGGTGACCACGGCGTCCGCCGAGCGATACAGCCGCGCTAGCGGCAGGTAGCTGAGGGCGTGCGCCGCGCTGCGCGGGTGCGCCCACAGAGAAGACCACAGGATCAGCGGCAGGCGCCTCGAGCGCGCCGAGGCCCAGGCGAGCGGCAGCGCCAGACGCCCGCCCGTGGAGCAGACCACCGCGCGGTACCGGCCGCGGACTATGAGGCCGGCGAGATCGCGCTGGGAGACCTTCCGATGGGGGAACTGGGGCTCGCTGTACGCCTGCGCGGTCGCGTGCTGGGATCGCCCCCCGAACAGCGCGAACTCCACATTCTCGAGCTCGTGCAGCCGGGCGAAGGCCCCGAGACGGTCGGGCGGGGCGTGAGAGGTCACGAACAGCACCGGCTTCACGACAGCACCCGCCGGTAGGCGGCCAGCGTCATCTCTCCGCAACGCTCCCACGTGAAGCTCGCCGCGACCGTCGCATGTGCCCGCTGCCCGGCCTCTCGTAGCCGATCGGGGTCCCCCAACAGCTCGTCGATACGCTGAGTGAGGCGCTCGATGTCGCCGGGAGGGACGAGGATCATGCCGTCCCCGGCGGCGGCGATCTCCTCCGGGCCGGGCTCTCCCCGGCAGCCGATCGCCGGCACCCCGCCAGCCATCGCCTCCACATAGGCGACCCCGAACGCCTCCTCGGTGGAGGGCATCACCATGAGCGTGCACTTACGGGCCTCCTCGACAGCCTGCTCATGAGGCAGCTGGCCACGGAAATCGGCCCGATCGGCGACCCCCAGGCGTGCGGCCAGCCCTTCCAGCGGGACGCGCTCCGGGCCCTCGCCGACGATCACATAGCGCAGATTGGGATGGCGCTCGGAGAGCACGGCCAGCGCCCGCAGGACATCGGCGTGCCGCTTGCGGGCCACGAGATGACCGACGCTGACCAGCGTCGGCGGCCCGGAGCGCCCGGACGATCTGCCGACGGCGGGGAGATCCGCGCCAAGATGCACGACCTGGGTCTCGCGCGCGCCAAAGTCCCGTGCCAGCGCCGCGATGCCCTGGCTGTTGGCGAACACCAGATCCGCAGCGGACAGTCCGCTACGCACAGCTCGCTCCCCCTGCGCCACCCGTGTCGTCGTGTAGAGCACGTCCCCGCCGTGCACGGACACGATCAGCGGCTTGCCAAGTCGCGCCCTGCGCACCGCCTCGCCGGCGGGCACGGCGTTGTGCGCATGAACCAGATCGAACTCGAAGGAGCGCCGCAACCGGCGCAGCGCGAGGCCCAGCGCCGGCGCCGCCCAGGCCCCCCAGGTGGCATAGAACCGCGGGCGCGGCGGCGAGACGTATGGAACGTAAGTGATCTGCAGGCCATCCCTGGTTTCCCGAGAAGGCTGGCGCGCCAGCTCCGTGAGCGTTCGGCGAAAGCCAGCCGGCCCGGCACGCAGCGCTGACCGTGGAGGGACCAGTCGATGAAGCACCAGCACACGCACCTCCGCGCCCGCGTCACGGGCGGCCAGCGCCTGGCGATGAGCCCAGACTCCGAGCACCGGATCCGCGCGGCGCGGATAGAACTCCGCGACGACAGCGACCTTGACCGATTGCGCCACGGCGCTCACCAGCGGCGGTGGGTGGCCAGCGTGCGCTGGGCCTCGCGGGCTGTCAGATATGGGCGGGTGGACAGGAACGAGCGTGCCTCGGCGATCGCCTGCTGGCGGGAGTAGGTGCTCGCGGCTGGAGCCGCGAGATGGCTCACCGCCAGCGCGTCCAGCACACCGCAGCGCCATCCGTGCTCCCGGGCGAGCGCCCCCCAGTGCAGGTCCAGGCCCCAGCCCATACGCAGTTGGGGGAACGGCAGCAGGGTCGAGAACGTGCGGCCGGAGAACCCGGTGACCGGGCCGATCTCCACGAAGCCCGTCTCCCGCGCGACCACCGCGGGACGCCGGCGCGTAACCTCCCACGCCGCGTGCGAGCGGGCGCGGTGAGCCGGCTGGGCGAGATCCAGCGAGAACCGCTCGGCCAGGAACAGAAAACGATCGAGAAAGCCCGCCGGCAGGACCACGTCGTCGTCGATGACCAGCAGCCAGTCGTACCGGTCCGCCGGATTGCTCTCCAGCAGCCGGTCGAGGTTCTCGAACTTGCCGCGATCTCCCGGCTGGCAGAAGCGCATCTCCACGGCGTGGCGCGAGCGCTGCAGCTCCGCGGTGATCGTGCTCGTCGTGGCTTGCAGGCGCGGGCGCTGCACGCCCAGCACCAGAACGTGCTTGAGCGACGGCTCGGTGCGCGCCGCAAACGCCAGGCGCGTGCGCCGCAAGCTGACCAGGTCGATCGTCTGCGCAAGCTCATCGACGATCCCTCTGCGCACACCGTCAAGGCCGCCAACGGTGCCGCTTGACCCCGACAGGAAATCGTCATCCGCCGGGGTCTCATCGCTCGCCGCTGCGCCGGTGGGCCGCGGGACCAGCGCCTCGCGCAGCCGCCCGTAGCTGTGGGCGGCCATCACGAGTCCCGCCGGGCAGCGATAGCGCAGCACATGCCCCACACAGCGCAGGAGAGTAGAGAGCTCGCTCATCGATGACGGCTGCTTGCCGCGCCACACGTCAAAGCGGCGTGCGCCGCCGCCGCGCGCGGCGGCTGAGCGCAGCAGGCTGGACAGTCGTGAGTCGGTCGGTGCCCGCCGGTGATAGACGGCGGCCCCCGCCACGTAGAGCACCTCGCCGGGCTTGTTGCGGAAGAGCCGGTCCTGCCACTCCTGCTCATCGCCGCCGTTCTGCAGCGATACATCAAACGGCCCAACCAGCTCCAGCGCGCCGCGGCGGATCGTCATGTTCGCGCCCCACGCGTAGCTGGTGTACGTGTCCGTCTCGCCGAGGTCGAGCGTCGTGATCGGCGGCCCCTCCCGACCACAGGACCGTGGCGGGTTGCCTTCCAGGCGGGGATATATGGGGCCAGTGAACACCTGTACCTCAGGTCTCTTCATCGACGCGTCGAGCAGCGCCCGTAGCCAGCCGTCGGTGACCTGCACGTCGTCGTCAACGAACACCACCAGCTCGCCGGTCGAATGTCGCACACCGCTGTTGCGTGCGACATTCAATCCCCTCGGCTCACCGTGATCAAGGTAGCGCACGCCAAAGCGCTCGGCCAGCTCGCGCACCTCCGGGGTAGCGCCGGCGTCGTCGATCACGAGCACCTCGGCGTCGTGCGCGAGGGCCTGGGCAACGATCGAAGAGAGCGCCACCTGGAGATACTCGGGACGGTCACGGGTGGGGATGACGATCGACGCGCGAGGGGACATGACAGGCTGAGAGTCTAGGTTTGGAGAAGCAATGATCCTGTTTCTGCACAACAGCTACCGCACCACCGGGGGCGAGGAGCGGGTTCTCGACGATCTGATGTGGCTCGTTTCCGAGCGGATCGGGGAGCCCACACGACTGCTCACACGCGACTCGGCCGATCTCAGGCGGGGGCGTGCCGGAGTCGGGCTGCTGTACGGGGGGCTGAATGCCCGGCAGGTCGCCGCGACGGTCAGCTCAAGCGGCGCTCGCGCGGTGCACGCCCACAACCTGCACCCGCTGCTCGGCTGGCGCGCTCTGGCCGCGGCCCGCCAGGCCGGTGCCCGGGTGATATTGCATCTGCACCAATACCGGCTGGTGTGCGCTATCGGGGTGTGCTTCAGAGACGGGCGAGAGTGCACTCGCTGTCATGCACGCAACACGCTGCCGGGCGTGGTGCACAACTGTCGCGGCAGTCGCGCGGAGGCGCTCACCTACGCGTCTGCGCTGGCGCTGTGGCAGAGACGCGTTGCGCGGCTGGCCGACGCGGTGATCGTGCCCAGCGAGTTCGCCCTGAGCCGCCTGGCAGAGCTCGGTGCTCCCCTGCACGCCGGTGGTGTGCACGTGCTCGCGCCGCCGCTGCGCGAATTCGCCGAGCGCTCGAGGGTGACCAAAGAGGGATACGCGCTCGTGGTCTCCCGCCTGGCGCCGGAGAAGGGGGTCGATGTGGCGATCCAGGCGTGTCGGCGGGCGAGAGTCCCGCTGGTCATCGCCGGCGACGGACCGCAGATGACACAGTTGCGTCAACTGGCCGGTGACGGGGACGTCCGTTTCCTCGGCGAAGTGTCGCGCCAGCGTCTGGAGCAGCTGCGCGCCGGAGCGTCGATAGCCGTGGTGCCATCCCGTTCGGCTGAGACCTTTGGATTGGCTGCCGCGGAGGCGATGGCAGCCGGGCTGCCGGTGGCCGCGAGCGACGTGGGGGCGCTAGGTGAGCTCCTCGAGCCGCAGAGCCTGGTGGCGCCCGGCGACCCACAGGCGCTGGCGAACACGATCCAGCGGCTGGCGGGAGACAGACACAGCGGCGATCGGGGGCTTGAGCGAGTTCGTGAGCGCTGCGCGCCGGAGGTCCTGGCAGCCAAGCTCGCCAGCGTCTATGACGGCTGAGCTTTAAGCTGCGCGCAGTGTCAGAGGCGCCGGCCAATCCCGAGGGTGAGTCGAGCGGCCCACCGCGGAGCGCCCTGCTGACCGGCCTCTCTGGCCAGGACGGGTCGTTCCTCGCCGAGCAGCTACTACAGCGCGGCTACCAGGTGTCCGCCGTGGTGCACGGCGCAGTGGATCGGACTCTCGGCCACGCCGAGCCGCTGCGCGAGCGGGTGCGGCTGCTCGCCGGTGACCTGCTGGCGCCGGAGAGTCTGCGCGCCGGGGTGCTCCAGACACGCCCACGGGAGATCTACCACCTGGGGGGACCGTCGTATGTTCCGGCCTCCTGGGATCGTCCAGAGCTCACGCAGAGAGCGATCGTCGGCTCGACCGCGGCGCTGCTCGAGGCGATGTGCACGCTTCGGCGGGACACCGGAGAGGCCCCCCGCCTGTTCCTGGCCGCGTCGGGCTCTATGTTCGGAGAGGCTGCGCAGAGCCCACAGCGCGAGGACACGCCTCCCCGTCCCATCACCCCGTACGCGATCGCAAAGCTGGCCGCCCATCAGCTGGCCGGCGCTTACAGGAGAGACCGCGGGCTGTACGCGTGCTCGGGGATCCTCTACAACCACGAGTCAGAGCGCCGCGGCGTGGAGTTCGTCTCGCGCAGGATCACCCACGGCGCGGCAGCCATCTCGCTGGGCCTGGCGGAGGATCTGACACTGGGCGACTTGGGCGCCGTCAGGGACTGGTCGTTCGCCGGTGACATCACGCGCGGCGCATGGATGATGCTGCAGCCAGACTCGCCCGAGGACTTCATCCTGGCGAGCGGGATCCCCCACACGGTCGCCGAACTGGCGCACACCGCGTTTGCGTGTGTGGGACTCGACGCCGAGCGCTATCTGCGCGTGGAGTCCGATCTGGTGCGCCCGCCTGAGAGCACCCCCAGCGTCGGAGATCCGACGAAGGCGCGCACACAGCTCGGCTGGAAGCCGCAGGTCGATTTCCAGCAGCTGATCGAACGTATGGTCCAGGCCGACGTACGGGCGCTGCAGGGCCAGATCGGCAAGCCCTAGACTGGCGGACGCTATGAGAAAAGTCGGTGTTGTCGGTTTGGGTTATGTGGGTCTGCCGCTGGTCGTTGCCTTCGCCGAGCGTGGGTGCGAGGTCGTCGCGGTCAACATCGACGATGGGCGGGTCGCCGCGATCGCCGCCAGCCAATCCCACGTGGAGGATGTTTCCTCAGAGAGGCTGCTCGCGGCCAGCGCGTCGATCAGTGCAAGCACCTCGTTTGCGCCGTTGGCCGAGGTCGATGCGGTGCTGGTGTGCGTGCCGACCCCGCTGTCGGCCAACCGAGAGCCGGATCTCGCCCCGTTGATCGGCGCCGTCACGTCGATCGCCGGCGTCTTGCGGGCGGGCCAGCTGGTGGTTCTGGAGTCGACCACCTACCCGGGGACGACACGGGGCTTGGTGGCCGGCATCCTTGAGGACTCGGGCCTGAGAGCCGGCTCAGACTTTCATCTTGCGTTCTCTCCCGAGCGCGTGGATCCGGGCCGCACGGATTTCACGCTGGCCAACACGCCGAAGGTGCTGGGCGGGTTGACCGAGGCCTGCGCCGAGCACGCGGAGGAGATCTACGGGGTGGTGTGCGAGTCGCTCGTGCGGGTGTTGACCCCGGAGGCGGCGGAGCTCACCAAGCTCCTGGAGAACATCTTCCGGTCGGTGAACATCGCGCTCGTCAACGAACTGGCGATGTTGACGGACCGCATGGGCATCGATATCTGGGAGGTCGTGGACGCGGCCGCGACCAAGCCGTACGGGTTCATGCGCTTTGAGCCGGGCCCCGGCATGGGCGGTCACTGCCTGCCGGTGGACCCGTTCTACCTGTCGTGGCGGGCCCGCGAGTTCGACATGTCAACGGAGTTCATCGAGCTGGCAGGCAAGGTCAACCAGCAGATGCCCTATCACTGCGTCGGCAAGCTGCAGCGCGCCCTGAACAAGGCCGGCATGGCGGTCAGCGGGGCACGCGTTGCGATCCTCGGCGTCAGCTACAAGCCCGGCGTCGGCGACGTCCGCGAGTCGCCGGCATTGAAGATCATCTCCCTGCTGATGGATCTGGGCGCAAAGGTCGGCTATCACGATCCGCACGTCCCGAGGCTCGAGAGCCTCGCGTTGACTAGCTCTTCGCTGGAGCAGCTGCTCGAGGACTGCGACGTGGCGATAATCGTCACCGCCCATCCGGGCGTCGATCACGAGCTGGCGAGGAAGCGCGCCCCCCTGCTCCTGGATCTGCGCGGCAAGACACGCTTCACCTCCGGGGGCAACGTGGTGCGCCTGTGAACCTGCGAGAGGACTCGCGCGCCCCCGGATTGATGCTGGGGGAGGACGTTGAGATCGGCGAGGATGTCTCCTTCGGGGCGCACGTCGTCGTTCACGCGGGCACGAGGATCGGCGGCGGCTGCGTCATAGAGGATCACGCCGTGCTCGGCAAGCACCCCCGGCTAGCGCGGGGCTCGGCTGCCATCGGCCAGCCACTGAACCCGCTCGAGCTCGGTGAGCGCGTCACCGTATGCGCGGGGGCGGTCGTGTTCGCGGGGACGAGCATCGCCGAGGAGGTCATCCTGGGCGATCAATGCTTTGTGCGGGAGCGCTCACGGATCGGGGCGGAATCGGTGATCGGTCGGGGCGCCGCGGTGGAGAACGACGTGCGCATCGGCGCACGCGTGCGTGTGCAGAGCGGCGCCTATCTGACCGCCTTCACGGTGGTCGAGGACGATGTGTTCGTAGGCCCCTCCGCCACCACCACCAACGACGACACCATGAATCGCCACAGTCCTGGAACCCCGCTGCGCGGGCCGCTGTTGCGACGGGCTTGCCGGATCGGCGGCGGCGCTGTGCTGGTGCCCGGCGTGGAGATCGGCGAGGAGGCGTTCGTCGCCGCCGGGGCGGTCGTCACCCGCGATGTTCCCGCCCGGGCGGTGGTGATGGGAGTGCCGGCGCGCACGGAGCGCGAGGTGGGTGAGGATGATCTCCTGGAGCGTTGGCGTTAGGCATGGGCTCGAGGATGAGAGGATCTACTCGTGCCGCTTGTCTGGCCGTGACGCTGGCAGTCGCGGGTTGGCCGAGGGCGGCCGCCGCCGCGAGCTCGCATGCCCCGAACTGGCAGACGGCTCACGGCGAGGTGCTGTGCGGGATCGCCGTTGTAGCGCAAACGCGCTTTGACCCCGGCACGCAGACCTACATGGAAGAGCCCGGGCGGGGGCTGCAGTGCTCCGCGCTCGGAATCCCACGTCCCAAGAGAGGGATCGGCGATCCGGTCGTGAAGCTCGGGCAGGGTCGTGCCGGGCGCGCCCAGCTCATGGATCAGAGCCAGGACGAACTGATCTCCAATCGAGCTCCGGTGACCCTGGCGCCCGCCAGTACCTGGAGTCACACGGGCATCGTGTGCGCCGTACACGCGGCATCTGTCCGCTGTCGGAACACGGCCGGGCACGGCTTCACCATCTCGCCCGGCCACGTCCACCTGTTCTAAAGCTCTCCGCCGCGAGACCCTCGTGGGGGTAAACCCTCAAGCAAGGGCGCCTCGCAGAGCCTCCACGACCTCCTCCGCCTGCTCTCGGGCGAGCACTGGGCTCATCGGGATCGCCAGGTGCGTGGCGGCGGCGTGTTCGGTACCCGGCAGCTGTGCGCCCGTGCCCCACTCGCGCATCGCCTCCTGCCGGTGGACGGGAGTGCGGTAGTAGGCCCTGTGGCCGATCGCGGCGGCCGCCAGAGCTGATTGCACTCGCTGCACTTCAGGGTGAGCAACGACGTACAGATGCCAGGCCGGGGACGCGCCGACCGTGGCCCGCGGCAGGTTCACAAACTCGCCGAGACCGGCGGCCTCATAGTGCGCGGCGCCTCTGCGGCGCCCGTCGGCCCAACCGTCCAGATGTGGCAGCTGGACCCTCAGCACGGCCGCCTGGAGCTCATCCAGGCGGCTGTTGTAGCCCACCTCCTGATAGGAGACCTTGTCGTGGGAGCCGTGGAAGCGCAGCACCCGCACGCGCTCGGCCAGCTCCGCGTCAGATGTCGTGATCATGCCGCCGTCGCCGAAGCATCCCAGGTTCTTGGAGGGAAAGAACGAGAACGTCGCGGCGGTGCCCAGCCCGCCCGGGCGTCCGGAGGAACAGAAGGAGCCCGCCGCCTGTGCGGCGTCCTCGAGCACCGGCACCCCCAGCGCCTGAATCTCCGCGACCGGCGCGAGATTGCCGAACAGGTGCACCGCGACGACGGCCTTCGTCTTCGGTGTCAAGACCGCCCGGACCGTCTCGGCGGTCACGCAGTAGGTATCCGGATCGATATCGCAGAACACCGGCCTGGCGCCGGTCGGCGGTATCGCCTCGGCGGAGGCATAGAACGTGAAGGACGGCACGATCACCTCATCGCCGGGGCCCACTCCCATGGCGCGCAGAGCGATCGTGATCGCCTCTGTGCCATTGGCAACGCCGATCCCGTGGACGGCCCCGCAGTAGGCGGCGAACTCGGCCTCGAACGCCTGCACCTCGGGCCCCAGGATGTAGCGCCCGCCATCCAGGACGTCAGTCACAGCGGTCCGCAGCTCTTCCCGCAGAGATGCCAAGGGCGTGGAGGTGTCGAACAGGGGGACCCTCATGTCTGCTCGGATCCTCTCATGCGCTTCGGAGCGCCGCCCCCTCAGTTGGGCTTCAAGAGCTCGAGGTCTGCACGCGTCATCAACCGGATGAGCTGCTCGAAGGAGGTTCGCGGCTTCCAGCCGAGGTCGCGCTCGGCCTTCGCCGGATTGCCGATCAGATGGTTGACCTCGGCGGGGCGCATGAACTGCGGGTCGATTGTCACGTAGCTCTCGAAGTCGCCCAGGCCGGCCTCGTCGAAGGCCACCTGGCAGCATTCGCGCACCGAGTGCGCCTCCCCGGTCGCGATCACGTAGTCCTCGGCCTGATCGCGCTGGAGCATCAGCCACATCGCTTCGACGTAGTCCTTTGCGTAACCCCAGTCGCGCTCGGCGTCGAGGTTGCCCAACCGCAGCTCTTTGACCAGACCGTGCTTGATAGCCGCGGCGTGCCAGGTGATCTTGCGCGTCACAAACTCAAGGCCCCTGCGCTGGCTGACTCGTGGTTGAACAGGATCCCGGAGGTGGCGTGCAGGTCGTAGCTCTCGCGGTAGTTGACCGTGATGAAGTGCCCGTAGACCTTCGCCACGCCGTAGGGACTGCGCGGATAGAACGGCGTCGTCTCGGTCTGAGGAACCTCCAGCACCTTGCCGAACATCTCCGATGAGGAGGCCTGGTAGAAGCGCGCCTGCGGGCAGACTTCGCGCGTCGCCTCGAGCATCCGGGTGACCCCGGTGCCTGTGAACTCCGCGGTCAGCGTGGGCTGGATCCAGGAGACGGCGACGAAGGACATCGCGGCGAGGTTGTAGATCTCAGATGGATTGGCGGCGCGCAACGCGTCCACCAGCGAGCGCTGGTCGAGCAGGTCGCCCTGGTGGAGGGTGATGCGATCGCGCAGATGCTCGATGCGGTCGAACTTCTCTGTGGAGGCACGGCGCACCATGCCGTGCACCTCATAGCCCTTATTCAGCAAGAACTCGGCCAGGTAGGAGCCGTCCTGGCCGGTGATTCCCGTTATGAGCGCCGAGCGTCTATTAGCCATGGTCGAGGGTGGGCGCGAACCCTATCTCTTCGTGCTCGCGCAGCCACCGCACCGTTGCAGTGATCCCGGCCTCCACCCCGATCTTCGCCTCCCAGCCGAGCAGATCCTTGGCCTTCTGGACCGACGGCCAACAGCGTGCCACATCGGCCGTGGGGCCTGGCAGGTGCTCGAGCGCGAACTCTTTGGGCTCCCCGCCGCACGCCTCCCACACGATGCGCGCGATCTCGGCGACCGTCAGCTCGCCAGAGGCGGAGATGTTGAAGTCCTCGTTCAGCCCGGTGGGCGAGCTCATCGCGACGACGATTCCAGCGGCGATGTCATCCACGTGGGTCAGCGTGCGCGTCTGCTGCCCCGACCCGAATATCTGAAGCGGTCGCTGCCCGTTGAGCACGTTGCCGATCAGGTCCGCCACCAGGTTGGTGTCTCCGGGCTCAGCGCCCGGCCCATACGCACCGAACGGCCGGCAGATCGTGAACGGCAAGCCATGCTCGACATGCGCCGTGCGGCAGTAAACCTCTCCGGTGAGCTTTGAGAACCCGTAGGCCGAGGTCGGGGGCGGGCAGTCCAGCAGATGAGCCTCGCTCGTCGGGAACTCGCTGGCACGCTCGAAAACCCTCGCGGAGGAGACGCCGGTAAAGCGCTTCACCTCGAGCTCGACGGCGGCCCGGACGACGGTGCCCGCCAGCGTGTTGTTGGCCTCGAGGAGGGTGTGGGGACGGTCTTGGTCCTCGGTGATCCCCGCCAGGTGAATCACCTGCTCGCATCCTTGCATGGCTGACTGCGCCTGCTGGCGATCACACAGATCCCCCGTGTGGACCTCGCACCCTTCGCGCATCCAGCGCGGCGCGTCACGGCGGTCAGAGACTCCGCACCTCGTAGGCGGGGTCGGCGAGCAGCCGCCGCACGACCGCCGCACCGATGGCGCTGACACCGCCCGTCACCAGCACCCGGCTCATGTGCGCCGCCGCGAGGCGGAGCGCTCGCCGCGGCGATAACGCAAATACTGTGCGATGAAACCGGCCACGAAGCGGGGGTTGTAGCGGGCATAACGCCGCCACAGGCGGCGTGGCTCGCGCGAGAGCCGGTAGATCCACTCCAAGCCGTTGCGCTGCATCCAGCCTGGAGCCTGGGAGACGAGCCCGGCATGGAAGTCGAATGCCGCTCCCACGCCGACGAGCAGAGGGGCAGAGATACGCGAGCGCATCGTGTGCATCCACTGCTCCTGACGCGGCTGACCAGTTCCGACCCACACGACCGCGGCGCCCGAGGAGTTGATCAGCTCGATCTCCCGCTCGTTCTCCGCCTCGGTCAGCTCACGGAAGGGAGGCGAGGACGCCCCGGCGATCTGCAGGCCTGGGAAGCGTTCGTGCAGGCGCCTGACGAGCAGCTCCCGCGCTGCGTCGTCGTGGCGACCGCCATACAGGTAGATCGGCGTCCGGTTAGCGGCCGCCCGGGCACAGAAGTGCGCCATCAGATCCGGTCCATAAACGCGTGTGGCCCGCTTGTGCCCGAGCGCGTGCAGCGCCCAGACGAGCGGCATCCCGTCGGGCACCGCGAGGGTCGCACCGAGCACCGCCGCGAGCGTTTGCGGCTGCTCCTGGGCGGACATCACCAGGTTCACCGCGGCCGCTGTTATGTAGCCCCGCGCGTCGGCGGCGATCATCGCCTCCATCCAGTCCAGCACCTCCTCGTAGTCGGAGATCGCCAGCGGGATGCCGAGGATCTCCGCAGTCAGCGGAGGAGCGGGGGAGAGGATGTAACCGCGGCAGCCATCGCTCAGATCCCGAAGAGCCTACCTGCGGTTCCCGAAGGGTACGCTGAGAGGATGATCGGCATCGACCCCGGTTTCTGGGAGCAGCGACGCGTTCTGATCACCGGTCACACCGGTTTCAAGGGCGGCTGGCTTTCGCTGTGGCTGTCGGCGCTCGGCGCCGAGGTGAGCGGGATCGCGCCAGGCTCGCCAACCGAGCCGTCTCTGTATCGATCGGCGAGGATCGGCGCGTGTGTCAAAGAGCACGCCGTTGACGTGCGTGACCCCAGGGCCGTCACGCAAGCAATCGAGAGCGAGCGCCCCGAAATAGTGCTGCATCTGGCCGCTCAGCCGATGGTCAGGCGCTCTTTGATCGACCCGCGCGACACCTATGAGATCAACGTGATGGGCACCGTCAATGTCCTCGAGGCGGTCCGCTCGGTCGGTGATGTAAACGCTGTGCTGGTAGTCACGTCAGATAAGTGCTATGACAACAGTGACGATGTTGGTCAAGGCAGGTCCTTCACCGAGGACGACGCGATGGGAGGCCGCGACCCCTACTCGAGCTCGAAGGGGTGCGTGGAGTTGGTGAGCGGCGCCTACCGATCCTCCTACTTCTCCACCGGAGGTCAGACCCGCCTGGCGAGCGCCCGCGCCGGCAACGTGATCGGGGGCGGAGACTGGGGGGAGGATCGCCTGGTAGCGGATGTGGTGCGCTGCGTGGAGACGGACGAGCCGCTGCTGGTGCGCAACCCCGACGCTGTCCGTCCCTGGCAGCACGTGCTCAACCCGCTGTATGGGTATCTGGCGCTCGCGCAGTCCCTGAGCGAGTCCCCCGATTTCGCCGAGGGCTGGAATTTCGGCCCAAGCGAGCAAGACGCGCGCCCGGTCAGCGAGGTACTCGAGTCTCTGCGTGAGCTGTGGGAGGGCGCGTTCCGCTGGCAGCTCGATACACGAACCAACCCGCCGGAGGCACGATTTTTGATGCTCGACTCATCCAAGGCGCACGAGCGTCTGGGGTGGAGGCCAGTCTGGAACCTCGAGCAGGCCCTGAGCAGAATCGTGCAGTGGCACGACGCGCATCGCCGTGAGGCCGACATGCGACGTGTCAGCCTCGAACAGATCGAAGAATTCATGCAGCATCGGCTCCCGTACCGATCAGCAGGAGAACCAACCCCTGATCCGGCTGCATGGGTCGCCCATCACGACTCACCACCGGAGGATGCACTGGCCTAGATAGATGAGTCCGCTATCGCTGCGTCGCTATCGAGCCGAGCGTCTCTTGCGCGAGGAGTTCGAGACCCTGCAAGCCAAGGTGCTGGCGACCGTGCGAAGGCGACTCGGGGCGCGCGGGGTCGGCATCGACCCCGCTGACCTGGAGGACTGTTACGCACAGGCGTGGCAGGGGCTGTATGCGGCGGTGCTGGAAGGGCAGGAGATAGCCAACCCGACCGGCTGGTTGGTGCTCGTCACATTTCGTCGGGCGATCGAGGATGTCCGCGCTGCCCACCCGGAGCGCAGAGCGGCGGATGTCGAGCCCGACGACCAGGCCCAAGAACCTGATCTGGCGAGCCACATGGACGACCAGCGCCGGTTGCGCCAAGTCTTCGAAGCGCTGCGCAAGCGGTTGAACTCGCGTGAGTGCCAGGCGGCGAGCCTCTGTTATCTGCAAGGGCTCTCGCGGGCGCAGGCGGCCGAGCGGATGGGGATCTCCGAAGCGCGCATGCGCAAGTTGATGGAGGGTGACGGCGACGGGCAGTCCGGGGTCGCGGGCAAGGTTGGCCAGCTGCTCACGATCATCCGCGACGAAACCTGGTGCGATGAGCAGTCTTCGCTGATGCGCGGCTTTGCCTTCGGCATCCTCGATCCCGAGGGGGAGCGCTATCAGCTGGCCCTCCTGCACCAACGCGAGTGCCCGGCGTGCCGCTCATATGTGGCCTCGCTGCGCGGCCTGGCGGCGATCCTGCCCCCACTGGCGCTGCCCGCTGGACTGGGCGCGGGGGTCGTGGGGGCTGCCGGAGTGGGTGGCGCTCTGACTGCCGCGGGCGGGGCGGGCGGCTCAGGCGGGTGGTTCTTGGCCGGAGGCTCGTTGGGGGCGAAACTGGCTGGCGCTCTGGCGCTGCTGGGGGCTGGTGCCGGCGCTCTGGCGCTCGCGACCTCGAGCAGCCCGCACGCGCCGCGCGCGGCCACTCCGGTGGCTGTGCTCGACGGGGGAACTTCCGGGCCGGGCTCGCTCACGACCAGCGCCGATGTCTTCTCCTTGCATACCCCGCTGGGCAGGAGCCCTCTCTCGCCCGCTCCGCGGCGCGATGTCGCACGACCGGCGAGCAAACGTCCCCTGGTCGCGCGCTCTGAGCCACGCAGCCGCTACAACGCTCGGCTGGCCGCCGAAGTGGAGTTCAGTCCCGAGCACCCCCACAGCGCCTCCGAACTGTACGAACCGACCCACTCCACACCACCGGCGCGAGCACCGGTCCAGGCTCCCACTCCCGCGCGATCGGAAGCGAAATCGAGCTCGGAAACCTCCGGCGGCGAGTTCGGCTTCGAATCGCCGGGCAAATAGCCCGTGGGCATGTGAGACTGGCGGCCATGCCCACGACTCTGCCTGCTCTGAAGATGGCCGTCGTCGGTCACGTGGAGTGGGTGCGCTTCGCGTGCGTGCGCGAGGTACCGAAGGCAGGCGAGATAGCACACTCCAGCGGGTCCTTCGAGGAGCTGGCCGGCGGCGGGGCCGTGGCCGCCGTTCAGCTGGCACGATTGGCCGGCGGCGCAGAGCTGCTGACGGCGCTGGGCGAAGATCGGCTCGCTACAGAAACCGAGGTTCGCATGGCGAGCCTGGGCGTGTCCGTGTCAGCGGCCCCGCGCGAGAGACCGACACGCACCGCGTTCACCCTGCTGGACAGCCACGGTGAGCGCACGATAACGACCATCGGCGAGCGTCTGGAACCGGACGTGGCAGATCCCGGTCTGCCATGGGAGCGGCTCGCTGCAATGGACGGCGTTTACTTCACGGCCGGCGATGAGCGGGCGCTGCGTATCGCACGGGCGGCCGGTGTGCTGGTGGCAACCCCGAGGGCCGGCGAGGCGCTGAAAGGCGATGTGACGCTCGACGCCCTTGTGCTCAGTGGACGCGATGAGCGCGAGCTCGACCGGGCCAGGGACGTGAGCGACAAAGCAAAGCTCCTCGTACTGACTGAAGGCGAGCGTGGCGGAACCTACAAGACGGCTGATGGACGATCGGGATCGTGGGCGGCGATCGAGCCGCCGGGATCGATCGCCGACTCCTATGGCAGCGGCGACTCGTTCGCTGCCGGGCTCACCTACGGGTTGGCGCTCGGTCTGAGCATTGACCGGGCGCTGGCGATCGCGGGGTGCTGCGGAGCGGTGTGCCTGACCGGGCACGGCCCCTATCAGCGCCAGCTGACAGCGGACCGCCTCGCCGAGATGCTTCCGCAGTCAGTCGCGTGGAAATCGTCTTAGTGCAGGCGGTTGCCGACTATGTCCACACAGTCCCGCCAGGAGACGCGCAGACGTGGGTTGCGGTGAGCTCCGAGCTCAGCTGCGCGGGAAGACCTTGCTGAGCTTGCCGAGCGCGAGCGGGTTGCCGCGCGGGCGCAGCTTGCCGGTGACGACGGCGCGCAGCGGGTCCAGGCGCTCGCCGATGATGTCGACCCAGTCTTGGTAGGCGATGCGCAGGCGCAGGTCGGGGCTGAGCGCCTCGCCCTGCTCGACAACCGAAGAGCCGTTGTTGACTGTCAAATGCCAGGTTGGGATGTCGGGGTCGGTGAACTCCCATTGGAAGGTCGTGGGCCGTGACAGGCCATGGCTTGGGTTGACCTGGAGGCGGATCGTGTCGAACAGCAGCGCGAGGGTCTCCGGGTCGCGCTTGGAGGGCCCCTCGCGCACGCCGATGATGCCGGCCTGCGCCAGCGTGCGGCCGCGCTGGGAGGTTTCCAGTGGTGAGAGGCCGGGTGGTAGCAACGCCGGCCCCGGCAGCGTCTCGATCGCAAGGCCGGCGGAGCGCAGCTTGGTGGTCATCGAGGTCAGGCCCTCGACACCAACGTCGTCGTAGGTCGCGCCAAAGACCGTGATGTAGTTTTCGTCCCAGCCGGGTGGCATCAGCACCTGGGCGGTGTAGCGAGTGACGTCGCGCAGCAGCCCGGCGACCGCCTTCGGCACGCCCACCGGGTCTTCGCGCTTGAGGTCCGACAGCAGCTTCACGCCGAAACCGATGTGGCGCTGCTCGTCGGCCGCGATGTTCTGCATCCCCTCGCGGAACGCGGGCAGTACGTTGCGCTCTTCGAGGTAGCTGCAGATGAAGTGCTGGCCGGGCTGTGCGAGCGCCGCCTCGATCACGACGTGGTAGAGCGTGACGGCGGCGGCGAGCTTGGCCCGCGAGCGGTCGGTGCGCAGCTCGTCAGCCATCGTGTCGAGGCGGTCGAAGATCTTGCGAAAGCCGGGCGTCAGCTGGGGCTTGATCGCCTGCAGGCCGCTCTGCATCGAGCCGTCGCCGATCCCGCACACCTCCTTCATGAAGCGCTTGAAGAACACGGCGTGGCGGGCCTCGTCAACCTGCTGGGTGGTCAGGAAGTACTTCTGCTCCTCCAGCGGCGCCGCGTCGATGTAAGGGGAGAGGTTGTCGGCGACCGCATCCTCGCCCCAAAAGAACAGCGCGTAGTTCCAAAGGGCCGCCTGACGCTCGAACTCGGTGAACTGCTCCTGCCACTGCCGGGCGTCCTCGGTGAAGTCGAGCCCGGTCGCGGACCAGTTGCCGCGCTCCCAGCGCGCGTACAGATCCTCGTAGGAGATCGCGTCGGTGGGCAGACTCGCGATGCCGGTGCTCTCACGCGGTGTGGTGGTGCTGGCCATGGTCCGCTCCCTGTTCGCCGATCCCGAATTGATAATGAACATTATCGAAATAGTGTTTGCTCTGTCAATTATAATGAGGTGATGGTGCTGACCCGCCTGACTCGCGAGCAGAGCAAGGCGCAGACCCGCGAGAAGCTGCTCGCGGCGGCCCGCAGCGTGTTCGCGCGTCGCGGCTTTCACGGCAGCTCGGTCGAGGAGATCGCCTCCGAGGCCGGCTATTCCACCGGCGCTCTGTACTCCAACTTCGAGGGCAAGGAGGATCTCTTTCTGGTCCTGATGGAGCGCGAGATCGACGAGCACGCTCGCGAGATCGCGCAGGCCGTGGAGGAGCGCCCATCGATCGCCGAGCGCGCCCAGGGAGGTGCCCAGCAGTGGATGACGATGATCGACCGCGAGCCGGAGCTGCTGCTGCTGTTCATGGAGTTCTGGGCCTACGGCGTCAGAGACCCACAGATGCGTCCGAAGGTCGCCGCCCGCTTCGCGCAGGTGCGCGCCCTGCTCACCGAGCTGATCTCCGACGGCATGCGCGAGTTCGAGCTGGAGTTGGAGATCTCTCCCGAGCACCTGGCGGTGGCGATCGACGCGCTCGCCGACGGAATTGCGCGTCAGAAGCTGGCCGACCCGCAGGCTGTGCCGGACTATCTGATGGGGCAGGTGCTGTCGCTGCTTTTGCTCGGCGCTACTCGGCGGGCAGACACAGACACGCGTAGTGCACTGTGAACAGTCTGCGTGCCAGCGGCCGGCACAGGCGGTGAATGCTCAAACGCGTCGCCCACTTCACCGTCGCGCGTGCGTGTGCGGTCCAGGTCGTGGCGAAGTAACGGTGCGCCTGCAGCGGCAGCGGATCCTCCAGCTCACCTACGACCCGCAGGCCGGCCCGCTGGACGATCCCCCGGGTCTCGGCGCAGCTCAGACGATGCAGGTGGCCGATCTCCCGCGCATGGCGCCGCTTGGAAGAGCGGATGGCTGAGAGGTTCTCCTCGAGCGGAACCTCGATCAGCACGGCGCGGCAGGCTCGGGCCACCTCGGCGAGTAGCGTCGCCGGCTCGGGCACGTGCTCGAGCACATGGGAGAGCACACCCAGGTCGTAGTGTCCGTCGGCGACCGGCAAATGCTCCCCGTCATAGACCTCAACCGACTCGATCTCGGGGTGAGCACGGGCGATCTGGACTGCTGCAGCGGTGATCTCGACACCGTGCAGAGAGCCGCCGAAACCACGACGGGACAGCTCGCGCAGCAGCGCTCCGTCGCCGCAACCGACCTCCAGCGTGCTGCGCGGGTCGATCTCGTGCGCGGTGCACAATCCGATCACGTGCTCGGCCTTGCCGAGCGCGCCGAGCGCGCGCCAGCGCTCGTAGATGGGCGCCACCTGAGGATCCTGGCTGTAGGCGTCTTCGTAGAAGTCAACGAGCTCGTCGTGGTCTTGCATCTTCCGATTATCCGCCTTCGGCGGCCGGCCGGCCCGTCACAGACCCGAAGTTGGCGGGCGCGTGGAACACCGATCAAGGTAGCCTCGACCTGGCATGCCTGCCGCGGACAGTCGGTCAATCGACGATCACCAGGGTCCCCTCAGAGGACTGATCGAATCCCCCGTCATGCTGCCGGCGCTTGCCGCGATCGTGCTCTTCGTCGTGTGGGCTGGCAGCCAGGCCGGCTATCCGGTGACGCACTGGGCGCCGGGATCGTTGATCGTGTTGGTTCTACTGGCGATCACGCTCGCGTGCGTACCCTTGCGTCTGACCGAGGTCCCCCTGCCGGTGCGAGTAGCCGTCGCGGCGCTGGCCGCCTACACCGCGCTCAGCTACTTCTCGATCCTGTGGGCGAAAGTGCCCGGCGACGCGTGGGAAGGCGCCAACCGCACGCTGCTCTACCTGCTGGTGTTCGTCCTGTTCGCCTGCTGGCGCCAGCGCGCGGGTGGGGCGGCGCTGCTGCTGTGTGCCTGGACACTCGCCCTGGTCGGGGTGGCGCTCTACACCGCGCTGCACATCGCGACCGCTTCGGCTGGCCTTCCGGGCCTGCTGCCGGAAGGTCGTCTCATCTACCCCGCCGGCTACGCCAACGCCAACGCCGCCCAATGGCTGATGGCGTTTTGGCCGACTCTGTTCCTGGCAAGCAGTGCTCGTCTGCATTGGGCTCTGCGCGGCGTGCTGGCCGGTGGGGCGGTCCTGCTGGCCGACGTGGCGCTCCTCAGCCAGAGCAGAGGCTCGGTGTACGCGACGGCGGCGATGCTGGTCTTCGTATTCTGTCTGCTGCCCGGACGTCTGCGGATCTTTGCGCTGCTCTTGCCGGTGGCGCTGGCGGTCGGACTGAGCGCGCCGTTCGTGCTGCAGGTAGGGGATCATCTGCGTCACGAAGAGGTAGTTCGCTCGACGCTGCACGCCGGCATCGAGGCGACCTTCCTGGCGGCGCTGGTGGCGGGGGCACTGGTTGCGCTCGCCGCAGCAATCGAGTCCGGGCAGCATTTCTCGCAGGCCGCATCCCAACGCATCCAGCGGACCGTCCGGCTTGCGGCCGCCACGACACTGCTGGCGATCGTGGCGGGCGGCCTGGCCCTAGCTGGCAATCCGCTCACCCGTGTCTCGCACGCCTGGCACACATTCAAGGGCGGCTACGGCGCCGATAGCACCACCGGCAGTCGTCTGGTGAGCGGGCTAGGAAGCAACCGCTATGACTTCTATCGGGTAGCGCTCGACGAATTCGCCAAGCACCCGCTGCTGGGGATCGGCGCTGACAACTTCCAGCAGCAGTATCTGCGCCACGGCCACAGCGACGAGACCCCGCGCTATCCGCACAGCGTGGAGCTACGAACCCTCAGCCAGACCGGTCTCGCTGGCGCGGCCCTGGCAGTGTTGGGGTTGGGGGCGGCTCTGCTCGCCGCAGCTCGCGCGCTGAGGTCGGATGAGCAACTGGCACGGACGGTCGCCGCCGGGGCGCTGGCGGGGTTCGCTTACTGGGCGCTCCACGGTTCCGTCAACTGGTTTTGGGAGTTCGCCGGGCTGGGCGCTCCGGCGTTTGCTTTGCTCGGGATCTCCTGTGCGCTCAGCGCCAGCGCCCCGGAATGGTCCTTCTCCAGCAACTGGTCAACGCCCCGTCTTCCGCGTGCCATCGTTCTGGTACTGGCGGGATTGGCCTGTGCCGCTTCGCTGGCGGCACCGTGGTTCAGCCAGCTGCAGATCCAGGCGGCGGCACGCGTCTGCGGGTACGCGAACCGCATCGAGCATATGCGCTGCTGAACGGCGCGGCACGCCTGGACCCATTGGCCCAGGAGCCCTATCTGGTGGGGGGCAGCATCGCGCTGCGTTTCGAAGACCTAGCGCAAGCCGAACACGAGTGTCTCTCTGGCCCTTTCGCGCGCACCGGAAAACGCCTATGCGACATTGGAGCGAGGAGCGATCGCGTCAGCTCAGGGAAGACGCGACCAAGCGGTCAGGCTGCTCGAGCAGGCCCAGCGGCTGAATCCCCGCGACCCGCTGACACGTCATGAGCTCGAACTGGCGCTCCGCGGCGAGCGGATAAACGTTCGGGAATTGAATCGGTCGATCCTTCTGGAAGCCCTAAAACTGGGGTAGAAGAAAGACTATTGTGCAGAGAGTTTCTCGACACATGCCCTCGCCTTCGCTAGTTTGTGTAATGAAGCCGGGTTGACTCGCTGCCCCAGAATGCACAGTTTGGGGCCCGTAACGGTGGTAGCGAGGCGATAATTGGCATCTGGCAAGGGAGAGTGGACCCAAGGGTCTCGCTCGAGCCGTAGAAGCGAACCCAAGGTAGGGGAACATGACACGCCACCGTACGATCGCCTCGACAATCGCCCTCGTTGGGTTCTTGTTGGGAGTGACCTGCGCAACTGCAAGCGCCGGCACGCTACTCAGCGGCTACGGATCACCGGGTGAGGGCGAACAGGCGATCCTCGGCTCCCAGTTGCTCAATGGCTCCACCAATGGGAGAGATTCCGGTCACTCCCTGTCAGCCGCAACCCAGACACGGGTCGCCGAAGGGCAGATCGGCCAGGTCGAACAAGAAAACAGCACCTCTGTTCTGCGGACCGAGGCACAAAGCGGCGCTCGTTCGACACCGGCGCCTAGCGCGGGAGGCGTAAAAGAAAACGACGCCCGTCCGCCCGCGTCGATAGAAGCGCCCGCTCACGGGGTAACCGATCAGAGTCACTTGCCCAGCTCGGTGACGGTCGCCCAGGCTTCGTATGACTCGCGCCTGGGGCTGTCAGCAGGCCAGACGCTGATGGTTGCGCTAGTGGCCGGCGGCCTGCTTGCCCTCGCTTTGCTCACAAAACACCTATCGAAACTACAGCGCTAGATGTTCGACGCCGATAGATCCAGTATCTCGATGAACAGTCCTCGTGTCACTCGGCAGACGTCCTCGCTGCCGCTCACCGGCGAGCGGTCGGCCACGCGCGGCGCGCCACACCATCATGCCGCCAACCTCGGGATCTTCCCCGGGCCGCTGCAATGGCTGCTCGAGGGCTCAGGTTGGGGTTTTCTGCGCCCCGCCGTCAACTTCACGCTGCTGTGCGTGGCGCTGATCTTTGCGCTCGGCGGCGTCGGCGCGACACTGCACATATCGGCTGTCGGCGCGCCGCTGCTGGCGCTGCCGGCGCTCGTGATGCTGCTCTTCTATCTACGAGGTCT
Source organism: uncultured Solirubrobacterales bacterium (assembly GCA_963718425.1). Lineage (GTDB taxonomy): Bacteria > Actinomycetota > Thermoleophilia > Solirubrobacterales > Solirubrobacteraceae > Palsa-744. The sequence continues at coordinate 160,506 of CAVQZJ010000024.1, forward strand.
TTACCGAACGAGGCTGCGAGCGTTGATCCTGGACAGCGTGGTGCCGGTCTTGAGCGGGATCTCGGTCGCCTCGATGACCGTTGCGCTGCTGGGGATGCTGCTGGAGGGAGAAATTCCCGACCGTGGACAATGGGTCAGATCGTGGGCGTTCGCGCTGCTTGCCGTGGGCTTCGGACGTACGGTCCTAGGCTTTGCTCAACGGTGGGCGCGCGCCCACCGGAGGGTTGGGAAGCCGGTTCTGATCATGGGCGCAGGGCTGGTCGGCTCGCAGGTAGCACGCCGCCTGGAGAGTCATCCTGAGTACGGGCTCGCACCGGTCGGCTTCCTAGACGATGACCCCCGCTCGATCGCCGAGGTCGGCGGACGCGATGTGCCGGTACTGGGGACCGTGGAGGACGTCGATGAGATCGTCGGCCAAACAGGCGTCAGAAACCTGATCGTCGCGTTCTCCTCCGTTGCGGACGCTCGTGTCAGCCGTCTGATCCAACGCTGCCAGGAGCTCGGCATTGAGGTCTCGGTGGTGCCGCGAATGTTCGACACGATCAACAATCGCGTCGGCTATGACACGGTCGGTGGCCTGCCGCTGATGTCCTTCTCCACCGTCAATCCAAAGGGCCTGCAGTTCGCCGCCAAGCACGCCTTCGATCGCCTCTTTGCCATGGTGTTGCTGTTGATCCTCGCGCCGGTGATCCTGCTCGCCGCGATCGCCGTGCGGCTCAGCTCCCCGGGGCGGGTGCTGTTTCGCCAGCGCCGCGTGGGGCGCGACGGCAAGGTCTTTGATCTGTACAAGTTTCGCTCGATGCGCGCCGGGCCGGCACGCGACTTCACCGAGCGCGACGCGGTCGCGATGGGTATTCTGCTGGGGGGCGATCTGGCTCCCGGGGGAGTCGAGGGCGCCGATCGCCGCACTCTCATCGGCAGGCTTCTGCGTCGCACTTCCCTGGATGAGCTGCCACAGCTGATCAATGTGCTCCGGGGTGAGATGAGCATCATCGGTCCCCGGCCGGAGCGCCCGGAGTTCGTGGAGCTGTTCAGGCAGGACGTGGCCCGTTACGGCGATCGTCATCGCGTGAAGTCCGGGATCACCGGCTGGGCCCAGGTGCATGGCCTGCGCGGGCAGACCTCGCTGGCCGAACGTGTGGAGTGGGACAACTACTACATCGCCAACTGGTCGCTGGGACTGGATCTGAAGATCCTGCTGCTGACGGTGATCGCCCTGTTTCGAAGCGCTGAGTAGGCCGGCCCGCTTCGCTTTAGATACTGCGCTGGGCGGCACGACCGATACCGGCCCAGTACTGGAACACGCGCACCCGCAGCCCGTGTGTGCCGAGCGCTGACGGCAGCGCGATCGAGTAGCGATTGAAGCGGTCGAGCGTGAACAGGACCTTGTAGGCGGGCACATTGCCGCGGAAGGCTTCGAGCTCCATGTAGTCGCCGACCGGGGCCGAACCGCTCGCGATGACACGCCCGTGGCTGGCGGTGAGCTTGAGCTTCACCGGGCTGGCTGCGCCAAACGGTGATGCAAGCGCGCTCGAGAGTGCTTTGAACGAGGGCTTGCGAGCGCCGCTTTCGCTCAGCACCCCAAAGTCTTCGCTGGGAGAACTCCGCAGGGTGTAGAGCGCCTCGGCCGCCACATACGGTGTGCGAGCGAGTGCCCGCAAGGTGTCGGCGATGTTCTGCGCCTGGATCTGCGGTGTGACACAGGCCTGTTCCTGTTGGATCCTGTGGCGCGGGTAGCAACTGCTCCACCCGAACTCGTCCAGCCACAGTGGTGTGGTATCGCCGTTTGCGAGCTGGGTTTCGTGGATCGAGCGCACCGAACCGAGCACGAGGTTGTAGAAGTGGATCGCCAGGCCGTCGTAGTAGCCCTTGATCCCCGCGGCATACAGCGCGCGCAGGAACGCACCGTTTGAGCCGACCAGCGAGCCTGCCAACACTGTCAAGCGCGGATCGACCTGCTTGATCGCGGGGTAGGCGGCCCTGAGGATCGCGGCGTACCGCTGCGCCTTGTTCGGCCCGGCGAAATAAGCTTGGTTGGCCTGGTCGGGCTCGTTCCAGATTTCTATTGCCGCTAGTCCGCTCGCGTAGCGCTTGGCCAGATACGCGACGAATGTCGCGTATGGAGAGGGGTCCAATGGAGGCCAAGCGTTGGCTTGACTGCTACCTCCAAGAGTGCAGCCTGCCAGCAGTGCAGGGGGCGCGGAGGAGGCCCAGCAGGGAGTGTCAAAGACGTCCAGGATGACCCGAATGCCGTCTGCTGAGGCATCGGCGAACACGCGATCGAGGAACACAAGCGCGTTGGGGTCGATCTGCCCCGACCCGCTCGGCTCGATCATCGCCCAAGGCGCCTCGGTGCGCACGATCTGCGCGCCCAGAGCGTGGGCTCGGGCCATGTCGCTGTCCGCCTGCGAAGCGAGCTTTCCAGACCCGATGTTGATTCCTCCCAGGGGAGCGGGGGATCCCGTGGTGGGTGGGCTGGCGCTCGCTGCGTACGCCGAGCTCCACGCACAAAGTGAGACCGCCAAGGTCGCCGCTAGTCGGTGGCTCGCCCTGGTCACACCCACACGATAGTCCGCCTAGAAGACCCACCTGCAAGTGTCCGCTCAGGGCGTCAGGGTAAAATCCGCGGTGGAATGTCTCCAACGTGGATCTGGATGCAGGTGGCGATCGTCCTCTTCGTGCTGATAGGGATGATCGTGGCTATCACAAAGCTCGCCTGACTACCTCGTGGTGGTGGGAGCCGAGTCCTATCCGCTTGCCGCTCGCGTGAGAGCAAGTGTTAGCCAGTCGGGTACTAGGGGTGCGGATGGGCGATCAGGCGCTCGTCTATGAACGTAAACGATTGTCCCTTCGAGGCCACTGGCCGATAGCCCTGTTTGATGATGGAATCAATAAGACGTAGAGCACGCTTTGTCGGTGCGGTCCAGAACAGGCTCATGATGAGCACCTGTACTTTCCAGCGCCGTAGATCGTCAGGGTCGAATACCTCGTACTCGCCTCCCTCTACGTGATACTTGAGAAGATCGATGTGACTGTGGCCGAGCTGCGTCATGATCGACTGGATAGTGCGACAAGGCATCTCTAGGACTTCGCGAGTATTTTGCAGGTTGGCCGCCGATAGGGCCGAGTGCTCAGGGGCCTCGGCTACGTACATCGGTAGCATGCCATCGTGGCTCCAAATGGCATATTGATGGAAGTGCAGGCGGTCATTTCTAAGGCCATTGACGTGCCGTGCCGACGCCTCGGTGGGGTCGAATGAGTGCACTTCGCATCCCACCGTTCTGATTAGCTCGGTCTCAAAGGAGACCTCCTCGCCTGCTCCCAAGCAGTAGACCACCCAGTCACGCTGAACATGGCCTGCGGGTATGGGCCATCCGCTGTAAGCCGTTCCCACGTATTCGGTCCGAACACGCTCATCGAGCTTAACCGAGCGTGGCAGAACCCGCACAAATACGCGCCTTCTCAGGGCGTTGCGTATCTTGACCGGCCTGAGGTACTTGCTCAAACGATGACGATAGAGACCGCCTTTGGCGGATTTAGGCCGTTCGGCGACGAGGCGAGGAGCCTCGTCGCGAGACACACCTTTCTCAGAGCCCGACTGGCCGTTTGGCATTGTTTCGGGAGACAAGCCAACGAAGTGTGGCAACTTCGCAATGGTTTGGGGCCGGTTCTCGTCGCGCCTATACATCTGGGGCCACAAGTCCAGCATTTGATTACTGGATAAAACTCATCTCAGAGTGAGGAGCGCCGCCACCAAGACCGTCGCGCTCGTTGCGCAGCGGCCAGAGAGACAGCAGGCCGTGGAGGGATCGACTCGCCGCCCAGGATCGCCGCCGGAACCTCCTTGGTGAGCCAGTCTGTGAGCTCGCCCAGCCCGGATCGCTCGAGCTCGCTGGCGATCCCCGGAGGACGGCGAGAGGAGTCATGAGCGTCAGAGGCCACGTTGTGGACCATCTCCTCGCGCGCAAGCTGAAGCGCGAATCTGCGTACCTGCTCGCCGAAGCGTCCAACCAGGGCCCCCGCGGTGATCGAGGTGAGCACACCCTCGCGCACAAGCGATCCGAGCATCTTGGGGTCGCGGTGGAATGCCGGGCAGCGCTCGGGGTGAGCAAGCAGGACACGATGGCCGTTGCGCTGGAGGTTGAGCAGGATCGCGTCGAGGTTGCTCGCCACAGGCGTAAACGGGGGCTCCACCAGTAGCCATGGACCCGAGCCGAGCCCGAGCCGGCCGATCTCTGGATCTGCCAGTTCGATGGCGTAAGTCATTGCTATCTCTCCGCCGCTTAGCACCTGTAGCGCGATCCCCTCCAGCTCCAGGCGGCTGTTCAATTCGGTGGTCAGGCGCGCGATTGTCGCCGCGTCGTTGCCGTATTGCCAGCTCACGTGAGGGGTAGCGACGACCTTTGCGATGCCTACCTGGACCGCGATGCGTGCCAGCTCGAGCGAGTCTTCGATCGTCGCCGGACCATCGTCGATACCGGGAAGTATGTGGCAATGCAGATCGATCATCTCTGGATAGAACGTTAGAGATCCGGTCAGCTCGACTGATTCGGAGTAGCCCCGTGAGGCACTTTCTGAGGCACGCGGTGTTCGCGCCTACCAAGACACGGATATGATCGCCGTCTACAAGAGTTTGAGGGCCAGTTCGACCGCGTAAGTCAAGGAGAGTCATGTTTAAATCAGTTGTGGTTGGAACTGACGGTTCGGATACGGCGACCCAAGCAGTCCGTCAAGCGGTGGATCTCGCTAAGGCCGTCGGGGCGACACTCGAGCTGGTCAGCGCGTACGAGCCTGTGCCGGCACAGCGGCTGCAACAGGAACGCCGGGACGCTCCCAAAGACATGCAGTGGGCGATAAATCCCAAGGAGGACGTCGAAGCCACCCTCCAAGCCGCCGCCGTGGTGGCCGACGAGGCTGGCGTGCCTGTGAACACCTATGCGCGCCAGGGGGATCCGGCGGACGCGATTCTCGACGTGGCGGAGGAGCGCGAAGCCGACCTGATTATCGTCGGTAACAAGGGAATGACGGGCGCCAAGCGCTTCCTTCTGGGCTCGGTACCGAACAAGGTCTCCCATCACGCTCCCTGCTCGGTATTGATCATTCGCACCACCTGAGCCATTCCCAGACCACCGGCCGGTGGCTCATCCAGCGCGATCGCGATAATGCTCCGGTGAAGATCGTGAGTGTCATGACTACTCGTTCGAGCGGGGGTGCCGAGTTCGCCGCGGTTGAGATGCTCGAGGCGCTACGCCAGCGTGGGCACGAGACGGTGATGCTGACCAATATGCCAGGGGTCGGGCGCGACACTGGTGTGGGTGTGGTCCCGATCGAGTTGGGACCAAAGCTCTCGACGCGAACATGGATCGGCCTCGCGTTGCGCTGGCCGCTACTGGTGCGCCGCCTGCGTACCGCTCTGGCAGAGCAGGCGCCATATGACGTATTGATGGTCCACTACAAGAAGGAGCAGCTGTTGGTGAGACGGTTGCCGAGCGAGCTTGCCCGCACGACTGTCTGGGCCGAGTGGGGCCCCGTACCATTCCCGCTGCGCAAGGGCTATCCGCGGAAGGCCTATCTGGACGCGGGCAAGGACGTGGCGCTTGTGATGGCTGTCTCGGAGGGCACGAGACGCTCCGTGACAGGTGTCGGCATCGACCCCAGCAAGGTGATCGTTGTGCCGAACGCACTGCGCACCGAAGATATCCAGTACACCGAGGCCGGGCGTGAACGGGTGCGGGCCGAGCTTGGGATTCCACCCGACGCGTTCGTCGTGGGCTGCATCTCGCGCTTTCACTTCAAGAAGCGCAATGACGTCGTGGTCGAAGCGGTGACGGCGCTTGAGAATCCGCGTGCGCACCTGATTCTCGCCGGCGAAGGGGAAACGGAGGCCGAGTTGCGCGAGCTGGCAACGCCGCTGGGGGAACGGGCCCACTTCATCCCGACGCCCGGCTCTGAGGTCCCTGACGTGCTCTCCGCCTTCGACGTTTTGGTGTTTTGCCCGAGCCCGACGGAGGGAGCGCCGCGGGCGGTGATCCTCGGCATGCTCGCATCGCGGCCCTGCCTGTCAACGGGCGCGGAGGGCGTGGCCGACATGATCACCCCGGAGATCGGTGGCATCGCCTCACCGGAGAACGACCCGGCGTCGCTGCTGCCGCTATTGGAACGGTTCGCCTGTGACCCCGAGCAGGCCCGCCGTGCCGGGGAGGCGGCGCGGGCCTACGCCGAGGCGACCTACGCAGCCCCGGTCGTTGCGCAACGCATCGAGGAGCTATTCCAGGAGGCCATGACATGAAGCGAGCCGTAATTCTCGCCGGCGGCGAGGGGACCCGCCTGCGTCCCTACACCACGGTCCTGCCCAAGCCGCTGATGCCCGTCGGCGACAGACCGGTGTTGGACATCGTCGTCAGGCAGCTGAAGGCCCACGGTTTCGGGCGCATCACGATGGCGACGGGATACCTGGCGGAGCTGATCGAGGCCTTCTTCCGCGACGGCTCGGCCTACGGCCTTCAGATCGACTACTTCCGCGAGCGGGAGCCGCTCGGGACCGTGGGCGCACTTGCCCTAATCGACGGCCTGACTGAGGACGACGTGCTCGTGATGAATGGCGATGTCCTCACCGACATCAACTACGGGGCGCTGCTGGAGCGTCACCGCTCAAGCGATGCAGCCGCCACGATCGCCACCAAGCAACGCGAGATCCAGGTCTCGCTAGGTGTCCTGAGGTTCGCTGAGGAGAGCGACCCAACTCGCCTGACCGGCTACGACGAGAAGCCGACGATCGACTACATCGCGTCGATGGGCGTCTACTGTTTCGCGCCGCGGGCTCTATCGCGGATCAAGCCCGGTGAGCGCCTGGACTTTCCGGACCTGGTCTTGCGGCTAATCGCCGACGACGAGATCGTGCGCTCCTGGCCAAGCAATGACTACTGGCTGGACATCGGCCGCCACGACGACTATGAGCAGGCCCAGGAGGAGTTCGAGACAGTGCGTGAGCGCCTGATCCCGCCGGAACAGTAGTCGGACATGCACGTCTTTGCGATCGGGATGGGCCTCGACCAAGAGGCGGCCGGGCGGCTACATCGTGGCGTGATTGATGTCGGGCAAGAGTTTCGTCTGGATCCTCAGACCCTATGGGACACTAGTTCTGTCACTCGGATGCTTACGGTCGCCGGGATGCATCACGGCGCTAGCGCGATCGGCGAGCGTCGCTATGTCTCCTTCTCTGACAAGCAGATCGCGCTTTATGACGGCCTCCCCTTGGACAGCTCGGGCAGCGTGGCAGCCCACGACGCTGGGCAGCTTCTGCCACGCTGGAGTGCGCTGCCAAATCTGCTCGAGGGTGAGTTTTGCGTCGCACGCATCGACCTCGCCGCCGATGCCGTTGAGGTTCTCCAGGACCCCCTTGGGATGTTGCCCGTCTTTTACGCCACCAATGATCAGGGAGCCGTAATCAGCACGAGCGCGAACATCGTCGCATCAGTCCTTTGCCTGCGGCGCCCGGATCCGATGGCGGTCGCGTCCTTTGTTGCCCTCGGCTGGGTAATGCGACGACACACCTTCCTTGCCGACATCAGAATCTTGGCGGGCGGTACAGTCCATCGTCTTGACACTCGAGGTTTGCGCTCAAATCAGCACTTCGGAGCCGCCTCGCTCCTGCGCCGTGAGAGCAGACCCCCCTCCGTTTCTGCCCTTGCAGAACAACTGAAGCAACTCACTAGCGCCGCCGTAGTGGTAGGAGGGGCAGTACGCTGTGCTCTAACCGCTGGTCGCGACACGCGAGTCATGGCCGCGATCCTACGCAGCATCGACGCCAGAACCGCCTTCTACACCGGGGGCGAGCCGAACTCGATAGACGTGATGCTTGCGCTTGAGCTCGCTGCACATTTCCGTCTGGATCACGAAGTACAGCATGTGGGGGAGTCTCAGCGCGACTGGGCGCGGGCGGCCGAACGCTTCATACGCCAAACAGAGGGGCTCTCCAGCTTGGTTCAGCTGGTTGACTACCTCGAGCTAGACGAGCCGGTCGATCGCCTTTCTATAACTCTGTGGGGCGTTGGAGGCGAGATCGGTCGGGCTGGCGCCGGCACCCTCAGCAATATCTCACCTAACCTCCCGCTTGTCTCTCGTCTTGCCTCCGTTCAGCGACGGCTGCTCTGTCGCAAGATCGATGATCAAGGGCTGCTGACTGATGATGGCAGGGAACTCGTGGCCCAGCATCTCCAGGAGTTTGCCGACGAACGTCTGCGTGAGGGATGGCCCACAAGGGAGCTGTCGGACGCCTTCTACACTTTCGAGCGGGTTGCGTGCTGGGGAGCTGGAGGGGTACGGAGAGCGTCTGGGGTCGGCGATTTGTTCAGCCCTTACTGTACCCGACCGTTCATGCGGTACTGCTTCTCGCTCTCGCCCGGTGAACGCTACCTGGAGATGCCCCATTACCGGCTCTTGAGCCAGCTCGATCCATCTCTACGAGATCACCGCTATCAGACGCCGTTTCCTCTTCAGCGGCGCTGGCTCGCCGGGTCGCTGGCGACACGTCAATTGTGGCGGACTCTGCGCGCCGGTGAGCGACATGGAGCAGACTCCGTAATGCCAAGTGGTCAGGAACCGCGGTTTCTGACGCGCTGGCTTGCGTCCCACGCCCAGAGCATGGCTGAAGTAGCCGATAACGCAGATGCGGAGGTCTGGCAGCTGATCGATCGCGACCACGTGGCAGAGCTGTTGCGGCCAGGCTGCCCCGAGCTATCGGCACACACGGACACTCTGCTGCGGATCTTTACACCCCTTTGGTTTCTTCAGACTGTCCGTCAAGCACAAGACAAGGCGGAGCGGTAACCCTTCGGCCATCGCTAGGAAACGGATTCGCGCACTGCCTCAACGACGGTGTTCACCGCCTCCTCGTCCATAGCGGAACTGAGCGGCAATGCACAGTGGCGGTCGGCAGTTTCTAGAGCACGTGGCAGATCGTTACTGGGAACGAGCTCACGATATCCAGTGAAAGTGTGCAACGCCGGATACCAAGTGGTCTGAATCCCCTTCGCCTTGAGACTCTCGCGAAACCGATCGCGAGTGTCGCGATCACGCAGCAGCACCGGGAAAGCAAAGTGGGAGGAGTACTCCACCGCCGGCTCGTCGAAGCAGAGCTCGACTCCGGGGAGGTCCGCGAGCCGCTCGCGGTAGGCGCGCACGGCCGCCCGGCGCGCGTCGAGCCCATCGCGCAGGCGCGCCAGCCTGCTCAGGCCAAACGCCGCACGGGGCTCGTCGAGGCGGTAGTTGAAGCCGATGTCAACGATGTCGTAGGCGGGGTCGTGACCGCGATGGCGGTCCCACGTGCTGCTCGTCAACGCGTGCGAGCGCAGCAGTCGCACGCGCTCGGCGTGCTCCCCCGCGGCGCACGTCACCATCCCGCCCTCGCCGACGCACAGCTGCTTCTTGGAGAAGAAGCTGAAGGTGCCCAGCTCGCCGACCGTGCCGACCTGGCGTCCTTCGTCGTCAACGTGCGCGCCGATCGCCTGGGCACAGTCCTCGATCAGCACCAGCCCGTGCTCGTCACATAGCGTGCGCAGCGCGGCGACCTCCGCCGGGTAGCCGCAGAAGTGGACCGCGATCACCGCGCGGGTCCGGGACGTGATGCGCCGCGCGACGTCGGCCGGGTCGATGTTGAAGCGCCGCGGCGAGACGACGTCGCAGAGCACCGGCGTGGCGCCGGTGAAGCGCACTGCGCTGGCACTCGAGACGAACGTGAAGCCTGGCACGATCACCTCATCGCCCGGGCCGATACCGGCGGCCAGGCACGCGAGGTGCAGCGCGGCGGTGCCGCTGGAGACCGTGATCGCATGCTCGCAACCAACGAACTCCGCCAGCGCCGCCTCGAAGGTGCGCGTACGCGGGCCCATCGTCAGCCAGCCCGACTCCAGGCAGTCGAGCACCGCCCGCACGTCCTGCTCGGGCACGTCGATTTCGGTCAGCGGTACCCGCCAGCCGCTCATCGCCCGAGTGCCTCTACGAGCACCGTGACGACTCGGTCCTGGTCGTCGAAGCTCATGTGCGGGTAGAACGGCAGCGTCAGCTCGGTGCGCGACGCCAGCTCGGTGATCGGCAGCGAGACGTCAGGGAAGCGCTTGCGGTAGGCGGTGAAGCGGTGGATCGACGGATAGAAGATGCTCGTCTGGATGCCGCGCTCGCGCATCTTGCCGCTGACCTCGCCCTGGCGGCCGTCCTCCTCGATCATGATCGGGATCACGTACGCCGAGGAGGTGTGGACCTCCTCGTCGGTGAACGGCACGACGATGCCCTCAACCTGCGAGAGCAGCGAGCGGTAGCGGAGGGTCAGCTCGCGGCGACGCTCGATTTCCTGCTCGAGGCGGCCCATGCGCGAGAGCAGCAGCGCCGAGCGCGGCTCGTCGAGGCGGTAGTTGTAGCCCAACCCCACCACGTCGTAGGTGTCGGTGCGTCCCCGGTGGCGGTCCCACGTGCCGCTCGTCATGCAGTGCGAGCGGTGCGAGCGCACGAACGCTGCGACGTCATCGCTGTCAGTGCACAGCAGCCCGCCCTCGCCGACCGACAGCACCTTGTTAGAGAAGAAGCTGAACGCGCCCGCCAGCCCCCAGGTGCCGAGCTTGCGCCCGTGCAGCGTCGCGCTGGGCGCATGCGCGACGTCCTCGATCAGTGCCAGCCCGTGGCTGTCGCAGATCTCACGCATGCGGTCCGCCGCTGCCGCGTAGCCGGCGTAGTGCACGATGCACACGGCCTTCGTTCGCGGCGTGATGCGTGCCTGGACGTCGTCTGGGTCAAGGCTCGGCACGTCAAGCGATGTGATCTCCGCGAACACCGGCGTGGCGCCGCAGTAGATGGCCGCTGCCGCGGTGGCGGCGAACGTGAAGGAGGGAACGATCACCTCGTCGCCGTGGCCCACGCCGGCCGCCAGGTAGGCGAGATGCAACGCCGCCGTGCAGCTCGAGACCGCGATTGCGTGCTTGGCGCCGAGATGCGTCGCGAATGCCTCCTCGAAGGCCGCCGTGCGCGGGCCGAGCGTCAGCCAGCCCGAACGCAGCGTCTCCGCGACCGCCTCGAGGTCCTGCGGCTGCAGCTGGAGATCGAACAGCGGCAGCTCGGGGAAGGTCTCGGTGGATGCCATCTCGGGGCTGATGTCTCGCTCGGTCCCTGGGCCTATGGGATGTTCTTGTAGCGCGGGTCGTACGGGTCGCCGAAACGGCCCTCGTCGAGCGCCTGGATGATCTCGCCGATTCCGTCTGGAACCGTCATCAGTGTTTGAAAGCCCAGCTCGGCGCGAATCTTGTCGAAGCTGACCTTGTAGTCGCGCGGGTCCTCGTCACGCTGCACGTAGGAGACCTCGCCGCGGTCGGTCTGCTTCTTGATCTCTTCCACGAGGTCGAGCTTGCGGTAGTTCTCGCCCGAACGTCCGGCGTTGAAGACGTTGTTCTCGACCTTCTCGATAGGTGCCCCGAGCACGCAACGCACTGCGCGAGCGGCGTCGCGTACGTGGATGTAGGGGCGCCAAAACTGCTCGCCGAAGACTTCCAGCTTGCGGTCAGACCACAGTTCGCGGGTGAACTCGTTGACAGTCAGGTCGAAGCGCATGCGGCGTCCTACGCCATATACGGTCGCAAAGCGCAGGCAGGTCGGCTTCATGCCGTTGCCTGATGCGCTGAGGATCAGCTTCTCCATGGCGACCTTCTGTTCGGCGTACAGCGACACCGGGGCCAACTCGCCCTCCTCGGTGATCGGAACGGTCGGATCGGCCATGCGTCCGTAGTTCGAGCAGGTGGAGGCGAACACCAGACGTTCGACGCCCGCCTGCGTGGCTTCTGAGACCAGGCTCTCGGTGGCCTTCACATTGACATCGTCGGAGAGCTGCGGATCGCGCCCGCAGGCGGGATCGCCCACGATCGCGGCGAGGTGCACGACATTGTTGGTGCTACTCAGCACCTTGGCGCGCGCGCCGGCGTCGCGTATGTCGCCGCGCACGACCATCACGCCGGCCTGCTCCTGCTCGGAGGCGATGTCCTCCTGGCCGTGCAGTAGGGAGTCGAGCACGCGTACCTCGTGGCCGGCCTCGAGAAGCTCGCGTACGAGTAGCGCTCCGATGTACCCGCTGCCGCCTGTCACCAACGTCGCATTGCTCAACTTGGGTTCCTCTCTGCTCGCGCTACATGACTAGCCCGGCCATCGCCCCGAGGTGCGCCTACGGCGTTCCCGGACAGACGTGCACACGGCGATCCTATCGACGGTTTGTGGACCGTCCTTTAGTTGCGCCCATCTCCGACCGGGCGAAGGCCAGCCTTGGTCAAACACCACGCCGGCACCGATGTTCGGACTGCTCAGCGGGGAATCTTGAATGCGCTAGATCACGACAGTGGAGCGGTGCCGTTCCCCGCTTGCGTCCAAAGCCAGGAAGGTCAGCATCAAGCGCGTATGGCGCAGCCGACGCACAACGTTGCCACTCAGATGCAGCAGCACACGACTTGAACGCCTGGGTATCTCTGTCTCGGTCTCGTGGTAAGTGGCGATCGCAAACATGTGATGTCCGGAACGAGCTCGAATAGTGATGGTGACATCACATGCGCGGGAGCAATGCACCTCTATTGGCAGTCCGTGCCGCAGATCCGAGCGCACGCTCGCACGCAAGGCATGGACGGAGAACTTGAGCCTGGCGCTGGTGGGTGTCTCATCCGCCAGCACCGAGTGCAGCGAGAAGGTCCGCGCGGCTCTTATCGCCGCGTACATAGGACCGATCACGGAGAAGCGTGCGGCGGATCCCTGCGCCTGGGTCGTGGTGCTCGATTGCCCCGCCGAAGCGTGATGGCAGGGGGTTGACCCGCTGTCGAGCACCACGCCGTTGGCCGCACGGAACGTCCAGTCGTAGCCGGTGGGGTGCAGGGTAAGAAAGAGCACGCCGAAATGGTGGTTGTCCACCGCCTGCATATTCGGCTGGATCGTGCCCATTTCAAACAGGCTCTCTCCGCCGGTGCCCACCACGAACTCGCGGATCCCTGCGGTCGTGCTCTTCTGGTTCGGGTCCTGCTGGGCAAAGCGCTCATACAGGTGATCGTGGCCATTCACCACCACATCCGCGTGTGCGGCATATAGCGCACTCCAAAAGGGTCCCACGCCGGGACTGTTGCCCACCCACCCGGAGGTGAACCGGGGGTGATGCCAGTAGGCAAGGACGCACTGGTTCGGGTGGGCCGCGAGGTCGCTCTTCAGCCAGGTGACCTCTGTATTGGAGGCGGTTCCGGCAACCGAATCCTGGCAGCCTGAGTTACCGCAGTCGGAGTTCAGCGCGATTATGTGCCACGAGCCCAGTTCGTATGAGTAGTTACCGTTCCTGGCCGAGCTTCCAAAGTAGGTGAAGTAGCCGCTGGCGGTCGAGCTGGCGGCATACTCGTGGTTGCCGGGAACCGGATGAATGATCGGGTTGAACTGACCCCAGGTTTCGTTGTAGGCGCCCGGGCTGTCGTACTCGCTGAGCAATCCGCTCTGGTACTGGTTGTCGCCGAGCACCGCCACGGCTGTTGGGTGCTGGCTGGCCACCAGGCTCGCGGTAGCGCTTTGCTGGCAGGCGTCGATTTTGTCGCCGTTAGGGCACGCGATGTCGCCCACTGCCGCTAGCACCGGTGCGGTTGGTTCTTCTGGTTTGGTTGGGGTTGCTGCGTTGTAGTGGGCTGTGATTTGGGTTGGGGTGAGGGCTTGGTTGTAGAGGGCTACCTCGTCGATGGATCCTTTGAGGTAGGCGTTGTTGCTGCTTTGGCCGATGGCTAGGGGTTCGCTGTTTTCGGCCATCGTTTGGTTGGTTACTGTGCCGGTGACGTCTTTTCCGTCTATGTAGAGGTGCACAGAGGAGCCGTTCTTGGTTGCCGCTATGTAGTGCCAGCCCGTGTCGGTGGTGGCTAGGGTGGCGCTCGCGACGTTGGCGACGTTTGAGCGGCGCAGGGTGAGCTGGTCGGATTCGTTGAACATCAAGACCCATGAGCCGTTTTGCTTTGAGGCGATCACTTCGCTTGATCCTGTTTTGGTGGCTTGGCGTTTGACCCAGGCTTCGATCGTGAAGTCATCGCCGACGTTCAGGGAGCTGGCTGACGGGACGCTGACTTGGCCTGTGGTGCCGTTGAGCGTGATGGCTGTGTCGGGATCGCTGCTGATCGCTCCGGGCGCGCCGAGTGTCACCCCGCCTATGTAGGTGCCGTTGTCGTGGCCGGTCGAGTCGCATGCGACGGTGCCCGATGACTCGCCGAGACGCCAATAGCCGACCAGCCCGGGTGTCGAGGAAATCGCACTCGAATAAGAAGACTGGCGGGGAGAACACCCAGCCACAGGCGTCGCCGACACCCCAACCGAAGGAACGCTCTGAGTGCCGACGGTGTCATATGCGGTCACGCGGTAGGTGTAGGTGACACCGTTTGTCAGTCCACCGTTGGTGTAGCTGGATGTGGTAGCGGAAACCACGGCAAGCGGAGTTGTCGGCCAGCTTCCGTCTGCGTTTGCTCGATATATGTCGTATCCGACGACATCGATGCTCGTACTTGCCGTCCAGCTCAGGGTCACGCTGCCATTGCCGGCCACTGCGCTGGGAGCGCTCGGTGCGGCCGGTGCGGTTGGTTCTTCTGGTTTGGTTGGGGTTGCTGCGTTGTAGTGGGCTGTGATTTGGGTTGGGGTGAGGGCTTGGTTGTAGAGGGCTACCTCGTCGATGGATCCTTTGAGGTAGGCGTTGTTGCTGCTTTGGCCGATGGCTAGGGGTTCGCTGTTTTCGGCCATCGTTTGGTTGGTTACTGTGCCGGTGACGTCTTTTCCGTCTATGTAGAGGTGCACAGAGGAGCCGTTCTTGGTTGCCGCTATGTAGTGCCAGCCCGTGTCGGTGGTGGCTAGGGTGGCGCTCGCGACGTTGGCGACGTTTGAGCGGCGCAGGGTGAGCTGGTCGGATTCGTTGAACATCAAGACCCATGAGCCGTTTTGCTTTGAGGCGATCACTTCGCTTGATCCTGTTTTGGTGGCTTGGCGTTTGACCCAGGCTTCGATCGTGAAGTCATCGCCGACGTTCAGGGAGCTGGCTGACGGGACGCTGACTTGGCCTGTGGTGCCGTTGAGCGTGATGGCTGTGTCGGGATCGCTGCTGATCGCTCCGGGCGCGCCGAGTGTCACCCCGCCTATGTAGGTGCCGTTGTCGTGGCCGGTCGAGTCGCATGCGACGGTGCCCGATGACTCGCCGAGACGCCAATAGCCGACCAGCCCGGGTGTCGAGGAAATCGCACTCGAATAAGAAGACTGGCGGGGAGAACACCCAGCCACAGGCGTCGCCGACACCCCAACCGAAGGAAGGAGCAATCCCGCGCATACAAGCGCAGCAATGCTACGGAGCATCCATGCCCGAGGCCCACCTGCCATTGCACTGGAGGCTACACGGTTTCGGACTAGTAGACAATCCGACAGCAATTTTCTTGCGCTGTAGCTCGGTAGCTATGTGGCATGCTGCTCGCATGCGCCGCCCTCTACTCGCGGCCGTCGTGCTGGTGTGTGCGGCAATCGCCGGCTGTGGCTCGGCGACGAGCCCTGGGGCGCCACTTGGGCTTCCCCGCTCGCCGACACAACTGGCGCGTTCAGCTCGCTCGCACTTCGCGGTGATAATGCTCGAGAACCGTGAGTTCGAAGAAGTGATAGGCAGCTCCTCGGCTCCCTACATCAACAGTCTCGCGCGTAGCGGGACGCTCGCCATCGATTATCACGCGATCACGCACCCGTCCCTACCGAACTACATAGCGCTGCTGGCTGGCGACCCGCTCGGGATCTCCTCGGACTGCACCGAATGCCAGGCCCGCGGAACCGTGCTACCCGACCAGCTGCAGGCCGCACACATCGGCTGGCGCGCCTACATGGAGGATCTGCCGCGGCCCTGCTTCAAGGGATCCTCGGCCGCCGGCTATGCCAAGAAGCACGACCCGTTCATGTATTTCCCGCAGGTCGCTGCGAGCCCAGCTCGCTGCAAGCAGATCGTCCCGCTCACCCAGCTGGTGAGTGATCTGCGCGACGGGCAGACCCCGCCGTTTGTGTGGATCAGCCCGAACCTGTGCGACGACGGCCATGATTGCCCCAACCAGAGCGTTGATCGCTTCATGGCGGAGCTCGTCCCCTCCCTGCTCGCCGGTCTCGGTCCGCATGGCGTCCTGGCGATCGTTTGGGACGAGGGTGTGAGCGATAGCGGATGCTGCGGTCACGCGTCGGGTGGACGCGTACCGTTGATCCTGCTCGGTCCACCGATCCGCCGCGGCTATCGCCTTGTCGCCGCGACCGATCACTATTCCCTGCTGGCTCTGATCGAGGACGCCTTTGGCCTGGGCCGTCTACGCGGAGCAGCATGCCCGTGCACGGACACGTTGGACGCGGCCTTCACAGCGGGCGCTCCTCCGCATCTGTCGAGGAACGGCAGGGCGCGATCACCGTCGCCGAAACGGCTCAAATAGCCGTGTGATGCCTGTGACCCCGCGGCATCTCACTCCGTGCGCAGCGCGCGCCACACCTCGAGTGCCAGTTGCTCGCACAAGTCCTGGCGTGGGCGCGAGCCGTCTAGGCGCTCGACGCTCAGCGCGCGATGCTCCTCGCTGTAGAGGCGAGCCCGCTGCTCGGTCTGCTCGAGCGTGTACTCCTGGTTTCGCGCATAGGCGGTCTCGGCGGAGACATCCAGCAGATAGCCTCGCTCTGGCGTAGGGGATAGCAGCCGGATCAGCGCCAGCTGGACACGGTAGCGGTGCTGCGCCCCGTAGCGGTAGCGCAGGTGCACGGCCGAATCGAGGGTGTAGCGATCACATATGACGATTCGCCCTCGCAATAGATGGGGGCGTACAGCACGTGCTTGCCACCAGGCATTCATGATTGCGACGAAGGTCACCCACGCCAGTTGCAGCAAGGGCCTGCTCTCGCGTAGACGTGTCAGGCGATCTTGATCCTCGCCTGCGGGAGGGCGCTGGTTGTCCTCGTCTTCTCGCTCTTGCTGGCCGCCCACGACTAGCCGCGCCGGAGCGGCTATGCGAGCAAGCAGGGGGTGTGCCGTCAGCGATGTCCAGACTCTCACGACGGGATAGCCGAGCATGCTCAGCGCTTGCTCGAGTCCCTCTGCTTGTGTGCTCTTGCCCGAGCCATCCAGACCTGACACGGTGATCAGCTTTCCCCGGTGGTACCGACGCGCCCGTGCCGTCACTGCGCGCAGGCGCCAAGAGCTCGGTTGACGACCCTCCAGGGCATGCTCAAGATCCTCAAGCGCTTGCTGTGCTCCCCACAGCGGGGCGATCTCAGCGGCCCTTTGCCATGCGCCGGACTCATCGATCGAGGTCACAAAGGCTCGCCGCTTGTCACTCAGTTTGGCTTCCTCGGCCACGCGCCTTGCCGTGATCAGCAGCCAGTGATGTGATGCGGGCTGCATCAGTGATTTCAAGCCCGCGATCGGGTGGGCTTCAGCGAACAGCTGATCGATCTGGTTTGGGCCGAGGCTGAAGTCCGAGGCAGGAATCAACTCCACAACCTGCGCGGTACAGTCGCGGAAGCGCACCCAGGTGTCGGCGTGGGTGTGAAAGCCGTTTGCCGCAAGCAACTCGGCCAGCGTATTGGCGGCGGTGGCGGGGACAAGCAGGTCCAGGTCACGCCCCCGCGGCGGCAGCGACCCGACCACGAGCAATGGCTCCGGCGTCGCGGTGTCGATCAGCGTGGCAGGATCCACCGACAGGCCTAGGTCAGGAGTTCTCGATCATTGGCTTCGTTGCTGGACTCTCGACCATCCAACGCAAACGCCGGATGGGTGTGGTCGTCGGATGCTTGCACGGTGCATCCTCTCAACTCAGGCGACGGATCTGTGCGCCACGCCCGCGGTACGCATGGCTCATTTGGCTGGTCGTTCTCACCTTGAATGCATGCTCTGGAGGCCGCGTCTCACCAAGCGCCCCCCGTAGTGATGGATCGCGGGCCATGGGTCGGTCATCTGCCAGACACTGTGTGTGCTGCCGAGGGAGACCGTGAGCGAGTCGCGTGCGCCGCGCAGGGGTTGACCTCCCGATTGCTCTACTGAGGCCTGCAGATCGCGGCTAAACCACTGGTAGCGACGCCCGATCAGCGGTGGTGCGATGGGGGGTAGCGGGCGATGGGTGGCAAGACGCGCCCACAGTGCCGGGAAGTTCACACCCGCTGAGACCGCGAGGGCAAGCGAGCCATAGAAGCGACCATTGAAGTCCAGGAGCTTGAAGTCCCCCTCTCCATCCACCAGGAACTGCAGTTGCGCTAGACCAAACCATTTCAGGTGCCTGACGAGGGCGGCCACCTGAGCTGAGAGGGTCTCGTCGAGAGGCACCGTTATGGCTCGAGCGCTCACGCCCACACGCGGCGGCCAGGTCAGCTCTGCGCGCTGTTGGGTACTGGCCACGATACGGCTGTCCTGGTCGCTCAGCACAGTCATTGCGCAAAGGTCGCCGTTTATGACCTCCTGCAGGATTGGGCGTCCGCCAGCGCGGCGGATCTCCTCAACGTGTGCGGGGGCCTCGGCCGGATCGTCAAGGACAGAGGTATCCAGGCGGCCGCTGTCCTGACCGGTGAAAGTGAGTGTCGGCTTGACAACCACAGGTCCCCGCCATGACGCCATCACCTGTGGGGTCGGCACAACGGTACGCGGGACGGCCATGCCCTCGGCTTCGGCCGCTCGGGTGAGCGCGAGCTTGTCAAAGGCGCTCAGAACGCTCTCGTGAGGTCCATACGGCACAACCGCGTGCAGATCCTCTCGGTGTGCGGAGAGCAACAGGACTCCCTCGTCATCAGAGCTAAAAACCACCTCGTACCCTTCGGCGTCGATCGCCTGTGACACAGCCGATATCAGTGCGCCGCTGTCCTGTCGCGGTGAGGGCATCTGATGCCAGCGGGTCACGGATCGCGAAGAAGCCGCCAGCCCGTGCACGGGGGATCCAACGCCAACGTGCCAGCCCTGGCGGGCGAGCGCTCGAACAGCGGCCAGCGAGCCCCGATCAAGGCCGGAGTCGATGATGAGAGCTCGCACCGGCGGTGAGTGTATCGGCACAGAGAAGCCGCGTTTGACCATACTGCGCGTGAGATATGTCAATGGAGTCTCATACCAGTGGGCCTGGCCAGGGCAGGTTCCAAGAGCCCACGCCCACCACGCCACAGAGCCAGCGCAGACGGACACTCACCGCCTGCGTCATTGTCTGCGATGAGGAGCGCTGCCTGCCGCGCTGCCTAGACAGCCTGCGCTTCTGTGACGAGCTGGTGGTCGTCGATTCCGGCTCGCGCGATGCAACCGTGCAGATCGCTCGCGCTGCAGGAGCGGTGGTGGTGCAGAACCCCTGGCCGGGGTTTGGGGCTCAACGCAACGTTGCGATTGACCACTCCAGCAGCGACTGGATTCTCGAGGTGGACGCGGACGAGTGGCTGACTCCGGAGCTTGCGAGAGAAATACAGAGCTTTCTACAGCCGTTGACCACGAATGCGTCGATCGCGGTGCTGCCGATGCGTCAGCGCTTTCTGGGCGCCATGCTGGGACCGTCCGCGCACTACCCCTTCTACCGCCCACGGATGTTCCAGAAGGGCGCCTACCGCCACGACGAGCGTCGAACGGTGCACGAGGGGCTCTACGCACGCACGCGTCCGTGGGTGTTCGCCGCAGATATGCACCACGAACTAGCGGAGAGCTGGAGGGAGGCCTTTGCAGATGCCTGGGCCTATGCGCGGCTAGAGGCCCGGCAGCTCAAAGATGTGCCCGTGGGTGTCGCACTCAGGGGAGCGCTCCTGCGCCCGCCTGCCAAGTTCGTTTATCAGCTCGTCCTGCTCGGCGGATGGCACGACGGATGGCGCGGCGCAGTCAAGATCGGGCTGGACTCTCTGGTCGATGTTCTTGTATGGCTCCGGTATCTGCTTGGCGCCTCGTCCGTGCGCCGTCCAAGGACGGTCCGGTCCGATTCGATTACCGGCAACGGATCGCAGACCAACACACAAGGCGAGACCTCCGATGACGGGCGGCGGACTACGCAGAGTCCTGGGACGGCGGTTGCCGTGCCAGTGGGCCAAGCGACAGCGAGCGAACGAGTGCCGCGTGTCCACTACGGACGCCGCAAGGACCGCGTGGGACCAATCCGGGTAGCTCTCGTCTGCTCGGCCAGCGAATTGAGGTTGCCGAGCGTTGGCTCATGGCTCGATACCAGTCAGCGCGCTGGCGCCTGGGTGAGCGTGGTCACAGACTCTGATGAGGCCCTACCTGGCGTTCGCATTTATCGCGTCGCGCGCCTAGGCGCGCTTCAGTTGATACGTGCGCTAGATGCCGAGAGGCAGCTAGGACCATTTGACGCGGTGGTTGCTCCCGGATGGCTCACACGACTACTGTTGCGCCTCATGCCATCCAGTCTGCGCTCATACAGCCCGGTCTTCGATGAGTCGGCAGATCACTTGCGTGAGCTTGCCGAAAGCCGCCGCTAGGATGGGACGCTCTGTGACCGTCAAACGTGCTGGTCAGTATGAGCTGGACGCCGGCTCCGCAGGTAGGCTGTCAGATGTCGCCTGACCTGCGAAAGCTACGCCCCTCGAAGGTGCGCAATGCGCTGCGCCGACGCTGGTTTGAGCACCAACTCTCGCATATCCAGATCGTAGAACGTGCCGGCTTGATCGACATTGGCACGCGCTATGGAGGGTGGATGATCCCGCAAGAACTCATCGAGGCTTCCTGGACCTGTTACTGCGCCGGACTGGGGGGAGATCCGAGCTTTGATCTAGAGTTGATCAAGCGTTACGGAGCTAATGTCAGAGCCTTCGATCCGGTACTCGAATTTGTGGAGCTAGCCAACCAGAAGGCGGCTAACGAGCCACGCTTTACCGCTTATCAGGCAGCTATCTGCAACGTCGATGGCCCAGTCAGGATGCAGGTCACACACGACCCCAAGAGTAAGTCTGTTTCATCGGCGGGACTCTATGAATCCGAAGAATACGTCGAATTGCCCGGACGGACGCTCACGTCCTTTATGCGAGAGCTAGGTGACACTTCAATCGATCTTCTAAAGCTCGATATCGAGGGCGGTGAGTACGAGATAGTTCCTAACCTCGATCTTCGCTCGATGGGAGTTCAGGTGTTCGCCGTCCAACTACACCACATCGGCGGCGTGCGAGCAGCGCGGCGGCTCATCGCCGCGCTGCGCGAGCAAGGGTACGAGCCGGTCGCCTGCCGGCGCACGCTCAAGATCACTTTCCTGAGAAGCGACGCAAATAGTGAACAGCGGACGGCTGTTCAGCAAGATTCGTAAAGCTACGCCGCCGGCTGCTGACTAAGCCCGAATATGAGCGCTCATCCTTGAAGCTGCTGATTGTCAACGCGGATGACTGGGGGGGCTTTCGTGAGGGTACCGATGCGATCGAGGAGTGCTTCATCACTGGAGCAATTAGCTCGACCACGGCCATGGTGTATATGGCCGACTCTCGTCGTGCGGCCGAGCTCGCCCTCGAACACGAGCGGCCAACAGGTCTGCACCTGAATTTCACCGAGCCCTTCGACTCCTCCGAGGCGCCAATGCATGTGCGTGAACGCCAGCGTCGCCTGTGTGACCATTTTGCGAATCTACGCCGGCGGCGATGGTGGCTGAGCCCGGATCCTGGCATCCACAGATTGGTGACCGGCGGCTTGTGTGACCAGCTCGACCAGTACCGAGAGCGTTACGGTGCCGAGCCCACTCACATCGACTCCCATCATCACGTGCACGTCTGTCCCGATGTGCTCTGGTCCAAAGGCCTCCAGCGGGGAATGCGGGTACGCCAAACTCTCTCGCCCGAGCCCTCAAAGCGCAATGATCTGCACCACATACCCAGACGCGTAAAGCATGAGCTGCTCGCGCGGCGCTACATCACGACGGCCTTCTTCTGGCAGCCGCAAGAGGTGGCTGGCGGGTTCGGTACGATACCCATAGCCCAAGCAGTTGAGTTTGCGGGTCAATGCCCGGTGGAGATCATGGTGCATGCCTCCTTCGAGAAGGATCGCAAGTTGCTTCAGTCCGACCGATGGCTTGAGATTCTGTCGCACGCTCCCCTGGGGTCATATGCGGAGCTATCTGCCGGTCTCTAGAGTCTCTAGATACACCCGGTCGCGTTGTCTCCTGTTGCGAACCAAGGTGCATGCGGAACATAGCCAGATCTCCTAACCCAGGGATGATGTCCCAATCGACTTCAGGGCGGGGAGCCTGGCGTTCTTGACCTGGCGTTCTAGAAGTTCATCTCCTGAAGTAGCTTGCGCCAGCTTTCGGCGTAGCGCTCCAGACTATTGTGCTCAAGGACGAATTCCCTCGCCTTGCTAACTGCGCCACGAGTGTTCAGACTATCCAGAGCCTGCAGCTTCGCGGCGATGTCGTCCACCACTGGCTCGATGCAAAAGGC
Source organism: uncultured Solirubrobacterales bacterium (assembly GCA_963718425.1). Classification (GTDB taxonomy): domain Bacteria; phylum Actinomycetota; class Thermoleophilia; order Solirubrobacterales; family Solirubrobacteraceae; genus Palsa-744. The sequence goes on from CAVQZJ010000024.1 coordinate 182,913, forward strand.
TTGGTACTCGGGGATCGAGCGCAGCAGGGTGTGCATCCATCCGACAGGTGTCGTCAGCAACGGGCGTCCACACGCCAGCGCCTCGAGCACAACCAAACTGCATCCCTCGTAGCGGGTCGGAAAGATCACACAGTCGGCTGCAGCGTAGGCGTCAGCCAACTTATCTGGCCCAAGGACACCCAGGTGTTGGCCGCCCGGTCCTCCGGAGGGACCGGCTATAAGCAACTCATAGTCTGCACGGCGAGCCGCTTGGAGAAGCAGATCACTGCCCTTGCCGTATTCAAATCGACCCACAAAAATCGCGTATCGAGCACTTGGTTGCAGACCGAGGCGTTCACGGGCCGCAAGTTGATTACGCGGCGCGAAAGTGGTCGCATTTATGCCGTTTGGGATAACGGAGGTGTTGCTCAGGCGGTAATAGCGCCTCACCTCCTCGGCAGTGGTGTCAGCGACACATACCACCCGGGTGGCGCGGCGTCCCGCAATGGCCTCCATTGTGCCTGCGCTCAGCGATCGACGCACGAATTCCCTGGTCGGTAGCGAAGCCGCCAAAGCTCTTGTGCCTTCGGCCATGGTTCCGTGATACACGTGCACCCTCGGTATTCGAGAGTTGCTGCCGACGCCAAGGTAGCCGTTGCTGATCACGAGATCGGGATATTGGGATCGAGCTGCCCTCGCGGCGGACCATGATCGCGTGGGATGGCCTAGTCCCAGCCGAAACTCCCATTGGGTCGGTGGCCGTCGTGGGCCAACGATTGTCGTCTCCCAGCCCTGCTGCCCGAGGACTTCGGCGAGCAGCACACAGGTTCTCTCCATGCCGCCGGCCAGATTGGCCGGGTTCGGTGAAATGATCGCGACTGAAGGCATCTCAACTATTCATCCCTGAGTCTCGTCGTTGGCATTCGCCGGAGGTATCGGATTTTGAACCACGAAGTCATCAAGGCTGTCTCTCCGGCTCCTCACAACGCTGCGGGATGTCCGTCATTGCTTGGCGTAAGCGATCTCAGCTGGCTTGTATACGGTGTCTCCAGGAGGCTGGCGCCGCCGTTGCCAAGAACGACCGTCCCTTGCTCGTCAGTGCTCACGCGCGCAGTCTATTGGCGGCGACGGTAGAGACCGTGGCCTGCTCTGCAAGCCGACGTCACCTCTAGGATCCATCGGTGCCCCCGTGCAGTGGCGAAGGACTCAACCGAGCCCACGGCTGGTCAAGGAAGGCTGGTTGGTGTCTATGAAAGAGCAGCCACAGATCGGAGCTCGACGCGTAACACTCGACGTTTCCGTTCAGATAGTCGCCCGCGTCGTCAATCTAGTTCTCGGGATTTTCGTGACGCTCATCCTCGTGCGCTCGCTCGGAGATAGCTTCGGGGTGTGGTCGGCACTATTTGCGGTCGGGCAGATCGCCGGCAGCTTCGGCGAACTGGGGCTCAGTCAGATCACGATCAGCCGGGTGGCCCGTGAGCCCGACAAAGAGGCGAGTTGGCTAGGTGCCCTACTTTCGTTGCGTTTGTTCCTGGCGGTTCCGATCACGCTCCTTTCGCTAGGCGGGGTTCTGCTAATCGCACCGACCAGTCAGGCCAGGATCGCCGGTGTCTTCGTTGCCGCCGTGATGCTGGCCGGTGCGCCATCGGCGCTCAGCGTTGTTTTCCAGATGCGGGTAAGCAATCACATCCCGATGGCGATCATGACGCTCAACAGCGTGCTGTGGGGGGCCGGTGTGGTGATAGTGTCGATTCTCTCCGGCGGGATTGTGGCGTTCTCCGCTGTCTTTCTCGCTACCTCCGCCCTAACGTCTGCGTTGACCGTCGTATGGGCGTTGCGGATGGCGACTGTACGTCTAGGCGGCGCGCGTGAGCTCTGGGGCGCCCTTCTACGTGTCGGCGTCGGCGTGGGCGTAGCTGGGATTCTCGTGACTGTCTACGTCAAGCTCGACCAGATTCTGGTGCTCGAGTACGCCGGCAGCCGACAGGCTGGTCTATATGGAGCCGCGTACCGGCTCTTGGATCAGATCCAGTTCATTCCGATCTCAGTGATGACAACTCTCTTCCCGCTGATCGCGGCGGCGTACTCTAGTCATCGCGATCGCGCACGTGCGCTGTTGCAGAGCGCCGCTGAGTATTTGGCGATGGCTTCTCTGCCAATCCTAGCCTTTACGATCGTGGGTGCTCATCCGATAATCACGCTACTTTTTGGCCGAGCGTTTGGTTCGGCCGCATCTGCGCTGCCGATCCTGGCTGGCGCGTTCGTCTCGATTTCCTTCGGATACTTGGTCGGCAATATGGTGGTGGTACTCGAGCTCCAGCGCCGGTTTATTCGCTTTGCGGCCCTGGGCGTAGTCATCAATGTAGCGCTGAATGTCCTGCTGATACCGCGTTATGGCTTTCTCGCCGCGGCGTGGATCACCCTCCTGACGGAGGTCACTGTCATGTCACTGTCAATGCGCATGGTGCTAGCCGAACTCTCTATGCGTCCCCAGTTTATGCGTCTTTTGAGGACATTGATGGCGGCAGTGGCTATGGGTCTTGCAACATGGCTGTCCAGGCTCGCCGGTCTGCCGCTGGCTGGATTGGTGGCGGTTTCGATCGCCAGCTACCTGCCATTTCTGCTTTTGCTAAGGGTGGTGACCGTGGGGGAACTGCTTGCGGTTCTACGCCGGGATTCAACCAGCATCGAAAGCCGGCACGTCCGCTAATGCTTCCCTCGGCAGTACGCAGCTAGTTTGGCGACTTGGCAGTGGCTAGTCTCTAGGAGCAATTGGACCGTGGGCCGGCCACTTATCTATGGAGGCTGTGTCGTTACCGTTCTGATTGCCTGTGGGCGCGCTGTGTTCGATCGCGAATCTCTGAGGATAGGAGGGTGGACGGCTCAGCCCAGAGCCGTTCTGAGGCCCCGTGGGACCGCTCTGGGCCACGGTTGTCTCTGCTATCTCATGGCCATAACCGTAATAGCTTCCATCGGCTATCTCAGAGATCCCATTGATCACCAGTCCGGTATTAGATAGCTGACGGCGGTCAAATATTGCACGTGCACGACGCGCCTGCTCACGAGTGGTAGTGCCGACACGAGCGACGATCAGACAGGCATCGATCGCGACCTCATCGAGCAGGAGCTGGGTATCGACAACAGGAAGTAGCGGCGCCGAGTCGATCACCACTAGATCAGCCTGCGACACGAGCAAATCAAACGCCTTAGCCAATCTTCCGCTGCGCATCAAATTCGTCGCGGCTAGATTGACAGGACCTCCGAAAAGAAGCTTGAGTCGCTCGACGCCTGGCATCGAGGTCGTGAGCAGATCGAGAGGGTTCGCACCGTCGAGCAAGACCGAGGTTAGGCCGCGCGACTCGCCGCTCAGCTCGAGTGAGCCCTGGCCAATTCTCACCGACCCTTCTTGAAGCAGCTGCTGCTGGAGGGTTGGACGGCGCAGATCTGCCTCCACGAGGATTACCTCCTGTCCTGAAAGCGCGGCCGCGCGGGCTAGTCCAAGGGCAACAGTCGTCTTGCCCTCACCCGGTATTGCGCTAGTCACAAGTACCGTCTTGACCCGGCGAGGGGAACGCAGCACCGACAGGCTGTTGTGCAGTATGCGAAAAGGCTCTATGGCGGTCTCCAGCTCTCCTGGTGCGCGTGGTCTGCGTGGAACTAGGCGTGGAACTAGTGGGATGCTTGCCAATGTAGACATCCCATAAAGCTCCTCAAATTCTTCCCAGGACCTCACGCGACGATCGAATAGATTCAGCAGGAACGCGAATCCGACCCCAACCAGCAGCCCCAGAACAAGCGCCACGGCCGCGAGCTGCTTCGTCTTTGGCGAACTCGGTGAAGAGGGTGGAGTAGCCGTGTTGACGACGTGAGCGTTGGCTGTTTGCACTGCCTGGGTCAAAAGCAGCTTTTGGTACAGGGCCCGTAGGTTCGCTCGGTTGACGTTGTCGTTGGCAGGAAGTTCTGCATATCTCTTGTCGATCAGTTGCTCGCCCTTGATCAACTGGGATTCGTTTTGCTGCTGGCTGTAGACGACATACTGCTGAGCGAAGCTGTTGGCGACATTGGCGGCAAAGTGTGGGTCTGTGTTGGTGGCAGAGACGTTGACTATGTAATCGTTCTGAGGATTGCTTGCCGTTACCTGTTCCAGTAGCTGTGACGGCGAAATGTTTAGCTTTAGGGACTTTGCGACCAGGCTGGCCACCGGCAGGGTTGTCACAAGTGCAACATTGGTTGCCTTGTCCCCTTCAGGATCTACGGATTGGGTCTGCTGAACTCCCGCGACCTGACTGGGCAGGGTGTTGGCAGTGAACTGCAGCTGCGCCGTGGCCGTGTACATCTTGGTCTGGTGACGGGCATAGAGCAGCGCCACGCCGAAACAGACGCAAGCGCAGATGGGCATAAGCCACCACCGGGCACGCAGAACTCGCAACGCCGTGAGCAGCCCAGGCGTCTCATCCAGGCCAGGTGTCTCAGGCACAGACGTACTCATCTACCCATCCGTCGGCAAAACGGCGTTGACGCATTAGTCTTCGATGATAGCTGGCGCTTCGTCACATCGACGAAGCTTGAATGGTGCGCGTGAATCCATGCAAACCTTGTTTGCTGGGGCATCCCCGCCGAGACAACACCATTATGAACAGCGGCGGTGCCTCGCTAAGCTCACCGAGTATGGAGGCCAACACACGTCTGGCCGCAGGTTGGCGCCTGAGGCACGCGCCAGCGATAGCGACTGCGCTAGCTGTGATCGTCTCGACGGTTCTCGCCCTGATCTTGGCCAAGCTGGGCACTGTCCAGCGCGATCTGAAGGCGATCCTGATTGTCGTCGCCGTGATCGTGATGGTGATCGCTGCGCTACGACCCAGGATGGGGCTGGTGATGTTTCTGGTGCTGATGCCGTTCGAGTTTCATTTCTCGGGCACCGGAACCGACGAGGTTCTGATGGTCGCTATGGCCGCAGTGCTCGCGTGGCGGATCGAATGGAGAGCAATTCCAGTATGGATTTCTATCGGAGGGGCCGCGCTTGTCCTTGGGAGTTTTGCCTCTGTGCCCGGCGCTCACGACCAGGCTCTCTCTCTGTGGGGAGCTGTCCGCTGGCTCAGTGCCCTCCTGATCATGTTTGCTGCTTTCAGCATCCTGCGGCGCGACAATAGGGCGTCTCGCCGGATGGTTGACATCTTTACAGCATCCGCCGTCATCGTTGTGCTGTTTGCGTTTGCGCAGAAGGTCGGGATCAATCTGATAGTAGGCGCACCTTACATAGCCGGCCTACCCGACTCATTCTTCAGTTACTACACGAACTATGCGGGTTACGCGGCGATTGCCGCGATCATGGCAAGCGGAGAGCTTCTGGCTTGCCTGGCTGAGCGCAGGCACACTCGTGGGGCAACCTATGGGGTCGCGCTCCTCGTCATCCTGAGCGGGGTTGCGATCTCTGTCTCGCGTGGTGGTCTGCTGGCCTTGGGCTCAGGGTGGCTGATTCTGCTGGTTCTGAACTTTCGCCGTGGTAAAACTATTGTTCAGGCCATAGCGATCTTGGCAATCTTTGTTGGAGGCGCCTACCTGGTGACTCCAAGCTCGACTATAAGCAGAATAGAACGGCGATTTTCAGCGCCGCTCGGCTCGCTTTCAGAGGACAAGGAACGATTCGACATCCAGGAAGCTGGAAAGACCGCGTTGCGACGCTACCCATTTGGTTTGGGCTATGGCAATTTCACTTTCTATGCCCGCGCCAACGTACGTCGCTCAAACATTCATGAAAAATTCACGCATGCGCAGAACACTCCTGTGCAGATTGGGCTCGACGCGGGCTGGCTTGGTCTGTTGGGATTCCTGATGCTCGTCGTTGGATCCATCGTGCGACCGCTCATTCGAAAGAAGGGAGGTGCTTCGGCGGTGAGAGCGACTGCTTGCGCAGCTGCGCTCGGTGGATTCATGGCACAGGGTCTTTTCGACTACCTGTTCTACGAATTGGCGTTTGTGGCCTTTGTCGTAACGTTGGTGTGGGGAACGTTTAGCGCACTTTCGTCCGATGGCGATGTCAACGAAAGCGCTTCAGTTCCGGTCGCTGGTGATTGACTCATGGATGTATGACCGACGGTCTGAGTCAGCTAAGTTCTTTGAGGCCCGCCTGCAAAGCGTAGAAAGCGGCCTTGGGCTGCCAGCTTCCGAACTTAAGGAGCCCGAAACCGGATTGGTTGTTGGTGGGCTTTTCGTCAAATTCACGTAGGCAGTAGGGGAACAGTGCTCTCACCCACGGACGTGCCGCGACCTGCTGCGCCAAGTCCGCGTAGTACCGCGCTTGGACGGCTTCGCTCACTTCCCAGGTTGACTGGCCAGCCTCGGTGATCCAGAAAGGTACGTTCACGCCGTGGGCGAGGAACTTTTCGCGAATGGTGTCGATTCGTTGGAAGGCCCATTCCCCGTTTGCGTCCTTCCAGCCCCCCGGCTGAGCAAGTGGAAGTGACGGGTCATCGCCATAAGGATGTACCGAAACTCCATCTATCCAATGGCCCAGCGATGGGACCGCAGTGAACATGTCGTCTATCCAGGTCGTCTGCCAAGGGCTGGAACCACCTGTTTGTGGTGAGTCTTGGTAGTCGGCGGCGATGAGCAGCTTCACCCGAGGAGATGCTTCCTTTGCGGCTTGGGCAGCGGCAAAAACATCCCGCGCATAGGCCTCTGGTTCAGGAGTGTGTCCTGACCATGCGTAGGGGGCGTAGGGCTCGTTCCAAAGCTCCCACCAGATGAGGTTTGCGGAGCTGCCCGGTCCATAGCGTTCCACTGCGGCCTTCACAAAGGCCGCATAGTCGGTCGCGTCTCCGGGGCTCGCCCAGGGCGGCGCGTAACCAACGACAGGCAGAATCGTGATTCCGTTGGCTCTAGCTGCCGCTACCACTTCGTCAAATGGCCCCCAGTCGTAAGTGCCCTTCTGCGGCTCGACGGTAGACCATGCCAGATCCTCGCGTGCCCATTTCACGCCAAGGGCACTAATCTCTGACGCTATGTCAGGTACAGCGCTTGTGCCCCATCCTTGAATGTTGGTGCTAATACCCTTCACAAAGGGTTCTTCCTTGGCGAAAGGTGCCGCTGTGCTGAGCGAGCTCGCGATCGATACGTCAGCGGCGGATGACGAGGCTTCTGGTGGCGAGGAAGCCGGTACTTGAGGGTAGGTAATCGAAACTTCTCGGGCCCATTCGCTGTCCTTGACGTCAGTTCGGACAGTGAAGCTGACAGTTGCACCCGGCGCCGCCGTGGGTGTGATCGATGTTCCCGTGACCGTTGAGTACTGCTCGGTCTGCCCTGGAACCTTGCGAACAAATACGTAACTCCTAGCGCCAGGGATGGCGGTCCAATGGAGTGTCTCCCCTGACACAGTTTGTTTCGGCGCCAGTCGAGAGGCCATGGAGTGCAGCGTGCGTGCAGTGATCGCCTTGAAGGCGTAAACGCGATGCTCGGCGTTAGCGAGTCTGGTACGGGCACGCCGAGCTGCGCTGCGGTCGGCGGTGCACAGCCTACGATGGACGTGCAGGCATTTATCGAGTTTGACGGTGCTGTGAGCGAGCAGGCGACGGGCGCCGCTCTGTGCGGCGATGGCGCTTTGAAGCATGGTGCTGCTGATCGCTGTCCCCAGGGCGAGGGTGGTGCCGGTAACGCTGGTTGCTGACGCGCTGGCGCTGGACGTAAAGAGCGCGAGAGAAGTCGCCAATAGCAGTGTGGCGAGCGGTTGCGTCCACGCCCTGAACGCGCTGCGATGCGACGTGAACATGCTTCTGTCTCCTTCGGTAGCCGGGCTGTCTCCTGGAGACCCCTGGCTTTGCGAACCCACCTCGCGGTGGGGGTGCCGCTATCGAGAATGGCGACACCGGCGCTCGGGATGAGCCCCGGTGCTATCGCCCCCTGCTTGGGACCTGCACGAGATCTTTCGGCAGGTTGAAGATTTGTCTTAGGCGTCCATTGGTTTCTGGACGGATGTCGTGCGTCGGGCCGGCAAGCCTTCTAAGCGCAGGCGCTCTCAGCTTGCGAGTTGGTCGCTCAATGCCCGAATCGAGTAACGCTCCAGTGCTAGCGCGCGGGCGCGTTGGCCGAGCTCTGGGGCTCCGTTGCGCAATACACGCATCAGGGCTTCTGCGAATGCCTCGGCACCGTCGGCGATCAGGCAATGCTCTTCATGGCGTACCTCAAGCCCAGCGGCTGCCCGGGAGGTCGCGACAATCGGTAGTCCATATGCGAGTGCCTCGATGAACTTCAGAGGTGTTCCTCCGCCCTGAAGCAACGGAACTACTGCACAGTGTGCCTGGTGGTACACAGTCGCAAGCTCATCGACGAAGCCAAGTCTTTCCACGCGCGGATCACCGCCCTCAGTTTGCTGGAGTCCTGAGCCAACCAGCCTCAAACGGATATCAGGAAGCTCCGCCCAGACTCGTGGGAACACCTCATTCAGTAGAAATGTTAGGCCGCTGCGGTTGGGCCCATAGTTGAAGTTAGCGATGAAGATGACCGACCGTTCGCCTGCGGGAGTGATGCACGGTGTGATTGCCTCCGCGTCAACCGCGTTTGGCACATAGCGAACACGCGCGGAGGGGCAGAGCTCGAGTGCGCTTGCGACGTCGGCCTCACTGACCATCCACGACTCGCTAGACCTTGCCAGCAGACCCTGCTCAAACGAACGCAGCGCTCGCTCGCTCCCGCTTCCCCCGAGCTCTCCCCGAAAGCCAGACTCGAAGTTGTGTGCGTTGTAGATCACAGGACGGCGTGCTGCAAGACCCGAGAGTGCCGCAGCAGCGATCGGCCCGTCGGCGATCACTCGCCGGCGCCCGGGGTGGGCGGCCAGTCTGCTCGCGTCGAGGCCGAGCTCGCGAGAGATGCCGCGTGCGAATCCGTCGGGGACTCCTCGCAAGCGAGCGCCCATGTAAGCAGACAGCCTTCGCAGGGTGCGGGATGGGGTAATCTCGTGCAGGGTGATCCCCGGGATCGATTCGAAGGCCATGTCCGGCTCAGATGCCTCGAAGCGAACGTAGAGCAAATCGAGCTCTCCATGTGTCGCCAACGCCCGAGCAATGGCATAGGTGCGCATCATCTGCCCTGAGCGCAGCACCGGTGTATGTGTACTGACCAGCAGATCTCTCAAAGTCTCTGCACCGCCACCGCTATCTCCTCGATCCGCCGGTCCCATGAATGAAAGGCTGCCATCTGGGAGCGAGCGGCTCGTCGTTCTGGGCTGTTGTTCGCTAGTGCCTCATCGAGGAGGCAAGCGATGCCCTGTGCGTCCTCGGCGGTTGCGACCTCCTCGACATCAGCGAGCGCCGGCAGCGGGGTGGCGACCACCGGCAGTCCAGCCGCTAGGTACTCATAGACCTTCATCGGGAAGATGCTCTCAGTGAGCTGGCTGCGCACATAGGGGATGAGACCGACATCCGCGGCTCGTAGGACATTGGGCAGGTCACTGTGCGACCGCGTGCCGAGAAGGTGGACGTTCGGCTCGCGCTCGAGGACAGACACGTCCGTATGAGGATCACCCAAGCCAATCGGGCCAACCAGCGCAAACGAGAATCCCGGTCGTTGGCGGGCGAGCGCCACGAGGAGGGAAAGTCGAGCTTGATCGCAACGATCGCCCCTGTAAAGACGATCCGCGGTTTTGGTAGCTCTGCAATGGCGGGATCGATGGGTCCGTCCTCGATGGCGGTGGCAAACAGAGCTGTGTCAGCCACATTTCTGGCTTCCAGCACGTTGCTCGAGAGCTTGCGCATTCGTCTCGTTAGCGCTGGCGAGCTAGCAAGCACCAAGCTTGCGTGGCTCGCATAGCGCCGCTCGGAGGTGTGGAAGCTCTCGGTATCGATGCCGTCCTGGGCTGCGATGTCATCGACGCAGTGGTAGATCGTGAGCGACGGCTTCAGTACCGCGCGCAGCATCTCGGCCTGCGGCACATAGCCCCAAAGGATCGGTTCGTTGAAGCCGAGTCGCCGAGCAGCGCGCTTGACCAGCCTGGGCAGCAGCAGGCGGTTGAGCGCACGCGCGATCCGGTAACGATGCAGCGGCAATACGAGCGGCGAGAGCACATGCACGCCATTTAGCGTTCTCGGTGGCGAAAGCCCCCGTCTCAAACGACGGGCGATCCTCGCTAGGTCACGACGTGCCAACTGGGGTTGGCGCAGACCCAGCGACTCCACAAACAGCACACGGTTGTCGTCTGCTAGGCGAGACATCAGGTGATGCTGGTTGGTCCACAACTCTGTCTCCCAGTCAGCGAATCCGACGCAGACGATGTCGCGGCCACGAAGCTTGGGTAAATCCATCGCCGCCATGATTCCAGGGTTATGGTCGGGTACGCCTCAGACGTCATCATGGTCGTGCTTGGGATCGGTTCTCGCCGGCGTGTAGTCTCGCGGCCAGTGAGTCTGCTTAAAGGCAAAGCCCGTGCGGAGGCGCAAATGCGCAACGCTCGTCTGCTGCTCGACGCCGATGGAGATACGCTCGCCAGGCAGGCATTGATCTCACCGGCTGTACGGAGGGCGCTCAAGGTCGGCCGGGTGCCTTCGCTCCCATGGCGCGTGGTCCAGCAACTGCGCTCCAAGCGAGGGATGCTCGACTTCGAGAGAGCGGTCACTAAGCCTTATATGGCCGCTCGCAGGGAGTTCAGCGGCGATAAAGCCAGCGGTCCGCCCAAGTTCCTAATCCGCGTTGATGAGTTCCCGAATGCGCGGGCCGTCGATGAACCTCAAGAGTTTGGCACGGTGCGCTTCGAGCGCTTCCACGAGATCATGCGTAACGGCGGTGCTCCATATCTCGTTGCGGTGCTCCCGCGTGTGAGCCGTGAACCGCTATCGCCCGCAGGTACTGACTCACGCTCACTGGATGACGGGGAGCTTCGAACTCTTCGGCGTATCGCGGATGAGCAGGTGTGCTTTGGTCTGCACGGGCGTGATCATCGCACGCGCCATGCCTTGCCACGACGGCATTCCGAGCTCTGCGGACTCAGTTTGAACCAAACTGACGAACTCCTGGACCAGGCGCTGGCCGAACTGTCAGCGCATGAGATACGCACGGATGTATTTGTTCCTCCTTTTAATCGCTTTGACTCTAGGCAATGGCCTTCTCTTGCCAGTCGCTTCGAAGTCGTCTGTGGAGGACCGGAGTCGATTGGCCTACTCGGCTTTCAGTGCTCGCCGCAATGGCGTGAGGATGCGGTGTATCTGCCGTCTTACGCGCCGTTCTACGGCCGCGCCCGTGAGATCCTGCCCGCGGCAGAGCGTTCGATAGAGCGTCAAACCGGTCTTTGGACACCTATCGTCCTGCACTGGGGCTGGGAGGCCGACGCTGGCTGGGCCGATCTGGAACGACTTGTAGCCGTGATTGGACCATACGCCGCTCGATGGGAGGATTTTCTGGCGGCTGTGCGGCACAGTCGATGACTGTGCCAGGACTCCTAGACGAGCTGCGCGAACGCTTCCGCCGTGTGGCGGTCGTCCATGATTGGCTGACGATTCCCGGGGGTTCTGAGCAGGTCGTTCTCGAGTTGCTTGAGATGTTCCCCCAAGCCGAGCTCTTTACGTCGATTTACGATCCCGCGCCGTGGCCCAAAGAGATAACGGGACGGCCGGTTCACGCGTCGTTTCTCAACCGAATTCCCAACGCGGCTCGTCACTACAGACGTCTGTTGCCGCTGATGAATCGAGCCTACCGTTCGTTTGATCTCTCCGGCTTTGACCTCGTCCTCTCCAGCAACCACGCGAGCGCGAAGAACGTTCGTACCTCGCCTGGAACACTCCATGTCTGCTATTGCCACACCCCTATGCGCTACGCCTGGGACGAGCGCTTTCTGGCCGAAGAGGAGCTAGGACGGCTTGTGCGGCTGGGATTGCCGGCCCTGATGTGGCAAATACGACGACAGGATCTGAAGGGCGCAGCTTCCCCGGATGTATTCGTCGCCAACTCCGCCCACGTGGCCGCTCGCATAGAGCGTTGCTACAACCGCAGAGCTGAGGTCGTCTACCCGCCGGTCTGACGTCGAGCCGTTGCTGAATCTGAAGCGCAGCCCTCAGGATTACTATCTCGTCTTCGGCCGGGTAGTTCCCTATAAGCGAGTCGATCTCGCGATCGCTGCCTGCCGTAGCCTGGGACGTAGGCTGAAGATTGCCGGGAACGGGCGAGCATTCGACGCAGTCCGGGCCGAGGCGGCCGGCGCCACCGACATTGAGTTTCTCGGCCGTGTCTCTGACGCAGAGCGTGACCGGCTGCTGTCCGGGGCAAGAGCCTTGCTTTTCCCTGGAGAGGAGGACTTCGGGATCGTTCCGGTGGAGGCACAGGCCGCGGGTGTACCCGTGATTGCCTTTGGAGTCGGAGGAGTCACCGAGACCGTGCTCGATGGCAGTACTGGGGTGCTATTCGCCGAGCAGAGCGCTGCGAGCCTAGCCTCTGGGATACAACGTTTCGAGAGCATTGAGACAGATACGATGGCCTCACGCGAGAACGCTAGAAGGTTCAGCCGTGATCGTTTCAAGGATCAAATGGCGAACGTGATAGAGAGAGCTGCGGACATACATGCGGCAGGCTCGAAAGTCTCAATCCCGTAACGACTTGAGCGAGGGTTGTCCGCGACCTCACTGAGAGACCGCGCCAGGTCCTCCCGTAGCTGTCGCGGCTGCCGCATCCACTAGCCCAGCACCGTAGAGATAGCTGTCGGTTGGTCCTCCGAGTTTGCGAGCGGTCCCCTTCAGGCGAGCTGTGATCTGCGCGGGTGTGGGTTTGTGACCGAGCACTCCGCTAGCGATGATCAGCGCCGCGGTCGCGGCGACATGTGGCGTTGCCATCGATGTGCCTTCATAGCCGTCGGGGATGCCGAACCGGCGCGGTGAGGAGCCACTGAAGGTGACCTGGAAGATGTCGCGCCCGGGAGGTGCGTTCGGATCGCAGTTGGGGTCATCTGAGAGGTCCGCGTCGGGGCCGCCTCCGGGAGCTACCAGCGTTATGCCCCGGCCGTCGTTTGAATAGCTTGCTAGGCACCCGTGTTCGGTGGTCGCGCCGACGGCGATCACGTTCTTTGCACGTGCGGGATACGGGATGACATCGCGTCCCTCGTTGCCTGCCGCCGCTACGACAAGCACTCCACGACGATGGGCGTAGCGCAGGGCCTCGATGAGCTCGGGGATATCAGCCGCAACTATTTCGCTCTCGAACTCGAGGCTGAGATTGATGATCTGGGCGCCGTGGTTGACGGCGAATCGGATGCCTTCGGCGATCACCGACGCTTCGCCTTCGCCCTTCCCGTCCAGAACTCTGATGGGCATTATGCGTACGCCGTAGGCAAGGCCGGTGAGTCCGAGATCGTTGTTGGTGGCCTCGGCGATCGTGCCGGCAACGAACGTACCGTGCCCGTTGTGATCATTGGGGTAGGGGCTCTTGTCCAGAAAGTCATAGCCCTTGACGAATTGGTAAGGGCCAAAGTCCGGGGAGCGTCTGAAGCGACCTCGGTTTGCGTAGGCGACGCCCGTGTCGAGCACCGCGACGACCACGCCCTTGCCGCCGGGCGCTCCGTCTGCGGCCACATTGCTCCAGGCCTGCAAGGCGTTCACGCCGAATCTGCCCACGAAGTTCCACTGCAGTTGCCCCCATCCTCCTTCCGGTCCATTTGGGTTAAGCGTGCCGGTATCGTTGGGAGCGGCAAGACTCGACGCGTGGGCCAAGTAATCAGGGACGGCCCACACCACATCGCGCTGGCGACGTAGATGGTCGAGGGCCGAGAGCACGCTGACACCGGCATGGAGATGCAGCAGCCTCGTGTGCGCCAGTATTCTGGGACCAACTGCACCGGCGGCGCTTGCGATTGCAGCCTGCGCCTTCGACTGGACCCCGGTCGCGTACTTGACCACGACCTCGTTAGGCGTATAGGGACCGATCTCGGCTTTGGCCGTCGTCGCGTTGGTCAGGGCGATAGCCGTTGGGAAGCAGACAACTAGAAGCGCAAGGTGCCGTTTGAGGGATCTGATGAAGTGGCGCGGAGTGATTGGCATGGGCTCGGGGCCGAGTAATGATGATGGGCCGGGACAGTTGAGGCGACGCTCCCTAGACTCGGACATCCGGAGCTGATCGTGAGCGAACACTTTTTTCCGCGCGATGAGTACTTCATGCGCCTAGCCCTGCGTGAGGCCGAACGTGCTCTTGAACACGAGGACGTTCCGATCGGCGCGGTGCTGGTTCGCGACGGGGAGGTGCTTTCCACGGGCCACAACGAACGTGAGCTTCGTCAGGATCCCACCGCTCACGCCGAGGTCATCGCCCTCCGGGAGGCCGCCCGCTCGCTCGGGAGTTGGAGAGTGCTCGAGTCAGTGCTCTACGTGACACTCGAGCCGTGCGCCATGTGTGCCGGAGCGATCGTTCTGTCCAGGCTGCCTCGGTTGGTCTACGGAGCGCGAGACCCCAAGGCCGGCGCCTGTGGGTCGGTGCTAGACGTTCTGAGGCAGCCTCGTCTGAACCACCGGCCGGAGATCGCTGGGGGGCTTTTGGCCACAGACTGCGGTGCGCTTCTCAGCGAGTTCTTCGCTTCTCGCAGATAGGTCGTGGAGTGCCTGTCTGCGAGTGCGCTGGTCCTGTCCTTCCGCGAGAGCGAGACCTATACTCCAACTAGCTAACGGCGTCCCAGTCGGCTGCCCAGATCGATTAGCCTTGAGCGAGCGTCGCCCTGGAGGGGTAGCAGAGCGGTTGAATGCGGCAGTCTCGAAAACTGTTGGATGGGTTTTTGCCTGTCGCCGACCGGCGCAGCGCCTCCCCTCAGCAGCAAGGCCAAAAATAGCCATTTACCAGGGAAAACGTAGCGTCGGGCGATCTCGCCAACCGCAATCTTCTCGAGTCAACGAACGTCAGCGAACGACACGTTTTGCAGAAGTACGTTCCCCCGAGAGCCGTCAGGAGACGCTGTTCCAATGCATACTGCGAGTGTTCATTTGCTCGATCCGCGACCTGTAGAGAGGACCAACTGCGTGGCTGTTCTTCGGTGAGCTCTCCCCGATCGACGGCAGGTCCGAGATATCGCCAACGGCCGCGGCATCGGGCCTGGGCGCACAACTGACTTGTGCCGCTCAGCCTTGGCGAATCCACACGCTCGACCCCTCCCAGGACCCTGCGAGTCCTCGCCTATGCCGTGTCCTTTTCTGCCCAGTTTAGTGCCATGACGATCAGGGGCAAAGACCACACGACTCTGCAGCCGCGCACGCGCCCCAGGGCGGACGCCGGGGCGCGCCGGCCGAGAACGCCGGGCGTATCCGGTCCGGTCACGACAGCAGGCCGACCGGCCAACTTCAAGCGACTGGAGCGCTTCTTTGTCTCCTAGAGCGCGCTGGCGAGAGGCCTTGGTGTCCGGCGCGACACCATCCGTGTCTGGCAGGAGGGTCAGGCTTCCCGCCTACGTGAGAGCTCGATCGCCTGCGTTAACACGGTCTGCGCAATCGCAGAAGAGGTGGCGGGCTACCTGCCACGCAAGAAGCTCGTGGGCGAGTGGCTGCTCGCACCTCATATCGGCCTGGGCGGCATCTCCCCGGCAGCATTCATACACAGTGACCCATACGCCTACCAGAAGGTTCTCCGCCTGATCGCGCGAGAAGCACAACCTGTGTCGGTCGGGGATATCTCCGACCTGCCATCGATCGATGAGCTGGGACTCACGGATGCGAAGCTTCCCGAGCCGGCGCCACATCCCGACGCCGACCCCGACTTTCTCGCCTCGCTGCGCTAGCGCTCGGCTCGTCCTGGGTGATGGGCCCGGCCGGGGCCGGACTCTCTTCTCGGGCTCGTAGAGCTCCAGGCTCGCTGCCCACCTACTCACTGGAACAGCACAGGCATCACATAGCGATCGACACTCATCTTCAGGGTTGCGACTGTAGGTCGCTCCTCGAGAAAGAACGACAACAGGTTGAAGGATCGCTTGGGGTTGACGTGACTGTCGGGGTCGGTCAATCGCCGCTGACGCTCGCCCGGCGTGAGTCCTTGCACGAGATGCTTGTGCCGCTCCGAGACTTTGGCGTTCACGGCGAGCTTCTTCGCGACTACATCCTGAACCCGTTTATGGGTCCTCGGGTTCATGTGCTGCTCACTCGCGCCGAGGAGGATCCCGCCAACCTAATGCGATGTCGTTGTAATGCTTGGCGTGGCCGAACAGCCACCACCGACGATCTTCTCCGCGAGGATCTCGTCCGGATGCATGATCGGCACCTCGAGCTCTTCCGCGAGCAACGGGAACGGGTAACGGTGGCGCAGAGTGCGCGTGACCGATGGCAGCTCAATGCCACGGTGCGCGACCGACAAACTGAATTGGTCCCGTGCACCGGGCAGGTCAGAAAAGCGAGCCGTGTATGTCACTGGCTGGAACGTGACCAGATCCTTACCCGGTTCGACTCCCTCAACGGCGATCGCGATCTCGGGCTCGTCGTAGCTGATCGCCAGCCGCAACGCCTCGGGGTCAACCGCAATGCGGCTCGTCGTGTCACCATCGTAGATGGACATCCGGGGGCTCTCCAAGCAGCGCATTGCCATGCCTCCGCACAGCACCATGTTCTTCCCGTCGAGCGTTCCATTGCGCACGAGATTCGCGATGCAAACGATGCGAGCTATGTCGCGAACAACGGCTTCTGGCTCAAGCGTCGGCAACCCGTTGCAAAACTCAACGATCTGGTCGTCGATATCGCTGCCAACGGCGAGGATTGGCTCACTTGCCATACAGCAGCCAGCCTTCTATCCGGTCGCGTGGCACATTGAAGCGCACACGCCAATAGGGATCGATCTCGGCGTCCTCTCGAGGTAGCGCGTCGGCAACGAGGTCTGCAGTCCGGTCAGCCCGGCGGATACGTGAGGGCAAGTGATGTCGTGCCTCGAGTTCGTGGCCGATCATCGAGAGCATCGCTCCGACGCGTCGCGGCACGGCACCACCCAGGACCTGGGCGTACCGGCAGACCTTCTCCGCGTCGATCAAGTCATGGCTTGCGGCACGTCCCCAACCCGTCGCCCAAGTTTCGGTACTGCCAAACAGCCTTGGGCTCCACAAAGCATCGACGAGAGTTCGCTGAAGGTCGCTGCGCACGTATGCCGGATCATCGGTGAGTTCGATACCGCTCTCGGGCGAGAACACCGCCTTGTCTGTGTGCACCACGTGCAGGGTCCGACGGCCAACCTGACTGGGCTGGTCGGTGAGAGTGCTGTTTGCGAAGCCGATCGCGGCCGTGATGGCGCTCTCATTGAGGTCCACGAGACGATGCTCGATGAGTGCCGTCAAGAATCCCACGTAGTAGTCGCCGTGCGGCGCGAGGCGCGCGTGGATCAGCGACTGCCACGCTTGGTAGGCGACATCGGGTTGCCCTACCTTTGGGATCGCATAGCGGCCTGCCCCTATCTCCACGAGCGCGCCGCGTCTGGCCATGCGCCGCACCATGTCCTTTGGTCGATCCGAATACTCAGCGAGCCACGGCAGGTCCTCGCGCAGGACAATGACCTCGCGGCGACGGCGCCGAGCGGTGCGAATCACGGCTGTGTCGGTATCGGAGAAGCGCTGCTCTCGGTTCATCCCGTTTCCTTCTGGAAAGACATCAGTTCAATGTCCTATCGGCAGTATACGGGAGGATTTTATCCCATTTCTATTCGGAAAGCCATCGCTTCGCTGTCTTTTCGGATGCGTTTGGGATACACCGCGGGATGCCCCCGCCTCTCGTCCGATTTTGTGCAGACGCCGTCTGCACAAACGCAACGCCAGGCTCACAGCGATCCGTTCCTTCTACCGTTTCGCGGCCTATCGGCATCCCGAGCACGCCGCATTGATCGGCCGCGTGCTCGCGATCCCGATCAAGAGATGCGAGAGCACGCTCATATCGTTTCTCAACGACGCCGAGATCGAGGCGCTGCTCGCCGCCCCCGACCACGGCAGCCGGGCAGGACGGCGCGACTACTGCCTGCTGCTCGTGGCAGTTCAAACAGGACTACGCCTCTCCGAGCTCACCGGCCTGCGCTGCGGCGATGTGAAGCTCGCGCCCCCAGCTCAAGTGACGTGCCTGGGCAAGGGACGAAAGTGCCGCGAGACCCCGCTGGGCTCCGACGCCGTGCGTGTGCTGCACGCCTGGCTGCGTGAGCGGGACGGCACCGAGCAAGAGCCACTGTTCCCCTCGCGCCTGGGCGGACATCTCAGCTCCGATGCCGTGCAGCGCTTGGTGGCCAAGCACACCGCGAACGCCTCGCACCGTTGCCCGTCCTTGGCCGCCAAGCACGTGACGCCACACACGTTGCGTCATAGCTGCGCTATGCAATTGCTGCACCACGGCGTCGATGTCGCGGTGATCGCCATGTGGCTCGGGCACGAGCGACTGCAATCCGTGCAGACCTATCTGCACGCCGACCTCACGATCAAGCAGCAAGCTCTCGACCGGATGGCGCCCAACGGCCAAAGCCCAGCATGCCGCTACCAGCCACCCGATCGCCTCATAGCCCAGCTGAAGGCCCTCTGATATGCCGCGTTCGACCGCCCCACGACCCCCTCCCAACAAGGCTTTCCCATCAACTCGCCACTCAACGCGGCATACCCAGCTACACGGCATACCCACGGAAATGCCGCACGCGGCATTTCCTGGGATACGGGATCGAGTAGGCCGAGTCGTCGGTGAGAGCCGGACAGTCAGCGGTGTCTTCCGCAACCACCCTTCTCGTCCCAGTCGGGCGTCTCGTTGAGGCCTCCCGCGGGTGCTGCATCCTCTGGCGATCCGAGCGTGTCGCCGGCGCGAGAGTGTTCGCTGATGCAGGAGCCGAGGGAGTAGTAATCGATGGCGTGATGGAGTGGCCGGTCAGCCGGGGCAGGCGTCGGAGGAGACGCTTGCCAATCGGCGTTGGAGGAAGTCGCGCTCTGCGGGTTGGGACGCGAGCTCGAGCGCCATCCTGTAGGCGTTGGCGGCCTCGTTTCCACGGCCGAGCTGCCTCAGCAGGTCGGCCCGCGCGGCGTGGAGGAGGTGGTAGTCCTCGAGACCCTGGATGCGCTCGATCAGCTCGAGGCCGCGCTCTGGTCCGTCTGCGATCGCGACCGCCACGGCGCGGTTCAAGTCCACGACAGGGCTGGGTGCCACGTGAGCGAGCAAGGTGTAGAGCTCGACGATGCGGCACCAGTCAGTCGCCGCGCTCGTATCCGTGCGGGCGTGCTCGGCAGCGATGGCGGCTTGAAGTGCATACGGGCCGGGGGGCAGACGCCTCACGATCGCGAGACCCTCCTCGATCTCATCTCTGTCCCAGAGACGGCGGTCCTGATCCTCGAGCAGCACCAGCTCCCCCGCCGGGCCGGTTCGGGCCTCGCGCCGCGAGTCTTGGAGCAGCATCAGCGAGAGCAGCCCGGCCACCTCGGGCTCGTCCGGCATCAGCCCGTGCAGGATGCGCGTCAGCCGGATCGCCTCGGAGCACAGCTCGCGACGGATCAGGGCCTCGCCCGCGGTGGCGGCGTAGCCCTCGTTGAAGATCAAGTAAAGCGCGGTGAGTGCCGAGGACAGCCGGTCGGGAAGCTCGTGCTCGGCGGGCACCGTGTAGGGGATGCGGGCGTCGCGGATCTTGCGCTTGGCCCGCACCAGCCGCTGTTGCATGGCTCTCTCCGAGGTGAGGAAGGCACGGGCGATCTCCGGTGTCTGAAGACCTCCGAGCGTGCGCAGAGTGAGCGCCACACGCGCCTCGGGGGCCAGCGCCGGGTGGCAGCAGGTGAAGATCAGACGCAGCCGATCGTCGGGGATCGAGCTCTCGGGCATCTCGTCGTCTTCGTAGACAGCGGGTGCCAGCGCCTCGAGCTCACGTACCTTGGGCTCGAGCCGCCGGGCCCGGCGGATGCGGTCGAGCGCCTTGTTCCTGGCGGCGGTGGTGATCCACGCACCGGGATTGCGCGGCAGGCCGCGCTCGGACCACACCTCAAGCGCGACGACGAAGGCGTCCTGCACCGCCTCCTCGGCGAGGTCGAAATCGCCGAGCACGCGGATCAGCGACGCGATCGCCCGCCCGGACTCCTCCCGAAACAGGCGCTCGACCGTCTCCGCCGAGGCGCTTACCGCGCCGCCTCCGCCTCTGCCCGGTTGGTGTGCACCTGCGACCCCGAAGCCTCGTAGTCCACGACTGGCCGCACCTCAACGCTGCCTCCCGGCCACGGGACGCGCTTCGCCCAGGCGAGCGCCTCATCGAGGTCCTTGCAGTCGAGCAGGTAGTAGCCGCCGAGCTGCTCCTTGGTCTCAGCGAACGGGCCATCCGTGACGATGTGATCACCCGTTTCCAGGATCTTCACGGTGGTAGCGGCGGTGGGCGGCTGCAGGCCCTCGCCGCCCAGGTACACCCCAGCATCGATCGCCGCGCGCGCGTAGCCATCCCAGGCCTGCATCACTACCCGCCTTTCCTCGGGCGTCGCCTCGGCGGATTGCGACTGGTCTCCGATCAGTGCAAGCAGGTACTTCATCGATCGAACCTCCTGTAGTCATGGCGCCGCCTTTCGGCGCACTCATTATGACGACGAACGGGAGCGGCCGAGATCGACACCGGCGAGGTGTCGAAATCCGGCGCACCCGTTCGTCGTAAAGGCAAAGGCCGGACTGGCCGGCCTCGACCAGGAGCATCAACCATGTCCCGATACGTGTCTGCGCAACGCGCGCGATCGACCGACGAGCAGCGGCTACGCAAGCACTCGCCGATGCGCGATCGAGCGCTGATCCTGACGGCGCTGTTGCTGGCGGCGTTCGCGATCAACCTCGACACGACGATTGTCAACGTCGCGTTGCCGACACTCGTGCGCGAGCTGCACGCGACCACGAGCCAGCTGCAGTGGGTCGTGGACGGGTACAACCTCGTGTTTGCCGCGCTGCTGCTCGCGTCGGGGAGTCTCAGCGACCGTGTCGGGCGTAAGGGGATGCTGCTGATCGGTCTCGCGCTGTTCGGCCTCGCGAGCGTCGCCGGTGGTCTCACTACCACGCCGGGCGAGTTGATCGTGGCCCGTTGTGTCATGGGCCTTGGTGCCGCGCTCGTGTTCCCGGCCACGCTTTCGCTGATCTCGAACATCTTCACCGAGCGCGGCGAGCGCGCGCGGGCGATCGGGCTGTGGGGCGCGACCGCTGGCGTGGCGATTGCCCTCGGGCCGATAGTCGGCGGCTGGCTGCTCCAGCATTTCTCGTGGTCGAGCATCTTCTTCGCGATGGCACCTGTCGCCGCTGTGGGCGCTGCGCTGGTCGCCTGGAGCGTGCCGACCTCGCGCGACCCGGATGCGGCGAGGGCGGATCGCCCCGGAATCGCACTCTCGACAGCGATGATCGCGCTGCTCGTCTACACGATCATCGAGGCGCCCGACCACGGTTGGGGTGGGGCGCGCAGCATCGTCGGCTTCGCGACCTCCGCGGCGCTGCTCGTGGCTTTCGTGGCATGGGAGCGCCGCACGCCGACACCGATGCTCGACGTCAGCCTGTTCAGGATCCCGCGGTTCACGGCCGCGAGTGGCTCGGTGACGGTGGCCTTCTTCTCGCTGTTCGGCTTCATCTTCCTGATGACCCAGTACTTCCAGTTCATCAAGCGTTACGGACCACTGTCCACGGGGGTGCATCTGTTGCCTGTGGCCACTTTCGTGGGTATCGCCTCGGTGCTGGGCACCAAGCTCGCGGTCCGCTTCGGCACCAAGCTGGTGGTCGCGGGTGGCCTGTTGTGCGTGACGGCCTTCTACGTATGGGTCGCCGCGGTCATCGCCCCCACCACCGCGTACGCGGTCATCGCAGCCCAGATGGTGCTCTACGGGATCGGCATGGGCTTCACGAGCGCGCCGGCGACGGAGGCGATCATGGGCGTCGTGCCGAAGGCCAAGGCGGGGGTCGGCTCGGCCGTCAACGACGCCACCCGCCTGCTCGGCGGGACGCTGGGGGTCGCGATCATCGGCAGCGTATACGCGTCGCTGTACGGCAGCCGGCTGAGCGCCAGACTGCCCGTCCGGCTCCCCGTTGCGCTTGTGCATGACGCGCACAGCTCGGTCGGCGCTGCGCTCGCCGTCTCGAGAAGTCTCGATCAAGCCGACCAGTCAGGGCTAGCGGAACAGGTCCACGCCGCGGCCTCGGCCGCCTTCTTCCACGGCTTCAGCGCCGGCAACCTCCTCGCAGCAGGCGTCGCCTTCGCCGGGGCGATCCTGGCGATCGCGTTCCTACCCGCTCATCCGCTGCGGCCCTCGGCCGAGCCGAGCACCCCACCAGCTGCCGCGCTCCCCGTCCCCGCGCTGGCCAGGCCAAGCGAGCGAAACTCATACTAACTAACCAGTCGGTCTCGAAATAGCTGCGCAACCCACGCTCTGACAAGCCCCCGTCCCGATCGCCCAAAACTACGGCCGAAACCGGACGAAGCCCCCAAAACCAGTTTCATGCCGGTAGCCTTTATAAGCCCCATGGAGGGGTGGCAGAGTGGTTGAATGCGGCGCTCTCGAAAAGCGTTGTGCGTCTGATTGGCGTACCGGGAGTTCGAATCTCCCCCCCTCCGTTGGCCCGCTTGAAGATCCCGGTTGTGCGGGGAGCTTGCAAGCTTCCAGGCCCACCTTTCTTGGGGTTAGGTCGGCTTGTGTCCGGATGGGTGCAGGGCGCAACCGCTCTCAGTGCACGTGCGCTTCAGTCGGCCGGCGGAGATCGTTTCGATCAGCCCGATGGTCCAGCACATCGGGCAGCCGCGAAGGGCGACCATGCCGAGCGGTGCAAGCAGCAGCGCGATCGGGCTGACACTCGCTGCCAGCGCGAAGGCCGAGCCGATCAGCCCGAAGCCGGTCACTCCACGAGCTATGTGACGGAAGACCGATTGGCTTGCGAACAGACCGTGCTCGCGCATCTGCGGTTCCCCTTTCCTTGACTTGTTGTCCGTCTCGTCACATTGGGATCCGAAGGGTTCATCGCCGATGCGGCTAGCCACGAGAGCGAACCCTGGCAATGAAGAACAGACAGCAACAGACGACAATCACGGCTGCAATGAAGTAGACGAGCATCAGGAGCCTCCTTATTGGATCGATCTGACGTAGTAAGGAGAAGAGGCCCGCGGCTAGAAAAGGATTCGTCTACCGAAGAAACGCGCTCGCCGCTGTCTGCCTCTCGCCATGAGCGTGGGTAAAGAGCGAATGGTCCGTTGCACGCCATTTTGGCTCTGTCGGCGGAGGCTAAACTGCCTGCATGGGCGTTTGTCCTGAGGCCAAACACTGCCCTGGTTATCCGCGATGAAAGGCCCAGTCAAGCACCTGCGGGTGTGGCCAGTAGCGGCTCTCTTGGGCACTCTTCTGCTGCTGTTCGTGGCCATGCTCGTCTATGACCACTCTCGTCGCGAGATTATCGCCGCTGGCGTGAGGATCGGGGGCGTGAACGTCGGGGGCCTGAGTGCCTCGGCCGCTCGGCACAAGATCCAAACAGAGCTGATCGGGCATCTGGATCGGACCATAACCGTCAAATCATCCAACGGAACCTGGCGGCTGAGCGCTCGCTCCGCTGGACTTACGATCGACGCAAACAACATGGTTGCGCAGGCTGTCAGCGCAAGTCGCCAGGGCTCGATCTTCTCGCGAACGGTACGCGACCTATTTGGTGGGCACGTGAATCGAGCGATCCCGTTGCTGGTCAGCTACTCACATCAGGCCATACGGCGCTTGACCGCTGGTGTTCGCGCCGCGGTGAATCGTCCCGCGGTTGAAGCCACGGTCCAGGCGACCGCTGACGGATTGAACGAGGTGCCTGGTCATTCCGGGATGAAGGTGGACAGCCGACTGCTCGCCGCCCGAGTCGAGCACGCCTTGACCGATGCCTCGGCCAACCCCAACGTGGCTGTTCCAGCGCACACGATCGCCCCAGCGGTAAGCGCGGCTCAACTGGCTGCGAAGTACCCCGCGTACATTGTCGTCAACCGGTCGGAATTCAGGCTGCGCTTCTATGAACACCTGAAACTGGCGAGAACGTACGAAATAGCAGTCGGCATGGAAGGCCTCGAAACGCCGGCCGGCCTGCACCACATCGAATGGGAGCAGACCGACCCGCCGTGGTATGTGCCGAAGAAAGCGTGGGCGGGCAAGCTGGCCGGCACGGTCGTGCCGCCGGGACCGGCTGACCCGCTGAAGGCCCGTTTCATGTCTTTCGACGGTGGAGCCGGCATACACGGGATCGACCCGAGCGAGTACTCCTCGATCGGCCACGACGCTTCGCACGGCTGCATCCGCATGCGCATTCCCGACGTGATCGCGCTGTACGCGAAGTCGCCTGTCGGCACGCCCGTCTACATCGCCTGAGAGCTAAATCAAGACTCGGGTGAGCGCCGCGAGGAGAGATATTCCTGGTTTTGCTGGCGCTCGCCGCGAATCTGCACGGCGATATAGGCGATGATGATGTTTACAACGACGCCGATACCACCGAAAGTGGCTATCAGCCCGATGTCCTTGGAAACGGCGGCGCTTGTGGCAAGAAGCATTTCGCTAGAGCTCCGGTAGGTTGCCGATGGCTGAGAGGATACCGGTCCGGAACGGTGCGCGAGTCCTCAGTGGCGTAGGCTTAGAGATGGCGTTTGAGCCTCACACTGGTGGAGAGGTGCCGGAGCGGTTGAACGGGCGCGACTGGAAATCGCGTAACGGGGGTTGACCTCGTTCGAGGGTTCGAATCCCTCCCTCTCCGTCCTTGTGAGTCTCGGGACATCGGAGGAGTTCCGAGCCCTCTACACTAGGCGGCTCTGCGCCAGTAGCTCAGCTGGATAGAGCGTCGGTCTACGGAACCGAAGGTCGGGAGTTCGAATCTCTCCTGGCGCGTCAAAAGGGCCCATAAACTGGGCTTTTTGCTCGATGGATTAATTACTTTTCGTAACGGTGTCCCGAATATGTCCCAAGGGATTTGTACAATGGGCACATGCGGGCCTCTGTTCACGTCCCGATTTCGACTTCTGAAGCGGCTCCAAAACCGGTCTCGCAGAGATCGTTTCGACCGCCAAGCGGACACGTCTTCCGACAAGAGCGGAAGAATGGCCCAGTCTGGTATGCCAAGTACAGACTTCCGGATGGTCGCCAGATTCAACGAAAGCTTGGTCCTGCGTGGACGGAGCGCGGACGGCCGGCTGATGGCTACTTCACAAAGCGCCAGGCCGAGAACTGGCTCCGTGACGTCCTCGACCAAGCCCGTCGTGGGGTGCTACCCGGAATGGTCCTTACAGGGGCGACCTTCGCCGACGCGGCCGCCGAGTTTCTTCGCTACGTCGAGCATGACCGCGCGCTGAAGCCCTCGACTCTGCGCGGATACCGATCGATCATCAACGCCTATCTGCTTCCGGCCTTTGCCTCACGGCGCATCGAGGACATCACAACCAAGGACATCGAGCTGTGGCGAACACGGCTGACGGCTGTGAGTGACGCCAAGCGTGAGCCTAAAGACACAGACGCGAACACACGCGAGGCAGAGAAAGCTCCACAGAGGAAGCTGTCGAACAACTCCAAGAACCGGATCGTGATCCTCTTGCATGGAGTCTTCGCTCGAGCTTGCAAGGTCTATGAGCTCCCCTCCAACCCAGTCTCGGCAGTCGAGCGCCACCCAGTGAGGCTCGCCGGCGATATCGACGTCTTCAGCCCTGAGGAGATTCTGGCTCTCGTACGCGCTGCAGGCTCAGATCAGGATGGCGCCGTCTATCTGACCGCAGCGTTCACCGGCTTGCGTAGAGGGGAGCTGATTGCGTTGCGCTGGCGTGATGTCAACTTCTCCGGCGCGACGATCCGCGTCAGGGCCAGCTACGCCGGCGAGTCTCTTACAGCACCGAAGTCGGGGAAGGTGCGATCGGTGCCAATGGCACCGGAAGTCGCGCAAGTGCTTGCTCGACTGTCACAGCGGAAGTACTTCACCGCAGACGACGATCTCGTTTTCGTCGGTGAGTCTGGCTCATATCTCGATGGATCGGCGTTGCGACGCCGCTACAAGAAGGCGCTAGAACAGGCGGGACTGCGCCCACTTCGTTTTCATGATCTGCGCCACACCTTCGGCACCCGCATGATTACCAAGGCAGACATACGCCGAGTACAGGAGTGGATGGGCCACGCGGACATCCAGACGACTATGCGCTACCTGCACTACGCGCCGCGGGAGGAGGATGCGCAGCTCGTCGCCCAGGCATTCGAGATCAAGCCAAGTGCTACTCAAATAGCGCCTGTGCCAAGCGATCCGGAGAAGACCTCAACTAAAACGGCTTGACTCTACGCCGAGCGTGATAGTCGTCGCGTCAGGAAGCTGCGAACGCTATTTAGGCGGAGGTGTAACAGACTCAAGCAGCTCGCCGCCGCCACGTAGCGCCAACTGCGCAACCCCAGCTGTTTGCTCAACGAAGTGCTTGCTGAGCATAGTTTGTTGTCCCTGGTAGTTCGACCCCAGATCTTGGCCATAAAGCACGTCCGGGATTCTTGCCATGCGCTCAAAAGCAAGCTTACAGACGGGCTGGCGATGCTCCACCATGAAAGGCACGTCGCGAGCGCGCACCTCAAGAGCGGCGCGACTGCCGTGACGCTTCTTATCTTTTGAATAGCCGAAACCCGGGTCGAAGAAGCCCGCGTAGTGGGTGCGCAGCTCGCCAGCCGTTGGATCATAGGCGAGCATCTCGGCCGCAAATGACGGCGGGATGCTCACACCCTCTGCCGATAGCAGCAGATAGAAGACCTCCGGCTCGAGCACTATCCGGTCGCCCTTCTCGGGGTGCACGGGATCCCAGTAGTCGGGCCATTTGAGTGCTCCTACGCTCGAAAGGTCCACCGGCAGACTGTTCTTCTTAGCGCGGTAGCCCACGATGTTCTCGGGAGGACCGGAGATATCTAGGCTCAGGAACAGCCCGTCCGCGATCGATAGCTCTGATCCTCGCAGGGCATGCGAATCGAGATAGAGCAAAGGAAACTCTTCGTGAACGGTCATAAGTTCCTCATCGGAGAGTCGCGAGTCTCCGCCGATGAGACGAACCTGGTTGAGAGCAAGACGGGTCTTGACGTGGATTGCGAACGAGCGGGGGACGACCTCTAGATAGAGCTTCCCGTGGTAGCCAGTCGTGATCTCGTCGAACCGATGATTGCAATCGGTGATCACCCGAGTGAACACGTCCAGACGCCCGGTCGAGCTCTTTGGGTTTGCCTTTGCACGAATGTACGAGGGGAGGCGGAGTTCCTCGATCAAGGGGACGAGGTATGGACGGTCTCGCTCAAGGGTGGCTCCGTCGCGAAGATCTATCTTCTGGAAGGCCAAATCGTCGATCTTTTCCTCGACGGTAGAGTTGCTGTCGGGCAGAAAGCTGCATCGCAGCGCCCACGCGTACTCGCCAAGCCGGAGGTCGAGACTGGCGGGCTGGATCGACTCCGATGGAATGCGCCAGTCGCCGCCGACGATCCATTCGCGCCTAACGGCCTCACGCAACTGCTGGGACGCCAGCACACCAGTTGAAACGGCTGTATCGGAAAGCTCAGTTGTTGGATGTGGTGCCGTGTTCACGGCGCTCCTCAAAGTAGTCACGATGGAACTTCACCTGGCACTCAAGACTGCAGAACACCCCGTCAGCCAATGCTCCGGAGCCGACTCTGCCTGTCAAGGGCTTGTCGCACTCCGGGCATACATCTCGACGGCGAGCATCATCGATCCGCTCGCGCTTGTCCATATAGCCCGGAGTCTATGTCTTGAGGGAACCTCATATCAGCCAGCCTGGTGTTCTGATCGTGGACCCCATGACTTCAGGATGTCGAGCGACGCGGACGGATTACCAAGACAGGTAGAGACCTGTAGCAGATCGCACCAGGTACGTCGCAGATAGCGAACTTTTCGATCACTGAAACCCAAAAGCGCGGCAAAAGGAACCCTCACGAGGAGCGATCGGCCTCGTTGTTTCGTCGATCAAGGTCTCGGCGCCAGACCAGTAGATCCGCTGTGAGGGGATGTATCAAGTCAGGTGTAGGGCCTCCTTTGGAGGCCCGGTTTGAAGTTAGGCACCCCGGACTTCCTTGTCCGGGGTGGTGTCCTTCCGGGCGTCCACGTCCGGGACGCCCTCTCGGACGGTGTGGCCGACTACGCGGCCACGGGTTTTGCCCCCCCGTCCCGGAATTCCCTCGCCTTCGGCTCGGCGCTTCGCTGACGCTCTGCAGTTCCGTGACTGAAGCACGCTCGCTGCGCTCTCGCACTTCAGTCACGGAATTGCATTCCATGACGGGGCGGGGGGGCAAAACCAAAATTTAGAAGTAGAAGAAGATCGACAGCAAAGGCACACGCGCTACGCGCCCGCTATCAGAAAGGGCTTGTAGGACAGCGTTCCATCCCGCTGCCTACGCCCGGACTGCACAGCCAGAAAGCGATAACGTGAATCACGATACGGCTTGAGGTGCCTCCGGAGACATTGTGTTGACCTGATCGGCTTCTAGCTCGCATAGAGGCCTGTAGGGTGGCATGCGATCGCTAGCGTGGCGTTGTGCCCACCATCGATCCAGAGGATGCTCACCAGCGTACACGGCAGATGTTTGGTCGTGAGTTCGATGGGTGTGACGCAGCCGTGCCGAGAACCCGAGGAACCGGCTTCTCGGAATGCGGGCGTGACCTGCTTAGAGCACCGCGCGACCGAGTGGGCTGAGATCGGAGCACCTTGGCAGGAACCACGAGGGCGTCTGCACCGCGCTCCCATATGTGGGAGCGCCTTCGGCAGAGAATTGGTGCTCCAGCGGCAATCGAAGCGATAGAGGCGTGATGACCGCCATGACCGCTCCATCCGCTGCCCACCACCCGATCGCCGGTATGCCGACGATGCTCGGCAAATCGAGTTTGCGGGCCAGCCTGACCAGCAGCGCATAGACGGCGCCACCAGAATGCTGACCGTTTTGGCCGCCGCGGCGGACGGTATCGGGTGCCCGCGGATCATCAGCACTTACTGCAACTGCTAAGGGGGAGTAGCGAGTCGCGTAGGCGGCTCCGTGTGACCCACACGCTTTAGCACGTGGGTCCAGTCCACGTCGATTGAGCGGGCATCCTGGATGCTTTCGAGTCGTCCGATATCCGCCACATCGATTACGAACCGTCCATCGTAGGTAATTGCATCGAAGTTCGCCCCAGTGATGGTGATGCTGACCCAGTACTCCTGTCCGGTGTTCACCCATGCCGGACGACCGCCGTCGGCTCGAGCAGTTGCGATCACGCCCACGCAATCGTCGGGCAGAGCGTCAGGCGCTAGTCCGTACTGCTGCGCCAGCGTTGAGGCGTCGCCGAGGATCAGGAAAGGGAGCCACCTGGCGAATCCTGGGGCAACGTTGCGCGCGGTTGCGGGTGCCGGTCTAGTCCGCGGGTCGCCGAATGACATTAGCTCCTGTTCAACGTGAGGGAGCACCGCAGTGGGCTCGAACTCCCACCCGACGTCAACGTAGACCTCGACCTCCTCGGCACGATCACTACCTCTAGCGTTGTAGAGGCGCAGCGTAGGACCCAGCATGACATCGCGCCCAGTCCGATCAAGGATCACAGCGTCAACTCCATCGAGGCTGATACTCAGGTCTGGCAGGCGTCGTCGTCGTCGCCATTCCGGTCCGAAGAGCGCAACAAGAACGGCTGCCAAGGTGCCGAGCGCGACTCCGATTGCGGCGATCAGCGTGGCGTATTCGAACCCATCATGGGCAGTAGCGACCACGCCTCATATGGTGGCCGCTGGGGCAGACGCCGTCGGACAGATCGAACCTAGCGGCGCCGGTCATGGGTCGGCGCGGAGGCAGCCTCGTCCTCGTCACTGCGCAGGACTTGGCCGTACGGTCGATCGTGAGGGGCGGGGCAAAACTCAACAGAACCCTAGAAGGGAACTGCAGCAGTGTCACAGCAGACGCGTTCACGCGTAGCGTCTGGGTATGCACCACCTCCATGGCTATGCCTACTCGGCAAAGAAAGAACTGAATAGTCAACGCGAGGCGGCCTCGCGAGAACACCATCTTGCACGCTAGCTCACGGAACAGCGTGGCTCGACCGGGTGCTCCTTGGTGCCAACCCCGTTGGATACGCTGATCTACTCCATCCCTGAGTCAAAATCTCGATCGGTATGCTCGCCTCGGGATTTATTCGGCGACCCCGGCTGTCTGTTCTCCGTGGGTGGTGGTAGAAGGAGAGGCTGATCTCGCGGATCAAGTATCGGGATCCCAGGGGAGAGCTCCTCCGACAGTTTCTTGTCTTCTCCACTATCCGCTGTTTGCTGTTTGCGCTCCGCCTTACGAAGTGCCCTCCTCACCTTCCGCGGTGCGAGCTCTCGGGCCAGGCCTGGCTCATCGTCCGCACCAATGATTCCGTGCTTCTTTGCGTAATCGATCCCGTGCTCGGCGGTCTCAAACTGATCTCGCGGCCTATCTCGCGAGAAGAACCGCGCCAGCCGGCCGACATCAAAAATCGGCAAGATCGGCATTACTTAGTCAACCTGCTCCTGTACAGGCCGACTAGCTACCCTGGGTCGGCCACGACGCCGTGCGTCTGGTCTAGGGGTACTCAAGGCGCGATTACTGAAGCCTATGGCGACCCTGCACAGCTCGGCTGCGGGAGATATGACGATAACTGGTCGTGGAGCCGTCGGGTGCCGTACAGCCTGTGCGAGTGCGTTGTCGTCAGTTGCGAGGACCACACGTCCAGATTCAGGCTCAATCACAAGGTCAAGCCGGTCATCCTCGCGAAGGGTCCCTGCAAGCTCAACGATCTCGTCTGCGATGCCGTCGGCGCTGATACCTCGCCAAGCCGCCGCCATATCCTCAACGGGAAGGATCTTGCGCAGCTCGGACACCAGAGCGAGGCGTATGACATCCCCGAAGCCGTAGGCGCCGTTAGCCGGGCGCGTGACAATGCCCTGGTCCGCCCAAGTAGTCCAAGTCTGGCGCTTCATTCGGCAGAGTTCGATCGCTGGCGTCTCGGGCAGCCACTTTCTATCTGGCTCGGTCACCATACTTCAAAGTTTGCCGTAAATATCTTTTAAAGGGAAGGATCTACGGCATTTTTGTGGACGAGTGTGCCCTGAGCACACAGATGCGTCCGCTCCTATATCCGTCCGTAGATCTGGACATGTCCAGATCTACGGTGTATGTTGTGGTTATGGTTGTTTCAATGTGGGGTTTTGACGATGGCGTCTAGGCGTGGTTCTGGGTCTCGTCGTCTGGTTGCTGATATCGACCGGCAGATCGCTGAGATGGATCGTGAGTTGCGGTCTGTTCGTGGTTTGGTTGCGCGGCGGAATAGTTTGGTTGCGGCGCGGAAGGCGTTGACTGGGGAACGTGATCGGTCTCTGGCTGCGCCTGGGGTGAAGATGCATTTGCGAGTGGGGGAGGTTGTGGACTTTGTCCGGGAGCACCCAGGACTAACAAGGTCGGAGATCGCGGATGAGTTGGGTGCTTCGGTGGATGCTGTGTATAAGCATTTGCGGCGTAACAAGGACAAGTTCGTTGACCGTGGTTTCAAGTGGTATCTGGTGGGTGAGGAGCGGGGCGAGCGATGAGCGCGTTTGTTGCGTCGGGAAGGCTCACTATGCGGGCTGCTCGTGTCAGGCGTGGCCCTGCTGAGGAGATGCTCACCCCTCGTGATTTGGAGGTGTTGCGGTGGCTTGGTGAGCAGTGCGGGGGCCGGCTTGATCATCTCGAGCGGTTGTTGGGGTGTGGTGAGCGGCAGGCGCGTCGTGTGGTTGCCAGGTTGCGGGAGCATGGTTTGGTGCGGGTTGAGCGGTTGTTGGTTGGGGAACCGTCTTGGGTCACTCCGACGAGTCGGGGGCTTGCTTTGGCTGGTTGTGAATTTCGGGTTTGGCAGCCGAGTCTCGCGTTGTTGTCTCATGTGGCGGCGGTGAATGGGGTGCGGTTGCATGTTCAGGGGCGTTCTCCTGGTTGTGTGTGGGTGTGTGAGCGTGAGCTCGCGCGTGAGCGGGGTGTTTCTGGGCATCTGCCTGATGGTGTTGTTGTGTTGGATGGCCGGCGGGTCGCGGTTGAGGTTGAGCTGACGTTGAAGTCTCGCCAGCGGATCGAGGGGATCCTTGATGATCTCGCGGGCTCTTACGACACGTTCTTGTATTTCTGCGCGCCTAAGCCGTTGGCATGCCTGACCGAGCTAGCGGCGAGTGGTCGGTGGCCGGCCCTCGGCCTAAGGGAACTACCAACGATCTTTGGTGAGCGGCTATGAGCGTGCCTATGGCTCGTGGTGTGCTGGGCTCGCGCCGCCGCGGGCAACCGGTGGTCCCTGGCCGGTGTCCTTTGGTGGGGCGGGCTCTGGGTGAGCACGGGTTTGTGTTCGCCCGGCGGGTGGGTGGAGAACCCGCGTTGCCGCAGGACGGACCGTGGGTGTTCCTACCGCCCAGTCAGCTGGTGAGGCATGTGTTGGTGTGTGGTGCGACGGGGTTCGGGAAGACCGAGACGCTGCTCAGGTTGGCTTGGACTGTCGCGAAGACTTCTGACGCGCCGGTGTTTTATCTGGATGGGAAGGGTGATCTGGAGAACGCGGAGCGTTTCGTTGGTTTGATGACCGATGCCGGTCGAGAAACCCGGGTGTTTCCTAACGAGCCGTTTGATGGTTGGCGTGGTGGGCCCAGCGATGTTCATGGGCGTTTGATGGAGATCATCGATTACGCGGATGAGGGTCCCGCGTCTTGGTATCGGGATATCGCGAAGACTGTCCTGCGGTTGGTGTGCGAGCAGCCGGCTGGCCCCCCGAGGTCTTCTGGGGAGCTGCTTGGACGGATGGATCTCGGGTTGTTGAAGCGCGCTCATCCTGGCTGTAGCGCGGTCGCGGCGTTGACAGCGCAGCAGGTAGCTCACGCTCGTTTGCGTTATGAGGCGTTCTTCGGGCAGGCCAGAGGACTGTTGGACGGGGGGTGGGCGTGGGAGGACGCGAGTGCGGGGTATCTGATGTTGAACTCGTTGACGCTGCATGACGAGACCGCGGGTCTCTCCCGGTTTCTGCTGGAGGACTTCAGCCACTACTTCACCGTCCGTAAGCCGCGTGAGCAGTTCAGCGTGTTGATTGTTGACGAGTTCAGCTCGCTGGCCCGGTCGTCTTCGATGGCGGCTCGTGTGGAGCAGGCCCGTGGGTTCAACACAGCGTTGATCCTTGCACCGCAGGTCGTTGAGGGCATGGGCGGCGAGGCGGAGGCCGCGAGGATCCTCGGAAGCATTGAAACGGTGATCGCTCACCGGGTGAACTCCCCGGATGAGATCGTCGCTTTGGCGGGGACCAGGAAGGTCCCAGCGTTTACCACGAGACTCGCCGAGGATGGCATGAGGCGTGAGCGGACGGTTCGCCTCGAGCATCAGTTGACGATCGACCCCAACCATCTGCGCAAGCTCGACCCGGGTCTTGCTTACATCATCAGTCGTGGGAGGGCTATGAAGGCCCAGATCCAGCAGGCACCCCCGGTCCGGGGTGCTCTACCAGTGGTCGAACAGGTGTCGAACGTCACAAGCGGATCTAAAGAGACGAATAGTCCCGGCTCGACAAACAGGAAAAGCGTAACACGCGGGGAGTTTCCCGCTGGGGAGCTCCCCTTCTAAACCGAAGGGTGGAGGTGAGGGGTATGGATACCCAAACACATGATCTCCCGGTTACGGCACTGGTGTTGTATGCCGTGACCGTCGCGATCGAGCTGGTTGTTGTTTGCTGGCGGGCGTTCTTGTTGTTGGTGGTTGTCGCGATCCCGTTCGCGGTTGCCGGGTTCCATCCCGGCCTTGCGCTGATCGTGCTTCTGGCGTTCGCGCCGACGGTTTGGTCGCTGCTCGCGCTGTCGCGGATGGTTGGTTTTGTGGGTACCGGGTGGTGGTGGCGGACCCGTGTAGGTGGCCGGGGACCATCCCAGCGTGAGCAGATCGCCTACCAACAAGCCGTACAGCTGTTGCAAGGGCACGCAGGCCATGAGTTGCGGCTACCCACTGACTGGTTTGTGCTTGATCTCCCAGAGCCCGAAGCCGCTGTGTGTGGGCAGACATTGATGCTGAGCACGGGGATGCTCGAGAACCGCCACCTCGCTGCTGTGCTAGCGCATGAGCTCGGACACATCGCTACCTGGGACGCACGGATCACAGCCGCGATCAACCGGCTGGTCATCCACCCGCTGCGCGAACGACACCCCGACCAGGAGCGCTACCAACAACAAACAGGTGTGCTGCTCGTAGACGACCAGATCACCCAAACGTTCTTCGTGATCGCGCTCCTCGCTTGGGCTATACGCACATCACTGAAGTGGTGTCGGGGAGGGATCGGCCTATGGATCCTACGACCCTTCTGGGGACGCCAATGGCGTACCAGTGAGTACCAGGCAGACCAATACGCCGCCGCCCTCGGCCAAGCCGACGACCTCGCGGACTTCCTCGAAACCCACAGCCTCGCCTACGACCAGCCAGTCCCATTCACATGGCTCACCGCGCACACCCACCCACCAGCCGAGCACCGCATCGACAAGCTCCGCAACCACACCCCCGCACCCACCGTGGGGAACCTAGGAAGACCAACACCACAATCGCCACATGGAGAGCTGCCAGGACTAGAAAGAATCCCAACCTGAAAACACGATAACTCCGGGCCGCCTCACCACTGTCAAGGTCACCCCACAAAGGCGGCCCTATCGGCCGGCACTGACGTACCTCCCCTGACAGCCAGCGACCCTCCGAAAAACAATCACCCAGGTCGGGGACAGACCAAACAACACAGACAACAACAACAAGAAGAACAAGAAGACACGGGAGAAACCGAGATGAGAACCCTTTCCACATTCCCAACAAGACCACATGCACGTCAGGCGCCCGGCGCTCTACGCCGAGGACTAAACCGCATGAGAGCCGCAATACCGATCGGCGAACGCTCCGAATACCCATCACTGATCGACGCCAAGGCAGCCAGCCAAATCCTTGGCGTCCCCTACACCTGGGTGCTAGCCCAGGCTCGCGAAGGACGCATTCCGCACCACCGTCTTGGCCACTACGTCAGATTCAATCCGAAGGATCTTGAACGATGGCTTGAGGACACCAGAATCGTGCCCGACCCCCGTTTCTAGGCGGCCAACCCGGTACTTGATCGCTTTGCGTCAAGTACCAGGGCTATCAGAAGCACTCAGGCTCGCCTTCTCGGCAAGCTTGTCAACCTCAAGCAGAGCCTCACGAGCGTCGTCAACGCTTACGTGGGGCTTGTATTGATGCAAAAGAGCGGCACGGTCATCGAGGTCGACGGCCCCGAGCTCTCTTGTGACCATGAGCGCCGTCGCCAACCGCTCAAGTGATCCCACTCCCTTTGAACCGAGTTCGTCGGCGACAAAGCTAACCGCTTTCTCGTAGCGTCCCAAGGTCTTTGGAAATCTCGTACGCAGTTGAGCAGCACCAGGACCCTGCTTCAGCTTCGGTCCGTATGGGTGCGGCTGAGGCTCAAGTTCTAGCTGGTCAAGGCCGCGCATCTGGGCCAACTGATCTCTCAGCTCGAACGAGAACGGGCCGTACTTGTAGAGCGAGAACCGCAAACCAAGCGGAACCTCTAGGAGTTCTTGCAGAAAGTAGAGAGTCTTTTGCACGTGCGTCTCGCCAGCCCAACTGCCTTTGTCGCGCAAGCTGCCAACGAGCTCGACAATCAGCGCTGCGCGGCGTGCTTCCTTCACCGATCCTCCTCTAGCTCGTCGTCATCCTCTTCGGGTCCTGGGGCAGTGATCTGCTCTACATTCTTGGCCTTCCACGCCTGCGCTTCTGCGAAAACCTCAGGTGCCGCATACACGTAGTGGCTAGAAGCAGTCGGAATGTTGCCAAGCACGTCGGACACGCTCGTTGATGACGCGATCTCGCCCGAGCGCTCAAGGACTGGGAAAGAGCTATCCCCGCCGCCCTTTGAATACCGATCGTAGCGGACCTTGTCGGCGCCAAACTTTTCCTTGGCCGCCTCGTAGAGTTGCTTAGCCCCCGCCGCGTTCCGTCGCACATCCTCGATCGTGGGAGCGAACAAGACCTTGAAGTGCTGCCGGTCAACTATGCGCTTCGCATGGACATGTCCCCGTGCTTGCTCGTCTCGCGCTGCGACGGCCAAGGCGACGTTGACCTCGTTGTCCGTCATCGTCAAGTGCGTGCTCGGGTCGGGTGAGAACCGACCCTCTGGCAACCATTCCTTCAAGAAGTCCATAAGGTGGATGTCGTAGATGCGGCGTACCCGGTGAAGGTAGACCTGCGAGAACATGAAGTAGCGGGCGAGCAGCAAGGCCTCCGCTGACTGGACGCCGCCAAGTTCTACGCCGAGCTGAGGATCACTTCCTTGGGCGTCCGCGCCATCACCTGCTTGGGGAGGTGGAAGTATGCGAAGAGTGTCGATTAGTCTGAAGTGGTCGAACCTTCCATATGCCACTCCTGTGTGCAGGGAATCACGCAGGAGGTAGTCAATCCGATCAGCGCCGAACACCTCTCCGGTAATGATCTCGTTGAGAATCGCTTCCCACGGCCCCAACGTGTCGGCATCCGCAGGCTCGACAGCGAGGCGCACAATGTCGTCGGGTTCAAGCTTCATCGACTTCCAAATCGCCTTCATGTCCTCGGAGCGGATGACCGCCTCGGTGAGAGTCTCGTGATCCGTGTCGTCCGGCAACAGCTCAGCCTCTGCGGCATGCGAGAATGGGAGATGGCCGGTGTCGTGACAGAGCGCGGCGACGCGAAGCACCTGCCGCCAGTAGTGGCGCTTATGAAGATCCTTGGGGACAATCTCACGAACCTCTTCGGCCAGGTTGTCCTCGTGCGTGACCACGTCGAAGATGCGGGTCGCGAGCTCCATTACGCCTAGGGAATGCTCAAACCTGCAATGGGTAGCTCCAGGGTAGACCAAATAAGTCAGCGCCAGTTGGTGGACGTGGCGCAGCCGCTGAAAGGCTGCGCAGTCAAATACCGGGCGCTCCTCGTCAGTGATCTTGATAAAGACATGAAGAGGATCGCGTACCTGAATTGTCTGTTTGCGTCGCCGCAAGCGGCTCATCCTACTAGGAGCCGATAGCCCGTTATGATCGAATCGCGGCCCTCCTGTGCTCGCTTTCGGCAGAAAGGTATCGGGCCTGTTCAGCGCGTCTTCTCGGCGTCCTGCGGGCCGGCCGGGTCTTGTCTATGTGCGTCCGTAGCATCGAAGTGGTCCGTCGCTCAGTGCTGGGTAGATGATCGGACTGCGCCCCTGAACATCTGGTGCTTCCCGTGCGATGTACGGCCTGCCTCGTCGTCATCTGTTGACTTGTAGGGGGGGCTTGGAGTGCGTCTTATCGACATATAGGCGGATGACGCTGGTCTATCGGTGACTGGAGAACGTTATGCGCAAGAGCACACACGCAAGTATTGTCAACTGGATCGGTCGTCTCGGAGCTGCCGGGGCGGACCACGTGGCGCTGCGGTTCGGCATCGAGCCCCACCTCGCGGAGGCCTCTCTGGGCCAACTCGCCCACGAGGGGCTACTTGAGCAGAGACGACTTCTATATCGCCGAGCACCCCTCTATGTCGCAACGGAGGCCGGCCTGCGCTCCCAACGGCTTGACTATCTCAAGGTATTTCGAATGCATTCCGGTGGATTTGAGCAGGCTTGGGAGGTTGCCAGCGTCGCCGTTGCACTCGAGCAGCTACTGGCAGGCTGGCGGGTGCTCAGCGAACGAGAGATCCGCGCTCGCGAGGCCAACCAACGTGCGCTGTTTGCTTCAGTGCAAGTGGGGCGCTTGCCCAGTGGCCGGCCATGGCTGTACAGCCCAGACCTTGCCCTCGCCTCGCCAGGAGACAGAGTCTTGGCAGTAAAGCTTGAGCTTTCGCCCAATCCGCCGCTGTGCCTCGCGTCCATTTGCCGTGGTTGGGCTATTGCTAGCCATGTCCAACGGGTCTACTGCTTTGTTTCGCGGCGGCTAACACGCCCACTTGAACGGGCGATCGTTGATGCCAGGGCGGAGCATCGGGTGCGAATCCTGCCGCTAGGGGAAAGCGGAGTCCTTGCAGCTCTTGAGATCGCCAATGTCGCAGACTTCATTGCTCAAGGCTCTGACTGAATCCACGCGTCGTGACATTATCCATCTATATCGATTGAACGTGTCCCGGAATATGTCCCGAACTGCGCAAATCTAAGGCGAACTGAGCGCATCTAGGCGCCGATAAAACGGCTCTCTAGAGCCAAAGATATGGTTTCTTTAGCAACTACGGAACCGAAGGTCGGGAGTTCGAATCTCTCCTGGCGCGTAGCGAGGTAGCGGCTGCTGTGGGGCGTCAGCGAGCGGCCGAGGCGCAGCGCATCCACCAGGTTGGCGGACCGCCCGGCAGATCTAGAGGTGTCGCGTCGGTGAACCGTCGGCCTTTATAGAAGCTGCGGTTGTGTTCGGTCGAGGTCTCAAGGTAGCAGCAGATGCCGGTCTGATCCGCCTGGCTCAGGGCCGGCTCTAGCACCGCGCTCGCGAGGCCCTCGCGCTGGCGCAGGGGGTGAGTCGCGAGCACGCCCAGATACCAGTGCGGGTCCTCCCGTGAGGAGGCCGACTTCACCGCGTCGTTGTAGGCGGTAAGCCTGTTGAAGGCCTGTGGTCCCACCGTGTCGCGGTATCGCGCCCAGATCTCCCCGACGCCCGGCTGCGGAGCGTCATCCTCGGATGGGGGATTCCACATCGCGACAGATGCCAGGTCCTCGGTTACCCATATCGTCCCAGCCGCGATCCTCGAGTCAAACAGCGCCTCGGCGAACCGGGGCGCCCGCTCGGCGTAAAGACCGTCCATCAGAAACGCCCACGCCGGATCCCCATCGAAGGCCGCCACTACCGTCTTGACGACGGCGGCTCGATCGCCTCGTGACGCCTGTCTGACCGTTGGCATCGTTGGAGCCTAGGACATCGGGCGTACTCGCCGGTTGGGTTGCTGTATCGCGGCCGTCGGCTCTGTCATCGAGCCTGCTGAGCGGTTTGCTCGGGTACTGCGAAGGTAACCGGCAGGTTGCTTCGACGGGCGCTACTGATTGAGCGAGAGCACTTCGAGCAAGGTATTCCAGTCGTCCTGGCCCTTGCCGAATTCGAGTTCTTCGTATCGGGTCGCGAGGTGCTCGACACGACTAAGTAGTCCCCTGTCTGCGGGCTTTAGGTACGGCTCGAGCAGTTTTGGGGGAACTTCCTTGACGGTGATCGATTCGACGTGTTTGACGTACTGCACGACATCGGCAGGAACGGCCTTGAAGCCGCCAGCGTTCCACGTGCGCACGTCTTCGCAGAGGTTCGGTATCCCAAGTGCAGTCATTTCGTGCAGCCCGGTTGTGTATCTGCGTGCGCTGTGGGAGATCGCGGAGCTGCTCCATTTCAGCACGCTGACCTTTTTGATGAAGGCCGTGATGATTTTGGCGTTCGTGTGATATCCGGTGGCCCACAATGCTCCAGCCACCTCATAGCTGAGCTTCTGCTCTTCGTCGCTCTGTGGCGATCCCGCGCCGACGCCCGGGCATTCCGTCTGGAACTTGAGATCGAGCTTGTGTATTTCGGCTTCGACCAACGACCATTTGCTCACCACGGCATGCAGAGCGGTGTAGCTGTCCTCTAGATAGGCGTGCGTCGAGGCCACATCCTGCGGCGTGGCCACCGCTGTGGCGGGCAAAAGCCCAGCGGTGAGAACTGCGGCTACGATCGCGAAGCGCCCAAGCATCCCATCTCAAGAGTACCCCGAATCGCGGCTGCGCGTGTCACACGTCTCCACATCTCCTGCGTCGTGTGGCTCCGAGCTCGGGTGCAAGACCATCGGGACCGGTCGTATCGCCACACCAAACCGCCCGCAAGCCGGCGTCTGGGAAGTTGGTGTGGCGATGACCAGGCTGCGGCCCCTTCAAGCGCCTCCGGGGGAGGGAATTCCTCGGACGCTCCTCGTGAGTCGGTGACTCAAGCGGCCGGTTGCGGAGTCTCCGCATAGCGCAGGGAGCCCGGTGTCGTGAGTGACTCTCCGGTCTCGAGCAACGTCTTCAGGCCCGAGAGGATCTGTGGCCAGCCGCCGTAGATCTCGCCATGGGCGTCCTCGTGTAGTTGGTCGTGGGTGACGGTCAGTCGGCACGAGTCTCCGACCGGTTCGATCTCCCACGTGACCCGTGAGGTTCCTTCGCGCTTGACATCCTCGCTCCACAGGGCCGTGAAGCTCTGCACGAGCAGGCGCGGGGGATCGACCTCGAGGTTCTCTCCCTCGGCCATGATCCCTGCGCTCGGGTGTGAGAGCTGGTATCTAGAGTTCGGCTGCCAATCGGAGACGGCTTCCAGGCCGAAGCTGTATTGGCGTCTCATCTCCGGCTCGGTGATCGCCTGCCAGAGACGCTCGGGCGTCGTGCGTATGTAGATCTCGAACACCTTGTCTGTCGGCGCTGCCGTCCAGGGTCTCTTACCGCTGCTCTGCGTCTGCATTTTCGGTCGCTCCTCTAGTCGTGTCTTAAGCTCGCTGAGCTTTGCGGCCCAGGGCTCGGCGTACTTGCTCACCCACCGGTCGTGGACGAGTCGGATCGGAACGGGGTTCAGGAAGTGCAGCTTCTCGCGGCCACGTCTACGCGTGATCACAAGGCCGGCCTCCTCGAGCACGCGCAGGTGCTTCATCACGCCGAAGCGCGTCATCGGCAACCGCTGCTCGAGCTTGCTCAGTGTCTGGCCGTCCCGCTCGAACAGCTCGTCCAGCAGGCTT
Organism: uncultured Solirubrobacterales bacterium; assembly: GCA_963718425.1. Lineage (GTDB taxonomy): Bacteria > Actinomycetota > Thermoleophilia > Solirubrobacterales > Solirubrobacteraceae > Palsa-744. The sequence goes on from CAVQZJ010000024.1 coordinate 223,498, forward strand.
CTGCGTGTCGGATCGGCCAACGCTCTGAACACCTCGTCCATGACCCAGAGAATACGTGACTATATGGTCACATGTCAAGCGAGGGCAAAATCCCCTGGGGCGCACGAGGCTCCACAGGGATGAGATCGATTGTCTGACCCGCCAGGCTTGGGCCACGGGCGCGCGAGCCCGCCGATGTCTCCAAGCCATCCACCGGCATCGACCAGTGGGTCACCCCGTCGGGATGAACGTCCAAGCAGACTTCTGCAGCGCCCCGTGCGAGCTAGTCGAGTAGCTCGAGTGCTCGCTCGATCGGGCGGGCAAGAACGGCCCTGTCCTTGCTGAGCACGATCGGGCGCTGAACGAGCTGGGGACGCTCGATCATCAAGGTGATCAGCCGCTGCTCATCAAACTCCGGGTCATCCAGGCCCAGCTCCTTGACCAGTGGCTCGCTGCTGCGCAGGATCTCCCTCGGACCGACCCCCATCTTCTCCAGCAGGTGGCGCAGCTCGAGCTCGCCCAGGCCGGTCTGGTGATAGTCGATCGACTCAAAGCTGATCCCGCGTTCAGCGAGCAGCGCTCTCAGCTTGCGGCAGGTTGTGCAGGTCGGCTTCTCATAGACCCTCAGTGCCGTGGAAGCGCCGGTTGTGTTCGCGTCCTCCACCTCGCTGATGCTCTCTCTACTTGTTCAAGGCCTGTGCGGCGACACCCAAGAGCGGATCGAGCTCCGCGCTCTCCGCGCTGGCCTGCTCTGCCAACCGCATGCTTTCCGCCATACCGGCAGTATCGGAGAGCATGCGTCGTTCTGTGAGCGGCTGCAAGGCGCCGCGCAGGGCGATCGCCGCGCCCACCCAGCGAGGCGCCCACACCCGCGCCGCCCGGGTTTCGATGCCCTTCTCGATCGCGTCGATCGCGGTGGAAAGAGGAGCAGGGTTGCGCAGGAAGCCCGGTACCCTGCTGTTCATCGCTTCGGTAGAGGGCTGGGCGTAGCTCGCGCGCACGAGGTCGGTGTCGATGAAGCCAAAATAGGCGCAGCCGACCTTGGCCCCGCTCGGTGCGGTCTCCATGCGCAGCGCATCGGAGAGCGCCTCAACCCCCGCCTTGGTCGATGTGTAGGGGCCCATCATGGGGGCGTGCGAGACGGCGGCCAGCGAAGCGATGTTCAAGAGGTAGCCGCGGCGCTCGGTGATCTGCGCGATCACGGCGCGGTTGGTGCGCCACACTCCCAGCAGGTTGACCGCGAATGTGCGCTCGACCTGCTCGATCGGCGCGGTGGCAAGCGAGCCCATGAAAGCCAGCCCCGCATTCGCGATCGCGACGTCGATGCCGCCAAAGCGCTCGCTCGTCGCCTGGACCGCCCGCTGCAGTGCGTCGAAGTCGGTTACATCGGCCTCCAGGGCGATGGCCCGATCGCCGAGACGCTCGGCCAGAGCCTCCAGTCGCTCGGGCTCCAGGCCCACCAGAGCCACGTTGGCGCCCTTGGCGTGCAGTCTCTCGGCGCTCGCCGCGCCGATCCCACGCGCTGCGCCGGTAATGAACGCCGTTCGTCCGTTGATGTCGAAATGCTCACGTGGCTTTCGGCTCATGTGGAACTACCACCTCGCTTGGCTTGCTTGATGAGCGACGCGAGCTGGTCATGCCAGAAAGCTCTGGATGTCAAGCCCGCTCCTAGCACAAAGATAGTCCCTCTACATGTGAGGGTGTCCGTGGGCCCCACCGCTCGGATACGAACGGGCGTCAGTGAGGCCGACTCCAGCGCCCTCGATCGGTCAAAGAGCCGCTCGGCGACACAAGCAAGCCGCCGTGAAGACGCCACGTGGACCCTGAGTGGATCAGCCCTCAGGGCGCAAAGATCGCCATGTTTTGGCTGGTCTGAACGCTCGTTTATCCGGCTATGCTCTTTAGCATCTTGAGTGCGGTGCGCGTCTCTCCAGCAAGCGATGTCCCTGCCCTGCCCGACACCGGAACGGGAAGGGCAGGCGCCGATCGCCGCGAGGAGCTCGTTCTGACCGCTGTGCGGCTGTTCTCCGAGCACTCATATGAGGAGGTCTCGGTCAACTACATCGCCGAGCAGACCGGAGTGGCAAAGGGGCTGCTCTACTACTACTTCGGCAACAAGCGCGGGCTCTACGCGCGTGCTCTGGAACGGGTCGCCGCCGAGCTGCGCGAGCAGATCGTGATTGCCACCGCCGACCCGAGTCTTCAACCAACGGAGCTGCTGCACAGCGCCATCGACGCTCATCTCGGGTATGTGGAGCAGCGCTCCATCGCCTACCGTGCTCTGCTCTCGGGCGTGGGGGCGCATCCGGAGGTGCGTGAAGTGCTCGAGGTCGAGCGCACCTTCCACCGCGAGCTGCTCGAAGAACGCCTGCCCGTGGAGGTTCCCCGTGGCCCCGCGCTGACGCTCGCGCTGAAGGGGTGGCAGCATTTCCTGGATGGCGCGGTCTTTGCGTGGCTCGAGCAGCGCACGCTGGATCGTGCGCGGGTTTGCGAGCTCTGCGCAAGCACCTTCTACGGGATCATGCTCGCGGCCTGCAAGGTCCACGAGGCAACATCCTCGGACTCGTAGACCGATCGATACACGGCCCGCTATCCTTCTATTTGAATAGAAGTCAAATCGGGGTCGAGGGTCGAGGTTGAAAGCTTGCGACCTCGGACATTGGGGAAAGGGCGGTCAACGATGATCGGTCAAGGGTGGCTAGACATTCGGGTGCGGACGCTGTTGCTGGCAGCTCTCACGGCAGGAGCTGTGTTGTCGTCTTCGGTCAGTGCGTCGGCTGAAGAGCAGGTCTCCATCAAAGCCGCGTTCAAGCCGGACATACTCGGTGCCCCCGCACTCGCCGAAGGCAGCGCAATATTCTCGAGCACCACCGGCCGCGTCCCCTCACCGCTGAGCAAGGTTTCGATCATCGGCCCCGCTGGTCTGAGTCTGAACCTCAAAGGCACAGCCACCTGCAATGTGTTCAAGCTGGAAGAAAGGGGTCCCGAAGCCTGCCCGCCTCGCTCGGTTGCGGGATCGGGCGGCGGCGTGGGCATCTACGAACTGGCAGGGACGATCATCGAAGAGCCGTTCACGATGGAACTCTTCGTCGGCAACAACCAGCCCGGCCACTACGAAGTGCTGCTCTACGTAAACGCGATCTCGCCCGTCTCGGTGCAGCTGATCTTCCGTGCGCCGATCGTCAAGGAGCCAAAGCCATACGGCCTGGGCTTCACCATCGACGTGCCGGAAATCAAAACACTGCCGGAAGCTTCAAACGCCTCGGTCAAGAGCGCCTACATAACCCTCGGCGCGACACCCGCCGAGCAGAAACGGTTTCACGTCACCGGCATCATCCTGCCCAAGACATGCCCCAAAGGGGGCTTCCCGGTCGAGTCGGTGTTTGGGTTCGAGGACGGCAGCACTGTTGACGCCAAGGCCGCCATTCCCTGCCCCAAAGGCTCAAAGAAACACTAGCCACAGCGGGATGTTCCAGCCCGCCGGCTAACGGTTGGCCTGTCTGAGCACCGCAGACGGTCAGAGGAGCTCGAGACAGAGCTCCTCCTGACCCGCGAGGAACGACCAAACACGCCCAATTGGTGGCCAGGGCGGTTGATGGCCCCAATTCGAGCTGCTAAGCCAACCCCAGAGGGATCGCAAAGCCGCCGACTCCGATGACGTCGGCCATCAAAGAAGGGAAGCCCATGCTCAGAGAAGCGAACAGCCCCAGAAGAACCTTCAAGGCCAGCCGCGTCATCTCGACCGCGGCGCTCCTGGCGCTGATGGCTATCTGTACAGATCCTGTCCTTGCCAGCACCAGTCACGCCGGATGGCCGAAGATCAACGGCAAGACGATCCTCAACTCCCGAGACCGCAACAGCACTATGCGAGGCGACAAGCACAAGCACAACTTGCTGCTCGGCGGCAACGGCAACGACACCATCTACGGCGGTGAAGCGGGCGACGTCATCTGGGGCGACTACAAGCCCTCCGACCAGCCGACCACGCAGTTCGACCGGATCTACGCTGGCAACGGCAAGAACTTCATCTACACCAGCCACGGCACCAACATCGTCTACACCGGCACGGGTCCCTCGATCGTGCATGCCCACTTCGGTAGCGGCACGATCCACTGCGGCTCCTCCGCCGTCACTGTGTATGTGACACACCACAGCGCCTACAAGCTGCTCGGCGGATGCAAACGTGCCATCGGCTGACGGAGCGAGGGAAGGTTATCCCGGCATTGTCACGAGCTTCGAGAATGATGAGCTGATGGCCCAGACAGTGGCAAAACGCCCTCTCACGCTAGGCTGCGCGGTCGCAGATCACCTATCGAAAGGAAGCAGTTCATGAACAAGACCCAGCTGATCGAGGCGGTCGCGGCTGACAGCGGTCTCTCAAAGGCGGACTCCACGCGCGCGATCGAGTCGTTCGTGGCGACGGTCGGCAAGACGCTCAAAAAGGGCGATGATGTTGTGCTCACGGGCTTCGGGAAGTTCTCTGTCGTCAAACGCGCCGCCCGCACCGGTGTAAATCCCCGCACGGGCGAGAAGGTCAAGATCAAAGCGTCCAAGGCGCCCAAGTTCTCACCCGGCGCTGGCCTGAAGCAGCAAGTCAGCCCGAAGAAATAGACGACCTCTACACAACCGGAAACATCGACCGGTTGCGCTCGTGTCACCCCAGCCGATCTCCTAGCCATCGGCTGGGGTTTTCACGAGTTCGCTCGTGGTCTAACAACGACGGCCCGCCGTCATTCCTCGCCCACGGCACCGCCGTGATCACCAAAGAGGACGATTGGCGATAGCTTCTGCCGCATGACTCTTGTCAGCGAGCTAGAGCTACCCAGCTTCGACTACACCGACGCCGAACTGCACGGCCCGCGCTTTCACTCCCAGATGGCCGAGCTGCGATCGGCCGGCTGGCTGGCCGCGACGCCCCTGGGCTATGTGGTGCTGGAGCGGGAGGCGGCGAGCTTCTTCCTGCGCACCCGTTCGGCCGAGTTCCCCGGCATGAAGATCGCCGAGCTGTTCGAGATCGAGGAGGGCCCCCTGCTGGAGGAGATGCGCCGCAACATCCTGCATCTCAACGGCCCCGACCACGCGCGTCTGCGCGGGCTGGTCAACCCCTCCTTCACACCCCGTGCGATCGAACGCTACCGGCCGGCCATGCGCCGCTTCCTGCAGGAGCTACTCGCCGCGCTCCCCGCGGACGGAAGCTGCGAGTTCGTCGGCGCGTTCGCCAAGCCCTACCCCTCGCAGGTGATCGCTACCGTTATGGGCGCGCCGCTGAGCGACGCCCCGCGACTGCACGAGTGGTCGGGCTGGATCCAGAGGCAGTTCGACCCGCCGGTGCTGATGACCGAGCGGCCCCGCATCGAGCAGGCGGTCAGCGAGTTCTACGCCTTCGCCGAGGCGCTGTTGGAGCGCAGACGAGACACACCGAGCGACGATCTGATCTCACAGCTGATCGCCGCCGAGCAGGACGGCGAGCGGCTGTCAGACATCGAGCTGGTGAACCTCGTGCTCAACGTGCTGATCGGGGGCGTGGACACCACCCAGAGCCAGCTCGCCCACGCCATGCGCCTGCTCGCCGAACATCCCGAGCAATGGGAGGCCCTGCACAAAGACCCCACCCTGGCTGGGGCCGCGGTCGAGGAGGCTCTCCGCTACGAGCCGATCACCCCATTCACCGCGCGCATCCTGGTGGAGGACCTCGAATACCGCGACGTCCAGTTCCCCAAGGACACGATCCTGCTTGTCTGCTCCTTCACGGCCAATCGCGACAGCGACGGCGATGAGGATCTGAGGGGCTTCTCGATCACCGCGCAGCGCGACATCGGCAAGCCCCTGACGTTTGGAGCGGGTGTGCATTACTGCCTGGGCGCCAATCTCGCGCGCGCGGAGCTGCAGGAGGCGCTCGGCTTCCTCGCAGAACAAGTCGAGACGGTAGAGCTCGCCGGCGATCCCCGCTACGAAGGTGTTCAGGGGGTATATGGACTGGCCGAGCTGCCTGTGCGCCTCTCCCTTCAGTCATAGTCTCGACGCCTGCTGGCTTATGAAGGCACAAATTTGGGCTAGCAAGCACACGAGCGACGGATGGCGAGGAGCACGGATCCGATGCTCTGCGGAAGCAGCCCACGGGAATCCGTGCCTGCGCAGACTCCTGTGCACGTCATCGATGCATGAGCTCGGGCGAAGCGGAAGCCGAGTCAGCCACCGAAGATTCCCGTGGTCTGGCTCTCTACGATCTCCCAAATAGCAGACCAATCGCAAACATCATCACAACCACAAGGCGAGCACTTGCACGGCGCATCGACTACTGACTCTGACTTGGGGCCGGTGCAGGGATCTGAGGCTCAACCCGAGCAGGCGCCTGTAGATATTCTCGCGAGCCCTGAAGCTGGGGCGGCCGCCGCGCGCGGAGGCGCAATGCGAGTGGGCGGCTATCTACTCGGTGTCCTCATCAGTGTGCTGTCGGCGTCGCTGCTGCTGCGCCATCTCGGTGTGGAAAACATGGGTCGCTATGGCGTGGCGATGACGTTCGTCGCAATAGTTGGAGCGTTCTCTGATCTCGGGCTCACGGCGATCGGAATACGTGAGTTGGCGAGACTCCCCGAGAATGAGCGATGGCCGGTGGCCCGTGATCTGCTCGGCTTGCGAGTGACCCTAACCGTGGTCGGTGCAGTCATCGCGATTGCCATAGCGCTGGTCGCCTATTCGGGCACGATCGCCTTCGGCGTGGCGCTTGCATGTGTGGGCCTGCTGCTGCAGACAAGCCAGGACAACTTCTCGCTGCCATTGCTGTTGGGATTGCGGCTCGGTTGGATCTCGGCGCTTGAACTGTTGCGCCAGCTACTCAGCATCGCTCTCACGATCGTGCTCGTGCTGATCGGTGCGAGTCTCGTGCCTTTCCTTGGAATCTCGATCCCAGTGGGGATAGCGGCGGTGCTTTGCACGCTTGCACTAGTGCACCGGACACGCAAGGTCACGCCCACTTTCAACGTTGACCGCTGGCGCGTGTTTATCCGCCCGATGCTTCCCTACACGGTCGCGGTGGCCGCCGCGGCGCTGTACCTCAGGATCTGCATATTTCTCCTGTCGGCTCTATCGAGCGCCACACAGCTCGGGTACTTCAGCGCTTCGTTTCGAATCGTAGAAGTCCTGACCATCGTGCCCGGGCTGCTCGTGAGCTCGGCCTTTCCGATCTTCGCTCGCGCGGCCAAGGATGACCACGAGCGTCTTGGTTACGGCGTCGGGCGGGTCTTCGAGGTGTCGCTGATCGTTGGTGCATGGGTCTCTGTGTCGATCGCGACCGGAGCGCCTCTGGCGATCGCGATAGTCGGTGGCTCGAAATTCAGTCCTTCGGCAGGGGTCCTGGCAATTCAGGGTGTCGCGATCGGAGCGATGTTCGTGAGCCAGGTGTGGGCCTACGCCCTACTCAGCTTGGGTTTGTACCGCCAGATCCTGCTCGTCAGCGTGTCGCTGCTCATCGTCAACGGTGCGCTGGTCGCGGCGCTCGTGCCGCTGGACGGCGCGCGTGGGGCGGCGCTCGGCACGGCCTTGGCTGAGGTGCTGGCCGCGGTTGTTCAGGCGGTAGCGGTTATTCGTGGGCGCCCTCAACTGCGGCCGTCGCTGCGGATCGTTCCGCGGATAGCGCTCGCAAGTGTCATTAGTTTGATCCCGCTTATGGCTGGCCTGCCGAGCGTCGCGGCGCTTATGCTGTCAACGGGACTGTTCGCCGGCGGGGTGCTTCTGCTGCGAATACTGCCGCGCGAGATCATCGACATGATCCAAGGCGTTCGCTTGCGACTAGGGTCCTGAGCACGTGCCACGAGTCAGTGTCGCGGTGCTCAATTACAACGGCCGGCATCTGCTGGAAGTCGTTCTCCCGTCGCTGCAAGAGCAGGAGTACAGCGACTTCGAGGTGACGGTCGTGGACGACAGATCGACTGATGATTCACTCTCTTATCTGCAGGAGATGTGGCCACAGGTTCGTGTGGTGAGCACCGGGCCTCGTAATGTCGGCGTGGCGGCGGCACTCAACGTTGCGGTCGCTAGCGCCAGCGGTGAGTTCGTGGCGCTGCTCAACAACGACATCGAGCTCGAACCCAGCTGGCTCGGCGAACTTGTTGCCGGCCTCGACCGCCACCCACAGGCGGGCACCGCCTCGGGCAAGCTGCTCAACTACTCGCGCCGCGATGAGCTCGACGGGGCAGGTGATCTATTTCGCTGCGACGGGGCCGCCGATCGGCGTGGTCACGGACAGCCAGATCACGGGCAATACGAGCGCGAGGAAGAGGTCTTTGCGCCGACGGCAGGTGCGGGGCTGTATAGAGTCAGTGCGCTATCTCGCGTGGGAGGCTTCGATGAGTCCTTTCACGCCTACTACGAGGACGTTGACTGGGGTCTGCGCGCCCAGCTGCTCGGCTATAGCTGCTGCTATATCCCCGGAGCGGTCGCCTACCACATGGGGAGCGCCACCACAAAAGGGGACCTGAACCCGTTCTACTTTCTGCTGCTGCGACGCAACTCGATCGCGGTTCTCATCAAGGATGCTCCGCTCAGATTTCTGCTGGAGAACGCTCGTGAGATCCTCTCGGGCCAGCTTCACAGCCTTGCTCACAGTGCTCGCACCGGATTGCTAAAAACCCATCTGCGCGCCTACCTGCAGGCGTTGTGGCGTGCGCCGGGTTGGTGTCGGGCTAGATGGCGTATACAGCGTCACCGGAGTATCAGTGCCGGGCAGTTCTGCCAGCTCGTCCGGGAGTGGTCACGTTGATAGCCGGTTCTAATTCGCTGGACCTCAACCCACGTGCAGTGATCGCGCTCGTACATCTCGTCTGGGGGCCGCTGGGACCCGAGCCATTGCGGAGCTTTCTGCGTTCCTATCGCGCCCATCCGGCCGGCATCGAGCACGAGCTAGTGGTTCTCCTCAACGGAGTCAGCGTCGAGGAGCGTCCCTCCCTTCTCGCCGAGCTCGACGGGGTGAATCACCGTGTGCTCGAGCTACCGCAGCCGGTGCAGGACTTGGCCGCCTACAGATACGCGAGCGAGCACCTCGAGCACGAGCGACTTTGCTTTCTGAACTCCCACAGCGAAATCCTTGCACCGGATTGGCTGCTCAAGATCAGCGAGGGGCTGGATCAACCAGACGCAGGGCTGGTCGCCGCTACCGGATCGTGGGCGAGTAGCCGCTCGTGGGTGCTCCACGCCTATTTCTTTCCCACCCCCTACCGGGGGGTGGTACCGCCGCGCCGAGTGGCACGCGAGCAATTCCTGGCGATCGAGCTCGAACGCGACACTGGCCAGACGCAAGGGAAAGACGAGCATCCCACTCGCTCTCTAGTCGAGTCGCTGCTGGCCAAGTGGCGTACGTTGCCTGACATGCCAAAGCAGCTACTTGGCTACGGAGGCTTTCCGGCAGCGCACCTGCGAACCAACGCCTTCATGCTCAAGCGGAGCACGCACGGTCGGCTGCGCAGGCAGCCGATCAACAGCAAGGCGGACGCCTACGCACTGGAGAGCGGCCGGCACAGCTTGACGCAACAGATCCAGCACATGGGTCTACGCACGCTCGTCGTTGATCGTGACGGGAACACCTATGACCAGCAGCACTGGCCGGCGAGTCGAACCTTCTGGCAGGGCGATCAAGAGAGGCTGCTGGTCGCCGACAACCAAACGCGCTCCTATGCAAGGGGAGGAGCAGATCGCCGATGGCTGCTCTCCACATTCGCGTGGGGGAGACAGGCTGACCCAACACCGCCATCGACAGTGTCTCGGCAGCGGGACTCGCCCGCACAGTGATCGCGCTGGTTCACCTTGTGTGGGCGCCTTTGGGGCCTGAGCCGCTACGAAGGTTCCTGCGCTCCTACCGCGGGCATCCGGCCGGTGCAGCACATGAGCTGATCATTCTCCTCAACGGATCCGACCCGCGGGCGTCTGGCGGGAGCGCAGTCGACCGTGGGACCCTGCTCGCCGAGCTCGATGGACTGGACCACAGGCTGATCGTGCTCGAACGTCCCCTGCTCGACCTCGCCGCGTACGGAGAAGCTGCCGCTCAGCTCGAGCATGCCACGATCTGTCTGCTGAACTCCTACAGCGTCATCCAGGTCAACGGCTGGCTTTCTCACCTCGAGCAGGCGCTCCAGATGCCCGACGTCGGACTGGCTGGTGCCAGCGCCAGCTGGGAGAGCCAGGCGGAGTGGATCCGGGGACCGCTCATATATTGGCTTCCCCAGCTCGCCCTACTGCGTCGGGCGCGAAGCGATTACCCGCGTTTCCCCAACCCTCACATCCGTACCAATGCGTTCATGCTCGAGCGGCTCACACTCGCACAGATGGCACTGGAGCGTGCCACCGACAAGCGCGCCGCTTACCTGTTGGAGAGCGGCCACCAGAGCATGACCCGACAGATCCTGCAACGGGGCTTGCGGACCGTGGTGGTCGGGCGCAACGGAGACGTCTACGACGTCGAGGACTGGCCAGCCAGCCACACTTTTCGAAGCGGTGGACAAGAGAACCTGTTGGTCGCCGACAACCGCACTGACGGCTGGATAAATGCGTCGGCACGACTACGTAGACGTCTCAGTCGCGACGCCTGGGGCCGATTTGATGCGTAATCCTCAAACTCGGCCTCCTCTGGCACAGCTCGATCTCGATCTCCGTGCGGCGGTGGAACCACCTTGGTGACGACAAACGCGACTGTGGACGGCCGCTACCGGGTCACTGGCGCGTTTGATCTCTATCTGAGCACGAGACCCTGACCGGTGGGCAGCGCGAGTACGTCGAAGTTCAATTCGCGCGCCAGGCGGTCGGTGCTTGATTTGTGGGCCCGGTAGGCCTTGTTGCCGTAGTCATCGAATACGACCACCGCTCCCTCGCTCAAAAGAGGCCAGAAGTGGTGCACGGCTTGTTCCTCGGCAGTCGGATGGTTGAAGTCAACGTGCAAGAACGCCACTGGTCCGACCGGCAACAGCGTATCGGGGACGCGCCCGACGACGAGCTGCACCCCCGGCCACTGTGAGAAGTTCTCACGCACCTCCTCGGGACCATCTGCATAGTGGGCGAGATGCTCCCCGGCGGCCGGCTGGTTGCCGCTGTCGTCCGGATGTGTTGGCAGAAAGGTGTCATGCAGGTAAAACGGTCGCTCGCCCCATTCCAGGTACTCGCAGATCGCTGAAGCCATATAGCCACGGCCAGTACCACACTCGACGAAGACGCCTTCTGCGTTGGTAGCCCGCTGGGCTGCCCACAGCATCGTGTATACGCGCCAGCGGATCCGATAGTCAAGGCCGCTGGCTGCTACCGCCCGTCGGTACGCCCGGTCGAAGCGCTCGTCGTCAACAAAGTCGTGACCGTGGTATGTCCAAAGACCATCCTCGTCATACAGCGGAAGATCCTCGCGCGGCAAGATCTCGAGCCGGTTTTCGCTGATCGGGCTGCGGTTGAAGATGTCTACGGAGGCCTGCAGTATGCGGCCCATCCAGGCCGGCTTCTTCACTGCTTGTACCGCACGATCATTGGGCAACCTTACAAGATCGTCTCCACTGCCTCTCCCTGCGCGTCGGCCTCTCCACCGCTCGATTGCGTGCGAATGTTGAGACCATGCTCGTGGCTGGCGGTGATGGTTTTGTGTCGATCGCATAGCTGGTTAGCACTGCCGCCAGGTTGCCTCGATAAATAGGCTCTGCCGTGGGTGCACACGGCCTGATGTGTTGCCGTTGTCGGCTGCGCCTACCCGATGAAGCACTGACCGCAGAGTGCCACTAACCGTGCCGCGAGCAGCGGTACCTGCTGGTTGTACGACAGGCGCACCCAGCATTAGCGGTGAGCCCCACCTCGCCCGTGCCGCCGACTGACCCGTGACGCCTGGGGCCGATCAGACCCGGGCGCCCTCGGCGGTCGGGGCGATCGCCGCGCGGCGTAGCTGCAGCGAGGCTCGCAGGGAGATCGAATGGTCCACGGCCCGCTCTGGGACGGGCGGATATATGCCGCGCCCGCGCGCTGCGCTCCAGCCCTCCAGGCGTCCTCTAGTCGCCTGTAGATCGCGGCACAGAACTACATCGCCGGCGCTCACCAACGCCTCGGTAAAGATCGTCCTGGGGGCGACCCTGCCCCTCAGGACGCCGTAGCGGCGCAGCAGGTAGGCGCGGCTGAAGCCCGCCAGGCGACGCTGCAGCGCCGAACGCTGGCCGTAGGTGCTCGACCCGAGATGCACCCCGACGGCGTTCCGGCCTGTGCCGCGCTCCCACCCCGCGATCTGCAGCCGCAGCGCGAGATCGACGATCTCCATGTAGGCGCGAATCGTCTCGTCGAGCCCGCTTACCTGTTCCCAGGCGCTACGCCTGTACGCCCCGGCGGTGCCCTCCGGACCGGCGAGCACCGGGCCGTCCGCGAACGCCTTCGCAGGTGGGTGCCCTTGCAAGCGCGCAAAGCCGGCGAGCGTTACATCTACGGTGACACCGAAGCTGTCGATCCTCTGCTCTTGCCCTCCAACATAAGCGCGGCGACAGAGCCAACCCGCTCCTGTCCGAACGGAACGATCAGGCGCTCGAGACAGTCGGGGCGCAGTCGCACGTCGTTGTTGAGCAGCACCACATACTCGCCGTCGCCAGCCTGGACCCCGCGGTTGACGGCGTACGTGAATCCCCTGTTTGACCGCAGCTCCACGAGTGTGATCTGCGGCCAGTCGCTTCTGATCCGCTTGACGGTGTCATCGCCGGAGGCGTCGTCAACGACGATCACGCGGTGCGCGAGCGTCTGGCGCTCGAGGCACTCCAGGCAGGCTCTGGTCAGCTCGTAGTGGCCATAGACGGGTATGACGACGTCGGTGGACGCGCACATGCGCGGCCATGCTAGTGGCGAGGCCGGCCTTTGACCTTCGAGCGCGCCACGGCGCCGGCGCCAGTCGGTCACGGGGTAGAGACCCCGCTGTAGCCTGCAGCACGATGAAGGTAGGCCTGAACCTGATCTTTCTGGTGCCCGACGAGACGGGGGGCATGGAGGTCGCGGCGCGGGAACTGATCCCCGCCCTGATCGCGCTCGCCCCCGAGATCCGCTTCACGGCGTTCATCAACCGTGAGACCGCCGCCGCAAAAGACGGACCGTGGGGGCAACTGCTGCCCGCCGTGACGGTGCCGGTGAACGCCCGTAACCGTGTGGGATGGGTTTTCGGCGAGCAGACACTGCTACCGCGGCTGGCCGCGCGGGAGGGGGTGGATCTCCTTCACAGCCTGGCCAGCACCGCCCCGGCTTGGGGGCGTTTTCGCCGCGTGGTTAGCGTTCACGACCTGATCTACGCAAAGTTCCCCGAGGCCCACGCTGGCATCCGTGACCTGGGAATGCGAGTGCTGGTGCCGATGGCTGTGCGTCGCTCCGATCGCGTGATCGCGATCTCGAGGAATACGCGCGAGGATCTCGTAAGGCTGCTCGGCACGCCCGCGAGGAAGATCGACGTCGTACCGCAGGGCTTTGGGCTTGCCATCTCCTGCGAGCCGGCCCCCGAGGGCGAGTTGCGCCAACGCTTCGCCTTGGGGGATCGCCGCGTGCTGTTGAGCATGTCCGCCAAGCGGCCCCACAAGAACCTGACGGTGCTGATCAGCGCCATGGCACGCATCCCCGCCGAGCGTCGTCCGCTGCTGGTGCTCCCAGGCTACGCCACGGCCCACGAGCAGCAACTGCGTGATCATGCCCGTTCGCTGGGGGTGACAGATGACGTCTGCTTCCTTGGGTGGGTCTCGGGGAGGGACCTGGAGGGGTTGTGGGCGACTCGCGGACGCGTTCGTCTACCCATCCCTGTACGAGGGATTCGGTCTGCCCGTGCTAGAGGCGATGGCGCGCGGAGTGCCGGTTGCGTGCTCGAACGCATCCTCACTGCCCGAGGTGGCGGGCGACGCCACGCTGATGTTCGATCCCCACGACCAGCAAGCGATCGCAAACGCGATCGAAAATCTCTTGACCGACCACGCGACGGCTGCACGCTTGCGTGATCTCGGCTTGGCGCGCGCCCGTCAGTTCACCTGGGAGCGCACGGCACAGGCGACTCTCGAGAGCTATGAGCGCACGCTCGGGCTCGCGTAGCTGGCCAGCACCTTCTGCAGCGAGGACTCCAGCGACAGCCGCTGCCCGTTCTCTGCGAACCATCTGGCCGTGCTCTCGCGCAGCGCGATCCCTGCCTCGTGCACGTGTACGATTGCGTCCGCGATTGCCTCTGGCTCGGCGTTGGTCACGACCACGCCGTTGATGCCATCCTCGACGAGCTCGGTCGCTGCGTTGTCCTCGCCGGCGACGACGATGCTCGGGGTGGCGGGGCCGAAGCCTCCACCACCACCATTCCGTAGCCCTCCCGCCGTGAGGGCAGCAGCATGCAGAGCGCACGGCGCATGTCGGCCTCGACGAGCTCGGCGTCGGCGAAGCCGGGAGCGGCGAGGATCGACTCGGCGCCATGCTCGGTGATCGCCTTGCGCAGCTTCCACGCTCGGGCCCGTCGCCGTAGAACACGCCCTGCAGACCCTCGATCCGCCTGGCGGCGGCCGCGACGGCGGCGACACCGAGCGTCGCGCGCTTCTCGGGGATCAGCCTGCCCGCGAACAGCACGAGCGGGTCCGCATTGCGTGCGGGCAGTGGCTGCAGCGACCCCGCGTAGAGGCCGCGCAGCAGGGTGATCTCCCCGCGCAGCCCCTCCGCGCGCAAGCGCACGGCGTGCAGCTCGAGAAGCAGAACGCGCGTTGCGGGACCGCGCGCAGGCGCGCTGGACCAGGGCGCCGATCCGTCCCTGAAGAGTGCCGAGGTAGTCATCCCAGTAGGAGCGGCTCCAGACCTCGAACCAGTCGACGACCAGCCCGTAGCGTTGCGGCGGCCGCAACGCGGCCGCCGCCAGCAGCGAGAAGTAGGGGAAGGCGCAGGTGTGGACGACGTCGTAGCGCCGACCGTGGCGCAGCAGGTGCCACAGCACCCCGAGCCCGAATGCGAGCGGTGGCAGGATTCGCCGCCGATCGTCTGTGTACAGAGCCATGCGCGGGCCGACTGCCACCACCCGCACGCCCTCGTCGAGTTCTGGCGCCGCACCGCGATCCCACTGGCGCAGCGTCAGGTAGGTGACCTCGTGCCCGTCCGCCGCCAGCCGCTCAGCGAGGTTGCGATACCAGCGCTCGGCGCCGCCGACCGTAAACGGGTAGAGGCAGTCGTAGACCAAGCACACTCGCATCAGCCACTAAGAATGCCCACTTCTGCGGCTCGATGTGATCCTCCTCTCCCGGGCAATCAGGTACCGGCGAATATCGCTTGCGATAGCATCGGAGCTCAGAGCGCGCCACTTTCTGGCCTGTCGTGCGTTTACGTTGTACGTCCATGCCTGGCGTACCTAAGCCCCGGGCGCCCGTTACCTCATGAGCATTGCAGAGCAGACAAGGTCCAACATCTCGGCTAGCGCCGGAGAGCGCTCCCCAGTCCTGCTGTCGGTGGTGATCCCGTGCCTCAACGAGGCGCAGAACATCGAGATCTGCGTCAAAGCAGCTCTGGAGGTCATGGAGAACGCGGAGATCAACGGCGAGGTCCTCGTCGTTGACAACGCCTCCGAAGACGATTCAGCTCGTCTGGCCGCCCAAGCCGGTGCACGCGTCGTATCAGAGCCACGCCGCGGCTACGGCAGCGCCTACCTTGCCGGGTTTGCCGCCGCCCAGGGCCGCTACATCGTGATGGCTGACGCCGATCTGACCTACGACTTCAACGAGATTCCACGATTCCTCGCTGAGCTCGACGCCGGCGCCGAGCTCGTGATGGGCGACCGCATGGACAACATCAAGCCAGGCGCCATGCCGTGGCTTCATCGCTACATCGGCAACCCGCTGCTTTCCGGGCTCCTGAACTTCTTCTTTCGCACCGGCATCAGCGACGCGCACTGCGGGATGCGGGCGCTGCGACGCGACGTGCTGCCTAGGCTGGACCTGCGCACTACCGGCATGGAGTTCGCCTCGGAGATGGTGATCCGCGCCTCCAAGGAGAAATTGAAAATCACCGAGTTTCCGATCGAATACCACCCTCGCGGAGGCGAATCGAAGCTCTCGAGCTTTCGCGATGGCTGGCGCCATCTGCGCTTCCTGCTCGTGCACAGCCCGACCCATCTGTTCATCATCCCCGGTGGCCTGCTAGCCGGCCTGGGCGCGCTGATCATCCTGATCATCGAGAGTGGAGTAAACCTATTCGGACGCGAATGGGGTGTCCACGCGATCATCGGCGGTGCGCTGCTGATGATCGTCGGCACCCAGGTGCTCGCGCTCGGGCTTTGCGCGCACGCATACGGCACCTACTTCATGGGCGAGAAGGACCCGTGGTTCGATCGCATGCGCGCGCGTTTCCGGCTCGAGCACGGGTTGCTGCTCGGAGGCCTGGTCATGTTCGTCGGTATCGCACTAGGCGCGGTCATCCTCGTGAGCTGGATCAGCCACGGGCTCGGCTCGCTCTCCTACGAACGTCTCGCTGTGGTCGCCGCGTCGGTACTGATCGTCGGTATCCAGATCTTCTTCTCGTCGTTCCTGTTGAGCATCCTGGGCTTGAGACGAGATCAGCGGTCGGTATAGCCGACCCACCGAGCAGATGCAATTCCTGGCGACGGTAATTCTCTTTCCCCTGCTGTTCTGGCTGCTGTCGCTCGGCTGCGGGCTGCTGGTCGAGCGGCTGACTGGCACGGTGATGCCCGCGCTTTTGTTGCTGCCGCTCGGGTTCGGCGTGCTCGTGGTCGTCTCCCAGTTCACGACCTGGTGGGAACCCACAGCGCCGCTGACCCCGCTGGTGCTGATCGTGCTGGCCTTGGTCGGCTTCGGACTCAGCCGAGGAGAGTTGCGCGAACGCTGGCGCGGACGCCCGACCGGCTGGTGGTGGGGCCCGGGTGCGGCGGTGGCAGCGTATGTGATCGTCGCCGCGCCGATCCTGGTCGCCGGCCGCGTGACCTTCACCGGCTACCTGTTGGATACGACCGGGGCGATCCAGATCGCTGGGGCGGAGCGACTGCTGCATCACGCCCACAACTTCTCGACGGGGCTGCCGGCCTATGGGACGACGCTGGCGGCCTACTTCGGCAACGGCTATCCCTCGGGAGGGCACAGCGTCCTTGCGTCCGTCGGCTGGCTGAGCGGGCAGGACCTGATCTGGCTCTACAGCCTATTCCAGGCGCTCGAGCTCTCCCTGGTGGCGCTCGTCCTGGCGTTTGTCGCGCGGCGCGCTGGCTTCGCGCGGCTCGCCGCGGCGGTGATCGGAACGATCGCCGCGATTCCAGCGCTCGTCTACGCATATGCGCTGATGGGATCGATCAAGGAGATCACGGCCCTACCCATGCTCCTGCTGATGGGTGCGCTCATTGCATGCGCCCGCGAACTGCGGGTCAAGGTGGGGATTCGCGCCGCGCTGCCGTTTGCAATTGCCGCTGCGGCTGCACTGGACGGGATCGGGATCGCGGCCTCGCCATGGGTGGCGTTCTTCGGCGCCGCGATGCTGCTGGCCGCAGTGCCCCTGTCGCGGCGGCGTCAAGACATCGTGCGCCTGCTCGTCGGGGGCGTCACGCTAGCTATCGGCACGGCGCTGATCGCCCTGCCGACGGTCGGGCCGCTCTCGAAGACGCTCAAGCTGGCCGAAGGCGTCTCCAACTCTAGTGCGACGGCAGCCGCGGACCCCGGCAATCTTCTGCGGCCACTGAAGTTCATCCAGACGCTCGGGGTGTGGCTCGGCGAATCGCATCGCGTCGAACCGAGGTTTCTCAACCAGACCTACCTGCTGCTAGGCGTGGTCCTCTTGTGCATCGCGTTGGGTGCGATCTGGCTGCTGCGCCGCCGTGCCTGGAGCGTGATCACGCTCGTGGCGGGCTCACTGATCGTGTGGGCATTCCTGCACCGACACGGCACCACCTGGACCGACGCGAAGCTGCTGATGATCCTCTCTCCGGTCGTCGTGTTCGTGGCGCTGGTCGGCGCCTTTGGCGTCATGCGCACACGCACATTCGAGGGTTTGGTCCTGGCGAGCGCGCTGATCGTCGGCGTGCTCGGCTCTGATGCGTTGCTCTACCACGCCACCAACCTCGCTCCGACAGCCCGCTATGCGGAGCTGAAAGCCATCGGCGTCCGCTTCGCCGGGCAGGGCCCCACGCTCGCGCCGGATTTCGACGAATACGATCTCTATCTGCTGCGCGACATGGAGGTGGATATCCCAGGGGTCGCCTACTCAGGTCCGTTCGAATTCGTGGCAGGCCAGGGAAAGCTGTACGGCCACAGCTACGACCTCGACTCGCTCATGCTGCCGAGCATCGAGCGTTTTCGGATGATCGTGATGCGCCGCTCGCCCGCCTGGAGCAGGCCCCCGTCGAACTACAAGCTCCTCTACAGCGGTCGCTTCTACACCGTCTGGCGCCAGGACCGCCCCTCACCTCTGATCCATATCCCCCTTGGCGACAGCTTTCGGCCGTCGGTTGTTGCGCCCTGCCAGGAGCTGAGAGCGGTCGCTCAAAGCGCCGAGCATCTCCACGCTCAGATTACGTTCGCCCCGCGGCCTGCGAATACCTCGGTGAACCTCGCGAGCGCCTCCCACTCGCCGTCTATCGCCGTCACCGCTGATCTCGAGGGTCGTCCGATGCTCTCGTTCCCGGGGCCAGGGCGCATCGAAACGAGATTTAGGGTGCCGTCCACAGGGAGCTATGAGCTTTGGCTCGCTGGAAATGTGGACCGACCCATGCACGTGTTTATTGACGGACGTCTCGTAGGGGCGCCCTCGCGGCAAACCGGAGATGACGGCACCGCGATCGACGTGACGACCGTCAGCCTGAGCGCCGGCTCGCACACCGTCAGCCTGATCCGCAATGGCGGCGATCTGCTCCCCGACGACAACGACAGCACCGGCATCGATGGGGTCGTCTTGGAACCAGTGGACGCGATGATTGAAAAAGCGCCGGTACAGAGCATCGCGCCCGCCTCCTGGCACTCGTTGTGCGGGCGCCCGCTCGACTGGGTCGAGGTTACGCAGGCGTCCTGACCGCGCGGGACCGCAGGCTCCTCAGGTGGAGGGAGTCGAGCTGGCTTCTCGCTCGCGCAACGCGTGGCGCAACCCTGCTTCGACCTCATCGGTTGCGTGCTCCCAGGTGTGTGAGGCGACGAACTCGATGCCGGCTTGCGAGCGCCGCTCCCACTCGCCGCGATCGTCAAGCAGCCGTTCCATCTCGTCGGCGATCTTGTTGGAGTCGAGCTCGGCGAGCGCGAGCGGCCCGTCAGCGCCAAAGATTGACTCGGCGCTGATGCCGGCCAGCTCGACGCAGGGCAGGCCGCAGGCGAGCATCTCCTTCGGCATCAGCGAGAAGTTCGTCAGCGAAAGGCACAGTCCGATGGTGGCTTCGGAGTACAGCCAAGAGAGCTGTGCGGGGCTAAGTACGTTGACGTGCTCGTAAGGGAACGAGGCGTCGAGGATTTCGCCGGTGCCGAACAGCACGATACGCGTGTCGGGGCGACGCCGCTTGAGCTCGGCGAGCGCCATCAGGCCGATCGGCACGGCTCGCCGCGGTGTGGCGTAGCGCGCGTAATAGATGACCGTGTCACGGCGGCGCTGCACCGGGCGCGGCTTGTAGGTGTTGTGCTCGACGCCGAGCTGGAACGCCTCGGCACTGGTCCCGTAGGTGTCGATCAGCAAGTCGCGCAGCCAGGGGCTGGCGGCGATGCAGTGCATGCCAAAACGGTATGTCTCGGCGCTGAGCGCATGCTCGGCGGATGCCGGGTAGAACTCGGGCTCGTGGTCGTTGACCACGTAGGCGCGCGCGCGGCACTGGTTCGACGCCCATCAGCGCGTGGACCGTCTGCCAGCCGGTTGCGATCGCGACGTCGGCTCCCTGCCACTCATCGAAGCCCTTGTAGACCGGACCTTGTAGCGGTGCGAAGTACTCGCGGATTTCATCGCGCAGCACGGCGGGCCACACCGAGCGTGCGTACCCGTAGTAGTTGACCAGCCAGACACTGCAGATGTGCCCGCGCTGCTCCAGTCGTGTGAGGATCTGGAACAGCGTATTATGACCGCCGCTGCCGCGGCTGAATGGTGGGATCGCCATCGCCAGCCGCAGGCGCTCGCGGTCGGCCATGCCCTCGACGGGGTCTAGCAGCGGCGCCGGGCCTGATTGCCACAACCGCTCGGCGACCTCGTAGACCTCGTTGGGAAGCTTCTGCGGGATCCTCCTCGCAGGCGCTACCGGCGAACTCTCGGCGGCTGTGGCGGCGGGCGCGGCGCCGTCGCGCTGCTCCAGCGACAGCCTTCTGCGGACCGGTGCGGGCAATTGCCCGGCGCGGGAGCCGAGCGCCGAGAACACGCGCCGCCCGCCGTGATGTACGACCGAGCGCGCGGCCCATCGCGCCTGTTGGGCGCTGCTGAGGCCTTCTCGCGCTACCCAGCGACGATCACCTGCCACGGCGCCTGTCACTTGGCGTGCGGCGCTCAGCACACCGAACGGCTCGACATGTCCGGTGGTTTCGTGCAAGCCCCGGTACTCGTCGAAATAGCGGCGCATGAACTCGAAGGTGCCGTAGTCGTGAGCGTGCATGACCGCTGCGCCCGGGTGATAGACCTTCACCCAACCAGCTTGCAGCAGGTCGCTCCCGAAGGCCTGATCCTCGGAGTAGGAGACATCGCGAAAACGAATCTCTTCCCAGCACTCACGCAGATAGCAGGCGTTGACATTGGACAGGAACGTCGAGTCTTCGCCGCGTTGGATAACTGCGGACCCGTCGGCAGAGAACGTAGCGAAGAACTCGGTGAGCTCGCGTGCGATCATCGGGCTCGTGTCGGCTCGCGGCAGGTGCGGGCCATAGGCGGCCCCGATCCGCTCCTCCAGCTTGAACGCCTCACGGTAGGCATCCGCCCATCCGGCGACCGGTGTGGCGTCCTGCGTGAGGAAGCAGATCAGGTCCCCGCTGCTACGTTCGCCACCGAGATTGCGGGTACGTCCGTGGCTGAACTCGCCGGGCTCGATCTCTAGTAGCTCCACACCGGCTGAGCGGGCGATCTCCAGCGAGCGGTCGCGCGAGCCGGAGTCGATCACCAGCGTCTCATCGACACCCTCGCGCGCGAGGGAATCGAGCAGTTCCGGCAGATAGCGCTCGCCGTCCTTGACGGGGATCACGACGCTGATAGTGCTCATGTCGGGGCGCTCACTCACGGGCTCAGACGGCGCGTCGCTCTCTTGACTATTCGCACCACCGCTCGCACCGCACGCAGCGCGCCACGCAGCTCCGCGGCTCCGCGTCGGCGCATCAGGGCATTCAAGTCCAGATGCCAGCGGTCGAGCCAGTAGACACGCTCCTGGGCCTGGGCGACCATCTTGTTGGCGCGGGCCTGGACCTCAACGAGCTCCGCCTCGAGCGTCGCTACACGCTCGCGCAGACGCTCAACCTCTAGCTGTGGATCGTGGTGCTCGGATGGCTGACTCATCGCTCAAAGCCTCTCAGAGATGTTGGGCGCCTCGTGGCTGAAGTACCACAGGCCCAGCGCAAACAGGACGGCGATGATCCCGAGCGGGATCAGCAAGCGCACATCGCCGCCGAGGGCGCGGGCGGCCGACGGAGCGCTCGGCTGAAGCAGGGCTGCGCGGGTCTGCGTGAAGATCGCGCCGAGTGGATTGAGCACGAGGATGCGCGAGAACGGGATGCCGAGGAATTGATGCTTTGCGGCTGTCTGCACGGTGTAGAGGATTGGTGAGCCGTAGTACAGGAGCTGCAGAAACACTTCCCAGATGGGTTGGACGTCGCGAAAGCGGACGTAGAGCGCCGATAGCAGCATGCCGACCCCGGTCGCAAAGACCACCAGCAGCGCCACCAACGGGATCAGCTCAAGCCAGCTAGCACGCGGTTCCACGCCGCTGGCAAGGATGAAGATGAACACGACGATGAGATTCATACACAGGTTGAATAGGCAGAACAGAGTCACCGACAGCGGCACTACTAGACGGGGGAAACGCACCCTGCGCAGCAGGTTCTCGCGGCCCACTAGGCACGCAACCGAGCCAGACGTGGCTTCCTGAAAGAAGGTGAACAGGATGAGGGACTCGAGCAGGTACTCGGGGTAGTGAGAGACCGGGTTGCCCTTATTGATGTTGAGGATGTCGGTAAACACGAACAGCATCACCCCGAAGAGCATCAGCGGCCGCATCAGAGTCCACACATAGCCCAGCACAGAGCCGAAGAAGCGGAGCTTGAATTCGGTCCGTGCCAGCATGAACGTGAGCGACCAGAAGCGTTGCGAGCCGCCCCCCATGGCCGATGGGGCGTGCACGTTATGGCTTGATGTCGCTTCATGGGTAGCTACGGGCAGCCCGATGTCGGACACCATGCTCATACTCGTTCGAGCGTCACGTCGATGGGCAGCTCCAGGATGCCGCCGCTGGAAGATCCGTGAATCACGATTGAGGCCATGTCCGCGACCAGTGCAAGCGCGGCGTCGCCGGTGCCCTCACGTGCAAGCGACGGGGTCAGCATGTAACGGCTTGCGGTCAACCAGTTGGGTATCGCAAACCTCGCCACCACACTCTCCCCGGCCTTGAAAGATCCGCTCGAGTGGCCGTGCTGATCTGAGCGTGCCACGAGGATCGTGTGCCCGAGTTCGGTGCGCAGTGTTGCCGCGAACACGGGCTCGTCGAGGTTCTCGCCCAGCCGTGCCTCAAAGCACATCTGCACAGTCTCTTCCTGGCTTGCGTTGGTGATGCGTTCGCCGTTTGCGTTCTCGAACCACGCGTCGGCTATCGCAGTTCCACTAGCCGAATGGGCCTCGTCGGGAGCGTCGTGGGCGAGTTGCCCGAAGTTCAGCTCGTGATAGGCGCGTCCGACAGCTCGGGGCTCGCCGATCTTAGTCATATGGCCGTGCTCCATAAGCATCGCACGGTCGCAGAAGCGCTCGACAGAATGCATGTCATGTGAAACGAACACGATCGTCTTGCCCTCACGCTTGAGCCGGAAGAACTCCTCGAAGCACTTCTGCTGGAACGCTGCGTCCCCGACCGCGAGTACCTCGTCGATCAGCAATACCTCGGCATCGACCTGGATCGCTGTGGCGAACGCCAGCCGCACTAGCATCCCTGAGGAGTAGTTCTTCAGACGCAGATCCATAAACCCCTCGAGTTCAGCGAACGCGACGACGTGCTCAAAGCGATCCATCGCTTGCTTGCGGGTCAGGCCGAGCATGACCGCGTTGATGACCACGTTGTCGCGCGCATTCAGGTCGGGGTTGAAGCCCACGCCGAGCTCGATGAACGGAGACAGCCGGCCCGCGACGGAGATACTGCCAGTGTCCCAACGGTAGATACCGGCTATGCACTTCAACAATGTGCTCTTGCCGCTGCCGTTCCGACCGACGATGCCGAAGAATTCGCCCTCGGCTATCTCCAAAGATATCCCCTTGACGGCGTGCAACTCGTCGTATTCGGTGCTGCGAAAGGGGTGCAGCGCGCGCTCCTTGAGCGTGTGGTATTGCTGCTGCGGTAGACGGAATGTCTTGCTGACGTTCCTTACCGAGATCGCTGACGGGGTGCTTGAACCGCCCGTTGTTGGCGCTACCGGCGGCTGATGGATTGTGCTTGACATGAGGCGGAAACGCTAGCAATCGGGACCGGCGTGTCTTTCGTTGTGGCGTTCGGATCAGACACGCTGCAGGACATACAGGTCTTGATTTTCCTGGTTGCGTCCCGGCGCGAATTCCAAGACACGCCAGCGTGGACATAGTTGCGTGATCACCCACTCCGGGGAGAGGAATGATGTGCCCCACTCTGGGTTGACCACACCCCAATCCCCGGCCTCACCGAACTCGGGCACGTACCACCATCCCTGGCGATAGAGCGAATAGGCGATGTCCTTCGACTGCTCTGGGGTGCGCAGGCCGTTGGTGGCGTAGAACCCGACGGCGGTTGGCCCGTGTGTTGTGAAGACCAGGTGTCCTCCCGGCCTGATCAGACGATGCATCTCCTGGAACCAGAGTAGCCCCAATTGTGGCTCGAAATGGGACCAGATCGACACCGCGCAGGCAAGGTCAAGCGATGATTCCTCGAGCTTCAAGGGGGGATTGTCGTCGTTGTGGAAGAATTCGATACCGGAGAGGTTCTCCTGCGCCCAGGTGATGGCGGGCTGGTTGGGGTCGCATGCCCACCATTTTGTGTTCGGGAACGCAGCAGCTAGAGCGCGCACGACGCGACCGGAAGAGCAGCCGAAGTCCAGCCCTGTCTGGATGCTTTGCATATCGACGCCCGCGCTTGCGAGCGCGTCGATGATGAAATCACCCTCGTAGAGCCCGCCGGCCGCAGCAAGTGGTCCACGCGACATGGCATGAACACTCTCTGGAGGTGTCGCCTGAGACAAACCTGTCTTCTCGAGCACACCGGAAACCCCGAGATAGACACCATAGGACAGGATGAGATGGCGCACCACTCGCTGTGAGGACGAGTGTGCGTAAGACGCGCTGAGCTCCGCCGATTCGCCAATCCTTCTCTCGACCTCAGCGATGTCCTCATCGTCGAGACGCTCAAAGAGTGTGTTGGTAACGGACGACCGCTCAATCGCGAGGTGGCCAGACTCTGTCGTGCGTCTGAAAAGCTCTGGGTCGATCGCCTCGATTGGCTCAACAATCTCCGGGGACAAGGCTGCCTCCGGTGGCGGAGTCTCCGGTGTGCTTTCCGGTGCTCCCACGGCGGCCAGCGCACGTCGTGCGCCGCGTTCGATCAGGGACCGAGTCCGAGGTCTGTCTATCAGCCTAGCCACTAGCGTTCCAAACTACGGAAATGCGCGCCGATCCGGCAGAGTTGCTCGGAGGAGAGGAGTTCGAAGTTTGTGGCCGTCGCTTTGTGCCCACGGCTATCACCGATGGCGATCGTCTGGAAGTCCTATGGGCTGATGTCTCGGCTCGGGAGCAGTGAGAGGGGCCGAGGGTCAAGATCCCGTCTCCACAACCCACATCAGCTATGTGCCGACCGGAAAATGAGAAGCCGTTTCCGTCCAAGACTTCAATGACCTGACCCGTAGTCGCCTCGTAGTGGTCCCGGAACCAG
This sequence comes from uncultured Solirubrobacterales bacterium, assembly GCA_963718425.1. Classification (GTDB taxonomy): domain Bacteria; phylum Actinomycetota; class Thermoleophilia; order Solirubrobacterales; family Solirubrobacteraceae; genus Palsa-744. Next base: position 248,501 of record CAVQZJ010000024.1, read on the forward strand.
GTCGCGGCCGAACCACGTGACCTCTCTAGCCTGGATGCGCGCTTGCTCTCGCGCTTTGTAGGAGGAGGGCCCATTCGGTCGCTACTGCTAGAACGGGTTGGCCAGCAGCTTGATCCCGCTGATCGCCAAATCGGCGAGCGGAAGGTGAGCCAAGTCTTGAGGTATGTGAACCGTCTCGGACATGAGCTCAACCTTTGCTATACGCAGACGCGCCGCGAGCAGTGCGCGCTGCAGCCCGTCGAGCGTGATTCTGTTGAGACTACGAAACTCGTCGTCGGCCGTACGAGAGGAGTCCGTTCCTCTCCGACCGCTCAGTTGTTGGTCGAGGTCGAAGGGTGAGTTCGTGAGATGCGCGAAGGTCTCGTCGATCGAGAGCCAGAGATGGCCGCCGTGTCTTGAGGTGAAGAACGGCCACAACTGGAGGAAGAGCACGCCTTCGGACTTGAGTATGCGCCGAACCTCTCGGAGCATCGGAATCGGTCTACTGACGTGCTCGAAAACCGACCACGAGAAGGCTATGTCGAAGGTCTCATTCGGCGCAGGTATGCGGTCTGGCTGGGACTCGACAAAATTCAGGTGCTCGACATCCGGATATTCGTCTTGGATGCCGGCAGCGAGCATCGCGCGCCGAAGCGCGTCTTGGTCGGTTGGTCTGAGGTCGTAGCCGATCAGCTTGGATGGACGAGCCTTCAACGCTACACCCAAGTCGGTGATGCCATCGCCGCACCCGATGTCGGCGATAGTTCTGCCCTCCAGCTTGATCCCGTCCGACTCTAGGAAATCGATGATCTGCCCGGCGGCTTCCTCGAAATGCTGGATGAACCATTGCGCCGGGTCGTGCTCGGTGGGTATAGAGGGTGCGTGCACGGTGTGCAGATGCTACCGTCTCGGTCCGTCGCCGCTGGTCGATGTCTTTGGACGACGATAGAAATCCGCCATGAGCCCAGTGAAGTGCCCCTAACTACTATTGACGTGCCAGGGCGCATCGAGACTCTCCGTGGAGACGTCGTCGTGTGCATTCCCGTCCATGGGGCACACGACTCGTTCGTCGAGTGCGTACGGAGCGTCCTCGCCCACACTCCATGTCGAGTCCTCGTAGTAATCGCCGACGACGCGAGCCCTGACGATCGTTCACGAAGCTTTCTCGACGGTCTCGATAGAGCCGGAGTGCTCGAGCACGACGTTTACTACAGTCGAAGCCCTGAGAACCAGGGTTTTGTTGTCACCATGAACAACGCCTTTGAGTTGGTCGCGCCAGCGGATGTCATCGTGGTCAACAGCGACTGTATCGTGACCGAGGGCTGGTTTGAGGCCATGTCCAATGCCGCTTCTGCGAATACGCTTGTAGCCACCGTGAGTGTATTTACGAACCACGGCACGATCCTGTCGCTCCCCTATCGCAACGACCCGCAGCCGTCACTGCCACAAGACTTGGACCTCGAAACGGTCGGAAGAGAAATCCGCTCACGAAGCTTGCGCATACGTCCACGTATTCCAACCGTCGTGGGTCACTGTTTCTATGTAAAGCGATCGGCCCTCGAACTCGCTGGCCCGTTCGACATAGCTTTCAGTCCAGGGTACGGCGAGGAGGTCGATTTCTCCCAACGCTGCACTCTGCATGGGTTGGTGCATGTCGTGGCAGACGACGTCTTCGTTTTGCACAAGGGTTCGGCGTCATTCTCGGTTAATGGATCGCCAAACCCCGTTAAGGAATTGCACGATCGAATGATAGCCGTCCGCTACCCTTATTTTTACGACTGGGTAGATCACTTTGCTGAGGCCACCACTAGTCCGTTTGCTAGATCGTTCGGAGTTGCGGAGCAGGCTCTCCGTGGGCTCAGGATCAGTATAGATGCGCGTTGTCTAACGCCCATACTAACGGGCACACAGGTACACACACTTGAGGTTATTGCCGCCCTCAGTCGTGAGAGCAAAACTGATCTGCGAGTGATCATCCCACACGATCTGGGTGACTACGCCAAGACAGTGCTTTCTTCGTTGCCGAATGTGGCACTCTTGCCCACTGCCGATGTCAATGACACCACAGGGCGCAGCGATGTCGTTCATCGACCATACCAAGTCTCATCACATGATGACATAGCGTTCTTGAAAAAGCTGGGGCATCGAATTCTGATTACCCAACAGGACCTGATTGCATATCTCAATCCCGGCTACTTCAAGACATTCGATTCATGGATAGATCACAGGCAGTTTACGCGGCACGCTCTTGCAGTTGCCGACCGGGTGGTTTTTTTCTCAATGTCCTCAGCGGAGGAGGCGATCGCCGAGGAGCTCGTTGAGCGTGACCGTACCGATGTCGCTTACATCGGTACCAACCACACACTGGATGAGTTGACGGTGGACGAGATCCCACCAAAAGCTATAGCAAGGCTGGGTGAGCGCCCTTTCCTATTGTGTCTGGGCGCTGATTTCGCTCACAAGAATCGCACTTTTGCGCTGCGGGTACTGAAGGTACTGCGTGAGCAGCACGATTGGCACGGCGCCTTGATATTCGCTGGCCCACACGTCACAGTCGGCTCGTCAGCCAGCGACGAGGCATCGTTCCTGGCCCTTCACCCCGACTTTGAGGACGTGGTCGTGGATGCGGCCGCTGTCAGTGAGGGCAACAAGCGGTGGCTGTTGCGCCATGCGACTCTCATGCTCTATCCCACAGTGCACGAGGGCTTTGGCTTGGTGCCATTCGAGGCGGCAGAAGCTGGCCTAGTGTGCGCTTTTGCGTCACAGACTGCCATAGCGGAGCTACTGCCGAGCTCACTTGCATTGATTGAGCCCTGGGATCCGGTCGCGACAGCCTTGCGGATTGCTCCATACCTCGAGTCTGAGGAACTTCGCAGGGAGCACGTCGCGGCAGTTCGACTCGCTGCGGCTCCTCTGACATGGAGACGAACCGCACATCAATTGATGGATATCTATTCAACCGCGACACAGGCACGAGTGAGCGAGTCGCGCAAGCTCGCCGACGACCTCACGAAGGTGCACAGAGACCGTCTACATCTGAAGCATGAACTCGAGCAAGTACGGGACAAATACGCTCAGCTTGAGGTGGGTTATCGAAGTCTTCGTGGCAAGTTCGACAAGACAGCCGAGGGACTCGTGGGCCCCGACGGCGTAATACCGCACGACCTGCGACGGCCGCTGCTTGCGATCGGCACGAGGCGGGTGCTGCGCGTGCCCTTCTTCGGGCTCCTCCGCTTGGCCTACCGCATGGGCTATCGCCTGCGACACGGCGGCAGAGGCCCCGATCGCGGTGCCGCGCGATGATCGTCGAGCATGCGAGATCGCGTCCGAGGCTGCGCGCCCGGGTCGCCAGCGCATCGACGCACACGCCGCCGCAGCTCATGGTTGTGCTCGTGCTCTGTGTGCTGGTCCTCCTGCTGCTGGCGCCATCGTTGTTGGGCAGCAAGATCCTCAGCAGTGGCGACTATGCACTCTTCCAGGGTCCCTTCGCCGGCGCGAAGCCGGCTTCGCTGACCCGACCCGGGAACTCCGAGCTGGCCGACCCGGCGCTCGTCTTCCAGCCCGACCTTGTCGTCATCCGCCGGGCCATCGAAGCTGGCGCTAGCGGTCTTTGGAACCCCTACCAGCAGGGCGGTCAACCCCTTCTGGCGTCGCAGCAGACAGCGCCACTGTTCCCGCTGACCTGGCTCGTCTTCCTGCGCTCCTTCTGGCGCTCGTTGGCCTGGATCGCCGCTCTGAAGCTGCTGCTGGCGGCGGGCGGGCTATACATGCTCGGCCGCTGGACGGGGCTGCGCCGTGGCCCGGCGCTGCTCGCGGCAATTGCGTACGCGTTCTGCACATACATGAACGACCTGCTGCAGTTTCCAGTCTCCGGCGTTCTGGCTATGACCCCGTGGACGATGCTCGCGGCTGCGCGCGTGGCGCGACGAGGGAGGCTCCTCGACGGCGTACTGCTTGCCTTCGCGCTCGGCCTGGAGATGCTCACGGGCAGCCCTGAGCTGATCGTCATCGCCCTTGGTGGGGTGACGGCATACGCGCTGTATGAGCTGCTCCGCCCGGTGCCCGCTGCCTCGAGTCTGAAGCGCAGGTTCGCGCTGCTCGCCGTCGGCGGCGTCGGTGGCCTTGCTCTGAGCGCTGCTGCGCTCGGCCCCTTCATCGAGTTCCTCGGCGTCGCCAATACGACGTCGCGCGGGAACGCGAGTGGCTACCCGAACAGCATCGCCTACGCCTTCTTCTTCCCTGAGCTATGGGGGAGGCCGGACAAGGCGATAGGACAGTTCGGTCCGATCAACTACACCGAACGTACCGCCTACCTGGGCGCGCTGCCGCTGCTCCTCGCCGTCGGCGGCCTGTTCGCGCGCCGGCCGCGCGGCCCGCACCTGTTCTGGGCGCTGTTCGGGGTGGTCGCCGGGCTGATCGCGATGGACACGTTCGTGCACACTTTTGTTGTCGGCCTGCCCGGGCCGGACCACGTGAACATGTTGCGCACGCTGTCGCTCGTGGAGCTTGCGGGAGCGCTGTTGGCGGGGCTCGGACTTCAGCGTTGGCTTGAGGCCGACGGGCCGGGCAGGCGGCGCATGTCGCTCGTGATGTCGCTCGCGCTACTCGTGCCGGTCGCTGTGCTCCTGCGCGACACAGACCCGTTCTCGCACTTCGGCGGCGCGCTCGGGCAGCTGCCGAGTCTCAGTCGGGAAGCCGTCGCGGAGAAGGTCTTCATCAAGCAGGTCGTGGCCTGGCGCTGGATCGTCTTCGGCGGGTTGGGCCTTTTGCTGCTCGCGGTGCCGACGATGTTCCCGCGCGTTGACGCCCGCGTCGTGGTAGGACTCGTGGTGGCGCTCGTGGCGGTTGACCTACTGACGATGGACGCCGGCTTCAACCCGCAGATCCCGCTCGCCGACGCCACTCCGCCTACGCCACCCGCGCTGGCCTACGTACAGGCGAACCGGGGGCACCAGCGCGTGAGCGGGACGCTGGGCGCGACGGGCGTCGCGCTGCAGGCGAACCTTGCCGAGCGTTATGCGCTGCCCGACGTGGGCTCCTACAACTTTCCCAAGACCTCGCGCTGGGCCAATCTGTGGTCGGCATACGGACAGTTGACCGGCGACCAGAATGACTGGAACCCGGAACTGCCAACATCACACGAGGTGCTCGACGCCTTCGCTGTGAAGTACGTGCTGCCCGCTCCCGGCACGGTTGTGCCGCCCTGGCTGAAGCCCGTCTACACGCAGACGCCGGGTGAGCAGCCGGTGCTTGAGAACGCGACTGCGCTGCCGCGCGCGTGGGTCGCATACGAATGGCGGGAAGCGCACGGTCAGCTTGCCGCGGCCGCTGCAACGGCTCGCTCGACGACGGCCGAGCTACTGCGCGCTCCGATCCTGGAAGGGGTGCCCACGGGTGCGCCGAGCGCCGTGGCGGGCGCGCCAACCCCTGCTCAGTTCCTACGCGACGAAGACGAACACGTCGCGCTCGCGGTGGATGCTGCGCGGGCGGGCTATCTGATCCTCGAGGACTCCTACTATCCGGGCTGGGAAGCGACCGTAGACGGCAAACCGGCCAAGATCGTTCCCGCTAACGAGGCCTTCCGTGCGGTGGAGGTGCCGGCCGGCCGTCATCGAGTCGACTTCCGTTACCACCCAGCCTCGTTCTGGGTCGGAGCGCTGATTAGCGGCGCAGCCGCGCTCTTGGGAGCGCTGTGCCTCGCGCTGATGGTTCGCTCACGGTGGAAGCGGGTCGCCCTGCCGTGAGCGTTGGCACGCGCGGTTCCAGGCATGTACGCGCTGTCGCGGGCCTGCGATCTCAGACGCTCCTGGTGGGCGCGATCCCTACGCTCGCGGCGGCGGCGGCGATCTGCTTCCTGGCCTGGCCGATGCTGTTCACTTCGGCGGGCATGGCGCAAGACTGGGCCAACCACCTTTGGTACTTGTGGCGGGCAAGCGTCGCGGTTGGACGAGACCACGCGCCGAGCCTCTTCCTTCCCTACGGTGCCGCCGCATTCTTTCCGCTGTACGCGTTCTACGGCGGGACGCTGTATATGCTCGGCGGCGCGATCGCGGCGCTCGACGGGCATCCGATCGCGACTTACGTCGCCTCCTACGTGGCCGGCTTCGCTGCCGCGTACGCCGGTTGGTATTGGCTCGGGCGTCTCGCCGGGCTCGGTCGCTGGAGTCGTCATCTGCCGCCGCTCCTCTTTGTCACCTCGGCCTACTACCTGACGCTCGTGTACGCCCGTGGCGACTGGCCGGAGTTCATGGGCGTCTCGATGCTTCCTCTGCTCGCCGCGTCGGCGCTGAGCGTGTTCCTCGACGGCCGCTTGCGTGCGCTTCCGGCTCTTGCGCTCTCGCTCAGCACACTCGTGCTGTTCGGCAGTCACGCGATCACGATGCTGTGGGGCACGGCATTCTTTATCGCCGCTGGTGTGCTGCTGCTCCTGTTCGTGCCCAACGCAAGGCGCCTGATCACGCGCGGCGGCGTCAGCAGGGTGGCGTTGATCGCCGTTCCCTCGGCGCTCGTCAACAGCTGGTTCCTGGTGCCCGCGCTTGCATACGAGGGGCGCACGGCGATCGCCAAGCACTACGACTACGCGCAGTCGCTCAGGGGCTCTTCGTTCCTTGTCTCGTTCGGCAACCTCTTCACGCTCTCCCGAGCCAGCACGGTCGCCAACACACCTGACTTCGTGCTCGCGCTGCCGCTGGCGGCTGTCGGGTTCATGCTCGTGGCCGTGGTGGCGTCGGGCTGGCGTAGTGATCGCTCTGGCTGGCGAACGGCGCTATGGGTGGCCGCCGCACTAGGGGCCGGGATCACTGTGTTGATGACGCACCCAGGCCTAATCCTCGACCTGCCGCATCCGTTCACCCTGCTGCAGTTCAGCTATCGACTGGAGACATATGTGCTCCTTGCCATCGTCGCCGGCGTCCTGTGTGCGCTAGTCCTCGCCTCTCGGTCGGGGCGTCGCATCCGCGCTGCCGCGATGCTCGGAGCACTCGTCACGGTCCTCGCCTCGATCGTCGGTGCGGTCCAGCAGGTGGACGGATACCCGCAGGCCAGCGGCAGCCCCGGCGTAGTCGTGCCGAATCGAGACTTCGTGTTCGCGGCCGACGGCGCGCCGCCGGTGACCGCCGGGGGTCTCAGCGACTACGATGACGCCACCCTGCCCGTAGTCGATCCCCACACCTCTTTGGCGGTCGTGTTTCCCGCCGATCAGATTCGCGACGATCACGTGACTGTACCGGTGACGCTGTCCCGTGGTGCGCAGGTCCACACAAACCTCGCTGGGGCGCCGTATCTCGTCAGTGTCGCGGGCGCGCGCGTGATCGGCCGGGACGTCAACGGGCTGATGGTGCTCGAAGCTCTCGGCAAAAGCAAGATCTCGTTGCGCAGCTCGGCTCGGCTACCGGTCGTGCTCGGTCGCGTCACGAGCACCGTGGCGGTAGCCTTCCTGGCGGTGCTCTTCCTAGGGCTCGTCGGCGCGCGGCTACGCGATCGGATCGGTCGGCGAGCCGGCGCTCCAATAGGCTGATCGGCGCGTGAGCAAGACCACCCACAGCGCCAACTACCTGCGCGCCGCCGCGGATTTGGCGGCGGCGCTCGACCCGTTGGCGCTCGACCGCATGGCCGCGGGTCTCGCCGCGGTGCGCCGCCAGGGAGGACGCCTGTTTGTCCTCGGCGTTGGCGGTGGCGCCGGGCACGCCTCGCACGCGGTCAACGACTTCCGCAAGCTGTGCGGCCTTGAGAGCTACACGCCGACGGACAACGTCTCGGAGCTGACCGCCCGTACTAACGACGACGGCTGGGAGACGTCGTTCAGCGCCTGGCTCGCCGTCTCCCGCCTGTGCGCACGCGACGCGCTCCTCGTGTTCTCCGTCGGTGGTGGCTCACGCGAGCACCACGTCTCGACGAACCTCGTACGGGCGATGGAGGTCGCGCACGAAGTGAGCGCGTCGATCTATGGCGTCGTCGGGGCGCCCGGGGGAACGCTCGCCGAGCTGGCCGACATCGCAGTCGTCCTCGACCCGCCCCAGGCCCTGCGCACGCCGCTCGTGGAGTCGCTGCAGGCGGTCGTCTGGCACGGTCTCGTCTCACACCCCGATCTCGCGGTCAAACAGGGGCATTGGGAGTCGCTGGCTGAACGTGCTCAGGCGTGAGCGCACGCTGGGTCCCCCCCGCCGGGCGCGGCCCGCTGGCTCTCGAGCGCGTCCGCCGTACCGCCGCGCCGTACCGCCGAGCAGCGTTCCTCGACCGGGATGGTGTTCTCAACGAGGGAACTCCCGATCCAGACTCTGGCCTGCTCGAGTCGCCGCTGAAGGTGGAGGACGTACGTCTGCTCCCGGGCGTCGCCGCGGCCCTCGGCGATCTCGCGCGCGCCGGGTACGCGCTGGTGTGCGTGTCCAACCAGCCCGCAGCCGCCAAGGGCAAGGCGACGGTGGTGCAGTTGCGTGCGGTGCACGATCGTGTGGTCGAGTTGCTCGCGCTCGAGGGCATATGCTTGGATGCCTCGCGCTTGTGCCCTCACCATCCTGGTGGGATCGTTGCGGAGCTGTCGGGGGCGTGTGTTTGCCGCAAGCCAGCACCGGGGATGCTGCTGGACGCGGCCAGCCCGCTGGAGCTTGACCTGGGCGCCTCGTGGATGCTTGGCGACACCGATGCGGACATGCGGGCTGGCAGCGCCGCGGGCTGCCGGACAGCGCTGATCGAATATCCTGGAAGCGGTCACAAGCGCTCGAGCGCGACAAGCTCGGATCTGCGCGCGGCGGACCTACCCAGCGCGGTCGCGAGACTTCTCGACCACGGTCGCGGTTAAGCTCCACAATGCCGCAGAGCCGGGACACCCGGTCCATACGACACGGTGAGCCATTGCTAGATCAGATCTCAACACGCATCTTCGCCGACGGCGCGGATCTCGATGGCATCTTGGCGCTGGCGGCTGATCCGCGGATCGCCGGGTTCACCACGAACCCGACCCTGATGTGGAAGGCGGGCCTGACCGACTACGCCGACTTCGCGCAACGGCTGCTCGAGCGCATCACCAAGCACCCAATCTCCTTTGAGGTGTTCGCCGACGATCCTGAGGAGATGCGCCGCCAGGCGCGCCTGATCGCCTCGTGGGGCGAGAACGTGTACGTCAAGATCCCGGTTACCACTACCAGCGGAGAATCGATGGCGCCGCTGATCCGCGAGCTTTCCGAGGACGGCGTCAAGGTCAACGTCACAGCGCTGTTCACGACGGCGCAGGTGGAACTGATTACGACGGCCGTCAAGGATGGCGCGCCGTCCTACATCTCGGTGTTCGGCGGGCGCATCGCCGATGCCGGCATCGATCCCATGCCGATCATGGCCCGCTCTGTGGACATCATGGTTCAGGCGCCGCGCGCAGAGCTGATCTGGGCCTCGCCGCGAGAGATACTCAACCTCGTGCAGGCCGACCAGGTGGGCTGTCACATCATCACGATCACCCATGATCTGCTGAAGAAGCTCGACTGTCTCGGCAAGAGCCTCGAGCAGTACTCGCTGGAGACGGTGCGGATGTTCCACGGCGACGCTGCGGCCGCGGGCTTCACGCTGTAGTCGATGCGTGCGGCACCCTCAGAGGCCGAGCCTCATCGCTCGACTGCGCGCTGGCTGGTGCGATGAAGCGCGCCTGTATCACCGGGGGCGCTGGCTTCATTGGCAGCAACCTCGTCAACCGGCTGAGCGGCATGGGCGTCGAGGTCGCGATCGTCAACGACTTCCGCACAGGCAGGCGCGAGTTCCTCGCTGAGGCGCTGAGCCGTCCCGGGGTAAGGCTCGTGGAGGGCGACGTGCTCGACATGGCTGTCCTCGAAGACGCCATCGAGGGATGCGACTGGGTCTTCCACCTGCAGGCCAACGCCGACGTGCGTTTCGGTCTGGAGCATCCCAGGCGCGACCTGGAGCAGAACACCTTTGCCACCTCGAACGTGCTCGAGGCGATGCGATCCCAGGGGGTGAGCCGCATCGCGTTCTCCTCGACCGGCTCAGTGTACGGCGAGCCCGATGTCTTCCCCACGCCGGAGGATGCGCCGTTCCCGGTGCAGACGTCGCTCTACGCGGCCTCGAAGCTGGCCGGCGAAGGGCTGATCGCCGCGTATGCGAGCGGCTACGGATTCACCGGCCTGATCTGCCGCTTCGTGTCGATCCTCGGCGAGCGTTACACGCACGGGCACGTGTTCGACTTCTACTGTGCGCTCAAGTGCGACCCTAAGCGCCTGCTCGTGCTGGGAGACGGCCGTCAGGAGAAGTCCTACCTGTATGTGCAGGACTGCATCGATGCAATCCTCACGGCGGTAGAGCATCACAAGGACGAGCCAGGCGCGCACATATACAATCTCGGCACAGAGGAGACCATCCTTGTCGATCAATCGGTGGGCATCATCGCTGAGCACCTCGGCCTGAACCCAGAGCTCGAGCACACCGGGGGCGTTCGCGGATGGACCGGTGATAGCCCACTGATCCGTCTCGACACGACGCGCATCCGCGGCCTCGGCTGGCGGCCTAAGCTCGGGATCGAGCAGGCCGTGATAAGCACCCTGGAATGGTTCGATGCCAACGACTATGCCTGGCGCGACGTCGTCGCCGGACAGGTGGCGGCACGGTGAAGGCCGGAGCAGCGCGATGAGTGTCGTATTCAGCCGTGCGCCGCTGCGGATCTCGCTCGGCGGCGGAGGCACGGATCTCCCCTCCTACTACCGCGAGCACGGCGGCTTTCTCGTGTCCGGCGCGATCGACAAGTACATCTACATGCTCACCCACACCGTTTTCCAGCGGCGCTACCGGATGAAGTACTCCAAAATGGAGGAGGTCGACGAGATCGCTCAGATCGAGCATCCGATCCTACGTGAGACGCTGCTGCGCCACTGGCGCGGTAATCCCCTGGAGATCGCCTCGGTGGCGGACGTGCCGGCCGGAACCGGCATGGGCTCCTCGGGTGCTTACACGGTCTGTCTGCTCAAGGGCCTTGCCCACGCACGCCGGACCTCGATTACTCCGGGTGCGCTCGCGGAGGCCGCGTGCGAGATCGAGATCGACGTGCTCGGAGAGCCGGTGGGCAAGCAGGATCCCTATGTGGCCGCGCACGGCGGAATCTGCGCGTACACGTTCGGTGCGGACGGCAGCGTGGACGTCGAGCCGCTTGAGCTCGGCCCGGTGGTGCTAAGGCGCCTGCGTGACCAGCTCCTGCTGTTCTACACGGGCGAGGCGCGCTCGGCCTCTAGCGTGCTCGCCGACCAGGACGAGCGCTCGAAGGCCGGAGACGTGGAGATGCTCGAGAACCTTCACCGCACCAAGGAGCTGGGCAAGCGCAGCTACGAACTGCTCAAAAGCGGGGAGCTAGAGGCTTACGCGGAACTCATGCATGAGCACTGGGAACACAAGCGCCGCCGCTCGCCGGGCATGGCCAACGAACACATCGATCGGCTGTATACGCTCGCGCGACGCAGCGGCGTGATCGGCGGCAAGCTCGTGGGTGCCGGCGGAGGAGGGTTCCTGCTCGTCTACGCTCCGCGACCTGAGGACACCAGGCAGGCGATGACAGCGGCCGGGGCCTCGGAGCTTGCGTTCGACTTCGAGTTCGACGGCGCATACGCCAGCGAGTACGCATGACGGCGAGGCGTATCGCGATCGTCGGCTGCGGGCTGATCGGCGCCAAGCGGGCCGCGGCGCTTGGCGCCGACGACGAGCTTCTCGCCTGCTACGACATCAAACAAGATACGGCCCGCGAGCTTTCCACGCAGCACGACGCGAAAGCCTGCGCGACGATGGAGGAGCTGCTCGCGCTCCAGCCCGATGTGGTGATCGTGGCTACGGTCCATGATCAGCTGGCGGCACTCGCCGAGCGGGCACTGCAGGCGGGGGCGCATGTGCTCGTGGAGAAGCCGGCGGGTGTGTCTGTCGCGCAGGTGGAACGCCTCATCGAATGTCAGCGCAGGAGTGGACGCCTGGTGAAGGTGGGATTCAACCATCGCTTTCACCCGGGGATCGCGCGTGCGGCCGAAGAGGTGCACTCGGGGTGTTACGGCGAGCTGATGCATGTGCGTGCTCGCTATGGGCATGGTGGACGCATCGGCTACGACCGCGAGTGGCGAGCAGATCCGGCGCGCTCGGGTGGCGGGGAGTTGATCGACCAGGGAATGCACCTCCTCGACTTGACACACTGGCTCGCCGGTCCGCTGCCCCTGCACTCTGCCTTGCTCCGCACTCAATTCTGGGACACGCCCGTCGAGGACAACGCGGCGCTGATCCTCGGCGAGTGGCACTCGCGCACCGATCCCTGGGCGATGCTGCATGTCAGTTGGACGGAGTGGAAGAACCTCTTCTCGCTCGAGATCTACTGCCGCACGGCCAAGATCCAGGTTGACGGGCTGGTGCGCTCCTACGGACCTCAGCGATTGACGATCTACCGAATGAGCCCGGACTTGGGGCCGCCGGAGGTGGAGGAGGTCGTCTACCCCGACGAGGACCGTTCGTGGTCGTTGGAGTGGGCTAGCTTCGCCAGGTCTATCGCCAGCGGCGATACCAGCCTGCTGAACGGGGATCTGAATGACGCGCGCTACGCCTGGCAGCAGATCGAGGCGGCGTACCGCTCCAGCTCATACGGAGACATGCGAGAGGCGGTTGCAGGTTGAGCGTCGGGCGCGCCATCGTGACCGGTGGGTCTAGGGGCATCGGGCGCGCAGTCGCCGGCGCGCTGGCCGAACGAGGGTGGCGCGTCGCGCTCCTGGCCCGCGACTCGGCGGCGCTGGAGCAGGCATGCGGCGAACTGCCGGGAGAGCGTCACGAGGCGTTTGCGCTCGATGTGGGCAGCGAGGAGGCCTGGGAGCTGCTTGGCGCGCATCTCGGTGAGGTGGACGGGCTCGTCTGCGCGGCCGGCTTGCTCGGCCCTGTCGGGCCCATCGGCACCTACAGCGCGGCTGATTTCCGACACACGCTGGACGTGAACGTGCTTGGCACGTTGCTCGCCGTCGAGGCCTGTCTGCCGGCGCTGCGGGCGAGTCACGGCGCGGTTGTCACCTTCAGCGGCGGCGGAGCCACCGCCCCGCTGCCCAGGTTCGACGCGTACGCGGCGTCCAAGGCGGCGGTGGTGCGCCTCACAGAGAACATCGCGCTCGAGCTCGACGGCGACGGTGTACGCGTCAACTGCATCGCCCCCGGCTTCGTCGCCACCGAGATTCACCAGACGACGCTTGCGGCCGGCCCGGAGCTGGCGGGCGAGGACTATTACGAGCGAACCCGCGCCGAGCTCGAGCGCGGAGGTGTTCCCGCGGGCGAGGCCGCAGAGCTCGCGTGCGTACTGCTCGAGGGGGATCCCGACGCGTCGTTTACCGGCCGGTTGATCTCTGCCCAGTGGGACTCGTGGCGCGAGGCGAGCTTTCGCCGGAGGCTCTCCGAGGAGCCTGACCTCGCCACGCTGCGGCGCATCGACGACGTCTTCTTCGCACCGGTCGGCCCGCAGATGCGAGCATGAACCAGCCTTTCGTCAGCCACGTGCCGGCGGAGCGCCAGGTCAACTGGTCGGAGGGTCTCGAGGAGCTTCACGAGGAGAGCAGCCGCACGCACTTCATCGATGTGTGGACACGGCGCGCGATGCTGGCAAGGTTGGGAGTGCTGCCCCCGTCGCCGATCGTGGTCGATATCGGCTGCTCGACCGGATATCTGCTCGAGGATTTGCATCGCATGATCCCCGCGGCGAGCCTGATCGGTGTGGATCTCGTCGCCAGCGGGTTGCGCAAGGCGCACGAGATCGTGCCAGAGGCGACGCTGTTGCAGGCCGACGCGTGCGCGCTCCCGCTGGAGGACTCCCACGCCGACGTGCTGGTAAGTGCGAACCTCCTGGAGCATGTCCCCGACGATCTTCAGGCACTCGCCGAGATGCGCCGAATTCTGCGGCCGGGAGCGCGCGCGATCGTCGTCGTCCCAGTCGGTCCTAACAACTATGACTACTACGACCGCTTCCTCGGCCACGAGCGCCGATATGCCAGAGGGGAGTTCGCGCGCAAGGCGCGCGGCGCGGGGCTCATGGTTGAGGAAGACATCTTCCTCGGGGCGCCTCTGTATCCGGCGTTCTGGATGGTCAAGCAGCTCAACCGCCGGCGTCATGGCCACCTCGTCGGATTCGAGCTCGAGGCGAAGGTAAGGCGGGACATTGCGCAGACGAGCGACTCGGCCGCTGGGCGCCTTGCGTGTCGTCTCGAGGAGTGGCTGCTTGCCCGCAGCATCAGACTGCCGTTTGGGATCCGCGGCCTGACTGTCCTAACGCGTCCACCTCAGGCCTCGTGAGCGTGTCCGAGCAGTCACCAGCCCAGGCTCGCCAGCCTGCCCCGTCACGAGCGATGCTGAGCATTGTCATTCCCGCCTACAACGAGCAGGAGAACATCGCCCGGGTCTACGAGCGTCTTACCATTGTGCTGGGATCGCTTGACGTGGATTGGGAGCTGATCTTCAGCGTCGATCCCTGCAGCGATCGAACGGAGGAGCTGATATTGGAGCTCTGCGACCGCGATGCACGCGTGAAGATGTTGCGCTTCTCGCGTCGCTTCGGCCAACCCATGGCGACGATCGCGGGCTTGGAGGCCTCTTCGGGTGATGCAATCGTGGTGATCGACTGCGACCTGCAGGATCCTCCCGAGTTGGTCCCACAGCTCCTCGCGTGCTGGCGCGAGGGCAACGATGTCGTATACGCGCAGCGGCGTACACGAGCCGGCGAGACGCTGCCCAAGCGAATCGTTGCAGCGCTCGGTTACAAAGTGATCAAGCGCATCGCCGATGTCGACATCCCGCCCAATACCGGTGACTTTCGTCTGATGAGCCGTCGAGTAGTCGACAACGTCCTGGCGCTGAAGGAGAGCCACGGCTTCCTGAGGGGGCTCGTTGGCCTGGTGGGATTTCGCCAGACCAGCGTGCTCTACGATCGCGACCCCCGCGCTGCGGGGAAGAGCAAGTACAACCGCTTCTGGGGCTCTCTGGTGATCGGCCTGAACGGGATCGTGGGCTTCTCACGCTATCCGCTTCAGTTGATCTCGATCGTCGGGGTGGGCCTTTCCCTTCTGGCCTTCCTGCTAGCGCTTGTATATCTCGGACTCAAGCTGGGCGGCCTGAACTTCCCGGTCGGCAACCCGACGATCGTGATCGTGGTGGCCTTCTTCAGCGGTATCCAGTTGCTGTCACTGGGGGTTATCGGCGAGTACGTGGGCCGCATCTACGACGAATCTCGCGATCGCCCCAAGTACATAATCGAGTCGCGGCACGGGTGGGGAGACTGAGCGTGAGCGGCGAGCGGGGGGCTGGTACGTTGCCGCCGGTCTGCATACTCGCGGGGGGTCTCGGCACGCGGCTGGGGGAGCGCGTGCGCGTTACTCCCAAGCCGCTCTTGACGGTGGCGGGAGAGCCGTTTCTGTTTCATCAGCTGCGCCTCCTCGCTAACAACGGTGGTCGTGACGTTGTGCTGTGCGTCGGCTATCTGGGGGAGCAGATCGAGACGCAGATCGGGTCCGAGCGCTTCGGCCTGAAGGTGCATTACAGCTTCGACGCGCCGGGGCTTGACGGTACACTCGGTGCGATTCGGCGGGCCTTGCCGTTGCTTGGCGATCGCTTCCTCGTTCTCTACGGCGACACCTACCTGCGTATCGACTACGCAATGGCGGCACGGGATTGGCATGCCAGCGGGCTCCCGGCAATGATGACGGTGCTTCGCAACGAAGGTCGCTGGGATGCATCCAACGCCGTCTACTCCGAAGGCCGCGTTGTTGTCTACGACAAGCGGGTCTCGCGACCGGACATGCGCTGGATCGATTATGGTCTCGGCGGTCTTGACGCGGCGGCGCTCGGCCATACGCGGTCCTGCACCCACGACCTGTCCGACCTATACCGTCAACTGGCCGAGGAGGGGCTGCTTTACGGCTTCGAGGCGCGCGAGCGCTTCTACGAGATCGGCACGCCTGAGGGACTTGCGGAAACCGACACTTTTCTAAGAGCTCCTAACACAATGCGTTTTCTCGGGTGAGGGCTTTGAAGCAGATGAGGCTGGCGCCGATGGAGAGGAATGCTTCGTGGATGTCGTCGCGTCGCTCGTAGCGGACCCTGAGTCGTCGGTATTGGTGTAGCCAGGAGAGTGTGCGCTCGACGACCCAACGCTCGCGGCCGAGCCCGGAGCCGTGCGGGGTCTTGGGCTTGGCGATCTTGGCTTGAATACCGCGAGCTCGCAGCTCTCGCCGGTGCTTTTTGGAGTGGTAGGCACGGTCGCCGAGCAGCCGCTTTGGTCTTCGCCGGGGCCGGCCGGGTTTGCCCCTGACGGGCGGGATCCCGTCGACGAGCGGGAGTGTCTGGGTGACGTCGTTGACGTTGGCGGCGGTCAACTCGACAGCGAGCGGGTTGCCTTCCCCGCAGCAGATCAAGTGGTGCTTGGAACCACGGCGGCCCCGATCCACGGGGCTTGGGCCCGTCTTGGAGCCCCCCCAACAGCGCGCACGTGGGATGAGTCGATCGCCGCCCTGGACCAGTCGATCAGATCCGCCCGGTGCAGCTTGCAGAGCAGCACCTCATGCAGCCTGTCCCATACGCCGGCCTCTTGCCACTCGTGCAACCGCCGCCAGCACGTCATACCTGACCCACAGCCCATCTCTTGGGGCAAGTACTCCCACGGGATACCTGTTTGCAACACAAACAGAATCCCCGTCAACACCTCACGGTCGGGTATCCGCTTGCGCCCCGGGTGCTTGAAACGACGCGGCACCTTCGGGATCAACGGCTCGACGATCTCCCACAGCTCATCACTGACCAACGGCCTAGCCATGTGCGCCCCCTTCAAATCGAGGTCACACACACATTCGACCCAAAGCTACACAAACCTCTTTCCGTTAGAAGCTCTAAGTGGCCTCACTATGCCCAGCCCACAGGATGCTCGCTGAGGCGGGCGATACGCTCGGCGGGCGGTGCGACCAGACGCGCGGGGAGGATGTCAGTAAACGGTGAGCGTCTGCGGATGTGAAGACCCTTGAGCACCTTGAACTTCAGGACCTGATCAAATCCAGGCCCCAATGGAAGCCGCTCCGGGCGAAAACCGGCCCCTGCCATGGCCCGCACGAGCGTGCGCGGCTCGAACAGCGAGATGTGGATCTCCGGTATGACATACGGCCAGCGGGTGAGGCGGTCCGCGTACGGCCGTGCGTTTCCCGTGGTCAAGAAAAGTAGACCCCCTGGCCGCAGCATTTGGCGCATGCGGCGCAGCTCGGCCACTGGGTCGAACGTATGCTCGATCACCTCGATCGCAGTCACGACGTCGAAGGAGCCTGCTTGGGCGGCGAGTTGATCGTTGTTCAGCATCGGGATGCCGCGGGTCTTCGCATCGGCGACAATCGAGCCGTCATCGAAGCCGAACGCCTCGGCCGTGGAGCGCTCGCGCAGATGGCGCACCAGGCAGCCGTTGCCACATCCGTAATCCAACCACCGCCGGGTGGCGTCGCGGCCGCCGAGGAGATCCGTGACCAGCGTGGCGATCCCGTTCCACTCATAGCGCCGGATTGAACGCTCGGGATGCTCGAACTCGAACCGGTAGTTGACCAGTGGGTCTGCACCCTTGCCGGCATAGTAGCGGTCGTTGTATATCTCGGCGTAGTCCAACCACGGATCCACGATGAAGGCATATCCGCAAGCAGGACAACGCCCCAAGTGATAGTCGCGCTCGCTGTAACGTCCATGCACCCTGCCCACAGGACGTGTCGAGCCGCCGCAGATGCGACAGTGGGGTGGAGGTTCGGGGTCCAAGCGAGGCAGATCGCGGATACTAGCTTGGCGCGGATGGGTGCTTGGAGGAGAGGTCGTCTACGCTCCCGAGTCTTATGCCGACGATGCCAGCGTCCCGCTTGATGTCAGCCGCCCGGAGCCTGCGTTCGCCGAGCTCCGGCCTGTTGACCCACGGCATACGCTTCGCGATGTCGGGAGGAACCGTAGCCCTTGTCTACCTCGCCACGACGACGCTGGTCGCGGACGTCGCTGGGATAGCTTTTCAGGTGGCCCTCGCGATCGGCTTCTGTGTGGGTCTGTCTGCCCATTTCACGCTCCAGCGAGCGTTCGTGTGGACCCATCACGAGGAGTTTGAGCTCCCGCTGCGCCACCAACTCGGTCGTTACTTGGTGCTTGCCGCTGTGCAATACGGCGTGACTGTCGCTTCAACGTCGTTGCTGCCGTCAGCCCTGCACGTCTCCACGGAGATCGTCTACCTGGTGACCGTCGCGATCCTGATCAGCATCAACTTCCTGGTCTTTCGCCACGGCATATTCCATGCCAGGAACGCGACGACCGAGTCTACGCCAACCGCGAGCAAAGCGTGAGATCGCTCGGGGAACGAGACCGCCGTCTGGGCGCCGCGAGCTGAGCGGAGCTCCGTTTGGAGGTCCTCTACCGTTCCGTGATGCACATCTACCGTCCGATAGCGTCCAGAGACGGCGACTCTCGTACCAGCTCGGTGCGCTCGGCGTCTCTAGCAATGCAACATCAATCTGATGTCTTCTCCTCCATCTGTTTCTGAACCGACGTCAACGTCACGACGCGTCCTGGTCACAGGTGGAGCGGGGTTCATCGGCGCCAGCCTCGTCCTGGGGCTCGCCGGCAGGCACCCCGACTGGGAGATTCTGGCGCTGGACAACCTGCGCAGGCGCGGATCGGAGCTGAATCTGCCCCGTCTGCGTGCGGCCGGTGTGCGTTTCTGTCACGGCGACGTGCGCCGGCTTGAGGATCTTCTTGAGGTTGGTGAGGTGGATGCGCTGCTTGAGTGCTCTGCCGAGCCATCGGTGCTTGCTGGGGTTGACGGCAGTCCAGAGTATGTGGTGCAGACCAACTTGGTGGGTGCCTACAACTGCCTTGAGCTGGCTCGTCGTACGGGAGCGCAGTTCGTCTTCCTATCGACGAGTCGTGTCTACCCGGTGGCTGCTCTTGAGGCCCTTGCATGCCAGGAGCAGGACAGCCGCCTGGAGCTGGCAGACGAGCAGACTTTGCCCGGGGTCTCCGCCCAGGGCATAGCCGAGTCCTTCCCGCTTGAGGGAGCACGAACTCTCTACGGAGCCACGAAGCTCGCGGCCGAGCTGCTGATCGGGGAGTACGCCGCCAGCTATGGGCTGCAGACCGTGATCAATCGCTGCGGGGTGGTGGCTGGTCCTTGGCAGATGGGCAAGGTTGACCAGGGTGTCTTCACCTACTGGATGCTGGCCCACCACTTTCGCCGTCCCCTGCAATACATCGGATTCGGCGGGACCGGCAAGCAGGTCCGCGACCTCTTGCACGTGCAGGACCTCCTTGAGCTCGTCGATCGGCAGCTATGCGACCCAGGACATTGGGCCGGGACGACGGTCAACGTAGGCGGCGGTGAGGCTTGTAGCTTGTCGCTACAAGAGACGACCGAGTTGTGTCGCCAAATCACTGGGAATACGGTCGAGATCAGCGCTTCTTCGGAGGATCGGCCGGGCGACATTCCTATCTACATCTCGGACTGCAGCAAGGTCTATGGCATGTCCGAGTGGCGGCCACGTCGCGAACCGACGGAGATCCTGACTGACGTCCATGATTGGATTCTGGCTCACGAGTCGGCCCTGACCAACGCGCTCTAGAGGAAGGCCCCGATGCCAGTAGCAGTAGTCACAGGATCCGGAGGCCTGATCGGCTCCGAGTCGGTTGCCCACTTCGTGCAGGCGGGCTACGACGTGGTTGGTCTGGAGAACGACATGCGCGCGAAGTTCTTTGGTCCCGAGGCCTCCACGGCCCACACGACTGAGGTGCTCACACAGCGCTACGCCGGTGAGTTCCGGACGCTCGAGATCGACATCCGAGATGTTGAGGGTGTGCGGCGGGTCTTTGCCCAGCATGCCGGCCAAATCGAGATAGTCATCCACACCGCCGCCCAGCCCTCTCACGACTGGGCCGCCTCGGACCCACAGACTGACTTCGGCGTGAACGCGAACGGCACGCTGAACTTGCTAGAGGCCACGCGTCACAGTGCACCTGACGCTACGTTCATCTTCTGCTCGACCAACAAGGTCTATGGCGACCTGCCCAACTCGCTACCGCTGCTGGAGCTCGAGCAACGCTTGGAGCTGCCGGAGGATCACTGCTACCAGAAGGGCATCGACACGACGATGTCGATCGATGCCTCGACACATTCGCTGTTCGGGGTCTCCAAGGCCGCTGCTGACTTGCTCGTGCAGGAGTACGGGCGTTATTTCGAGATGGCCACCGTGTGCTTTCGCGGCGGATGTCTGACGGGTCCCAAACACACCGGTACGCAGCTGCACGGATTCCTTTCATACCTAATGCGCTGCACGATGACAGGCGATTCCTACACCGTGTTTGGCTACGAGGGCAAGCAAGTGCGCGACAACATCCACGCCGCAGACATGGTCGCAGCGTTCGAGGCCTTCCACAGTGCCCCCCGTGCGGGTGCGGTCTACAACATCGGCGGTGGCCGGCAGAGCAACTGCTCGATGCTCGAGGCGATCGAGCTTTGCCAGGAGATCGCCGTCCGGGAGCTCGACTGGAGCCTCGGCGAGGACAATAGGATCGGTGATCATCGCTGGTGGATCAGCGACCTCGAGCCGTTCAAGCGCGACTACCCGGGTTGGGACATCAGGTACGGCGTGGAGGACATCCTGCGTCAGATCCACGACCGCAACGCCGATCGGTGGGTCGCGAAGGCGTGAAGCTCTCGGTCGTGATCCCGGCTCACAACGAGGTCGAGTCGATCGGGGCGACTGTCGAGACGCTCATCGCGGAGCTGAAAGCCGAGCAGATCCCATATGAGCTCATCGTCGTTGACGATGCCAGCAGCGATGGCACCGGCGATGTCGTCCGTGCGATCGAAGAGCGCGATCCCGCGGTGCGCTGCGTGCGCTCTACGCGTTCGCCGGGATTCGGCCAGGCCGTGCGTTCGGGCCTCAACGAGTACACCGGCGACGCCGTCGCGATCATGATGGCCGACCTGTCGGACTCCCCGAAGGATCTCGTCCGCTACTACCGTGTCCTGCAGGAGGGCTTCGACTGCGCCTTCGGTTCGCGCTTCATCCGCGGCGGTCGGATCAGCGATTATCCGAAGGTCAAGTTGATCCTCAACCGGCTCGTGAACTTCGGTATCCGCGTGCTTTTCAGACACGGCTACAACGACACGACTAACGCCTTCAAGGCCTATCGGCGCGAGGTGGTGGACAACGTGCGGCCGCTGCTATCACACCACTTCAACCTCACCGTGGAGCTGCCGCTGAAGGCGATCGTTCGTGGGCACACCTATGCGGTGCTCCCGATTTCCTGGGCTAACCGCGAACACGGCGTGTCCAAGCTTAAGCTCAAGGAGATGGGCAGCCGCTATCTGTTCATCGTGCTGTATGTGTTCCTCGAGCATCACCTCAGCCGGGGCGACTATCTGCGCCCCGAGCCTACCGGAAGTCGCCGCGCGCGTCTGCGGCCGGGAGCGACGTCAAAGCCGAGCTCGCTGAGCGCCCCTGTCGGCTCCTCAGATCCGGAGACAGGCGTCCACTGATGGCGCCGGCAACGGCGCCTGATCGACCGTGGGTCGTCGCGCCGCGATTCGGTCTCGCCGCAGTCCGTCAGCGCGATCTGGCGGTGTGGGTTGGCGTTCCGTTGCTGATCATGCTCGTCACCTGGCACCCGGCGGCGTTCGAGCCGGAAGCGGGGCTCGATCACACCTGGGAGGCGGGGCTGCACATGGCGGCGTATCACGGCATCGACTTCGGACACGGGGTGGTCTTCACCTACGGTCCGCTCGGCTTCCTCGACAATCCAACATTCTGGTACTCCAACACCGGCGCTCTTGCATTTATCTATCTGCTGTTGATGCGGACCATCCTGGCGGTCGCCGTGTTTGCTGCAGCACGCCAAAACTGGGGCTCCCTCGTCGGCGTCCTTGTCGCGGTGTTCGTCGCCGGTGCCAGCTATAGCGCCTTTGAGGTCGTCTCGTTCATGATTTTTGCCGTCTGGGTAGTGGACCGCGTGTGCGATGAGCGCTTGGTGCGGGCACTGGTGGCGCTGGGTGGCGCCTTCGCCGGGGTGCAGTTGTTGGTCAAGGAGTCAAACGGCGTAACACTGGTGATGCTAGCCGCGATCACTGCGCTCGCGGCCCGCGGGACACGGCGGATCAACGTGGCGATCGCGCTGGCATCCGGTCTGGTAGCGCTCCTGGCCGGTTGGGCCGGGACCGGGCAGTCCTTGGCCGACCTGCCGGCCTATGTACGCAACATGGGGCAGATCGTCTTGGGCTACGCCGCAGCGATGGGGATTGATGAAACCGGCCTCGCTTGGCAGTATGTCGCCGGTTGGGTCGCCTTCGGCCTCGGCCTAGCGGCGGCGCTGCACATGACCGCCGACGCTGGCGCACGGCGGCGCATCGGGATCGTTGTGCTGTGGATGGCTTTTTGCTTCTTCCAGTTCAAGGAGGGCTTCGTCCGTCACGACGCTCTCCACGGAGGGATCTACTTCGTGACACTCATGGGCGCTTTCCTCGCTTTCCGCTGGCGGCCGGGCTCGCGCATGATCGGCCTGGGGCTCGCGGCGGCGATGCTGGCTCTATCCTGCGCGGCCAACGACACGTCGTTTTCGACGATCGTCGCCCCGGTCGCCAACGCGCGTACGGCATTCGAACAGATCGGCGAAGCCGCGAGCGCCGCCAAGCGACACGGGATAGTCGCCGCCGGCCGCGCCTTGATTCGCGCCGAAAGGCCGCTTGATCCGCAAACGCTGGCGCTGCTGCACGGACAAACGACCTACGTTTACCCGTACGAAACCGAGATCGCTTGGGCCTACGATCTGAAGTGGGGTCCTGTGCCGGTGTTTCAATCCTATTCGGCATATACGGCTGGACTGGACCAGCTGGACGCCGAAAAGCTCGAATCCGCCGGAGCGCCCCAGCGCATACTGCGCAACCTCGATGTTGGCATCGACGATCGCCTGCAGGCGTGGGACGAGCCGGCGACCACGCGCGCGATCCTGTGCCACTACCGCAAGCTGTATGCCACCCCAACCTGGCAGGTGCTCGGTCGTGCAGCGACGCGCTGTCGGCCGCCTGTCCTGCTAGAGACCGTGCACGCCGGTTGGAACCAGACGGTCGTGGTCCCAACTCCCAGGCCTGGCAGCTTTGTGTTCGTGCGCGTAGATGGGGTCGGCGTCGGCGGGCTCGAACGCCTGTGGTCGCTGCTGTATAAGCCGGCCGAACGCAAGGTGCTGGTCGACGGCGCCACGCACCGTCTGGTTGAGGGCACTGCCTCCGACGGTTTGCTGCTGCGAGCTGGACCGGGCGTCGACTATGCGCCGCCGTTCAAACTTGCGCCGCAGGCAGGCACAATCCAGTTCAGCAAGGTCGGGCAAAGCGCTGGCGGGCGGGCGCTGATGCTCTCCTTCTACGTCCAGTCAGTCACCGCCGGCCCTGATCGATAGCGCTATACGGTGCCGCCTGCGCGGTGTAGCGGTGAAACCGCTGGTTCTCATGACAAACTAGCTCGCCGTGCTGTCCAATCGACGTGCGATCGCAGAGAGCCCTACACAACCGAGGGCGGCACTGACCATTCTCATGCGCACCGTGTGCAGTCCAGCTATGGGAGCTACTCGACGACGCAGCCAGCTCAAGGAGTCAGGCATTCTGCAGAGTTCTCGCCAACCGGCGAGCATCGGGTTGCTCGAGCGCGTTGTGGAGGGGGTCGAGCGTCGTTCCACTTGGGTTCTCGCCGTGCTGCTCGCGCTTTCTGGCGCGTTGATCATGTACATGGGGCGAGGACTGACGTTCTACTACGACGATTGGGAATGGGTGATTCACCAGTACGGTGGAGGCACTCACTGGTTGCTGATGGCGCACGGCGGCAACATTTCGATCGTTCCCGCTGCCGTCTATCGGATCCTCCTGCATCTGGTCGGTCTGAACCACTACGCGGTCTTTCGTCTCGACGTGGTGGTCCTGCATTTGATCTGCGGGACTCTCGTCTACGTCCTGGCGGCACGGCGCATAGATCGTTTCCCCGCGCTTCTAGCTGCAGCGTTGATCCTATTCTTGGGGTCTGCCTGGGAAGATCTTCTGTGGGGCTTTCAGGTGGGGTACCTGCTGTCGGTGGCCGGAGGCTTGTTGACATGGACGCTGCTCGAGCGCAGAGGTCGCCTCAACGACACCTTCGCGATGCTTTGCCTGGTCGTGACTGCCCTGAGCTCGAGTCTCGGGATACCGATCATGGTCGGCGTGGGCGTTGAGTTGGCCCGACAGCGAAGTCGGGCTTGGATCGTGCTCGTGCCGGCTGCCCTCTACCTGCTTTGGTATCTCGGTTACGGCGTAAGTCAGGTGACCGAAAGCAGTGTGCTTGATACCCCCAGCTACGCGACGGATCTGGCAGCCGCAGCCTTCGGCGGCTTGATCGGTCGGGGCCTGGAATGGGGGCGACCGATCGCACTCGCCGGCTTGCTGATCCTCCTCAGCCACTTCCGAAGTCCGGTCCCGGTGTCGAGCCGACTCGCCGGCCTGCTGGCAACAGGCATAACGTTGTGGATCGTTACCGGGCTCGCTCGCTCGACACTAGGCGCGCCTGAATCAAGCCGCTACATCTATCTCGGCGCGGTAGTCATCGTGCTGATCGCGGTCGAGCTTCTCCAAGGCGTGACAATCACGCCTCAAATGAACGTAATCGCGGCCTCGATAGTCGTCTTGTGTGCGGCCACTGGGCTGACGGTGATGCGAACTGGCGCCCTCGGCTGGCGAGCTACGTCCAAAACCGTGACCGCCCAACTCGGAGCGCTGGAATTGGCACGTGCATACGCACCACCGGACTACCAGCCTAACCCAGAAAAGGCCCCACCGATCTTTGCAGGCGAGTATCTACACCAGGTGCGCTCGATCGGCTCCTCGCCGGCCGATACACCCTCTGAGCTACTGAGCGCTGAACCATCCATACGCGACGCAGCCGACGGCGTCCTGGTTGCGCTTGAGACACCCAAATTGATAGGGCTGGCTGCAAACAGCCCGGTCGCCGCCACATCTAAGCCGACACTTGGGCAGATCACACTCGCAAGCCAGACCCCAGACGGGAACTGTGTGCGGCTAGCTCCCACCTCACCTCACCCGATGGCAGTCGAAGCGACGCTGACAAGCGGCGGTTTGCTGATCGAGAACCAAGGAGCGGATATTGCGACGATCTCACTGCGACGCTTCGGAGAATCCTTTATCCAGCTCCCGGAGCCGATCTCGGCAAGGACTAACGTCGAGTTCTCGATGCCCACGGATCCTTCTAACGTCACCTGGAAGCTAACGCTGAACTCTGATTCGCCACTCACAGTTTGCGGCACATAAGCGGTGCCGGCAGCAATCAGCGGCCCATCGATGCGCACATGAGACACGATCCCGTGAGCGCTGCTATCGGGGCTAGTCCAATCTAAAGCTCGTTGTGAACTGACTAGCTGGAATGCCCTTGCGGATGGCGCGAGTTGTAGTGCACCAAAAACGCGCCGGCAAGCACAAACGGAACGAAGTTGACCATATGAAGCACCAAGGCGTAGGGCAACGCCTTGGTGTGGGAGAGGCCGTAGGCCTTCAACGCGATCAGAGTCGCACCCTCGAAGACACCCACAGCAGCGGGGGCGGCGGGGAGAACCATTCCGGCTCCTATCGCGGCCATCACGAGTACTGCGGAGGCAAACGGAAGATGCAGATGGAAAGTAGTCATGACCAGATACGCGCAAACGATTGAAAGCATCCAGGCCGTAATGGTCCAGACGAAAGCCTCTATCGCCACTCGCCAATCGTGCAGGCCGCTGAGTCCGTGGGTCAGCTCAGCGACGATTCGCTCGAGACGCTCCTCTGTCATCGGCGCGAACCTGTGAAGGGGACGCAACAGCAGACGCACCGGACGATCTTCAAAGACGACGAGCACAGTGACGGCGACTGTGATCGAGATCGCCAGGACACCCGCCACGATCGCCGCGGTCCCGAGCCAACTGACCGATGGCAGCCACGGCGCCGCGAAGAAGAAGATCACAAGTATCGACATGAGGTCATAGAGACGCTCGAGGACCACCGTTCCGGTGATCTCCACCGGCGGCGAGGAGCTTCGCTGTGCCAACACCACGATTCGAGCCGCCTCTCCGGCCCGGGCGGGCAGGATGTTGTTGTAGAGGTAGCCGATCATCATGGCGTTGAATGTCGTCGAGACGGGCGGGCGTTGACCCACACGGAACAGTGAGCGCCAGCGCAAGGCGCGCGCCAGGTTGCCAAGACCGAACACGATCAGCCCCGGTAGCAGCCACCAGTAGTCGCTGGTGCGCAGCGCATGCCACATCGCCCCGAGCTTGACGTCACTCAGCGCGATGTAGGAGAAGAGGACAGTGACGAGGAGCGTCGCAAGCTTGATTAGCGACCGTGACCGCTTGCGTGTGCCGGCACTGCTGGCGACAGTAGTCACGTCAACAGAGCTGTCGTGTATGCCATCCAGAACATTGGCCCCGCGCCGATCATCATCCACGATCACCTGGCCACGTTATTCGATTAGGTCGCCGGCTAGAAGCTGCCTGGAAAGGCCTGCTTGGTTGTTGGGCGGGCGAACTAACCAGTCCAATCGACTCGCAGCGCCTGCGGACGAAAGTCCACGGCCGCATCAGATTCCTCTTGAATCGTGCTCAGGCCCGTGGCACGCGGCCCGTCGCGCTGCACGGTAGCCTCCCGGTCCATGAGATTGTCCTCCGGGCGTCTGCCGGGCGTCATCGTGATCGAGCCGTCTGTCTTCCCAGACGAGCGCGGCTTCTTCACCGAGACCTACCGGCGTCAGTGGCTTGCAGATGCTGGGATCCCCGAGGAAGAATTCGTTCAGGACAACCACTCGCGTTCTACCCGAGGAGTCGTCCGTGGGATGCACTTCCACATCGGGCAGGGCGTGGCCAAGATGGTGCGTTGCGCACGCGGCTCCATCATCGATGTAGTAGTCGACTTGCGTCGGGGGTCTCCGACCTATGGCCAATGGGAGGGAGTCGAGCTCGATGACCAGAACATGCGCATGCTGTACGTACCGATTGGTTTCGCTCACGGCTTTTGCGTCCTCAGTGACGTTGCCGACGTCCTCTACAAGCAAACGGCCTATTACGACCCCGCAGTCGAGCGGGGCATCGCTTGGAACGATCCCGATGTCGGGATCGAATGGCCGCTGCCGATAGATCAACTGATCGTCTCTGAGCGTGACCAGCAGGCGCCGCGCCTGGCGGATCTAGTCCACGAACTGCCGTTCGTGTACAGCGGCTCCTGAGCCGGACTCCTCAGCTGATGGCGATGAGACTCGACGCCTGATCTCGAGCCTTGCCATCCTATGGGCGATGCGAAATCGCCTTGCCAAGCTCAAGGTTGCCACCAACGGCTACATCCTGACCCCGGCACAGTACGCCAAGGTCACCTACATCGCCCTGGGCGCGTTGACGCTGATCGTGATGACGGGTGCCGCGGTGCGTCTGACGGGCTCGGGCCTTGGCTGTCCGACCTGGCCGAAGTGTTACGGCAACGTCTACCCGCCGCTGAACACCCATGCGGTGATCGAGTTCTCAAACCGCCTGGTTACCGTGCCCGTCTCGATAGCGGCGATCGCGGCCTGGGCGCTGGCGTTCCGCCGCCGTCCCTACCGGCGAGACCTGGCCAGGCTGGCGCTGCTGCTGCCGTTGGGTGTCCTGGGTCAGGCTGTGCTCGGGGGCCTTACGGTCAAGGGCGACCTCGACTACGGCTGGGTGATGGGCCACTTCGCGCTATCGATGCTGGTGGTGGCCGCCGCCGCCGCGCTTGCCTGGAGGGCAACCCATGAGCCAGGCGCTCGAGCTCTGAGCTCCGACCGCACGCTCACGTGGTCCTCGAGGGCGCTCGTGGGCCTCGGTGCCCTGACGATCTTTGCTGGTACGGCCGCCACTGCCGCAGGTCCCCACGCGGGCGGCTCACCCGGCCAGAAGATCAACCGCCTGAACTTCGACGGGCACGGGACCATGGACTTCGTAATCCACCGCCACGGCGAGATCGCTCTCGTGTTCGGCCTGCTCGCCGTCGGGGTCTGGTGGCTAGCTCACCGCCGATCCTCAGACCCGACGCTTGCACGTGCCATCACCACGCTGTGTGTGCTGATCGCCTTGCAGGGAGCGGTCGGTCTGGACCAGTATGAGACCCATCTCCCGACGGAGCTGGTCTGGGTCCACGTCTCGCTGGCCTCCCTGACCTGGATATCGGCTCTTTGGACGGGCTTTGCGGCGGGCTCTCTAGCCCCCCAAACGGCTGGCTCCAAGGATCTGGCAGCGCCTCGATCGCGTGCCCAAACGTCCATCTAGGCCCTAGTTTCCCCGGAAATTAGGGCCTAGCGGCCTCAAAATCCCCAAAAAACCGCATATTGCTGCCAAACCGTCCTCTCCAGCGGTTAGCCTGCCCCGAACGACGACGCTCGAGAAGGGAGTGCCATGACTAAGAACGAGCTGGCCGAGAAGATCGCTCAGCGCGCCGACCTCGGCGTGGGTCAAGCCCGCGAGGTGGTTGAGGCGGTAATCGACACGGTCTCTGATGAGCTCGCGGCAGGCGGCGAGGTGTCACTTGCCGGCTTCGGTAAGTTCAGCATCAGCAAGCGCGCGGCGAGACAGGGTCGCAATCCCGCCACTGGGGAGATGATCAACATCGCAGCCAGCAACGCCGCCAAGTTCTCTGCGGCAAGCGCTCTGAAGAAGCGCCTGAACCCGTAGGAGATGCCGGTGCTAGCCTCGTGGGATGGGGGTTTGTCGATCTGCTTCTAATCCTTATACCTTCATAAGCCAGGGTTTAGGGATCGGCGAGAGGCTTGATCCCCTGAACCTCCCTATTGAAAGCAGGTGAGCGGTGTCTCGGAAATCATCGGACCAGGTGAGGGAAAGTGTCCGCTGCTCCTCTCTATCTGCTTTCTATATGGCAGATCCGCGTCGGGTCGAGTCAAAGGAGTCCGATGTCGGGCTCTGGTGGCGCGACGCTGCGGAGGGGCCACTACATCGTGCTGCTTGGGTGAGGGACACCGGGGAGCTGTACCTGACCCGGCTCGGTCCAGTGGACGACGGTGGAGGTTCTGTCGAGGTGCTAGCTGTGGTCGCCGAGGAGGGGCGCCTCGAGGAGGTTCTCGACGGATGGCGTCAGGAGTGCGGGAAGCCGGACTCGCTGGTCTGGTTGCGTGAGCGGGCGGAGCGTCTGAGGCGACGGGCGCGTGCCGCCCAAGCTCGCATCGCAGCCGGGGCGGCGATGTTCAGCGCGTTTCTGCTCGCCGCCCTGCTCAGCGCCGAGTTCGTCTAGGTCTAGAGCACCCGTCGAGCCCAGGTGAAGCTTTCCGCGAGCCATCCGGAGCTCAGCGGCAGCACATACACACCCTGAGCTGAGGAGTGGATCGCCCATTGGTCACTGAGGGCGATTCCCTCGTGGATCACGTTGGACTCCGTTGCCTTGGAGTTGAAGTGCGCGGTTCCAAAGAACAGCAGATCCCCGCCCTGCACGGCGCCTAGGCGAAGGCGCTTGCTCTTGGCTATTTCCCCCGCCTGTTCGGCGGCGGTTCGCCCGTGGATCTGGGTGCCCCAGCTGAAACCGGAGACCTTGTATACGCGCCACGCGAAGCCAGAACAGTCATAGCCGCCGCGGACGAGACCGTCCGCTGTGTTGTCGGTCGTGCCGCCCCACACGTATGGCATCCCGATCTTCGAGACGGCGAGCGAGAGCACGCGACGCTGCGCGGCGTTGTACTGGGGCAGCGAGAAAGTCGAGAGGACTTCGCGCGCCTGCGGGGTCTGCCATTCGCCAAAGCCGAGGATCACATAGAAGGAGTGGGCGGCTTCCGCACGGGTGATCGCTTCCGTTGGATACAGCTCCAGGGACTCGTATCGAGTCGGCTGCATGTAACGCAGTTCTAGATAGCGCGCCACGACCTCGGTCCCGAAGTACGGAGGAGGTGCAAGGCCGGCTCCGGCGGCGGTCTGCTGTATGTGTTCGGCCACTTCGCCGAGCCCCAGTTGGGCTACCAGCAGATCATCCAAGCGCACCACGGTGATCGCTGCCGCGCCCACGCTCACAGGGGTCGTGCCCAGGCGCGTGGCCAGAGCGTTCAGAGCCGTCTGGGTCTGCGCGGCGGTGATCGGCTGCTGACCCTGGAAGCCCCCGGTCAGGTTTTCCATGATGCCGTCGGCCACCACGGAACGCTGCTCGGCGGTGTTCCACGTGCCAGCCGTAACGGTGCTCGCCCGCGCGATGGAGGCGCTCAGGAAACCGCCCATGAGCAGCAAGAAGAGCACCAGCAGGGTGCCTTCGATGCGTTGGACCAGCGATTGCCAGTTGAATGCTTTTCCGCTCACAGGTAAGCGGTATCGGTCGTCGCGCGGGAACCGCTTGAGTTTCGAGCCCGGAGGCTGGCCGCTATATCCAGGCGCCGGTCTTGGTTACCGCACTTATGAGCAGGGTTGAGCGACTTGCTCCACGGTGCGCTCGCGCCATGGATGGATCTTTGAAACCCCAGGACCTACCCAGCGCTGATACCGGGCCGATATCCACCTGTGCCCGCACATCCGGACTCGCGGGCGCGTTGGTGGGGCTCCTTATCATGATGGAATGACTTCCAAGCGCGCGAGTGTCCTGTGCCTTGCCGGATTGGGGTTGAACGGCATCTACTACCTGGTGACGCTGCCGCTCTCGCCATCGCTGCTCGGCAGCCACCCGGTCTTGCTGGAGGCGATTCGTGGCTCCACGCCGGCGATGATCACTGCCGGCGCTTTCGTGCGTGTCGGACGCGCAGCACTACCGTTGGCCGTGCTGGCGCCGCTTCCGACTCTGATGATCACCGACCCGCTGATGTTGTGGGCTGGGCGGATCTGGGGGCCGAATGTGGTTCACATGCTCACGGGTGGAAGGCCGAGTTCAAAGCGAAAGTCCGAACGCGCGGTTCGTTGGGCTGAACGCTATGGCTCCTGGGCTGTCGTCCTCGCTTATTTCTTGCCGGTTCCAAGCGCCATCATCTACGCCGGAGCGGGATGGACGGGCATGTCGCTGCGTCGTTTCCTTACGCTCGACCTGTGCGGGACGTTGCTGTGGATCGCCGCGAACGTAGGGCTTGGCTATGGGGTAGGCCAGTCGGCGGTCGACGTGGCCAAAGAGATCAGCCACTACGGTCTGATCCTCACGCTCCTGCTGCTGGCGCTGGTGCCAATACTGGCCGTGCGAGGTGGACGCAAAGCGATGTTCGAGGGGTAGGCGCTGGGCGCGTTAGACGCCTACCCGGGCTGATCAACCGCAGCCGGTGTTGTTGCCGCAGCTCGAGCAGGTGTAGCAGGAGCCGGTGCGCTGCATCATCCCGCCGCACTGGCTGCATGCCGGGCCGAGATCGAGACCCTGCAGCTTGGCCGGCACCACCGGTGGGGAGTCGGTCAGTGCCGTGACGGGCGCCGATGAGCCCCCGCCCGCTGACTGCATGGAGGCGTCCTGTGGGCTGGCCGTGTCCGATGCGATGACCGACTGTGCGGCGTCCTCGGCCATCTTGCGGGCACGCACCGCCGGGGTCATGATCCCCAGTTCCTCCTGCACGTCTGCGTCGAGGAAGCGCGATGCCAGCCAGCGCATGATGTAGTCGGGCATCGACTTCGCGAACGGGATCTCCGGGTTGCCGGTGATGCCCTCCGGGTCAAAGCGCATGTAGCAGAACTTCTGCACTAGGGTCTCGAGCGGCACGCCGTACTGCAGCGCTATCGAGATCGCGGTCGCGAACGAGTTCATCATCCCGCGCAGCGTCGAGCCCTCCTTGCCGATGTCGGTGAGGAAGATCTCCCCGACCGAGCCGTCCTCGTACTTGCCGGCGGTGATGTAGCCCTCGTGGCCGCCGATCGAGAACTTGTGGGTGATCGACTCACGCTCGCGCGGCATGCGCTTGCGCTTCGGGCCGGCCTCGGCCAGTGCCTTGGCGACGGCCTCATCGACAATCGCGTCGATATTCGCGGGAGCATCGATTGTCTTCTGTGCGTCGGTGCGAAGCGCCTGTGCTGTCTTGGAGCCGTCGCGGTAGATCGCCAGCGCCTTGATGCCCAGACGCCACGCCTGGGTGTAAGCGTCTGAGATGTCCTCCACGGTTGCGCTCTCGGGCAGGTTGACCGTCTTTGAGATCGCACCTGAAATGAACGGCTGTACGGCGCCCATCATCTGGATGTGACCCATGTGCGAGATCGCACGCTGCCCGACTGCCACGTCGAACACGGGCAGGTGCTCATCGGTCAGACCGGGCGACCCTACGATCGTGCCGTGCTCTGCCAGGTGCGCCTCGATCTGCTCGATCTGCTGGTCTGAGTAGCCGAGCGTTTGCAGCGCCAACGGGACGGTGCGGTTGACGATTGTCATCTGCCCGCCACCGACGAGCTCCTTGAACTTGACCAGTGAGAAGTCAGGCTCCACTCCGGTCGTGTCGCAGTCCATCAGGAACGAGATCGTGCCCGTGGGGGCCAGGACCGTGGCCTGGGCGTTACGGTAGCCGAAGCGCTCCCCCAGCTCCACGGCCTCATCCCACGAGCGCTGGGCCGCGGCGAGCAGCCCGCCGTCCACGCAGGTGTCCTCGGAGATCTCATAGGAGGCGTCGCGGTGCATGCACATCACGGCGTTGTGCTCTGCACGATTCTCCTCGTAGCGCTCATACGGGCCGAGTGCCGCCGCCACCTTCGCGGACTCGCGGTAGGCGCGTCCGGTCATCAGCGCGGTGATCGCCGCCGCGGTCGTGCGTCCGGCGTCGGAGTCATACGGCATCCCGTTGCTCATCAGGTAGGCGCCGAGGTTCGCGTATCCCAGGCCGAGCTGGCGGAATGCGCGCGCGTTCACGCCGATCTCCTCGGTGGGATAGCTGGAAGGCCCGACGACGATCTCCTGCGCCAGCAGCATCACGTCAACGGCGTGCTCGAAGGACTCCACATCGAGTGTCCCGTCGGAGCGGCGGAACTTCATCAGGTTCAGCGATGCGAGGTTGCAGGCGGAGTCGTCAACGTGCATGTACTCACTGCACGGATTAGAAGCGTTGATGCGTCCCGAGTTTGGGGAGGTGTGCCAGCGGTTGATCGTCGTGTCGTACTGCACCCCGGGGTCCGCGCACTGCCAGGCGGCCTCGGCGATCTCGCGCATGAGCTCACGCGCGCTGACCGGTTCTCCGACGGGCTCGCCCGTCGTGCGTGCCGTCAGTCGCCACTCCTCGTCGTCTTCGACGGCCTTCATGAACTCGTCGGTGACGCGCACCGAGTTGTTTGCGTTCTGGTATTGGATCGAGGTGAACCCGTCACCGTCGATCGACATGTCAAAGCCCGCGTCTCTGAGGGCCTGCGCCTTTTTCTCCTCCTTGGCCTTGCACCAGATGAACTCGCGGATGTCGGGATGGTCAACGTCGAGCACCACCATCTTCGCCGCGCGGCGGGTCTTGCCGCCGGACTTGATGGTGCCCGCCCACGAGTCCGCCCCACGCATGAAGGACACCGGCCCGGAGGCGGTCCCGCCCTTGGCCAGATGCTCCATCGAGCCGCGGATGTTCGACAGGTTGATGCCCGAGCCGGAACCCCCACGGAAGATCATGCCCTCTCTGGTGTTCCAATCGAGGATCGACTCCATCGTGTCGTCCACGCTGAGGATGAAGCAGGCCGAGCACTGGGGGCTCTCCTCGAAGCCGACGTTGAACCACACGGGCGAGTTGAACGCCGCCATCTGGTGCAACAGGATGTGGGTCAGCTCCGCCTCGAACGCATCGGCGTTCTCTTCGCTCGCGAAGTAGCCCCGCTCGCGCCCCCAGCCGGCGATCGTGCCGGCGACACGGCCGATCATCTGCTTGACCGAGTGCTCGCGTGCGGGATTGCCGACCTGTCCACGGAAGTACTTCTGGGCGACGATGTTCGTGGCGTTCTGCGACCAGCTCTTGGGGAACTCCACACCCTCCTGTTCGAACGCGATGCGATCGCCGTGGCCGATGCGGGCGTCCCGCGACTCCCACTCGACGCTCTCAAACGGATGCTTCTCGGGAGAGGTAAAGAACCGCTCGACCGAAAGCGCGGCACCGGCCGTGATCTCCGGGATGGTGGTGGGGTGCGGGGTTGAATCCATCGGCCTATCCTCCTATGCGCCGGCGTACGCGACGCCCACTAGAACTGTTCGATCGGGTCAAGCATCGTCCCGCTCGGACCGGACGGAAAGGGCGCAATGGGGCCTATTATTTTAGAAGGCCCCAAGTGTCTGTCCGAGGGCCCCGCAACGTCCGCGAAATTCATTCGTTGTTGGCAAGGGGTCGAGGATCAATCCTCACGCTCCGATGGGACGGGACATCCGATCGACGGGGCATCGCGCCGAGCAGAGCGTGGGATCAGCGTCCCAGACGTACCCAATCGACGAATTCAGCGACGGTCGCCGACACGCGGAAATTCGCCTCCTCGAGCGAGTAGCGCAACGACAGCGCCCACTTCGGCTCGAACACCAGCCAGCGTGTCAGCACCCACACGAGCGAGCCGAGGACCAGCAGCGCGGCCACAATGGCCGCGATGATTGCCGCCGTCGACGGGGAGGAGCTCCCCCCGCCCCTGCGAAGCGGGCGGCCCAGATTCGTCACGGCGCCGGTGCGGGTGGGACCTGCGCCGGTGCTGGGAAGCGCCGCGCTTTCCGTCGGCCGATAGTTGGTTGTGCTCGTGGCCGGCGTCGAGGCCGTGGGTTTCACCCTGGCCGAAGCAGGTATCGAGAACTGGGATGTGGAGCTGGTACCGGTCGATGTGCCCGTTGATTTGGGGCTCGGCGTGGAGGCGGTTTTTCCGATTGCTTTGATGGTCGTGTGAGCCGATGTGGAGGAGCTCGACGGAAAGAAGGGGTCTGATTCCGCTCGCGCGCCGGGCGCCCCGAAGACGACCATTGCCAGTGTGGCTGCGAGCAGCGCCGCACCAAAGGACATCAACGATCTCTGCGATTCGCTCATGCCCGGAATGCTAGTGCTTGCCTGGCTTTGTCTACGGGATCAGATCACCGATGGCGCCAAGCGCCTGCTCGAGTACCCGCTCGGGTGTCTGCTCGGCGTCGATCACACGGACACGTGTCGGCTCGGCCTCGGCTATCTCCTCATAGGCGCTGGCGATGCGGGCAAAGAACTGCTGATCCTCTCGCTCCAGACGGTCTGGCTCACCCATGCGATTACCTAGACGCGAGCGCCCGGTGGAAGGATCCACAGACAGCAGCAGGGTGCGGTCGGCGGACAGACCCCCCGTGGCAAATCGGTTGATCATCTCTACCGGCTCGATTCCTAGTCCGCGCCCCGCGCCCTGGTAGGCCAGCGACGAGTCCACGAAGCGATCGAGCAGCACCCAGGCGCCCGCCGCCAGCAGCGGACGTACCCGCTCCTCCACGAGTTGCGCTCGCGCCGCCGCGTACAGCAGCGCCTCCGCGCGCTCGCCGATCTCAAGGCCCGGGTCCTTGACCAGTGCGCGAATCCGCTCGGAGACCTCGACCCCTCCAGGCTCGCGCAACGAGTGCACATGCGGTACGCCAGCCGCGCCGATCGCCCTGACCAACTCGGTGATCAGCGTCGTCTTGCCGGCGCCGTCCAACCCCTCGATTGTGATCAGTCTCCCGGGATCCACCGCTAGACCGTACCCCCCGCAGAGGTCTCTAGGATGGCCGGGTGGGACCAAGTGACCTCGCCGCGACTCTGCCGGGCATCGACGCGCACCCCCACGCCCGGTCCGTGCTCGGCGGCGCCCTGGGCCCCACCGGACGGCCCTCGCATGCCTACCTGTTCCACGGCCCCCCCGGCACAGGTAAGCGGAGCATCGCGCGCGCGTTCGCCGCGGCGCTGCTGTGCGACGAGCCTCAACGGCTCGTCGCGGTAACAGAAAGGGTCTCCCGCAACGCCCACCCAGATCTGATCTGGGTGGCTCCCAGCGGCGCTTCGGAAATGCTCGTCTCAGACATCGAGGAGCCTGTCGTGTCGGCCGCGACCCGCACTCCCTTTGAGTCCTCGCGCCGCGTGTTCGTGATCGAGTCGGTCCAGCGAATGAACGACCAGGCCGCAAACCGGATGCTCAAGACGCTGGAGGAACCCCCGACGTTCGTGCACCTGATCCTGCTCGCCGATCGCCGAGAGGACGTGCTCGCGACGATCACCTCGCGCTGTCAGCAGGTGCGCTTCGATCCACTGGCGGGAGAGCGCATCGCTCACCGACTTTCACAACAGGGCCTGGATGAGACCCGGGCCCAGGCCTGCGCGGCACTGGCTCTCGGGGACGCCGAGTTCGCCGGCTGGCTGGCGGGCGAGCAGGGCCAAACGGTCCGCGAGCAAGCCGAGAGCTTCATCAGGGCCTCGCTCGCCGGCAGGACCGACGGACGCCCGTGGACAGGGCTGCTGGACGGGGCCACCGCCGAGGGCGAGCGCGCCAGCGAGCAGGTCAAAGAACTCATCGAGAGCGAGCTCGAGCTGCTGCCGTCAAAGGAGCAGCGCCGTCATCTGCGGGAGGGTACCGAAGCGCAGCGCCGCGCCGAGCGGCGGATCCGCACCCGCACTCTGGACCGCGGGCTGCGTGTCGCTGAGCTGTGGCTGCGCGACCTGTGGTGTGTGGCGCACGGAGCCGAGGATCTGCTCTACGCCACCGACCGCCGTGCCGAGCTTGTCAGTGACGCCGCCCAGACGGACGCGGGACGTTTGACCAAGGGCATGGAGCTGGTGAGCGACACCCGCCTGCGGCTGACCCTCAACGTCTCCGAGGCCCTTGCCCTGGAGGCGCTCTGCTACCGCTTGGCGGAGCTGTTCGCCGGCGCCGGCGGCTAATCCTCGGCTATCGGGCCGAGGTTGGCCTCATAGCCATAGGTCTCAAACGCGCGAAAGCGAGAGAACAGGCGATTCTCCGGCCCATGGAAGTCAGCCGATCCGGTGCTCAACATCTCAAGCTCGGCGCAACGCTCCACCAGCAGCACCGTCTGCTCCTGGGTGTGACTTGTGTAGAAGGCCTCCACACCGTCTATTCCCAGCGCCCGGAAGCGATCGATCATCCCAAACACCTCGTCGGGATCGGACACGTCCCAGAACGGATGTGCCCAGATCGCCACACCGCCAGCCCCGTGAATCGCCTCGATCGCCTGTGCGATCGTTGGCGTCTCACGCAGGCGGTACGCGGACTTGCCCTCGATGAGATAGCCGCGGATGAGCGAGCCGACATCGTCGATGCTCTCCTCGCGCAGGCGCTGGGCGTTGGCGGGGTGAGCCAGGACAGCCTCGGCCAGATGTGGCCTGCCAATCGGCTTGCCGTCCTTTAGGCGCGCGTCGATGGCCCCTCGGTCGAGCTCGAAGCCCGCCTCGCTCAGGCCGTCGGCCATGCGCAGCGTGCGCCGCTCGCGATCTGCGAGGAAGGCCGCCAACTTTCCCCGGAAGGCCGGATCGGTGTGATCGATCCGGTAGCCGAGGATGTGGAGTTCGCGCGGCGTCTGAGAGCCGTCATCGACGGCGGAGATCTCGATAGCCGGCACGACACGGATCCCGTTCGCGTCGGCCGCTGCCAGCGCCTCGGCGACGCCATCGACCGTGTCATGGTCGGTGAGTGCCAGCAGCTTCACACCTGCCTGTGAGGCTCTGGCCACCACCTCGCTAGGCGAAAGTACGCCGTCGGAGCAGGTGGAGTGAGCCTGCAGGTCGAAGTGCGGTGCGCTGTCGTGCTCGCTCACGAAGCTGCAGCCTACATAGCTCACGGCCCGGGGGGCCGTCCGCTTGCTGGCACCGCCGGGAGACATCCGCATGGTGCGTCACCCTAATATTCAGATGAGGCTGCGCATCTCAAATGAATCCAAATCACCTCCGCGGAACGCCCCGTCACGAGCCACGATGGGCTACTTGCGCCGCCGCCTCGGCTTGAGCGACACCCGTCGGCCCGATCCCTCAAGACAAGAGCAGGAGGCCGCACGTCGCACCGGCGCGCTGCTTGGCCGTCTCGCCGCCCGCGAGTGGACCGTGCTCGACGAGATCGATTCGCGGCACGGCGCCGACCACGTTCTCGTCGGACCGGGCGGTGTCTTCTTGATCGCCTCGCGCAAGCCCGACGGTCCTGGTGTGCGAGTCAGGGACGGGGTGCTGTGGTTGCGCAAGGGGGAGACGCCCGCTCGGACAGGCCCGGGGTATCGATCAACCGGCAGGTGCTCGACTCAGCCAGGACGCTTCAGCGCGAGATCCGGGCACGCTCGGGCCGCGGCCCCAAGATCCACCCGGTAGTGGTTCTGTGGTGCGAGTTCCCGCAGGCCGTGGTCGAGTCGCGCCAGATCACCTTCGTGCACGGACGCGATCTGCTGTTGTGGCTGTCGGCCAGGCCACGGCAGCTGGAGGAGATCGGGCGCGGCGAGGTCGTGCAGGCCATCAGGGCGATCCCGAGGGAGGGGCGGACGGTGCGGGCGCGCATACGCCACCGCGCCGCCTGACCAGCCCGGCGTTTTCAGTAGATGCCGGTGTCGTCGGCTTTCGTCGCGAGGACCGTGCCGTTGCTCGGGTCCAGAGCGACCGGAGGCTTCAGAACGTCGTTCACACGCCCCGCCACCACTTCACGCAGATCCCTGATGGAAGCGTGGTAGCGGCACGCCTTGCCCGACAGCTGGCTCTGCCGATCCTCTGTGGCGCTCAGATCAGCATGAGCTGCGTCGGTCTCCTTGGCTCGCTGCTGGGCCTCTATCCAGATCACCTCGAGATATGCCAGGGCGGCGCCAAACTGCTCTTCGGGCAGCAGCTCCCGGGTCTGCAGCTGGCGTAGGACGGGAATCACCTCGCGGCTCAACCAGCGCTGCTCGGCGTGGGCGCGCAGCAACAGGCAGACATCAGAGGGAGGGGCTTGTTCGGTGTAGTAAGACATTGCTGGACGACGCTCGCTTTCGAAGGTGCGATCTGCGAATGGCTTCGACCAGCCCCCCGGTGTGCTTTAGGGGATCGCTCCACGTTCCACGCTCTTTCGGGGAAAACAAGCGCACAGAGCGCCATCGAGTGAATGGCCGGATGTCCAGCCCTAAAGATGTTTGCGCCGGGCGGCCGATGGGTATAGCGATGCGTATTAGCTACGACCCGGGCATGCGTATGGCCGGACAACACGCCCGTGCGACAGTCCGGCGTTTGCGTATGCGCACGCTGATCACCCTCGGTGTCTTGGCGGTCGCCACCGCGCTGCTCGGCCGCGCCTTCGGGTTGCACGACTGGCGTTTTTTGGCCTCGGAGGTCGCGCTGCTAATCGCGATCTTTTTGATCTCGCGCTATGTGCTGCCGCTGGTCGATCGTCACGATCGAGGAGCGCGAGGCGAGGAGCAGGTCGGCGGTCTGCTAGACGAGCTCTGGAGGGACGGATGGCGGGTCATTCACGACGCGAGCTTCGGCAACGGGAACGTCAACCACATCGTGATCGGCTCCGGCGGGGTCTTCACCGTGGAGACCAAGAGCCACCCCGGCCCGGTGCGGGTGGGCCGCATGCATGGAGCCGTCCTCGCTCAGGCTCAGGCCCAGCAGAAGCTCGTCTGTCGTGTCATCGACGAGCCGGTCGAGCCGTTGATCGTGTACAGCCGCGCGTGGGTGGACAAGCCCCTGGGCCGACGCAAGGGGGTGCGAGTCATACCCGCGAGAATGCTGATCGGCTACCTCACGCGGCGTCAGGCGACGCTGGACGAGAAGCAGATCGGGCAGGTATACGAAGAGCTGATTCGGGCGATAGCGGCAACCGGCCACAGACCCGCAAGGCTAGGTGGAGATCTGCCGCGCGTACGACCCGGCGCGAGACATAGTCGTCTCTGCGAGGCTCGCCAGTCGCGCAGGTCGCGGCTAGCGCGCCAAGGCAGGCTCTCACCTGTCGGTGAGCGCTTGCGCCGCACGGCGATCACCCTGATGAAATGGGCGGGGGCGCATGTTCTGGCAGCGCCGCTGAATCAGACGCGGGAGGATCCCTACCCAGGCCGCCGCTAGCTTGGATGCGGTGGAGAGCACCTTGCAGTTGCCTGAGCTGCTGTTGGGCCGCTTTGGGCTGAGTCACTTTCGCCTGGGGCAGCGCGAGGCTGTGGTGGCGGCCCTCGCCGGACGCGACTGTGTGGTGGTGATGCCCACCGGTGCGGGCAAGTCGCTCTGCTACCAGCTGCCGGCGCTGGCGGGTCAGGGTCTGGTGATCGTGGTGAGCCCGCTGATCGCCCTGATGGCCGACCAGTGCAAACGCGTGCTGGACTCCGGCGTCCCGGCGGTCATGCTGGCCTCCGGGATGGCCGACGGCCACAACGAACGAGCTCTCGGGCACATCGCCTCAGGTCGGGCGGCGCTGGTGTTCGTATCACCCGAGCGGTTTGCCTCACCGACGTTCAGACGGGTGCTCGCCAAACGCCGGATCGCGCTGTTCGTGGTCGACGAGGCGCATTGCCTGGCCGAGTGGGGGGACGACTTCAGGCCCGACTACCTGCGGTTGAGCGGGGTGGTCAAGAACCTCGGACGTCCGCCCGTCATGGCCGCCACCGCGACGGCTACTCCACAGCTATCCAAGGAAATAGCGAGGCGTCTGGGATTGATGAACTGGGTGTCGATCCGCTGCGGGTTCGATCGCCCGAACATCACCTTCGATGTGATCCCGATCGAGGGCCGCGGAACGGCACAGCGCAAGCGCGCGCTATTGGTCAAGGTTCTGGCCGACCCCGTATCGCTGCCGGCGATCGTGTATTGCGCCACCCGCAGGGAGACCGACGGTGTCGTGGCGATGCTCTGCAAAGCCGGTGTGAGCGCGGTCGGCTACCACGCCGGCATGAGCCCCGCCGAACGCTGGGCCAGTCAGCGGGCCTTCATGGCGGGCCGCGCACGGGTCGTCGTGGCCACCAACGCCTTCGGCATGGGAATCGACAAGGCGGACGTGCGCACCGTCGTGCACTGGACAGTGCCGGCCAGCATCGAGGCCTACTACCAGGAGGCCGGCCGCGCCGGACGCGATGGTAGGCCCGCCAAAGCGTTGCTGCTCGCCGCGAGAGTCGATCTGACGCGACTCGTCCGTCTGAACAGCAGACGCGACCTCGGCGTCATCGATGTGGAGAACCATCTGCAGTGGCTCAGAGGCGAGGCTCACCACGGTGTGCTCGAATGCCCGCAGCCCAGCGAACGACAGCGCATGCTGCTGAGCATCGCCGAGCGAGCCGGGGCACTGCGAACGGGGTCCGCCGGCCGGGGCCGAATGCGCCTGAGGCTGATCGGCGATCTGAACAGGGAGGCCGCCGAGTGGGCCATCAAAACCGCACAGGAGCACAGCTGGGACTCATACCGTGCGATCGAGCAGTACGTCTCCAACGACGAGTGCCGACGCGGCCAGATCCTCAAACATTTCGGCGACAATCAGTCGCCAAAACCAACCGTACGCTGCTGCGATGTCTGCGAGGACGAGCCGAGCCTACTCACTCGCCCCTCGGTGGACGCCAGAGATCTCGAGCGCTTGAAGCGGTGGCGCTCGGAGAACGCGGGCACACAGCCCCCATACATGGTCGCGACCGACGCCTCCCTGCGCGAGATGCTCATGTGCCGTCCCAAGGACAGTCGTGCGCTTCTGCAGATCCCCGGCATAGGCAGGGTTTTCTGCGAACGACACGGCGACTCGATACTACGGCTGCTGGCGAGCCTGTAGAGGTCCAGGGCTGCCGCGGACACTAGGCGGTATCCTCGCAACGGTCGCGATTTGGCTCAGGTTCTTTAGATCGCCGTGATGCCGACGTAGCTCAGCTGGTAGAGCACTTCACTCGTAATGAAGGGGTCCGGGGTTCGAGTCCCCGCGTCGGCTTTGATCACGCCGGGCATAGGTACCCGGCTCAACGTGTGCTCCCCAAAATGCCCGTTTCTCCTCAGCGAGGAAGCACCCAAAAAGCAGGCTTGTCACAAAGATCACCAAGTGATAAGTTCGCGCGCATCTAGCCAACAGG
The DNA here is from genome assembly GCA_963718425.1 of uncultured Solirubrobacterales bacterium. GTDB lineage: Bacteria > Actinomycetota > Thermoleophilia > Solirubrobacterales > Solirubrobacteraceae > Palsa-744. Next base: position 290,403 of record CAVQZJ010000024.1, read on the forward strand.
GGGGTTGTCCTCCCCGAGCTGCCCTTCAAGGAGGACGAAGTGGGACTTTTCAAGCAGATGAAGGACATGAAGAACATGGTCAACGCGGCGCCGGAGATGGTCGCCCAGGCCCAGCAGATGGGAGCCCAAGCTCAGGAGATGGCCGCTGCTCAGCAGGCCGCGGCAGCTCAGGCGGCTGCCGCCGCCCAGGCGAACGCCAACCAGCAGTTCGCGGCCGGTGGCCCGGACTTCGAGCCGATCGGCGGGGTGAGCATCGAGCAGTACGCACAGATCAGCAAGGAACTGGCCTCGCGCGGCTATGACCAGAATCAGGCGATCGAGCTGGCGGCCGGGCACGGGATCTCCGCTGATACGTGGCAGGCCGCGTTGGACGGTTGGAACGCGCGTATGAGGACCAACCCGGCGGTCGGGCAGCGGTTCAACCAGCTCTACATGGGTTCCTGATCATGGGAATGTTCAAAAGCATGCGCGACCTGCAAAAGCAGGCAAAAGAGATCGATCGCAACTTCGATTCAAAGGCCACGCTCGCGAACGCCATGGACCGCATGAAGTCAGCCAATGAGTTCATGGCCCAGCAGACACAAGCCGCGAACATCGCCGCCACCGGAGCCGACGCGACGGCGATGATCTCGGCTGTCGCGCAAACCGGCGCGATGATCAACATGCAGCCGACCCTGAAGCTCGACCTGACCGTCCTGCCGGATGGGCTTCCGCCCTACCCGACGAGCGTCACGCAGGTGGTCGAGCAGATCTACCTGAGCAAGGCGGTCGCCGGCCAGTCGGTGCCGATCAAGGTCGATCCGAACGATCCCGGCTCCATTTGGATCAACTGGGCGGCCGCATAGCCCGGTGGACCTCGAATCTGAGATCGGGCTGGGTGACGACGGCGTCACTCACCCGGTCGTCCCTGCGCGCCCGCGCGCAGGGACTCCACATAGGCTCTCCTCTCTCGGTGTACTGATCGGTGCCGCCGGCTTCGCGGCCGGTCTCACATGCGTATATGAGGCGATGCGCCACCTGATGGTCACCTCCGGCGGATACTGCGCCAGCGGCGGGCCCTACCAGATCGCCTCCGGGCACCAGTGCGGCGGAGGCGAGGTGGGCCTGCTGCTCGGCGGTATCCTCGGGGCGCTGGTCTTTGGAGGGCTCTTCTCCGCCACGACAAGCGCCGGTGCCGGCCCAGGGTCGGGTATGGACGCCGGGTTTTTGATGTGGACGGCGCTGTTCGGGACGTTGGGATTCAACTTCCTCTCGCTCGGCGCCGATCCACCCAAAGGAGTGTCGGGGTCCGGTGGCTGGATCGTGACGGGCGTCGTCTTCGAGCTGATGGCGCTCGGCGGGCTGATTCCGCTGTTCTGGAGCGCCAGAGAATGGGCAGCACGCGGAGGGGCACCCGAGCCGCCGATGTTCGCCGAACCGCTCGTCCGCGCCGAGGTGAGCGAGGCCGGGCATCACTCCGCCACGGCCGTCCCAGGCCAGCCGGCCTCCAATGTCAAGCCAGCCGGGGGCGGGCAGCCCGCCTCGGTCCTGCCCAAGTCCCTGAACCTACCCCGATAGAAACGAAACGGACATGAGAGCAAATGGCGGACTGGTCTGGCTTGCGCTGACAGTGCTGGGAGCAGGCGCGGGGATCCTGATCGGCTACGAGATAGCCTCGACGGTGCTCTGAGATCGCCTGCGGCGTGAGTGCCCTCAGGATCTAACCTGGCGGTCAACGGCCATCGACGCATACCCCGCAAACGGCGTGATCTCTACCGCCCGCGCCTGGCAGACTCCTCCTGTCATCGTTTGACACACCGGCCTTCTGCTGAAAGAGAGGCGACCGTCATGGCTGGCGATGCGAATCGCGCTCTGCGTCTGGAGCTGGCGCGGATAGTCGGAGGCGAGCACGTGCTCGCCGGCGGGGACGCAGAGCGATACACGCACGACGCGACGATCCAGCGCGGCCTGAAGGGAACACCCGACGCCGTGATACGCCCGGCCGACGACGCGCAGCTGGCAAGTGCCCTGCGGTGGTGCTATGAGCACGACGTGGCGTTCATCGCCCGCGGCGGGGGGACCGGCCTGGCCGGCGGGGCGGTCCCCCTGCACGGGGGCATCGTCTGCAGCCTCGAGCGTCTGAACCGGATCCTCGACCTGGAACCGGAGCTCTGGCGCCTTCACACGCAGGCCGGGGTCAACACAGCCCACATACATCGCCTTGCCCGCGAGAACGGTCTTCTGTTCGCCCCGACCCCGGCGCCGCAGAGCAGTCACAGATCGGCGGGAACATCGCCACAAACGCCGCGGGCCCGCACGCCTTCAAGTACGGTCCGACGGGATCGTGGGTCACCGGGGTGGATGTCGTCCTGGCTCCGGGTGAGCTCGCGAGCTTCGGCGGGCCACTTCCCAAGGATGTCAGCGGGTATGACATGCGCGGGCTGATGGTCGGCAGCGAGGGGACCCTCGGGATCATCACCGCCGCCAGGTTGCGGTTGCTGCCGGCGCCCGAGGTCACCGTACCGCTGACGATTTTCATGGAGGACACCGAGTCAGGGCAGCGGGCAATTCTGGATGTGATCGGCAACGGTATGCGCCCGGCCGTGCTGGACTTCCTGGACGAACCGGCGCTCGCGGCGACAAGCGGCTCGCTCCCGGTCATCCCGCCGGCGGGCGCGGGGTTCCTGCTGCTGGTCGAGGTGGACGGGACCCGCCAGGAGGTCGACCTGCAGCTTCGCGAGCTAGAGCAGCTGATGGTCGACTGTGGTGCGCTCGGCTGTGAGCGCCCCGACCCGGCGAGTCTGTGGCGCTGGCGCAGTGGCCTGAACGGCGCCATCGCAGGTCTGCGCGGTGGCAAGATAAGCGAGGACGTGGGAGTGCCCGTGGAGCGACTGGCAGAGGCGGTAGGCGCGATCCACCGGATCGGAGCGGATCGGGGTCTGCCGGCGTGCGCGTGGGGTCACGCCGGCGACGGGACAATCCACGCCACCTTCATGGTCGATCTCGCCGACGAGCGGGAGCTTGAGCTGGCGAGCGCCGCGGCCGATCAGGTGTTCGCGCTGGCGATCGAGCTCGGCGGCACGGTCACCGCAGAGCACGGCGTCGGCGCAGTCAAGCGGGGTCACCTGCAGGCCCAGTGGGGCGCGGGCGCGCTGGCTGCACACCAGCGGATAAAGCGCGCGCTTGACCCCAAGGGACTGCTGAACCCGTCAAAGAAGGACCGGTAGGGGCCGCGAGCGGCTCCAGGAGGGGCCGGCTAGTAGCCGTCCTCGACGACGTTGACCAGCGCTTCGCCGCGGACATAGCGACGCACCTGCTCACCAACCAGCTCAAAGGCACGCGCGCTTGCCCCCGGGCCATCGCCGGCGATATGCGGCGTGATCAGAACGTTCGGGGCACCCCACAGCGGGTGATCCTCTGGCAGTGGTTCGGGATCGGTGACGTCCAATGCCGCCTGTATGCGTCCCGAATGCAGCGCTTGCAGGAGCGCCCGTGTGTCGAGCACCGCGCCCCGCGAGGCGTTTACGAGCAGCGCCCCGCTGCGCATTCGCTCGAGCATTCCGACGTCCAGCAGCCCGCGTGTCCGCTCCGTGAGCGCGAGCAGTACCACGACTACATCGGCCGATCCGATCAGGCCCGCGAGCGCTGCGGCGCCGTGCACGCCCGGCCGCTCGCGCCTTGCCACACGGATGAACTTCACCTGGAAGGGCTCGAGCATCCGCTCCACCGCGGCCGCGATCGATCCGTAGCCCAGCAGCATCACGGTCGCGCCGGTGAGATCTCGCGATTCTCCCCAGGCCCATCTGTGCTCGAGCTGGTTGGCCGCGGAGACCAGCAACCGCTTCTGAACGGACAGGATCGTGCCGAGCACCCATTCGGCGACAGCGCCGTCGCGGGCACCCCTGGCGCTACACACCGTCACCGCCGCCGGCACCCGGTCGATCAGCCAGTCCACGCCCGCGCTCAATGTCTGGACGACACGCAGATCCGGCATCTGCCCAAACAGCTCAAAGAGACCCTCGGTCCTCCAGCTGGGCACCAGAAACTCCGCGTTCGACGATCGCCCGCGGCGGTGGCTCCCGCCGTCGGTAGAGGTGACACGAGACCCCCTCGGGCAGCTCACCGAGCGCCTCCCTGCCCGGCTGATCGGGGACCCACAGCCTCATCGCTCCCAGGTTCTCAGGAATCCCGGGAGCCCGTACCGCGGGTCGTCTCGAACGAGGGGCTAACGCGGTTGGATGCCGACCGCCGGCGCGTCGCGCAGCGGCAACTCGGCACCGGTGATCGCGGCCGCGGCGATCCGCCCACTGAACACGCAGCCGCCGAGAAACGTGCCCTCCAGCGAGCGCTTGCCGTGCATGCCGCCGCCGCCGAAGCCGGCCGCCTCGCCGACCGCGTACAGACCATCGATTGGCTTTCCATCGGCCTCCGCGAGCACACGCGAGGCGAGGTCGGTCTGGATACCGCCAAGGCTCTTGCGCGCCATCACCTGAAGACGGATCGCGATCAGCGGCATCGCCTTCTGATCCACGATCCGCTGGAAGGCACACGTTCGTATCCGGTCGCCGCGCCAGCCCCGGAGCTGCGCGATGCGCCTGAGCTGGTCATCGTTGAAGAGGCTCTTGCCGCGGCCGATCATGTCGTCGTAACGGCCGATCTGATCGGTCAGCACGTCCGCGTCGATGGCCTCTTCGCCGGTCACGGCGTTCATCTTCTCGGCGAGCTCGGGGAGACTGTCGGCGGCGACGAAGTCTGGGCACCGGTCGAGGAAGTGCCGGAGCATTTGGGGCTTGCCGCGCAACACCGAGAGCAGAAAGCGCACCAGCTGGCGCTCGCGTAGGTGCGGGTTGTGCTCGGAGCCCGAGATATCGAGCTCGCGTCTTGCGATCTTGAAGTTGCAGATCAGCCAGGAGTACTTACGCTCGTCCTCGCACATGCGCTCCAGTGCCGCGTAGGCGTCATAGGTCGGCATCACCGGGACGGGACCGTAGCGGCGGCCGTCGGGATTCAGCATCACTCCGGAGCGCGGCGGGATCAGCTTCACCCCGTGGCGCTCACGGTGGGGTGTGGGGTGACGCACGGCATCGGCGTAGTTCCACATCCGTGAGAGGTTGGTGACATTTCCGCCGATGCGCTTGACCTCTTCGTGCAGGGCGCCGTCGGCGTTGTAGTGCGAGCCCATCAGGATCTCCCGCGGGGGGTCGCCGAGCTCGGCGCGCGGCCATTCGCGGCGCACGATCTGGAGGTTCCCGCCGATCCCGCCGGCGGCGATCACGATCGCCTTCCCGCCGCACACCTCATACTCGCCGGTCTGGTCGCTGATGACCCGGCAGCCACCGATCCGCCCGTCGCGCTGTAGCAGCTCGCTTACACGCGCGCCAAAACGCAGATCCAGCAGGCGGCGGCGCGAGTCGTTCTCGATCGCCTTCCAGACGGCGTCCACCAGCGCCTTGCCGGTGCCCCAGGTCAGGTGAAAGCGCGGCACCGAGTTGCCGTCGGAGAAGTTGCCGCGCTCAGCCCAGTTGACGACCGGGAAGAACCGCACGCCGATCTCCCGAAGCCACCCGCCGACGTCGTCGCGGGCGCGCGTCACATACTGCTCGGCCCAACGCGTGGGCCAGTGATCATCGGGCGCGAAATCGGCGACCCGCAGCCAGTCTTCCAACGCCAGACGCTCGCTGTCACGGATGCGCGACCGTCGCTGCTCGCGAGAGCCGACCATGAACATCCCGCCGAACGCCTCGCGTGCCAGTCCGCCGAGCTCCTCGGGAGCGCAGCGGTCCAGCAGCAGCACGGTCTGCTCGCCGCGCAGCAGCTCGAGTGTCGCCACCAGCCCCGCGATACCGGCGCCGATGACGATCACATCCGGCGTGTTCTCGCTCACGCGAGAGCCATCCCGGGGGCGACCTGGACTTCGACGAGCTCGGGCCTCCGTGAGGCGAACGCGCGGGTCAGCTCCGCGCCCAGCTGCTCGACGCTGCTGACGGTCTGGGAGTTGACCCCGTAACCGCGCGCCACCGCCGCACAGTCGAGCGCGGGCAGGTCCAGGCCGGGCGCGTCTTTGATGTCCTCCAACATCCCGAACCACTTCAGGATCGCGTACTCGTCGTTGCGCAGCACCAGGAACGTGACCGGGACTTCGTAGGCGGCCGCGCTCCAGAAACTCTGCACCGCGTACTGGGCCGAGCCCTCGCCGAGCACGCACACGACCGGCCTGTCCGGGCACGCGAGCGCGACGCCGATCGACGCGGGCATCGCAAAGCCAAGGCCGCCACCCGATGAGAAGTAGTAGCTGCCGGGGCGCTCCAGACGCAGCTGGTTGCGCAACGCGAGCGTCGCCGACGGCGACTCGAGCACCACGATCCCGTCCTGCGGGAATACCTCCGCCAGCGCCCGCACCGCGGTCGATGGGCTCATGGGGTCGCTCTCGGGGCCGCCTCGGGGGCCGGCCGGGCCGCGGGAGGCTCCCGCTGTGAGTCCTCGACAGCCTCCGCCAGCGCCACGAGCGTGAGTGCCACATCCGCCACGATCGCATCGCCCATCGGGGCGCGCGCGGCCTCGTCGGGGTCGCTGGTGATCGCCACCAGGCGCGTGTCGTCGGCCAGCAGCTGCCCCGGGACGTTGGGGTAGTAGGGGAACACCGAGGTGCCGGCGCAGAGCACGAGGTCGTGTGCGGCCAGCGCTTCCCCGACCGGACCGACGGCGGGCGGCAGGATTCCCTGAAACAGAGGATGGTTCTCGGGGAAGCCGATCCGCCCCCCACCCGGGGCCGGTGTCGCGTAGACCGCTAGGCGCTGGCGCTCGGCGAGTCTCACGGCGGCGGCCCAGCCGCCGCTGGAGTCGATCTCCGGACCTGCCACGAACGCCGGGTTGCGGGCGCTCTCAAGGCGCTTGGCCAGCTCGCCGATGACGGTCTGCTCGGGCTCGGACCGTCCGCTGACAGCACGTGCGATCTGATGCTGAGTCTGGTGCTCGTCGGTCTCCGCGCTCCAATCGTCCATCGGGATGGACACGAACACTGGGCCTCTGGGCGGCAATCCGGCGAGGTGCAGCGCTCGCGCGAGAGCATGCGGAACGTCCCGTGCGCACGGCGGCTCATAGCTCCACTTCACGAGTGGGTGGGGCATCCGGGTCGCGTCGCGGTTTGTCAGGTTGGCCTGCAGTGTCATCAGCGTGCGGTACTGCTGTCCGGCGGTGATAACCAACGGGCTCTTGTTGGCCTGCGCGTTGAAGATCGCCCCCATTCCGTTACCCACTCCGGGGGCGGTGTGGAGGTTCACCAGCGCCGGTTTTCCCGATGCCTGCGCATAGCCGTCCGCGATGCCGACGGCGCTCGCCTCCTGCAGGGCCAGGATGTAGCGAAAGTCATCGGGAAAGTCGGTGAGCATGGGCAGCTCGGTCGAGCCCGGGTTGCCGAAGATCATCGAGATGCCGTGCCTGCGCAACAGCTCGAAGGTGGCCTCTCTGACAGTGCTCATCGCTTCTCCTCGATCGACGGCGGATGGGTGGGCGCAGGAAGCCTAACCGCGCGACGGAAGGGTGTGCCGAGTGCCTCAGCGACAGGTCGCGGCAGAGGCGGTCCGATCAGCCGCCCAGCTAGGGACGCTGCTCGCCCGGGGGCTCTTGGTCTCGCCTCAACAGCGCCTCGGCCTCGGCGTCGCTGGCGGCGATCGTCAGGTGACGGTCAAGACCGGTGACGAGCAGGCTGTGACGCACCTGAGGGGCGGGGTCGAGCAGTACCAGCTCACCGTCTTCGGTGGAGAGCTCACGGTGCAGATGCATGAGTGCCCCCAGGCCGCTCGAGTCGATGAACTGCACCCCGGCAAGGTCGAGGATCACCTCGCTGGTGCCCTCTCGCTCGCATGCGGCGATGATCCGAGCCTGCATCGAGGAGGCGCTGGAGAAGTCGATCTCGCCGCTTGCAACGCCACGCAGCGCACCACCGGTGGTCCGCTCGAACTCCAAGGCGAGCGGGTCTGTACCGACCGTTTGCGCGGGATGAATCGATGGATCGCTCACGGCTACACGAGCCTAGCAGCAGCGGTGGCTCGGTCCTCCACAGATCATTACCGCGGGCATCGATCTCGCAGTCCATTGCAAGTTCTCGTGCGAGCGGCTGCTTGTGCCGGTGCGAGCCGCGGGGAGCTGGGAAGATCACGCGGCGTGCCCGTGCGCGTCGAGGTGAACCAAATCAAAAGAGCTGATCGTCTGTTGATGGTCTTGATGTTTGCGACTGCAAAAATGCCCCTGCCCAGAATCGTTAGGAGCAGCGCGCTCGGCGTGCTGCTCGCCGTCTGCGTGTGCGGCTCCGCTGCGGCCGCCCAGGAGGGCTCATCCTACCCACGGCTGCCGGTGGGACCCCGAACATTCGTGCACAGGCCCTTCGCTCACCCGCGATCGGCGCGCAAGGCCTCGGCCAAGCCGTCCCCGCACAAGAAGACCAAGCCCGCCCCCAAGCCGAAACTCACCGGCGAACAGCTCGCCCTGCAGCAGAACACCAACCGTGCCGTGCTGGCCTACCAGGCCATGCAGCACTACTTCTACATACCTGGCTCTGGGCTGTATACCGGCGAACCCAAGTACTCGTTTTTGTGGCCCTTCTCGCAGGCGCTGACAGCCACCGTCAGCATGCTCGATGTTCCCGGACATAGCGCACGCTTCAGCTCCGAATTGCACGCCCGCCTGACCGGTCTGCAGCTCTATTTTGACGGCGACAACTCAGGTGCCTCGGAAGGTACCTTCGCCAGCACGCTGCCGGGCTTCGACGGCTCGGTGGTTGCGCCCCGAGGGGCGGGCGGGACCAAGTACTACGACGACAACGAGTGGGTCGGGATCGAGTTGGCCCGTGTCTATGAGCTGACCGGAGAATCCTCGGCGCTGGAAAACGCCGAGCAGATCATGGCGTTTGTGATGTCCGGCTGGCAGGCCAACCCAAAGCTCGCCTGTCCAGGCGGCGAGCCGTTCTCCAACGCCGCCACCAACGGTATGCGCAACACCGTCACCACGGCGCCGGGAGTCGAGCTGGCGGTGCAGCTGTATCGCCTGACCGGCAACCCGCTGTACCTGCAGTTCGCGGAAACCGCCTACGAATGGGTGCGCCAGTGCCTGGGCCAGCCAAACCTCCTGTACGCCGATCACATCGGCAACAAAGGCGTTGTCGAAATGACGTTCTGGAGCTACAACCAGGGCACCATGATCGGCGCCGGGGTGCTGCTCTACCAGGCCACCGGCAACTCGGCGTTCCTGTATGAGGCGCGTCAGACCGCCAAAGCCGCGCTCGGCTACTTCACGCCGGCGCGTCTGGCCAGCGAAAACCCCTTCTTCGTCGCTGTCTATTTCCGCAACCTGCTCTACCTGGACTCCGTCACCGGCGATCCCCCCGGGCCGTCGATCGCCCAGACGTATGTCAACTATCTGGTCAGTCACCACCTCTCGAGCTCGGGTCTGTTCTCCACCGGCGCCTACTCCCCACAGCTCCTGGTGCAGGCCGACATAACCCAGATCTACGCGCTGCTGGCGTCGCCTCCCTCGACCTACTTCTGAAGTGTGCTGAGGAGGTCACGGCGGCCGTTGCCCTGTCGGATATAGGCTGTCGGAGTGAGCGAAACCCAGAACCTGATCACCGCGGACGGTCTGGCGGCCCTGAACGTCGAGCTCGAGGAGCTGGAGGGACAGGGGCGACGAGAGATCGCCGAGCGCATCAAGACCGCCCGCGAATGGGGCGATCTGAAGGAGAACAGCGAGTACCACGACGCCAAGAACGAGCAGGCGCATCTGGAGACGAAGATCGCGAGGCTGCGCGAAAAGATCTCAACCGCCGTGCTGGTCGCCGATCAGTCGCCCACCGATGGGGAGGTCGCCTTCGGCTCCACCGTGCTGGTCGCAGATCAGGACGGCGTGCAGCACACCTGGAAGATCGTCAGCTCACACGACGCCGCCCCCACCGAGGGGCGCCTGTCGGCTGAATCCCCGGTCGCGCGTGCGCTACTGGGACGCAGGGCCGGCGAGCGGACATCCGTTGCGCTGCCTCGCGGGGAGCGGGTGCTCACCGTCATCTCCACCAGCTGAGCGGGATCTAGCCCGGCAGCGAGGCGTGGGCGAAGAGGAAGAACCACACGGCCAAGGCGGCTACGGCCACGCCCACGCTGATGATCATCACCACATCCAGAACCGTGTGACGGCGGGCCGAGCCACGCTCGGCACGCATGCTCTTCAACCACGGCACGTGCATCGGCCGGTTGTTGGGGTCGTGGCCGCTGATATGAGCGTAGGCGCGATCCAGCGCCGTCAGACACTTGCCGAGGGCGAACATCGAGATCGGCAGGCCGATCGCGACCAGTGCGTAGGGGCCGATCGAAGGCGATGGCCCGCTCTCGAGCTGTGAGGCGATCCAGATCCAGCCGACCGGCAGCCCAAGCCACAGGGCCGCGCTGCCGAGCGCCATCAGGGCGATCAGCATGACCGCCGAAACCCCCACGCGGATACCACTCAAAGAGCGCCGCCCATCGGTTTGAATCTCGTCCAAAGTATGGCTAACTGTACTCTCTGGCCGCCCGGCCTGCACCCCTTATCCGCGACACGTGACTGCTCTATAACCAGTGCTGTGACCGACAACCAGGGACAGCCCCAACGCGACGTGATGCTCGAGGCGGTGCGGTACGGGCTGCCGGTGGCCGTGGCGCTCGCCGGTGTTGTCGTCATGTGCCTGGGCGGGGAAAGCGAGCTGGAGGGCGGCGCCGGCATAATCGGAGCCGGGCTTGCCATCTACTTTCTGAACTGGCTGTTCAGGGTGGGGCTCGGCGATCAGAGTGAACGCGAAGCCGAGCGCTCCGCCCGCGAGTTCTTCGACGCACACGGCCGCTGGCCGGATGACAATCAGCCAGGGTAGGGTCGCCGCGGGCCTTCGAGGCCGCCCGGCCGCATGGGCTCGTCGAGCTCCTCGCCGCTGACGCCAAAGCGCCGTCGCACGCACATTGCCAGGGCTCGCTCTCAACATCCGTGTGGACGAAACCGCTGCCGAGGGCCGCTCAAACGTTAACGAGCGATGCGCGTGCGCGGCGAACAAAGCGGCGCGGGGAGTCCCGGTACAGCCGGTCCCCGAGCGCGAGCGCCTCGCGGCGAAGGCGCCTGCGTCGCTTGTCGATCTGCTTGCGCAACAGCTTGTGTGTGCGCCGATCGCCCTCGAATACGTCGGAGTGGCGCTTGATGCGTCCCGCCAGCAGCTTCAGATCGCGCTCCTCTCCGAGCAGCTCTCCCAGCCGGTCGGCGCGAGACTCCACACGACGCATTCTCACGCCACGAGCGTCCGTGTCCCTGTCGCGGTCGAGCATCTGAGCGACATACCGCAGATCCTTGGCCCGCTTGCGCCACTCGTGCCAGGTCGCCGTGTCGCCGGCCTTGCGAGCCCGACGCAGCGAGCGACGGCCCCTGCGATAGATGCCGTGCAGCTCCTTCGCTATCAGTGCAAAGCCGCTATCGGGAAGCGTCCAGCTCGCGACCCGCTCGCGCATGGCACACAACTCGGCGAGCGTCTGTGCGCGGGTATCGCCGAGATGTGACTGCTCGCCGAGCGACTGTGCTCGTTCGGCCTCCAGGCGACGCCGCAGACGACCCATCGACGCCCTGCCGCGCAGCCGCTTGGGGTGGCGCTTGACGAGCGTCCGCAGGACCCCCAGCATCACCTCGGTGTCGCGCGCGCCCGACAGGCTCCGCGCGCAATCGCGCAGGATGCGGTTCTCTCGCTGGAACCCGCGCTCCCCCAGCGCGCCGCGTGACAGTCGCAGCAGCGCCCGCAGCCGCTTGATCGCCTTGCGGATCTCGTGAATCGTTCGCTCAGAGTCGTCCGCCGCGGGACTCTGCAGTGCCTCGATCGCCAGGTCCAGCTGACCGAGTGCCATCCTCGAGAGCCCCGTGTGCAGCGGCTCCGCGCGATCCAGGGAGAACCGACGGGACCGCGCCTGTCGTGCCCTGGTGCGGCGACGGTCGAACTCGGCCTTGGTGAGCGCCACGCCGACGCCGACCGCCAGCATCGTGATCAGGCCGGCGACCTTGCGCTGGCGCCCACCCCGCCAGACCGGCGTCCCCGGGCCCGCCATGCGCAGCCAAGCGCGTGTGTCGCTTTGAAATCTTTTGGACCGCATGTCGATGCTCCCACGGGAGACTGTAAGGGGCAACTGCGCGAAAGGTCTGCAGAATGGTCGTGTGCCAAAGCTAACGGACGCCCGCTGGTGGACCGTGCGCCGGTCCCAGAGCCGCAAGCCCGCCACCTATCGCTGTCCCTTCTGCGGCGCTCATCTACCGGCGTTGAGCGAGCACATGCTGATCGCTCCGGAGGGAAACACCGAACACCGTCGCCACGCCCACACCGAGTGCGTGCTGACCGCCAGACGCAACGGCGAACTGCCATTGCGCGAGGATTGGCTTGCCGCACAGCCAAGGCAGCCGTCTCTTTGGAAACGACTGCTGGGCCGTCGCGGACGCTGAGGGAAGGGCACGTATATGGCTGGCGTCAACTGAGGCGCGTGACCAGTCGATCTTCCCCGCAGCGTTCAGCTTTACCAGCAGCTTCTGGTGCAGCGCATCCCACACTCCGGCCTTCTGCCAGGTGCGCAGTCGCCGCCAGCACGTCACCCCTGAGCCATAGCCGTACTCGCGTGGCAAGTCCTCCCAGGCGATCCCGGTGTGCAGCACATGCAAGATCCCGTTGAGCGCCAGCCGATCATCGATCGCCTTACGACCCGGATAGCGACGACGACGCTCCCGCACCGGAATCAACGGCTCGACCTCCGCCCACAGCTCATCACTGATCTCGAATCGAGAAGGCACCTCCACGACCTCCAATCCTCGGGGACACACCCCAAAGATTCAAGACCGCAAACCCCAACCCTTCATTTTGAAAGACCTTCTTAGCCGTTGTGGCGCACGAACTCGGGCTCCACGGTGATGATCACACGCACTTCGCCGGGCTGGCGCAGCGGATACTTCTCCGCGTCCATGTACTTCTTGGCGAGCGCGTCTATGTGCTCGTCCGCGCCGTCGTGTGTGCGCCCGGCGACCTTGCCACGGATCATCAGATACTCGTAGGGGTTCTCGCGGTTCTGGATCGTCAGCGTCACCCTCGGGTCGCGCTCCAGATTGCGCGGCCACGCCCGGCCCTCGGCGGTATTCAGAAGTGGGCGACCGTCCTCGAGATCAACCCACACGGGCACCGAGTGGACGCTGCCGTCCCGGCGCAGGGTCGCGACGTTGCAGAAGTTCTTGTCCTTCAACAGCTCCTCGGCACGCCCCTCGATCTTTGCGCTCATCCGATCAACCCTTTCCTCGCGAGTGTCAGCAGTCGTTGCTATTCACCTTAGGACGCCCAGCATCGCGGCAAAAGGGGAATGCGCTCATGGGGCGTCGATGATCAAGCGAGGCAAGGATGCAAGGAGCGTGGCGGGCTGGCCGATCGGTCGAGTCGCATCTGATCGACGATCGGTACGCGCGCGACCAGGACGCGGCCTCGCGCCGGCCAGCGACGCCTACTGGCGGCTTGGGCCCGAAGAGGATTCAGCCGGCGGGATCTTGCCGAGCGGGACGAGCTTGCCGTTGTTCAGCTGAAACGTCACGTGCGCTTCACCGCCGCTTGGGCTGCTCAGCGGGTCGCTCTTGCGATACAGCGGATAGCCGAGCGTCACTTCCGTGTCCGACTGGTCGAGAACCTTCACCTGGGCGCTCGGCTGCTTGGTGTCGGTGCCGATGTATTTGCCGCCCAGGAAGAAGAACGCCAGCTGGTCATAGCCATCGCTGGAGCCGGTGCGAGTGCCGATCAGCACCGTGAGTGTTTGGCCGGAGTGGTATTCGGCCGTGCTGTTGGGGGTGTAGCCGTGTTCGCGCACCAGCGCGGCGGCGTTAGCGGCGCTGGGGGAGCCGTTTTCGTGTTCGGTGAACTTGGGCTCTGGCGCGGTGCGGGTTTCCGTTGGGGCGGGGGTGCCGCCGGCGGTGCTCGTTGGTGTGGTGGCGCTGGTCTGGGTGCTCGTCGTGGTCGTCGGGGTGCTCCGCGTGGCGGTGGTGGTGGCGGTGCTCGTCGTGGCGGGCGGCGAGGTGGCGAGCGACACGGTCTTGGTCTGGGAGCCGCATCCGCTGATCAGCACGCCGCTCAATGTGAGCAGGGCCAGTGCACGCGCTGCTGCGAGGAGGTCTCGGTTCATCGCATCCATGGTATTCGCTACCTGCCCGAGCGCCCCCTGCCGGAGACTTCGCTCCATCCATTTTGACAGGATTATTAGCGACTGCTAATCTATTCTTAGTTAGTAATCACTAAGTAAGGAGGGCGGCGGAAAATGACCAGCTCGCGCAGGAACAACTGGACCCTCGGCATCGTCTCGACCGCTTTGTTCATGGTGGTGCTCGACAACCTCGTTGTGTCGATCGCGCTGCCTTCGATCCACCGCGACCTCGGCGCCTCGATCCAATCGCTCGAGTGGACAGTCAACGCGTACGTGCTGGCCTACGCGGTGCTGCTGCTGACAGGAGCGGCGCTCGGCGACCGCTTTGGGCGCAGACGCGTTTTCCTCCTCGGGCTTGCGCTGTTCACCGCCGCCTCAGCGGCGGCTGCGTTGGCGCGCAGCACAGAGCTACTCGTCGCCGCCCGCGCGCTGCAGGGGATGGGCGCCGCGTTGGTCACGCCACTCACGCTTACGCTGCTCGCGGAGGCATTCCCCGCCGCGCGGCGGGGAATGGCGCTGGGCGTGTGGTCGGGCATCTCCGGTTCGGCCGTGGCGCTCGGCCCGCTGGTGGGCGGCGCGGTCGTGCAGAGCGTCTCCTGGCACTGGATCTTCTGGATCAACGTTCCGATCGGACTGGTGCTGCTGCCGCTCGCCGCGGCCCGGCTGCGCGAGAGCCATGGACCCAACGGCTCGCTGGATCTCCCCGGTCTCGCGCTGGCTTCCGCCGGCGCGTTCGGCATCGTCTTTGGTCTGGTGCGCGCGCAGTCGCTCGGTTGGACCTCTCCCGCGATCCTCGCCTCGCTTGGCGCGGGCATCATCTTGGTCGCGCTGTTCGTCGCCTGGGAGCGGCGTGCACGCGAGCCGATGCTGCCGATGTCATTCTTCTCACGACGCGCGTTCGCGGTAACCAACTTCGCTTCGCTCACAATGTACTTCGGGATGTTCGGGTCGATCTTCTTCCTTTCGCAGTTCATGCAGGATGTGCTGCACAACTCCCCGCTGCAGGCGGGGCTGAAGATCCTCGTGTGGACCGGCGCCACGATGGTGGTGGCCCCGCTCGCGGGCGTCTTCTCCCAGCGTCTGGGCAGCCGCCCGTTCATGCTCGCTGGTCTGTCCCTGCAAGCCGGGGCGCTGGCCTGGCTGGCGGCGATCCTCTCGACCGACACGCCCTACACGGAGATGATCGTCCCCTTCATCATGGCGGGCGCCGGGATGGCGCTCGTGTTCGCCCCCTCCGCGAGCGCTGTGCTGTCGGCCGTGCGTCCCGACCAGGCCGGGCAGGCCTCCGGCGCCACCAACGCGATCCGTGAGACCGGCGGGGTGCTCGGGGTGGCGGTGCTCGCCTCGATCTTCACCCACGTCGGTGGCTATGGATCCCCGCAGGCGTTCGTGAACGGCCTCGCTCCGGCGTTGTGGGTGGGCGTGGGGATGCTCGGCGCCGGTGCCATCGCGGTGCTCGTGCTGCCTTTTTCGACGAGGGCGGCGGCTCCCGGCTTCGACGCGGCCGGCGAGGCACCGACGCCCGCAGGCGCGGAGCAGCAGGTGCTCGTGGGCGAGATCGGCCGGGCTCAGGCCCTCGGAGGCGCCGCTTGAACGTCGAACCCGCCCGCACCCGCGTGCCCGCGGCCGAGCGCCGCGAGGAGCTGATCGCCGCCGCTGTGCACGAGTTCGCGCACGGCGGCCTGCACGGAACCCCCGTGGAGCGCATCGCCCGGCGTGTGGGTGTGGCCCAGCCGTACGTGTTCACGCTGTTTGGAAACAAGCGCGAGCTGTTCCTCGCGGCACTGGAGCGCAGCTTCGAACGGATAGCGGCAGCCTTCGAACACGCCGCCACCGACTTTCGCGAGGGACGGGCGCCGGTCAACTGCGAGGACGCGCTGGATGCGATGGGCGCGGCGTACGTGGAGCTGCTCTCGAGCGACCGCGACTACCTGATGCTCCAACACCAGTCCTATGCCGCCTGCGACGACGAGCTGGTGCGCACCCGCGTGCGCCGCTGCTACGCCGAGCTGGTCGGCCTCGCACAGCGGCTCTCCGGCGCCGAGGACGAGCGGATCGACGACTTCTTCCGCCACGGCATGGCGCTCAACGTCGCCGCCGCGCTGGGAGTCGAGGATCTGTCGGTGGGCTGCGACTGGTTGCGCAGCGCGCTCAGCCAAACCGATAGCTGACGCCGGTCAATTCTTCAGAGGCGCTCCACAGCCGTGCGGCGGTGTCCTGATCATGGGCCGCCTTGGAGGCCCTCACGACCCGCGGATGACCGCGCAGCTCGGCGAACCCATCCGGTCCGACAACGATCCGCTCGGCAGGGCCGGCGACGGTCGCCGCATACAGGATCGCAG
Organism: uncultured Solirubrobacterales bacterium; assembly: GCA_963718425.1. GTDB lineage: Bacteria > Actinomycetota > Thermoleophilia > Solirubrobacterales > Solirubrobacteraceae > Palsa-744. The sequence goes on from CAVQZJ010000024.1 coordinate 306,931, forward strand.
AGCGCTCCCTCGGCCGCGCTCTGAGCGATCAGGCGATTCCCGATCGGCGCGTACAGGCGATCGAGCAGGTTGTCCTTGCCGGCCCTCTGGAGATTGGTGGCCGCATAGCCGGGTCCCGTATTCGAAGTGGCAGTCGGTGACAAGCGACCCGTGCGTAGTAGGATCGTCGCGTCGTGATCATCGAGTTGACAACGAGCGCTGGATCCGAGGTACGTGCGTTTACCGAGCGCTACGCGGCGGCATGGAACGAGGGCGACGTGGATGCGATCGCCCAGATGGTCACAGATGACATCGTCTGGGCGGATCCGGCTCTACCAGAGCCGGCGCGTGGGATTGCAGCCGTACAGGAGTTCATGCGGGTGAGCTTCCGCGCGTTCCCGGATCTGCACTTCAGCGAGGCCGATCCGCCGCATCTCACGGTTACGGACGAGGAGATCGCGTGGGCCTGGAGGATGGAAGGCACCATGAAGGGCGTGGTGGACCCGCCCGGCTTTGCGCCTACCGGCCGCAAGATGCGGGTGGAGGGCGTCGACCTGTGGAGGATGCGTGACGGGCGGATCGCGGATTACCGCGCCTTCTACGATGTGACCGGCGTTGCTCGACAGCTCGGCATCTTGCCGCCGTCCGGCAGTCGGGCCGAGCGCGCGACGGTGGCGCTGCAGCACCTGCAGGCGCGTTTCCTGCGGCGGTGAGCGCTTGGTCGCTGTCGTGGAGGAAACTCGCGACCGCGAGATCGCACGAACCTTCAAGCCGAGACGGGTTCCGTGTCGTCCACTTCGGCGGCGCCGGCGTCGAGTGACGTGTCCGCAGCGGCGTACGCCGGCTGTCGGTTGAGACGCTTGCGCCGGAAGTCCTCGGCTACGAGCGTGCCTACCTCGCCGAGGAGCGCACGTCGGTCGCCGCTCTGACGCGTGAGCAGTCGGCCGGTCGCGCCCAACAGACGCTGTGGCGTGAAGACCTGCGAGGGCCGCGACCGGTGGTTGAAGAGGTTCGTGAGGATGTTGACCTCACCCCGCGCGAGCATCCGCCTCACGATCTCGGGTTGCACGATCGGGAGCCGCCCTGCTTTGCCCATGTCGGTCGCCAGCCAGTAGTGCCCAGCGGCATCCTTATCGCGCCACCGACCCCAAGCCTTTAGCTCGCTATCCAGGCGCTCTGAGGGGCCTTCCAGGGCAGCGGCGATCACCGGCGCAAGCGCGTCGACCTGCCCGAACGCATCTTGGATCCCCTGGCCGGCAGTCGGATCCTTGAAATGGCCGGCGTCGCCGGCCAGCACCCAGCCGCGGCCGGATGCCTCCCGGAAGAATCCCTGCCAGCGCAGCATCCCGACGAGCTTGCCGACGCGCCGCGCGCCCGACAGTATCTGGGCCAGCGGCCGGCAGCTGCGCGCATACGCCATGAAGCTGCCCTCTAGGTCCTGGCGAAACCGAGGAAGCTCACGCAGATCTGGGAGCACGATCACCTCATACAGGCCGCTGTCAGCAGGGGGAACGCGAGGACGAGTCGCTCGTCCCAACGATGAAAGAAGAAAGCCGGATCGGGACCGGGCTGAGCCCCCTCGAAGAAGGACCAGTACACGAACCGCTCGTTTGTGGTCAGGTTGTACTTGCGAGCCCCGGCCAGGCGTGCGATCGTCGAGTTCCGCCCATCGGCGCCCACCACCAAGCGCGCGTGTAGCGTTGCCTCCGAGCCGTTTTGCGTGACTCGAACGCCAGCCACCCGACCCTGCTCTTCCAACAAGCTCGTGACCCTCGTCCCCATACGCAGATCGGCGCCCGCCTCGGCGGCAGCCGAGGCCAGGATCGGATCGAGCAGCGGGCGACGCACCGAAGCTCCGCCGCCGACATCACCGGACTGCTGCGGGATCGGCGTAACGTACTCGAGTTCATCAAAGCGCACGTCGTTGCGCGTGACGAACGGAGCGCCGGTCGCGCGGATCTTGTCCATGACTCCCAGGCGGTTCAGGAACGCCAATGCCCGCGCCTCGAAGTAGTGGGTGGAGAGGGTGTCCCGTGGAAAAGTGGCCTGCTCTACCACCGCGACGCGCACACCGCGACGGGCAAGCAGAGTGGCCAGCGGCGAGCCGGCGCAGCGCGCGCCGACCACGACCACGACAACGTCAAAGCACTCTGCCATTTGAAGTTCGGAATCGTGGGGGGGCGCACATGGCTGTATCGCACCTCGAACTTTCCGCCGGACAAGGTAACACCCAATAGATCGCGGCCTTCTAGGATGCTGAATCCCTGGTGCCTCGGGAACGGAGTGGTCTGTTAGCGAAGCGCAGCCTGTCCGTAGAGGGAGATTCCAGCGAAGAAGAAAAACCAGATCTGGAATGCGATGGCTGCGGCGACCACGACCGTGATGACGATTCGCTCAAGCGCGCTGAGGCCAAGTCTCTTGTGGCGAATTTCCTCGCGCTCCCCGCGCATGCTGCGCAACCAGGGTGAGGTGCGGCGCTGCTCGAGTGGTCTGCCTGTGATCTCGTCGTATTTTGAGCTCAGCCAGGTGAGCGCTATCACGGATGCGAACGACATGATGGCGAGCAGCACGACGACGATCATTACGGCGCCCATGCTTAGGCCGCTTTGTGGGACGAGGCGCGAGCCTATCCAAAGTGCCAGTAGCGGAAACCCGGTCCAGATGTTGATGCTCACGAGCGTCGTCGCCGTCAGCAGCGCGACAGGCTTCGGTCGAAGCAGGCGACGCGACGCTCGCAGGTTCGCTTGATTCGTGGCTTGGCCGGGTACGACGGTTCGGCTCTGGCGTGGGGTATCGGTCGCGGTCATAGCTGAACTCCACTCTCCCGCGCAAACCGGAGGAAATTGTCGATCATTTGGGCCCGCATCGCGGGCCATGCGCGGTCGCCTGATTCGTCGTCCCCTGTGAAGCTCGCGATCGCCAGGCCGCGCATCGCAGCGAGGCCGGTAGCGATCAACTCCACGAACCCGGGTTTGTGAGCGAGCTCCCCGAATAGCTGGGCCGGTACGAACTCATTCCAGGACCCGATGTCTCGCCCGAGCTCGAGTGCCGTCTGACGCAATGCTGGCTCGGTGCGCGCCGCGATCAGCAGCTCCATCCCCGCCTGAAAGATCGGTCCCTGATGCAGCTTCCACGCGTGGTCGATCACCTGCTCGAGCCGCTCGCGAAGACCAGGTCCCGCCGGCAGGCCCTGCGCGATGACTTCCCGCGCGAGTTTGGCCGCCAGATGCCGCACAGCCTCACAGATCAACTGCTCCTTCGCGGCGAAATGATGCTGGAGCGCACCGGGGGTCACACCAGCACGCTGAGCGATACGCCGCGTCGTCGTATGCGCATACCCGTCATGTACTAGGCACTCGATCGTTGCCTCCAACAGGGCCGCGCGGGTAACCGCGCGACGCTCAGCCTGGGTGCGACGCCCGCCCTCGATAGTGCAAGAAGGAGCCATCGAGTTAATATACATACCATATGGCTGATATGTCTGCTAACATGATGTGACACTATGTCGGTCGGTACTTATGCGGTGGATTGCGCGGGCCATCGCGCTTACCGTGTCGGGCACTGGTCAAGGCCACGATCGTCTCTGCCGACGTGGTGCGGGTTCGGCAAGCGACGCAGGTCAGCTCTTGGTTGCGCTCACCGGTCGCTGGGTCCCTGCGGGAGGCGTACAGACATGACGATCACTGCGACGGTCTGGCCGTCGGTGAAATCATCAGCCGCGTGTCATATCTGAGCGGGTCGTGAAGCGATTGGTGGCGAGGTTGGCCGGGGTTTGAGTTGCGTCGGTGGGGGCATTGGGTAAAGCCAGGGTAAAGCCGGGGCGTTGCGCCCCAATGGCGCCGGAGCGAATGTGGAAAGCGGTGCGTGCTGTGCGCATGTTCGGACCGTTGGCGGCTCACTGACAGTCGCTGCGCTCGCTCACGGTAACGGGACGCGGTCCTCGATGACGACGGCCCGCGTCTCGTTTAGGGAGCTCGAGGCACGGTCAAACGCGGTCGTCTATGCCCTGCGAGTTCGACGGTCGAGAGGAAGAGATGATTATCTCCGGCGGTGAGAACGTCCACCCAAGGGAGATTGAGGAGCTATTGACCAACCATCCCCAAATCGACGACACCGCGGCCTTGGGAGTCGAGGACCCAGAGTTCGGTCAGCGCCTCGCCGTATTCTGCGTTCCCGCCCCTGGGGCAACCCTGAGTCCCGACGAGGTGCGCGAGTACGTCAGAACGAACCTTGCCCGCTACGAGGTCCCCCGCGACGTCACCTTCCCCACGCACCTACCGCGCAGCCCAGCCGGCAAGACGCTCAAGCGACAGCTCACCCAACGGATAACGAGCATCGAGTGAGATCTAGCGAGGTGGTCTTTGACTCTGGCGGGGTGGCGTGCGCGGCCACGCTCTATCTGCCAGATCGCGGGCCGGGCCCGGTGCCCTGCGTCGTGATGGGCGCTGGCGGCACGCTCACCCGCAAGGACGGCATCCCCAACTATGCCGCACGGTTTGCCGCCGCCGGCTTTGCGGCGCTGGCGTTCGACTACCGCCATTGGGGAGACAGTGACGGGCAGCCACGACGCCAGATCTCAATCCGCCACCAGCTCGAAGACTGGCAGGCGGCGGTGGGGTACGCACTTGGTCTGGGGGATGCTGATCCCAAGCGTGTCGTGGTCTGGGGAATGTCGCTCGGCGGCGGCCACGCGCTGATAACAGCCGCGGCGGATCCGCGGATCGCCGCGGCTATCGCGCTTGTACCCGTCGCAGACGGTCTTGCGCTGCTCAAGGCTTACTCGCCGAACGTCGCGTTGCGCATGGCGGGTCGAGCGCTGCGGGGAACACTGACACGCTGTCCCATGACAGTACCCATCGCCGGACCACCCGGATCCTTCGCCGCGATCCCCGCGCCCGAGTCACTCCCCGGATTCACTCAACTCGCAGGGGCCAATGGCTGGCTCAACGAAGCCAGCATACCCGGGACAACGATACTTAGCCTCATGCGCTATCGACCCTTCCACCACGCGGCGACCATCCGGGCCCCGGTGCTGCTCCAACTCGGCGAACGCGACGGTATGGCACCCCGCTCAGCGATCGAGAAGACGGCTGCACGAGCACCTCACGCTGAGCTCGCGCGCTATCCAATCGACCACTTCCAATGCTTCTGGCCCGACGACATCGAGCGTGTCGCCCAGGACCAGGTCGATTTCCTTTCACGCCACCTGCTAGCCACCAGCGACGCCGCAGCCTCAAATCGCAGCGCCAAACCCGACGATATTCCCTAGCTCGCGCGAAGTGACCGCACCCCGCGTGCTCGGGCAGAATGCCACGTAAGTAAAGGCTGACGTCATTCTGGTTGCCTGGTTGGGAGGCACGTTGCGCCGCCAGGCACGCGCTGCGACGTTGGCTGGTCAGCTTCAAGCATTTTCGCGAGGGCACGCGAGGTCCGGGGCGACTCGCCGCGCTGCGCGCAGGCGCGTATCGAGGCGAGGTCCGCCAGGTCGAGCTCGGCGAGGGAAAGCTGTGCGTCGGGTGTCTGCGCGCGAATCTCGGCGGGGGCCCGCTCGCCCTTGCCAGGTTGCGGCAAGCGAGGATCACACGCGCTCCGGCATGGGCGAGCGCTTGCGCGCTTGCTAGGCCAAGTCCGCTGTTGGCCCCGGTTATGAGGACGGTGCGATTTTGCTGAGCGGGGATTTCAGCCGCTGTCCATCCTGGCGTCATGTTGCTCCAGAGGTTGTTTACAGAGCATTCTGACGCGTAGAATCAATGTCACATGTCCGCGTCGGATCCCCCACCGAAGTCGTCGGTGCCCACCTCCGAGCCGGCGCGCAGCAAGCGTGAGGTGGCGCGCACGGGAGCTTTGGTGCTCCTGGCCGTCCTGATCACGCTGTTTGCCGTCTTCAACCTCGACGAGGTCAAGGTCGACTGGGTTATCGGCTCGAGCAAGGCGCCGCTGATCGTCGTGATCGTGATCTCGCTGCTGGTCGGGATCGTGCTCACCTATTTCGCCGATCGTGTAGCCGGCAAACACCGCAAGAACTGACAGCCGACAGCGATTTTCGCGAGACTGAACTCGCCGTTGCGGCGCGAGGGGCCTTCTGGACCGACCCGTCGGCCGATATCTATCGGCTTGCGCGAGCACATCGCCGCGCGAAGAGTGAAGGGCCCTCAGCGGACATCCAGATTCATGAAGCTCTCCACGGCACGAGCATCGACCTGCAACGCGGCCGCGTCCCTGCTCGACAATGCCCCAAACGGCTCTATCGTCACCTTGCCGGCCGGTATCCTCCACGTCGCGACCGCGCGGCCCCGCACCAGCGCAAAGGGACGAAACAGCCCATTGACGGTGATGATCGACTGGTTTGAGCCGAGGATCGGCTGACGTGACCTCCAGCCCAGCAGCAGCGGGTCAAACGCGCCCAACAGGCGTGGGGGAGCCGACTCGCTCGCGGGCCTTCGCCTCGCGAGCTGAAGCAGGCGGTCGTCGCGGTCAACGAGCTCCGAGGAGATCGCGCGCAGACCGCTACGAATGTCGCGCAGCGGCAGTCCGGCCCACTTGGCCAGGTCGCGCTCGTCGGCCGGTCCGTGGCCGGCGAGATAGCGCCGGGCAAGCTCCGCCAGCGCACGGTCGCGGTCCACTGCAGGCGCCTGGCCCAGCCAGTCGCGCACGAGCGCGTAGGCGTGGTCTCCGTTGACCATCGGGCCGCGCACCGCGATCCCGCGCAGGCTTGCGTGAATCAGCAGGTGCACGAGCGCCTGGCCGGCGGTGGGCACTCGGGCGCGGGCGAGACGCTCCCCCAGCGCCGCGCGCGTCAACGGACCCTCGCGTGAGAGCGAGCGCTGGATGACCTTCAAGGCACGGTCGGCGAGAATCGGCGAGACTCCTTCTTGGCGCAGGCGACGAAAGCTGCTCGTGAACAGCGGTGGGGTTGTCAACGCGTGCAGCCACGGGTAGTCCTCGCTGCTGACGAGATGCAGTGTGCCCCGGTTGAGCCAGCCGATCACCAACGAGCGCTCATCGGTCAGCGCGCTGTCAACATCTGCGGCGCGCAGGCCACTGCTGCGCGCTCGGATCGCCAGTCGGGCTCCGCGAGGGTCCTGGCCCTGAACAGCCAGCAGATGCTCCACCACGCTCAGCGGGTCGCGTGCTCCCGTGCCGGCGAGTAATTGGGCGATCAGACGCTCGGCGGTCAAACTGTCCAGTCGCAGGGAGGGCATTTTTCAGAGGGTCAGTTCAGAGAGGCCGTGCTCGAGCGCTCTGGTTGGCATCAGCGACTCGAACCAAGCCGAGCACGGACGTGCCAGTAAGCAGGAAAGGTTTGCCGCGAGGGGCACTCGTCCCAAGCACCGGATCATCATGCCAGCCAGGCGGGACCGGTCGATAGCCCTTCCCGCGCCGTACAGACAGAACGCAGGTCACCCGAGATCTGTCCATCCGCGAGTTGGGCTTAGAGCTTCTAACGGAAAGAGGTTTGTGTAGCTTTGGGTCGAATGTGTGTGTGACCTCGATTTGAAGGGGGCGCACATGGCTAGGCCGTTGGTCAGTGATGAGCTGTGGGAGATCGTCGAGCCGTTGATCCCGAAGGTGCCGCGTCGTTTCAAGCACCCGGGGCGCAAGCGGATACCCGACCGTGAGGTGTTGACGGGGATTCTGTTTGTGTTGCAAACAGGTATCCCGTGGGAGTACTTGCCCCAAGAGATGGGCTGTGGGTCAGGTATGACGTGCTGGCGGCGGTTGCACGAGTGGCAAGAGGCCGGCGTATGGGACAGGCTGCATGAGGTGCTGCTCTGCAAGCTGCACCGGGCGGATCTGATCGACTGGTCCAGGGCGGCGATCGACTCATCCCACGTGCGCGCTGTTGGGGGGGCTCCAAGACGGGCCCAAGCCCCGTGGATCGGGGCCGCCGTGGTTCCAAGCACCACTTGATCTGCTGCGGGGAAGGCAACCCGCTCGCTGTCGAGTTGACCGCCGCCAACGTCAACGACGTCACCCAGACACTCCCGCTCGTTGACGGGATCCCGCCCGTCAGGGGCAAACCCGGCCGGCCCCGGCGAAGACCAAAGCGGCTGCTCGGCGACCGTGCCTACCACTCCAAAAAGCACCGGCGAGAGCTGCGAGCTCGCGGTATTCAAGCCAAGATCGCCAAGCCCAAGACCCCGCACGGCTCCGGGCTCGGCCGCGAGCGTTGGGTCGTCGAGCGCACACTCTCCTGGCTACACCAATACCGACGACTCAGGGTCCGCTACGAGCGACGCGACGACATCCACGAAGCATTCCTCTCCATCGGCGCCAGCCTCATCTGCTTCAAAGCCCTCACCCGAGAAAACGCATTGTGTTAGGAGCTCTAAGAGGGCAAGCCGACGCGGGGACTCGAACCCCGGACCCCCTCCTTACCATGGAGGTGCTCTACCAACTGAGCTACGTCGGCGGGTCTACGATCCTAACGTGATCGAGTAGATCGCGATATCCGCCCGGTAGCACGACGCGGCCAGGGCCGCAGCGACTGAGTCGGAAGGAGCCGTCCTTAGAGTTTTATCGTGGGCCGGGTGCTCACCCGAGGATGATCAGACGGCGGCGGCGACCTCGTCGGTGGCCGTGACCGTGGTCACCGGTAGGCCCATGCCCGAGACCTTGCTCGGCAGATCGAGCTTTAGCCAGCGGGATATACGGGCGCTCAACGTCGAGACGATGACCTCGTCGAAGCCATGCAGGTTGATCGCGTCGTGAACTGCCGCCAGCGGATCGGCGTCGCCGATCATGCCCTCGACATGCGTCCCGGCGGCACGCCCGAGCAGCGGCAGTGCCCGATCGAGCACCTCTTGGGCGGCGCTGGCGCCCTGGTCCTCAGGGTCAACGACCCTGTGCAGGCCCTGGGCTGAGTTGGGCACGAGCAGGGTAAAGACACAGGGTCCACGTTCAGCTCGTTCCCTGACCGCATCCAGAAGCCCCTTTGTGGCGGCCGTCTTGTGGGCCACCACGAGTACGCGGGTTGGGGTGGAGGACTCCATGGCTGGAACTCCTTTCTTTCAGATGGACACCCAGATGATCCCACCACAGCGCCCTGACCGCCAGGGGCAAAATCGCGCCAGCCGGTCCTACGGGACTATGTCGCCTGCCGGATCGTCTACTACGCTACCCCGCGTGCGCTTGGAGATAACGCAAGATTCGGTTGAAATCCGCCTGGCTCTCTGGGAGAAGATCCTCGGACTCCTTGGAAACATCACTGTCTCTCGCTCTGACGTGCACGAAGTGCGGGTCATCGAGAATCCGATCCGCGAGGTCATGCGCATAGGTTTGAAGGCCGGGCTTCGCCTGCCGTGGTTCTACTACGTATGCCGCACCATTCGGCTGGATCAGGTGTGGATCGTGCGACGCGGCGTGCCTGCCCTGGCTTTCGGAGTGCGCGGGCACGGGGCTCTAAGGCGCGTGATCGTGAGCGCTCCCGAAGCTCACGAGCTGGCACGGCGACTCAGCTAAATCCGCGGATATCGGTCGCCGGAGATCGTGTTGAAGACATGGTTGTTTACTGATTTGGGCGTGTCAGAAAGGCGACTGTTTATTTCTATTCCACGGGCCCTTGATTTTTCCAACGGCGTGGTGATAGGCTGCCAGCCGACCCAGGAGGTGCGGTAACTCGAAGGGGGAGTCCCACTAGCATCTCACTGAGTTGACGTAAGCTGGTCGCTCCCGTAACCGGTACGTAGTAGGGAATAGATCCCATGACCGGTGACCATAAATTTCACAGGTATGCGCTTCCGCGCGTGCTTTTCACACTACTCCTGGCAGGGGCCACGGTGACCCTAGTGACTGTCGCCCCCGCTCTGGCCTGGACTGTGTCTCCAGCTGATATTCAGCTGGCCGGCAAGCCCGGGGTAATCACACGCGGATCTTTCCAGGTGATCACATCAGACAGCGCCGGCAGGCAATTCCGAGTGGAGACACAGAATCTGGGAGAGACACCATCGGGTGCTTTCACCTTCACCAGCGCTCAGCACTCGGCGGCAGACTGGGTGGAAGTCCTGCCCTCGAGCTTTATGGGCTCAAAGACCGTTCAGTCCGTGGATTACGCGATAGCGGTGCCGTCGAACGCGAGCCCCGGGGATCATGTGGCAGCCATCTCGGTTCAGGAGCTTCCCGCCAGCACCAAGGGAAATCTGGGAGTTGTCGAGGCGGTCGGCATACGGCTAATCGTTCGCGTCCCTGGAAAGCTTGCGCCCGGCGCAAAGATCACCCAGTTCAGCGCCCCATCGCTCACCTTCGGTAATGGAGTGGCGATTCGCGCCACGGTGGTTAATACCGGAGACACCGTGCTCGACTTCAACGGTGCCAATAGCGGCAGCGCGATCACGGTCGCCAAGCAGAGCTATCCCCTGATGGGCGTGCTGCTGCCGGGAGCCACACGGCAGCTCGACTACGGGTGGAACAACCCGCCGCTGCTTGGCTCCACCGCAGCCCATCTGCACGTCAATCTGGGCCAACATCTCATCCTGTCGGCCTCGACATCGATCTTCGCTTTTCCGCTGTACCAGGTGCTCGGAGTTCTACTACTGGTACTGGCGGGCTATGTCTATAGACGTCAGCGTAGGCGCAGGCGTCGCAAGCGTAACTCGTCCGCATCGGACCTCGCGGTGGGGAGTGTCTGATGGAGAACGGACGAGCATGGCGTATCGCTACGGGAGCGATGCTGCTGGCGGTGGGAGCTTCACAGCTCCTGCCGTCAGCAACTAGACCCGCGGCGTTGGGCTTTGGCGGAGCGCTGTTCGGCGCTTCGCTGGTCGGGGGCACGCGATCTGACACAGCCGAGAGCTCGCCGACGGTGATCTCGACACCGCAGATCGCCACGCCCGTGCAGCAGCCACCGGTCGCGGGACGTCTGCTGGCGGCCCAGGGCCCCTCACACAGCCGCGAGCAGACCATCGGCGTCATCGCACTGGTCCTGCTGCTGGGAGCCGGCGGTCTGATGGCCTACCCATGGTTGACCCATCGAAACTCACCGACACTGCAGGCCAGCTCGAAGGGGGTCACGCCCAGTAACACGGTGGGTCACGCAGTGGCGCCGAGGGTGGACCCACAACTGCACATCGTGGCCCTCGGGCAGCGATTCGCCCTGAGCAAGGCTCGCGTAACCGTCCACGCCGCCAGCGTCTGCCGAGTCGGGGGCCAGGCGCTCGTCGATGTGCCGGCGGCTGTTCAACGACTCGGCAACGGGGAGGCGATCAGCGAACCGGAGTATCAGCTGCTCGATTCAGAGGGTGTGCCCCATCTACCGACGGCGACGATCCCGCTCGATGGGCGCAGAGGCACGGCACAGCACGCCGTCCCGCCTCCGTTGATCTATCGCGAGTCGATCAACTTCCAACTGCCTGTAACAAGCGCGCGTGGATTGCTGAAGTTGCAGGCCGTATTGGCATCCGGCAGCGGTCCCGAGTATCGCGTGACCGTCGCTGAAGCCAGTCACCGGATCGAAGGATCCGGGGTAGGAAAGGCAGCCTGTGTCTCTCCCGGGGACAGGGTGCTTAGTGATGGGTCCGGGAGGCATGAGAACACATACAAACAGGGAGATCCAAGCCATGCTTGGCATTATCAGAAGATCACCGGCTCCGGTGTTCGTGGCCCTCCTGGGTGGGGCGGCAATAGCGCTGTTTGCGTTTGCCGCATCTGACAGCGCCGCGGTTACCGCAACCCAAACGCAGGAACTCAAGGCCACGATCAACTCGCAGGTGTCCTGGGGATCGGCAGGCGGCTGTATCCAGAACATGAAGACCAACGACTTCGGGCTTCTGGTCCCGAGCTCGACGAGCCCGACACTCGGGGTCTTCGACGCGACTCCTGAGGCTGAAGCCAGCGAAGCCGCCGGCGCCAAGGTATGGGTGGGCTGCGTGACCACGAACACCACGCTGAACTCCGTCGCCGCGCAGGGCACCGAAGACATGAAGAGCGGAGCCAACACGCTGCCGCTCTCCGACGTGAGGATTGGTCTCACCAACCCGACTCAGTTGAACGGTGGCACGGCCGGATGCGAAATCACCGCCGGCCAGGCTGGCGCGGGAGCATGCACACTTCCGAAGGAAAGCACGAGCCAGACGTTGGTGAGTAGCGCCGACGAAGGCACGACCGAACTGAACTGGCAGTATCAACTCAACCTGCCGGCCAATCAGCCTGTCGGCAGCTACACCGGCGGTGTGGTGACCTTCACCGCGACCGTCTAGGCGCAGAGCGCGCGCCTCAGTCTCGTCGTTTACCGCGGCCTGCCTCGATTGGAGGCCGCGGTGAGCGGCGGGCGACTCCCATGCGACAGCACGCCGTCAAGGCACGGGCGGTGAGCCGACGCACGGGACGGTATGGGGCTGCCAGCCAGACCGCAAGAAACCGGTGCTAGATATGTCAAGAAGCTTCTCATCGTCGCTCCCGCATCCGGACACAGAGAGTCCGTGGATTCGTTCACGCGCGCTATCCATCTGCGCTGCGTCAACTAGCGAGGGCGGCGCCCACGGCGCAGCCAAGGGCAAGGAGTGGCCCACCATCGGCGAGTCCGTGCCCATCGATAAGGCAGCTTTGCAAACAAGGGGGGGTGGCAAAGAACTCGTCGCATCGACACTAGATCAGATGGGTCCACCACGGCCCGAGAAGTTCGATTCAAAGGAGACCGTCAAATGTTGCGCGCTGTGCAGGTGACAGGTTCACTACAAAAGGTCTTGGTGTCCCTTCTAGCGGCCCTGGCGGTGACTGCTCTCCTTGCCCTCCGGCCCGCTGGGGCAAACGCCGGCACGTGGGTTGAGGTCTCCTGCCTCAATCCCGACCAGAGCGGGGCTCCCAGTGAAGGATGGACTCAATTCGTAAGCGGCTCCCCGGGTTACGGGTCCACCGGGAGCGCGAGGTGTCCAATGTTCGGTCTCCTCAGTTCCGCGGTAGCCGAGGCCAACGGCAATGGCGAGAATGTCAGATACCTGCCGCCCGGCGGCTCGACCCTGATCGGTGGCTCGGTTCGACGCTAGCGGATATGCTGGCGGCGGCGGATACAACGCCTCGGGCACCGTAGTCGCTTACACGCCGGAATTCGTATATCCCGGCGATGTCATCTTCCAATGCGCGGAGGGACTGGGTACGTGCTCGCCGGGCAGCTACAGCTTTTCCGGTGTCATCTCCCTGCCAGCCGACGCCGGTGGCGGGTTCTATATAGGTGCCGGCTGCGGTGGAGCCCCCGGATACTCATGTAATTCAGGTGGTAGCAATGGGGCCTGGTCCAATTTTGAAGTTCACTGGGCCAACTTCACCCTCTCGAACGCTTCGACTCCGGCCGGAAGTGGATTCAGCGGAGCTCTGCTTCAGCCAAACGCCACCGGGATCGAGGATCTCAGCTTCACCGCTTCTGATCCTGGCGGACCAGGCGTATATCTCGTAACAGTGCAGGTTGACGGAACAACGCTCTACAACGCTACGCCCGACAACAACTCAAACAAGTGCATCGCTGTCGGCAGCCAGGGCGAAGCGCTGATGTTCGATTACAACCAGCCGTGCAAGCAATCCGAGAATCTCGACGTGCCAGTCAATACCGGTTCTCTAGCAGACGGCGGTCACACCATAAAAGTTGTTGTGACCGATGCCGCTAAGAACACCGCGACTGTCTACAACGGCACGATCACAACCGAGAACGCGCCCATAGAAATCAGTCCACCGCTGGTGGGAGGCTCCGATCAGGTGGGTTCGACTCTCACCGGAACTCCAGCGGTCTTCGAAGCACGAAGCGGCCTCGGTCCACTAAGCGCGGTGAAGGGGCAATGGCTACGATGCAGCGGTCCCGGCACGGGTTGCTCGGCTATTCCCGGAGCGACGGCAACCACTTACACCGCTGTGGCGGCCGACAAGGGATACACGATGGAGTATCAAAGCTCTGTCGAAGACGCCCACAAACACAAGACGAGCGCCGTGTCGGCTCCTACCGTGGCGGTGACTGAAGCCCCGGGCTCTGAAGGTAGCTGCGCCGGCAAAGCAGGTTGCCAGGAAGGCGGCAACGGAGGTAACGGTGGCAACGGCGGTAGTGGCGGAAACGGTTCGGGTGGCGGCGGCTCGAACACGACCAACACCACCACCAACAACAGCTCTACCAATGAAAGCCTGAGCAATGAGGCGTTGGCGATCGCCCGGGGCGCGGCGAATGGGTCGCCGGCCTCCGATCAGGCCAGCTTGTCCGTGCATTGGGTGGCCGGTGCTCATACGTCGAGCGTAAAGGTCTCCTATACGCGCAGGACGCGTGCTGAAGGGAGGCTGGTTGCCAGTGATGGTCAGCCGATCGCTGATGCGTTGGTGCAGGTCATCGCGACACCGAGCAGCCCCGGCACGAGCCCCTATCAGGAAGGGTCGGTGAAGACGGCTGGTGATGGGACGTTTGTGTTTGATACCAATGTCAAGCGTTCCTCTTGTACGTTGACGTTTGAGTACAAGAGCCACGCCAACGACATGAGCCTCGCCGCTCAAGCTCAGCTGAGCATAGGTGTGCCCGTGCCGATCTCGTTGAAGATCTCCCCACGGACCGTGAGGAAGGGATCGACGATCAGGATGACCGGCTCCGTGCCGGGACCGATTCCCTCGCTTGGCAAGCAGATCGTCTTTCAGGCGTTGGCGTTGGGAGTGCGTGGCGCCAAGTGGCAGACGTTCAACGTTGTGCGCACGAGCAAGAAGGGCAGCTTCAGGGCCAGCTACCGGTTCCGGTTCTCAGGGCCAGCCCGCTACCGCATCCGGGCGGTATCCCGCTTCGAGCAGGACTACCCCTACCAGGCCAACACATCCACCTCAACCCTGGTCAGAGAGATCTAGTGATGATTCGAGGACAACAGACGAGCAGGCGCCGAGTCACATGGGCGACGCTGATCTCGATTGCGCTATTGGTCGGCCTGCTCGCGCAATCGGCGCACGCCGCTACACCCGACGGCAACGGCAACTACACACAGATCCTGTGCGCTGATCCCACCACCGAAGACGGGCTCGGAATCTCCGGAATGCCGGAAGGTCTCACCAACCCGGCGAGCATAGACCTTTGGCAGAGCACGACCTCCGAAGTCAACTGCTCGAGCGGAAGGATGAGTGGAACTAGGGGAGTGCCGATGAAGGTGGGGTTCAGTACCACATATGGGCAGGGCACCTGGTCGGCGCTGCTCTACCAGGCTCCGCCGAATGTGACGATCAACGAAGGCACGACTTACAGAGCCGAGTTCGCCCACGGCCCCAACTCAGGCTTCATGGGCATCATCCAGCAGGGAGGGGAATACAGCAACCTCTACTCGCTGCCACGCAACTGCTGTGATCAGGGCGACTGGTTCGTTGGCAACGTCGCATCCCGTGGAACCTTCTACGAACCGTTCGCGAGCGCGAACCAGGTCAACCTGACGATCTCACCGGACAGAGGGCATTGGGACGTCAACGCCACCTGCGACCCGAACGGCAACAACAACAGCAGTTGCACATTGGAAGCCAATCAATGGGAATACCGGATATTTGGCGGCACGATCAGCCTCAATGCGGTCAATGATCCGCAGGCGAACAACATCACAGGACCGATAGCCACCGAAGCGCCACTGCGGGGCACCGAGTCGGTCACCTTCTCGGCGACCGACCAGGGTCCGGGCCTCGCCTATGTGAAACTGCTCGTTCACGGACAGACCGTCCAGTCCCAGACGATCGACACAAACGGCGGCCATTGCGTTCCGGTCCCCGGCCACGACGCCTATACCTGGGCATACCAGGTCCCGTGCAAGACCTCGGTGGGGGGTCGCACCTACGCCCTGAACACCGCGCTCGTGCACGATGGCAACCATCACGTCCAGGTGGTCATCGAAGACGCCGCCGGCAACCAGTCGATCGTCGTCGATCGCACGGTGCAGACACACAATGCACCATCGACGCTGACAGCGCCAAGCGTCTCTGGAGTAGCCGCAATCGGCTCGACCCTGACTGCATCAAACGGAACGTTCTCGGTGCCCAGCGGCGCCGGCTCGCTCTCGGCGGTCGCCGGGCAATGGATGCGCTGCACATCCCCGGATGTTCCCGCCTCGTGCTCTGCGATCAATGGCGCTACGGGTCCGACGTACATCCCGACCACAGAAGACGCGCGTCACACGATCGTCTACCAGAACACCGTCAGCGACAGCGACGGGGAAACCGTAACTGACTCCCAACCGACAATTGAACTCGGGGGCGAAGGCGGTGGCGGCTCGTCTTCCACGACGACCACGACAACGAACAGCTCCTCCACCACCACCAACAGCTCTTTCAGCGAAAGCCTGAGTAATGAGGCGTTGGCGATCGCCCGTGGCGCAGCGAATGGGTCGCCGGCCTCCGATCAGGCCAGCTTGTCTGTGCACTGGGCGGCAGACGCACACGCCGCGAGCCTCAACGTGGCCTACGCGCACAGGACGCGTGCCGAAGGAAGGCTGGTTGCCAGCGATGGCCAGCCGATCGCCGGCGCGTTGGTGCAGGTGATCGCCACGCCGTCGAGCCCTGGGGCGGCTCCCTATCAGGAAGGGTCGGTGAAGACAGCTGGTGATGGGACGTTTGTGTTCGATACCAATGTCAAGCGTTCCTCTCGTACGTTGACGTTTGAGTACAAGAGCCACGCCAACGACATGAGTCTCGCCGCTCAGGCCCAGCTGGTGATTTCGGTGCCTGTTCCGATCTCGTTGAAGATCTCACCGAGGAAGGTTAGGCGGGGTTCTGTGATCAGGATGAGCGGTTCTGTGCCGGGCCCGATCCCTGCGGGAGGCAAGCAGATCGTCTTTCAAGCTCTGGCGTCGGGAGTGCGTGGCGCCAAGTGGCAGACGTTCAACGTCGTGCACACGACCAAGACGGGGAAGTTCAGGGCCAGCTACCGGTTCCGGTTCTCAGGGCCAGCCCGCTACCGAATAAGAGCGGCATCCCGCTACGAACAGGACTACCCCTACCAAGCCAACACATCGACCTCAACTCTAATCAAAGAGATCTAGCGGATGACCCATCGCGTCAGTGATATCGCCCCCGCTGAGCAACGGCCGACCATGCCGGCAGCATCGGCGGGCAGATCTGAGTCCATGCAGTCGTCACCTCGCCTCGTATGGCACGCAAAGCGCACAACCGTCGGAGGGAGATACCTCCGGTTTCGATCCAAGGAGAGCAACCAATGACCTGTCCAGCAAAGCGTGGCCCATGTGGGCTGGCACATATCTGCATACGCCTCGGATTGCTGGCGCTGGCGAGCGCCATTGGTGCTTCGGTGTGCGTCGGCTCGGCGAGCGCGGGTACATATCCGATGTATCAGTGTTATGCCTCTGCCTCACATGCAGGGGTCGCTCCCGGCTGGTCGGTGTTCAGCTTCACCACCAACGCTTCCACGGTGTTGACGAACTCCTGCTCCAGCGGTGGATCACTCGGCGACTATGTGTTCAGCCACGGGACGCCCGGTGCGGTTGAAGAGAACGGGAGTAACGGCAGCCAGGTTGGCCTAGCCGTGGGTGTTCCCGGGAGCGCCCCCGATGTGACGATCAAAGCGATCTCAGCACAGGTTCAGGTCTCATCGGTCACCGGCGACGACGCTTTTCTGGGATTCAACTCAGCTGGACAGTCGCTCCCCGGCGGCGTCGAGATCACAGACGGCGGTTCGGGATACGTCTCCAATGAGAGCTGGACGTTGCCGCAGGACGCCCGCGACTTCGAGGCATACGTCAACTGCACGACAGACCACAGCAGCACCAACTGTGACTTTGCCAGCTCGACCCAAGTCCCGGCGTTTGTCAATATGACCTTCACGCTGGTCGACGAAACGCCGCCCAGCATAAGTAATCTATCGGGGTCACTAGTCGAAGCCGGCTCACACCAGTCAACCGTTAGTGGCTCGCAAGCGATTGGGTTCACCGGCAAAGACGCTGACAGTGGGGTGCTTTCAGCAACGCTGAAGCTGACCCCTCAACACGGCGGCACACCATATACCCACACCTTCGAATTCTCTTCACAATGCTCCTACGAATCGTGGAACGCCTGTCCGCTACAGCAGAGTGTGAGCTCGTTCTCGGTGCCCACCGCTACCTTGAAGGACGACAGCTACACGGTGAACCTGACGGTGACCGACGCCGCTGGCAATGTCGCGAGTGACTCTTTGGGCACGATCACAACTCACAACGCCCCAACCATCTCCTCGCCGCCTCTGA
This sequence comes from uncultured Solirubrobacterales bacterium, assembly GCA_963718425.1. Taxonomy (GTDB): domain Bacteria; phylum Actinomycetota; class Thermoleophilia; order Solirubrobacterales; family Solirubrobacteraceae; genus Palsa-744. Next base: position 325,068 of record CAVQZJ010000024.1, read on the forward strand.
TCAGCGGATCGCCCGCCGTGGGCAAGACGCTTACCGCGACCCCAGGATCGATAAGCGCCAACCCGGAAGCGGGCACACCTTCCAGTTCTGGCCAGTGGCTCAGCTGTGACTCGAGCGCCAACAACTGCGTGCCGATCGCTGGCTCGACGGGTACCTCCTACAACGTGACCGTCGCCGACAAGGGCCACGCGATCCGCTACCAGGAGACGGTCAGCAACGACGCGGGCAGCGCGGCCGCCCAATCAGCTCCGCTTGGCCCCGTCACGCCAAGTGCCGCCGAAACCGAACAGGCCGAAAGGGAAAAAGCCGAAAAGGAAAAAGCCGAAGAGGAAAAGGCCGAAAAGGAACGATCCGAAAAGGAAAAGATCGAAAGGGAAAAGGTCGAAAGAGAAAAGATCGAAAAGGAAAAAGGCGGCAGCGGCTCGACGGGAGCGGGTGGAGCGGCAGGCTCGAATGGCGGGGCAGGCGGCAGCGCGAGCGTGAATGTCGCCGGCTCGGGAAGCAACCAGGGAACGGTACTGCTCGGCAGCACCGCAAAGTGGCGGATCTCGCTCAGCGTCTCACCTCACAAGGTGCGCCGCCATACGAAGGTGAAGCTGTCCGGGTCTGTATCGACCTCCCCCCGCCCAGGGACCGGGAAGCTGATCTACCTTCAGGCCCGCAGCGTCGCGAGCATCTGGCGGGGCAGCGGTCGAGCACGCCACCGGGTCGCCGTTTACGGAAAGTGGGTGATGTTCCAGGCGTTTCGAGCGAAGAGCAACGGCACATTCGTATCGACCTACACGTTCAAGCTCGGCGGCAAGCACATCTACCAGTTCCAAGCGATAGCGCCCGCCGAGGGCCAGTACCGCAACCCCACCGGAACGTCCCGGACGATCACCGTCCAGGAGATCTAGGCCCTCGAGGAGAACAGGCCATGCTCAACCAGCACCAGACCGGTCAGATGGTACACAGAGACCGGGCGAGGACCGCACTCGTGGAATCCAGGCGCCTGCAGGCAGTGCTAGCCGCGACTTGTCTGCTGATCCTGCTCCAGGTACCCAGCGCCCACGCCGGCACCTACACGATCTACGACTGTCCGTCAGCTAACAACAGCAGCAGCGCTGGACCATGGACGATCAGCGGCGGCGAAGAGCAGAAGACGAGCTGCTCTGGCGGCTACGGCGACTTCATTGGGCCGCTACGTGGCAGCATGTCGCCGAACAGCGAGTTCTCGATGGCGGTGTACGCGCCGGCGGGAGAGACGCTCACCCAGGCCACCGTCTGGTGGTACATGCCACAGAGCCAGTCGGGCGCTCACATGTATGCCCAGGAGTGGTCTGGCGGCACTTTGGAGCTCGAGGCGTTCGGCCCCTATGACTCCCGCTTCACTCCCGACACACACACATTGCCAGCGGGCGCGACCAGCTTCACCCTCGGCGCATACTGCTCGAGCGACGACGGCCCCAACGGCTGCAACTTCCCAAGCGCCCAGACTCCAGAGATCGAGATGCACGGCTCGGCGATCACAGTCTCCGATCCCACGCCGCCGAGCGGAAACGTAACCGGTGGACCGTTGTCGGGCAGTGGGCCGGTCGGCGGATCGCAATCGATCTCCTACGCCGCTTCTGATGGCCTCTCCGGCATCTATTCCGTCGCGCTGCTGATCGACGGCAAAGCGGTAGCGACCAACAACTACACAGCCCAATGCCCATACACGAACTTCCTTGCGTGCCCCGCCAGCCAATCCGACTCGTTCACATGGGATACCGCGGGCGTCGCCGACGGCCCGCATGAGGTGGCCCTGCTCGTTACCAATACAGCTGGTGACACGACGCTCGTCGGTGACCACGCTATTACGACCCACAACAGCCCGACCATCACCTCCCCACCAACGATCTCGGGTTCGCCAGTCGTTGGTCAGTCGTTGACCGTTGCGTCCGCGAAAGTCAACTCCGACCCAGGCGCGGGAAGCCTGAAGACCAAAGGCGAATGGCAACGATGCAACTCCTCTGGCGCTAGCTGCATGGCCATCGCCGGCACGACAGGCTCCTCCTACAACGCGGCTGCAGCGGACGAGGGCCACACACTCCGCTACCAGGAAACGGTCAGCAACAACGACGGATCTACCGTGACTGAATCTGCGGCGTTTGGGCCAATTCAAAAGGAAACCACAGAAGCCAGGGAAGCACGAGAAGCAAGGGAAGCCAAAGGAAGCCAAAGAAGCAAAGGAAGCGAAAGAGGCGAAAGAAGCCCAGGAAGCCAAGGAAGCGAAGGAAGCCCAGGAAGCCAAAGGGTCCAGCAGCTCTGGTGGTAGCAATGGCGTCAACGGGGCCAATGGCAGTAACGGGGCCAACGGTGTTAGTGGGGCTGGCGGCGGCGTGACCGTTGATGTGGCCGGTTCCAATGAGGGTTCTGTGCTGTTGGGTAGTAACGCGAAGTGGAGGGTGTCTTTGAACGTGACGCCGCCCAGGGTGCGCCGCCATACGAAGGTGAAATTGTTTGGGTTGGTATCGACCTCACCGCGCCCGGGCACTGGAAAGCTGATCTATCTGCAGGCCCGCAGCGTGAGCGCGGCCTGGAAGGGCAAGAGATCCAAACGCCGCCGGGTGACCGTGTTTGGAAAGTGGACCTCTTTCCAGGTATTTCGCGCGAAGGCCAACGGCACATTTGCGTCGACCTACACCTTCAAGTTGGGGGGTCATCACACCTATCAGTTCCGGGCAGTCGCACCAGCGGAGGGCCAGTACCGCAACCCGACCGGCACCTCGGCAGTGACCACAGTGAGGGAGATCTAGTGATGCGCACGAGCAAAGCGGTACATCAACGATCGCTGGAACGGCTGGTAGCGGTTGTCGCACTAGCCGGCCTGCTCGCCCTAGCGATGTCCAGCAGTGCAAGAGCTGGTACCTACGTGATCAGCAACTGTCCGTCGGCGGGCAACGGCAACGCGGGGTCGTGGGTTGTCTTTGGCAGCCCGCAGAACGTCAAGGGGACATGCAGCGGCGGAGCGGGCGACTACATCGGGCCGCGGGGTGGAAGCATGAGCCCGGGCGCACTCGCCGGCGTTCAGATCGGCGCGCCGGCGGGCATAACGATCCGCGAAGCAAAGATCTGGTGGCAGGCATCTCATCAGGTCTCCGGCGCCGACACGTTCGCTATAGCGGCGGACAACGGCGGCGTCGTCGGCGAAAGCACAACGCCGCTGGGCGCGGGAAACCCAGACACCTTCGTGCTCTCCTCCACAACCACCGAGTTGACGCTCGCCAACTACTGCTCCAACGATTACTACGGGCAGGGGTGCACATTCGGCGGTGGCGAGAACAACATCCTCGAGCTCTACGGTGCACAGCTGACGCTTTTCGACAGCGGATTGCCCGGCGGTAGCGTGACTGGCGGGAGCTTGGCCGGCGCAGGCCCCGCATCGGGTAACCAATCGCTTGCATACTACGCCGCGGACGGCGGTTCCGGTGTGCGCTACGTGGAACTGATCGTGGACGGACAGCCGGTGGCAAAGAACGACTACATCGCAGAATGTCCCTACCAGAACTTCGCTGCGTGCCCATCCAACGTCTCGGGCACGATCAGTTGGAACACCAGCGCCGTCGCCGACGGATCGCACGAATTGGCACTACGCATCGTCAACGCGGGAGGGAACAGCACGATCGTCGACGATCACGCGATCACAACTCACAACGCCCCAACCATCTCCTCGGCACCGACCATCTCGGGCGCGCCGACCATGGGCCAGACTTTGACCGCGACCGCCGGTACCGTCAGCTCCGGGCAAGGCGCGGGAACCCTCAAATCTGCGGGCCAGTGGCAGCGCTGTGACGCGGCCGGAAGCAGCTGTGTGGCGATTGCGGGAGCGACGGGCACTTCCTACAACCTCACGGCCGCCGATGAAGCCCATACGCTGCGCTATCAGGAAACTGTCAGCAACAACGACGGCTCGGCCACGGCGCAGTCGGGCCCATATGGTCCTGTCCAGGCGAGCATCGCCGAAAAAGAAAAGGCTGAAAAAGAAAAGATCGAAAGGGAAAAGGTCGAAAAAGAAAAAGCGGGCTCCGGTGGCAGCAACGGTGTCAATGGCAGTAACGGTGCCAACGGCGCTAGTGGGGCTGGCGGCAGCGTGAATGTCGATGTGGCCGGCTCTAACGAGGGTTCTGTGCTGTTGGGCAGTGACGCGAAGTGGAGGGTGTCTTTGAAGGTAGCGCCGCTACGGGTGCGCCGACACACGAAGATCAAGCTGTCTGGCTCTGTGGCCACCTCTCCGAGGCCTTCCGAGGGAAAGCTGATCTATCTGCAGGCCCGCAGCGTGAGCGCGACCTGGAAGGGCAAGGCATCTAAGCGTCATCGTGTGACCGTGTTTGGAAAGTGGGTGACCTTCCAGGCTCTTCGCGCCAAGAGCAACGGCACGTTCGTCTCTACATACACGTTCAAGCTGGGCGGCCGACACGTTTACCAGTTCCAGGCAGTCGCACCAGCGGAGGGCCAGTACCGCAATCCGACTGGCACATCGGCATCGACCACGGTGAGGGAGATATAGCGTGCTCTTTAGGGCATCCAAGCCACACAGCCGTCCACAACGGATCTTCGCCGCCTTCCTACTGGCCGGCCTGACGGTGTTGGCAATGGCGACCCGCGCACACGCCGGGACATATGTGATCAACGACTGCCCGGCCGCCGAGGCGGGCGACTACAACGTCGGCCCGTGGGCCCAGTTTGGCACCCTGACAGCGCCGGGCAGCTTCAAGCAGACCTGCGTAACGGCGAGTGACTGGTTTGGGATCGCATCGAACGGGATCCCCAGTAATGCGACAGCCGGCGAGACACTACAGTCCCCACCATCGATCACCATGCAGCACATCAAGTTGTGGTGGGAAGCCCCGGCGCCTGCTCCGGCCGGAGGCTGGTCCTACGCTCTCGTAGATGTCTACAGCCCCGGATGGAGCCGGGTCTTTCAATCGACGACGCCGATGAGTGCCGACGGTGCCGGCAAGACCGCACCCAGCGAACTGGCGCTTCCCACGAACACCACACAGGTGAACGTCGAGATCTACTGCACCAACTCACAAAACTGCACGTTCAACGAAGACCCGCTACAGATCTCCGGTTCTCAGATCACGCTCGACGATAGCGGCTCGCCAAAAGGCTCCGTAACAGGCGGGGGCTTGTCCGGCGCGGGCCCGGTCTCGGGAACACAGTCACTTGCCTATGAAGCCGAAGACACTGGGTCCGGCGTACGCTGGGTGGAACTGCTAGTGGACGGACAGTCCGTAGCGAAGAACGACTACCTGGCGGAATGCCCGTACGAGAATTTCGCGGCCTGCCCGACAAGCGTTTCCAGCCTGATCAGTTGGAACACCTCGGGTCTGAGTGCCGGCTCCCACGAAGTTGGGCTGCGAATCGTCAACGCTGGCGGAAACGCGGTCGTGATCGACGACCACACCATTACCGTAGGGGGCCCCACCGGGCAGAGCGGGTCGGGTGGCAACGGCGCCAATGGTGCTAGCGGGTCCGGTGGCACAAATGGCACGGATGGCGCCAACGGCGCCGCGGGTGCGGGAGGCATTGGGGGATCTGCGACAGTGGATGTGCTCGGCAGCTCTGGTTCTAGCCAGGGGGCGGTCTTGCTGGGCAGTACGGCGAAGTGGCGGGTCTCGCTTCGTGTCTCCCCGGCTCGGGTGCGTCAGCACACCAGGGTAAAACTCATCGGTTCGGTTTCGACCTCTCCGCGCCCGAGCACTGGAAAGCTGATCTACCTACAGGCTCGCAGTGTCGGCAGTGTTTGGAGGGTAAAGGGCCATGGCCGTCACCGGGTGACGGTGTATGGGAAGTGGATTTCCTTCCAGGTGTTCCGGGCCAAGGCTAGCGGCACGTTCTTCTCGACGTACACGTTCAAGCTGGGCGGTCATCACACCTACCAGTTCCGAGCGGTAGCACCAGCGGAGGGCCAGTTCCGCAACCCGACCGGCACCTCGAGCACCACCACGATCAAGGAGATCTAAGGCCCGGAGGGTAGCCCCCAGTAGCCCGCTGGGGCTGCTGCACGCTCATTATTCAAACACGATATGTAAACATCTACGTTTGTAGTCTTTGCGGTTGCATTCAAAGCCCAACGTCGATAGACTCCCGCGCGGTTAGTCAGAGGGCCTCAAAAGCCCTCTGAAATGTATCTAACGCTCCCGTTGCCGGTACGTAGGAGGTGTTTTCTCCGATGTCCGGTGGCTACATATTTCTGTTGTTGGGCTCAGTGTTTACTGCTGCCGATGGTGCGGTGGTGTGATGCGGAGCGTCGCTGGCTATTTGGTTGCCGCGTTGTTGTTCGCGGGGGGTGTTTTTGCTGTTGTCGTGGGCTCTGCCGTGTCGGGGGGTGCGCAGCAGGTTGGTTCCTCTCAGGGTGTGCAGGCCGATGTGGCCGCGCAGGTGTCGTGGGGTTCTGCCTCAGGTTGTGTGCAGAACATGCAGGCCAACGATTTCGGGGTGCTGAGCCCAGGGTCTTCGTCAGTCCTAGGGCCTTTTGGCGCGTCGCCCGTGGCATTGGCCAGCACCGATGGCTCTGGGAACAAGGTGTGGGTTGGTTGTGTCACGTCGAATGGATCGCTCGTGTCGGTGGTGGCGCAGGGGATCCAAAACCTGACCGACACCGGCGGCGATGTTCTGCCGTCCTCCAATGTGGCGATCGGGGTGACCAACCGTCCGGCTGGCCAGCAGTCTCCGCAGTGCGGGATCACTCCTGGCCAGGCGGGAGCGGGGTCGTGCACTCTTCCTGACGATGGCTCGACGGTGCGATTGCTGACTGGAGAATCTCCGCCGGGAACGACCGAGATCGATTGGCAGTATCAGCTTGACTTGCCAGCCAACCAGAGCCCAGGTGTCTATAACGGCGGCGAGGTCATCTTCACGGCCTCCGCGGATGCCCCAGAGTCTGGGCCTTCCAACACCGTGCCCCCAGAACTTTCAGACCAAACACCGCGTGTCGGGGTCAGCGAGTCAGTGTCCGAAGGCACATGGACAGGCAATCCGACGTCTTTCGCCTACCAATGGCAACGCTGCGACACCACCGGAGCCAACTGCACCGACATATCGACAGCTACATCCCAGCAATACACCCCCACCAACACAGACATCGGCCACACCCTACGAGCACGCGTAACCGCAACCAACAGCAGTGGCTCGGGCGCCGAAAGCACCGCGGCCAGTGACGAAGTGCCGCCATTGGCGCCCGCGAACAGCGAACCCCCGAGCATCTCGCCGGACGCGCCCATACAGGGCGTGAGTGAGTCCACCACCAACGGCCAGTGGTCAAACAACCCCACCGGCTACAGCTACCAGTGGCAGGACTGCAACAGCTCCGGCCAAGGATGCACCAACATAGTCGGCGCTAACTCATCCAGCTATACGCCCAAGGCAAGCGACGTCGGCCACACACTCGTGGTGCTCGTCACCGCCGAAAACGCCGGCGGCTCCGCCACCCAGGCTTCCTCGCCGACCACCGAAGTGAACCCCGCCGCACCGGTATCTGAAGAACCAGGACCGGAAATATCGGGCACTCCGACAGAAGGGGCCACACTGACCGCCACACACGGAACCTTCTCCGGCGGAGAAGTCAGTAGCTATGAATTCCAGTGGCTGCGGTGCGACAGCGCCGGCGAAAACTGCCAGCCGATCACGGGGGCTACAGAAGACTCCTACACACTGACCGCGAGCGACGTCGGGCACACGCTGGTGGTGCAGGTACACGCGGTCAACAGCTCCGGCACCGCGAGCGAGACCTCGCAGCCTACCGCCGTGATCACGGCGGCACCGACCAACACGGCACCGCCAGTGATCTCGCCAGAACCTCCCCGTCAAGGCTCACCCGAGAGCGTGAGCCAAGGCTCGTGGTCCAACGGGCCGACTAACTTCGCATACCAGTGGCAGCTGTGTGACAGCACGGGCGCAAATTGCACGAACATCTCCGGCGCCACAAACTCCAGCTACACCCCGACGGAAGGCGACGTTGGTCACACCCTGCGTGCCCAGGTGACGGCCAGCAACGCCGTGGGCCAAGGAGTCTCCACCTCGCAAGCAAGCCAGGAAATACTTCCAGCCGTACCGGCGAATATCACGCCACCTGCCATCTCCAATGAAAACCCAACGGTAGGGGTCGAAGAGTCGGCCAGCACCGGTACTTGGTCGAACAGCCCAACCTCCTACACCTACCAGTGGTTGGATTGCAACGCCTCCGGTGCGGAATGCGCGAGCATCAGTGGCGCCACCGGCTCGATCTACACGCCAGTCGCCGCTGACGGTGGACACACACTGGTCGTGCAGGTGACAGCCACCAACGCGGGCGGCAGCGGAACGAGTGCCTCCTCCGCCCACACGAGCGTCGTGACGCAGGCACCGTCGAACTCCATCTTGCCGGCGCTGTCAACCGTAGATCCCAGCAAGGGTGTCGCGGTGACTGTCTCGAGCGGCACCTGGGAAGGCTATCCCGCGCCGACGTTCGCGTATCGGTGGCAGCGCTGCGATGCGTTTGGTGGCGGGTGTGCCGATATCGCGGGTGCGACAGCTTCTAGCTATACGCCGGTTGCGGCAGATGTTGGGAACACTCTGCGGGCTGTTGTGACGGCTTCGAATTCCGCCGGCAGCGCGAGCACGGCGACGTTGACGAGCAACATCGTGGCCGGCCCCCCGAGGAATACCGCCGTGCCGTCTCTCTCCAGCGCCTCCCCGGTCGAAGGTACCACTCTCAGCGTCTCGAGCGGCACCTGGGAAGGCTACCCCACGCCCACCTACACATATCAGTGGGAGGACTGCAACAGCGCCGGCGAAAACTGCGCGAACATCTCCGGCGCGACATCCTCCAGCTACACGCCGGTGGAAGGCGACGTCGGGCACACACTTAAGGCGACCGTCACCGCCGCCAATACCTCGGGTTCCGAAACGGCGAGCACCGAAGCGAGCGGCGTCGTTGTGCCCGTAGCCCCAGCGAATACCGTACCACCCGCGCTCTCGCCCTCCACGCCCCAGCAGGGTGTTGCTGAGTCCACAACAAACGGGACTTGGAACAACAGTCCCACGTCGTTTGGCTATCAGTGGGAGGACTGCAATAGCAGTGGAGAAAGCTGCTCGAACATCACGGGTGCCACGTCATCCTCTTACACACCTGTTGCTGGGGATGTCGGCAAGACGCTGAGGGCAATTGTCACGGCGACGAACTCTGGTGGTTCTGGGTCAGCGACGTCGGCTGCGAGTAATGCTGTGTTGCCGGCGGCGCCTGCGAACACTGCTTTGCCGACGGTGTCGCCATCGACTCCGCAGCAGGGTGTTGTGGAGTCATCGACAAGCGGAACTTGGAACAACAGTCCGACGAGCTTTGGATATCAGTGGGAGGATTGCAATAGTGCTGGTGAATCGTGTTCGAATATCTCCGGGGCGACATCCTCCAGCTACACGCCAACCGAAAGCGACGTCGGGCATACGCTCACGGTCAAGGTTACCGCCACAAATTCCGGCGGGTCGGGATCAGCAACGTCAAACAACACCGCGGCTGTGCTGATCGCCGCACCGGTCAACGCCGCACTCCCCGTCATCTCATCGTCTTCGCCTCAGCAGGGTGTGGTGGAGTCCACGACCAATGGTAACTGGTCGCACAGTCCTACTTCCTACAGCTACCAGTGGGAGGAATGCAACAGCGCCGGTGAATCGTGTTCGAATATCTCGGGTGCGACATCCTCTAGCTACACGCCGGTGGAAGGCGACGTTGGTCACACGCTCCGGGTCAAGGTAACCGCCACCAACGGCGGAGGGTCGGGATCGGCAACCTCGAACTTCACCTCGGCAGTCCTGATCGCGGCGCCAGTCAACTCGGCGCTACCGGTTATTTCGCCTTCTGTACCTCAGCAGGGTGTTGTGGAGTTCACGACCAACGGCACATGGACGCACAGTCCGTCGAGCTTTAGTTATCAGTGGGAGGACTGCAACAGTCTGGGTGAAGGCTGCCTAAGTATTTCAGGTGCCACATCGGCTTCGTACACACCGGCTGCCAGCGATGTCGGCGACACATTGAGGGTCAAGGTGACTGCTACGAATGCTGGTGGGTCTGGGTTTGCGACGTCTGAAGCGACTGGGGTTGCTGTGCCGCCTGCGCCGGTGAACTCGGCGCTTCCGGTGATTTCGTCGTCTTCGCCGCGGCAGGGTGTGGTGGAGTCCACGACTAATGGCACGTGGTCGAATAGTCCTAGTTCCTATAGCTATCAGTGGGAGGATTGCAACAGCGCCGGTGAATCGTGCTCGAACATTTCGAGTGCGACGTCCTCGAGCTATACGCCGGTGGAAGGCGATGTTGGTCATACGCTGCGGGTCAAGGTGACGGCGAGCAATGCCGGCGGGTCGGGAAGCGCTACGTCAGAACCAACGGCGGTTGTCTTGCCGCAGGCGCCGGTGAACTCGGTGCTTCCTGTGATTTCGCCGTCTTCGCCGCAGCAGGGTGTGGTGGAGTTGACGACCAACGGCAACTGGTCGCATAGTCCGACTTCGTATTCCTATCAGTGGGAGGACTGCAACGGTGCGGGTGAAAGCTGCAGCAACGTCTCCGGGGCCACCAGCTCGAGCTATACGCCTGTGGGAGGCGATGTTGGTCATACGCTGCGGGTCAAGGTGACGGCGAGCAATGCCGGCGGGTCGGGAAGCGCTACGTCAGAACCAACGGCGGTTGTCCTGCCGCCCGCTCCAGTGAACTCGCTACTTCCTGCGATTTCGCCGTCTTCGCCTCAGCAGGGTGTCGCTGAGAGCACAACGACCGGCACGTGGTCGAATAGTCCTACTTCCTACAGCTATCAGTGGCAGGATTGCAACAGCGCCGGTGAATCGTGCTCGAGTATCTCCGGCGCGACATCTTCCAGCTACACGCCGGTGGAAGCCGACGTTGGTCACACGCTTCGCGTCGAAGTGACCGCCACCAACGCCGGAGGATCGGGGCATGCGGAGGCCTCAGCAACCGCCACAGTTCTCGGCAAGCCCACCAATACGGTGCTGCCGACGATCACAGAATCCCGAACGGGTGGGCTCGGCGCGCTGAACACCGCCGATGGCACCAGCGACATAACGGCCGTCTCCTGCCCATCATCTGGATTCTGTGTCGCGGTGGACTCCTCGGGGAACGTGCTCACCACCACCAACAGCGGCTCAAGTTGGACTGTGACAGCGATCAGCAGCACCCCCGCATTCGTTGCGGTGTCCTGCGCCCCAGGCACGACATCCACCTCGGGGCTGTGCGCCGCGACCACAACCGCTGACCACACATACCTCGCAACCAACCCCACCGGTGGCACGGCGGACTGGGTGGAATCCGCGAGCTTCAGTGGCTCCCAGCCCCCCGGCGGCATCTCCTGCGCCAACACAGTCTTTTGTGTCGTCGTCGCAGGTGGGCAGACCTACATCGGTGCCGTGAGCGGCACCACAGTCACCTGGACGGACAACTCCGCCAACGCAAGCAGCTTCGCGGGAGTGTCCTGCACCTCCGAAACGTTCTGCGCCCACATCGACAGCAGCGCCGGGGTCGTCTACACAACCACCCCGAAGACAATCGCCGCATGGACCGCAACCAGCGGCGTGACGCTCACAGGAGGGACAGGGAAGGCGCTCTCCTGCGCACCAGGCACCACCTCAACTAGCGGTCTATGCGTGGATGTCGGCACCTCAGGCAGGATCGCGGTCGCAACGAACCCGGCCGGCACATGGATCACCTCGACCATAGACGGTGCCCGCACGATCACCTCAGTGTCGTGCGTCTCTACCTCGTTGTGCATGGCGGTTGACAACGCAGGGAACGTACTTATCTCCCGGACACCAGCAGAAGCCTCAAGCTGGAGCCAGACCGGGTCTGGGGCGTCGAACCTGACAGGGGTATCCTGCTCCTCCACCGCGTTTTGCGTGATGGTTGACAACCTCGGGCAGACCGCCGTGTATTCCGGGGCGGCCGTCACCACCCTGAAAGGGTCCAACGGCACATGGACTAACAGCCCGACCTCCTTCAAATTCCAGTGGGAGCGCTGCAACACCTCTGGTGAAGCCTGCCTAAATATTTCCGGCGCAACCAGTAGCAGCCGCACCGAGACCGCCGAAGACTCCGGGCACACCCTGCGCATCGAAGTCACCGCGACTAACGCCGTAGGGTCTGGCACAGCAACCTCTAACCAGAGCCTGGTCGCGGGAGCTCCGGCAAACACGACGATCCCAACCGTAGAGGACGGGGGACCGGGCACCCTCTCCGAACCCTACACAGCTGATCGGCTCGAAGTGACGGACGGTATCTGGGTCAACGAACCAACCTCCTACACCTACCAGTGGGAGCGGTGCAACAGCAGCGGTGCGGAATGCTCGAACATCTCCGGTGCCACCGAAGTTGAATACGAGCCAGTGTCCGCCGATATCGGGCACACCCTCCGCGCCGTCATAACCGTCACAAACAGCGTGGGGTCAGGCATAGCAACCACCACTCAAACTGGCATGGTGATGCTCGCGCCTCCGGTTAACACCGTGGTGCCCGCGATCACCGGCTCCCCCGTCGTCGCACAAGTGCTGACGTCATCCACCGGCACTTGGAACAACGAACCGACCTCCTACAGCTATCAGTGGGAGGACTGCAACACCTCTGGTGCAGAATGCGCGAACATCTCGGGTGCGAACACCTCCAACTACACCGTCGCCTCCACGGACGTTGGGCACACCATCCGGGTGGTAGTGACCGCCACCAACAGCACTGGCTCTACCAATGCCACATCGACGGCCACCGCGCGGGTTGCCGCAGCCGCCCCCGTGAACACCGTGCTGCCGACGATCACCGGTACCGCCAAAGTAGGTGAAAAACTAACCGGCTCAACCGGCACGTGGAACAACGAACCGACCTCCTTCAAATTCCAGTGGGAGCGCTGCAACACCTCTGGTGCGGAATGCTCCAGCATCTCCGGTGCGACCGGCAGTAGCCGCACCTTGACCGCCGAAGACTCCGGGCACACCCTGCGCATCGAAGTCACCGCGACCAACGCCGCAGGGGCCGGCACGGCTACCTCTAACTCCACCGGGATCGTAGGTGGCGCAAGCCAGACGCAGTCAATTGATGCCAATGCGCTCCAGGCCACGTCCTGCGTACCCTCAACCACCGACTGCGTGGTAAGTGACAACAAAGGCAACGCCTACTACTCGACCAATGTGAAAGTCACCGGTACCGCCACATGGACCCTATGGACCGGTCCAGTGACTACCGCCAGCGCAGCCATCGCTTGCCCGTCGACCAGCTTGTGCGTGCTCGCCGACGGCGGCAGCGTCTACTATGCAACCTCGCTCGGTGGCGCCTGGACACTGGCATTCACCCCGTCCTACCCCGTGGATGCCCTGTCCTGCGCGTCGTCGTCCTTCTGCATCGATGGGCAGGGTTCAGAAGGCGGCTTCATCCGCTACTCCAACGCTCCAGCCTCGACCGCATGGACAGCCGTGGGCATCGCCGGGAGCAACAACGTCCCGGGAGTCTGGTGCGTGTCCTCATCGTTCTGCACCGCCGTCAACAGCGTCGGGAACGTCCACGTCGCCAACTCCTCGAAGCCAGAATCACGACGAATAGCTGGACGACCGCCGACATCGACGGATCCACTGCGCTCACCTCGATCGCCTGCACCTCAACGACATCCTGCGTTGCGGTTAACGGTGTCGGCAACGCCATCAGCCTCGCGATATCGGGCAGCACCGCGACCGCGACCAAACACAGCATCGACAGCCCCAACAGTCTCACAGCCGTCACCTGCACGGGCAGCTCGATCTGCGTAGCAGTCGACAACAAAGGCAACGTCTTCACATCGGCCAACAGCGGAGAAACCTGGACAAAACAGCTCGCGCTCGGCACCGACCTGACAAGCGTCTCCTGCGCCTCGAGCTCGCTTTGCGCAGCTACGAACACCGCGGGCGGCGTAACGACCTTCGAAGGCTGATGGCGAGATGAGCCAAACGCGGCAGGTCCTTCCCGAGAATTGCCTGTGGAGCCAACTGTGGGGGGTGGGACCGACGCGGGTCGGTCAACATGCACAGGGAGGGGCAACGGCCCGGCTCGTTTCAAAAAGGAGAACAGCAATGCTTTTCACTTCGCGACGTCTCATCGCCCTGATCTCGAGCCTTGGGCTAACTGGGTTCGTGGCATTGGCAGCATGGGTCGTTCCCGCTAGAGCGGGGACGTGGTCTTTGTTCAGTTGCGCATATCCAAATGGGGCGCCGGTCAATGCGACATCAGGCTGGTCAAAGCATGAAATCCCGACGTCGGGACCATACAGCGGCGCGGGAAGTAGTTGCGGAGAAATAGGCGGCTCGATGTGGGCCGAGAGCAGCAATTCATGGCCGCAGAATCTCTATACGGGATGGCAATGGATCTTCGAAGCCCCAATAGGATCATCGATCGTGGGCGGCAGCATGGAGGTTGGTTTCACCACACCCAAGGGTCAAACCTACGTTGAGGACCCAGAAAACGTATACCCGTCCGATGTGCTCGCAAACTGCCAGTACAACTTGCCTTGCACAAATACGCAATATCCGTCTCTGCCGGACAACAACGCCACCCATATCTATGTTGGCGCAGAGTGTGCACAGGCACCTTGCGAACCAGCAGGCCTTGGCGTTGATGCGCAAGCGGCCATCTATCGAGCAACGATCGTTCTGCTCAATAGCTCAGTCCCAACGGGCGCCACGTTTGAAGGGGGGCTCAGCGCAACCAGTACTCTCAGTGGCGAACAGGACCTCAAGTTCACCGCCGCCGATCCAAGTGGACCGGGCGTCTACAACGTCGTCGCAACCATCGACGGAGCCACTGTCTACAACCAAGTACCAAGCGGCGACAGCAGTACCTGCGTCAACCAAGGACAGGTCGCAGAAGGTCTCTCTTTTCTGTCGGCGACGCCCTGCGCGCCGTCTCTATCGGTGACCATCCCCGTCGAAACGGGCTCGCTGGCTGATGGTTCGCACGCACTCAAGGTGGCGGTCACCGATGCGGCGTCGAACGTCGCAGAGGTGTATGACAAGACCTTCACGACCGACAATGCGCCCACGGTGACGGGCCAGCCATCGATATCAGGAAGCGCAAAGGTCGGCTCCACGCTGACTGGTACGAGCGCGGTATTCGCGGCACGCGGCAAGCTGGGGCCGCTCGGATCGATCTCAAACCAATGGTTGAGGTGCAGCGGCCCGGGCACGGGATGCTCCACGATCAGCGGCGCGACGTCCTCCACCTACACACCCGTTGCCAGCGACACCGGCTACACCATCGAGTATGAAAACACGGTGGAAGACGCTCATAAGCATAAGACGAGCGCGACATCGGCCCCCACGGTCGCGGTGACCGAAGGGTCCGGCGCCAATGGAAGCTGCAATACGGGCTGTCAAAGCGGCGCCGGTGATGGTGGCTCTGGGGCCGGTGGCAGCGGCGGAAATGGTGGGGGCAGCAACGGCGGCGGATCGGGAGGCTCCGGGGGACTCGGCGGTACCGGTTCCGGGTTGACCATCAACTTGCCCGGATCCAACCAGGGCTCGGTGCAACTGGGCAGTGACGTGAAGTGGAGCGTGTCCTTGAAGGTGTCCCCAGAAAGAGTGCGCCGCGGGACAATGATCAAGCTGACCGGCGCCGTGTCCACATCTCCGAGGCCAAGCGAGGGGAAGCTCATCTACCTGCAGGCCCGCAGCGTCGGGCATGCCTTCAGGGGCAAGGGACACAAGCGCCACCGAGTGACGGTGTATGGGAAATGGGTGACCTTCCAGGCGCTTCGCGCGCAGAGCAACGGCAGCTTCTCCTCAACTTACAGATTCAGGCTCGGTGGCCATCACACCTATCAGTTCCAAGCCGTCGCGCCGGCGGAGGGTCAGTACCGCAACCCGTCAGGCACCTCCGTGACGAGAACGGTCAAGGAGATCTGAGGTGCGATTCGGGCCTTCTCCGATGATTTGAGCGACGTGTCGGCCAGAACCGCTTATACACACCAGCGTTTATCTTGGATTTTGGCTTGCGCGGCGGGCCGCTTGAGGATAATGTAGTGGCCGAGGCACCGAGTGGCGGTGAGCCCTCCTGAAAGGGACTCTCTCGCCGCTCCGGTGTGGCTGGTCACTCCCGTAGCCGGTACGTAGGAAACGCATCCTATGCTCGGTGAACGCACATACCCACATACGCCGGCTTGGCGTCGATGCTGGGTATCGCCAGCCATCTGCGGGATGCTGATCCTCACGGCCACACTGCTTGCCCCGCCGCCAGTCCTGGCAGATGAATCATCCGCCAGCCAGGCGGTCCAGGCCGCTGTCGCATCCGAGGTGTCCTGGGGGTCGGCAAACGGTTGCACGCAGAACATTCAGATCAACGACTTTGGGACGCTGACACCGAACGCAAACTCTCCCAGCCTCGAGCCGTTTGACGCGTTGCCCAACCAATCCGCCAGCACCGACTCGCGGGGAAACCACGTATGGGTGGGGTGCGTGACCGCGAACACAACGCTCGAATCGGTCACCGCCAGCGGTCTGCACGACATGATCTCCACCGGGCAGACGCTGCCCCTCTCGAACGTATACATCGGGCTTACAGACGCGACAGGCGGAGAACTGAACGGCGGGCCGGCCGGCTGTGTCGTGCAGGCTCATCAGCAGACGATCGGAGCCTGCCCGCTCGCCGTCGGCGGGACCCCGCAGGCACTCGTGGACCAGGCGAGCGCTGGCACGACCGAGCTCGACTGGCAGTACCAGCTCGACCTGCCGGCCAATCAGCCCGTCGGGAGCTACAGCGGCGGTGAGGTGATCCTGACCGCCACCGTCGGCGACCCTCAAACAGGCGAAGCTCCGTCGAGCAGTACAGCGCCCGCGCTCTCTAGCGAGAGCGCCCAGGAAGGACGGACTATCAACACCACAAACGGCACCTGGACAAACACACCGACCAGCTATACCTACCAATGGCAGGAGTGCGACGCAAGCGGCGCCAACTGCGCAGCAATTCCGGGTGCCACCGACGCAAGCTTCCTACCCAGCGAACAGTACGTTGGCCGGCGTCTGATCGCCACCGTGCGGGCATCGAACTCCAAGGGCTCGAACAGCGCCAGCAGCCTCCCCAGCGACGCTGTGCTCCCAGCGGCCCCCCAGAACACGACGCCACCGACGGTATCCGGCAGCCCCTTCGAGGAAGGTGTCCCGCTTAGCGCCAACAACGGCACCTGGACCGGCAGCCCAACCAGCTACGCCTACCAATGGCAATACTGCGAAACCGTCGAAAACCAGTGTGGGGATCTCGCCGGCGCCACCAGCTCGACCTACACTCCGACGGCCGCCGATGTCGGGCGCTACATCAGAGTCAGGGTCATCGCAAAGAACGCCGGTGGCGAAACCGGCTCGACCTCCCACATCACAGCAGCGATCTCGGCCCCCACGCCCGTCAACCTGTCTCCGCCCGTGCTTTCGATGAGCACCCCGATCGCCGGGGTGAGCGTGTCCGCCTCCACCGGATCATGGGGCAACAGCCCGACGAGCTACACCTACCAGTGGGATCGCTGCAACAGCTCCGCGGAAGACTGTGTGGCGATCAGCGGCGCGACCTCATCCTCATACACCCCCGTGAGCGGGGATGTCGGTCAGGACCTCACAGCCGAAGTCACCGCGACCAACGCCATCGGCAGCGCGAAGGCGGCTGCGCTTGCGAGCAACGCCGTACTCGCGCCAAAGCCTCAGAACACGGCGCTGCCGACAATCTCCGGCAGCCCCTTTGAGGAAGGCGTCCCGCTGAGCGCCAACAACGGCACCTGGACCGGCAATCCAACCAGCTACACCTACCAGTGGGGATACTGCAACACGATCGAAAACCAGTGCGGCATCATCGGCGGTGCGACAGGCTCGACCTACACTCCGACAGCCGCCGATGTCGGGCGCTACATCAGGGTCGTGGTGAGTGCCAAGAACGGGAGCGGCGAAACAAGCGCCACCTCACACCTCACGGGCAAGATCTCAGGACCCGCCCCCGTCAACACCGTGTTGCCCGTGCTTTCGATGAGCACCCCGATCGCCGGTGTGAGCGTGTCTGTCTCAAAAGGATCATGGACCAACAGCCCGACCGGCTACACCTACCAGTGGGATCGCTGTAACAGCTCGGCGGAAGACTGTGCGGCGATCAGCGGTGCGACATCATCGTCATACACACCGTCGGAAAGCGACGTCGGCGGGGATCTCATCGCCGAAGTCACCGCGACCAACGCCATCGGCAGCGCGACCGCGCTCACTCTTCCGAGCAACGCCGTGCTTGCGCCTAGGCCCCAGAACACGGTGCTGCCCACCGTCACGGGGACGCTCCAAGAAGGCGTTCCGCTGAGTGCAAACAACGGCACCTGGACAGGCAATCCAACCAGCTTCACCTACCAGTGGGAACACTGCGACCTGGGCGAAAACCCATGCGGGCCGATCTCCGGTGCTACCGGCACCACATACACGCCAACCTCGACCTACCTCGGGAAGTTCATCAGGGTGGTGGTCACCGCACACAACGGCAGCGGTGAAACGAGCGTAACCTCGCGGGCAGTCGGCAGGATCGTCGCGGGCGTCCCCGTGAACACCACGGCACCCGCTCAATCGACCAGCCCCCCAATCGTCGGCGTCAGCCTGTCCGTGTCCAACGGGTCGTGGGCCAACTCCCCCTCCAGCTATGCCTACCAGTGGGAGCGGTGCAACGCCGCGGCGGAAAACTGCGTGCCGATCAGCGGTGCCACCAGCGCCAGCTACACACCCTCGGCGGCGGACGTGGCAAACCGGCTGGTCGCGGTGGTCACGGCATCCAACAGCGCAGGCGCATCGGCACCGGCCGCGAGCTCTCCAAACGTTGAAGTCCAGCAGCTTCCCAGCAACACGAGCGCTCCTCTCCTCTCGAGCAACAGTCCCGTCACGGGCACAGTGCTGAGCGTCACGAACGGCAGCTGGAGCGGATATCCAGACACCTTCACCTACACCTACGAATGGTTGCGCTGCAACAGCAATGGCCAAAACTGCCAGTCGATAGCCGCCGCCACGAGCGCCAGCTACACACCGACCTCCGCAGACGTCGGGGACAAGCTCGAGGCGGCGGTCACGGCCACCAATACCGCGGGCGCCGCGGCAGCCTTCAGCGCCCAGACCAACACGGTGATCACCCCGGCCCCAGTCAACACCGCCCTTCCAGCCATCTCAAGCAACACTCCACAGCAAGGAGTCGAAGACACGGTCTCAACCGGTACCTGGACCAACAGCCCGACGAGCTTTGCCTACCAGTGGAAGGATTGCAACAGCGCCGGGGAAGCCTGTTCCAACATCTCAGGTGCCACGGCCTCCCACTACACGCCCGCGGCCAGCGACATCGGATTCACACTGCGGGTCTTTGTCACGGCGAGCAACACCGGCGGATCGGCAAGCGCCACCAGCACCGCCACAGGCGAAGTGACGCCCCACGCCCCTGTAAACACCGCCGCGCCGACGCTCTCCAGCAGCACCCCTCAGCAGGGCATCGCCGACAGCACCTCCACCGGGACCTGGAACTTCAGCCCGACGAGCTTCTCCTACCAGTGGGAGGACTGCAATAGCGCTGGGGAAGCCTGCTCCAACATCTCCGGGGCGACGAGCGCCAGCTACACCCCCGTGAGCACGGATGTGGGGCACACCCTGCGCGCGAAGGTGACCGCGAGCAACGTCGCTGGATCAACGGCAGCTTCGAGCGCAGCCAGCCAGCTCGTCTCCGAAGCATCGCCGCTGGTCTACTCGACCGAGTTCGGCTCCGCGGGGACCGGCAACGGGCAGTTCAGTCACCCGGGTGCGCTCGCCCTAGACACCAAAGGGAACCTGTGGGTGGCCGACGAAGGCAACAATCGGATCGAGGAGTTCAACGCGAAAGGCGAATTCATAAGGACCTTCGGCACGGCTGGCTCCGGAAACGGGCAGCTGAACGGTCCAGACGGCATTGCGGTCGATGCACACGAGAACGCATGGGTCGTGGACCACCGCAACCACCGCATCGAGGAGTTCAACGAAAAAGGCGAATTCGTGAGAGCGTTCGGATCTAGCGGAACCGCCAACGGACAGTTCTCCGGTGCGGGTCCGGAAGGAGTGGCCATAGACGGGCACGGCAATGTGTGGGTCTCCGACACATACGACGGGCGGCTTCAAGAGTTCAACGAAAAAGGCGAATTCATCAAGATCGTGGGCACAAAAGGCAGCGCCGAAGGAGACCTCGGCGAACCAGAGGGCCTCGCCATCAACGCCAGCGGGAATGTGTACGTAGCCGACTGGCTGAACAACAGGGTGGAGGAGTTCACCGAAGGCGGCGGGTATGTAAGGGAGTTTGGAAGCGAAGGAACCGCCAACGGACAATTCAAAAAACCCTATGCGATCTCCACAGACTCAAACGGAAACGTCTGGGTCGCCGACACCCAGAACGACCGGGTGCAGAAGTTCTCTGCCGCCGGCGAATACCTATCCAAGTTCGGGTCGGTCGGAACGGGAGCAGGTCAGCTTTCGTTCAGCTTCCCAATCGGGGTGGTCGCGGATCCGGCCGGCGATGTATGGGTCACGAGCCCCGGGGCTAACACGGTGGAGAAGTGGATTCCATGAGAAGAGGAGCTAGCCCTTCATGAGACAGGCCGGCCCGTGGCGGAGACGTTCGTCGGTATGGGCGCAGTGACCTTACGGTTGGGTTCCCTGACGCTGCTCTGCGTGCTTGCCCTAGGCGTAGGAACAGCACGGGCCGAGGTAGGGGCACCCACCCCCACTGTCCAGGCGGTCGCCGCTGACGCAACATGGCTTGCATACACCCCGCCTCCAGAACATCCGGGGATCGTCTGCATGGTCGACTCAGGCGTCGACCCAAACCCGGACACGGAAGCGGCCGTCATAGGCGGACAAGCGCTTGCTCCAGAAACCGAAACGAACGACGAAATCGCAAGGCTCGAGCCGAGAGCACAGCCCGGAAATCACCCCAATGGGCACGGGACCCTCATGGCGATGATGATGGCCGCTCCTATAAATGGATGGGGGATGGTTGGGATAGCGCCCACATCAGTCCGCGTCTACAACATGAAGGCTCTGCCCAAAGGGCAGACGACATTTCCGAATGAGTTCTATGGCGCGATCGAAGCTGTCAACGAGTGCGAGGAGATACGTTCCACGATAGCCAGCGATGACGTATCAACTTGTCTTTGGGTGGTGAAGCTATCCCCAAGCGGGCCGTTGACTAACTGCACTTGGCGAATTTTGTTGCGGCGGCCCATGAAGTCAGGCCTAGATGTCGTCGCTGCCGCAGGCAACTGAAGGTGGACGTGCTCTACCCGGCCGCTTATCGTCCTATTCTCGCGGTGGGGGCAGGGGACGCAGGCTCTGGTCCCGGAGCTCTTTGCCCATTTGCCTCTCGCGGAGAAGGTCTCGATCTGATCGCGCCAGGATGCGACGCACTGACACGGTGGTCTTCAAGGGGCATTCGAGGATGACGGAAGCTCAGCGGTAGGCGAAGGTAGCAGCCAGGCTTCAGCGATCGTCTCGGCTGTGCTTGCGTCGATGCGGGCCTATGCTCCGCAGCTCACCTATGCCCAAGCAGAAGAATGTCTCACGTCCACAGCCAAGAGTGGGTCGGTTGACATTGCCGCGGCCTTCGATGCGTGTGGTCTCTCGCAGATCGTCGAGGAGGGTAAAGCAGCTGAGCAGGCCGCATCAGCGGAATCCAAAAAGGGAACTCTGGATCCCAGTCCAACAACGTCAGACAATATCCCTAAATGCTGTGGCTGCGGGTGTCTGCTCGAAAGTCGCGACGCAGGCCTCCTCTCAGAGCCCGGCACATCCGGCTTCGAGTCGAAGACGACATGCCCGCGTCCTCGGATCATGGGTATTGCGAACCATCTAGGGCATCTGTTCCTGCACGTCCACGGGCGTCCGGAAGGTTGTCGTCTGCAGGCCAGGCTGTGGGTCAGGCGCATCACGTGTATCGCTGGAGTCTTACGTCCTAGCGTTCTTCGACGATGCTACGCCTCTCAGGCGCCAGTTTCGACCGCTTGGAGGCGCGCTTCACGGCGGCGGATGGCGAGCAGAACCTCGTCGCAATGGGTCTCTGCGCACAAAGCCAGCACTGCAGATTCTGTAGGTCGTTATGCGGCCTTCGTAGTACCGCCTAGTACTTACGTTGCCATCTGCCAAGGTCGTGAAGGCAGCGGTACTCTTGCCCTATGGGCATGCGATTCATCGGGATATCGCTTCTTGCTTGTGCGCTCATGATGATGCTGAGCGCCGGGTGTCGCAAGCGCCGGACTCTATGAAGTCAGCGCTTGCACGGAATCGGTGGGGTATGTCAACAACTCTTGGAGTCTCTTCGACAACAATACCCGCGATCTGGAAGCGACACGCTGCATGTAATCAGGCACCGACCCATGAATTGTCACCACCGCTGATCTAATCTTGCGGTTGGGGATTCCTCGGTGCTCGGTGATCCGCCGGTAGGCGTCGAAGCTGGCTGGCGATTTGCTGCCCCAGATGGGACGATCTATTACATGAAGTCAAAGGCTCGGATGATCTCTTCAAGGTCAGTCGAACAACAGTATGGAAGTGTTTCCTCGAGAACGCTAGCGATATGTAAATTAGATGGCGCAAACCTGCATGAGTCGAACCTAAGCAAGATGCATGCTGCGAGATGTCGGGCGATCTTTCAAGATGTCGGGTATCGAAGCAGCATCTTCGTTGTGCTGTCGGAGTGATATGCACTGAAAACAGTTTTCACAACTGCCCTGATCGGAGCCACGATTCGTCGACTGTGCGCGCTGAGCTCGATTACGCCACGGTCACGATCAATGATCCAGTCCCCCCGACCGGTGTTATTGGGACACGGATTCCTACGGGTCTGCAGCATGGCACAGTCTCCATCTCGGGCTCGGCTGTGGACGGCGCCGCCGGCCTTCTTTCGCTCAGTGTCGTCAACGCTTCCGATGAAGTTATCGGAGGGCCTGTGGCCGCCCCGGGTGCTTGTAACTACAGCTTCGTAACGCCGTGCCCAACCAAAGTCGAAGGTCTTTCCATTCCCGTGGACACAACCAAGCTGCTCAACGGTCAAGACCAGATCCGTGTTGAGGCGACCAACGCCGCCCACGATGAAGGTTTCTCTGTCCCCTACACCCTGACGGTACAAAACGAAGCGCCTTCGAAAACGGGCGGCTCGGGAGAAGAAAAATCTACCGGCAAACAGGAAAACACTGGTAAATCGGCGACAGAGACACCAGCTAGCCAGATGACCGGTTCAGGATCAACAACGTCAACCACTGGAGCTCACGAGGCGACGCCAATTCATGTCTCGATTCACATAGATGAGGTCAAGCGCACCGCCAGAGAGTTGCTTATAACCGGTCATCTTGATCCGGCGGCTGTCGGAACGTTGAGCGGGGAGCTCTGGCACACTGGATCGGCGCGTGCTGTCATCCGCCGGCTGCGGTTGCATTTGGTTGATGGTCGATTCCGAATACGGATGCCGCTCGCTCGTGCTCTACGTAAACGCCATCTGACACTTGTCTTTCGCTACCCGGGAGCAGCCGGCTATACCTCGGCGACTGCGACTCGGATCCTGGGGCCCGCCAAGCCATAGTCCGCGCGGTAGGGCCGGCAGCTACGAGGATCGCTGTCTGGCCCGCTGCACCAGCAGCGAGAACAGACGCTGCTCGGTGGCGGAGGGGAACGGTTCGGGCAAACCCGACGCGAACATTGTGACATCGGCCGGTCCGTAGGTGAACCCGAAAATGTCCATCGTGAGCGCGATGGCATGGCCGTGTAGGGCCGCTGCGGTGGCGATCCTATATCCGAAGCTCAATGGTGTCGCGGGTAGCGGCGCTGGTATCGATGTAATCGTTGGCTGCCTGAAGGTCAGCCCCTTTTTATCGAGCGTTTTGAGCAACAACCCTAGATAGCGCGCGAGGCAGCGGGGCGTTTGGCTCTGCCTAGCCAAAACCAGATCATGTGCCGCGAGGGCCGTTGAGCTCATCACTTCGACTTCGGAGCTGACGCTCTGGTCAGTGTCACTCGTTTCGTGTTCGAATTCTCTCGATTTGGCTTGGGCGAGTGTGTCTCCCTTGTGGTTAGGGGCGCCGACGCAGCGCAGTAGCTCATGTTCGGTGCGCTTTTCGGCCGCGCTGGTTGATTCCTTTTCGGAGGAGACACGAAATCCGGGAACATCCACGGGATGGATGATCACGGCGCGTGCGAACACGCTCGCCTGAGACTTGGTCATCGACGTGGAAGCCGGCGAACTAGTCGTCTTTGTGGGGGCTTGGGGAACTGCTGGTGCCTTTGGCTCCGTGGAGGTGGTCACGGTGGTGCTGCCACAACCGAAGAGGCCCGAGACGGCGACAGCCAGCGCGAAGGTTCTCAGCAGCCGCCGCATCGAGGGGATTCTGGCACAGGGCTGGTAGACCAAGAGCGTGGCTTGAGCCAAATCTTCCTCAGGGCATCTTCACACCGATGCTCTGAGTAGGTGGGGCCCCTCTGTGCCGGCCTTGTTCACCTCTGGGTTAGCGGCTGTGACGGTTGTTCGTTGTTCGGAGATCGGCTGGCAGAGATCGAGAAGCTCTGCCGGTCGCATGGTTGGATCAAGCCAGGCGTCTTGGGTCTCGCGGTCGGCGAGGATCACAGGCATACGGTCGTGGATGGCGGCCACGGTCCGGTTGGATGAGCTGTCGCGTGTGAGGATGCTCATGCTGTGGATCCACTGCCCGTCGATCTTCGCCGGTGTCCAGAGGGCCGCGAACGCAAATGGCGCTCCGTGGTCAACCTGGAAGTGAAATGGCTGGCGTGGTGCCTTTGGCTGCTCGGGCTTTTGCCACTCGTAGTAGCCGTCAGCTAGCGCGAGGGCTCTGCGGACGCTTCTGTCGATCAGAGATCGATAGGCGGGACTCGTGGCAACCGTCTCGACCCGAGCGTTGATCATCTTGTGGGCGGTCTTCGTGTCTGTGGACCAGGTGGGGATCAGCCCCCATCGCAGCAGCCTGGCATGGGGTTCCTGCTCACCTCGAACGATCGCCAGGACATTTTCGGTGGGGGCGATGTTGTAGCGACGAGTGCCCTCAGATATGGGGATATCGACGCCGAAGCTCTTGCCCAGCTGTTCGGGGCCGAGCGTGTTGGTGTAGCGGCCGCACATATCGCCAGAATAGGCCGAGCCACTCGTGCTTGTGGTCGGCGTGCTTCATAGTTCCGACATGGCGGGGGCAGGATTCGAACCTGCGAAGGCAGAGCCAACGCGTTTACAGCGCGTCCCCTTTGACCGCTCGGGAACCCCGCCAGGGATCGACGAGCATAGCGACAACGAGACGGTACTTGTCTGTAGCTGACGGCCCCTCTCCACCTCGAACTGAGCGTACTTCGGGCCTCCGAGAAGCACCGCTGTTCTCGCCTCTTCGGCGATCGCTGGAATGAACCCAGCGCCGACCGTTAGCCACGAGCACGAAAAGCAAGAGAGGGGTGGGATCGATTTTGTCGATCCCACCCCATCCCAGGACCCCTCCTAGCTTTTTAGGACGCCTCGCGCAGTCGCTGTGCCTCGGGCAGCGTCTGCAACTTCTTCAGCGTCCGATTCTCGATCTGGCGGACCCGCTCGCGGGTGATGTTGAACGCCCGGCCGACTTCCTCCAGCGTGCGCGAGCGCTCTCCCGTCAAACCGAAGCGCAGTTCGATTACCTCTCGCTCGCGAGCGGGCAGCGAAGCGAGAACCCGGTAGATGTTCTCCTTGCGTACGGCCTCTGAGGCGATCTCGAAAGGCGACTCGGCAGAGCTGTCCTCGATGAAGTCTGCCAGCGCCGAGTCATCCTCCTCGCCAACAGGCTTCTCCAGCGACACCGGCTGTTGAGCCATACGCAGCACCTCTCGAATCTCAGGTATGGGGCACTGCAGCTCCCGGGCGATCTCCGCTGGCGTCGGCTCGCGGCCGAGCTGCTGGGTGAGAGACCGCTCCACATGGATCACCTTGTTGAGCTTCTCGACCATGTGAACCGGGATGCGGATCGTCCGTCCCTTGTCGGCGATAGCCCTGGTGACCGCCTGGCGAATCCACCAGGTGGCGTAGGTGGAGAACTTGAAGCCCTTGCGGTAATCGAACTTCTCCACGGCGCGGATCAGTCCGAGCGACCCCTCCTGGATCAGGTCCAAAAACGTCAATCCACGCCCGAGGTATCCCTTGGCGATCGAGACGACCAGACGCAGGTTCGCCTCGACCATGTGCTGCTTGGCCGACATGTCACCCCGCTCGATGCGCTTGGCCAGGCACACCTCCTCCTCCGCGGTCAGCAGCGGCACCCGCCCGATCGAGCGCAGATACAGGCGCAGCGAGTCCATGCTCGGCTCGACGGTGAGATCCATGTCGGGACGCTTGAGCGCTTCCAGCTTGCCGCGCAGCTCTTGTGTGCTGTCCTCCTGCTCGAGAGCCACTACCTCCTCGCGGCCTTGCTCGGCGCTGGTGGGCCTCACGTCACCGGAGGTCTCGGCTGTAACTTCGTCGGAGCTGAGGATCTCGATCCCATGCTCCTCCAGATAGGAGTAGAGATCCTGCATCTGCTCTCGACTGACATCCGTTTCCTCAGAGAGCGACGTGAGCGCCTCCAGTGTGACGAAACCGCGCTCTTGGCCGTCGGCGATGATGCTCCCGAACTCGTCCAGCTCCATCGTCGGCTGCCCCGAACTTAGCAGGACCTCTACCTCATTGCTCACATCAAACCCCCAGGATCCATCCAACTCCCCAAAGTAAGTGCGGAGTGATACCAGAATCGGCGGTCGGTCTGTCGGCTTGGTCGATCGGCGAGGTTGATCAGGTCGTCGATTTCCCCGCAACGTGGTGCTTTCTCGCGCTCCACGCTAGGCTTGCTCAAACCATGCACAGCACATCGATACGACTCGACGGTCCCGATGTTCAGGCTCGGCCGCCCACTGTTCTAGTGGGGCTTTCCCGGGTGGGAGTCACCGGCGTGGAGAAGGTCATCCGCGTCCGTGACGAGCTGTTCTTCGCGCGCCTTGAGTGCTACGTGGATCTCGATCGAGAGCAGAAGGGCGCGCACATGTCGCGCTTTGAGGAGGTCATCAACGAGGCGATCGGCGAGGTGATTCTGAGCGAGTCTCCGTTTCGTGCCGAGACGCTCGCCAAGCACATCGCCGAGCTCGTTCGTGAGCGCCAGGGAGCTTTGCGCGCCGAGGTGAGGATCGAGGCACGCTACCCGGAGCACAAGCCCGCCCCCGTCTCCGGTGTTCAGACCCAGGAGATCTACACCCTGCTCGGGGGTGCCATCGCCTCAGAGCGCGGAACTCGCCGGATGGTGGGGGTCTCCGCGACCGGCATGACGGCCTGCCCGTGCGCGCAGGAGCTGGTGTGGACCCGGGCACGTGGACGACTCCAGGACGACGGTTTCTCCGAGGCGCAGATCGAGCGGGTCTTCGAGCAGGTTCCGGTCGCCACCCACAACCAGCGCGGTCTGGGGACCCTGCAGATCGGCTGCATCGAGGAGTGCGTCGCCGAGATCGACGCCTCGACGCTGCTGACGATCGTGGAGGGGTCGATGTCCTCGGAGATCTACGAGCTGGATGAAGCGCTCTGACGAGGTCGAGGTGGTCGAAAAAGCCCATCGTCATCCCCGATTCGTCGAGGACTGCGTGCGCGAAATGATCGCCGGAGTGCTGAGCCGCTTTCCCGAACTCGACGATCAGAGCTTCATATGCGCTCGCCAGGAGAACCTGGAGACGATCCACCAGCACAACGTCGTGGCCGAACGCCACGGACTGTTCGGGGAGCTTCGGGAGGAGATCCAGA
Organism: uncultured Solirubrobacterales bacterium; assembly: GCA_963718425.1. Classification (GTDB taxonomy): domain Bacteria; phylum Actinomycetota; class Thermoleophilia; order Solirubrobacterales; family Solirubrobacteraceae; genus Palsa-744. Next base: position 352,873 of record CAVQZJ010000024.1, read on the forward strand.
CCGGACAGCCCACCGCACGCCACACGACGATGCTGCAGTGGCTGGACTCGGCTCAGCCAGCCTGACTCTGGCTCTCGCCACCGCCTGATTTGCGTACGCGTTCACGTTCGGCTTGGTGGACACGGCGGCGCAGTCCGAAGAAGTAGTCGAGCCCCGAGAGCACCGTCACGAGTACCGCGAGATAGAGGATCAGGGCCACCCAGGTGGGTCTCCCGTGCACCGCGATTACCGCCATGATCGCGGCTATCTGCAGGCACGTCTTGACCTTGCCGAACATGCTGGCGGACATCACAACCCCCGCCTGTGTGGCCCCCATGCGCAGCACCGTGACCGCGAACTCGCGCGTGATGATCACCATCGCGATCCAGGCGGGCAGACGCCCCAGCGAGACCAGCGACAGCAGGGCGGCGACGATCAGCAGCTTGTCGGCCAGCGGGTCCATCAGCTTGCCGAAGGTCGTTATCGAGCCGCGCGAACGCGCCAGGTAGCCGTCAACGAAGTCCGTCAACGAAGCGAGCGCGAACACGACCGCGGCCAGGATGTCGCCGTCCGCGGTACCGCCGAGCAGTGCGACGACGAGCACCGGCACCAGCATGATGCGCAGCACGGTCAGGACGTTGGGTACGTTAAGCGGGAACATCTCTGTAGAGCATTATGTCGGCAGCGTTCGCAAAGGAGCGAGATCAGCAATGAACAGGCGCACACTCGGTCCAGGCGGGCCGGAGGTTTCCGCGATCGGGCTCGGTTGCATGGGTATGTCCGCTTTCTACGGATCGACCGACGAAGGCGAGGCGGTGGCGACCATCCACCGTGCGCTGGAGCTCGGCTGCGATTTCCTCGACACCTCCGACATGTACGGACCTCACACCAATGAGGAACTCGTCGGACGGGCGATAGCCGACAGGCGCGAGCGGGTTTTCCTGGCCACCAAGTTCGGGATCAAGATCGAGCCCGGCGGACCCGGCGAGCCGTGGCGCCGGGCGATCGACGGCAGCCCTGACTACGTGCGTTCAGCCTGTGAGGCATCCCTGGGACGTCTGGGCGTCGAGCACATCGACCTGTACTACCAGCACCGCGTCAACCCGGGCACGCCGATCGAGGAGACAGTCGGCGCGATGGCCGAGCTGGTCAGCGAGGGCAAGGTGCGCTACCTCGGCCTTTCGGAGGCGAGCGCCGAGACGATCCGCCGCGCACACGCCGTGTACCCGATCACCGCCGTGCAGACCGAGTATTCGCTGTGGACACGTGACGTCGAGGACGAGATTCTGCCCATGCTGAAGGAGCTCGGGATCGCCCTGGTCGCCTACTCCCCGCTCGGGCGTGGCTTCCTCTCCGGACGCTTCTCCTCCCCCGATGAGCTCGACGAGGGCGACTTCCGTCGCTTCGGCCCGCGCTTCACCGGCGAGAACCTCCAGCACAACCTCCAGCTCGCGGCGCGCGTCAAGGAGCTAGCCGCGGAGAAAGGGATTACGCCCGGGCAGCTCTCGCTCGCCTGGGTGCTCCACCGCTCCGAGCACATCGTGCCGATCCCGGGGACCAAGCGCGTCAGTTACCTGGAGGAGAACCTCGCCGCCGCTGACGTCGAGCTGAGCACCGCGGAGGTCGAGCGGATCGCCCAGGCGGTCCCGGCCGCCGCTGGCGATCGCTACGACCCGGCGGGCATGCGCACCGTCAACGGCTGACCGGGCTGGCTTCTACTCGATCAGTAGCCGACCGAGTAGAAGCTGATGTGGTCGCAGCCGCGCAGCTTCCAGTGCGGCAGCGCGTGGTGGCTCGTGAACACGACGATGTGCGGGTTTTCGCAGTGGATCACGCCTGAGCCCTCGTGCGCGTGCACGACGGTGGTGGGGTTGGTGCCGGTCCACACGTAGTTGACGGTGTCGTTGGAGTAGATGAAGTTCTTGCCGTCCCCGGCGTGGATGACGGCGGTTTGGTGTGGGGGCGCACCGGTGGGGTGATAATCACCCCAGATGACGTCGCCGACTTCGCCCCCGTAGATGGTGTCGTCGCCGTAGCCGCCGAGCAGCTCGTTGTGCCGATGCGCGAACCCTCTCAGCACGTTGTGGCGCCTGGCGGGCCCCTTGTCCATAACGAGGTGTTCGTCGGGGGGCCAGCCGGCGTGACTGGTGTTGGCGGCGGCGGAGGCGACGCAGGCGAGCACGGCGAGGGAGGCGAGCGTGGTCGATGCGCGTAGTTTGCGTGGAGCGGGGCGCGACGGGGTGCGGCGAAAGCTCATAGGGCAACTCCCGATATAGCGGTGTACTGATCCCATCGTCTCCTCCATACATACCCCCAGCCGACTCGTCGCAACTCGGACATCTGGCTAGCGGCGGGCGACCCCCACAACGCGTAGGGCGTGCGCACCGTGAATGCCTAGTCCATAAACTGCGCGGCCTCATGCGACTGGCCAGCTTTCTTGCGCCCTCCTCCTCGACCGTTCGCGCTGGAGAGGTGCTCGACGATTGCGTCGTGGAGTTCGCCGATGAGCGGATCACGGTGCTCGACTGCCTGGCTGACCCCGAGCTGCGTAGTACGGCCAGGGGATCCAGGTGGGGATTGGAGGAGATCAAGCTGCTCGCGCCCGTAGCGGCTCCTCGTGCGATCTTTGGGATTGGCCTGAACTACGCCGATCACATCGCCGAGACCGGAGGCCAGGCGCCGCAGAATCCGCTCGTCTTCTTGAAGCTCCCCTCCTCGGCTGCCCCTCCGAACGAGTCGGTGCGCTGCCCGGCGGTCGTGCGGCGTCTGGACTACGAGGGGGAGTTGGCGATAGTCATGGGGCCCGCCCACACGGTCGCGGGCTACGCGGTCGCCGATGACGTCAGCGCCCGTGACCTGCAGGGCCGCGAGCCCCAGTGGACGCGGGCCAAGGGGGCCGACGGCTTCTGCCCCTACGGCCCCTGGATCACCACCGTCGAGGAGGTGCCCGACCCCCACAGCCTCGGGTTGCGCACGTGGGTCAACGGCGAGCTGCGCCAGGACTCCAACACGTCGAACCTGATCTTCAAGGTGCCCGAGCTGGTGCGGTTCATCTCCGAGACCTGCACGCTGCAGCCGGGCGACCTGATTCTCACCGGCACACCGAGCGGCGTTGGTATCGGTCTCGATCCTCCGCGCTTCCTGCAGACGGGCGATATCGTGCGGATCGAGATCGATGCTCTCGGGGCGATCGAGCACCCGATCGCCGGGCCGTAGTCACTCCCCGCCGCTCTTCGCCGCAGACCGCTGAGCAAGGATGCCCGCCGCGGCCGCCGAGACCTCGGACTCGAGCCAGCCGGGGAGCGTGGACGTATCCGCATGTCGTCGCAGAGCCGCGGCGGGTAGATCGATGACCGCGAACCGCACACGTTCCACAGTTCTCCTGTCCGCTCGGCCGTAGCGCCGGTGGGCGATCGCTCCGATCGCAGAGTCGATCTGTGCGTTCATCTCCTCCCTGCGGGCAAGCAGAGCCCGCGCCGGCTCGTTGTCGAACAGGTCACGAGAGCGCACCGTCATCAGCACACCGGAATCGCTTGGGTGCTCACGGGCGAAACGGACCACGGCCGCCGCCATCGCGGCCGCTGCGAGAACGGGATCTGTCTCCTGGGCGGCCGTGAGAAAGCAACTTTGAAAACGCGAAAGGGCGCGCAGCCAGACCTCCGCGAGCAGCGTGTCCCGTGATTCGAAGCGATGGTAGAGGCTGCCAACCGGGGCGCCGCTGGCGCCGGCGATCGCGGCGATCGTGGCCGCGCGTGCGCCCTTGCTGAGCAGGAGATCGCGTGTCGCGTCGAGGATGTCGTCCGGGTGATGGATAACTGATCGAGCCAAGAACGAACATTCTAGTATGATCGTTCCTAATGGAGTCAAGCCAGGCGATACCGTTCGTTGACGCGCATGCCGTGACCGTCCACGCGACCCCGGCCGCCACGTGGGACGCGCTTCTGGATGTTGTCAGCGCAAGCTTCGACCGGTCTCCCGTCTCCCTGGTGGCACGAGTGCTCGGCTGCCAGGACACCCACGGCAATGGTTCGGTTCTATCGGTGCTCGGCGCCACGGCCCCGGGATTCCGGGTGGCCGGCGCAGATCCCCAGAGTCGGCTGGAACTGGTGGGGCGCCATCGCTTCTCCCGCTACAAGCTGGTGTTTGTGCTGGAGGCGCTGGATGGGCCTGGATGCCGTGTGCGCGCGGAGACGTGGGCCGCGTTTCCCGGTGGCGCAGGCCGTCTATACAGGGCGTTTGTGATCGGCAGCGGCGGTCACGTGATCGTGGTGCGCTCGATGCTGGCGGGGGTGCGTCGCCGCGCCAGCACGAATCGCCCTGCTCACGGCTGATCCGGCCTGTGGGTAACGCTCTCGGTGGTCTGGACTGACCCGAGCGGGAGCAGAGAGCGCTAGTGGCTCTCTAGCACGCGGTCGATCAGGCCGTACTCCTTGGCCTGCTCAGCGGTGAAGAAACGGTCGCGCTCCATGTCCGCGCGCACCTGATCGGTTGGCTTGCCCGTGTGCTCGGCGTAGATCTCATCGATCCGCGCGCGGACGTTGAGGATCTCCCTGGCGTGGATCTCGATATCGGTGGACTGGCCTTCAAAGCCGGCCGAGGGCTGGTGGATCAGGATGCGGCTGTTTGGCAGCGCGGCGCGCTTGCCCTTCGCGCCCGCCGTCAGGAGCAGCGAGCCCATCGACATCGCCACCCCCACACACATCGTGCTGATGTCCGGCTTGACGAAGTTCATCGTGTCGTAGATGGCAAGCCCGGAGTAGATGCTGCCGCCCGGCGAGTTGATGTAGAGCGAGATGTCCTTCTCGGGATCCTCGGACTCCAGATGCAGCAACTGCGCGACCACGAGGTTGGCAACCTGATCGTCGATTGGGGTGCCGAGAAAGATGATGCGCTCGTTAAGCAAGCGCGAGTAGATGTCGAACTCGCGTTCGCCGCGGGCGGTTCGCTCTATGACCATCGGGACCAGGGGCATCGTGCTTGAACCCTATCGGTCCTGGTCGCTATTGCCGGTCGTGGTCTCCCCGACGCTGTCAGCGGCAAGCCAGCGAATCACCGCAGACTTCGCAAAGCGCCATTGGCCGGCCAGCTGGCGGCCCGGTAGTTCGCCGGCGCTGGCCATCTGCTCGACAAGCGCGGGCTCGACCTGCAGCAGCTCGGCGACCTCTTCACAGGTAAGGACATCGGACTCCCGGGGGCGGAAGGAGTGATGGCCCACCGTCAAGCCATCGGGCTCGACTGTCTCGACGGTCACACGACGCCCTGCGCGAAAGTCACCGCGGGTCTCTCCCAGAGCCGCCAGCGAGGTTGGTGAGTCGGGGTTCACGTAGCGCTCGAGCAGTCCGGAGACGAGCTGCTGCTTGGATAGCTGTAGCTCGAACGCCGCGCGGTCCAGACGCTTGGCCTGCTCCGCCGGGATCCTCACGAACAGGGCGGCGGTGGGGTCGCGACGACGTGATGAACGAGATGGTCCTGCGGGCATGCTCAACGCTCCTCGGTGCTGGCTATCAAATGGATATCAAGATAGCATAAGTGGGTTGCGGATCCCCTCGCTTGCGCCCAATATGCTCGCTGAATGAAAGGCCTGACCCCGGAGCAGCGCTCGACGCTGCTCTTGATCGTGGTGCTGGCGGTCTTTGCCGGTGTGTCCAACTACCAGGCCTGGCCTGCCATTCCCCGTTTCGTGATCGCCACGCTCGCGCTGGCGGGACTCGCCTGGGTTGTGTCGTTCGCCACCGAGCAGCTGGGTGAGCGCGTTGGGCCGGGGGTGACCGGGATGCTGCATTCGACGCTCGGCAACCTGCCGGAGCTGTTCGTTGTCATCTTCGCCCTGCAGAAGGGGGAGCTCATAGTCGCCCAGACCGCGATCATCGGGTCGATCTTCGCCAACGCTCTGCTGGTACTCGGGCTGGTGATAGTGGTCGGTGCGCGTGTCGCCCCTGACGGAATGATGCGGTTCTCCAGGCGCCTGCCGAGAGACACCGCGACGCTGCTGCAGGTCACCGTGTTCATCATCGTTCTGCTCGGTCTCTCGCTCACCACGCACGACCACGCCAGCCATCACATCAAGGCGATCTCGATCGTCGGCGCGATCTCTCTGCTGGCCGTCTACCTGGTTTGGGTAGTCCCATACCTGCGTTCAGACTCAGGGCCGCACGACAACGACAGCGAGGCGTCTCCAAAGTCCTCCCCGCAGATCTCCCTGTCCCTCACGCTGCTGCTGCTGATAGGCGCCGGCGGCGCTTCCGGGTTCGTCTCGGACTGGTTCGTCAATGGCCTGCGACCCGCGACCTCCCAACTGCACATCTCCCAGGCGTTCGCGGGCCTCGTGATCGTCGCGATCGCCGGTAACGCCGTCGAGAACACCACCGGGCTCGTGCTCGCCTACAAGGGCCGCTCGGATCTGGCGATCTCGGTAGTCAAGAACTCCGTCGCGCAGATCGCGGCCTTTCTGTTCCCCGTCCTGGTGCTGGTCTCATTCGCTCTCTCGACGACCCTCACCTTTGCGCTCGCGCCGGTGTACATGGGCGCGCTCGCGCTTACGGCTCTGGCCATCTGGCAGGTGACAGGCGACGGCGAGGCCGCCGAGTTCGAGGGCTGGGCGCTCATCGCCCTATATGTGGTCCTCGCGGCGCTGACGCTCTACGAGTGATTGCTTGGGGGGCGGCGAGTATTTGCCCTCACGAAAAGCCCATATACCGGCGCGCTCCCTGGCCTTCAGAGCACGCCGGCACATACACGGATGCTTTCCTCAGCGGGCCAGGCCGCTGATCAACGCTCCAGCGATCCCGCCCGTCGCGGCCGCGCCGGTGTTCGACTCGACTCCCTCCAGGGGCGCGATGAACAGAGTCTGGATCGCCAGGCGACCGGGGCCGGTGAAGCGGTTCCAGGTGAGCTTGCCGCCACCGCCGAAGATCCCCGACTTCAGGCCCATCGTGATCGCTTCGAGCTTGACCGTCGGATCCTTGAACAGCCACGCGCCCGCCTCGACGTCGATCTGCTCGCCCTCCATCAGCTGCACGAGGAAAACGTTGCCGTGGCCGTGCAGCCACACGAGCGCGTCACCGTCGGTGGCCCGGAACTTGTCCATGAAGAATCCCGAGCCGCCCAGCAGCATGTTCTGCACGCCCTTGATCCGTTCGAAGCTGTAGTCGAGGTTGTCGGTCGCCGCGATGAATTGGTGCTCGCGGACATCCAGACCCTCGCCCTGTTTGAGATGCAGGGGCACGCACTGGCCGGGCGAGTCGCGCGAGAACGCGATCTTTCCCGTGCCCGACGTCTTGGTGACGAAGAACTCGAGGCCCGCGATCTTGCGCTTGATCGCTCCCGGCAGCTTCTTGAGCTCCACGTTCAGTTGGGTCTCCTTCCACAGCAGCACGTGGTGCTCGAACATGACGCTCGTATTTCCGACGTCGATCTGGAGCTCGGGCACCAGTTCGCCGCGAATGTGGTAGGTCACCCCGGCAAAGCTCTCGTCGTGGACGCTCGGAGGGATGGGCTCTGGCAAGTGCATGAATGGCCGTCTCTTTCTCAGCTCTAGAGCTGTCCTTGGTGTGGTGCGGAGCTGAGCTTGGCGGCTGCATGCGACTACGTCAAGGTCGCCGCAGACGACTGGGAGCGAAGGCCGCCAGACGGCTGCGTGTACACCAGCGGCGTGCCTTCATCTGCGGTTGCGAAAACATCGCGATCATCGGTCTGCGCCCCGCAGCTACGTCGGGCGCCAAGGCGCGCTAGACTGGAACTGACCTCGCGCATCAAGGCGGGGTTTTTCTTCGTCTAGCGTCTTCGCAAACCGACATTCAGGGGTTCGCCAAATGGCCCGTGGAGATGTGCGGATCGCTATCACCCTCGCCTGCGAGGAGTGCAAGCGCCGCAACTACCAAACCAATAAGAGCAAGCGCAACAACCCGGACCGTCTCACCCTGCGTAAGTACTGTCGCTGGTGTCGCAAGTACACCAGTCATCGGGAGACGCGCTAGCCGGAGCCGGACCTGTGGCCCGTGACCGTAAACGTGCAAAGCAGCGACAGCAACGCCGTGGGCGCGATCGCGGCTCCGACGCGCCAGCGAGCCAGCCGGTTCGCGGTGACGTGCCCGGGGCGCTCGACCACGCCTCCGCCGATGTCGACGAGTTCGACGCCGCGCTCGTGCGCGGGGCCGGTGGCGTTCCGGTCCCCTCAGAAGACGCGGTTGAAGAAGAGTCGCCTCGAGCACGTGAGGACGCGCCCGTGGCCGATGGGGAAACCGACGTCGAGTCCGACACCCACCACCTCTCGGAGGCCGAAATCGAGCAGGAGGCCGAGGACGAGGGAGACCTCAGCGAGGACGAACTTCAGGAGCTCGAGATCGCCCCGGACGGGACCCGGGCGGTCAGCCCCGCCCAGGCTGCCGGCGCGCCGCTCCACGACGGCAACCGTGTGCTCTCGTTTCTGCGAGCAAGCTGGGCGGAGCTGCAGCGGGTACAGTGGCCGGACCGTCCCTATGTCTTTCAGGCGACTGCGGTCGTGCTCGGGTTTGTCGCGATCGCAGGCGCTTACCTCGGAGCCGCCGACTTCGTCGCAAAAGAAATCGTCGAATTCATCTTGGGCTGAGCTCCGCGCGAGCCTCACGCATCATCCGTCTACTGAATCTTTGAAGGACAACTGAAATGTTTCGCTGGTACGTCGTCAACACATACTCCGGTCACGAGAACAAGGTCAAGCACAACCTCGAGCACCGCGTCGTCTCGCTCGGGCAGCAGCGCGCCGTCCGTCAAGTCGTCGTTCCCACCGAAGCGGTGTCCGAGATGAAGGACAACCAGAAGATCACGGTCGAGAAGCGCACGATGCCCGGCTACGTACTCGTGAACATGGAGCTCAACGAGGACTCGTGGGGCGTCGTCAAGGGAACCCCCGGCGTGACCGGGTTCGTCGGCGCCTCCCAGGAGCCGGTGCCGCTCACCCAGGGCGAGGTCGACCGCCTGCTGCACAAGCCGACGTCGCGACCGCGCCGCGCACCCGCGCCCAGTTCGCGATCGGCGAGACCGTCAAGGTCGTCTCCGGTCCGCTGTCGGACTTCTCCGGTGAGATCTCCGAGATCAACGAGGACGCCGCCAAGCTCAAGGTGCTGGTATCAATCTTCGGCAGGGAGACTCCCGTCGAGGTCGGATTCGATCAAGTGAAGAAGCTCTACGATGGCCAAGAAGGTTCTGACAACGATCAAGCTGCAGGCGCATCGGCGGGCAGGCGAGCCCCGCCCCGCCGGTCGGCCCTGCGCTGGGCCAGCACGGCATCAACATCATGGAGTTCTGCAAGGCGTTCAACGCGCAGACGCAGAGCGAAACGGGAACCGTCATCCCGGTCGTGATCACCGTCTACGAGGACCGCTCGTTCACGTTCGTCACCAAGACCCCGCCGGCCGCTGTGCTGATACGCCAGGCGATCGATATCGACAAGGGCTCGGGCGAGCCCAACCGCGACAAGGTCGGCAAGATCACCCAGGCGCAGCTGCGGAGATCGCCGAGCGCAAGCTCGACGACCTCAACGCCAACGACGTCGACCAGGCGGCCAAGATCATCGCCGGCACAGCCCGCTCGATGGGCGTGGACGTGGCCGCATGAGCAAGCACGGCAGACGCTATCTCCGAGATGCTCGGCAAGGTCGACCGCGAGCGCGAGTACGAGCCCGCCGAGGCGATCGCGCTCGTCAAGAGCCTCGCCGCGGCGCGAAGTTCGACGAGTCGGTCGAGGTGCACGTGCGCACCGGCCTGAACGTCCGCCACGCCGACGAGCAGCTGCGCGGCACGATCGCGCTGCCCAACGGTCTGGGCAAGGACGTCAAGATCGCCGTGTTCGCCCAGGGCGACGAAGGTCGCGCGAGGCCGAAGAGGCCGGCGCCGACGTGGTCGGCGGCGACGATCTCGCCAAGCGCATCGAGGAGGGCTTCGACGACTTCGACGTCGCGATCGCCACGCCCGACATGATGTCCGTCGTCGGACGGCTCGGGCGCATCCTCGGGCCCGTCGGGCAAGATGCCGAACCCGAAGGTCGGCACCGTGACGATGGACGTCGCGCAAAGCCGTCGAGGAGTCCAAGTCCGGCAAGGTCGAGTACCGCACCGACCGCACCGCGATCGTGCACCTGGTGATCGGCAAGGCGAGCTTCGACGAGCGCCAGCTGCTGGAGAACTACGCCGCCGTCGATCGAAGAGCTCGTCCGCGCCAAGCCCTCGGCCGCCAAAGGCCGCTACCTGCGCTCGATCACGCTCGCCTCGACGATGGGTCCGGGCGTGAAGGTCGACCCGAGCCGCACGCGCGAAATCGTCGGCGAGGCGGCCGCCGGCCGCCTGAGCAGCCGCGCCGTCAGCAAACGCTCGCCCTAGCGTCCAGCGCACAGCCGACCGGCCTGCGAGCCGGAGAAGACCGGGGCAGGTGGAGCGAGCAGCGCGGTCCGATCGCGCTCTCGTCGCCGCACAGGCACCGGCAACACTCGGAGCGACGGACGAGATGAACCGAGACCAGAAGGCAGCGGCGATCGAGGAGATCGCCGCCGACATCGACGAGTCCGAGGCGATCTTCGCCGTCGACTACCGCGGCATCACCGTCGCCCAGGTCGCCGAGCTGCGCGCCAAGCTGCGCGAAGCCGACGCCACGTTCAAGGTCGTCAAGAACTCGCTCACCGAGCGCGCCGCCGACCAGGCGGGCGCGGAGGCGCTGAAGGACTTCCTCGCCGGGCCCACCGCGCTGACGTTCGTGCGCGGCGACATCGCCGCGGCCGCCAAGGCGATCGCCGACTACGCGCGCGCCACCCAGCTGCTGCCCTTCAAGGGCGGCCTGATGGGCGGCGACGCGCTCGACGTCGAGCAGATCCGCTCGCTCTCGCGCCTGCCCTCGCGCGAAGTGCTCTACGGCCAGCTCGTCGGCGTCGTCGCCTCGCCGTCGGCGGCCTCGTGCGCACGCTCGGCGCGCTCATCGGCGGCCTCGCCGTCGGCGCTCGGCCAGGTGCAGCGAGAAGAAGGAGTCCGGCGAGATCCCCGCCGGCGAGTGCCGCCAGTTGCTGAGGCGTCGCCGCGACGGAGACAGCGCCGCTGCCGAGGACGCAGGCCGGCGACGCGCCGAGCGCGGCAGCCGAGGCCGAGGCCGCGCGGCCGAGGAGCTGCGCAGGAGGCTGAGGCGCCGCGCTGCCGACGAGGCCCGCCGCCAGTGAGGAGCCGGCGACCGAGGAGCCGGTGCCCGACCGAGGCTGGCGCAGGCCGAGGAGCACCGCCGCCGAGGCGCCCGTGCGACGAGCGACAGACTGAGCCGGAGCAGGACGAGCCGGCGCAAGAAGACGACAACCAGGCGGACGCCTCGGCCAAGAGCCGAGGACGCCGAAGCGAACCAAGGAGGACTGACAGACATGGCAACAAGCACACAGGATTGGATCGAGGAGCTCAAGGGCATCTCGGTGCTCGAGCTCGCCGAGCGGATCAAGGCGCTCGAGGAGGAGTTCGGCGTGTCGGCGGCGGCGATGGCCGCGCCCGCCGCTGCGCCCGCCGGTGGCGGCGGCGGCGGCGGCTGCGGAGGAAGAAGCGAGCAGCACCGTCGACGTGATCCTCACCGGCGCCGGCGACAAGAAGATCCAGGTCATCAAGGTCGTGCGCGCGGCCACCGGCCTCGGCCTCAAAGAGGCCAAGGCGCTCGTCGACGAGGCCCCCAAGCCGGTCAAGGAGGGCATCGAGCGCGAGGAGGCCGACAAGCTGAAGCAGGAACTCGAGGAGGCCGGCGCGAGCGTCGAGGTCAAGTAGCGCACGTCTTGCGCGGATATCTGCTGCCGGCATCCGGCTCTCGAACGGCCCCGTCCAATGCGGGGCGCCCGTTCGTCTTTAGACGTTCGTCGTCTCACCTTTCGCCCATTTTCCGGTAGAGTTGACCGCTGCTGGCCGATAGTCGCAGCCGCCCAGCAGGCACGACATCGCGCCACATACGCGATTGTCGAGGGCGGGGTCCGTGAGCGCTGGCTGCCCTTAAGGGCGTCGATGGTCTGTGCTATCTTTGCTGGTCGCGCTTCGGCGCCCTCCTCTGCCCGTTTCTCGCCCTCCGAAGGAGTCATTTCTTGGCTGCTGTAGATGCTCTCCGGACGCGCCGGACCTTCGCGCGCCTGAACAAGACCGTTGACGTCCCCAACCTGATCGACATCCAGCGCCGCTCGTTTCACGTGGCTGACCGACCCCAAGACGGGCGGGCTGCGCGAGACGATCGACGACATCTCCCCGATCGAGGACTACACCGGCAACCTCGCCGTCCAGTTCGGCGAGTTCACCTTCGACGAGCCGGTCGCCTCGCTCGACCAGTGCCGCGAGAAGGACCTGACCTACGCGCGCCCGCTGACCGTGACCGTCGCGTTCATCAACCGCGAGACCGGCGAGATCCGCGAGCAGTCGGTGTTCATGGGCGACTTCCCGTGGATGACCGAGCGCGGCACGTTCGTGATCAACGGCACCGAGCGCGTCGTCGTGACGCAGCTCGTGCGCTCCCCCGGCGCCTACCTGATGGAGCCCAAGGACCGCGAGAAGCAGGTCTTCATCGCCAACCTGATGCCCGCCCGCGGGTCGTGGCTGGAGCTCGAGATCGACAAGAAGGGCAAGGTCTTCGTGCGCATCGACCGCAAGCGCAAGCTGCCCGGTGACGGTGCTGCTGCGCGCGATGGGCTACGCCTCCGACGAGGAGATCCTGCGGCTGTTCGAGAACTCGCTCTACATCCGCAACACGATCGAGTCCGACACCGAGATCGACGCGCACCGAAGAGGGCGCGCTGATCGAGCTGTTCAAGAAGCAGCGCCCCGGCGAGCCGCCGAGCGTCGACAACGCCAAGGCGCTGCTCAACCAGCTGTTCTTCGACCCCAAGCGCTACGACCTCACGCGCGTCGGTCGCTACAAGCTCAACTCGCGTCTCGGCCTCGACATCGACATCGACACGCGCACGCTGACCCACGACGACATCCTCGCGCTCGTCGCGCGAGCTGGTCTCGCTGCCCAAGCGCCTCGGCATGCCCGAGGACGGCGAGATCGAGATCAAGGACTACGCCGCCGAGGCCATGAGCATGCCGCGCGAGCCCGTCGCCGAGCACCTCGACGAGTACGAGCACTTCGGCAACCGCCGCCTGCGCACCGTCGGCGAGCTGATCCAGGAGGCCTTCCGCATCGGCCTCTACCGCATGGAGCGCGTCGTGCGCGAGCGCCTGACGACCGAGGACGCCGACACGATCACGCCGCAGACGATCATCAACATCCGCCCCGTGGTGGCGGCGCTGAAGGAGTTCTTCGGCTCCTCGCAGCTGTCGCAGTTCATGGACCAGACCAACTCGCTGGCCGGGCTCACCCACCGCCGCCGCCTGTCGGCGCTCGGCGCCGGCGGACTGACGCGCGAGCGCGCGCCGATCGAGGTGCGCGACGTGCACCCGACCCACTACGGGCGCATGTGCCCGATCGAGACCCCCGAGGGTCCGAACATCGGCCTGATCGGCTCGCTGTCCTCGTTCGCCGAGGTCTCCGAGTACGGCTTCGTCACGACCCCCTACCGGGTCGTCAAGGACGGCGTCGTGACCGAGAAGGTCGTGCACCTCGACGCCACCCAGGAAGAGGAGCTGATGATCGCCCAGGCGAACACGCCGGTGGACGCCAAGACCGGCAAGCTCAAGGGCACCGAGATCCTCTGCCGCACGCAGGCCGGCCAGTACGTGACGGTCGGCCCCAAGGACGTCGACCTGGTCGACGTCTCGCCCGAGCAGATCTGGTCGGTGGCCACGGCGATGATCCCGTTCCTCGAGCACGACGACGCCAACCGCGCGCTGATGGGCTCGAACATGCAGCGCCAGGCGGTGCCGCTGCTGAAGGCCGACGCGCCGCTCGTCGGCACCGGCATGGAGCGCCGCGCCGCGCTCGACACCGGCGACGTGCTGCTGGCCGAGAGCGCCGGCACGGTCGACTACGTCGACGCCGACCAGATCGTCGTCGCGGGCAGCGACGGCAAGAAGGACGAGTACGAGCTGCAGAAGTTCATGCGCTCCAACCAGGGCACGCTGATCCACCAGAAGCCGCGCGTGCGCAACCGGGCAGAAGGTCAAGGCCGGCGACGTGCTCGCCGACGGCTCCTCGACCGACAAGGGCGAGATGGCGCTCGGCAAGAACCTGATGGTCGCGTTCATGTCCTGGGAGGGCTACAACTTCGAGGACGCGATCATCCTGTCCAAGCGCCTCGTGCAGGACGACGAGCTCACCTCGATCCACATCGAGGAGTACGAGATCGACGCCCGCACGACCAAGCTCGGCGAGGAGGAGATCACCCGCGACATCCCCAACCGCTCGGAGGAGTCGCTGCGCAACCTCGACGACCGCGGCATCGTGCGCGTCGGCGCCGAGGTCGTCGTCCGGCGACCTGCTCGTCGGCAAGGTCACGCCCAAGGGCGAGACCGAGCTGACGGCCGAGGAGAAGCTGATCCGCGCGATCTTCAAGGAGAAGGCGCGCGAGGTGCGCGACACCTCGCTGAAGGTGCCGCACGGCGAGGGCGGCGTGGTGATCGACGTCAAGACGTTCAGCCGCGACGCCGGCGACGACCTGCCGCCGGGCGTCAACGACCTGGTGCGCGTGTTCGTCGCCAAGAAGCGCAAGATCTCCGAGGGCGACAAGCTCGCGGGCCGCCACGGCAACAAGGGTGTGATCTCGAAGATCGTCGACCAGCAGGACATGCCGTTCCTCGAGGACGGCACCCCGGTCGACGTGATCCTCAACCCGCTCGGCGTGCCCTCGCCGCATGAACGTCGGGCAGATCCTCGAGACCCACCTCGGCTGGGCCGCCGCGCAGGGCTGGTACGACGACGGCACCGACGCCTACAAGGAGGCGCACGAGCAACGGCGGCACCGGCCGCGTGTACGTCTCCACGCCCGTGTTCGACGGCGCGACCGTGGCAGACGTCGACAACGCGCTGGTCAAGTGGCAGGACGCGCCACGAGGGCCGCATCCGCATGGACATCGACAAGTCCCGCCGCGCCGGGCGAGCAGGCGTCGGGCAAGATGACGCTGTTCAACGGGCGCAGCGGCGAGCCGTTCGCCGAGCAGGTGACGGTCGGCTACATGTACATCCTCAAGCTCCTGCACCTCGTCGACGACAAGATCCACGCGCGCTCGACCGGCCCCTACTCGCTCGTCACCCAGCAGCCGCTGGGCGGCAAGGCGCAGTTCGGCGGCCAGCGCTTCGGCGAGATGGAGGTCTGGGCGCTGGAGGCGTTCGGCGCCGCCTACACGCTGCAGGAGATGCTCACGATCAAGTCCGACGACACCGTCGGGCGCGTGAAGGCCTACGAGGCGATCGTCAAGGGCGAGAACATCGCCGAGCCGTCGATCCCCGAGTCCTTCAAGGTCCTGCTCAAGGAGATGCAGTCGCTGGCGCTCGACGTCAACGTCGTCTCCGAGGAGGGCCAGCGCGCCGAGATGCGCGACGAGGACGACGACCTGCTGCGCGCGGCCGAGGAGCTCGGCATCGACCTCTCCGGCGTGCGCGCGCCGGCCGGCGACGCCGCCGACGAGGCAGCTGGAGGGCGAGGACGCGACCGACGCCGGCCGACGAGCGACGGTCCGACGAGGCAGCGGCGACGACGGCGACGCAGGACTCGTCGCGGAGCTGTTGCGACGAGCGCCGCAGACGACTCGACGTCGACGACCTCGAGGAGCCCGACGGAGGACGCTGGCCGAGGTGGCCGAGACGTAAGCCGAGAATGTGACTGCCGCCGCCGCGATGAGCGGGGCCATCGACGCCGACGGCGTCTCGAGCGGCCGCCGCAGCAGTTCACGCGCAGTCACCATCCCAGACTGTTTCACCCGCGAGCGAAAGCGCACCAGATGATCGACATCAATAACTTCGACGCCATCGAGATCAGCCTCGCCTCCTCCAAGCAGATCCGCAGCTTGGAGCTCCGGCGAGGTGACCAAGCCCGAGACGATCAACTACCGCACGCTGAAGCCCGAGAAGGATGGCCTGTTCTGCGAGCGCATCTTCGGTCCGACCAAGGACTGGGAGTGCTACTGCGGCAAGTACAAGCGCGTGCGCTACAAGGGCATCGTGTGCGAGCGCTGCGGCGTGGAGGTCACGCGCTCGAAGGTCCGCCGCGAGCGCATGGGCCACGTCGACCTGGCCGCGCCCGTCAGCCACATCTGGTTCTTCAAGGGCGTGCCCAGCCGCATCGGCTACCTGCTGGACATGGCGCCCAAGGAACTGGAGAAGGTCCTGTACTTCGCCGCCTCGATCGTCACGTGGGTGGACGAGGAGGCACGCGCGAAGGACATCGACACGCTCGAGAAGGAGGTCAACAAGGTCCTCGACGCCTACGCCGCCGAGCGCGAGGAGCGCGTGCTCGAGCTGCGCGAGTCGCTCGAGCGCCGCGAGAAGTACCTGCAGAGCGGCAAACAGACCAACTTCAACGACGAAGACCACCTGTGGGCCGACTCGCTCGACATCAACCTGTCGAAAGTCTCAGACGAGGAGCGCGACAAGCTGGTCAAGGAGCTGACGCAAGACCTTCGACGCCGACATCGCCGACACCGAAGCCTACATCGAGGACGCCGCCGAGCGGATGCGCAACGTGTGGGAGCTCTTCAAGACGATGGAGCCCAAGCAGATCGAGCACGACGAGACGACCTTCCGCGAGCTCAAGGAGCGCTTCGGCTCGCCGTACGGCTTCGGCGAGTACTTCCGCGGCGGCATGGGCGCCGAAGCGATCCGCGACCTGCTCCAGCAGGTCGACCTCGAGGCCGAACGCGTCGAGCTCGAGGACCAGGTCAAGACCGGCAAAGGCCAGAAGCAGGCGCGCGCGGTCAAGCGCCTGAAGGTCGTCTCGCGCCTTCATCCAGTCGGGCAACAAGCCCGAGATGATGGTGCTCGACGCCGTGCCGGTGATCCCGCCGGAGCTGCGCCCGATGGTGCAGCTCGACGGTGGGCGCTTCGCGACCTCCGACCTCAACGACCTCTACCGCCGCGTGATCAACCGCAACAACCGCCTCAAGCGGCTGCTCGACCTCGGCGCGCCGGAGATCATCGTCAACAACGAGAAGCGCATGCTGCAGGAGGCCGTCGACGCGCTGTTCGACAACGGCCGCCGCGGGCGTCCCGTCACCGGGCCGGGCAACCGTCCGCTGAAGAGCCTGTCGGACATGCTCAAGGGCAAGCAGGGACGCTTCCGCCAGAACCTGCTCGGCAAGCGCGTGGACTACTCCGGGCGCTCGGTGATCGTCGCCGGCCCGTACCTGAAGCTGCACCAGTGCGGGCTGCCGAAGATCATGGCGCTCGAGCTGTTCAAGCCGTTCATCATGGCGCGCCTGGTCGAGCGCAAGTCCGCGCAGAACATCAAGGCCGCCAAGAAGATGGTCGACTCGATGATCGGCGAGGTGTGGGACGTGCTCGAGGAGGTCATCCACGAGCACCCGGTGCTGCTCAACCGCGCGCCGACGCTGCACCGTCTGGGCATCCAGGCGTTCGAGCCGCTGCTCGTCGAGGGCAAGGCGATCCAGGTCCACCCGCTGGTCTGCCACGCGTTCAACGCCGACTTCGACGGCGACCAGATGGCCGTGCACCTGCCGCTGTCGGCCGAGGCGCAGGCGGAGGCGCGCATCCTGATGCTCTCCTCCAACAACATCCTCTCGCCCGCGCACGGCGCGCCGCTGGCGACCCCGACGCAGGACATGATCCTCGGCGCCTACTACCTGACCTACGGTCCGGAGGCGGAGGAGCTGCCGAAGATCGACCGCGGCGACGCTACGAGCCGCGTCCGCACGTGTTCCGCACGGCGCAGGAGGCGGAGCTCTCCTACGAGGGCGGCGTCGTCAAGCTGCACGACATCGCCGAGTTCCGCCCTACGGGCGCGAGGGCGGCCACGTGCTCACGACGATCGGGCGGATCATCTACAACGACCGCATCGAGCGGGCGCTCGCGGAGGCGCTCGGCGACGAGTTCGACGCCTCCAAGTACGTGTTCGTCAACCAGTCGATGAAGAAGCGCGACACGACGCGGCTGATCGACATGCTCGTGCAGACCTACGGCGCGACGACGATCTCGCTGGTGCTCGACGCGTTCAAGGACCTCGGCTTCAAGTACGCCACCCAGGCCGGGATCACGATCTCCAAGAACGACGTCGTCGTGCCGCCGGAGAAGCAGGAGATCCTCGACAAGTACGACAAGCTCGTCGGCGACATCACCGACCAGTACGACGACGGCCTGATCACCCAGGAGGAGCGCCACGAGGCGGTCGTCGAGCAGTGGAACGCCGCCACCGACGAGGTCGCCGACGCGATGATCGACAACCTCGACACGCTCAACCCGATCTTCATGATGGCCAACTCGGGTGCGCGTGGCTCCTTCAAGCAGATCCGCCAGCTGGCCGGCATGCGCGGCCTGATGGCCAACCCGAAGGGTGAAATCATCGAGCGTCCGATCAAGGCCAACTTCATGGAGGGCCTGTCGGTGCTCGAGTACTTCATCTCCACCCACGGCGCGCGAAAGGGCCTCGCCGACACCGCCCTGCGCACCGCCGACTCGGGCTACCTGACGCGGCGTCTGGTCGACGTCGCCCAGGACGTGATCATCCGCGAGGCCGACTGCGGCACCGAGGAGTACATCGAGATGGCCGTGTTCAAGGCCGGCGGCGAACCCAACGACGACCTCGTCGGGCGGATCGCGGCGCGTCGACATCACGACCAAGCGCGGGCGCATGCTCGCCGAGCAGGGCGCCGAGATCGGCCGCGCGCGAGCTCGCCGAGATCGTCGAGGCGTTCGCCGAGGACCACGAGAAGGGCGACGAGGTGACGCGTGCCCGTGCGCTCGGTGCTCAAGTGCGAGGCGCCCAGCGGCGTGTGCCAGGCCTGCTACGGGCGGGCGATGGCCACCGGCGCGCTCGCCCAGATCGGCGACGCGGTCGGCATCGTCGCCGCGCAGTCGATCGGCGAGCCCGGCACGCAGCTGACGATGCGTACGTTCCACACCGGCGGCGTCGCCGGCGCGGACATCACGCACGGCCTGCCGCGCGTGGTGGAGCTGTTCGAGGCGCGCAAGCCCAAGGGCCTGGCGAAGATCGCCGAGCAGGACGGCGTCGTCTCGATCGAGGAGACCGACAAGGCGCTCACCGTGGTCATCACCGACGAGGCCGGCGAGGAGCACCGCCACGCCTTCCCGCGGCGCACGCGGCTGTTCGTCAGCCAGCGGCGAGAAGATCAAGGCCGGCACGCAGCTCAACGAGGGGTCGCTCTACCCGCACGAGCTGCTGGCCATCCGCGGACGCACCGAGACCGAGCAGTACCTCGTCAAGGAGGTCCAGGAGGTCTACAAGTCCCAGGGCGTGGACATCAACGACAAGCACATCGAGCTGATCGTGCGCCAGATGCTCAAGAAGGTGCGCGTCGATCAGAAGGGCGACACCGACTACCTGCCGGGGCAGTTCGTCGACCGCTTCGAGTTCGCCAAGGTCAACGACGCGGTCATCAGCCAAGGGCGGCGAGACGGCCCAGTTCGAGGACATCATCCTCGGCATCACCAAGGCGTCGCTCAACACCGACTCGTTCCTGTCGGCGGCCTCCTTCCAGGAGACGACCAAGGTGCTCACCGACGCGGCGCTGGAGGGCAAGATCGACCGCCTCAACGGCCTCAAGGAGAACGTGATCATCGGCAAGCTGATCCCGGCCGCCACCGGCCTCAAGCGCTACCGGCGGATCGAGATCGAGCCGTCCGAGCCGCTGCCCCGCGCGATCGACGACATCGGCCTGCTCGACCAGGACGAGATCGCCGCCGAGCTCGGACTCGCCAACGGCGACGGCTTCGGCGGCTACGGGCAGGAGTTCGACCAGGACCTCGCCTCGCTCGAGAAGATCGGCGCCGGCGGCACCGACCCCGGCTTCGTCGAGGAGCTCGCCAGCCTGGATGTTCCGGACGATCCCTCTGTCAGTGACTGAGCGCGCGAGCCGCAGGCTCGCTGACGGGCCACCGGCGCCGTTCACGGCGCCGCACGGCTCGCGTGCGCTCTTCACAGAGCGAAAATAAACCCCATATGGGGCGGCAAGGCTGTCCCATATGGGTGTTTTGGTTTCCCTGATTGTGGGGCTGCTCCATCGCAAGGACGTCCTGACCGGTGCTCGTTTGCCGGCGCTGGTGTCTCGCGCACCCGACGGGGTGGGCTGCGGGTCGGTGTGGAGATCGCACACCCGGTGTTGGTTCCAACCGGGCTCGGTGATTCATAAGGTACGAATTCAAACACTCGTGGTGATAGTGATAGGGCAGGCAGGGGAATGCCGCCATCGACCTCGTGGACCGGTTCGGTGCTAACCAAACAGCCAGTGTGCGCCCAACTACAGTCTGGACGATCCGCAAAGTGCCTTCGCTTTATCAGAACTGTTCAGCAACGAGTAATCTGGTGTCCGTTCGTGTCTCTCGTTTCCCTTGGCGCGAGCAGCGGCCCGCCGGGGTATGAGACAGAACAGTTCCTCACCGGCGATCGAGGACACGCGCAGGTGGATGCGCGGACCGTCCTCCGCGGTGAGAGGCTCGCTGCTGGGTCTGCTGCTGGAGCGGCCGGGTCACGGTGGCGATTTGGCCAGCCGGCTCAAGGCGAGGCTCGGTGAAACCTGGCGAATCGATTCAAATGATGTCTACCGGCTGCTCAAGCAGCTGGAAAATGACGGTCTGGTTGGCTCCCGTGTCCAGCCCGGTCGAGGTCGCCAGCGCCAACCACAGGTCGTCTATTACCCGACTGACAAGGCGCCGGCCGCGCTGACGCTGTGGATCCAGACGCTGCTGCCCCGCGAGCCGGTGCGCCTCGGACTGCACGCCAAGCTCACGGCCGCGCGTGAGCAGGACATCCCCTCCCTGGTCGCGGCGTTGAGAGAGCACGAGCTCGAATGTCGGCGGCTGGCCGATCTGGTAGCGGTCGATGACAGCGAGACAGGCACCTGGCGAGCTCTATGCGTGGACTGTGTGCGAGATATCGTGCATGGTCAACTGTGCGCGGAAGTGGAATGGGCGGCGCGTGCACGGCAGCGCATAGGTGAGTACGCGTTGCACGGTTCAGTAACCCCGCAGGCGACCAACTCCAGGCGCCCAACCGGTGACTCTCTGGAGTAGCTGATCATCAGCCGTTTGGATGGAGGTGTGCCCAGCTGCGCCCCTTGAAACTCGAGTACTTGACTTTCCTCTTGTTGGGGCAAGAGTCGGGCGCAATCATCGCCCTGCGAATGGATAGTAAAAGCGCTGGTGGAAACCCGCAGTTTCAGGGGCCGCGGGGGACCGCCGGACGACGCGTTCGCGGCCAGCGGATGCGCCGGTTAATCCGTGCACGTTGGTTGGGTCACAGCCTCACAGGGCTTGCCGCCTCCGGCTCGTCCTCGTTCGACGGACCACGGTCGGGTAAGACATGAGTCGATCTCTGGGGAAGGTCCTCGCATATCGGGTAGTTGCCGCTGGCTATGCCTAGGCGCTCTGAACGTCAACCGCGACCCGGCGGCAGGTCCGTGCCCAGCCTCGTCGAGCCGAGATTCTCACAGTCCCTGGAGAGGGGATTGGCGATCCTCGAGTGCTTCACCCCCGAGCGCGCCGTGATCGGCGTGCACGAGCTGGTGGGCGAGCTGGGGATGGGACCGAGCACGGTTCACCGTTATGTCGCGACTTTGGTCCAGCTCGGCTATCTGGAACGCGAAGCGAACCGCAGATATCGCCTTACGCTGAAGGTGACAGAGCTCGGCATGTCGGCTCTGAACGCCACTGGCCTGCGAGAGCACGCACGCTCCACATCTGGCGGAGCTGCGCAGGGACACCGACTGCACGGTGAGCGTCGCGGTGATCGACGGAGACGAGGTCGTGTATGTGGATCGTACGGAGGGACTGCGGCCACGCAAGCGCGATATCGACTCCTGCATCTACGGTGCCCCTCGCTTGCCGCTGCACTGCACGGCCTGCGGGAAGATGCTGCTGGCCACCCTCCCCGCCGGCGACGGACTGGAAATGATCTCTAGCCTGCGCTTGGCGGCCCACGGGCCCAACATGATCACAGCCAAGCGCGGCTTGCGCTCTGAGCTGCAGGCAATCCGCGAGCAGGGCCTCGCGGTTGACGACCGCGAAGCCTCGACTGAGCTGATCGCGCTGGCCGCTCCGATTCGTGGGGTGGACGGCGATGTGGTGGCCGCACTGGATCTCCTGGTGCCCGCCTGGACGTTCACGGTCTCCGAGGCCATGACCTCGTTCAGCCCTTATCTGATAGCCGCGGCCGCTCGGATATCGGCCGCCTGGGCTACCGCCGCGCTCACGACCGCAGCTGAGGCGCGCCGTCCAGCGAGCGGGGTGCCCGGTCTTGCGCTCGAGTTTGTCCCACCGGCTTCGTTAGCGATCTCTAATACAAGGTGGCGAGACCCTGCCCGCGGCCGGGTGTTCACCAGGAGTGATGGGCGCCGAGATAACACGCAGATCGCTTCTGGTGGCCGGAGCGGGTGCGATGGCCACCCACGCCCTGGGGCCGCCCATCGCGCTGGCCGAACTCGCTGCCCCCACGCCCCCAAGGATCTCCGAACTGTCGCTTGGTCAGCTGAGCGGGGCGGTACGAAGCATCGAGTTGCCGCTTGCCGCGGACTTGGTGGGGCTCGAGTGGAACGGGCATCCCTCGGCCCACGTCGAACTGCGCTTCCGCACCGCGGGCGGTGGTTGGAGCGCTTGGGTATCAGCGGGAAATCATCGACACGCCCCCGAACAAGCACCCGACTCGGGCAGGACGGTGGGGGATCCGGTGTGGACCGGGGGCACGAAGAGCCTCCAGATCCGCTCCGCGACGGCGCTGGGGCAAGCGCGCCTGCATCTGGTGGATGTCAGCGGCGGCGCGCAGGTCTCGATCCCAGATGGCCTCTGCGGCACTCCAGACCGCGACGCCTGTGCTCGACGCTGGGGCGGGCCAGCCGCCGATCGTCGCCCGGCGTGTGTGGGCAAGGGGCATCTCCCCGCCGAGGGTGGCACCCGAGTACGGGGACGTGCGGATGGCGTTTGTCCACCACACCGAGAATCCCAACGGCTACAGCGCGGGCGAGGTGCCAGCGATGCTGAGGGCGATCTATGCCTTTCACCGCTACGTAAACGGCTGGAACGACATCGGCTACAACTTCGTGATCGACCTCTACGGACGCGTCTTCGAGGCCCGCGCAGGCGGCATCGACGAGCCGGTCGTGGGAGCACACGCCGGGGGCTACAACCTGGTTTCGACAGGCGTGGCGGTGCTGGGGTCGTTCATGAGTGCGCCGATCTCCCAGGCCGCGCGCGTGACGCTCGAGCGGCTGCTCGCCTGGAAGCTCTCGCTACACGGTCTGCCCTCGCGCGGAATGGTCACCGTGAAGGTCAACCCCGCCGGGGCTATCTACAGCCGCTTCCCCGCCAACGCGCATGTCTCGCTGCCACGGATCGCGGGCCACCGCGACGGCGACACCACCGACTGCCCCGGCCATGCCCTCTATGGTGAGCTGCCGCGCATTCGCAGGGCGGTCGCCCATCTCGCTCCCGCTCCCGTGCGGGCCACGCTCGCCCTCGGCACCGCTGAAGCTCCGCCAAACCCCACTCTGGGCGCGCCTGGCGCTGAAGCTGCGTCCAGCACGCCTGAACCCGCCGGCGCCCAGCCGCCCTCGACCCAGGCTACGGCGCCGATCCCCGTGCTCACCGGGGCCCTGACGTTTCTCGACGGCACACCGATCCCGGCAGCCACGATCCTCCTGCAGGCGCGCACCGTGACCAAGCAAGGCGAACTGGTCAGCGAGCGGACGATCGCCGAAGCGCAGACGGATGCCCGAGGTCAGTGGTCGCTACCCACCACGCTCCACGGCGCGCTTGGCGGCGAGCGTTGGCTGCGCGCGCTGTGCCCCGGCTCAAGCGGCTATGGAGCGGCGGTCTCGCCGCCGTTGCGCGTCGCGCTCACCCAATCTGAAGCTTCTGTGCCCATGCCGCCAGCTGCTGGGTCTCCCGCTGCGTGAGCCCAACCTCTGGATCGGTCCGCCGAGCAGAGTCGGATGCCCTCGCCCGTGCGCCCACGCATGGCAGGCCGGGTTGAACGCGTCGTCGATCCATGCGAGCGGGCGGACACCCGCATACGCGTCGATCGCGTCGAGCTTCCAATGCGCGTTGGAGCGCCCGACGGAGCGCTCGAAGCTCAGGAACGGCAGCCCGCGCGGCATCCCCAGCAGATATGGAAGGTATTCATCGGCGCGCTCTTCCCAGCCGCTGCACCAAACGAGCTCGAATGTATCGGCGAGTCTCAGCAGGTGCCCCGCCGCGCCGGCCGAAAGGTAGTGGGGTATGCCGTCGATCCAGTGGAAGGCCCCGGCTGGCTGCGTTTGCGCGTCGAAGCCGAACAGCGAGATGACGCCGTCGATGTCGACCATCAGCACGGGGGCCGTTCTCGTCGAGGGCTCCGGGGCCGCATTTGGCTTCTCGGTCTGGGGAATCCGCGAGGATCGAGGCATCTGTAGCATGCATGTTACGGGGGGATTAAGCGCGGGATCTTTAGTTCCCGCAAAGGACAGTCCAGGTAATCTGCGGTTGTCGGACTGGGTTAGTAAAGCAACCGGCCATCGTTGCCGATGGTGCTGCAGTCAGTCTCATCCGCCTCCCGTTCGCGGCTCGATCTCAGGCTCTACTTCCATCCGGCACGCCACCCAATATGACTCTTGATCTAGGCATTCTTCTGGCGCTCGCCTGCGCCTTTGTCGCGAACCTCGGTTTCTTCTACAAGTACCGGGGCGCGAACTCGGTGCCCAAGGTTCAGGTGCGCCACCCTCTGCGCTCGGCGCGCCAGCTGTACTCCTCTAAGTGGTTCACGATCGGCATGATCACGGCCACCGCCAGCTGGGCTCTGCACGTCGCCGCGCTCTCGCTGGCGCCGATGTCGGTGATCCAGGTGGCGCTGGCCGGCGGCGTGGTGTTCATCGCGGTCATGGCCGACCGGCTGTTCGGTTTTGAGGTCGGCGTACGTCAGTGGATCGGCCTGTCGTTGACGGCGGTCGGCCTGGTGCTGCTCGCACTGACCCTGCCAGCCGTGCACGGTGCGCACTCGCAGTTCTCCCAGGTCGCGATGATCTCCTTCGAGGCCGGCCTGTTCTTCCTCGGTGGCCTGTTGATCATGGGTCCCCGCATGGGCGGGCCGGTGGAGCACCACGGTGTGATGCTCGGCGCCGCCGCCGGGATCCTGTTCGGCGTGTCCGACACGGCGATCAAGGCCCTGACGGGGATAGTGAGCGCCCACGGCATCCTGGCCGTAATGCTCAGCCCGTGGCTCCTCGTGACGGTCGCGGCATCGGTAATCGCCTTCTACGCCTCCGCGCGTGGCCTGCAGGACGGCGAGGCGGTGCCCGTGATCGCCCTCACCGGGACGGCCGCGAACATCACCGGGATAGTCAGCGGGATCCTCGTGTTCGGCGATCCGATGTCGGCCAGCCCAGTTGGGATAGTCGTACAGTCACTGGCTTTTGCGCTGGTGATCGTGGCCTCGGCACTGATGCCCGCGCCGGTGCGGGCGGCTCGTGTCGGTACGGCCGTCTAGCTCAGAACGTCCCGATCGTCCTCGCGCTGCTAGGATCCCAGCCGTATGCCGACCACCTCGCAACTAGTGCGCAAGGGCCGCGTGGCTCCTAAGAAGAAGCTCGCCACCCCAGGCCTGAAGTCGGGCAAGGGCCGCAAGAAGAAGACCGCCGCTCCCCAGCGCCGGGGTGTCTGCACGCGTGTTTACACGACCACCCCAAAGAAGCCCAACTCCGCGCTGCGCAAGGTCGCGCGCGTGCGCATCGCCGGCTCGATCGAGGTGACCGCCTACATACCCGGCGAGGGACACAACCTGCAGGAGCACTCGGTAGTGCTCGTGCGCGGCGGCCGCGTCAAGGATCTTCCGGGCGTGCGCTACAAGGTCGTGCGCGGCACCCTTGACGCCGCCGGTGTGAGCGATCGCAAGAAGGCGCGCTCGCAGTACGGCGCCAAGAAGAAATAGATGCCCAGACGCGCAGCCGCACAGATCCGTCCGCTCGACGCGGACCCGGTATACCGCTCCAAGCTCGTGCAGCAGGTGATCAACAAGGTCATGCTCGACGGCAAGAAGTCAACCGCCGAGCACATCGTCTACGACGCGCTGAAGCTGCTGGGCGAGCGCTCGAGCAAAGACCCCGTCGAGTCGCTGGAGGCGTCGATCAAGGCTCTACACCGTCTCTCGAGGTCCGCTCGCGTCGTGTCGGCGGCGCCACCTACCAGGTGCCCGTCGAGGTTCCCGCTCGCCGTGCCCGCACGCTCGCCGTCCGCTGGCTCGTGCAGTTCGCCCGCCAGCGTCGCGAGAAGACGATGGCCCAGCGTCTCACCAACGAGCTGCTGGACGCGCTCTCTCAACAGGGCGGCGCCTACAAGCGCAAGGACGACATCTATCGCATGGCGCAGGCCAACAAGGCCTTCGCCCACTATCGCTGGTAGAGCACGCGGCGCGCGTCACGCGACCATCGAGGGCAACACTTGCCACGTGGCCGGTTGAGATGTCTTGGGGGCCGCCCGTCCCGCTAGGCGCTGTGAGTCTCGCCGGGCGTCGTGCTGATCGGCGCGGCAGGCAGGGCGTCCACCTCCGCCGCGGCGGAGGCCTGGTTCTCTTCCTCGACCGCGAGCCAGATCTCCTCGCGGTAGATGGGAGACCCCAGGCGGGCGCCGCGATCCCCAGGCGAACGGTATGGCCACTGACTCTCCATCACGGTGATCAAGAACCTCGTCGCCGATCACGACGCGCTCTCCGGGACGACGCGCCAGTATCAACATCGGGGCGATTATGAACCTATCCGAACAGAGACGCCTGCCGAGCATCACGCCGGCGGCAATCCTCGGACGGCGACATCGGCTGCCGGCGGTCCGGTGGGGGACACGAACAGGGGGGCACGCAGTGGAGCCTCGGGGGCCACGTTGATCACCTGGTAGCCGACGGCGGGCGGGGAGGCGGGCGGGCATTTGATGACCACCAGTGGGGCGCGCAGATTGACGGTGATGTCGAGACGGATCTGGGGTGGCCGCACCGTCACATACACCTGGGCGCTCGCAGGAGATCCTCCAGGCCAGTCTGCTCCCGGTCCTCGGCGGTGAGCTCCAGCGAGAAGGTCGAGAAGAGCAGGTAGGGGTTGACGACCGGAAGTGCGAGCGCCGGATCGTCACGGCGTGCAGCCACAGAAATCCAGTGCCGGGATTGCGGTCCAGCAGCGTGTAGCGGGAGCCGCCCAGGCCGATCAGCCCGAAAGGAAACTCGATCACCTCCTCTTGCGGGACCTCCACCGTGCCGAAGCGGACGCTCTCGATGGTCACAGGCATGTGCGCCTCTCCTTGATCTTGTCTAATGCAGGAAGTTGAGCAGGGATTCCTGCACGATGCTTGCGCCGGCACGCAGCGCGGCCTCGTACGCGGCCTGCTCGTTGGAGTATGCGATCGACGTCTTGGCGAAGTCCGCGTCTTGGGTGTTGGAAAGGCTTGAGCTGATCGAGTTCCGGATGCCTTCGATGCGGCTTGAGGCCATCTGCAGCTGTTCGGTTACGCTCCCCGCGCTCGCCTGCAGTTCGGCCAGCGTTTCGATGTTCCCGTCGAGGTTGTTCAGGTCGGTGGAACCAAGTGCTTCGCGTTCCGCGGTAGTGCCCCCTCTGAGGTTCTTTGCGATCGTGCGCAGCGTGTCCAGCAGCTTGCCGTCCCCGGAGCTCCTTCCGTTTCCCAGCAACGAGGAGATGTCGGTGCTGACGTTGACCGACGCGCCGGGGCCGATCGCGCGTGTGACCGTGCCGCTATCGCCCTGGTAGGTGTCTTCGGTGCCCTGCGGATATGGGGCGGTCGTGGTGGCGGTCCCCGAGAACACGTACTGCCCGGCGTATTGGGTGTTGGCGTCCTGCTTGACCGTTTCGGTGAGCTGATCGACCTCCGCGGCGATGTTGTTCAAGTCGCCCTGGTTGTAGGTGCCGTTGGAGGACTGCACCAGCAGTTCGCGTACCCGCTGCAGCACGCTGTTCATGCTCGACATCGCGCTGGAGGCGGTGTTCTCCCAGGAGATGCCTTCGTGGGTGTTGGTTTCATAGGAGTTCAACCCATCCAGCTGGCTCTGCAGGTCGATCACTCGGCTCGCGCCATACGGGTTGTCCGACGGTTCGAGGATCGTCTTGCCCGAGGACAGTTCGTTTGAGGTGCGCACCAGAGAGGCCAGGGAGGAGGAGATGTCATTCAGCGTGGAGGCGCTGAGCATCGCGTTAGTGATTCGATCGCTCATCCCTACAGCCCCACCCCTCCGGTGTGCTCGATCAGCGTTTCGAGCATTTCGCTCATCGCCGTCAGCGTGCGCGCCGAGGCCTGATAGCCGCGCTGGTAGCTGATCAGGTTCGTCATTTCTTCATCGAGGGAGACCCCAGAGACGCTCTGGCGCTGATTGTTGATCGCGGTGAGCGTCGTCTGCATATTGGCTTGTTCGTCCTGGGCGCCGCGAACGTCGCTGCCGACTTGCTCCACGAGCGCCGCATAGCTCTGCTCGGCTGAGCCGCCACGGAGCGCCGCGATGCTCTGAGCCACGTCGTTGCCCCCCTCGGCCCCCGTCGAGGAAGTCTGAACCTGGGAGGCGGTGACGGCGACCGCCAGCGTCGCCGCGGTGCTACCGGAGAAGAACGGCCTGGAGGTGTGCAGTGCGTTGACGCTACTCGCCAGCGTTTCGGCGACCCCGTTCAGGGCTGTCTGGAAGGACGCCAGCTCGCCTTTTGGGCCGGTGAGGGCAGCGAGCGCGCCGAGCTGGCCGCCCGCGGATTCGGTGAGCGCCTGCGGCCAGTTGACTTTTTCGCCTTCGACGAGTGGTTTGGCCGCGTTGCCGAAGCTGACCGTGTCGGTGCCGTTGGGCTGCTTGCTCACCGTGACCTGCGCCAGCACGGAGAGCTTGTCCAGCAGCAGATCGCGGCGGTCGAGCATGTCGTTGGGTGGCTGGCCGGCTTCTTCGGCCAGCTTGATCTGGCCGTTTAGCTGAGCGATCTGGTGGGCGTAGTCCTGCACTTCTCCGGAGGCGCCCGTCAAGGCCGCGTACTGTTCGTCGGCTTGGTTTGCGACAGTCTGAAGCTGGGCGCTGAGCTGGTGCAGAGTGGTGGTCAGCTGCTGACCCGCCGCCACGACCCCCTGCTTGGCGGCTTCGCTGGTCGGCGCGTTGGCGAGACTGCTCCAGGCGCTCCAGAAAGCCGACAGCTGGCTCGACATGCCATAGCTTGAAGGTTCGTTGAATGCCGCCTGTGCCTGGGTCAGCTCTTCAGATTGTGTGCTGGCCCCGCTCAGAGCGCTGTTCTGGGTGCGGTACTGGGCGTCCAGGTAGGAGTTGCGCAGGCGGGTGATGCTCTCCACGCTCACACCGGTGCCGAGCTGTGCTCCACGTCCGGTCGGCGATGGGATCGCCGGGATCACGATCGGCTGGTTGGTCTCCAACGCGGCCGTCTCACGCGAATAGCCTTCGGTGTTCGAGTTGGCGATGTTGTTGCCGGTGACGTCGAGTGCCTGCTGCTCGGCGAGCAGACCGCTGAGCGCGGTCTGCAGTCCTTGTAGGGTCGGGATCGACATGTGAATCTAGGCGCGCAGGTCCAGCACGTGCAGGGCGCCGTGGGGTCGAGGCCGCGTGATGGATGTGGATGAGCCGCGCGTGTCGTAGCCGTTGACTCCGTCGAGGGAGAGCATCCCCATCAGATGCTCCAGGAAGCCCAGCTCGATTCCCATCAGTGCCCGGTTGCAGGTGTGCTCGCGTTGGAGCTCGTGCAAGAGGCCCTTCAGCTCGGCGCTGAGCGCATTGGCGCGCTCGGCGCTCGGCTGGTCCATGAGCGTGCACAACCGGGTCAGGGTGACCGCCTCCGCGCCCACGCCGAGCCGTTGCCCGCTGCGGGCCAGCAGACGGGTGCGCTCTTCCTCGAGCAGATGACGACGGCCCATCTCGCCGCGCAGAATGCCAGCCAGCCGCACGACGGTGTGCACGTCACGCGCGCGGATCGCCGCCCCCTGCTCGAGCACGACCTCGAGCAAGCTCCGCGCCGAGGCGATCTGTGCGTCCAGGTGGGCGAGCACATCCGCGGTCAGGGCGCGATCCTGCGGTGGGAGCTCCCGCACCTCGAGCGTCGCCGGGCTCACGCGGCGCTACCTCCTGTCGCCCGGGTCTGTGCCGTGCCCTCGGTGCTCTGCAGTTGGCGGGTCAGCTGTGCCGCTAGGCCCAGTCCTCCCGCGCTCTGGACCCCGCTCGTCAGAGCTTGCGGCAGCAGTGAGGACAGATCACCCGCACCGGCCAGGGAGGGGCCTTCTTCCCCGGTGGCCGATCCGCTTTCCTGCCCACCTTCTTCGCCGAGGCCGCTCGTCGCGGTCAACGACTTCGAGAGCTGTTCCAGCAGCGTCTCTTCGAAGGCGAGCGCTGTCTGGTAGGCCTTCTGTGTGGCCGGCGAGCCGCGGCGCACCCACGCGGGCTCGAATGTCTGGTTGATGGGTGGCAGGCCGCTCGCGCCGCCGGCGGGCGGGATGGCCGGAAGCATGCTCATGCGCCCGGACGCAGTTGGTTGGCGATCGACATCATCTGGCTCTCGTTCTGGATCGCGGTGCTGGTGAGCTGATAGTTGCGCTGGGTGCTGACCATCAGAGCCATCTCCTTGGCCACGTTGACGTTTGATTGCTCCAGGGCCCCCTGATGGATCCTGGCCGTGGCGGCGACGTGCGGGGCGCCGCTCGAGGCTGTCACCGAGAAGTCGCTGTTCCCGCCCGAGAGCAGATGGTCGGGTGAGGTGACGGTGACCAGCTTGATCTGGCCGAGCGTGTGTTTGCCAGCCGTGACGGTTCCGTCAGGCGCGATCCGCACTTCGCTTGGCGAGACACCGGCGGGCAGCTTGATCGGAGGTTCCAGAGTGGCGCCTTCTGAGTCCACGACCGCTCCGCTTGCGTCGACGCTGAAGCTTCCGTTGCGGCTGAGCGCCGTCGTACCGTCGGGGCGCTTGAGGAGAAAGTAGCCTTCGCCTTCGATCGCTAGATCCAGCGGGTCGCCCGTTTCCTGTATCGCGCCCTGGGTCTGGCTGTGTCCCATCACCGCGGCGTTGGCCCCCGCGCCGGTGCTCGTTTCGGTGCCGGCCTGGTCGACCTTGCTGTAGAGCAGATCACTGAAGGCCACGCGCTCAGACTTGTAGCCGGTGCTCGAGACGTTCGCGAGGTCATTGCTGATCGCGTCCAGCTGAAACTGCTGCGCTGACATGCCTGCTGCTGCGGAATAAAGACCTTCGAGCATCAGCCCGTCCTGTGTTCGTGGTCGTTCGGCGAGCCGGGCTTTCCGCATGGCGGTCCAGCCGGACGGCTCGGTGTCTTCGCTCTTGGTGATCGGCCGCCGGCGGGCGGACTTGAGCGAGTCCTCAGCCGATGGCGTTCAGCGAACCGACCTGGGAGGCGGCCTCCTGCAGCGTCTGGCCGATCGCCTGGATGGCCTGCTGGCCGGATTGGAAGCTGCGCAGCGAGGTGATCATTTCGACCATCACCTTGGCGGCGTCCACGCTCGACTGCTCCAGGGCTCCGGCGTGCACCGTCCCGTTGGCTTTGCCCGTGGCCGAGCCCGTGTACAGGTTTTCGCCCTGCTTGGCTGCGCCCGGCACTTCGAAAACGCCGAGCGCGCTGGCGGGCACGGTGCCGCCCGCGGCGAGTTTGATCTGGGTGCCTTTCTGGTCGAGGACGGGGTTGCCGCTCGCGTCGCTCAACACGCCCTGCGCGGAGGCCGTGAACTGCCCGTCGCGGGTGTAGCGAACACCCTGGGGGGTTTGCACGGCGAAGAAACCCTGTCCTTGGATCGCGAAGTCGAGCGGTTCGCCCGTTTCCTGCACCAGGCCGGGCGTCATGTCGGTGTAGGTCTTGCCCAGCGCTACGCCTTCATCGACCGATCCGATCGAGGGCCCGCCCTGAGTGTTGGAGAGCAGCACGTCGCCGAAACTGTGCTGGGGAGAGCCGTCGGGCTTGTAGCCGGGAGTCGAGGCGTTGGCTAGGTCGTTGGAGAGCTGCTCCTGACGGACCTGCTCGGCTAGCATCCCGGAGGCGGCGATATACAGGCCGAGATCCATGCCCTTCGGGTGTTCGGCCGTGGATGGTGATTCTTTAGACGCGGTGGCGCTCAGCCCACGGCGGAGAACAGTGTGAGCTCACCCGAGAGCTGTTCATATAGACGCCGGCGAAGCTGACTGTGGATCTGCGACACACGGCTCTCGGAAACGCCGAGCCGCGTGCCGATATCGCGCAGCGTCCAATCCTCCACATACAGCAGCACCGCCACTTCGCGCTCCTGTGCGGGCAGCAGCGCAAACGCCTTGCGGAAACGTTCCTTGGCTTCGCGGCGCTCGGCGCTGGCGATCGGATCGCAGTTGGTGTCCGAGCTCTCCAGCGTGTCGATCCGCTCGAGTGTCGTGCTCTCGTCCGAGCGCACGGTCCGGTTCAGCGAGCCGACCTCCGCCAGCGCGAGATCATCCAGACGGCTGCGCAGCTGCGTCGGATCCATGCCGACCATCGGCGCGAGCTCTTCGCGACTGGGTTGACGATCGTGTGTGGCCAGGAAGACCTCGCGAGCATGGTTGATCGCGCGCTCGTCGCGGCGCAGCGAACGGGGCGCCCAGTCGTGGCGGCGCAGCTCGTCGAGCACCGCCCCGTTGATCCGTGTCCACGCGTACTGCTCGAGCGTCGCGCCCCGATCCGGATCGTAACGCTCGATCGAGCGAATCAACGCCTCCAGACCACATGACAGAAAGTCCTCGACGTCGCATTGGGCGGGCACCTCGCGGACCTTGCGATAGACGATATAGCGGACCATCGGGGTGAAAATGAAGATCAGCCGGTCGCGCAGCTGACGATCGTCTGTACGCCGGTATTCGCGCCACATCGCCAGAACCTCGGCGGCCGAGACCCTCACGGCTTTTCCGATCGTTTCCATTTGTCTGCTCCGATTTCGAGGGAACTGACAGGGGGTACCCCGCCCGCTGCGGACCTTCCCCACGGTCCAAGTGCGCTATTTGCGACGATTTAAGGCGCGGACCGTATCGTTCGCGTCGGTCGTAACTCTTTGCGTAGCTTTGAACAGCTTTCGCGCGCGGCTGAAAAGCCGACGAAACCGGCTCAGATATTGGCCGCTGCTGTCGATGACCATGCCTGTCATGGCGCTTCGAATCTCAGGCTCGGCCACCAGTGCGCCCACCCTGCTGGCGGTCGACCTGCCCCCGCGAGCCCAGCAGCTGCTCGCCGCGGGCGACCTGGACGGCTACCGCGAGCTGTTCGCTCAGACAGAGCAGATCGAGGACCCCCACCGCCGCTACTGGGCTCGCGCTGGCCTGATAGAGCAGGGCCTGGCGGCGAGCGCGAACACCCCACTCGCGCGCCTGCCGGCGCTGTTTGCGACGCTGGCGGCCGGAGCTGTGGAGGTGCTCGACTGCGAGCCCTGCGAGCCGAAGCTGCTCAACTACGCGGGGATCGTCTTCTACGAGCTGTGGAGCCTGGACGCGGCCAGCGCGATGTTCAAGGCCGCAAAGCGCCTTGACCCGCAGATGGAGCAGGTGGATCGCAATCTCAAGGAAGCCGCTCAGCGCCGGCGCCAGGCGCGTAGCGATAGACGCCGCCCGCCGCTGCACGCGACTGTCCCGAGTCTCGCGGAGCGGGCCCTTCAGATAGCGACTCGCGCGCAACCTGCGGAGGGCCTGCGGCTGAGCCTGTGCATGATCGTCCGCGACGAGCAGGAGATGCTTCCCCGCAGTCTCGCCGCGGTCGCCGACGCCGTCGATGAGATCGTGATCGTCGACACCGGCTCCACCGACGCCACGGTGGGAATCGCCGAATCGTTCGGGGCGCGTGTGATCCACCACCAATGGACCGGATCCTTCGCCGAGGCTCGCAACGTCTCCTTCGACGCGGCTAGCGGCGACTGGCTCATGTACCTGGACGCCGACGAGGTGCTGGTGGGAGAGGACACCGAGCTGCTGCGCTCGCTCACGGGGCACACCTGGCGGGAGGCGTTCTATCTCTCGGAGACCAACTACACAGGTGACCTCGAGGACGGCACCGCCGTCACCCACAACGCGCTGCGCGTCTTCCGCAACCGGCCGGAGTACCGCTTCGAGGGGCGCCTGCACGAGCAGATCGCACAGCGGCTGCCCGGCTACCTGCCCGAGCGCCTGGAGGCGACCGCGGTGCGCATCGAGCACTACGGCTATCTCGGGGTGGTGCGTGACAGCCGCGAGAAGTCACGGCGCAACATCGAGCTGTTGCGCATGCAGCAGCGCGAAAGTCCCCCGACCCCGTTCCTGCACTACAACCTCGGCTCGGAGTACGCCGTCGCCGATGACCCGGTGGCCGCGGTCGCCGAGTTCGAACGCTCGTGGGAGCTGCTGCAGAGCATGCCCGACCGCGACAGCTACGAGTTCGTCCCGGCCCTGATGAGCCGCCTGGTGAAGGCGCTGCGCGCCTGCGGCCGCCCGCAGGACGCGATCGCTCGCGC
This sequence comes from uncultured Solirubrobacterales bacterium, assembly GCA_963718425.1. Lineage (GTDB taxonomy): Bacteria > Actinomycetota > Thermoleophilia > Solirubrobacterales > Solirubrobacteraceae > Palsa-744. Next base: position 387,361 of record CAVQZJ010000024.1, read on the forward strand.
CGAGGACGGATTGGAGCGCTTTCCGGGGTTCACCGATCTGGTGCTGGAGCAGGCAATCGCCGCGATCGCGCTCGGGCAACGTGAGCGCGCGATCGAGCTGTGCGAACGCTGTGTGGAGATGGGGGACGCGCCACGCCACTACACCGCGATGATTGGCTGCGGCACATATCTCCCGCGGATCTACCTCGCCGACCTCAGGCGCTCGCTGGGGGAGCTGGAGCAGGCCGCCCTGCTTCTGGAGCATTGCCTGCAAGAGCACCCCGAGTACATCGGATCGGTGCTGCCCTACGCGAGCGTGTTGCTGGCGGACGATGTCCCAGCCGACAGGGTCATCGACAGGCTCGAGCAGCACCTGCCCAATCCGTCCCCGGCCGCCCGCTTCATGCTTGGCACCGCCCTGTATGAGAACGGCGCCACCGTCGAGGCGGAGCAGCAGTTCAGGGCCGTGCTCGAGCGTCAGCCGCACTCCAGCCGGGCGCGTATCGCGCTGGGCGAGGCGCTGCTGGCGCAGCGGCGCTACCAGGAGGCCGCCGGCGTGGCCAGCGAGATCCCAGACGATGACCCGCTGGTTGTGATCGCCTACCGGACCGAGCTGTTCGCGCTCATCGCTGACGGCCAGGAGAGCGCTGTCGAAGCCGCTCTGGAGCGCGCACGCGCTGGGGGAATGGGACAGGCGGAGCTCGAGCTCTTCGGAGCGTGGCTGCGACTCGCCCGCGGTGGGCAGATCGCGACCACGCTCTCCGAGCAGGCCGTGCCGCTACTGGCCGTCATGCTCGAGGCCCTCCTGAGAGTGCAGGAGTTCGAGATCTTCGAAGTTCTGCTCGGCCTGCTGGAGCGCACCCCCCTGCCGGCGCGCGAGCGCAGCGAGCTGCTCGCCGAGATGTACCTGCGGCGTGGGTTTGCGGCATCCGCGGCGGAAGAGTGGATGGCGATCTGCCAGCGCGAGCCGGACGCCCGCGCGCTGCTGGGCCTGGCCCGCGTCGCCGCGGTCAGGGGAATGCCCCGCGAGGCCAGCGACTTCGCGGCCGCCGCGCTGACACACGACCCCGGTAACGAGGTCGCTGCCAACCTGCTCGCCCAGGCGCACGCCGCGGCCGCCTGACCGGCCCGCACACTCTCAGCCCGGCGGCTGGTCCTCGTGCCGCAGAAGACGAGGGATACCAATGTCGCTCAGCGGGTAACACCCGGTCGAAAGCCTTCACACAGGCGGTCGTCGTGCGCCCTCATCGACGCGGATTTCATCCCATGCGATCTTTAATAAAGTTTCTGTGCAGGGCGTCGATCACCGTGAGAGAAACCAAGCGCGAGGCGGCCCAGGGACCGGACCGCGTCAAACGTTTTCAGGGAGAAAACGCCATATGAGCTCGCCGATCCTGCCTATAGATGGCCCACGGGGCCTATCCAGTTCGACGTCTATCGCCAGGGACGCTGGCGATGAGATCGCCACGTTCATGTCCGAGCTTTCGGCGAGCGAGCGCACGCTCGCGATCGGGGCGGGCCGGGGCGGTCCGCCGCCTGAGGTGCTCGATCAGATCACGGCAGCAAGCAGGATCGACAAGCAACTGCGCGAAAGCGGATATGAACTGTGCTTCTCCACCTCGGAGAAGGGTGCACGGGTGAAGATCGAACTTCGAGACAGCCAGGGGAAAACCGTGAGGACCGTGTCAGCCGCTGAGGCGATCGAGATCGCCGCCGGAAAGCCGTTGCAGTAGACGAAAGCCAAATGTCGAGCTCCCCACTTTCAGTTGGCTCCTCATCCGGCTCGCCGGTCACCATCTCGGGTCTTGCCTCGGGCCTGAACACGAGCTCGATCATCTCTGCGCTGATGGCCGCCGAACGTGAACCTGTCACACGGTTCACCCGCCAGCAGGAGAAGGTCTCCGGCCAGCAATCACAGCTGCAGAGCATCCAGAGCAGTCTGCGCCAGCTCGCCTTCGCCGCATCGGAATTCAATCTGCCGTCACTGTTTGAAAGCTCTCAGACGGTCACCTCCAGCGAACCGACGCGGGTGAGCGCGACCGTGACCAGCGGCGCCGGCATCGGCGGCCACGAGGTCGAAGTCACCAAGCTCGCGAACTCCGCGCAGCGGACGTTCTCCTTTACGACCCCTGCCAGCGAAGACACGGTCACGATCGACGGCCGCGCATACACCGTCAAAACCGGCGAGACCGCCAAGGAACTGGCGGGCGCGATCAACTCCGACAGCGAAGGGACCGTGTATGCGGCGGTGCTCGAAAGCGGAACGCTCGTCTTCTCCAACCGGCAGACCGGCAACACCGGCACGGAATTCATCAAAGTCACAGACACCGGCGGGACACTGACCGAAAAAGCCGGGACCGCCAAAGAAGGCCAGAACGCCGAATACGTCGTAGACGGCGTCGGCGGGACCTCAGCCTCCAACAACGTCACCAACGCGATCGCCGGGGTCAGCCTGAGCCTGAACGGCCTGACGACCACTGGCCCGGTGACGATCGACGTGCAGCCTCCAGGCGCGAGCGTCAGCACCGTCGAAGCCCAGGTTCAATCGTTCATCAAGCTGTACAACTCGACGGTCGAAACGATCCAGAAACAGCTTGCAACCAAGCCCATCGCCAAAGCGCAGAACTCGAGCGAACTCGCGACCGGGACCCTCTTTGGCGACTTCGAACTCGGGGAACTGTTGAACGGCATGCGCCGCACCATGTACGAACCGTTGGCTGGGCTCCCGAGCGAAATGTCCAGCCCGGCCAACATCGGCATCAGCACCGGTGCGCCCTCCGCCGGCGGTGCCTCGTCCTCATCGATCGAAGGCCTGCTGACGCTCAACTCCGCGAAGCTCTCCGAAGCCGTCAAGAGCAATCCAGCCGGTGTGCAGCAGATGCTCCAGCACTGGTCCCAAGAACTCCAGGCCGCGGTGAATGTGGCGGCCGAACCAGGGGGGACCCTGGAAGCGAGGATCAACGGGGATGCCAGGCAGGTCACCGAACTGAACAACCAGATCACCACCATGAACGAAATGCTCGCCATCCGCGAAAAGGCGCTGCAGACCACCTACGCCCAGCTGGAAGCCGTGATGAGCCAAAACACCTCCCAGAGCTCGTTCTTGACAAGCCAGGAGGCGTCGCTGACGGCCTCCGGCCTGTAGGTGACCGCACTCCTCAACTTTGTATGCACAAGGCCGATCACTTCAAAGCACGATGAGCAACCTCGCCGCATCACCGGACGCCTACCGGCAGAGCGCGGTGCTCTCGGCCACCCCGGGAGAGCTGATAGTGATGCTCTACGACGGGGCGCGGCGCTTCCTGCGTCAGGCCAGTGGCGCGATGCGCGACGGTGAGATTGAGCGCGCGCACAACACCCTGCGCCGGGGAGAGCTGATCATCGCCCACCTCGACGGAACGCTCGACTTCGAGCAGGGCGACCTGCCGCAGCGACTGCACGCCATCTACCAGTTCTGCCTTGCACACCTGAACCTGGCGCGTCTGAGCCAAGACCCCAGCAAGCTGGAAGAGGTCTGCGACCTGCTCGGCGAGCTGCGCGAGGCGTGGGCACAGGTCGCCGCCGAGGTCGCCCGGGTGTGAGCGACCAGGCCCCTGGCCCAGACCTCGCGCTGCGCCGCTACGAGGCGATTCACGAGCACGCCGAGTTGGAACTGGAGCTGGCGGGCAGGGGTGAAATCGAAGGTCTCCTCGCGCTGGGGGCGCGGTGGGATGACCTGACCAGAGATCTGCCTGCCCGCCCGCCCGCGGCGGCCGCGTCGCTGCTGGAACGAGCCCGGCTGATCCACGAACGCACGCATGTGGAGCTCGTCCGGCTGCGCGAGATGCTGCTGGCCGAGATAACCACCGTCGGGCGCGCCAAGCCGGCACCGCCGAGGGCTACGGCGGCCAGCTGCAACACCGTCCGCGCCTGGACTGCAGCGCCTAGCTGCCCTAAAGGTCTCGCCGTCACCGGCCGATCACGGGGACGGCCCCGTCGATGGCCGAACAGTCAGTGACCTCAGGGAGAGGTCCGTCTTGAGCCCAGGGAGGGCGGAAAGGCAAACCTTTTCACCATGGCTCTCGTGGACCCCACCCAGCAACTGCTCGAGGCCGCCATGCGCGGCTCCTGGCAGCGCCAGACCGCTCTGACGAACAACATCGCCAACGCCGACACCCCCGGCTACCGGCGCCAGGAAGTCAACTTCGAGTCCGAGTTGCAGAGCGCGATGAACATCGGCGAGGAACCCGGCCAGGTGCAGTTTCAGACCGAAACAGAACCCCAGGAAACGGGCCCGAACGGCACCGGTGTCAGCGTCGATCAGGAATCAGCGAAGCTCGCTGAAAACGGACTGGACTACCAGGCGCTCGCACAAGTGCTGGGCGCTCGCAACAACATCGTCAAATCAGCGATCGGCGTCATCTGATGGGGCTCTTCGACGCGATCGGAATCGCCGGCTCGGGGCTCACGGCGGAGCGGATCCGGATGGATGTCACCGCCGAGAATCTCGCCAACGCAGACACCACGAAAGCCGCCAACGGTCAGCCCTACCAACGCCAGGAGGTGGTGCTCAAGCAGGCCAGGGCGGGCGGTTTCAGCGGCGCGCTGTCCGGTGCGATCCAGCAGGGCGAAAGCGCCGAACCCTCCGGCGGCGTCCAGGTCGCCAGCATCGTGCAGGACGCCACGCCCGACCAGCAGGTCTATGACCCGGGGAACCCCGAAGCCGACGCGCAGGGCTACGTGAAGATGCCGAACGTCAGCACCGTCACCGAAATGACAGACCTGATCTCCGAGCAGCAGTCCTACCAGTCCGATGTGACCGCGATGCAGACGGCGAAGTCGATGTTCACGACCACCCTCGGGATACTCAAATGATCGTTCCGGCGGTCAGTGGACTGACGGGAGCGCTGTCTGAAGGCTTGACCAACGGGGCGTCGCTCCCGACGACCACCCCAGCGACGCCTCACAGTCAGTCCAGCCCGGGCCTGGGAGGGGTCGGCGGCGTCAACGGCGTGGAAGGCACCGGCGGCCTGGAAGGGCCCGCCGGCAGCGGACCGGGGAGCTTCAGCAGTCAGCTGTCGAGCGCGATCTCCTCGCTGGAACAAACCCAACAGAGTGCCGCGGGCGCCGCGCAATCACTCGCGACCGGCACGGCCACCGACCCCGAGGCCGCGGTGACGACGGTCGAGGACGCCTCCCTGGAGATGCAGCTGGCAGCGCAGATCCGCACAAAGGCGACCGAAGCCGCCCAGAGCATCTTCCAGACACAGGTTTGATCGATGCCGATCGCTGCGCTCGCCTCAAGGCTCACACCACGCGGATGGCTGATCGCCGGGGGCTTCGCGGTCGGCGCGATCATGTTCGTCTATCTGTTCCTGCACATGGTCTCGGCGCCGAGCTACTCGACGCTCGTCAGCGGCTTGAATCCCTCCCAGACCGGGAAGATGACCAACACCCTCTCAGAACACGGAGTCAGCTACCAGCTACAGAACAACGGCAGCGCCCTGGCAGTTCAGTCCAACCAAACCGCACAGGCGCGCGTTGCGCTGGCGGGCGCGGGTCTGCTCGGCAACACCCAGCCAGACTTCTCGCTGTTTGAAAAACAGAGCCTCGGCGAAAGCAACTTCCAGCAGCAGGTCACCTACCAGCGCGCCCTGCAGGGACAGCTCGCCGAGACGATCAACAGCGTGCAGGGGGTCTCCGGTGCCCAGGTCGAGCTGGTGCTGCCGAGCCCCCAAAACCAGGTGTTCGGGGAAAGCCAAGGCATCTCCTCGGCCGCCGTGCTGCTGTCCGGCACCACATCGCTGGCGCCGAACTCGGTGCAGGGGATCGCGCAGCTCGTCGCCTCGAGCGTCCCGGGCCTGCAGTTGAACAAGGTCACCATCACCGACGCCTCAGGCCAACTGCTGTGGCCACAGGCCGGTGGAGCCGGTGGCAGTGGCTCCACCACAAACGTGCAGGAAGCCGAGCAGCGCTACGACCAGAACACCGCGGCGAGCCTCGACGCGATGCTCGCTCAGACGCTCGGTCCCGGCAAGGCGCAGGTGCTTGTCTACGCCACCATGAACGTCAACCAGACGACCAAGGAATCACTCGAATACGGCAAGGCTGGAGTTCCCCTGCAGCAGAGCAAGGACCTCGAGACGCTCGCCGGCAACGGCACCGGCGCGGCCGGCGCGGCCGGCACCGCGAACCTGCCCGCGGCGACAGCCTCCGGCGGGAAGTCAAACTACAAGCGCGAAACGACCAGCTCCTCGTTGGGTGTCTCAAAGACCGTAACCCACTCCACCATCGCGCCGGGAACCGTCGAAAGTCAGCACGTGTCGGTTCTGCTGGACCACTCGATCCCCGCGGCCTCACTGCCGGCGATCAAGGAAGCGATCACCAACGCCGCGGGCATCCAGACCAAGCGCGGAGACACCATCTCAATCGGTCAGATCGCGTTCGCCAAGCCCGTCGCCGCCGCGGGCTCGACGAGCAGCATGCTCGGCTACGCCAAGTACGCACTGCTCGGCATCGGCGCCATCATCTTCCTGTTCTTCACCACCCGCTCGCTGCGCAAGCGCGAGCACGAGGAGATCGACCACGAACCGCGCTGGCTGCGCGAGCTGGAGGCGCCCATGCGTCTGTCAGAGCTCGAACGCGAAACCCAGCCCAGGCCGGCCCCAGCGATGGCCGCGGCAGCATCGACAAACGGTGTCACCAACGGCAACGGCTCAGGCAACGCAAACGGGAACGGCGATCCCCTGCGCCGGCAGGTTGAAGAGCTGGCCGACAGCGACCCGGATCGAGTCGCCCAGCAGCTTCGCACCTGGATGGAGGAGGGCTGAGCCCGGTGACCGACGAGTCTTCTCACACGGATACCCTGCCGGCGCTGCCGGCTTCCCCCACCGAGCGTCTGTCCGGAGCACGCAAGGCGGCCGTCTTGGTGGCGGCGTCGGTCCCGAGCTCGCCGCCAAGGTCATGGCCGAATGGGCCAGGAGGAGATCGAGAGCCTGTCATGGAAATGGCGAGACTAACTCGGTCGGCGAGGAGACAGCCGAATCGATCTTCGGTGAACTGCGCCGTCGCCGCCGCCACCGAGGGCCGGGCGACGCGGGGGGGTGAGTTCGCCCGTGAAGTGTCGAACGCGCGCTCGGGCCGGAGCGCGCCGAGGACCTGCTGGCCGGCTTCCGCCAGCGCAGAGCCCCGCCCTTCGAGTTCCTGAGCTCGCACCCCCCCCGAGCGGATCGCGACGCTGCTGCGCGGCGAGTCCCCGCAAACGGTCGCGCTGGTCCTCGCCAGCCTGCACACCAACCTCGCGGCGCAAGTGCTCGCCCGCCTGCCCGAGCGAGCAGCCCGACATCGCGCTGCGCATCGTCCGCATGGGGCAGGCCAACCCAAAGGTCATACAGCGGATCGAGGAGGTGATCCGCCACAAACTGGGCGCGGCCGTCGAGCAGGAGTACTCCCGGCGGAGGCGCCGACCCTCGCGGATCCTCAACCACGCTGATCGCTCCACCGAGCGCGCCGTGCTCGACCACCTCGGCGCGACCGACACCGAGCTCGCCGAGGAGGTCCGCGGATGCTGTTCGTGTTCGAGGACATCGTCACGCTCGAAGACCGCGCGATCCAGCAGGTGCTGCGCGAGGCCAACCAGAAGGACCTCGTGCTCGCGCTGCGCGGGGCGCCCGACGCCGTCAAAGAGAAGTCCTCGCAAACATGTCCGAGCGTGGCGCCGCGATGTTGCAGGAGGAGATGGAGGTCCAGCAGCCCCAGCGCCGCCGTGACGTCGAGGCCGCCCAGGGCCGCATCGTCGCTGTCGTGCGCCGCCTGGAGGAGGCTGGCACGATCGTGCTCTCCACGGGCGAGGGCGACGGCGAAGAGGAAGCGGTCGTGTGAGCTATCAAGCTCGAGCAGCTCGAGCCTTCCGCGCCGCCGCCTCGGGGAACCCCCGCACGATCCTCGCCGACGCCGCCGCCGAGGCCGAGCGCCTGCGCGAGCTGGCCCGCGCCGAAGGCAACGCCGAGGGGCTCGCCCAGGGCCGCGAGGATGGCCTGGCTGAGGCCCGCTCCGCCGCGAGCGCCCTGCACCAGGCCCTGGCCGAAGCGCTGGCGCTGCGCGAGCAACTCGCCGCTGAGACCGAGGCCGACGCCGTTGCGCTGGCGCTCGCGCTCGCCGCTAAGATCCTCGCCGGCACGCTCGCTGTCGAGCCAGAGCGTGTGCTCGACACCGTCCGCGGCGCGCTGCGACGCGTCACCGACCGCCGCCGGGTCACCGTGCTTGTCGACCCCGCCGACTTCGAGACCGTCAGCGCCTCCGTCGCCGAACTGGAGGCCCAGGTCGGCGGCATCGACCACTGCGACATCCAGGCCGACCGCCGCGTCGGGCGCGGCGGGGCGATCGTCCGCACGCTGGAGAGCGAGGTTGACGCCTCTGTCGACACACAACTGGAGCGCGCCCGGGAGGTCATCCAGGCGTAGCTTGGCGGCGCGGAGACGCTCGATGGGAAGTGACCTCCTCAGCCGTGCCGGCGCCGCGCTCGCCGGCGCCGACCTCGCCCGCCGGCACGGCTTCGTCAGCAACCTGATCGGGCTGATCATCGAGGCAACCGGTCTGCAAGCGGAGATCGGAGAGGTCTGCATGGTGGGCGCCAACCGCAAGCGCGAGGCCGTCCCGCCGAGGTGGTTGGCTTCCGGGAGGGCCGCACGTTCTGATGCCCCTCGGCGAGTTGCACGGCATCGGCCCGGGGACCAGGTGCTCCCCACCGGTGCGCCCTTTCGCGTTCCGCGGTCCGCAGTTGCCGGCGCGTGATCGAGGACGCGTCCCCCTCGACGGGCTGGGTGGTGTGAGCGAGGAGTCCCACGGCAAGCCCGGCGACCAGAGGGGACCACCGGGCTGCGCTCCACAATCGCCGCCCCCTCCCGGGCGCCTTCGTCGCGCCCCGTATTCGGAGCGTGTCGGGACTGGGTGTGCGAGCGCTGGACAGCCTGGTGCCATGCGGGCGCGGACAGCGACTGGGCATCTTCGCCGGCTCCGGCGTCGGGAAGTCCTCACTGCTGGGAATGATCGCCCGCTCGACCAGCGCCCAGATCAACGTCATAGCACTCGTCGGTGAGCGCGGCCGCGAGGTACGCGAGTTCATCGAGCGCGACCTCGGCGAGGCGCTGGCGCGCTCCGTGGTGGTGGTCGCGACCTCCGACCAGCCGGCGCTGGTACGGATCAAGGCGGCTTTCACCGCCACCACGATTGCGGAGTACTTCCGCGATGAGGGTCACGACGTGATGCTGATGATGGACTCCGTCACACGCTTCGCGATGGCTCAGCGAGAGGTCGGCCTGGCGATCGGCGAGCCCCCAGCCACGCGTGGCTACACCCCCAGCGTGTTCGCGCTGCTGCCGCGACTGCTAGAGCGCGCCGGCACCAGCGTCAGCGGGTCGATCACCGCGCTGTATACCGTGCTGGTCAACGGCGACGACATGAACGAGCCGATCGCCGACGCCGTCCGCTCGATCCTCGACGGCCATATTGTCCTCACACGCTCGCTCGCCCACGCCGGACATTACCCCGCGATCGATGTGCTGCAGAGCGTCTCCCGCTTGATCTCGGAGATCGTTCCCCCGCGTGTCGTCGCCGCCGGTCAGCGCCTGCGCGGCGCTCTGGCTGTGCTGCGCGAGAAGGAAGACCTTGTGGCGATCGGCGCCTATCAGCCGGGCAGCGACCCGGCGCTGGACACAGCCCTGGCGCACCGCGCTGAAATCGAGCACTTCCTGCGTCAACCCGTCGATGAACGCAGCGATCCCACGGATGCGGACACCCGGCTGCTGGATCTGGCGAGCTCGCTCGAGGGAGAGCCGGAGCTCTCCGACGGTGAGATCCCGGACGTCGAGGAGGTGCCCACTGAGCCCCCGGGCACCTTCACCGAGCCGCCTGCGATACCCGCGCTCGGGCTGAATATCTGAAGCGACCCTGCCGCCAGCTAAAGAACAGGGCTGCCCGTCCGATAACCAGGCCGTGAACGGACCCGCTTTTCGCTTCCGTCTCGAGCGTGTCCGCGCCGTGCGGGAGCGCAGCGAGAAGCTCGCCAAGCAGGAGCTTGCGAAGGCGATCTCGCGCCTGTCCGATAGCCAGGCAGATCTACGCACAGTCAACGCCCACATCGAGCAGGCGCACTCCGAACAGCGAGAGCTCGCCTCCTCCTCGCCGACCGTGAGCGCCACCGATCTGGCCGCGCGCCAGGTGTTCCTCGAGCGCATCGAGGCACAGCGAGGCGCTCACGCTCAGGAGCTCCTACAGCGTGAGGCGGAGGTCGCCGAGCGCGACGCCAAGGTGATCGCCGCCGCCACGGAGCACGAGATGCTCAATCGCCTGAAGGAGCGTCACCGCTCAGAGCACGACCTCCAAGCCGCTCGTCGGGAGCAGGGCGCGCTCGATGAGATCGCCGTGGTGCGCTTTCGCCGGAGCGCGGTATGAGCGCCGAAGCGCTTGCCGCGACGGCCGGCGTCCCCGCCGGCGAGCTTGAAGTCAGCCAGCGCGTGCAGCAGCTGCAGACGCTGATCGAACAGGCCCGGCAGGCGAGCGTCTCCGGTCCACCGATAACCGTCTCGCAGGCCGGCTCGACACCAGCCAGCTTCGCGTCGGCGCTCCAGACAGCCTCGCAGGCGGGCTCCGCGGGCGGGCAGTACGCGGTCTCGACCGGCCAGGAAGGCGCGGCGAGCTCTCCCTACGACGGGCTGATCGAAGCGGCGGCCACTCGCTACGGCGTAGATCCGGCGATCCTGCACGGTCTGATCCAGCAGGAGTCGGGCTTTGACCCAAATTCCCAGAGCGGCGCCGGGGCGACGGGCCTGACACAGCTGATGCCCGGTACCGCCACCTCGCTGGGAGTGGCCAACCCCTTCAATCCGGCCGAATCGATCGAAGGCGGAGCGCGCTACCTGAGCCAGCTCATGACCCAGTTCGGCGGGAACACCACCGATGCCCTGGCCGCCTACAACGCCGGCCCCGGTGCGGTCCAGCAGTACGGCGGCGTACCGCCGTACGCGGAAACTCAGGGTTACGTGAGCAAAGTGCTCGGCTACGCCGAAGCCTACCGTCAGGCACATCAGCAGTCGCCCAATGCCACGGGGGCTCTTCCATGAGCGTCATGCCAGCCCTCCCACCCCCGCCGACGGGCTCGCCGCCGACCGGCGGCAGCTCCCCACCGGGAGCTCCACCGGACAAGCCCGCTTTCGAAAGCGCGCTTGCCGAACAATGGGCCCGGACCGCAAACGCGGAAGGCCAACAGCAAAGTCCCAAACAGGCCGGCGGCGAAACGCCCGGCCCCAAGCACGCCAGGTCTCCAGAAGAAGAACCCCCCGCAGGCGCGAGCGTGGTGAACTCACAGGCCGCCGCGTCAACGGCCATGACGGTGGCCGTGCGCGAAACGAGCTCGCCCGCCACACCAACGGGTGCCGCGCGGCCCGCCGCGACCGCAGAACCTCCGGCGCTCGCGGCGCAAGCCTCCCCGCCGGCAGCCGGGGTCCCCCAGGTGGGCGGCCTGGAGGGGCAACCGGGCACCGAAGCCCCCAACCAGAACCCTCCAGCTGCCACAAGCTCACCACCTCCGGTGGGCGCGTCCGTGCCCACGCCCACCTCGCCGCTTCCATCGGGCGTCGCCTCGAGTGCACTGCCGGGGACCACCGTCCCGCCGAGTGCCACGGCGCCCGGGGGAACTGCCCGGAACGGACCAGATCACGGGAACGCTCCACCCGGTGCATCGCAGCCAGGCACGGCGCTCGTGCAAACCCAGAGCGCCTCCGCGCCAACGCCCCCCCCGCAGGCCGGCCAGGCCTCGGCGGCGAGCGCTTCGATCCCCACCGGCGGCAAGGGCGCTCAGAGTCCCGAAGGGCAGCCTCAAACGCAAGTCCCGGCGACGACCAATAGCCAGGCCAGCGGCTTCGGTACCTCAAGCCAACCAAACACAAGCCAGGAGCAGGGGGCGGGTTCCGCCAGGCGCCCACAGCAACCAGGACCCGCCGAGCGCCACCTCGAGCCAGCACGCGGCCGGCCCAGGCCCGACGGCCGCTGCCGTAGTTGCCGCACAAACAGCCACCGGCCCGGCGTCGCCCACGCAAACCGTGCTCCTCGCCGCAAATTCCAGCCCACAGCAAAGCTCCGCCGTTCCCATGCAGGAGATGATCGACTCGATTCGCGCCACCATCGAGATCGCCACGCGCCAGGGGATCGCCCAGGCACGGATCGCTCTGCAGCCGCAGGAGCTGGGTCACATAAGCATCCGTCTCAGCCAGACCTCGGAAGGCCTGCTGGCCCGTGTCAGCGCCGAAACGCCAGCCGCCGCACAGGCGTTGGCCGACGGGCGCTCGGAGCTTCGTCAGTCACTGAACTCGCTCGGTCTGACGCTGCTGCGCCTGGACATCGGTTCCTTTGGCTCTTCCGAAGCAGGCTCTCGCGAGCACTTCACCGAACGCCAGAATCCGTCGGGGATCTCCAGCCCATCCACAGCCCCCGAAGATGTCGAGACCGTCGGCGAGCTCGGCGTCGGGAGCCCACCAGCCGGTATCGCACGGGGCGAGCTCGTGGACGTACTCGCCTGAACACAGGAAAGGACAGACCGCAATGACAACCCCTGCCATCACCGCCGCGGCAACCAGCGGCTCCTCCAGCAACGCTGCCAGCGAAAACCCGAATGCCGTTCTCGGCCAGAACGACTTCCTGAAGCTGATGATCGCCCAGCTGCAGGCACAGAACCCGCTGGAACCAAGCAACGGCACCGAATACGTAGCCGAGCTCGCCCAGTTCACCCAGCTCGAGCAGACAACCAACCTGGCGAGCGCCTCAGAGCTCTCGAGCGCTGTCGGGCTGATCGGACACACCGTTTCCTATGACGATCCCTCGGGCGCGAGCGAGACCGGCAAGGTCCAGAGCGTCCAGTCGAGCTCCTCAGGCACGACCCTGACAGTGGAAGGTGTCGCGGGCGTGAAGCTGTCGAACATCACCCAAGTCAATTGAGCTCCATCTCAAACAACCCGGCGCTGGTGCCCCCCGGTGGGCTGGCGCCCCCGCGCCCGTCCGCTCCCTCCAATGGCGCCTCGCCGAACGCCCCGGCGCCCGGCCCCGTCTTCGCCGATGTCCTCAAACAGCAGTCAACCGCCGCCCAGCCCCTGCAATTCTCAAAGCACGCCCTGCAGCGTGTCGAGCGTCGCGGGATCCAGCTCGATCAGGCGACGCTCGGACGACTCTCAGAGGGTGTGGGACGCGCCGCGAGCAAGGGCTCACGCGACTCCCTCGTACTTGTCGACGGCACCGCGTTCGTGGTGTCCGTCAGCAACCGCACCGTGATCACGGCGGTGGGATCCCAACAAATGAAAGACAACGTGTTCACCAACATCGACAGTGCCGTGATCGCATGAACATGGCCGCTAACCACAACCACGGCCGGACCTCTCAGAGGAGGCCGCGAAAGGAAGGGCAGTCATCATGATGGCTGGAATGTATGCCGCGATCAGCGGCCTGGACGCGAACCAGTCGATGCTCAACGACACCGCCAACGACCTGGCGAATGTCAACACAGTGGGCTACAAGTCCTCGAGCGTCACGTTCGCCGACTCACTGACACAGGTCATCCGTGGAGCATCGGGTCCAACGAGCACCAACGGAGGCTCAAACCCCGTCCAGATCGGCCTCGGAGTACAGGTCTCTGCGACCCGTAACGAAATGACCGAGGGCTCCTTTCAGTCCACCAACAATCCGCTGGACATCGCGATCGAGGGCGCCGGCTTCCTGCGCGTTGGCGCCGGCTCACCACCGGCCAAAGAACCGTACACGAGCAGCCTGCCGGCCAGCCTGCAGTACTCCAGGGCCGGGGACCTGACGACCGACTCGCAGGGATTCCTGAGCACCCAGGCGGGCGACTATGTGATCGGTCGCAACGCGGTGGCCAAAGAAGAAGGTGGCAACACCACCTACACACCCGGCAAAGAAGACACCTACATCAAGGTCCCGCCCGGCGCGACGAACGTGTCGATCGGTCAGGACGGGTCGGTCAGCTACACCGACGAGAACCCGGCGTCGAAAACCTACCAGCAGCGTGTCACCGCGGGATACCTCGCGCTGGCGACATTCCCCAACGAAGCGGGCCTGGAACGGCTGGGAGGCTCGATGTGGGCACAGACAGCCAACTCGGGTAACCCGATCGTCGGGACACCGAACACCTCGGGCTTCGGGATGACGATCGGCGGGGAGCTCGAGCAGTCAAACGTGGATCTCGCGACCGAGATGACCAACATGATCACCGCCGAGCGCGGCTATCAGGCCAACTCGCGCGTGATCTCAGTCGCCAACGAAATGCTCGGCACGCTGGTGCAGTTGCAGTAGCCGGCAGCGGGTGATCACGTTCTTGAACCAGTGAGGCCGGCAAAGGAGGTACAGACGCAGACAGGACAACTCCGAGGAGCCCGCGGTGGGGCGCCGCCACACGGCGTCCCACCCCGAGGCTGGATTTGAAGCGAGGGAGAGTGTGAGGATGATTACGCTGAACCGGCTCGGTCACTCAGACGAGCCATTCCAACTCAATCCGGACATGATCGTGACGATCGAGTCGACCCCCGACACGGTCATCACGCTCGCGACCGGCGCCAAGGTCGTGGTGGCCGAGACGCCGGAGGAGGTGGCAGCCGCGGTCTACGACTACCGGGCCAGCGTGCTCGGCGACGGTTTCAGACGCCGCCGCTCCCAGCGCCCGGCCGCGCCGCAGAGGGGGTCTCGCGAGTCGCCTCGCCTATCCGCGGTCGAGGACGAGCCGAGTTGAAAAAGGCCAACAAAACGGCTTTCCGATGCGGTGATAGGCAGTTCGTGCACGAGAGCCGCCCAAGATTGAAGGATTTTTCGCGGCCGCCGATGAAAGGGGGCAATGAAGGCTGCAACCGCCATCGGAATAGGCATGGCCTTTGGCTCCCTGCTGCTGAGCTCGATGATGGACGGGACGAGTCCCGCTTCCTTCATCAACATCCCCGCGCTGATGATCATCATCGGCGGCACGGCAGGCGCGACGCTCGCCAGCGTCGGCATGACGGCGATGAAGCGCGTGCCGAGCCTCTACAAGATGGTCTTCTCGGCCGAACCGCCGGACATGCGCGGCCAGCTGGACCAGCTCGTGTCGCTCGCCGACAAGGCCCGTCGCGAGGGCCTGCTCGCCCTCGACGCACAGCTTTCAGAGATCGAGGAACCTTCACACGGGGCGCCCTGCAGCTCGTCGTGGACGGCACCGACCCGGAGATGGTGCACACGATCCTCGAGGCGGAGGTGGACGGAATGGCCGCCCGTCACGAGGCGTCAGCCGGACCATTCGAGAAGGCCGGCGGGTTCGCGCCCACGATGGGGATCATCGGCACGGTGCTCGGCCTGGTGCACGTGCTGCAGAACCTGGCCGCGCCATCCACCCTGGGGCCGTCGATCTCCGCCGCGTTCATCGCCACGCTGATGGGCGTCGGCTCGGCCAACGTGATCTTCCTGCCGATCGCCAACCGCCTGAAAGCGATCTCCGCCGAAGAGGTCGAGCTGCGCATGATGACGCTCGAGGGGATCCTCGCCATCCAGGCGGGCGACAACCCGCGGCTGGTATCCGAAAAGCTGATGTCCTACCTGCCGCCAGCGGACCGGTCCTCGAGCGATGAGGACCCCGTTGCGCAACTGGACGTTGAGTCCAAGGCGGCCTGAAGATGTCCCGCGGTCGTCGTCGCGGCGCTCACAAGCACGAGGAGTCAGGCGAGCGCTGGCTGTTGACCTACGCCGACATGATCACGCTGCTGATGGCGCTGTTCATGGTGCTGTTCTCGATCTCCTCGGTCAACATCTCCAAGTATCAGGTTCTACAGCACTCGCTGAAGGCGGCTTTCTCCGGCAACATCCTGCCGGGCGGGAAGGCGCTCGCCCAGCAGGGGGCCACCGCCAACTCGAGCCGCGTGCCCTCCAGCGCCGACATGCAGGCGGTCACGCCGGTGACCGCGCTGAACACCATCGAAGGTCCCAGCACCGGCTCGAACTCCTCGTCGTCCTCCCAGAGCTCCGTCTCGCAGAGCGTGGCAACGGCCGCTCAGCACGAGGCGAGCGAGTTCGCGCAGATAAAGCACGAGCTGGAAGCGTACGCGGCGTCCCACGGCTTCGCCTCGAGCGTCAAGACATCGATCGAACGGCGCGGCCTGGTCATCAAGGTGCTGACCGACGATCTGCTGTTCGCCTCGGGCAGCGCCAACCTGGACAGCCGTGCGGATTCGCTGCTGGGCGAGATCGCCCAACTCTTGAACATCGACGAAACCCATCCGATCGAGGTGGAAGGCAACACCGACAACGTGCCCATCCACTCGAGCGTCTACCCGTCCAACTGGCAGCTGGCAGCGGCGCGGGCGAGCACGGTTGTGGAGTACCTGATCGAAAAGGGAGTCGCGCCGCACAGGCTTACAGCAACAGGCAACGCCGACCAGCGACCGGTGACCAGCAATGCGACGGCCACGGGCCGCGCGCACAACCGGCGCGTGGAGATCGTGATGCACCGGATCTACAGCAGCGAAGGCGAAAACGAACCATAGTCGAGGACGACCGGACGGAAACTATGCTCCAGAACAAGAAGATATTCATCATCGCCCTGCCAATCCTGCTGTTCGCGGGCTACACGATCACCAAGCCCAAGCCCAAGGTCGTCAAGCCCAAGATCGCGGGAACGATCTACGTGATGCCCCAGACCTTCCTACTGAACCTGAACGATGGCCGCTACGCGAAGCTGACGGTCGCCCTGCAGCTTGCGCCCGGGCAGAGCGACGGTGCGAGCGCCACAGCCAGTGCCTCGAGCGGCGAAGGCGCCGTCGGCACGCTGCCGGAGGAACCGCTGGTCCGCGAAATCGTGACCAACGCCGTGACCGGTCAGAGCGGCGAAGCGCTGATCTCCAACAAGGGCCGCAGCGCGATCAAGCGCCAGATCTTGCATCAGATACGTCAACAGACAGACGTGAAAGTCGAAGAAGTGCTCTTTCCAGATTTCACCGTCCAATAGGAGGCAATATGGCTGAGGCCATCGAGTACGAGCAGTTCGGTAACGACTCCCCACCCGGCCCGCAATCAGACGCGATCGCCGGCTCGGAGGTGGACATGAGCCGTCTCAGCGACATCCCGATGGAGCTCAGCGTGGAGATCGGGCGCACCCACATGACCGTCGGGGAGACACTCGATCTGCGTGTCGGCTCCGTGGTCAGGCTCAAGCGTCAGGCCGGCGAGGCGGTGGAGCTGCTCGTGAACGGTACGGCGATCGCTCGTGGCGAGGTTGTCGTCATCGACGAGCAGTACGGTCTGCGTGTCACCGAGATTCTCGAAGGCAACGACATCGCCTGTTCTCCGGGCACAGATCAGCAGAGCGAGGACACGGCGGACTAGAACTGACCGGGAGGACCATGAGCCGAAAGAGCGACGCCCCCGCCGCCCAAGCCGAGCCCTCGGCCCCCGAGGAGAGCGCCCCCGAGCCCGCCGGGCGCATTCATACGCTCGATTTCTCCCAGCCGACGAAATTCACCACCGAGATCCGGCGGCGCATCGGCAGCGCGATCAACCAGTTCTGCGAGGCGTTGGCCGGCCGGCTCGCCAGCGAGCTGCAAACCGACGTGCAGCTCGACGTGACGGAGGTCGATCAGCGCACATGGGCGGCCGCCAAGGCGCAGCTACCGGCGGACTCTGTCGCGGTCGCCGTGCAGGAGACCTCGATTGAGCGCCAGATGCTGCTGAGCGTCGAGCCGCTGCTGCTACTGCAGGCACTGGAATGTCTACTGGGGGGAAAGGCCGCCCAAGCGCCGGCCTCGCGACGCATGAGCGAGATCGACTGGGCTCTAGCCAAGGGATTGCTCGACGGGATCCTCGCGGAGCTCTCAACGGCCTGGCGGGTCTCGGCGGACCGGAGCTCACGCGCGGGGAGATCGACATGGAGGGCGACGCCGGAGTGCTTGCGCCGGTCGGCGAACCGACTTTCTCGGTCACGCTCAAGAGCACGATCGACGGCTGCGCGGCGGCGATGTCGCTGCTGATCCCGTGGACGGCCGTGGAGCCGATCGCCGAGAGCATCCGCGGGAGCGCCGCCCAGCAGCAGCCCGCCGATATTCACGACCCCGAGGCGCTGCGCCGCGGCATCGCCAGCGTCCAGGTGCTGCTGCGCGCCGAGGTCGGCTCCGCACAAATGCCGATCGAGCGGATGCTCGAGCTCGTCCCGGGTGCGCTGGTGGAGCTGCAGGGGCGCGCCGAGGACGGGGTGCTCCTGTTCGCCGAAGGAATCTCGGTGGGGCGAGGCAAGCCCGGACGCTCGGGGACACGACGGGCGATCAAGCTGCAATCCACAAACGAAGCCCCAGTCGAGAGCCGACACCTACGCCAAGCTCGGTCGCGCCGAGCTAGAGCGGGCGCGCGCACACGCGGCCGGCGTGGGCGAGGGCTCGGAGGGCAGGACGATCCTGCGCAGCATCTTCGTACGGGTATGGGCCGAGCTCGGCAGAACCCACCGCCCGCTGCGCCATGCGCTGGAACTGACACCGGGCGCCGTCGTGGAGCTCGACCAATACGCAGAGGCGCCGATCAAGCTGTTCGTCAACGGACTCTGCTTTGCCAACGGCAGCCTTGTCATCACCGGCGACGGCGGCTGGGGCGTGCGGGTGGACGAGCTGCTCTGAGCTCCCGCCGGGCCCCGAACCCGGCTTCCTCAAGACCGCAGCACCAGCGCCGATAACCGGGGGGACTCTGCTCGGAGTCGTCCCTCGATGACTAAGTTGATCCCGCTTCCCCGTGCGGCCGTGCAGGTGGCCGCGGTGCTCGGCGCATGCCTGTTTGCGTTCGCCTGCCCGGCGTACGCCTTCACCGCGTCCACGAGCAAAAGCGGGGGAGAAAACACGCCCCTGAACCTCAGCCCCACCACGACCGGCTCACATCCGAGCTCGACGAGGCAAGCATGGTGCGCACGATCGTGGGCCTGGCGATCGTGATCGCCGTGATCTGGGGGCTCTCCTGGATCCTGCGCCAGGTAAAGGCGGGCCGCGATCCGCAGGTCTCGGCGGCCGGGCTTCAGAGCGTCGCGGCGCTGACGCTCAGCTCCGGGGCGCGGC
>CAVQZJ010000025.1:0-68328 GCA_963718425.1 uncultured Solirubrobacterales bacterium
TGGTGACGCGCGACGAGCTGCGTGGCCAGATCGACGCGAGCCTGCGAGCGACTGTCACCCCTGGTCTGCCGCAGGCGGTGCGGTTCCAGCCCCGTTTCAGCGCGGCCGAACTCGCGAAGCTGAAGGGCAGCCAGCAGCCGGACGTGAAGCTCGCGCAACTCGAACGCGGCGCGCTGCTGCCCGGCGCGGTGGCGGGCAGCTCAGCCGTCGAATCCGGAGAGGTTCTCGAGCGGATCCACGCACCTCTCAGGCGGCGAGGTTCATGTGAAAACGAGCCATGGCGCGCACGGCGAAGTGATCACGGTCGAACGCAGGACCGTAACCGTGCCGAGCGGCTCGAGCGTCAAGCGGCTATCGGCAGGCTCAGAAGCAGGCCAGGGCGTGCAGCTCGTGCTGCCCGCGCCGAAGCTCGGCGGCCCCACGGGTTATGTGCAGCTCTCCGAATCCAACGGGAACGTGCTCAGGGCGGGCAAGGGACCGCTGCTCCCCGTGACTGCCGCGGCGCGCGCGGTCGCCTCGGGCAAACGCAATGCCTTCTTCAGCGACGCGACGGTCGCCGGTACGCCGGCGCGCGTGTTGACCGAGCGTGCGCCGCACGGCGCGGTGTGGCTGGTCGCCATGCCGTTGAGTCGACATCAACAGCACGCTCACGCACCTGAAGCTCGTGCTGGCGATCGTGTGCCTGTGCGGCATCGCGCTCGCGGCCGCGCTCGGGCTGCTCGTCTCGCGGGCGGCGCTCGTGCCCGTACGCCGATTCACCGGCGCCGCGGAACGCGTCGCGCGCACACAGGACCTCGGCCATCGCATCCAGACGGGTGAGGAGGACGAGCTCGGGCGGCTGGCCACGAGCTTCAACACGATGCTCGCCGCGCTGGAGCGCTCGCGGCTGGCGCAGCGCCAGCTCGTCTCAGACGCCTCGCACGAGCTGCGCACGCCGCTGACCAGCGCACAGGCGAACCTCGATGCACTCATGCTGGGAGAGCAGTTGCCCGTCCGCGAGCGCGCTCGTGTCATAGCCGCCGCGCAGGCGCAGCTAGGCGAGCTGACCGTGCTGGTAGGGGATCTTGTTGACCTGTCCAAGACCGAGATCGACGAGATCGAGGTCGAGGACGTGCGCCTGGACCTCGCAGCCGCTTCGGCACTCGAGCGCGCGAGGCTGCACGGGGTGGGCGGGCACTCATGCACGTTTGCGCTCGACGCCGAGCCCTGCCTGGTGCGCGCCGCGCCAGCGCGCCTGGATCGGGCGATCGCCAATCTGCTCGACAACGCCTGCAAATGGAACCCGCCGCCACCGGCCGGTCCTGTCGAGGTGCGTGTGAGGGCAGGCAAGTTCGAGGTGCGCGATCACGGACCGGGCATCGCCGCGGAGGATCTCCCGCGCGTGTTCGACCGCTTCTATCGCTCCCCCGAGGCGCGTGGGCGTCCGGGCTCGGGGCTCGGGCTAGCGATCGTCAGGCAGACCGCCGAGGTCCACGGCGGCTCGGTGCACGCCGCCAACGACCCCGACGGTGGCGCCCGGCTGACACTCGAGCTCCCGCCGCTTGCGATGAGCGACGCCGAGCTTCACGCGGCCAAAAGCGACGGCCCCCAGACTTCCGAGTCCCTTCAGGAAGTTCCTCGGTTCCTCTAAGGCGATTCTCAGGTCGGGCCGGTTTGATGTTCCTCGCCGCCGCGAGTCATCGGAGATCGCGGCGGCCCATCGATCAGGTGTATCCGGCCGCGCGGGCCCCGCGCATGGCGCCCGCCGCGGCATTGCGCAGCGTGTGACCGGGCCCCGGGCGGGCTGGCCTCAAGCCGCCGGCGGGTGGTGCACAGCGGGGCAGGACAACAGCGCGAAGGGTGGATTTCACGCTCGGTGAAAGCGATTTTCCTCGGTGTGCGAGCCGGGCGCGCTTAGATCATCTTTAGCGGTGATGCTACGGTCGCCTCCGTTGCTACTTGTATGGATGGAAACTAGCTGCGGAGGAGAGGTCGGGCATGGTGTCTGTTTCTGTTGGAAGGGGACGTACAGCGGCGAGCGTCGCGCTCGGCTTGGCGAGCCTGCTGCTCGCGTCGTGCGGGAGCTCGTCTCAGTCTGGTACCAGCGCCGACCCGGCGACCCTCGCGCCGGCCTCGGCGCCGCTTTATGTGGGCGTCACGATCAAGCCCGCCGGTGGAGCTGGCGGTCAGGCGTTCACAGCGATGAAGAAGCTCACCCACCTGGCCGAACCCTACGGTGCTCTCGCGCAGGCGCTGCTGAGCAGCAGTACCGCCCGTCCACAGTTCAAGCGCGATATCGAACCGTGGATCGGCGCTCACGCAGGAGTCTTCATCACCTCGATCAACGCCGCCGGGCTGCCGTCGAGCGGAACATCCGCGAGCGGTCTGCTGGGCGGCGGCCTGACGGGCGCCATCTCCTCACTCGGGGCCGGCACCTTCGGCACGGCCGGCGATCAGGGAGCGATCGTGCTCGACACCTCCGACGTCGGCGGCGCCCGCTCGTTCCTGAACGCACGCGCCAGCGAACAGCAGGCGCACACGGCGAGCTACCGGGGCATCTCCTACCAGGTGTCCTCCACCGGAGCCGCCGAGGGGATAGTCGGCAAGTTCGCCGTGATAGGCAGCGAATCGGGTATCAAGAGCGTGATCGAAACCTCGCTGGGAGGCGCAGCGATAACGACCGCCACCGGCTACGAAACGCCTCCCGCCAGCGCGATCGGGGGCCTCTATCTGCAGCCCAAAGCGTTGGCGAGCACCGTGCACGGATCCAGCAGCACGATCGGCCAGGACCTCTCGCTGCTCGACCATCTCTTCGCGGGCTCGCAGTCCACCTCCCTGTCGGTGGTGCCCACCGCCAACTCGATCTCGCTGCAGGGAGAGATCCACACAAACGGCGGCTCCACGCCGCTGCTCGGCCAGGAAAGCGCACGGGCGCTCGGCGAGCTGCCCGGCACCTCGTGGCTGGCAGCCGGCGTCGGGGACATCGGCAGCAACCTCCCGGGCGCTCTGGCTCTACTCCAAGGGGTGGCGTCGTTCGGCAGCTCGACGGTGTTCTCCAGCCTCGGTGGTCCGGCGATCGAAAAGATCTTCACCGTGCTCGACTCGCCGAAGGCGAGACTGAGAGAAGGATTCGCCAGCTGGGCGGGTCCGGGGGGAATGTTCCTGAGCGGCAACGGCCTTTCGAACCTGCAGGCCGCGCTCGTGATCGACTCCAAGAACCCATCGGCCTCCCGTGCGGCGGTGGGCAAGCTCGCGAATCTGATGCGAGCGGCGGGGGCCGTGGTCACAAAGACATCCATCCCCGAAACCGACGCGGCGATGAACGTCATGCTCACGGGCTTTCCGGCGACCATCTCCATCGCCGACGGGCGGGGCAAGTTCGTGGTCGGTCTCGGCCCGATGTCGGTCCAGGGCGCGCTGAGCCCGTCCAGCACACTGTCCACCGCCCCCTCCTACTCCAGCGCCAGCTCGACGCTCGCCGGTACCGAACCGAGCATCATCGTCGAATTCCCGGCGATGCTCGGCTTCCTGGAAGGGGTTGGACTGACCCAGAGCCAGGGATTGTCGAGCCTGCTGCCCTACCTGAAGTCGCTCAGCACCCTGACGGCGGGAACCAGCACCCAGTCGGGCGCGGAGCACTTCCGTCTCGTGCTCGGGCTGGCCTGACCGCCTACGGTCAGCGCGTCGATAATGAGGCGAGATCGCGGTGAGCATCGGGATTCGCATCGCCACACAGGAGGATCTCGCTGCGATCGGTGAGATCGTCCTTGGCGCCTACGGTGTCTATGTTCAAAGCATCGGCGTGCGCCCGGCGCCGATGGACTGCGACTACGCGCAGATAGTCAACGAAGGCCATCTGTATGTGGCCGATATGCAGGGCGCCGTCGGGTTGATCGTGCTGATCGAAAAGCCGGATCACATGTTCATCGAGAACGTCGCCGTGCATCCCCGCCACCAGCACGTAGGCGTCGGGCGTGCGCTGCTTGCCTTCGCGGAGAGCATGGCTCGCCGGCGAGGGCTGTTGCTCGTGCGCCTCTACACCAACGCCGCGATGAGCTCGAACCTCGCCCTGTATGCACGCCTGGGCTACCGCGAAGAAGACAGGCTAACCGCGGGCGCCTTCGAGCGGGTGTTCTTGGAGAAGCGGCTGACGGCTTCGCCATAGGTCCCGCGGCCCAGACGCCGGGACCCCAGGAAGGCGAGCAATAGACTGCCTGGCTGATGTCAGCTGAGATCAGGCCGTTTCGGATCGAGGTTCGCGAGTCCGCCCTGGACGATCTGCGCGAGCGTCTATCGAGGACCCGCTGGCCGGAGCGCGAGACCGTCGATGACTGGTCGCAGGGCATTCCCCTGGACTATCTCCAGGAGGTGTGCGCGTACTGGCGCGAGGTGTATGACTGGCGGCGGGCGGAGGCCCAGCTGAACGCGATACCGCAGTTCCACACCGAGCTCGACGGCCTGCAGATCCACTTCCTGCACGCGCGCTCTCCGCACCCGCAGGCGCTGCCGCTGCTGATCACCCACGGCTGGCCGGGATCGGTCGTGGAGTTCATGAAGGTGATCGGGCCGCTGGTTGACCCACCCGCTTACGGCGGGCTGGCCGCCGACGCCTTTCACGTCGTATGCCCGTCGCTGCCCGGCTACGGCTTCAGCGAGAAGCCGGCCCGCAGCGGCTGGAGCGTGCAGCGCATCGCCGGCGCCTGGGCGCAGCTGATGGCTCGGCTCGGCTACGTGCGCTATGGGGCCCAGGGCGGCGATTGGGGTGCCGCGGTGACAATCGCGCTGGGGCTCACGGACATCGAGCACCTCGCCGGGATCCATTTGAACATGCCGCTCGCCGACCCGGCGGCACTCGGAGAGCTGGGCGAGCTCGAGGAGTCCGAGCTGGCGGCGGTCGCCGCCTACGCCGAGCACCGCAGGTGGGACTCCGGCTACTCAAAGCAGCAGTCCACCCGCCCGCAGACACTCGGATATGGACTGGTGGACTCTCCCTCCGCCCAGTGCGCGTGGATCCTCGAGAAGTTCCGGGCCTGGACGGACTGCGACGGGCACCCGGAGAACGCCCTGAGCCGCGACGAGCTGTTGGACAACGTGATGCTCTACTGGCTGCCCGCCACCGGGGCGTCCTCGGCGCGCCTGTATTGGGAAAGCTTTCGCGGACGCGACTTCACCCCCGTAACCGTGCCGAGCGGCTGCTCGATCTTCCCCAAGGAGATTCTCAGGCTCTCCCGCCGCTGGACGCAGACGCGCTTCACCGACCTGCGGCACTGGGGCGAACTGGATCGCGGGGGACACTTCGCCGCATTCGAGCAACCCGAGCTCTTCACGAGCGAGCTGCGCACGTTTTTTCAGACCGTGCGCTGAGCGGGCGCCGGGGAGCCACCGTCAAGCGGCCGGGCCACCGCTCGCCCGCAGCGAGATCATCCGATAGGTGTGCGCGCCTGCGCGTACGGTGAAGGGCATTAGATATCCGGCGATCGCGTTGCTCAGCATCTTGGCGGGAAGCACACGGGCGCTCAGCCGGACGAGCGAGAGGTGGTGGAAGTACCTGGTGGCCATCCGCTCGAAGCGGCGCAGGTTCGGCATGATCGAGGGGCCGAAATCGACATCCTCGACCGGCTCGAGCCGGTGCCTGCGGGCCTGTCCCAACCAGTCGGGGAACGTCCATGGGTTCCCGACCGACATCGCCCGCTCGGCCAACACGGCCGCTCTCTGCGCCACGTCGGGCAGCTCCCCGAAGGTGCCGGTGCGCCACCCGTCGATCACGATCATCATGCCGCCGGGACGCAGGACACGGCGGGCTTCTGAGAGTGCCCGCGGCATGTCGGTCGCGTAGCAGAGGCTCTCCACCACGTAGACCACATCAAAGGACGCTGTCGGGAAAGGCAGTTGCTGAAAGCTCTCCTGGTGGATGCGCACGTTGTGGAGGTGCGCGGTCTTCTTGCGCGCCATCTTGGTGTGCGTGGGCGTGAGATCGACGCCCGCGAAATCAATCGTTGGATGCCTGTCGGCCAGATAGGAGATGTTGAACCCCTTGCCGACCGCCAGCTCCAGGACCGCCGTGGTTGACGGTGGAATTCGACGCTCCACCTCTCTGACCGGGCCGTAGTAGCCGTCCTTGTCGAACTTGCCGTCGGGGTTGAACGCCATGTGCACAGAGCCGTGGGAGCAGTGAATCAGGCTGTAGGCGAACGCCGATCGCTCGTAGTAGTCGGCTATCTCGGACTCGTCCAGCCCGCGTGTGCTCAGCTCGCCGAGGTCGAACACCCGCTCGATCCTCTCCAGGCGCCCGCTCAGCTCGCGGAGTTCTACCCCTGATGCCATGTCGTCTCATCCGACGAACCCGCATCCGGGTTGGACAAGTCGAGGGCTGCCTTTAAGGCGAGGCCGTGAATAGCTCCTTCAGGGTGCGCGTGCAGAAGCTATTCAAGCGCCCGGGGGCCCGGTCGCCGTGGCGAGCGTCAGTTTGGCTTGTGGCGGTCGATCGCGTTCTTGATGGCGGTCTCATCCACACCTAGCTCGGCGAGCATCGGCGCGCTGTAGGAGTGCCGCGTGAGCGCGACCAGCAGGTCGTCGAGCTCGAGTTGCCCGCGCTTCTCACCCAGCGAGCGGGAGGCCGCCAGCATCAGCAGCTCACGGACCGGGGTCGCAAAGTCAACGTGGATGGAGGAGCTGTCGAGCACCGTCCTGGGCTGAGCGCTGGGGCGCCTTGATGGAGCGGCGGACAACATGCGCAGCACGTCGCTTCTGACCTTCTGGGAGTCGATGTCGAAGTCCAGCAGGATGCGTGCTCCGACGGAGTCTCTGTCGCTCACCAGAGCGAGCAGCAGATGCTCTGTGCCGATGTAGTTGTGTCCCAGGCCCTGCGCCTCGCGCAGCGCCAGCTCGAGCAGCTTCTTGGCTTCCGCGGTGAAGGGGATCTGACCTTTGAGAATCTCCTCGCCTGATCCGAGGATCTCCACGACCTGCGCGCGCACCGAATCGATCTCGATGCCGAGTGACACCAGCACACGAGCGGCCACACCCTCTCGCTCGCGCACCAGCCCGAGCAGCAGATGCTCGGTGCCGATGTGGTTGTGCTTGAGCGTACGCGCCTCTTCCTGGGCGAAGACGACGACCTGGCGGGCCCGTTCTGTAAATCGCTCGAACACGGTCTGAGCATTGCAGCCCACAGTCACGCGGGCAAGCGGTCGTTTTCACCCGATCGCGGCTGTTGCGCCATTCGTCGAGGTGGTTTTCTAACGTTCCCGTGGGCCGGTACCTTCGAGCATCCAGTGACGGACAACCCCTGGGCGCCAGTGGCCGTCCTCCTCGCGCCCCAGGATGAAGCGGCTGATCGTCATCTGCCCGCCCTCGTGGTCGCCGTAGAGCAGATCGACCGTCAGGATTTCACCGGCCAGAAACGCCTCGCGCAAACCGGCGCGGAACGGGTCGTCGCGATCGCGTATCGCTCCCTGCCAGAAACCGGTGTCGCCGGCCGGCACATACAGGTCACGTGTCTGCGGACGGTGCTCCACGGGCTCGACGTGCGGGGTGTCGATCTGCGGGCGGCTTGCCATCAGGCGCCAGGCGTGAATGACCGCCAGACCGCTGCCCACATTGCGAAGCGGGATCACAAAGTAGTAATTCTCGCCATCGCGCTCGACGGCAGCCATGCCGCCCTGCACACTGACCATCCGTCCCTCGCCGAAGCGGACCGTCTCGGGCGGATCGGTAACGCGGGCCGGGGCGAGCACCGGCCGCAAACCGAGCAACAGCGCCCGCTCGGCGATCGCCGTCGAGCGCTCAGCGATCCTCGCCGAGGCTTGCCCGAACCGCACCGAGGAGAATGTGGCGACAGCCAGCACGAGCGTTCCTCCCGCGGTTGCGAGCGAGGCGATTGTTGACCAGTCGGCCATCGACCCGTAAGCGTACGGTGCCGCTCGACCTGTGGGGGAGTGGATCGTCGCTGCAAGCGAGAGCGTCCCACCCCTGTGGGCCCAGCGTGTCATTCATGGGCGCGGGAACCCTGAAGGCGGCGACCTAATCTATGAGGATGTCGCTCCGTCTGCACCCGCTGCTCGCGCTCGCGTCGCTGCTCGGTCTGCTGTCGTTGGCTGCCGGCGCACGTGCCGCCAGCAGTCCCGTGGGATACGACCTTTCCTACCCTCAGTGCGAAGCCCCCGCACCGCTAGCGCCCAGCTTTGTGGTCGTCGGTGTCAACGGCGGCCTGGCCAACGATCCGAACCCGTGCCTGGCCACGCAGCTGACGCTGGCGGGCGCCGCCCCGGGGCTCACCCGGCCGCGCCAACCAGGTCTCTCGCTGTACCTGATCGCGGCCGATCCCGGCAACCGCGTGGCCGACTGGCCGTCGGCGGCCACCACAACGTCGAGCGTCTCCACGCCGTACGGCACCTGCGACGGGAGCTGGAGCCGTGCGTGCGCTTTCCTCTACGGAGAGCAGCGTGCCGGCTACTCCTACGCTCTCGCCGCGGCGATTGCGCCCGCCACCGCGGCCAGTGCCCCCTGGTGGATCGACGTGGAGATCGAAGCCAGCTGGGCCAAGCCCGGGGGCTCGCGCGAATGGTCGGACCTGAACATCGCCGCGCTGCGCGGCTACACCGCCGGCCTGAGGGGGCGCGGGCGCGCATGGATCGATCGGCTTGTACTCCAACGCCTATCAGTGGCATGCCGTCACGGGACTGGGACCGCGCTCGAGCCGAACCTATTTTCACGGCGCCCAACGCGACTGGGTGACCGGCTCGAGCCGCTTGGCAAGCGCACGGCGCATGTGCTCAAAGCCATTCAGCGGGAGCACCGTGGCGCTCGCGCAGTTCACCGAAGGCACCCACGACCGCGACTACGCGTGCCCGCCGACGCACAAGCACACACGGACCCACAGCCGATAGCGCTCGCGCCCGGCCTCTTCCACCTGCCTAGGGCACCCCACCGCGGCGACATTCATCGGGGTGCCCGGCTTGCCTAGGTGTGCGGCTGGGAGTAGCGTTTCTGCCATGCCTGGCTGACGTTGACAGCTTCCTTACGCGGCTTATCCTCGTCCGCCTCCCTGGCGGTGCATTACCTCATGCCCGTAATGCACAACGACAGAGAGGAAGTTCTCGATGGCCGAGATAAGACGGATCATTGATGGCGAGGGCGCGACGGTCGCCGCGCTGTGGGACGAGCAGGCTCGCGGGAGCACTGACGGCGGGCCGCTGAGCGACCGCGGACGGCGCAACATCGCCCGGATGCTCGACATCGCCGCGTGGCACGAGCGGCAGCTGTGCCTCCTCGCCGTGGATGACGGACGGATCGTGGGGTTCGTGTGCGTGCGTATCGATGCGGGCAGCGGGCTGCTGCCGGGCACCTCGGGAGAGATCGACGCGCTGTATGTCACATCCGCTGCTCGCGGCCGGGGTGTCAGCTCCGCGCTTGCTGGGGCGGCGGTGGTCGAGTTGCGTGCGCGTGGCGCCGGTGCGATCCACAACCTCATTTGCATCGAGGATCATGAGGCGCAGGCGTTTTGGAAGTCACAGGGGTTCGAGCGCGACATGGTCTGCATGTCGATGTATGAGAGGAGCGCAGCGAGATGAACGGAATCAGCGACAGTCCAGAGATCGAGCTGCTGTACCGCTCCTTCCAGGCGCTCAGCAGCGGCGATTTCACCGTACTCCAGGAGGCGCTCGCCGAGGACGCGCTGTGGCGCACCGTGGAGGAGGGATCGACGAACTGCCAAGGGCGCGGCACGATCATCGATGTGATGAGCCGCAACCTCTCCGGACGCGTGCGGGGCAAGATCCAGGAGACGATTCAGGATGGCTCTCGCGTGCTCGTCGCGTTTCGCCCCGAGCGGCCATCCGACGCGGCCAACCGGCCGCTGGATGACGGGATCGCGTACATGGTCGTGACGATGCGCGACGGAAAGATCGTCGAGTTGAAGGGGTGCGCGGATCGCGCCGCGGCCCTCGCCTACATGCAGACCGACGAGCGGCCCGCCAGTCCGCCGACAGACGGACCAAGGGCTCCCGACCTCCCCGCCGATCCGCCCGAGCAGCGGGTCAAGCGGCTGGCTCCGTTCGTTCACGTCGAGGACGTGGAACGCTCGATCGCGTTCTACCACCACCTTGGATTCACCGTGGAGAGCGCCTACCGCTACCGGGGGCGTCCGGTGTGGGCGGCGCTCCAGAGCGAGGAGGCCGAGCTGATGGTGACGCTCGATGGCGATCCCATCGACCCGGCGGGCCAAGGGGCTCTGCTCTACCTCTACTCCGACGACCTCTCGGCGCTACGCGACCAGCTCCTCGCGGCCGGCGTGCGGGCCGGGGAGATACAGGACGGCACCCCCGGCCCCAGCCAGGAGATGCGGCTCACCGACCCCGACGGCTACGTGCTGATGATCGCCCAGATCGAGTAGCGGCTCAGCTCGAGTGAACTTCATAGCGGGTTGGCACGAGGCGCTCGGTCTGCTTCGGGGGCCGCAGATACTTGCGACGCTGGCGAGCTGGAAGCTTCACCGGCTTGGCTTTCTGGATGCGCTCGTAGGGCACGACCGAAAGCAGATGGCTGATCAGGTTCAGGCGCGCGGTGCGCTTATCGTCGGCCTCCACGACATGCCACGGGCTGCTCTCGGTGTCCGTGTAGGCGAACATACGGTCCTTCGCCTCGGCGTAGTCAACCCAGCGGGCGCGTGCCTGCAGGTCGATCGGGCTGAACTTCCAGCGCTTGCGAGGATCTGACAGCCGCTTCTTGAAGCGTCGCTCCTGCTCCTCGTCGCTGACCGACAGCCAGTACTTCAGGAGGATGATCCCCTCGTTCTGGAGCGCCTCCTCGAATTGCGGGCAGAAGCGCAGGAACTCCTCGTACTGCTCGTCGCTGCAGAAGCCCATCACGCGCTCGACCCCGGCCCGGTTGTACCAGCTGCGATCGAACAGAACGATCTCCCCGGCGGCCGGCAGATGAGCCACGTAGCGTTGGAAGTACCACTGCGTGTGCTCACGCTCGCTCGGCTTGGGAAGGGCCACTACCCGGCAGGTGCGCGGATTCAGAAAAGCAATGATTCGCTTGATGACACCGTCCTTGCCGGCGGTGTCACGTCCCTCGAACAGCACCACGAGCCGCTGCTCGGTGGCGACGATCCACTCCTGCATGTAGACGAGCTCCGTCTGCAGGCGAAGCAACTCCTTCTCATACTGCTTGACGCTGAGCTTGCGCGCGGACGGCACGCAAGCAATGATCTCAGGTGAGCGAGCCGCGAAGAGCAGATGGTGGACGAAGTGCACGCCACCGATGCCTCAGTAGCGCGTCAAGCGGATCGTTTCATCGGTTCGCGCATAGTCCTCAGGCCGCCGGGCACACGAAGGCCTCCCAGGCCAGCCCTGCGGCGGCTGCTCGAGCAGCTCCTGGCGCGTGGGCGTACGCTGGGCCTCTGATGAGCTTCGGGACCCTTGTGGTAATTCTGCTCGCGGGTGTCGGAGGCCCGTTTTTGGCGGTTGTCTCGGGGCGGTTCGTCCCGGTCGTGATCGGCGAGATCCTCGCTGGCATCCTCGTCGGCCCCACCGCGCTGAACGCTGTGAACCCGGCGAGCGGCACCGTCTCGTTTCTGAGCGAAATCGGTTTCGCGATGCTGATGCTCACCGTTGGCATGCACCTCCCTCTGCGCGAGAAGCGCTTGGCCTCCTCGCTGAGGACCGGCGGACTGTTGGCAATGATCGTCTGCGGCTTGGCGATCCCGGCGGGGCTGCTCGCGTCGAGCATCGCTGGCAACTCTCACGCCGCCGTCTACGCGGTCGTCCTCGCTTCTGGATCTGCGGCGGTGCTACTCCCGGCATTGCAGGAGACAGGTCTCGCGGGCGCCGATGTGACGACGGTGATGGCGCAGGTGACGATCGCCGATGTCATCACGATCGTCTCTGTACCGGTCGTGCTGCAGCCCTCGCGTGTGGGGCATGCCGCGCTGGGAAGCGTGTTGGTCGCGATCGCCGTGGTGTTGCTGCTCGGGGCGGCGAGACTTCTCGCGAGGCGTAGCTGGGTTCAGCGTCTGCGCCACCTCTCAAAGCAACGCCGTTGGGCGCTCGATCTGCGCCTGTCGCTGCTGGTCGTTTTCTTTTTGGCTTGGATCGCTCAGAAGAGCGGCACCGGTGTCCTGATCGCGGGCTTCGGAGCCGGCCTGATGGTCGCGTTGATAGGCGGTCCAAAGCGCCTCTCCACCCAGATGCGCGGCATCGCTGACGGGTTCTTCATCCCGCTCTACTTCGTGGTACTGGGAGCACGTCTGGACCTGGGCGGTCTGGTGAACCATCCGGAAATGCTGGCGCTCGCCGGTGCCCTGGCCGCATTGAACGTCACGATTCACCTGCTCGCCGTGGCAGTGACCGGCAGGCCCATGACCGAGGGGTTGGTCGCCTGCGCGCAGCTCGGTGTTCCGGCGGCCGTCGCGTCGCTGGGGCTCTCTGAGCACGTCCTCTCGCCGGCCGCCGCGACGGCGATCGTCGCCGCCGCGCTGGTCAGCCTGGGTGTCTGCACGCTCGGGGTGGAGCAACTGGTGCGACGGCATGCCTCAGCAGGCTCGGCCAGCGCACCAGCAACTTCCTGACCTGCCATCAGAGACTACTTCTGGTGGCAGCGGCTTCTTCTTTGCCAGCCGCGGCAGCTCCCATCGCGTCTATCTACCAACGTCCATTGGACATCATTTGAGCCGCGGCAGAACGTGCGTTGCCACCAATCACCACGTCCCAACGACCCTGAGCCCAAGTCAGCTGCAATGCCGATTCCATGGCGAATGGTCAGCGGAGCGCCACAGCCAGCTGTAAGGAGTATCTACCGGCCAGAATCTGTCATATGAGCAAGTCCCGAGGGTGTTTTTTGCGGAGGATGCGGGATCGTCTTAGAGCACGGTCTTGCGTCACGCAACTGCCGTGCGTAAGTTGCTCCCAGACGCGGAACCGAGCCGCAAAGAGCGAGGCCATCGAGGTGTAAGGCCCTGCCACCCACACGGAAAGGTCTTCGGACCAGACCGAGTAGGTTCCTCAAAGTGGCCCGGGACCGCGTCTTCTTTGTGTCCCCGGTATTTGCCTCGCCTGGAGCCCATCGCCTACGGAACGACCCGTCTCGAGGCTCCTCGCTGATCGGCTTGGACGTCGGGAGCACACGACAGCCTCTGACGTTCGCTTCACTCTTGACAGGATCGATTGGAGCCACCAGGCGTTGAGTAGGGTGCTGGGATGGCAATCGCTCCGTACATCCGGCGGCTGCGCGAGCACGTGGGTCACGAGCTGCTGCTGGTGCCCTCAGCAGCCGCTCTGGTTTGGGACTCCGAAGAAAGACTGCTGCTCGTACGCGAGCTTCAGACCGAGCGTTGGCAGACGATCGGCGGCGCTGTCGATCCGGACGAGTCCCCCCAGCAAGCGGCCGTGAGAGAGGCCCTCGAGGAGGCCGGCATCGAGATCGAGCTCACCGGCATTCGCGGTGCCGTCGGTGGACCGGAGTTTCGCACGGTGTACCCCAACGGCGATCAGGTGGCTTACGTGTCGACAGTATTCGACGCACGCATATCGGCAGGCACACCGCGCCCTGACAATGAAGAGACCTCCGCCGTCGAGTGGTTTCCGATCTCGAGCCTCGAGACTCTCAAGACCACGCCCTTCACGAGATCGCTGCTAAAAGCCCTCGACATCCTCACCTAGACGCAATCCCGTCAACTCGAGGCGGGACCCCGCCTGCGCTCCTAGCTGCCGAGCGCCTGCCAGCCAAGATCGCGGCTGGCTTGGCTGGTTGAGTTTCCCTGAGGGCCTTGACTCTGACCCTGCGTGACGGTCTACGGTGCTGGATATGAGGACCGTCAGCGAAGTTTCAGAGCTCGCGCTAGTCACCGTGCGCTCGCTGCATCACTACGACGAGATTGGGCTGCTGATTCCGAGCGCCCGCTCGGATGCCGGGTACAGGCTGTACTCGCGCGAGGATTTGGAGCGGCTGCAAGAGATCCTCGTTTGGCGCCAGCTCGGCTTCTCGCTGACTGACGTGAAGGCGCTGCTCGACGATCCCGAACACGACCATGTGAGCGCGCTGCGTGAGCAGCGAAGGCAGGTTGAGCGTCAGATCGGGCGGCTGAGAGCGATGGCCGCCGCGCTCGACGCGCGGCTGGCGGCGCACGCACAGGGAACCGACCTACAGGAGGCAACGATGTTCGACGGGTTCGACTCGGAGGCTTACGAAGAGGAGGCGCGCGAACGGTGGGGCGAGAGCGAGGCCTATCGCGAATCGACGGCTCGCGTGGCCGGCTACGCAGAGCGGCAGTGGCTTGAGATTCGCGACGAGGCTGAGCAGATCGTGCGCGACTTCGCGGCGCTACAGGACGCCGGAGAGCCACCGGCGGGAGCCGCCGCGCGCGCCGTGGCCGAGCGTCATCGCCAGCACATCTCGCGCTGGTTCTATGAGTGCTCACCCCAAGCACACCAAGGTCTCGGCGAGATGTATGTGAGCGACGAGCGCTTTGCCCGCGACTACGAGCGGCACGCGGCAGGGCTCACCGAGTATCTGCGCGACGCGATCGCCGCAAACGCCACCACGACCGAGCATCGAGGCGCTGGCCAAGACAGCACGTCGTGAGCGAGCACACGCTCGAGGACCAGTCCCTGCACCGGCCAGGATCTCTAGGCCATCCGCTGGATCATCTCGACGAGCTCGTCTAGTCCGTAGCCCTGTTGGCGCGCGAGGACCACCAGCTCGTGTGCCTTCGAAAGGACCAGCCCGCGCTCGGGTGTGCCGGCTACTCGTATCCCCAGCCCGCGGCGGAACTCGAGCAGTCCTTCCTCACGCAACTGGCGCAGAGCACGCAGGACGGTGTTGGTATTGACGTGCATCACGGCCGCGAGATCCTTCGCCGGTGGCAGGCTATCGCCGGGCTTCGCATCGCCTTCGGCGATCGAGCGGCGGATCTGCCCAGCCACCTGCTCGTGCAGGGCGGTCGGGTCCGAGCGGTCCAGCTTGACCTCGATCATGATGCTAGTCATACTAGCTTCTATATCTATGCTAGTCGAGTCCGAGACCGCACAACCGTCTGCCGGGCCCGACGCGGGCGTCATTCGCGACGCGCGGCAGCGCCGCGACCGGCGGCGCAGGCGGGTGGCAGGAACCCTGTTCGGTGGGACGGCTCTCGGCCTGCTGGTCACGTGGTTCGCGGGGCACTCGAACTCCAAATCGACCCCGGCGCGACACGCCCGAGGCGAACTCTCCGCTTTCGAGCGCACCCGACGGCCCGGTCCGCCTGCCAGATGGCACATCTCCCCGGCGCTCGAAGGCGGCGACTACGGTTGGTGCGTGCTGGAAGGCGCCGGCGGAGGTAGCTGTGCCACCGTGCCGACAAAGAACGCGCGGAATGTCCGTGGGGTGATCTCGATCGGGACGATCGTCGGCACGAACATCGCCAGACACGAAGAAAGGATCACCGCGCTGCTTGCCTCCGAAGTGCGCGGCGTGCTCGTCAATGGCCACCTGGCGACGCTGGTCACCAAGGCACAACTGCCCTACAAACTTCGCCTCGTGCAAATAGATTTCCCGCGCCGCATACCGCCGACCGTGAGACACTGGCGCGGCAGCGCGACCGTGGTGGGGCCACCCGGCCTGAGGATGCGCGGAGGACCACCGCCTGAAACCACCCCCGAAGCTACCCCGGCCCTGCTGGCCACCGGGGCAAACGGCAAGCCGCTGACGTACATCAACCCCGAACCCGCCGGCATAGCGGGCCGGGAGGTCCGCTGGTGGAAGAGTCCCGCGCCGCTGCCGTCAGGCCCATGCCAGATCCATGCCCAGGGCCTTTCCGCGCTGGAACCCGAGTGGGGACACGTCGCCGCCGATATCCGCCCCTACCCCGCGAAGATCATCGGGCGCACGTTCTTCTCCTGCATCGACATCGAGTACTACATGCACCACTGGCCGCTGGAGACGTCGATCTTGCTCGACGCTCAGCACCCGGGCAGCTTCCCGGCCGCCATACCCGGGATGAGCGCCGTCCCGGGCGCACAAGGGCTGTTCAGCGCGCCCGGAGATTGGCATGGAGAAATCACCGCCACTCGGCATGGCAACGCGTGGCTCGTGGTCGCGGGCGGGACCGGGCTGCCTCAACGCGAGGAAGTGCTGCGCCACCTCCACGCAAAGGTGACGCTGTAGCGGCCACACAGATGTCGGGGCCAGTCGCATCGATCTCGACCCTCGATGTCCTGGAGATGGATGCTCGCCGCCTGGCGTGAAGGATCGCGTCCTGGGTAAAGCGCCGGGCAATCCGCCACAGTCACTCTCACTCTGTCAGGCAGGTGTCCTCGTGTGAGTAGGCGGGCGAGCAGGCGCATATGAGGCGCAGCGGCTCCTCACCGATGTTGTGGATCTTGTGGCGTGCACCTGGCGGGATCAGCGCACAGTCACCCTCGCCGATGAGGCGCTCCTCGCCGTCTACGATCAGCCGTCCCCGGCCCGCGGACACCAGGTAGAGCTCCTCGCTGGTGCGGTGGTAGTGCTCGATCGTTGCGCCACCCACCGGGATCATCGCCTCCGCGAGACTCTGCTCGCGCGCCGGCAGCGACACCCGTCCGGCCCACTCCCTGATCTCAGACCCATCGAGTGTTCTAAACGGCTCTATTTCGGAGTAGGAGCGCACGTGCACAGCCACGAAGCCTAGATGCTCCTACCCGTCGGCGCCCGGTGAGGGTGCGGCCTTTAGCGCGATCGCTTCACCGGCACCTCCGCGGGAGGACTGGCGATGCCGTGGCTGTAGGCGTAGCGGACGGCCTGCGTGCGGTCGCGCAGACCGGCCTTGGAGAACAGGTGATTGATATGAGACTTGACGGTCGTCGGGCTGACGACCAGCCGCTGGGCGATCTCCGCGTTGGTCAGACCGTCGGCGATCAGGGCGAGCACCTGCGCCTCCCTGGGCGTGAGGCCGTCCGGGAGCCCGGGTTGTGAGACCTCCCCCTCGTGCCCGGCCCGATCGGATCCGCCGCTTGCGGCTGCCCCCTGGTCGGCGAGCGCCGCGACGACGTGATGCTGGACCGCCGGATCCAGGGCCGCCTCGCCGGCGGCCACGCTGAGGATCGCCGTGCGGATGTCATCGGCGCTTGCGTCCTTGGTCAGGTAGCCGCGCGCCCCCGCTCGCAGAGCCCCCAGCACGCTTTCGTCGTCGGCGTAGGTGGTCAGCGCGATGACCCGCACCCGCGGGCACTGTTCACCCATGCGCAGGGTCGCCTCGATCCCATCCATGCGAGGCATGCGCAGGTCCATGAGGACCACATCCGGCTGATGCTTGCTGGCCAGCGCACACGCCTCCTGTCCGTCGGAGGCGGTGGCGAGCAGGTCGATCCCGTCGAGCAAACCCAGCAGTGTGGCCAGGCTCTCCCGCACGAGGCGCTGGTCGTCGGCGAGCAGCACCGAGACGACTCGCTCGTCGTGCTCCTCCCGGGCTGTCATCGCGCGCCCTGCGGCACACCGGCGGTGGCCGGCAGCCACAGCTCGACCCGGAATCCCTGGGCTGTCGGCTCAGCCAGCAGCCGGCCGCCGATCAGCTCCGCCCGCTCGCGCATACCGGTCAGCCCGTAGCCGCCGTTGGTGATCGCCACCGGCGGGGGTGTGCCGGGGGCCGCCAGATCCTCGACCACGAGCACCGTGGCCTCCTCACGGTAGTCGAGGTGTATGTCCACCCGCTCGGCGGCGGCGTGACGACGGATGTTGGTGAGCGCCTCCTGAGCGGTGCGGTATATCGCCAGGCTCGCTTCCGGCGGGAGCTCCCTGGGGCTTCCGTTGACCTCCAGCGCCACCGACAGCCCGCTCTGCTGACCGAACGCCTGCGTCAGCGCATCCAGACGCTCGGGGCCGGGCAGTTCGTCCCCGCGCGCGGTCGCGATCGCACGGCGGGCTTCCTCGAGTCCCCCGGCCGCCAAGTGATGCGCTTCCTGAAGGGCCCGTGTCACATCCGCATCCACACCGCGATCGCCGGCCAAAAGACGCGTGCTCTCCAGCTGCAGCGCGAGCGCCGAGAGCGAGTGGGCGAGCACGTCGTGCATCTCCCTTGCCATGCGCCCGCGCTCAGCGGCGATCGCCGCCTGCGCCTGGGCCGCACGCGAGGCTTCAAGCGCCATGTGCTGATCGCGGGTCTGACGCATCAGCCTCATCACCAGAAACCAGGGGACCGCGCCAAGCATCACCGAGATCGTTGAGCTGCCGTGACCCGCGGCGATCGTGACCACGCCGAGAACCAGCAGGCAGACGGCGAGCGTCAGCATTCCCGCCACACGCTCAAGGCGCATCGCCGCGACCACCCCCACGAAGTAGGGGCCGGCCTGCCAGATGCCGCTGGGCTGCAGCGCCGCGAGCACCGCGGACGCGACGATGACACACCCGAGCAGGGCGATCCTCATCCTCATCGATGCGGTCCCGCGGCGCGGCTGGGTGGCGGCGGCCGAGATGACGAAGGCCGTGACGGCCACCAGAATCCCTAGCCCCCGCCCGTGCAGGCCCGGGTGCGGCCGGGTGATCGCGCTTGAGATCACGAACACGACCAGATAGCCGATCCCCAGGAAGCGAAGAAAGATCGCCTCCAGCGGAGCGCGTTCGTCGCGCTTGTCGCCGTGACCGCTCTGTGTGAACCACTTCAGGAGTGCACCGAACATGACTTCTGGCCAGAACGATAGGGCGATCGGCCGGATGCTTCATCGGCTCTGGGTTGGAGAGGCAGGCCGTTCCCTCCAACCCTGGGTGGAGAAGCGAATTCCAACCGTGCGCCGATGACAGGCTGACCGGCGGCGCCTACCGTTTGCCCCATGCTCACCAACTCCCTAGACGTGGCGGTCGCCGAGCGGTTGACCGCCCCCACAGAACCGACGGACCCCGTGATCAGTGTGCGCGACCTGCACAAGCGATACGGGGACCACGAGGCCGTGCGCGGCATCGACCTGCAGGTAAACCGCGGGGAGATCTTCGCTTTCCTCGGCCCCAATGGAGCCGGCAAGACCACGACCGTGGAGATCCTCGAGGGCTTCCACAAAGCAAGCGCGGGTCACGTCGAGGTGCTGGGCGCCGATCCCTCGCTCGCCCCGCCGCGGTGGCGCGAGTCGATCGGGGTGGTGCTGCAGGAGTCACAACCCGAGCCGGGGCTGACCGTGCGCGAGTGCCTTCGGCTGTATGCCGGCTACTACCGCAAGCCTCGCCCCGTCTCCCAGACACTCGACCTGGTCGGTCTCTCAGAGCAGTCCGAGCAGCGGGCGACAGCGCTCTCCGGCGGCCAGCGCAGGCGCCTGGACGTGGCGCTCGCGTTGATCGGCGACCCCGAGCTGATCTTCCTGGACGAGCCCACCACCGGTTTTGACCCGTCCGCTCGCAGAGCCGCATGGGAGGTGATCGCGGGACTGCGCGCGCTCGGCAAGACGGTGTTCCTGACCACCCACTACATGGAGGAGGCCGAGCGTCTGGCGGACCGGATCGCAATCATCGCAGCCGGGCGGATAGTCGCCGAGGGCACACCCCGCACCCTGGGCGACCGTCACCTGGCGGGCGCGCGGATCACGTTCGCGCTGCCGGCCGGGACCTTCGCCGAGGACCTGCCCACCTCGTTGCTGGCCCGTAGTGAGAGGCGAGGCCAGGGGCAGATCGCGCTGCAGAGCGAAAGCGTCGCCGCCGACCTGCACACGCTCTCCGGCTGGGCGCTGCAGCGCGATCTCGAGCTCGACGATCTGGAGGTACGCCGCCCCACCCTCGAGGACGTCTATCTGACCCTGACCGCCGACCAAACCGGGAGCTGATCGCATGTTCTTTCTACTCAAACGCCTGGCGCGTCTGGTGCTGGCACTCTGGCGCCGCCGCCACGAACCAGCGTCCGCGGGGACCGACGACCCGACGGGCACATTCGGGGCCGAGGTCTCACTCGTGTCCAGCGACAGCGACGAATCCGCTGGTTACCGCTCGCCGGCGGCACGCGGCAAGCTGGCGCTGCTGGCGCATCAGGTGCGCTTCGACGTGCTCGCGGCGGTCCGCAACCCGCGCGCGCGTTTCTTCACGTTCATGTTTCCGATCCTGCTGTTGGTGATCTTCACCAGCGTGTTCGGTCACAACGGGACAACGGTGGTGGACCGGACCAGGGTCCCGCTGTCGCGCTACTTCGTGTCCGGGATCCTCGCGATGGCGATCGTCACCTCCGCCTACGCCGGACTGGTGATGACGATCGCGACGGCACGCGAGACCGGGATCCTCAAGCGCCGTCGCGCGACGCCCGTGCCGGCCGCGATCCTGATCGGCGGGCAGGCGCTCTCAACGCTGCTGCTGACATACGGCGTGGCATCGACGCTGCTATTGATCGCTCGACTCGGCTACGGGGTGGGGATCTCCGCTGGCGCGCTCGCCGCGATCGCGATCACTGTCGCGGCCGGGGCGCTCGCCTTCGCCTGCATCGGCTACGCCGTCGCGGGTCTCGTCGGCAATCCCGACGCGGCACAACCGGTCGTGCAGGCGACGATGATGCCGCTGTATTTCATCTCCGGCGTGTGGATCCCAACTGCCTCGCTCTCCCCCGGGTTGCGGCACGTCGCGTCGATCTTCCCCATCGAGCATCTTGCCGCCGCGCTGCACCTGGCCTCTGTGCGCGGCTCATTCTCGGCTGCCCTGGCACCCACTGACCTGGTCGCACTAGCGGTGTGGGCGCTCCTTGCCACCCTCTTCGCGGCGCGTCGCTTCAGCTGGCTGCCCGGCACAGCGGCGCCCGCCTGAGGCACCGACTGCCCCGCGGCCGCCGCTTGACCAAAATCAAAGCTACAGGCGACCTATCCCCGGCAGGAAGCGGCCGACCCGCCCGGCATAGGCGGCGTATCGCCTGCCGTGGATCCTCCGGAGGTGGGGCTCCTCGATCAGCCGGATCTGAAGCTCGAGCGCAACCGCCAGCAGGAGTGCTCCGGCGATCGTCACCGGATTGTGCGCGAGCAGGGCGATGCCCGCCAGCGAGGGGATCATCGCCGCGTAGATCGGATTGCGCACGATCGAGAAGGGACAATGTGTGACCAGCTCGGTCTGCTCGGTTTGATCGACGCCGATCCTCCAGGCGTCCCCCATCGCAAATTGAGCCACGACCGTGATCGCGATCCCCACAACGGCCAGCAGGACTCCGAGGATGTTGGTTAGAGCGGCATCGAACGCCCGGATGGGTCCCACCCCACCGGCTAGCTGAAGCACCGGGCCCGCGACGCAGAGCGCGATCGCCGTGACGAACAGCAGACCACAGGTCCACTCGAGGAGCCCCGAGAGCTGACGCGCGGCGACGAGGCCCGTCGATCCGGTCCGCCAGACCGCGACGGCCATGCGCACACCGAAGGCGAGCAGGCCGTAGAACGCGAGGAGGGCTAGACCGAGAGTGGGCATGACCCATATGCTGAGTAATTACTCGCATGTCTTCAACTCGCATTCCAGCCCGGCGCCTGCAGGCACGCAAGCTCCCGCAGCAGAGCAGATCGCAGGAGACCGTGGAAGCGATCGTCCAGGCAGCTACTCAGGTTTTCGAGCGACACGGCTACGCCGCCGGGACAACGAACCGGATCGCCGAGCGGGCGGGGGTCTCGATCGGAACGCTCTACCAGTACTTCCCCAACAAGGACGCGATCCTGCTCGTGCTGCTGGAAGAGCACCTCGAGCAGGGCCAGGCGGCCCTCACGCCCCTGATGGCGGAGCTGACACGGCGACCCGTGCATGTGCGCACCGCTCTGCGGCGTGTGATGCAAGCGCTGTTCGAGCTCCACCGCCATCAGCCCAACCTGCACCGCGTCCTTTTCGAGGAGGCACCCCGCCCGCGAGAGATACGTGTGCGGCTTGACGCGGCGTTTGACTGGGCCACCCTTTCGCTGGCCGGCTATCTGGACCGCAGAGCGGAGGTCACCGTCCCCGACACCACCTTGGCGGCCCAGCTCGTGATCCAGACGCTCGAGGCCGTCACACACGGGCTCGTCATCCATCCGCGCGCCGACGTCTCGCCCTCGCTGTACACAGAGGCGGCCACCACGATGCTGGTGCGCTATCTCACCGCAAAGGACTGAGCGCCCTCCACAGCCCTCGAGCCCGTTGCCGGCTCAACCGCCGGTCACGTCGGCGAGGTCGCGGGAGCTTGCGATCTCGTGGAACTTGACGTCGGGCGGGGCGGTGATGGTCGCGAGGATCGCCTGCATAAAGGAGGCGACGTGGGCCGTTGCGAAGTGCCGCTCCAGTGCCTCGCGGCTCTCCCACTCCTCGACGAAGACGAACTCGTTTGGAATCTCGATGTCCTCGTAGAGGCGGTAGCTCGCGCATCCCTCCTCCACGCGCGAGGCCTGTGCGACGGCGACTCCCACGCGGATGAGCTCATCGCGCTTCTGCGCGTCTGTCTTGACCCTTCCGACTACGACGATCATCCGCGGCTCCTCCTGTCGCTGGCGTTCTACTCGCAGCTCAGCTTATAGGTGTCGATCCGCGCCGATCGGGCATATTTGCTCACGCTCACCCGGATCGTTTCTCGGCCGATCGCCAGGGCTATTGGCGGTAGATGATCCAGGCGATCAAGTTCCCCGCTCCTGCATGTCACGCTCTCCCCCCTCGCAAAGGTGTATTGAACCTTGTGACACGCACCAGGACAGAATGACCAATTGGTGAAATGTGTCGATCTAGGAGATTCCTTTCTTGGCTGTTTGAGGCGGGAAGCGTGTGATTAGATACGCGCGGTGTGAGTGAGCTTGCCCTGAACGATGTGGTCAAGCACTACCCCGGGGAGAGCGAGGTCGTTCGCGCGGTCGATGGCGTGTCGCTGAGCGTGGCCCCCGGTGAGTTCGTCGCGCTTTATGGGCCGAGCGGCTCGGGCAAGACGACGCTGTTGATGATGGCCGGCGGGCTGCTCTCGCCTGACAGCGGGACGATCGTGTTCGACGGAAACGACATCTCGCGCATGTCGGCGAAGGAGAGTGCCCTCTACCGCAGACGCGAGGTGGGATTCGTGCTGCAGTCATTCGAGCTGAATCTCTCGACGTCGGCCGAGAACAACGCCGCGCTCGCGTTGCTGGCGGATGGCCGCACCCTCAGGGAGGCGAAGCGGATGGCCAGGCCGTGGCTGCAGCATGTCGGTCTCGGGCAGCGTCTGACGCACCGGGCCGGGCAGTTGTCGATGGGTGAGCGTCAGCGGGTGGCGATCGCCCGGGCACTTGCGGGCAGCCCGAAGCTGCTCCTGACAGACGAGCCGACTGGCAACCTCGACACCAAGCGCACCCGTGAGGTGCTCGCGCTGCTGCGCGACATATGCCATGAGCAGCAGGTCCCGGGGGTGATAGTCACCCACGATCCGCTGGCGCTCGAGTACGTCAACGACGTGCATTCGCTGCGCGATGGGCGGCTGATCGACGGGCTCGACCCCGAGCTGCGCACAGCCCTGGACTCTGGATGAGGGCGCACACCTTCCTCGGTCTGCGGATCAGCGTTCCGTTCTCGCTTTACGGTCAGCGTCTGCGTCAGCACACCGGCGAGGAGCTTCTCGCGGCGACTGGCATCGCGGTTGGGGTCGCGCTCGTGTTCGGTGTGCTGGTCGCCAGCACGAGCGTCACACGTTCGGCCAGTCAGACCATTCACGGTGTCATCGGTGCCGCTCGGCTGCAGCTGTCGGCCCGTTCGCCGGGTGGACTCGACGAGCGGCTCGTGAGCACCGTCTCACAGCTGCCGGGGGTGAAGCGATCGGCGGCGGTGTTGCGAGAGAACGTGGCGATCCTCGGCCCCCGTGGCCGTGAATCCGCGCAACTCGTCGGGATGACAGCCGGCATGATCACCCTCGGTGGTTCGAGCACTCGCGCGCTGGGCAACAGCTCGCTTCCCGAATCTGAAGGGCTGCTGCTGCCGAGCGACATAGCCGACGCGGTCGGAGCCAAGCGGGGCAAGGCGGTCACGGTGCTCTCCGCGGACGGAGCCCATTCGATCGATGTCGCCGCTGTGCTGAGCGCGTCACGATTCGGGTCGCTTGCCTCCAGTCCGGTGGCGGTGTCGCAGATGTCAGTGGCTCAGGGGCTGACCGGCAGAGCCGGGCGTGTGACACAGATCCTGGTGGAGCCGAGTCGCGGCGCCGACCGCATGGTGTCCGCGGAGCTGCGCAAGCTCGCGGACGGGCGCATGGAAGTGCTCCCGGCGGACAGCGAGGTCAGGCTGCTCGATGAGGCGTTCAAGCCAAGCCAGCAGTCAACGAACCTGTTCGCGCTGATCAGCGCGATGGTGGGGTTCCTGCTCGCCGCCAACGCGATGCTCTTGACCGTGCCCGAGCGCCGGCGGTTCGTGGCCGAACTGCGGATCCTCGGCTACGACTCCGCCCAGGTGGCGATGATTCTCCTCTTCCAGGCGCTGGCTCTCGGCGTGTTCAGCTCGGTGGCGGGGATCGCGATCGGCTATGGCCTCTCGCACACGATTTTCCAGAAGGCGCCGAGCTACCTGTCCTTTGCTTTTCCGATCGGGGGGCAGAAGTCGGTCAGCCTCGCGGTGCTGATGGCGGCGTTCTGGTC
Organism: uncultured Solirubrobacterales bacterium; assembly: GCA_963718425.1. Taxonomy (GTDB): domain Bacteria; phylum Actinomycetota; class Thermoleophilia; order Solirubrobacterales; family Solirubrobacteraceae; genus Palsa-744. The sequence goes on from CAVQZJ010000025.1 coordinate 24,480, forward strand.
GGGGGTCGTGGCGGCGGTGGCTGCGTCGTTGCCGCCGATCGTAGAATTGCGCCGAAAACAGGCGTTGGACGCGGTGCTGCGCGAGCGCGAGAAGGCTGGGCAGAGCATCCCCACTCGCCTGATCGCGGCCCTGGGGATCGTCGGGGTGGCGCTCGTGGGAATCGTCACCCTGCTCGCGCTGGCCGCTGTCAGCACAACCGTTCTGTGTGGGGTAGTGCTGGCGGTTGCGGTGGTGTGTGTGATCCCAGCGTTCTATCGCCTGCTGCTGGCCGTTCTTCTCCCGATCAGCGAACGCGTGAAAGGGGTGTTCGCGCTCGCGGTCATAGAGCTCGAGGCGACGGCCACCAGGTCGATCGCGCTGATCGCAGTCGCGGGACTGGTGGTGTATGGAACGATCGCGGTGGGGGGCGCCCGGCGGGATGTGACCAGGGGCGTCGAAGCCACGACCTCCCAGTATTGGAGCACCGCCGATGTGTGGGTCAGCACCGGGGACAACGTCTTTGACACCGACAGCTTCCAGGCCAAGGGCCTGGTAGGAGCTCTGGAACGTCTGCCGGGCGTGGCCTCCGTACGTCCCTACCAGGGAGGGCTGCTCGATGTCGGCGACCGCCGTCTGCTCGTGCGAGCGCACGATCCACACGTGGGAGCGATGATCCAGTCGCTGGGGATAATCCATGGCGGCGTGGCCCGCGCCAACGAGCTGCTCAAACGCGGCGGCTGGGCCACCGTCTCCGAAGGATTCGCGGGCGAACACCACCTGCGGGTCGGAGACCCCTTCACACTCCCCACCCCCTCGGGCGCGTTGCGCCTGCGGGTGGCGGCGACCACGACGAACCTGGGATGGGCACCGGGTTTGATCGCCCTCTCGCGCCTTGACTATCAACGAGGCTGGATAACAGAAGAACCCTCGGCGATTGAAATAACCCTCGAGCCGGGTGTGAGCCCCCAGACCGGCAGACGAGCGGTGCAGGCGGTGCTGGCCTCCCATCCGGGACTGCAGGCTCGGACAGCCGCGGAAAGCACAACCGAAGCCGACGACGTGCTGCGCCAGGGACTCAGCAGTCTCGGGCAGATCTCGACGCTGGTCCTGATCATCGGAGCACTGGCCATAGCGGCGTCGCTCAGCACTGCCATTTGGCAGCGTCGCGTGAGGCTCGCGGCGATGCGCATCTGGGGCTTTGACCGCGTGCAGCTGTGGTTCTCGCTGCTGGTGGAGAGCACGATACTGCTCACCATCGGCTGCACGGTCGGTGCTGCCTTCGGACTGTATGCCCATGCTCTGGGGACCCGCTACCTGCGCCTGAACACCGGCTTTCCCGCCCCCTTCTCGGTCGGGTCCGTGCAGATCGTCCTCACGATCCTGCTGGTCGGTGGGATTCCCTGGCGGTCGTCGCGCTGCCCGGAATGAGAGCGGCACAGGTGCCACCGACAGTGGGCTTTCAGGAGTAGCGCCACGTGCCCGATGCGCGCGTCTGCAGGAGCCAGGGCAACGCCGAAACCGGCGGGCCCACTCGTCTCAAGCGGCCAAGCTGGGGGTCACTGGCGATTGGGAACTCGCCCGTTTCTTTACCGTCAAATACGGATCGCCCAGCCGACGGGCACGGCCCGCAGGTCGGGATGTGAGCTACATCTGGACTGTATGCTTGGAAGACCGACAGCAGACCGAGTAACCAGAGTTCCGGTATCACGCTTGAGCACCACCCCGACGGGCATCGAGCCGCAAACGACCGCACCGGACCCGTGCCGGCCCACTCGGCGTGCCCACTTAGCAAATTCCCGTTATCAAGGAGGGCGTATGAGGCATAGCCTGGGATCGATGGCAACCAGACCCGTGTTCCTTTGTATGGCGCTGTTTGGGACGACTGGGCTTGCGATGACCGCACAGGCATCGGGCACCGGCGACCCGGTGGCAAGAGCAGCCAAACGAGTCCTGTTCGTCGAGAGCGCCCGTCTGAAGCTAAGCGGCGAAGAAGGCACCTCGATCACCGAGCGCGGGAAAGCGACCGGCACCTACAACGCTCCGGTGACGGCGACCTTCAGGATCCGCTCCAAGTCCGTGACCGCGTCCGTGACGGTCTACCCCCACGGCGGCTCGATCACCGGGACGGCGAACGCCAGCTACAAGGTGGTCAAGAACCTCGGCTACTTCGGAGGCACCTTCACCCTCGGCCGCGGCACCGGCAAGTTCAGCCACGCCTCCGAGGTGGGCGGCAAAGCGCTCGGCTTCAGCGGCATCATCAATCGCGAAACGCTCGAAGTGGAAGTGAAGGCCAAAGGGGAAGCCAACCTCTAGGGGAGTGTCAGAGGGGCAAGGGGGAAAACCCGATGATCCTCGCTCGAGCTACCGCGATCGCGCTGGCCCTCTGCCTGTGCTTTGCGAGCGGCTCGAGCGCCGCGCAGACCGGCAAGCTGAAGGTGACTTTCAACCCCGACCGTGCCGGGGCACGCACGACGATCGGGCTCGAGTTGCGCATCAGCGGAGCGGGCGGCGGGACGCCGTCCCCGTGACCAGCCTCGACCTGCGCATGCCCGCCAACATGGGCTTTGCCACAACCACCCTGGGGGAGGCAAACTGCACACCGGCGGCGCTGTTCGCCGCGGGGCTGAGTGGCTGCTCGCCCAACGCCCGCATCGGGCTCGGCACCGCCACGGCGGTCGTTCCTATCGGCGCGCAGATCGTCGATGAGAAAGCGACACTGCAGGCGCTCATGGGGGAAGCTGGCGAAAACCGGGTCGAAGTGCTGTTCTACCTGCAGGCGGCGCGACCGGTCTTCGCGCAACTGGTGCTGCCCAGCGTGCTGCAGGAAGCGACCCCCCTTACGGCGAACGGCTCGATACCTCGGTTCCACTGGTCCAGGCGTGGCCGGAAGGGCCCGACCTGTCGCTCGAGACGTTCAACTCGACGATCGGCCCCCTGCATCTCACCTACCGCCACCAGGTGGGCGGCAAAACCGTGTCCTTCAAACCTCGCGGCATCCGCATACCGCGGATATGTCCGGCGGGCGGCTACCCGTTCAGCGCCGTGCTGGCCTTCAAGGACGGCACGCAGAGCACCGCGGACTATCGCGTCCCCTGTCCTGGCCGCTGAAGGCAACGCGTGAATAGACACAGGACGAGAGTGCTCGCGCACCTGGTCGGTCTGAGCGCGACGGCGCTGGTGTTTGCGGCCGTGGTGCCCACTTCCGCGCCCGCCGGCGAATCCCAGCGGTTCGGGATCGCCTCATTCTCGATGCAGACCACCGAAACCAACTCTCAGGGCGCCAGCGAACCGTACTTCTTCAACCAGGCTGGCGGTCATCCGTTCGCGCTGACGAACACCATCGAGTTCTCCTCCTCACAGGACCCCAGGGACGTGGTCATCGACCTGCCCGCGGGCATGGTGGCAAACCCGCAGGCGACAGCGCGCTGCTCGGGATCCTCAGAACACTGCCCCACCGACTCGCAGGTGGGAGTGTTCGAGCTGCGTTCGCCGGCAGGGAAGACGAACTGGCGGTGCTGGGCGCAATCGTCAACATGACCCCATACACCGGTCAGGCGGCCGAGCTGGGGCTGGAAGTGCCGCTGCTCGGCAGGGTGCTGTTGATCGGTCATCTCGTGCGCACATCCCAGGGCTATGGTCTGTCGATCCTCGGGCACGGACTGCCGGCGCTCGACCTCTCGAGCCTGGGGGGATTGTTTCCGGAAGTGCATCTGACGAGCATGCAGACAACCCTGTGGGGTGTGCCAGCTGACGCGGTGCACGATCCCCAGCGCGGCATCTCCTGCCTGCAGCTCAGCGCGGGCAACGAACTGAGCTGCCAGGGGGGCGGCCTGCAGGACGGCGAAGAAGCCGCGCCGTTCCTGACGATGGGAAGCGATTGCTCGCAAGCACCGACCGCGACGACGTGGGTGGACTCCTGGGAGGAACCGGGCCGGTATGCCAAGGCAATCTCGACGATGCCCGCGTTGAGCGACTGCGAACGGCTGCCCTTCTGGACGGAACTGGCCGCCAGGCCAGACCGGACGCTCGCCGAAGAACCGCTCGGGCTGGATCTGAACATCAAGGTCCGCCAGACCAAAGGCGCCGACATCGTCGCCGCACCGCAGCTGCGGGAAGCGACAATCACGCTGCCCCAGGGGATGTCGATCAATCCGGGCGTCGGCGAAGGCGCGAAGTCGTGCGACCAGAGCGGTCCGGAAGGGATCAACATCCCCACCGGCCTGAACTCCCGTGGCGAACCCCTGGCGCCCGGGGAAGTCGGGCCGGGCGAAGAAATACCCCCCGACGAACTGGGTCCCGGTGAACCCGAACTCGTGCCCGGGCATTGCCCTGAAGCATCTGTCCTCGGCACCGCCGAAGCGCTCACACCGCTGCTAGCACACCCGATCAAGGGCCGCGTGTATCTGGCAACCCCGGGATGCGGGGGCCAGGGCCAGGCCGCGTGCACAGACCAGGACGCTGCGGACGGCAACCTCTACCGCATCTACGTGGAACTCGGGGGGCGCGGCGAGCAGCATCCCGAAGGGGTGATCATCAAGCTGGAAGGGCACGTCCAGGCCGATCCCGCCACCGGTCAGCTCACCGTCAAACTCACAGAAAACCCGCAGCTGCCGATCAGCGAACTGGACATCGACCTGTTCGGCGGGACGGGGGCGCTGCTCACCAACCCCCAGACCTGCGGTGCCGCCACCACGACCTCGGACCTGCAACCGTGGAGCGCCCCCTACACACCCGATGCCTCACCGTCCTCCTACTACAACGTCACCGGCTGCGCCGACCCGCAATCGTTCAAACCCGGTGTGGTCGCGGGGACCGTCAATGCGGCCGCGGGGGCGTTCACCCCGCTGACGGTCACAGTCACTCGCGGTGCGCACGAACAGTTCCTCTCTCAGATCCAGCTGCGCGCTCCCGCGGGACTCTCGGCGATGCTCTCGAGCGTTCCGCTGTGTGGAGAACCGCAGGCGAGCGCTGGGGAATGTCCCGAGACCTCGCGCGTGGGTAGCTCGCTGGTGGCCGCCGGCAGTGGCTGGCAGCCGCTGTATCTGAAAGGCAGCGTCTACCTGACCAGCGGATACGAAGGCGCCCCGTTTGGCCTGTCGATCGTCACGAGCGCGGTGGCGGGCCCGCTGAACCTCGGCCGGGTTGTGATCCGCGCCCGGATCGACACCGACCCGCGGACCGCCGCGCTTGAGATCAACACCAGCCCGCTGCCGCAGATCCTGCTTGGCGTGCCGCTTCGCATACAGCGTGTGAGCCTCCTGATCGACAGGCCGCACTTCATCGTCAATCCCACCGACTGCGACGAGCAGCAGATCACCGCGACGGTCACCGGTGTGCAGGGCGCGAGCTCCGAGGTGTCTGACCCGTTCGGTCTCGGGGACTGCGCAAACCTGCCCTTCCAGCCGAAGCTGCAGGCGTCAACCAGCGGACATACGAGCTTCACCAACGGCGCGGCGCTCTACATGAAGCTCACCTTCCCCAAAGCGCAGCAGAGCAGTCAGGCGAACCTCGCGCAGATCAAGATCGCGCTGCCAAAGCAGCTGCCCTCGAGGCTCACGACTCTGCAGGACGCCTGCCCGCGTGGCACGTTCGCCGCGAACCCGGCGCTGTGTCCTGACGGGTCGATCGTCGGCCTCGCCACGGCCCACACCCCGATCCTGCCCGGCCAGTTGACCGGTCCTGTGTATTTCGTCACGCACGGGCCCGAAGCGGTCCCCTCGCCGGTGGTGATCCTTCAAGGCGATGGAGTGAGACTCGACCTCCAGGGCGCGACAGCGATCAGCAAAAGCGGGGTGGCAACGGTCACATTCGGGTCGATCCCCGACCTGCCGATAGTCAACCTGCAGCTGTATCTGTCGGCTGGTCCACACTCGCTGCTGAGCACCGACACAAACCTCTGCTCGTTCACAAAGACGGTCACCGTCAGGCGCCGCGTCACCCGCAGAGTCCACGGACGCGTGGTGCACCGCACCATCGAGGTGCACGAGCGCACACAGCCGAGCCTGCCGATGGCAATCGAATTCGCGGCCCACAACGGCGCGACCCTCCATCAGACCACCAGGGTCGCCGTCACCGGCTGCGCCGCGAGCAAGGTCAAAGCCGCAAGACGCCGCTGACGATCCAGACTCCGATGCGCATACCGGCGTCAGCCGAGCGGAACATCCCCTGGTAGCTCGACCGCTTTGCCGTCCAGCGCGGGCGACACGAGCGCTCCGGGCCGCCTTTGCGTCTAACCGGTCGCCATACCGTAGGTGACGGCGGCCTGGCCCATCAGGAGTTTCCCACCGCCGTATTCACTCTCGGCCGTGTCTGGCTGAAAGCCCGGCGAGATTTTGATCTTCTTCTTGAGCGCGTACATGACGAACTCGATCGTGTCGGTGTGACCCTTGGCCGGGCAGATCGGCGAGTAGGTGGCCTTGCCGGCGGTGTTGGTGCCGACGATCGCACCGGGAGGCAACTTGCCCGCGGCGACTCCTTTGGAGGAGGGGTCGATCCCGCCGACCACCCAGCGCTGACCGCCACTGGAGCTGCTGGAGTTGTCGTCGATGACAAACAGGAAGAGTTCAGCTGCGCCTTTGGGCACATTTTGCCAGGAGAGCGCCGGGGAGATGCCCTTGCCAGCACACGTGTATTCGCTGGGGATCAGTTCGTTGCGTTCGAATTCGGGGCTCGAGATCGAGAATCCGCCGGGCGCGGTATAGACCTCGCCGTTGGAGCTCGAGGAAGCGTTGGTCGCCCCGCTGGATGAGCCTCCCGATTCCGGCTTGGCCACACTGGTGAGAAGTTTTTCCGGCTCGCCTTTGTACTGCTTACAGTCTTCCATGACATAGCCCTTCTTACAGCTGGTGAGGCTCTTCCAGTGCTTCTGGAAGCCTTCCTCGAAGCGGCGCAATGCCGCGGCGCGCTGGGAGCCCTTCTTGCCGGCCGTCACCTGCGTGGCGATCTTCCCCGCGAGCAGTTCGACTCTGATGCGCGCGAGCAGATCAGCTTCCGTCTCGCCAGAGGTCGCAAGATATTTCTGCAGCGAGCCGGGCTTGGCGAAAGTCTTGTGCACGAGCTGGGCATAGCGGGCCTTGACTTCGGCTTCAGAGACCGTGATGTGGCGGGCAGCAGCTTCGCGGAGAACCCATTCTGAAGTGATCAGAAAACCGAGTGCCTGATGGCGTGCCGTGAGTGTTTGTCCCAGTGCTTTCTCGATCGACACCCAGTGCTTATAGCTGGCCTTGGCGATCGGTTTGCCTGCCACGAGCGCACTGGCGCTAGCGATCGAGGCAGCGGACGTGCCCTGCGTGGGGGCTAGCGAGGCAGCCGGCGAGACGGGAACCGCCGGAGTAGAGGAAGTAACTGAATCCGAGCTCGAGGCTTCGCCGCCACACCCTGCTAGCAGCACCCCCAATAGCCCAACCTGAAGGACCGGGAGGAGTAGTGACACCCCGGATCTCCTGCCAAACAAAAACACCCAATCACCCAAACCTCTCACTCGGTCGTTCCCGCGGAGTCCAAGGCCCCGACGGCCACGACAAAGAACAACATAATAGGCGTTTCTAAAGGAGGGTTAATACCAACTTCGCTAGAGAAGTGGGTACTTTTACATTTATTAGTTTCACATCAATGACTGGCTTCGCCGGCGAGGCAGTCGGCATAGTCGAGCGCAGAGTCGCCGGGTACACCGCGCACCACGCCGCAGAGACGCTCGAGCGCAGCGCACCGAGCCTGCCCATGGAACAGAATTAGGTGTCAACAACAGCGAGGTTCTGCACCAAGCGACGATGTTCGCGGTGACCGGCGGCGCGAGGACAGCAAGGCCGCACGAGAAGTAGCCGTCAGACGATCGGTCCCGGAATTGACCCAGAGCACTCAGCCCGGCAACGTGATCCGTGCCGCTGAGCACCTCGAGGCCAACATTATGTGATGGCTCTAATGAGCCCTCATGCGGCGCTAAGCTTGGACCTGCGAATATCTATGGCATGACGGGTGCGGGGCACCGGCCGAGGTATCGTAAGCTCGTGCCTGGCCTGCTGAGCGCGATCGCCGTGGGTGCGGTCCTGGCCACGACATTCGATATCGACCTCCCGCCAGATGAACGAGATGCTGGAAAGGCGTTGGCGGCCCCAACGATCAGCACGGCGTGCGGGCACACAACATCCGCGACGATCGCCCGCGTCGATGATGTCGTGGCGCGGCGCATCTACAACGCAGAGCTGCGCAGCAGAGAGGTCAGGGCCGACATAGCCCACATCACTGGAGACCATGAACTGCTCACTGCCCTGGCCAACGCAGACCAGGCCACCGTAGACACGGCGGTGCAGAGGATTGTCTACACGCCGCATTGGCATATCGTGCGGGTGCGTGTCGTGCAGAACGGACGCGTTCTGGCCGATGTCGGTGGCCCGGACATCCTCGCTCCGGTATCGGGCACGCTTCACTACGGAGGCAGGACCGTCGGGCACTTCGTGATGTCGGTGCAAGACGATCTCGGTTACGTCAAGCTCGTAAGTCGCTTTATCGGTGTCCCGATCGACCTCTACAGAGGAGGATCGTTTGTGATGGGGACGTTGAAGCCGCCGCCTTCATCGGTCAGTGACGGAGAATCGGTAACGGTTGACCAGGATGTCTATCGGGCCAGCGTTCTCCATGTGAGGGCATTTCCGGCGGGCATCTTGAAGGTCGCGCTTTTCATACCAGCCCCCGCTGGTGGAGTGGCTTCGCGCAGTTGCGCGTCTGTGCGTCTCGCGGCCTGGCGCAGCGTCGCGATTCACATCGCAGCCCGCTTTACGCCGCTCTCAGCACACTACGAGGACTTCCGCACCACCCTCGAGAGCGCATCCGGAGGAGTGGTCTTGGTGAGATCAGGATCCGCGCGCCGGGTCGGCGTTGGCCCAGCGCATGTCCCGCGTCGGGGCCTCGTCAAGTATCGCGGCCGGAAATGGGCTGTCTTCTCGTGGGAGCCGACACCGCCGGATCGGATCTACTTTCTCACGACCACAGGTTGAGCTCGAGATGACAGCGGGGATCCCGGCTCCGATCCAGTGACAGAACCCGCCTACACCGTCCCGATGCGATCTGGCGGCCAGTAGGTGGCGAAGGCTCCTCCGACCATCCAGCCTGCCGGCACCGGGCCCCAGAAGCGGCTGTCGTCTGACTCGCCGCGGTTGTCGCCCATCATGAACCAGTGACCAGGCGGGATCTTGATCGGCTTCGGGAAATCACACTCCCGTACTCCCCCGCAGGGAGCGATATACGGATCGCGCTCGCGAATGAACCTGTTGGTGCCGGCCGCCTTGCGGTAGACATGCCCTTCGGAGACGTAGATGACATCTCCTGGGCCAGCGACAACCCGCTTGACGAAGGTTTCGCTTGACTGCGTGGGATAGGTCTGATCGCACGGGGCGCCGTTGGGAGTGACCACGAATCGCCTCGGCCCGCATGTCTGTGCCTTGGCGTACTGGGGAGGGTGAAACACGACGACCTCACCGACATGGGGGCCGTTCAAGCTCATGCCGATGCGGTTGACCAGGATGCGCTGGCCGATCCTCAGCGTGGGTTCCATCGAGCCCGACGGGATCTTGTAGGGCTTGACTAGATAGGCCTGGATACCCAAGGCGAGCATCACCGCGATCACGATGATCGCGGCTAGTTCGAGCAGTGACCTTGTGGTGGACTTCGGCTTCTTGGTGTCCTTGCCCTGGCCTGCTGGCTCAGGCCTCTTCTTGGAGACCGGGTGGTTGGCCTGGGTAAGTGGCTTCCGTTTCACACCGAGCCGACTGATGACGGGAGAACGATCAGCGTCGGCCTTCTTCGAGCCCTCCTCGGTGAGAAGGCCACCATCTACATCCGGTTCGCCGGCGCGCCTACGACGACGGTCCGCTCGCTTTGCCATCAGATCAAGACGGAGAGGACACGACGGCATCCCGGAGAGAGATAGAGCAGCGCGACCCGGACCATCACAAAAAGATGAGCTAGGGACGATGGTAAGAGGAGTAGGTGACCGCGGCGCCGGGAGCGATCTCGTACTTGGCGTACTCGCTCTCGGCGAGATTCGACGCGAAGCCCGGCGTCAGAGGGATCTTTTCGCTCAGCGCCCACAGGTCGAACTGGATCGTGGCGGTCTTGCCGTCTTCGGGACAGAAGCCGCCGTAGCCGGCGTGCCCCTGGGTGTCCGAACCGACTATCCCGCCTTCGGGGACCTTGCCTGCTTCGACGCCAGTCGTGTTGGGGTTGATATCACCGACGATCCAGCGAATCCCGCTCGCCGATCCCGTCGAGCTGTCATCGATCGCGAACAGCACGAGCGCCTTTGCGTTCGATGGCACGTTCTGCCATTCGAGCGCCGGGCTGATGTTGGCGCCATCGCAGGTGTATTCCTTTGGGATTTGTTCGTTGAGCCCAAACATCGGGCTCGAGATCGATAGCTCGCCTGGATGAGTCGGGACCTCACCGTTGCTCGCTTGGGAGGCCTGACCGCTAGCGGCGCTCAGGTTTTCGCCCGAGCCTTTGTACTCAGAGCAGTCTTCCATCACGTACCCCGGCTTGCATGTCGTGTAGGGACGCCAGCGTTCGATGAAGGCCCGCTGGAATTTCGAGAGAGCGGTTGTCCGCTGCGAGCCGCTCAGCGAGCCCGCGACCTTCGCGTCGACACGGGACTCAAGCAGTTCCATGTGCACACGGGAGAGCATGTCCGCTTCGGTCTGATAGGTGCGCTTTAGGTATTCCGCGAACGACCCGGACTTGGAGTAACTCTTGTGCTTGAGTTCTCCGAGGTGCTGCTTGACCTGCGATTCGGATACTGATACGCCCATCGCGGACGCTTCGCCGAACAACCAATCCGATGTGATTAGGAAACCAAGCGCCGCGTGACTGACGTCACGGCTGACGCCAAATGCCTGATAGACCGCGAGCCAGTGTTCGTAGCTGCCCTTGGAGATAGGCGTGGTGTAGACATACGCGACCGGTTCACCCTTCGCGGCCGGGGGCGTGGGCGCAGGTGGATGAGACACTCTGGGGTTGGCGGGTTCGGGGGTGGTCGAGGTCTCGTACTTGTTGGCGGTAAATGACCCAGGGATCGTTGACGTGTTCCCCGAGCTTGAAGTAGCGCGCGCGGCTGCGAACGATTGTGGGGCGACCGGCTTAGCAGCCGAGCTTGAACCCGCATGCGCGCCCGCGGTTGAAGATCCCGAGGCATTGGAGACTTTTGAGATAGACGGCGGAATCGCCGGGCCCGAGGAACCTTCACCGCAGCCTACGAGCAGCATGCCGGCCATTCCGATGAGAGCCGCAAGGTGAGGCAACTGTCCTTTGCGTCCGCCAACGGCGGGCTACTCTGCCTCTAGCTAGGTGCCGCAAGAGAGAGAGAGAGAGAGAGAGAGAGAGGACGTAGCTACGCTACGGCATCTAGTCAAACTGACACTGAAGGCCGCAATACACATAGACACGCAACGCGCGATAGCCGGGAACACCCGCATCAGCCAACCTCTCTAGACCCTCAACGTACTACGGGAAATCCTAGGCTCCCACAGAATCCCAAACGTCGGCGGGCACCTTACTATAGGTATCTAAAGAAAGGCTAATTCGATCTCGCTATAGCTGACGCGCTCCGTTGGCCATCAGTCCACGTGTGATTTCGAGACGCACATGTTCGAGGCTGCACCTTTCCTAGCACCACCTGCGCTCGTTGAACTCTGGTGGAGACATCACAAGCGACGAGCTAGCGAGCAGATGTCGCCCTACAGCGAGGACGGACTCGCCGCAGCATCGGCGACTATTTCAAAAGCTTCCTGATCGCCGTCTCAAACGGGGCGGGATCGGAGAGCGACGGGTCTTCGAACTTCTGCAGTCTCCCCCCGGTCCTGCCCATCAGGAAAGACGGAGTGCCTTTGAAACCGCTTTGAACACCAATCTGTTCGTCGGTGGCGATTTCGTTGTTGTAAGCTGGATCGTTGCGCGCTTCGCTCCAGCCAGAGAGATTCAGGCCTGGAACTTGTTCAGCCAGTCCCTTGAGATAGCTTTCCGTAACATAGCCCGAGTTCTCCTCTCCCTGCTCGTGGTAGAAGAGCTCAACGTAATACCACATGAGGTTCTGCTTGCCAGCGGCGAGCGCCGCTATCTGCTGCATTTGATACACACTCTTTTCGCTCGTGGCGGTCTGGCTTGATCGGTATTGGATCTTTACCTCGCCGGTACGCACATACTTGCTGATCACTGTGGACAGAGCGGTAAGCGTAAATTCTTTGCAGTAGGGACACTGCAAATCACCGAAATACTGAATCGTGATTGGCGCGTAGGGATAGCCGAGCGTGTTGGCGTTCTGCGGTATGCCCTGCAGCAGCGAGATCACTTCTGCAGCATCTGCGTTGGCGGCCTTGTTTTTCGCAGGCGGCGCCGCTTTCAGGCCGCCGCCTCCTGTCGCGACCAAGATTATTGCGACAACCACCACGACCACTGCGGTGATGCCGCCAAGCTGAAGCAACGCTTACGCTGGGCGGCACGAGCGCGCTTGGCGGCTTCTAGGGCTCTGCGTTCGGCGCGCGCCTGCTCTCGCCGCTGCTTGCGGGTCAGGCCCGATCCTCTCGTAGTGCTCATTGCTGGACCTCCAGCAACGAGACAGACTCAACTTGCCACCGGCATAAGGCCGACCGGCATGCTCGACTGGAGCTGCGCCGAGCCGCGCGATCTCGGCTAGATAGATCTAGACGCCGAGAGAGAGAGAGAGAGAGAGAGAGAGAGAGAGAGAGGTTGACGTAGCTTCGCTACGACAACTAGTTAGACCGCCCGCAACAGCCACAGGCCGCCTGGGCACGGCAGGCGCGACAAACAGAACCATTCGCATTTTACCTCTCCTATGCCCCATGTCCCACACATCCACAGCCTGCACACAGGCGGCGGGCAACATTCAAGCCCTTAAGTTCCCCGGGGATCCAAGTCATGCTATCTAGCCATCCGGTTAATTCGAAGGAGATAGAGGTACTTCCACATATATAGTTCTCATCAAAAGATCTCGATGACTTCGTGCGCCAACCATCGACAGGAACTGGGCCAAGCAGCGAGGCATGCTCCACAGGCTCAAGTGCTCACCTAGGCTGAACTCAAAATGGCGCCATCATCCACTCATGGCCCCTCCCCCATCTGCATAGCCAGTAGGTGAGAGGTACCCGGGGTGGGGCTCGAACCCACACGCTCTCTCGAGCTGCGGATTTTAAGTCCGCTGCGTATACCGCTTCCGCCACCCGGGCGTGTCCTGCATGCGCAGGCGCATGGCACTTTTTTCTCGAGCGGATTTCGCGCTTGGCAGACGACAGCGCACACCGCGGCCTGTTTGCTCACAAAAACCGCGCCCCTCCCGCACAGGAGGATCTGCTCAACCCTTTCGGCGCGATGGCTCAATAGGCGCCGTCTCTGGACGGCACCAGGTTCTTTGGTGACATTTCGAGTGAGCCGCCGCGAGCCCAGCGCGGTCTTCTTGACGAGCCGAGAACAGCATTTGAACTCGAACGAAAGACACGTGATTGCTGCATCCCGTGAGACACCTATTGGCAGCGAGAGGACGATCGCTGCTGATCTGGAAACAGCCGCGGACGCCAGGAGCCCAGCCGGCTGGCGACATCCACCGCATCCACTTCTGAGGAGTTCAGAGTCCGGCTTCTGCGCGGCGCTAGGGACGCCGACCGGCAACCCGATGGGAATGTCTCAGATTCGAAGCAGACGAGCAGATCCGCGTCTCGCCGAGCGACTTCCGAGACTCATGCTCGCACCAGGCTCTGCTTCAAGCCGGCCGAACGCGTCACAGGGAGGAACGATTGTTTCTCGTCCTCTGACGTCTCCCTTCTCTTCCGGTTGGGTGCCGCCGGTCGAGACGACCGACGCCCCCTGTACATGCTGCGCGTTAGAGATCGCCAACCCAGCGTGCGTCGCCGCCTGGTCCTCAGCACACTGCCGCTCGGGCAGCGCGCTCTTCAGTGATCCCTCTGCTGAAAGTGCTGGCCTGCGCTTCGGCCAGCGACCCGCCTTTCCCCCTTTAGGCCGAGCTAGGTGGCGCTCAGAAGAGAGAGAGAGAGAGAGAGGATGTCGTAGCTTCGCTACGGCATCTGCCTACGGATGCCGAGCAAGCCGCAAGAAGACTGGTCACGCTATGCGCGATGAGCGAAAAGACCCTCATGACCCTAACCCTCTGAAGTGATCCTGTCCCTTCGATTTCGACCCGCGGATCCTAGGTCACCGCGGAGCAAAACTCAACCGGCAGACCATAGTACTGATATCTAAAGACTTGCTAATCCCGAATCACCAATAGTTTTCATACCGATCCCAATCGATCGGGCACGCCACAAAGCGCTCGCTAGTCCGGCCGGTCGCTGGGTGACCACCCTCGATTCCGCCACCGTCCAGAGCGTGGCCGATTGGGTCTCCATCCGACCCGCCTCTGGTGTTCGGCAAGGTTATTTGTGCGGATTGATATATACGGCGTAGGTGGTAGCCGCCCCTTGTCCGAGTATGAGTTTGCCTGCCCCGTACTCGTGCTCAGCTATGCCGGGCACAAAGCCCGGTGACAGGGGAATCTTCTTGCTGAGTGCATAGAGCTCGGAACTGAACCGATGAGTCCTTCCCGGCCGCGGGGCAGATGCTCGCATAGTCGGCTTTGCCTTCGGCATTGGAACCTACAATGCCCCCAGCGGGAACCTGGCCGGCAGTGACACCACTGCTGTTCGGGTCGATGTCGCCGACGACCCAGCGGATGCCACCGGTGTGCCCTTCAGAACTGTCGTCGATCACGAACAATACGAGTGCCGCGGTTTTGGCGGGGAGATTCTTCCATTCCAGCGGCGGGCTGATGCCAGCTCCTTCGCAGGTGTATTCCGCAGGGATTAGTTCGTTCTCGCCAAACGCCGGGCTAGCAAGTGCCATTTCACCGGCGACAGGAGGAGGAGCTCGGCGCTGCCCGCGGCGTAGGTAACGGATCCAGCCCGCGGTGGCGGTGAGTAAGGTTGCCCGGATGCTCGCGAGGGCCAGAGGGTCCCGTAGGTGCGATTGGCCTTCGTGCACGAAGACGTCTTGCGACATGCCCTCGGCGGTTTCGCCAACGGCTTCGGTAGGGACTTGGCCGGAGTTATGGTCGCGGCGCTCGCCTGCACCTTGCTCACTGGGTTTCGCGTTGCGGCGACCTTTCCGAGATGGCCCTTGTACTCCGAGCAGTCTTCCATCACGTAAGCGGACTCGCATGTCGTGTAGTGCTTCCAGTGCTTCTGGAAGTTCTTCTCGAAGCTGGCGAGGATGGCCTTGCTCTGGGCGCTACTCTTCCCGGCCGTCACGCTTGCCACGATGCGGGACTTGAGCAGTTCGGCCTTCGTGCGTGCGAGCAGGTCGGCTTCGGTCTGATGTGAATTGGAAAAAAGCTTCTGCAGCGAGCCCTTGGTCGAGTAGCCCTGCTTGGTGAGTTGAGCGAAGTGCTGCTTGACCTCGGCTTCGGACACCGCGATGTGTCTCGCCGCCGCTTCACCGACCATCCACTCTGAGGTGATCAAAAAGCCAAGCGTCTGATTGGCTGCATCAGTGCTACCCAGTGCCTTCTCAACAGACAGCCAGTGCTTGTAGCTCGCAGTGGGGATCGGGACACCCGACACATATGCAACCGCGTCCGGAGTACTGGAGGTGGAGCCTTGCGCCGACGCAGCGGGTGAGCTAGGAACGGTGCTTACAGCACTGCCGCCGCCGCATCCCGCGAGCGCGACCACCGGCAGTATTGCCAGCCCGATGCTGGACGGCCAACTCTGCCCGAGCCTGCGGTTGGCAGGCCGTCGAAGCCTAACTCCAGCTAGGCGCAGAGAGAGAGAGAGAGAGATTGACGTAGCTACGCTACGACAACTAGTAACGCCAGCCCTAATGGCTGCACCACATGGTAGACACGCAACGCGCGATCGACGAGAACACCCGCATCACCAACCTCTCTAGACCCTCAACTTGCTACGGAAATCCTAGGTTCCCGTAGCATCCCAAAACGACGGAAAAACCATATCAGCCTCTCTAAAGAGGAGCTAATTCGATGTGGGTGTCGCTCACGCCGCTTGGCCGATCGACTTCGGTGGCCTGGCGTCTCATGGTTTGTGAGCTTTCGAAGCCACGATGGGCTTTGGCGTTACGTACTCCTTGCAGAGTTCGACCACATACCCTTTCGCGCATTCGGTGCTGGCCTTCCACTTTTCTCGGGTTTCTTCCTCGTGCTTGACCAAGGCCTGGCTTTCGCCCTGGGAGGAGAGCGTCTGCTTGATCCTTTCCTTGACCTGGGCGAAGCTTGGCTTGGTGGCCGGGGTTATCGACTTCACTTCAAAGACGTAGTAGAGAGTCGCCGCCTTGGCGCTCGTCGTGGGGGTGACCGGACCGCCGATCACACCGGTCTTGGCGGCACAGATCTTGGCGACAGGTTCGTCTGCACCGGATCTCGCCTGTTCACAGCCGACGCTGGTGGATGTCGCCTTGGCCCCGTTTTTGATGGCGGCCCCGGTCAGGCCGCCGTGTTCTCTTGCCACGGCTTCGGCGGCACTCTTTGATTTGAGGGTGGCATACGTGATCATGCGCTGTTCCGGCGTCCCGTACAACTGCTTGTGTTCGTTGAAGTACTTTTCGAGCTTTTCCTGGCTTAGAGAGCCGGGCTTGACGGACTGTTCGCGAACCTTCGCGGCGACCCGCTCCTCGAGCAGCCCGTTGCTCACGACTTCGTGGAGGTCGGCTTTGCTGTAGCCGGCTTCGGCGCCGGCGAATTCGGCGTAGCGAGACTCTTTGGCGAGCTTCTTCTGGCTTTCTTCACGCGTCTTTACTTGCTTGGCCACTTCGGCTTCGCTGACGCTGACACCTAGTTCCTTCGCCTGGCCCTGAGTCCATGCTTGGTTGATCAGCGTGCGTATGGCTTGCAGCCGCACGGATTTGTACTGCTCTTCGCATTGTTCCTTGTACTGAGCGCCCGTTCTCGCTTTGCGGGCTCCCAGAGCCGATGCGGGCGCTTTGCGCCCTTTCAGACTCTTGGCGTACCGTTCCTCGCTTTCCTTGAGGAGCTTCTCCTGCGCCTGTTCTCTCGACTTCAGGGCACTGATGCAGCCGGAGTAGTCCGAAGAGTTGGCGATCAGCGGCTTGACGGTGGCAGGGGCGCTCACTTCAAGCCAGTGGTCATAGGTGGCCTTGGTGATCGGCGCCCCGTTCACGATCGCCACGGCTTCTCCGCTCAGGTGCGACGGCGCCGAGGCTTCAGCGGCAGCAATGGCCTTTGTGTAAGGGCTTTCGATGGCGCTCCGTGCGGCCGAGCCGCCTTTGGATAGGCGGGTGGAGCTCGATTGCGTGGCCGCAGACCCGGAGCCGCTCGGGGTGGGTGCCTGCGGGCTACTCAGCTTGAGTTTTCCGACGATCCGCAGCCGGCGCAAAGGACTGTGGCCGCTCCCATCAGCACCGTCAGATAGACACGCATTCTCATAAGCCTGCTTCCTCCCCTGTGATTCGACCCTTCTCCTATTGACTGCTTGAGTCAACCTAATTCCCTACCTTAAGCGCAGCCTAATGCCGGCTCGTTATATGCAATCAAGGCACCTGTGCATGCGCAGACTGCGCTTGGATCGCTTCGAGGATCGTTCTCAGGCCGCCCTCGGTTTCGGTGTTCATCGCATCGAGGATCGCCTGGGTGTCTTTGAATGTGTTTTCCGCGCGGGCGTCGGCGGCTATCGATTGCACGTCCTGGCCGACCATGATGATCGACAAGAGGACGAGCTGTATGAAGGTCTGCGCGATCCACGCGACAATCAGGATGAGCCCCGGCTTGGTGAGGAAACTTGGCACATCGCTGTTGGTCAGGACGCCCGCCTCAATGAGGATGGCTGGAAGACTCGCCAGCGCGATCAGACAGAAGATATACGCACAGGCCATGCTGCCGACACCGTGAGTAATTACTACCGCAAGCTTGGCGTTGAAACCCTCAACCTCGCTCATTGCATGCCTGATCTCAGATGGGCTGAAGCGAACCGCCTTGGCGAGATGGTGTCGTGTCTTCATGGGTTTCGACGTGGGTGAGATGGGCTCACCGATCGCAGTGGCGAATGTGGGGTCGTACGGCGTCATCGGCTGCCCCTCTCGGGCGGTGGGTGAACATGGTTCGTCGGTTTCCGCACCCGTCGGTGACGAGCGCATGCCCCAAAGATGTCGCGATGCGACATCAAGCCAGTATGCCCTCGGTCTCGGCGGAAATTACTCCCTCCGAAACGGGCGCGTGAGTGACGGTCGGCGAGCGGAAGCTGACTCAGATCGGCATCCGTCGCTGACACTGAGACGCCGGCGATGTTGGACAGGCCGGTCGAAGCGAATGATCGATCTACTCCAGAATCGTTCCCCAGTCATGGCTTCGAGACAGGCCGATCGGTGTCAGATGGCGCCTAGCTGCTACTAACCTCACCGGTGACGCACCGGCTAATCCTGCTCTCGGCTTGCACGAGCTGGATCTTCTACAAGGTCCTCCTCATCTTGAGTCGTTCAGAGGCCCTTCCGTCGGCATACTCTGCAATAGGGCATCGGACCACCCCATTCGCCAAGACTAATCCTCACGATGGCCCTGACCCCGAGGTGGTCCCTGCGGCCGGTTGGGATGTCGATTGAGATTGAGATGGAGCTGCCGTGACCGTCAGATCAGGGTCGCTTGTAAAAGCCGTAGCGAATTCCCCTTTACCGATCAGGGTTGCGTCACGCTCACCGCCTCGGTGCTTTTGACTTTATGGGCAGCGTACTCCCTCTCGGCGACGCTCGGCTGAAACCGGGGTAAGTGGAATCTTTTCCTTGAACGCATACATCACAAACGAGAATCGACCCGTGTCTGGTGCCACTCGGGCAAACCGCCATAGCCGTTACTCCCTTGCTGGCGTTTTCCTCTCCGACAACGGCCCCTTCGGGAACCTGACCGGCGGCGACGCCTTCGACTCGGGTTGATGTCGCCACCATCCACGGATCCCCCCGTAGCGCTTGGTGTAGGGCGCATTCGTCGATCATGTACAGCAGTAGGGACTTGGCTCCAGGCGGGATCCTCGCCCAGTGAAGCGGCGGCGATATGCCGACCCCTTCGCAGGTGTAAGCGAGGGGATCTGACCATTGCGTTCGAATGCCGGGCTAGTCAGATTCATGCCGCCGAGAGCGTTAGTTTCCTCGCTGCCCTGCAATTCGTGCCCGACTGTATTGCGTTGTCCCGGTTTGGTCGAGACCGTTTCGCCTTTGGCGAGCTTTTTTTCGTTTTCTTCCCCTTCCTTTTCTAGCTGTTTCTTTTCTTTTAGTTCTTGGTGATAAGTCTGTATTTCCTGCTGGGTTTCTTTAGGCGGTTTACTCGTGATCTTTTCGCCGCGGGCTAGCTTCTTGGCGTTTACTTCGGCTTCCCTTTCTACTTCTATCTTTTCGTCGGACTCTCCCCCTATAGGTAGTCGTTTGTTTTTGCCCGGGGGCCGCCAGTGATTGCGCCGTGAACTGCGAGCAGTCTTCGATCACATAACCCGGGCGGCAGCTGGTCCGGGGCTTCCACCTTGCCTGGAAAGATTCCTGGAAGCTAATGAGCAGAAGACTAGCCTCGGTGGTCCGGGCCTTGTGCGCTAGAAGGGTTTGCGCGATCTTGTCTTTGAGCAGTTCCCCTTCGGTCCGTTGCGCCAGGTCACCCATGGACTCGCCCGTGTAGGAGATCATGCTCTTGAATTGGGAGGAGCCGGGGCGGTACTTACCTTTGAGTTCGCTGTGAAGGTGCGCCGCGACTTCGCTGTGTGAGACACTCAGATGCCGCCGCGCCGCTTCGCCCCGAATCCAATCGGTCGTGATGAGATAACTCAGCGCCTTGCGCTCGAGCTGCACATACTCACGTTCGCACTGAGCCTTCGCGCTGCCACCAAACGACCGGTGTATGCCAGCGATACACGCCTTGTAGTCGGGTGGCTGTGGAACTGGTGGCTTTGGTATCGACCTCCCATTGACCTTGGCTCCAGACGCTTCGAACCCGTCCGTCACAGACACCCAGTGTTCAAGCTCGGCCTTGGTTATCGATGGCGCCCCGGCCACCGTGACAATCGGCGCTCCTTCAGGAAGCCCTGCTGTCGGAGCGGCAGGCAGACTTGTGTTGGTTACGGTCGCAATGCCCGACCCTGTCGAGGTGCTTTCGCCACAACCAGCGAGTGCGACAGCCACAAGCGCAGCTAGCGCAAGGAGAGGACGCGAATATCTCCCGTGCCCGCGATCTGCAGACCGTCGAAGATTAGGTCCGGTTAGGCGTCGCCAAGAGAGAGAGAGAGAGAGAGAGAGAGTTGACGTAGCTACGCTACGACAACTAGTAATGCCAGCCCTAAAGGCCGCGACCCACATAGACACGCAACGCGCGCAAGACGAGAACACACACATCACCCCGATCTCTCTAACCTCAACCTCTCCCTGCAAACCCTGGGACCAGCAAGGCCAACACCTCAAGCCCGAACGATACTACGCCACCTAAAGACGAGCTAATCTTTGAGTCAAGCCATGGCGGAGTAACAGTGCGTTCAGCATGCTCCACCGAGGGACACGCCGTGCCCTACACGCGGTCAGATACGACCTCCACAGTATTCCGCGTTGACGTACTCGGGACGGCACTTGGTCACCGCCTGCCATTTCCTCTGGACCTCGGCCACAATCGCCTTGCTTTCTTCGGCCACGAGGGCCGTCCTGGCCGTGCTTCGCGCTTGGGCAAACGTCTGATTGTTGGGAGGGTGCACAGCCTTCACTTCGTAGACGTAATAGCCAAACGGCGTTTGGACCGGGCCACCGAGAACACCTACCTTCGCGGCGAACACGGCATTGGTGAACGCCTGCTCGTCCTCCCCCCTGAAGACACCCTTCAGCACACCCCCATCGGCCTTTACGCCGGGATCAATCGACTCTCTTATGGCCACACTCCTAAATCCCTTGCCAGAGCCGATTTCGCGCTTGGCTTGCATTGCCTGTTCTTCGGTTTTTGTCAGAACGATCTGGACATCGCGTGTTTCGGGCGTGTCATAGCTCAGCTCGTGCTCCTTGTAGTACTTAACGATCGAAGCCTCGTGCACCCGCTTGGTCAGTTCGCTGGTGATCCTGGCATTTATTTCGCTGACCAGCATTTCGAGCTTGAATTGCAGTAGGTAGTCCGCTTCGGTCTGCCCAGTGCTCGCGAGATACTGTCGAAACTTGGCCTGGGTGTGATAGCGGGCTTTCTTGAGCAGTTCGAAGGGTATCTTGATCGCTTCACCGTCGAGCTCGATACCTATTGCTTTGGCTTGCCCGAGCTCCCAATCCAGGGAGATCAGGAAGCCAAGCGCATGCTTTCTGAGTTCCTTGTACTGCATTTCGCATCGCAACCGCGGTTCCGCTTCGGTTCGCGTGCCGCTAGATTCGACTTCTCTGAGGTGCGCGACACAAGCCGTGTAGTCGGGTGGTTCGGGGATCACCGGGCTGGTGTCCCTCCGACCATGTTGTTTGGTCTCACTCTCGGTCGCCTGCACCCTCATCCAGTGCTCGAACGTCGTCTTGGTGATCGAGGCGTTGCCGACTCGGGCGATGACGTCGGGGGCGATTTCGCCTTGGCCATGGCCACAACCCGCCAGGCAGATGATTGGTCCCAGCGCCCCGATCACCAGCGACAGAGGCCGCCGATCGCGCCGACCGGCCCCGGTTTTCCGCCCCGAAGGACGCCTGAAGCTAGATCCGGCTAGACGACGGCGCCGGTTTGAGAGAGAGAGAGAGAGAGAGAGTTGACGTAGCTACGCTACGACAACTAGTAACACAAGCCCTCACGGCCGCGAAACGCGGGACGCACAACGCGCGATCAGAAGAAGCCGCCCACATCTGGCCGAACCGCCTGAGTCGCCTCACGTCTCTCCCGAGGAACCCTAGGCTCACGCGGCACAAAACCTCAAGCCGCGACCATAGTCCCACCACCTAAAGACGGGCTAATCCGGCTAATCCCTATCTCCCTACGGCGATGTTGGAGTGACAGTACGTCGAGCGCCCCACCAAAGAACGCATGGTGCCATCCGCTGAGCTCAGATGGTTTTCCCGCAATATTCCACATGGTATTCGGGGCGACACTTGGTCAGCGCTTCCCATTTCCTCTGGGCTGCGACGACCATCGCCTGGCTTTCTTCGTAGACGAGCGCTTCTCTGACCGCGGCTCGCACGCGAGCAAAGGGCTTCTTGATGGGTGGATGGACGGCGATCACTTCGTAGACGTAATAGCCAAACGGTGTTTGGACAGGGCCACCGAGAACACCTATCTTGGCAGCGAACACAGCGTCGGTGAACGCCTGCTCGTCCTCCCCCCTGAGGACTCCCTTCAGTAAACCCCCATTGGCCTTTACGCCGGGATCGATAGAGTCTTTCATGGCGACGCTCCTAAATCGCTTGCCCGACTGGATTTCACGCTCGGCCTGTACGGCCTGCGCTTTGGTTTTTGTCAGGACGATCTGGACATCGCGCGTCTCGGGTACTTCGAAGGCCAATTCGTGCTCTTTGTAGTACTCGACGACGGTCGCCTCGGTCGCCCGCCTGGCGGCCTGCTTAGCGATGCTGGCATGCACTCGTTCGGCGAGTAGCTGGACCTTGGTTGGCAGCAAGTAGTCGGCTTCGGTCTGCCCGGTGATGGCCATGAAGCTCTGAAATTCGGCTTCCTTGGGATACTGCCGTTTCTTGCTCTGGTCGAAACTCTGCTGGACTTCCTTGTCTGTGAGCTTGACTCCCTGTTCCTTGGCCTCTTGGGTCATCCAGTCGCCGGTGATCAGGAAGCCCAGCGCTTCCTTTCGCAATGCTTCGTATTGGTGTTCGCAGCCCGTCTCGAGCGCCGCTTCGGTCCGCGCCCTTCCGCCCTTGGATCCCATCTTTTTGAGATGAGCGACACACGCCTTGTAGGCAGGCGGTTCGGGGATCACCGGATTGGGTTCCGGCCGTAGCTGCTTCGCAGCGGTAATGGCCGCGCGCACTTTCATCCAATGATCAAAAGCTGACTTGGTGACCGACGTGCCACCGACCTGAGCGACGACATCGGGAGCGATTCCACTTTGGGCACGACCGCAGCCTGCCAGGCAGATGATCGCGGCGAGTGCCCCGAGTACCAGCGATAGAGGCCGCCGATCGCCCCGATCGAGCCCGGTTTTACGTCCCGAAGGACGCCGGAAGCTAGATCCGGCTAGACGACAGCGCCGGTTTGAGAGAGAGAGAGAGAGAGAGTTGACGTAGCTACGCTACGACAACTAGTAACACAAGCCCTCACGGCCGCAAAGCAAGTAGACGCGCCGTGCGCGATAAGCAAAAAGGTCCTCATTCTCACAACCCCTGAAACGAATCCTATCTCTCGATTTCGCCCGTGGGATCCTAGGCCCACACGACACGAAACCTAGCAGCAAAACGATATCCTCGCCACCTAAACGGGGACTAATCGCGAAGTGCGATCCGAACACGCTGTGCTGGCTATGTGGCGAGCAGTTCCTGGATCATGCGGTAGACCTTGGCTTCGCTTAGCCCGGTGATTTCATTCATGGGTCCACCGGTCCTACCAAACAGGAACGCCGGGGCGCCCCGGAGGTGATGTTCTGAGCCAAAGCGCACATCTCGTATAACTGCGCCTGCGGAGCTAGTGCCGCTGCGATCATCGTCCCACTGCATGAGATTTAGTCCCGGCACCTGCGCAGCGATGCTTTGCACATAGTTACCTGGCAACGCGCCCTCGCCTTCTTCTGGCTCCTCGAAGTAAGAAGTCTCGATGAAGTTCCACAGCTTGTTCTGTTCACCGGCCGCCAGAGCCGCCGCTTGCTGTTCGCGAAACACCGCAAAGTTGTTACGAGTGCTGAGCCATGGGTGATACTCGATCCGAAGCTTGCCCGTGAGGACCCACGTTTCAACTAGGCCGCGCATCCCCCACCACGCGAACTCCCGACATGGAAGGCATTCAAAATCGCCAAAGAACTCGAGCGTGACCGGTGCCGTCGGCTTGCCAAGCGCGTTTCCATGCTGGGGTATGCCGGCCAGCAGAGAGTTGGCGATCGAGACCGCTTCTCGTGGACTTGAGATTCGTGGGCCGTTCTGACTCTCTGCGCGGACACCTTTCTCACCAAGTTCTTTGCCAGTGAGCACAATCATGACGACTACGAAGATCAGTGCGATAGCCATTACGATCAGGGTTCCGCCCGTGCGACTAGCCGGAGCGCTGGCTTTGGTCTCCATCTCGTCTCGCTCAACCTGGTCGTGTTGTTTATCGCGCTGAGGTCGCGGTTTCTTGGTGCTCATATCAACTCTGGGCCTCGCGTTTGGCTAGAAGAATCCGATGCGATCGGGTGGCCAGTAGGTGCCAACGGCACCCGCAATGAACCAGCCGGTGGGCACAGGCCCCCAGAACCTCGAGTCGTCTGATTCGCCACGGTTGTCGCCCATCATGAACCAGTGACCGGGCGGGATCTTGATCGGCACCGGGTAGTTGCAGCTCGGCTTCTGCAGCGGTTTACACGGGCGGATGTAGGGGTCGTGCTCGCGCTTGAAGGGGCCATTCTGGCTCTTGGAGGTATAGGCATGGCCTTCCTTTATGTAGAGCCATTCCCCAGGACCGGCGACCACCCGCTTGATGAAGTTCGTGCCCATTTCCTCTTGCGCCACCGGCGCGTCACAAGCTGGACCACCCGCCCTAGCGACGTTCGGTTCGGGGCCGCACAGCTGTTCTTCGGCCGACTTGGGTGGGTGAAAGACTGCGATCTCTCCGACATGGGGCCCGTTGAGTGCCATCCCGATGCGGTTGCCGATAACTCGCTGACCGATCTCGAGTGTTGGTTCCATTGAGCCGGTTGGAATCCGGTAGGGCTTGGCGATCACTGCCTGGATCCCAAGGGCAAGACCCAGCGCTACGGCGATGATCACCACCAACTCTGCCATCGAGGCGAGGGTCGATTTCGGCTGCTTTCTGCCGATCTTGACCCCGAAGAGCAGTCTGATGATCAAGCCGATCAGAGATCGCTGATCGGCGGCGCTGGGCGGGCCTTTATCGGTGTCTGGGCTGTCGCGTATCAGTCCCGCAACCGGCGCTTTGACGCCGCTTGACGGCGCTGTCGATCTCGTGGTGCGTTCGCGAGGTCTGTCCGTCCCAGACCCACCACTTTTCTTGCCTCCCAGAGCTTTCTCAGGATCGCCAGAGACCCTGCGACGACGCCTGTCCGCGCGATTGGCCATCAGACTGCTCGAGGCCTAGGTCTCGGCTGCGTTTCACGTCGCACTTCAAGACATGCTCTCACACAGCACAGTCGCGGCGTAGGCTCATTTCTTCTTTTTAGGCGACAGCTTGTTAGCTTGCTTGGCTTCCTTGGCCTTTTCTTTCTGAATCCGCTGGTTCGTGAGATATCTAGTCTTGTCCTTGGTTCTCTGCTGCATTTCGTGACCAGTCAGCATCACCTACCACCTTTCTTTACACATCACGATGACGTCTCGTTGAGACGCGGGCGCGGGGTTGCCACAAAGCAACTCCGGTGTTTCTGTGCCTGCAAATGCGATCCAGCTCCGATGGGCCAGGCCGCTCGATCGACTCGATGCAGGCAGTCTCAAAGTGTTTGCTCCCTTGATTCTTCCCGCGATCCCAGGCGTCGTAATGGGAGTGTGCGTTTGTGACTCATCGGCGCCTCCTCGGTGGTCCAGTGGCTCATCGACGCTCGCCCGGCTGGCGCGTGTGAGGCCGACGGGCTCCCCGCCGGCGGCCCTCGCGGTGATCGTGAATCCGCTGGCATCGGCCACGGTGGCCCGCCTTGTAGGCGAGCTGACGCCGCTTGCCCGCGAGCGCGTCGAAGACCCGGCGGGGAGTCACAGCTCCTCCGCGCCGCTTTGCTGGCAGCTCCGGCGACCACGTCCGCCCGATCGACTCGATGCAGGCGGTCTCACGATTTCGCCTCCTCTTCGGTTCTCCCCGCCGAATCCCAGTCCAGTCGAGTCCCCGACCGCTTTGCCACGCGATAGCGCCGACCACCCTCCCGTTCAATTCCGATACGTGTCGGCTTGCCATCTTTGGGGTCCACCAGCATCACGTTTGAGATGTGGATCGGTCCCTCGGATTCCTCGACCCCTCCACCCACCTCTTCTTCGAAGAACCCTCCGGTTTTCTTGTCCCGCCAAGCCTGAACGTGCTCAAGGTCGCCTGCCCCAGCTTGTCGACATGGGCCGAACCCAGGCCCTCGGAGGTGGGAGATACGACCGAGAATCGCACCGTGCCGGCGGATAACAGGCGATTCGTGCCGGCCGTCTTGACCGTCGCCGTCAGGACGATCGCCGTGCGCCCTGCCTCGACTGCGTGGCGGACTCGACGCCGTGGTCGTGCATGCTGACCCGGGATCGACTCGACCTGGGCCGACGGGGCCGCCGCCTGGGCCTGGCCCGCTCCACTCAGGAGCACCCGGCCTTCGAGCGTCTGCACGACCCAATGCGATGCGCCCCGGCGGCGCTTCCCCTCTATCCCGTGGGACATCGTCCCCTCCCGGCAGGATGGCAATCCGACCCCTCACTAGAGTCGGTCAGATCGCCGCTTACTCTTTCGGGCTCGCGATCGAGCCGGCACATGACCACGTCCCAGGTCCCGCGACGCGATGAGATGAAAGGAATCGATCGAATGATGTGAAGCCTGCGGCTGTCGGAGCGGCGCGGGAGCGGAATCCTATCACGGACCCCGGTCGGCCGGCAAGGCGAAGGAACTCGCAGGCATGGAGGAAGCGTCCGTCGCCGCATGACGGTGCGTCGACGTCGAGTCGTCGAGTTCTCCCTATCGGGCCGTCGGCGGATCAATCCCCATCGAGTGCACTTTGCCCCGCGCAACGTGCATTCTGCATGATTCCGCCAGGAGCCGTACGCAAGGCGTCGATGCAATGGTTCGCCACAATGCCAGGCCCTGGCAAGACTTGTGCGATGAATCAATACCGGCACGCCATGTGCATTCGCGAATGCGTCCTTCCCGAACGGACACCGGCGAGTCGGCCGGACTCCGGCCGGGTCTTGATCGAGGCGGATGCGTGTCCGAGCAGGGAGAAAGTCCGGCATGTGTCTCGTCGAGATCGGGCGCACCGGCCGGAGTCCGGCGGTCTTGTTCTCGTCTTCATCGAAATACCGTGATCCCGCCAGCAATGGGCTCACCTCCTACAACCCGGACGATCGTCTCCCATCTGGCAATCGTTGCTTCCGATCCAATCGCTCAAGTCAGCACGACGGCTAGCCGACTTGTAGGGTGGGCACTCCCTGCTCACGACGCGATCCGCCGAGCGACGACGACATTGCGCGCCGCCAAGAGACCCTGCCGGTCACCGAAGCGTAGATCGTACCGATCAAGGATGACGGTACGCGCTGGACGGGACAGAGCCTCCGAGCGGAGCGATATGGATGCCCTATCGGCGACTATCGGCAACCTATTGCCACTTGACGCTAGCGACCTACCTTGTCTCGGCCGGCTCCATTTCCCTCGCGCAGGATCCTTCGTCAGTTGATGAAGCGGAGGTCTCGGGCGATCCGACGAAGCGGTCGCCGACACTCGTGTGGCTTCAACCAGACGGTCGTGTTCGGGGCAAGAAAAAGGCGTCGAGCGATTCGGATACCGCGTCGCGGTCGTGGCAACCCCCTCTCTTCCGGTGGTTGCGTCCGGACCAGCAATCGGCGACGGAAACACCGAGACAGGCGGCCAGACCGAGTCCGACTCGCCAGGGATCTGTCCCATCGCGGTCGGCCCCGCCGATCCCATCCCCGGCGGCCGCCTCGGGAGCAACGGCGATCGAACGGCAAGACCGCCGGCGTCGGCCCTCCACCTCCGAAGCGACCGCTCAAGAAGGACCCACTTCGCGCGAAGACTGACGCGGATGTTGAGACGACATTCTTCCAGGACTTCCCGATCACCCCGGAGACGAGGAGCGCGGTCCCCGGCAGCCAGGCGGATCTGTCGCTCTCCCAGCGTCTCTTCGAAGCCTTCTTCGTGGAGGAGCCGAATCCGCAGGAAGAAGGGGAGGCGGCGCAACCTCGACGATTGCCGCCGGCCCCCTACCAGTCGCCGCCCTTTCCGTTCTCGGAACACCTCGGCCCCTTGATCGGCATCCGGGACGACGCGGTCTGGCCGTTCATGGAGGCCCTCGAGAAGGGCCCTTATGGCGACTTCTGGAAGGACAATCGGATCAAGATCTACGGCTGGGTCAACCCGTCGGTCACGTTCGGCACGTCGCGAAACTCGAACATCCCCGAGGTCTACAACATCGTGCCCAACAGCCTGCAACTCTCGCAGGCGATCGTGATCTTCGAGCGGATCACCGACTCGTTCCAGACCGATCACATGGACTGGGGATTCAAGGTCACCAACCTCTACGGCATCGATTACCGCTACACCACCGCCAAGGGCTGGTTCAGCGACCAGCTCCTGAAGCACAATCATCTGTACGGCTACGACCCGCTCCAGCTCTACTTCGACATCTACTTCCCACATATCCTGGAAGGCATGATCCTCCGCGTCGGCCGATATATCTCGCCGATCGACATCGAGGCGCAGCTCTCTCCCGAGAATTACCTGTACTCGCACTCGACGATGTATTCGGTCAACCCCTACACTTTCACGGGAATCCAGGGGATCTTCCGGGTCAATGAGCGGTTCTTCTTCATGACCGCGATCCAGGCCGGCAATGATATGGCCCCCTGGACGACCTCGTCGCAACCCAACGGCGAGTTCCTGATCAAGTGGGTCTCCCGGAACAACAAGGACGTCATCTTCGGCGGCGTCAACTCGGTCGGCAAGGGCTATTACAAGAACGGACACGACGACCTCCAGGTCTCGTCGTTCTTGTGGGAACACAAGTTCACGGATAAATTGCACACGATCACGGAAATGTATTACATCTGGCAGCGCGACGCCCTGATGGGCGGCACGGTGATTGAGGGCCCGCCCGAACCGTTCTTCCCGAGCGTGGGGCCCGGCAAGCTCATCCCGGGATTATCCGACTCGCTGGGCTTCGTCAACTACACGGCCTACATGCTCAGCAAGAAGGACCGGATCGTGCTCAGATCCGACATTCTCGACAACTTCCAGGGGCAGCGGCTGGGATACAAGACCACCTACTTCGAGCACACTCTCGGCTGGGCCCATTACTTCTACGACTGGCTGGTGTTCCGGCCCGAGGTCCGATTCGATTACACCTCGGGGGCCAAGGCGATCGACAACGGGACCCGGCGGGAGATGTTCACGTTCTCCGCGGATCTGATCATCCGGTTTTGACGGAAGCCCGGGCCCCGCGATGATCCGGCCCGAGCCCCGCCCGCCTGTGGGACCCTACTTCCAGAACGACTTCCGGCTCGGTTTGAGGAACTCGCGGAGGGCCGAGGCGAATTCGGCCGCGGTGTTGTACCGAGCCGACGGATCCCTCGCCATCGCCTTGAGGCAGATCTCCTCGAGCGCGACGGGGATCGATCCGTCGATCTGGCGGGGCCGGGTGAGTAGCGCCGTGGTGATCTCCAGCGCGAGGGTCGGCCCCCTCTCGACCTCGCCGAACGGGAGCCGGCCGGTCAGCATCCGATAGAGGATCACGCCGAGTGAGTAGATATCGCCCCGAGCATCGCGGGCCGCCGGGTTGGACTGGAGCCATTCGGGCGGTGTGTAACAACTGATCCAGTTCGGTGGAGGTCCGGAGGACTCCCATCGTTCGGACCTACCGGCGGAGGCGTCCTCGAGCCGCAGATGATTCCCCTCCATGAGGATTCCCGTCGGCTGGATCTCGCCATGAATCATTCCCTGATCGTGGATCGATCGCAGTCCTTCCGCCAGCTCGGCGATCATCCTGGCAGCGTCGCGCGGCGGTAGCTTCCCTACGGTTTGCAATCGTCCGTCCAAGG
This sequence comes from uncultured Solirubrobacterales bacterium, assembly GCA_963718425.1. Classification (GTDB taxonomy): domain Bacteria; phylum Actinomycetota; class Thermoleophilia; order Solirubrobacterales; family Solirubrobacteraceae; genus Palsa-744. The sequence continues at coordinate 54,325 of CAVQZJ010000025.1, forward strand.
TCTCGAGAGCCCGCAGTGGCGCCGCCTCTTCGTCGCACTCCATCAAGAAGTCGGTGCTGGTTTCCATCGGCGGAGGGGGAGCGGCCAAGCAGGGCAGAGGAAGCGATGACTCGGCGGATCGAGCACCACCCCCGACCCGCCGTACGCGCGGCATGGTGAACTTGCGCTCGACCGATAGCCCCCGGCTGCCCATGCCTGCGGCAGCTCGACCGGCTGCGTGACCCGGTGGAGCGAGTCCGTGCGGTTAGCGACCTGTGATCGGTCGATCGCGACGTACGCCGTGAATCGGCTCAGAGACCTGGAATCTCAGCGAGATCGCCACGATCGCCTTCTCGAGGGAGGTGCGGTCGCCGTCACCCGCAGCATAGCGGTCCTCGAGTTGTCGGACCTGTCCTCTCGCCCATGCGGCCGCGATCGCCGGGTTCTCGCGGACCCGGGCCGCGACCGACTCGACATGACCTTTCCCGGCGGCGTCGGTGCCGCGGAGAGCGATCGACCCCTCCGGACGCCCCCGATACCGGCCCAGGATCAGGAGCGGAGACCCCGCGAACAGGTCGGGAAGCCGCCGCGGGACGACCTCGCCCGGCTCGATCGCCAGCCCTTCCGGCTCCAGGTTCAGGCCGGCCAGGAGCGGCGTCCCGATCCGACGATGGATCTTCGACATCACCTCGTCCAGCCGGTCTTCCGACTCGACCAGCTCGCACGAACCGCCGCCTCGCTCCGCCAGACGCCTCAGGAATCCTTCGTTCACGGCGCGGTCGATGCCGATCGTGAATACGCGGATGCCACGAAGGCGCGTCCCCAGCTTCTTGAGGACCTGGTCCTCGTTGCCGACCTGGCCGTCGGTGATGAGCACCAGGATGCGATCGCCTGAGTCCGCGCCCCGAATCCCGCAGCAGCTTGACGGCCCGATCGAGCGGCTCGGCCATCTCGGTCCCGCCGCGAGCCTCGACCGTTGCCAGGTATTCCACGGCGCGGAATCGGTGGCGATCGGTGGCCGCGACCGAGAGCCGGCCGACAGCGTGGCAGGCGTCTCGACCGTGCTGTCGAACGCCAGGACGCTGAACCGATCGGTGTCTCCGAGCGTGTCGATCATCCGCGCCACCGCGCGCCGCGCCGCGACCATCTTCCAGCCTTCCATGCTGCCCGATCGGTCGAGGACGAAGACCACGATCGCGGGGCCGAGCGGGCGCGTCGGCCGTCCTCGCGGGCGGGACGACCGTCAGGGCGAAGGTCCCTTCGCTGCCCCGTCGGCATCGGGGTGGAGCGTCAGGGTCGAGACGGATCCCGTCGCCGCCCGAGCCGGAACCGCAGGATGAAGTCGCGGTCGAGCCGTTCGCCGGGCTGGACCCGGATGCGCCGATATCCGTCGCGCGACTCCTCCTGGACGGCGTGGAGGCTCGAGCGGACCCCGTCCACATCGGCACCGCCGTCGTGCAGCTCGACCTCCAGGCTCAGCCGGACGGGGTTCGGGAATCCGGGCAGGAGCACCGGCGGGCTGATCCGCGAGGCATCCGGCACGGCAGTCGTGTCGACGGCCGTCCCGTCGCCCACCGACGGGCCCGGCAAGCGGGACTCCCGGGATATATCGCGGCGCGACCACCAGCGGGAACCGGAACGTGGCCTCGCCGTCGGCATAGGGCAGCACGCCGCAGAGGGTCAGCTCGACGGTCGGCGCGCTCGCCGGGCATCAGGTTGCCCACGCGGAGGTTGAAGACGCCCGGCCGGTCCTCCTCGGCGATCGCCGCGCGACGGCCCTGCGCGATCGCCTCGTCATAGTGCTCGCGCGCCTGTCCGCGCTCCTCGAGGATGCCCTCGATCTCGCGGCCGGCGACCGTCATGCGGAACCGGGTCACCGCCGCGCGGTCGGGCAGCGGGAAGATGTACGCCGCTTCCAGCGGCTCCTCGCAGGCGTTGACGAACGTCTGGCGGACCGACGATCCGCGCCAGCAGTCCGTCGATCCGCCCGCGGACGTCCATCGATTCCAGCGGCAGTTGCCCCTTCTCTGTCCGCAGCGCACCGAACCCCGCCTCGTCGTCGGCGATCGATCGGGTAGCGGGCGAGACCATCTCGGCTCCGGGAATCATCGGCAGCGATCGGATCATGGGTTCTCTCCTTCTTCGGGGTGTCGATGAGCCGGGAACGGGTCAAGGTGCGGATCAAGGGGGCCGCGGCGGACCGGATGGCCTCGAGGTCGTCGACGTCGATCGGGCGCTCGGGCTCAGCAGGAGCGTCACGCCGTCGACCAGCGGGACGCCCAGGAACGTTCGCGGAAGATCGCTCGCCGACGGAACGACGCCGGACTCCAGCACGGTCGGCCGCGTCCGTGCTCGCCGACTCCGAGGGTTCGGGCGCCTCGGGCTCCTGACGCCAGAAGTCGCGATCGGATCTCGGCGACGCCGATACCGTGCTCCCGCCCGGCCCTTCCGGAGTCTCCTGGCCGGCGATCTGCGCCAGTTCCCGGTCGGTCTGGCCCGTCAACTCCTGCTGGACCTCGGTCAAACTCCGGCCCCTGGCCTGGAGCTTCTTGATCGCCACGAGCTGGAGCAGATGCCGGCGGCCATACAACGCCGTGCGTCCCCGCATCGCAGCCGGACGGTCGATCAGCCCCAGGGTCGTGTAGTAGCGGATCGTCCGGCGGTCCGGTACGTCACGCACCCGGCCGCTGGCCGCGCCCTCATAGCCCTCGGACAGCGCCTTCTCGACCGCCGCCGCCAGCTCGTCCAGCGTCCAGAGCGGCTCGCTGTTCTTCATGACACTGTTATATAGCGGCGATGTGACACTGTCAAGTCGCCTGCTTTCACTGTTTCTCGCGCCGGTCTACAATGACCGGGGCTAGAGAATCGATACGACACCTGCGAGGGGCACGCGGCACGCACGATGAACGCTCCAACAGAACTCCCCCGGGTGGGCCTGACGATGGGCGACGTCGCCGGGATCGGCCCCGAGGTGATCGCCCGGGCTGGCTCGATCCGGCGTTCCACGCCCTGGCCCGTCCGATCGTGATCGGCGACCCGGGCGTGATGCGGCGGGCGGCGGTGCTCGTGGGCGGCGCGGGTGGCGTTCGAGATCCAGGTTATCGACCGGCCCGAGCAGGCGGATCCTTCGAGACGGAGGATCCCCTGCCTGGCGGTCCGTGGACCTTTCGGCGATCTGGCGGGAATCCGCCCGGTGTCGTCGATCGCCGGGCGGGCCGTGCCGCGTACGAGTTCTTGAACACGGCGATCGACCTCGCGCTGGAACGGCCGGATCGACGCGATCGCGACGCTCCCGTTGAACAAGCACGCGCTGCACCAGGCCGGCATCGATCATCCCGGTCACACCGAGATCCTGGCCGAGCGCTGCAAGGCCCCCGACCACGCGATGATGCTCTACCTCGAGGGCGGCACGAACGGGTCGACGACGGACGGCGATGCCGTCGCACGCGGCCCGCCGGCCTGGGCGTCGTCCACGTGACGCTCCACGTCGCCCTGCGGCGGGTCTTCGACCTGCTGAGCCGCGACGCGATCCTGTCGAAGATCCGCCTGGCCGACCGGGCGATGCGGCCGTTGACCGGCGGCGACCGTCCGCGCATCGCCGTGACCGTCGCTCAACCCGCATGCCGGCGAAGACGGTCTCTTCGGCGACGAGGAGGGACCGCTGATCGCGCCCCGCCGTGGAGGACGCCCGCCGCGAGGGGCTCGACGCGACCGGGCCCTTGCCCAATGACACGCTGTTCTATCATGCCCTGGCCGGCGACTACGACGCCGTCGTCGCGATGTACCACGACCAGGGGCATATCGCGCTCAAGACCGTCGGCTTCCAGCGGGCGGTCAACGTGACGCTGGGCCTGCCGATCGTGCGGACCAGCGTGGCGCACGGCACGGCCTTCGACATCGCCTGGAAGGGCCTGGCCGACGCCTCGAGCCTCATCGCCGCCGTGCGCGTCGCCGCGCGGATCGTGGCCGGCCGGCCGGCGGCTCAACGACGGATGATCTCGGCCTCGACCCAGTTCGTCTCGATCGCTCCCGGCCAGACCGAGCGGATATCGGGATCGGCCCAGCCGAGCTGGGCATCGGCCGCGAGGTGCAGCCGCAACGCGCCGGGCGCCGGACGATCGATCACGCCGTGCGGGAGCGGCCCGATCGGGTCGGAGTCGAACCGCCGGATCGTCGACGCGGAGGCGTCCCCGCCGCGCGGCGAGCAGGCCCTGGCCGCTCACGATCAGCGAGCCGGCCGGGAAGCGACCCGGCGCGCCCTCGAATTCGAGCGCGACCGCGTGGGCCAGGTCGCACGGCAGGGGCGTGTCCACCGCCAGCCGAGGCGGATTCCGCAGGACCCACTCGCCCCCGAGCGGCACGAGCCGGGCCGGCCCTTCGTCCGTGCCTGTGGCCGGCTCCAGCCGGATGGCCCGCGCCATCGCCTCGTCCCGGGCCGCGTCGGAGAGGGTCAGGATCGCGTCGAGGCGCAGGATCGGGTCGAAATCGAACTGGAACGGGACGTGCGGCAGCTCGAATCTCCCAGGCGCCGGAGAGGCCCGCGGTCCGGACGCGTGCTCTGGAGCACCAGGCGATGCGGTCCATTGGTCGGGAAGTCGTCGGGCACGATCGAGAACGCGACCTCGGCCGCGGCCGGGCTTCCACGGCGAGAACTCCTCCAGCGCGGCGCGGCGGGCGCCGACGATCCGGTGGGACCATTCCAGGTCCTCGGGACGCGACGTGGGCCCGGTCATCGGGCAGGAAGGGGACGTCGTACGTGGCCGACGATGGGGATCTCGGCGTGCAGGCGCGCGAGGATAGCGGCGGCGGGCGCTCCAGGTCACGGCGAAGCCGCGGCGGACGACCGCCTGCTCCTCCTCGGCGACGAGCTGGTCGTCGCGCCAGAGGCGGGCCAGGCGCACGCCCGGCGGCCATGCGCGGCGGCTCGGATTCGGTCGTGCTGAAGATGCGGAGCAGCTCCCAGCGCGCCGGACCGGCCGAAAGCGGCGACCGCCTCGATCTCTTCGGGCGTCACGTCGGGATCGGCCAGCCGCGCCACGGCCTTGCGAGCCCGCCAGGCCCAGAGGAGCCGCCGGCCGCCGCCGATCAGGACGATGGCGGCCAGCACCATCCAGACGGCCGACTTGGGCTCTCGGAGCCAGTTCCGCCGCGTCGCCGACCGTGCCGGCCGGCGAGCGGCGCCGCGCCGGCGTACCGGCTCTCCGCGGCGGACCCGGCCGGCGTGTCTCGCTCTGGGCCCACAACCGAGTCGATCATGCTGCTCCGTGCAACTCGCGATCCAGGCAGCCCGACGATCCGATCGCATTCACGAGCGCCCGACGCTGTCTTCGACAGCGGCACCCGCCCGGGCGTCGATCGCGGCGTGGAGGCGGGCGGCGGAGCGTCGCCCTCCGCGGCCTCGGGCCGCTGTCGCCGGCTTCTCGGGCTTGTCCCGCCGCGGCCCCGGGTGCCTGCCCGACCGGATCGCGGTCGGGCTTCTCCTCGATGATCGTGGGCTTCCGGACGCGGGGCCCTCCGTCCGCGTCCCTGTAGAGGGAGTCGGACAGCTCGTCCACGGCGTCCTGCACGTCGTGGATGTCGCGGTGCAGCGTCCGCAGCTCGGCCCAGATCCGGTCCAGCGGATCCTCGGAGCCCTCGCGATCGGTGATGATGAGCAGGTTGTCCTCCGGCCACGACGTGATAGGTCAGGCCGACCTGGTCGAGCAGGAGTTTCAGGCCCGTCTTGAGCCGGACGCCGTCGAGCTCGAGCTGGACGGTGTCGTCGGCGTCCACGTCCTGCCGGTCCAGCGCGGCGAGGTCGAGGACCACGGGAACGCCCAGCGTCTGCTTCAGACTGGAGACAGACCTGCGTCAGCGAGGTCGGCCGATTGAACGGAAAACGGAACGGCCGCAGCAGCACGTCCTGGACCGACCCGGCGGCCGAGGGTGCCGCCTCGCGCCGCGATCGTCACCGGCTCATCGCCGGCGACCCGAGCCGGTTCCGCCACCGCGTCGGCCGTCCTCGGCCGGTTCGCTCCGGACGCTCGGCCGGAATCGACGCGACCGGCGGCACCGCGATCCTGCGCCTGGATGGCGATCCGGCCCGAAGCGACGAGGCCGACCAGCACCCCCGCCAGGAGCACAACGCCGAGATATGACTTGCGGATCATGGCCGCGGTCCCTTCGCGTCGGGAGCCCATCCGGTCGGGATGAATGGCCGGCCGGGACGGGCCCCGGAAGCCCGCCACCCTCGCCGAACCGTCGCGGCCATTCTACCGCCGTGCCATCGGACCGACCAGCGAGGTTCAGGGATGTGGATGGATGCACAGCCCGTCTCGGGCCGACGAGGTCGGACTTTGGGGAACGACGGGTCGGACTTGGGGCCGACGGGGTCACACTTTGTTCTTTGTCTATTGACCCCGACTCGGCCGCAGAAAAAAAGCTTGCTCCCGACTCAGAGTCCGTTCCAGAGGGTCTGTGACGGGTTGGCATGGACGATCTGCCGAGACGACGGGATGAGGACCAAGTCGAGCCGGGCCCGATCGGTGTAGGTGGCTGTTCAGCCTGACTCCGTCCGTACCGACCCGTTGTAGGTCAGATTTTCCAGTCCGATGTACCGATCCGATCGGCGTCGGGTTGGAGAGCCGACCTACTTGCCGACGTCCAGACTGTGGACCGACCCTTCTGGTACAGAGCCGCGGTCGGGCTTTAGCCGACGGAGGCTCGGAGTCGGGCTGGACAGTCTGACCTACGGACCGATCGGGTCCGGTGAGCTCCGGTCCGTCACATGGCCAAGGAACGATGACCGACCCTTCTGGAACAGACTCTCAGCCTGATTCGCACCGAGGGGGCCTCTTCCCGCTACTGCCATCCTGGCAGGATTGGCTTCGTTCGTCACGTCCTCAGAGGAGGGCACCCTCAACCGGACTGCCATCCTGACAGGGTTGGCTTCGTTTGCTCTCTTTCCCGTGGCCTGATCGGGTCATCCAGGTACGTTGAACAGGTTTTGCCCGTTCACCGCTGTCACCGCAGCGATCCTCGATCCCGTGATCCGCAAACTCAGCTAGATTTCGCATCTGTGGCTTCGTTTTGCGCTTTTTGAAGGTCGTAGTGAATGGCTCCCGGCGAGACATCCGCAAAGTCAACGAGTGCTTGCGCAGCTTTGGGTTCGTTCGCGCCGTCTCGATGCCTCGTGACCAGGGGGCGTCTCACGACGGCCCCGGTCGCCGGGTCGCTCGAGCGGAGTCGAGCGTCCGATCGTGCAGCCATCCATCCCGAGTCAAAGGCTCGAAACGATCGGCCCGAGATGATGAAGGCGAGCGACAGACTGCGTGAGAGTCCACTCACACATGATGCAACGATCGAACCACCCATTGCATGATGATTCATCGCGCAGGACAATGGTATTGTTGACCCACCTTGCCGCAATGCATTGACGTACGCCAAAGTGCCATCTCGGGCCCGATCGTCCCGATTCTCTGTCGAACCGAATTGCCAAGGAGTCATATTAGACGTCGCAAGTCGTCGACAGATTCGATCTTTTTCTTCGGAATTCTGTTTTTTCTCCCGTCGCGCTGAGTTGGGTGGTCGCGGATGGTCTGGAGCGGCCGCCCGCGGCGGACTCCGCCCGGCGGGTGCCGTCGTCCGGACCCGGCCCGTCGGCGCCCGATCGTGCCGCCGCCCGCGGCGGACTCCGCCCGACGCGTGGGAGCTCACGGGCCGGGCCGGACCCGGCGACCGTAGGACGGGCCGGCGCCGGCTGCGGTCGGTCGGGCGGATGGGCGACGGGTGCCCGGGCCGGGCTTCGACCACGGAAGGCCAGGCGTGAGGCAGCGCGGCCGCTGCATTTCGATTCCGCAAGGCCGCCCGCCGTGTTACACTCGGTCAGGCTGGAGACCTGACCATTTAACCCGGTGACCCGACCCGGGAACAGCTTAACAGGGGCAAGGCTATGAGCGTAGCGGCACGCAGGGGCGAGAACGAGGTCACCATCCTGGCTCGCGTTTTCGACGATGAGCGTGGGCTGCTGCCGCCAGAACTGGCCCGCTCGATCGTGGACGTGGAATTCAGCGAGCGGGACAAGGCCCGGATGCACGACCTGGCCGTCCGCAATCAGGCGGATGCCCTGACTCCGGCGGAGAAGGAAGAGCTGTACGGCTTCGCCAAGGCCGGTACGTTGCTCGGCATCCTCAAATCGAAGGCTCGGCGGACGCTGAAGATCAAGCCGAAGCGACGCACCTACTCCTGAGCCGCCAATGAACGCGGCGTTGATCCGGCTGGTCTGGCAACGGGCGAAAGGCTGCTGCGAATATTGCCGGATGCCCCAGGACCTTGACCCGACGCCCTTCGAGATCGACCACATCATCGCGGACAAACACAAGGGCCCGACGGTCGCCGGCAATCTATGTTTAAGTTGCTTTTATTGTAATTCGTTTAAGGGTTCGGACATTAGCAGCATTGACGCGCGTGACGCGGGAGCTGACGCCGCTGTTCAACCCGCGTCGGCACAAGTGGTCGCGGCATTTCCGGTGGGAGGACGCCTACCTCGTGGGCCGCACGGCGATCGGCCGGGTGACTGTTGAGCTGCTCAAGATCAATGATCCGTTCCGCGTCGAATTCCGCGAGGATCTAATGGCGGAGAGCCAATTTCCTCCGGCGTAGGGGGCACAGACTGAGCCGCGTCGCTCGAACTCGGTGTTGCGGTGTCCGAGTTCCCGATAGGTGCCCGAAGTATTCTGGGACCTGACCCCCGGAGGTGAGCGAGGCCTCCGCCAAGGTCGGATTGACATCCGGTCATTGAAATGAGGATCAATCCGCAGAGATTGCGACGCTTCATGATGCGACCCTCGGTATGCGGTCGATACGATCATTCCACCCCGTCTAAAGGATCGGCATACCGGTTGGGGGGGCTGTACGGAATCTGTCGATCAAGGACACTCTTCTGTCTTGGTTCGGCGGGTGGTGGCAAACAGACAGGGGTCTGGGCAAACAAAGGGGTCTGGGGCAAACAAAGGGGTCTGACCCTCTCCCTTCCACTGGGGCAAACAAAGGGGTCTGGGGGCAAACAAAGGGGGGGCAAACAAAGGGGTCTGACCCTCTCCCTTCTGACCCTCTCCCTTCTGACCCTCTGGGCCAGCGCCCGGACCTTGGCGTTCCTCAACCGGGTTGTGCTGTGGAGGCGGGGATAATTCCGCCGGTCCCCCTGGCCTTTCCTCCACCGCGAGCGAAGCGGCGTGGTCAGGAAGCCCGCCCCTTCCGCCGAGCGGCGACCGCCCCCGAGGCTGAGGAGGGATGGGTTGCCGCAACCCCTAAGAGGGGTTAACTTAGAGCAGATCAGAGGCACTCGGAAATCGTGAGCGACTGGGGCTATGCCTGCCCGCGAATCAGGTGAGATCCTGCCATGTCGAAGCGGGACAAACGAAAGGGATCGAGCAAGAAGCCGAAGCGTGATCACCACGTTCACCCGGTCAAGACCGCCAGGGGCCGCACCTATAAGTTCACAGTAAAGCATCACCACCCTCCTAAGGGCGATCACGCATGCTGGCAGTCATGTATAAGCCGCGAAGTCGAGTTCTCCCTCTTCCAAGGCGCCGAAACTGGCGATTACGGCGATGAAAAAGGCAATCTTTATAATGTCCATAAAGATGGAGAAGAATATATTGAAATTGGCACCCGACACGAACTGCTGGCGATCTTCTGGAATCCGCATTCGGCAGCCGAATGGCACGGCCATCCCCGTTGGCCCCTCAAGACCAGGGACGCCTTGAATCGCAAGAGCCAGGGCTACGCCCCACCGAAGTCCGCCATGCAACGGATGGTCCTAGGAGGGCGTGTCAGCCAGCGAGATGCCGATCGTATCCTCAGGGGCGATTACCCATGACAGATTCCCTTACACCTTTCGACCAAAGTAACATCCGGGCGGCGGTGGTCTCGTTCCCGGATCGCAAGATGACCTGGGCCGGAGAAGGCATAACACCCGGCACCTTCCTTCTCGGCACAGACGATGGGGTAATTCTGGAGTTCGGAATCGATGGCACTCACGAGCATATAAATCCGTTCCCGGCAACGAGGGACGGGGAGTCCGTCAATGGGGCGGCCTTCTTCTTGATGATAAAACTGAGCTCCACTTGGGCGTCACCACGCGAAGCGAGATAGCATTGCATCGGTTCACCGCCAACCCACAGGGTCTACGCGTGGCACGAATAGGGTTTGGTTCACACGGCATCAAACCCGTCGCCGACACCTATTTCGATGCCGGGCTGCGCATCCGGCCTATTACTCCTACTTCAGAATTCTGGCGGAGACTACAAACCGGATGGTCTGCCTGCAACCGAAGAAGTGCCTATATATTACGACGTCGCTTACATGGGATTATTCGGGAAGCCTCATCTACCCGTGATCGTTGCCGCCTGTCGTACGGGCGGTCTAGTCTTCGCCGCCGTCCTACCAACAATGCGGCTACTTCCCCTAAGGTTTCCAGAATTGACTCGAAGCGGGTCGATTTCGTGGGAGTGATCCCCATCGGGACCGAAGATAGTCCGCGAGCTATTGTCGCGCTTACAAAGAATCGGTCATTGCATTTCTTCCGCGATCCATTTACTTCTCCGAACATAGACTCACTCCAGCTCTTCGTACCAGGCACGGCCTACCGATTTATCCGGCATGGCATTCATCTTATACTGCTCACGTCAAAGGGTCTGTGCTGTGCCCAACATATTAGAGGAATTCCACAGAGGGGATCATATCGGGGGTTATCGCAAAGTCCGGTTCGTTGAGATCGAGGCAAGTGACATCAATGTTGCTTTTGACAAATGGCTGTTGATCGTGACCCCGGGTGGCGTGGTAAGGATGGACCTCGCAGCCTTGCTTCCCGCTGCTAGTGAAAACATAATCCCCGAGATCATCAAGCATCGGATGAGTGCATTTTCCAATCTCTATGGGAACCGGAAGAGGATCAGGAAGAGATGGAGCCTCCATGTGGAAGTAGGCCAGCCTTCAAAGCCAACTGTTGACGGTAGGCGATTAGCGCCCACTTGCTCCAGCTTCGGTGGAGACTGGCTATAGTAGCCATGACCCATGCCCTCCACCGCCGTGTGACCATCTCGTCCGGCCATTAGACCCCTTTAAGGAGAAGATTTGAGCATTTGAGTCAAGTTTTTTGGTCAAGCCGCCACAGGAACTTTGCTTTCTCTATATATCGGTTCACTTCTTGATCGAAACGGTCGAGTGCGCGGCGCACGGGTGTCGTCGGGGAACTCCCGCGAAGATCTCCCCGAGTGCCGGCCGGAAGAGGCGAGCGTGGCATCGCGTGAACCACATCGCCACACGCCAGCCCTTCTCGGTCACCGTGTAGCGATGCGAACCGGGGTGCGTTCGATCAGCCCGTGCAGGCGCAAGCGGCGGAGTTGGTACGTCAGCCGGCCCTGGGTCCATTCGCTGGGATCGACCCCCAGTAGTGAAGCCAGATGCTCCCGCAGATCTGAACTGCGAAACCCCCGAGGTAACAGCCGTAACACCATCAACACGCTCAATAACGCGTGCACCAGTTCGTCGCCAAACCGCAAGGCCGACGCCCGCTGCTCGTCCGCTCGGCAGGACCGGTCACCTCCCGGAACAACTGCCTCGGAGAAAGCGAAGTCTTGGCTGGTCTTTTGGACGTCCAACAGACGTCGTGTGGCTTGAAAGCCCAACTCCCGCAGCGCGGGAAGATTATCCAGCTTCCGACCCAAGCCGAACTCCCCGGCATCGTTCACGGTCAGCTCCGTCCGCAACGCACGGCCTTCCTTGAAATATTGCTTCGACGACTGGACTTATAGTCCACGTACAGGGAGGGGATCACCCCTCGCCCACCACCCGGGGTCGGAACACCCGGCGTCCGTTTGAACCACGCGCCGCTCGAAGATCAGTGCAGGTTGTCGGGACGCCCAGGTCGATGTTCTCGCGGAGCACCTCCTCGAAAGATCCGGCCATGCACCGGGCGATCGAAGACCTGGGTGCGGGCGAACTCCATCTGGCTCATCGAGGCCCGATAACGATACCCGGCTCGCTGTTCGTCCACGGTGAACGGACGGGGAGATGGTCCTGCCATTTGCTCAGGAACAAGAAGGACTCGCCGGCGTCAAGCCGTCGGCCAGTTCTTGCATCCGTTCGGGATCGTCGCAATTCAAGATGCCGTTGGCCAATTCCTCGTAGCCGATGCCCTCCTTGGCGAGTTGACGTTTGAGATATTCATGGCCGTTCGGAAACAGAGCTTGGCCCCGTAGGGGAAGTACGAGCTGTACTTGAGGAAGAACGGCCCGAAGTCGGCGTGGACGGCATAGAAGTAGTACTGGTTGACCATCGCGGTGGACTCGACGATCCAGGGGTAGGTTCTCCGCGCACGTTATGCCGACCTTCGGTACGGAAGGTCCGGACCTTCTCCTGGGCCTTGCCGATGAAGAGCACCCCCTCGGGGGCCGCGAATTCGGCCGGGTACTCGGCCGCCAAGCCTTCTTTGCGCTGACCCTTCTCGAAGCTGATGATCGGGATGTCCTGGTCGTCCGCGAATCGGTGGATGCTTCGGAGGAATCGCTCGGAGATCTCTTTCATCTGGTGGGAGGAGACCGCCCCCGGCCCATAGTGGTCGCGGAGGAAGTGGAACACGGCGCGGGCCGTTTGGAGCTGGGGCTGGTAGACGTTGAGATAGACCCGGTCGAGGGATTCCAGCTCGAGCGTCACGTGGTCGTCGATGACTTCGGCCACGGTGCGTGGTAAGCTCATGGCAGGCTCCGGGGGTCAGGTCCGAAAGGCCAACAACCGCTCAGCGGTTTCACGAACGGGGGCAACGCCTCTGTTTTTCGACTCCCCGGAGCCCTTTGTCCAGAGCCCAGTCCCCGTGCTCAGTTGGTTGGAGCGCAGCCTCGCTAGAGTCTTCCTCAGTAAGTCCCTGCGCCGTGCCGCATCTTCTCGGCTGATCACGCCGCGGTGCGCATCGCCGCGGGGATCCCGTGATGATACAACTGCACCACCGCACCGAGCACCTGGTGGCCTTTCTTGCTGACGTGCCACCGATGACTATGGGGCACCTTCGCGATCAGCCCCCGCACGTGCAGCCGCTTCAGCATCCGACCGACCGCATGGCTCTGACGGCGGCGATCGTCGCCATCCTCGGTGTCGCCGTACAACGCCGCCCGGATATCGGCGTTGCGGAAGCCGTGCAGCAGGTTCTCACCGGCGAGCACCGCCCGGAACAGCCGCACGTCCCCCGGGCTGGCCGGGTTGAATCCGGCGTGACTCCGGCCCGACACCACCACCGGCTCGGTCAACTCCTCCACCTGACGATACGCCGGCGCCGGGTCGTCCACCACCGCCAGCGCATCCAGGTAGCGCCGGTTCGAGCCAGCCCACCTCGCGGTAGCGATACAGGTTGATCACCCCCTTGTTCATCGGGCACCACACCATCTCCCGCCGACCGTCGCGGGTCCGCAGCCGCCGCACCCGGAACTCCCGCGGGTCGTTGATCACCGTCTCGATCCGCAGCACCCAGCCGAACTTGTCGTACATCTTCAGCCAGTTGTTCTTCACCCGATGCTTGATCCGCGCACCGTGCCAGGACCTTTCTGGCAATCCGTCAGCACCTCGCCATCGAACCGGGGATGGAAGCGTCGCCCCAAGAAACACAGGATGTCCTTCGCCGAGAAGTTGACCGCGGCGTGGTCCAGCAGCCGCGGATACAGGCCGGCCAGCGCCTCGGGCCGGTGAAGATCAGGTCGGTGGCGTACTCGGCTTGATCGACGACCCAGTAATAACACAGGCCGCGGAACCACCGCTCTTTCATCAAGGGATTCACCCGGCGCGCCAGGCGATCGAGGATCTTGGTCCACTTGAGGTCGGCGAACGAGTCGGCCAACTCCTGCGCGGCTTCGGGGTCGTCCAGGGCCGTGAAGGCGTTGTCCCGGAGGTTGAACCCCAGCGTCGCTTGAGCATCTCCTGGGCCAGCCAGGAGTGGCCATTGACGTAGACCTGGATCGTGAACGGGAACCAGGTCGTCAAGCGGATGTGGATCAG
>CAVQZJ010000026.1:0-55911 GCA_963718425.1 uncultured Solirubrobacterales bacterium
TCACTCAGCGAGCACGTCCGTAGTGAATCCGGCACTCGGCAGAAGTGCGCGTCGGCGGGCGTTTACTTCTCTTCGTCGTCGTGGTGGCGCTTGCTGGAGCGAGGTCGGCGAAGTCAACCGTTTCCGGGCAGCCGCGAGCGGCCAGGGACGTGGAGGCGCTCGCGTCTGCGTGTGGAGCGCGAGGAACGAGTTCCTCGCGGAAGACTTCGTCTCGGAAGCGGTGATGCGGGTGCTCGACGCGAACGAGTCCCCCCGGGACGGCAGGTCCCCCAGGCGACACGCGGGCGAGCAACTTGTTCGTGCCCGCGGACGAAAGGGAGAGGCAGGCCGGTGCTATGCTCTTTTCATGCTTATGCGCACGCGAGGTCGCCCCGGACAAGCCGAGGCCGCTGCGGCGCGACGAATACGCCGTGCTCGTCGAGCAGGGGCGATTCGAGGACGAGCACGTCGAGCTGCTCGAGGGGGTCATCGTCGAGATGAGCCCTCAGGGGAAGGGCACTCCAACGCCATCGTCCGGCTCAACGAGCTTCTGTGCTGGCCCTCTCTGGCCGGCGCCGCGGGCCCGAGCCGAGCGCTCCTTCATCGCCAGCGAGACGTCGCAGCCCGAGCCCGACCTGGCCGTCGCTCGAATCGCGCGCCGTCTCGAGGATTCGCACCCGCACGAGGCCTTCCTCATCGTCGAGGTCGCGCAGACCTCGCTCGCGAAGGACCGAGGGGTCAAGGCGCGGCTCTACGCCTCGGCAGGCGTGCCCGAATACTGGATTGTCGACCTGCAGTCGATGACCATCGAGGGTCCGCGGCGGCAAGGAGCATTCGAGCAACAATCGAGCGCCCGGCTAAATCGCGGATCAGCTCGGCATGAGAAACCGCTTAGCGATGCCGGCCCGCAATACAAGACGTCACTTGGCGACAACCCACTCGGGCCACATCACTGACTAGGTGAGACCCGGGCGGACTTGGAGTCGGCCAGCAACATGTACGACCCAGGAACAGCGCCACATGTAGCACTGTCTTCCAAAAATCGTTAATCGACACGAGACGTTTGAACGATCGCCTTCGAACAAGACGCGAAGCAGCAACCGCGAGAGCTCACAAGTAACCGGCGCATAGCCTGATCGTCACTCCCTCCCCTGCTACTCGCTAAGGGAAGTCTCACTGGACCCTATTACTAGGTTTAGCCGCCGGCGTGAGGCTGCACTGCCCGCAACGCGTGGGTCAAATGGCATGCCCAACGACGACGACCCACTCGACCCCTCCAAGCTTGGCGCGCATGCACGTCGAGACAGGCGCCGCGGGCGTGCTCGGGCACGACGCAGACGTCGCTGGGCTACCTCGATCACACTGGGTGTAATTGTGGCGGCCGCGATCGCCACAAGCTTGGGCGGTCAAGGGCCAACCTCGCACAACTCCTCGAAGGCAGCGCGCAGCGCGCCGGCGCTGGTAGGCGGCGGTCCGCTCGCGCCCGTTTCGGTGGGTGGCCTGGCAGCGCTGTGGGCGCCACAGAATGTCGTAGGTGTCCAGCCGAACACCGCGGGCGCCTATGAAGCTGCGTCGCACCGGACGCGCTTGCCGGGCTACCTGCTGATCGCCGACCGCGGCAACAACCGCATCCTCATCGTCGGCCCAAAGCACGAAGTCGTGTTTCTCTACCCGACGCCTGAAGATCTCGCCAAGGGCCGCAAATTGATCTTCGACGACGACACGTTCGTCGAGCCGGGCGGTAGGACCTTGATCAGCAACGAGGAGGACAACCATGCGATCGTGCAGGTCACGCTCGCAACCCACAACCTCCAAATCCTGTTCGGCCATCCCGGCCAAGAAGGCTCCGACGACACCCACCTGAAAACCCCAGACGACGCCTACATGCTGCCCGGCGGCACCCTCACCGTGGCGGACGCTTACAACTGCCGCATCCTGTTCATCAAGGCGCACGCGATCGTGCGCCGGTACGGCAGCTCACGGACCTGTCGTCACGATCCGCCGCGTTATCTGGGGGCCGTCAACGGCGATACGCCCATGCCGGGCGGCGGTGTGCTGGTGAGTGAGATCGAAGGCAGCTGGATCGACGCGATCAACGCTCAGGGCGGTCTCGCCTTCGCCGTCAAAGCACCGGTCAGCTACCCCTCAGACCCGCAGCCGTTGCCGGGCGGGCGTATCCTGCTGGCCGATTACGCAACGCCGGGCCACGTGCTGATCATCAACCACCATGGCCACGTGCTATGGCGCTACGGGCCCACGACGGGAGCCGGCGAGCTCAACCATCCGTCGTTGGCGATTTCGCTCCCCAACGGCGATATCGCGGTCAACGACGACTATCGCGATCGTGTGATCGTGATCGACCCGCGCACGAACCGGATCGTTTGGGAGTATGGCCACACCGAAGTTCCCGGCACCTCGCACGGGTACCTGAATACGCCGGATGGCATGGACTTCATTCCTGCCGGCCCCCACGGGGGACCGGACTACGCGGCAGTGGTCCACCCCTGAAGCGATGGGCGCTCCTGCTTCAAGCTCGCGCCCACCGCGGCCGAACTCGCGCGCGTCGCGACATGCGACACGCCGGCGGCGGGCACGACAGCGGCGGCTGAGCGTCGCCCTCACGCTGGCACTCGCCGCGATCAGCCTCCTGGCGATCTTCGATCAAAACAAAGACTCGCCCTCCAAGCAGACGAGCACACACTCATCAGGGGCGGCCCATTCCGGCGTCACCGCGACCACCCGCGTGCGCGTGAGAGTTCTGCAAACGGGAACGCTCCCCATAGCCGAGCAGGACGCGGCCGCCGTGGCGACGGCCCCCGACAGGTACCTGCTTATCGGCGGCATCGACCAGGGCGAAGAATCAGTCTCGAGCATCATCAGCGCGACGAGCACACAGGCACACACGATCGGGAGCCTGCCGGCCGCCTTGCACGACGCCTCAGCGAGCTTCACGAGCGGAGCGGCATACGTGTTCGGCGGCGGCGTCGTCAGCTCGTTCCCACAGGTAACAAAGGTCAATGCCGACGGCACCACTCAGGCCGCGGGCGAACTTCCCACACCGGCCTCCGATGTAGCGAGCGCCACGATCGGCAAGACCGTTTACATCGTCGGCGGCTATACGGGTGTAACGCCGCTGCGCACGATCCTCGCCTGGCGGCCTGGCGGACAGGCACACGTGGCCGGGCTATTGCCTAAGCCACTGCGCTACGCCGCAGTCGCGGCAGTCGGCGGAGCGCTCGTGATCGCCGGCGGCACAAGCGGCGAAAGCGCCAGCCGCGACATCTATCGCTTCGATCCCTCCACCGGGACACTCACCACGATCGGTCTGTTGCCACAGCCGCTCACACACGCTGCCGCCGCCGCTGTGAACGGGACCATGTTCGTGTTCGGCGGACGGGGCGCCTCGCCCACAAGCCAAACACGAGCGATTCTCTCGCTGTCGCTAAGCGGCAAGGCGAGCCCCGTCGGACTGCTCCCCGTCGGGCTCTCAGACCTCGCGGCGGTCTCGCTGAACGGTCATATCGTGATAGCCGGTGGGCGCGACCAAAGCGGTGGTGTGCACAACGAGATCCTCACCGCGACCGCGACCGCGACCGCGATTTCGATGATCGCCCAAAGCCGGTATCAAGGCACGGGCCTGCTCGCCGGCTCTGAGCCGGGAGCGCTGCCCGGCCCGGTGTTGATCGCTGACCGTGGCAACAACCGACTGTTGGAGGTGAGCCCCACAGGCCAGATCTTGTGGCGCTTCCCGCAACCCGGCGATCTGACCCGAGGCCAATCCTTCCTGCTGCCCGACGACGCTTTCTACTCGCCCGACGGGCGCCAAATCGTCGTGACCCAGGAGGACGACTTCACGATCAGTATCGTCGATGTGGCTCACCCGAAGATCGCCTTTCGCTACGGGCACCCAGGTGTTCCGGGCTCAGAACCCGGCTACCTGCACAACCCCGACGACGCGATGCTCACACCCAAAGGAGCGCTGCTCTCCGCCGACATCAAGAATTGCCGCGTGATCGTGATCCGCCCGCCAGCGCATCATGTGACTCGGCAACTCGGCCAGACCGGCAACTGCAATCACGAACTTGGCATGTCATACGGCAGCCCGAACGGAGCGTTCCCGATGGCAGACGGCGACACGGTGGTCACCGAGATAAACGGGGACTGGATCGACGTGCTCGGCCGTGACGGACGGCCCCTCAGCGATGCGCATCCGCCGGGCTTCACGTATCCCTCCGACACCAACGAGATGCGCCCCGGCGTGTTCCTCTCGGCCGACTACACCAGTCCTGGCGCGATTGAGACGTTCACACCGAACGGCAGGCTGCTCTGGCGCTATGAGCCCACAGGCCCACAAGCGCTCAATCACCCGTCGCTTGCGCTGCCGCTACCCAACGGTGAGATATTGGCCAACGACGACCGCAACGACCGTGTGATCGTAATCGACCCTCACACCAACCGGGTCGTCTGGCAATACGGACACACAGGTGCATCCGGGCTCGCGGCCGGGCTATCTGTCAAACCCCGACGGAGTCGAACCTGGCGCCTCCGTACTCCCTGACTATGCGCTTCGCCCACTCGATGCGAGCCCCATGAGCGGGCGCTTGAAGCTCCTCGCGGAGTGTCAGCGGGCGAAGGTGCGCAGGCCCGCATAGCCGGGGACCGGCTGGCTGTGAAGGTAGGCCCACTTCTCGTTTGGCGCGCAGTGGCGGCCTGTGTGGCAGCCGTGAGACGCGTAGTAGAAGCGCACCTGGCCACCGGCGACCAGGGCTGCCAGGCTCGCGACGCGCTCCAGCTCCCCGTCGAGATCGTTGAGCACGATCACCGGCTGCCCGTCGCGGGACACCAGGCCGGTGATGTCAAACACGTTGGCGCTGGCGACCTCAAAGCGGGCGCCGTGACGGTGGGCTAGCAGATAGCGGCTCATCGCCGGGCTGGTGGGGTCACTGAGCACCGAGTCCGAGCGGTGAGCGGAGATCAGCCTGAAGTCCGTTCCCAGCGACACGCCCAGCAACCCGACGGCGGCCGCCGCGAGCACGAGCCCTGCAGCACCGTCCGTTGAGCTCAGGACCAGCAGTCCCGCCGCCGCGCACAGCCCGGCCACGGAGATCGCCGTCCAGACGATCGGGACTCCGGCCAGCCAGATCAGATAGCCGGCGATCGCGATCAGGGCACCGGCGAGGGCGAGCCTCACGCCCGCCCTGCGGTCGCGGGCGAGAATCACGAGCGAGATCGCCAGCAGCGCGCACAGCGGGGGCGTGAACGCTTCCAGGTAGCGCAGCTGCAATCTGCGCATGAAGCTGAAGAACACAAGGCCGCAGACAAACCAGACAGCCAGCGCGATGACGAGCCGCCCCTTCGGTGTCACGCTGATCGCCCGCAGCCGTGCCCGCCCCTGCGCGGCGAGCGCGATCGCACCGAGCAGCAGGCACGCGAGCAGCGCAACCCCGATCTCCGAGCCGTAGGAGCCGGGCAGGCCGAGCAGCCGCAGCGGCCCCGGGGCGCCGCCGGCCGGTCCGCTCACGATCCCGACCACGCCGTGCCCGTCGAAGCGATCGAGCCCGTTGAAGACGAAGATCATGCGCCAGATGCTGCCGTTCTGAGAGCCGATCGGGATGGGTCGCGAAGACACGGGGGTCAGCGAGGCGACCGCCGCCCAGGAGAGGCAGACCGCCACGTAGGCGGCGAGCGTGGCCAGCAGCGTCCGCAGACGTCTGCCCGGCGGGGCGGCCCACGTCCACAGCAACAGCAGCGCGGGAAGCACCAGCAGCGACTCGGTGAGCTTGACGTTGAAGGCGAGGCCCGCCGCCGCAGCGGCAAGCAGCGACCAGCGCGTCCGTTTGCTCGACAGGGCGATCCACGACAGCCACAGCGACGCGATCTGAAGCGCCGCCATCAGCGAATCCATGGTGTCGCTGCGAGCGGTCAGGACCGACACCGGCAACGTGGCCGCCACCAGCACGGCGATCAGCGCCGTCGCGGAGCCAAACGGCCGCCGCAGGAAGTAGAACAGCAGCGCGCAGCAGCAGACGCCACCGAGCACCTCCGGCAGATGCAGCCCGATGAGTCCAAAGCCCAGCAGGCTGGTGGAGATCACCTGCAGCCACAGATCTAGCGGCGGCTTGTCGATCGAGATCGTCCCGCCGGGCTCGAGCGCCCCGAAGAAGAACGCGTGCGGGGACTGGCCCATGCTGCGCACCGCCGCGTCGTAGAAGCTGTTGCCGGGCACATCGTGGATGCCCCACAGGCGCAGCGCGAGCGAGACGGCGAGAGCCAGGCCGAGCACGGGCCACCATGCCCGGCTCTGACCGTACGTCAAGCGCAAAGAGAGCCCCACCGTAGTCACTCTCCAACACCACGCCTGAACACTTCCTGAACGCCGATTTTGCAGGCGTAAGGCGGTAATCTGCTGGCTTGGCAAAGCACACGGAAGACCCTTTGTGCTGGACAGCAGCCGCATGGTTTTGATGAAGCGTCAGGCACAGTGACACTCGAGCCCGCCCTGGCCCTCCTGGAGGACGACGAGGATCTGCGGCGCATGCTCAGCCGGGGCCTCGGCGAGGAGGGGTTCGCCGTCACCTGTGCTGGCAGGGGCGCCGAACTGCTCGAGCTGCTGGGCACCCGGACGGTGGACCTGCTGGTGATCGACATCGGCCTGCCCGACTCCGACGGCCGGGATGTCTGCCAGGCGCTGCGCGCCCGGGGAGTGCAGGCGCCGGTTCTGTTCCTGACCGCCCGCGGCGCGCTCAGCGACCGCCTCTCGGGCTTTCACGTCGGGGGCGATGACTATCTGGTCAAGCCGTTCGCGTTCGAAGAGCTGCTGGTTCGTCTGCGGGCGCTGCTCAGACGCCAGGCCAAGACCGGCGAGCAGCGGCCAGGGGAGCTGACGCTCGACCCCTCGACGCACGCGCTGCGAGACGGCGAGCGCGAACAGCCGCTGACACCCACCGAGTTTCGGATCCTCGCGCTGCTGACCGCCCGAGGCGGGGAGGTCGTCCGCCGCCGCGAGCTGATCGCCGCCGGCTGGCCGCCCGGCGCCGTCGTGCACGACAACACACTCGACGCCTACCTGGTGCGTCTGCGCCGCAAGCTGCGCTCGCTGGACCGCCCCCAGGCGATCGCGACCGTGCACGGCGTCGGCTACCGCATGGACGCATGAGACGCCGCCTGTCGGTGCGGCTGGTGCTGGCCGCGGTCGCCGCCGTCGCCCTCGGCCTGGCGATCCTGACGTCGGTCTTCAACCTGCTGCTCGACCACAGGCTCTCCCGCGAAGCGACGCAGGAGGCGAGATCGACCGCACAGGCACAACTCGCGAACCTGAACTTCGAACGGGGGCTCCTCAGCGTGGAGCACACAGCCCAGGACGGCGTCCTGGACGAGCGGGTGTGGGTGCTTCAGCAGCGGCGTGTGGTGGACCGCCCCTCGGCCACCCGGCGGGTGACGGACGCCGCGATCGGCATGGCCAGCCGCCCGCCGAGCGCCCGGGACATCGACGACGACATCCGTCTTGTCTCCGAAGCGTTCAACGTCCGCAAACAACGGGTCGGCACCGTCGTGGCGGAGGTTTCGCTCGTCCCCTACGAGCACACCGAACACCTGGCGCTGATCTCCTCGCTGATCCTCGACGCGCTGATCCTGATCCTCGTCGCCGTCGTCGCCCGCCAGATCGTGGGGGTGGCGCTGCGGCCTGTCGCGAGGATGACCGCCCAGGCGGCCGAGTGGTCCGAGCACGACCTCGATCGCCGTTTCGCGCTCGGGCCGCCACGCGACGAGCTGACCGCGCTCGCGGCGACACTCGACGCGCTGCTGGGCCGCCTCGGCGCGAGCCTGCGTCACGAGCAGCGCTTCACCGCCGAGATAGCGCACGAGGTTCGCACACCGCTGGCGGCGCTGCGCACCGAGGCGGAGCTGGCGCTGCGCAGGAAGCGCACCACCGCGGAGCTGCGCGACGGGCTGCTCGGCGTCCTCTCCCACGCCGAACGCATCACGCGGGTGGTGGACACGCTGATGGCGGCCGCCGAGAGCAGCACGAACCCGGGCTCCGCCACGGTGGACGCGACCAGGGCCACGCGCGCGGCCGTGGGGGACGCTCGCGCGCAGGCACAGACCCAGGGGATCGAGTTCGAGATCCAACCGACGCCCCAGCCGATCGAGATCAACACCGACGAGCGCATGGTCACGAGCATCCTGGCGCCGGTGCTCGAGAACGCGATCCGTTACGGGCGCTCAAAGGTGCGGATCGAGCTGGCGCACGACGGTCCGCATGTGGTGCTCGCGGTCGTGGACGACGGCCCGGGGGTGGGAGTGGAGGATGTGGAGCGGCTGTTCGAGCCGGGTGTGCGGGGGTCCTCGGCCGGCGCCTGGCAGGGGGCGGGTCTGGGGTTGGCGCTCGCCCGTCGCCTGGCGCGCTCGACCGGCGGGGACGTCACGGTGTGCCCCGCCACGAACGGGGGGCGCTTTGAGATACACCTGCCGGCGAGCTAGCCGACCGCGGCCCGTTTCCCGTCAGCCACCCGACGGTGTGATCAGCCCCGTCTCGTAGGCGAAGACGACTATCTGCACACGGTCGCGCAGCTCGAGCTTTGAGAGGATCCGGCCCACGTGCGACTTGACCGTGGTCTCCGACAGCACGAGACGCTCAGCGATCTCGGCGTTTGAGAGGCTGCGCGCGACCTGCAGCAGCACCTCCCGCTCGCGTGCTGTCAGGAGCTCCAGGCGCTTGCGCTGCCCTGCGTCCATGTGACCCGGGACGGGCAGGCGATGCGCATAGCTGGACAGCAGTCTGCGGGTGACGCTCGGCGCCACGACCGCGTCCCCGCTGGCGACCGCGCGAATACCCGACAGCAGATCCCCGGGCGGGGTGTCCTTCAGCAGAAAGCCGCTGGCGCCGGCTCGCAGCGCCGCATACACATACTCGTCGAGGTCAAAGGTGGTGAGGATGATGATCCGTGTGTCGCTGTCTGACTGGACGATCAGCCTCGTGGCCGCGACCCCGTCCATCTCCGGCATGCGCACATCCATCAGCACGACATCAGGTCCCAGGCGCTTGACGGCCTCGACCGCCTCGCGGCCGTTGGAGACCTCCCCCACGATCGAGATGTCCGGCTGGGTGTCCATCACCATGCGGAACGCCATCCGCATCAGCTCCTGGTCGTCGGCCAGCAGAACCGTGGTCGTCATGAGGGGGTGGACTGGCCGTCGGGTTGCAGGCGCAGACGGACACGCCACCCCCCGTCGGGGCCGGGGCCGGCGTCGAGCTGTCCCCGTAGGCGGCGGCGCGCTCCCGCATGCCGCGCAGCCCGCGCCCACCGTGGACCGAGCGTGTGGCGGTGAGCTCGCGGCCGCGGCCTCCGGTGTCCGTCACCTCGAGCTCCACCTCCCCGGGGCGGCAGCGCAGCGCCAGGTGCGCACGGGTGGGACGCGTGGAATGCTTGAGCGTGTTGGTCAGCGCCTCCTGGGCGACACGAAAGACGGCCAGCTGAACCCCGTCGGGCAGTTCGCCCGGCTCGCCGTCCATCTCCATCGACACGGGGATCCCCGCGGCCTGCATCTGGGCCAGCAGCTCGTCGAGGCGGTCGAGGCTGGGCTGGGGCTCCAATGGCTGGGTGGAGGACTCCTCGCGCAGCACACCGAGCAGGCGGCGCATCTCCAGCAGCGCCTGACGGCCGGTCGCCGACACCCGCTGGGTCGCCTGCATCGCGCGCTCCGGCGAGGCGCCCATCGAATAGGTGGCACCGTCGGCGAGGGCGATCATCACGCTGAGGTTGTGGGCCACGATGTCGTGCATCTCGCGGGCGATCCGGGCACGCTCGGCGGCGGCGCCCAGACGGCCCTCCTGGTCGCGCTCGAATTCAAGCCGTGCGGCCTTCTCCTGCAGGGAGGCCAGCAGCGCCCGCCGCTGGCGGATGACCACACCGAGCCCACCGGCCGCGACCGCCAGACCGGACAGCCCGACCCATACCTTCAGCGTCTCGGAGGACGACCAGCGGACGGCGGCCATGACCGCGCCGGCCTCCACGATCAGCGCCGCGAGGGCAACCTCGCTCAGATCGCCCTGCAGCGCAACCCAATACAGGGCGATCAGCACGGCGGCGTCGGCGAGCTGCGGCGCGGCGAGCAGCCACTGCAGGAACGCCACGAGCGCCACCGTCGCGAACCCCAGGCGGGGACTCAGCCGGCGCAGCAAGAGCGGCCCGCACAACGCGACGCAGAACAGCCCGGCGACCGCTGTCAGGCGATGCTGGCTTGCCAGTCCGGCGACGCTCAAGGCGGCGGTGGCGAGCACGATCGCCAGATCGACGGTGAGCTGATGCGTAGCGATACGCGGGGCCAGATCCTGGATCTGTCCCAGCCACCTCGATGTCAGCTCGTCCGCCTTGTCTCTCATGAGCCCATAGTGACGACCCGCGACAG
This sequence comes from uncultured Solirubrobacterales bacterium, assembly GCA_963718425.1. GTDB lineage: Bacteria > Actinomycetota > Thermoleophilia > Solirubrobacterales > Solirubrobacteraceae > Palsa-744. Next base: position 10,390 of record CAVQZJ010000026.1, read on the forward strand.
AGGCCAGGATAATCGACGCATCCGCGGCCGGCAGGTCTCCCCCGTCGCTCACACGGGCCCGATCGCCGTCGAGACCCGCCGCCCCCGCCATCGCCGGCGGCTACTCTGACTCCGCGGCGAGGAGTGGCCGGGCGTGAGGATGAGCGTGAGAGTCCGGGTGCGGGTGTGAGCGCGGATGCCCGGCGTCCTGCACGTCGCGCTTGGTGAGCGCCACGTAGGCGACGAGCGCGACGAACGCGAGCAGCGCCACCCCGCTGACGGTGCCGTCCCCGAGGCCGAGCCCGCCCTGGGTTTTCTTGGAGAACCAGTCCGCGACCGACGCGCCGAGCGGGCGGGTGAGGATGTAGGCAAACCAGAACGCGAGGATCGGGTTCAGGTTCAGGCGCCAGTACCCGACGGCCGGGATCGCGATCACCGCCGCGAACAGCAGCACCGATGGGAAGAAGCCGAGATTCAGCGAGATCGCCGTAAGATCGCCCGCCGCAGTGCCGAGCGCGAACGTCGCGAGCACCGCCGCCCAGTAGAACCTCTCGCGGCGCGCGGTGGTGATGCTGTGGATCGAGAGCGTCCCCTCGCTGCGGTGCCAGAGGTAGAAGATCACCCCCACGGCGAGCGCGAACACGGGTGTGGTCGCGGCGTAGGGGACGCCGGTGGCGATGTGCACGACGTCGGCTGCCATCGTGCCGAAGACGGCGACCATCATCACCGCGAACCAGTAGACGGCCGCGCGGTATGTGCGTGCCCGCAGCTGCCAGCGCAGGGCGAAGAGGAGCCCAAAGATGCCGAGCACACCGGCGAGCGGCACGCTCGTCTGGCCGAGGAAGTCGGACATCGCCTCGCCCATACCGGTGGTCAGGAGCTTCAGCACCCAGAAGATCGCGGTGATCTCGGGGACCTTCGTCAGTGCCTGCGCGGGCGTGCGGGGTATCGCTGGCGGATCGCTCATCGCTACGAGGAAGCTAGGCGTCAGGCGTCGCGGCGCACGAGCAGCGCCGCGGAGGCGAGCAGCGTGACCGCGGCGTAGCCGCAGAACACGGCAAAGCCGCTCCACGGGGCCAGCATGCCGGGGTCGGTCGTGTTGCTGAGCACATCGGCGCCCGCGTTTGACGGGAGGTAGGGGTTGATCGCGTCGAACGTGCTTGCCGGCAGCACGTGCACGAGGCCGGGCAGCACAAACAGCACGCCGGCGAAGATCGCTATCCCGCCGGCGGTGTTGCGCACCAGCGCCCCGAGGGACATCGCGAACACGCCCAGCACGATCATGTACAGCCCGGTGCCGAGGACCGCTCGAAGCGCGGGGGCGTGAGAAATGGTCACGTTGACGTGATGGTCGGTGAGGATCGACTGGGAGCCGAAGAAGGCGATCACCGCGGCCAACAGCATCAGCACGAACGCGACGGTCGCGAAGATCGCGGTCTTGGCCCACAGCACCGGCAGGCGGCGTGGGACGGCCATGAAGCTCGAGCGGATCTGCCCGGTGGAGTACTCGCCGGTGATCACCAGCACCCCGAGCACACCGATCGCCAGCTGCGCCAGGTGATAGCCGCCCAGGGCGGTGTTGATCGGGTCGAAGCTCGCGCGGTCCTGCTGGCTGAGATGATCCCAGTGGCCCATCGTGACGGCGGCGATCAGCGGTCCCAGGCCGGCCATCGCGGCGAACGCGAACAGCAGCGACCAGCGGGTGGAGCGCAGCGACCACAGCTTCGTCCACTCCGATCGCAGCACCCTTCCCTGGGTCACGCGCCCGGTGAACTCGCGGGAGCTGCTTGCGGCCGTGGCTGGCAGTGTGCCGGTGGCGCTCATGCCGCGACGCTCACGCTGTCGTTCTCATCGACGCTGGCGCGGTACTCGACCGACTCGCCGGTGATGCTCATGAAGGCCTCCTCCAGCGACGCCTGCTGCGGCGTCAGCTCGCAGATCACGATCCCTGCCTGTAGCGCGATCTCACCGATCTGCTGGCCCGTGAGGCCGCTGACCTCCAGCAGCTCCTCGTCGATGTGCTGCACCTGCCCCGCTCGCTGCGCAAGGACACCGGCCAGCTCGCCGGCCTGGGTGCTGCGCACGTGCACGCTGGCGTCCGAGGAGGCGCGGCGCACGAACTCGGCCACGGAGGTGTCGGCGATCAGCCGGCCGCGGCCGATGACTATCAGGTGCTCGGCGGTCTGGGCCATCTCGCTCATCAGGTGGGAGGAGAGGAACACCGTGCGTCCTTCGCCGGCCAGGCGCTTGAGCAGATTGCGGATCCAGTGGATCCCCTCGGGATCCAGGCCGTTGGCGGGCTCGTCGAGGATCACCGTGGCGGGGTCTCCCAGCAGCGCGGCGGCGACCCCCAGGCGCTGCCCCATGCCCAGGGAGAAGCTGCCGACCCGCTTACGGGCGACCTCGCGCAGCCCGACCAGCTCGATGACCTCATCCACGCGGCCGCGTGGAATGCCGTGAGTCTGGGCCAACGCCAGCAGATGGTTGTAGGCGGAGCGGCCCGTGTGGATCGCGTGCGCCTCGAGCATCGCCCCGATCTCGTGCAGCGGCGCGGACAGCTCGCGGTAGGCGCGGCCGTTGACGGACACCTCACCGGCGGTGGGTGCGTCGAGCCCCAGGATCAGCCGCATCGTTGTCGACTTGCCAGCACCGTTGGGGCCCAGAAATCCGGTCACCACCCCGGGCTTGACCTGGAAGGTCAGATCGTCCACGGCGATGCGCTCGCCGTAGCGCTTGGTGACTGAACGGACATCGATCACACCGTCAAACCTACGGCTATCAGCCCTGCGGCACAACGTCCGCAGGGACCATCTTGGCGGGCGCGGGCGTCCCCCTGAGGTGCCAGCCCTCTGCTACCTGAGACGTAGACATACGACCCGCTCGCTGTAGGCCGGCTAGCGGCTCACAGCTCGAATTGGGCGTCGATGGAGATCGGGCCGGCACGGTCGCAGATGACCTCGGTCCATCCCCCGGGGGCTTTAGCGACGCTCCCCTGCCCGGATGAGACCCTCCAGTAGGGGGTGTAGTGGACGCGCACGAGGAACCGGCCGGGGTGCGCGGCCCGCAGGGTGAAGCCGTCGCCGGTCATCGCGGTGAGTTCGCCCGGTCCGGCGGCCAACGGCTCGGCGCCGATCACCGCGTAGATGCGCCAGCGGGGGCTGTTGAACACTTCTCGCAGGAACGGCAGGCCGCGGCGGATGAGGGCGGCCTCCTGCACGCTGGAGAAGTCCATCGACGTGTGCGCCAGCACGACGTAGCGGACCCCTGTCCGCAAGAGCCAGGCGCGGTAGGCGCCCGCCGTCAGTCGCGGCGCGTAGAAGAGCGCGTCGTAGTCGGTGTCCAGCTGGCGCTCCCATCCGCGGGCCAGGTCAAAGCGCGCCCCGAGGATCGCCGCGTCCCAGTGCGAGCTGGTGAACGGCACCTCGATGCGCATCGGACGGCCGGCGCTGTGGTCCTCCAGAAAGCGGATCGCCGGTGTGTAGAAGGAGTAGCTGCTGGCCGGATCCAGCGAGGCCCCGATCGACTGCGACAGCGGCCCGTCGATCTGCCAGAGCACCATCGCGGTGGCGATCAGCCCCAGCAGCCACGCCGCCAGGGTGCGGCCGACGGAAGCGGGACCCCGGCGGGCGGCGCGAAACGGCGATCGCCTCCGCCAGCTGCCCAGCGCGCGCTGGACGTCTGAGACATCCACGCCGCCGACGAGCACGGCCGGCGCGAACAGCACCCCGAAGCGCACCGAGTTGCTTCCCATCGGTGTGCGCAGAATGTAGGAGAGCAGCAGGGCCAGCAGGTACAGCGCCGCGCCGTTGCGCAGCAGCCGCTCGCGGGCCGGCAGAAACAGGACGAGCGCGAGGCTCGCCCCGCCGGCCGCCAGCACCGAGGTGATCGCGAACGGCTCATAGCCGCTTTCGGGGAACAGCACGGCCAGCGCTAGCACGAGACAGAGCGCGGGCAGGGCGAGCACAGCGGCGCGCACGGGCCGTCGGTTGGTCACGAGGTCCGTCGCGGCGGCGAGCATCAAGAACGCCCCCGCCACCGGGCTCATCGCGGCGCAGGCGAGGGACAGCAACGCTGCGAGAACCCGGTGCCCGCGGACGAGCGCGAGGACGCTCGCCAGGCCGAGCGTGACACCGACGGCGAAGGTGATGCGGCCGATGAACAGATCGCCGATCGCACCCAGCGCAAACAATGTGAGGGCAAGCCACGCCCGTGAGCCAAAGCGCCCGGCGATCAGGCCGCGGAAGATCAGCACCGACAGCGCGACGGCCACCACACCGGTCAGGCGCAGGCCGAGCAGCGCCGCCAGCGGCGGGAAGATCAGGCTGTAGTCGGGCAGATAGTGCCCGCCGTACCAGTTGTTGTCCCACAGCGAGAAGCCGTCAACGGCGAACAGATGAACACGGTAAACCTGGGCCGCGAAGTCGGGGCTCGGCGGACGCCATATGAGCCACACCGCCAGCAGCACGACGGGGAGAGACAGATACAGCACCGACTGTCTGTGAACCCGTCCGCCGGCGTAGCTCATGCAGCCACTGATATTGCCGCCTCCGTCAAGTCTCCGGGAGGATCCCGGGACTCGCGGGCGCCAGCTGGGGCCGATCTGGCGCCCCGATCGCGAGGCTTGCGTGCCGCCAGCGGCGGGAAGGGGCGGATCAGCCAGGCGACCTCGCGTGTGAGCCGGCGACGCTCGCAGGGATGAGCTTCTGTGGGCCAGCGCTCCTCCTGTGGTCCCATAGGGCTCCTACCACAGACTGATCTTGTGCGGAAAACTCCCCAACGGGGTGCTGGGAGGTGTAAAACGGTCACCTGCTCACCTCAGCTGCACATAGCGCTGTCTTGTTGACGGTCCACCCGATCAGCTACTTCCAGGCGATCGTACTCGGCTTTCTGCAGGGCGTGACCGAGCTGTTCCCGGTTTCCAGCCTGGGGCACACGGTCCTGTTCCCCACCCTGTTCGGTTGGAACGCCCTGGTTGACGCCCAATCCAAGTCCGAGTCCTTCTGGCTGGCGTTCGTGGTGATGCTGCACGTCGGCAGCGCCATCGGCCTGCTGATCTATTACCGCCGTGACTGGGTGCAGATCATCCGCGCGTTCTTGCGCACGCTCTCCACACGTCGTGTAGAGACCTCCACCGAGCGTCTGGCGTGGCTGATCATCGTGGCCAGCATCCCGGCGGCGATCTTCGGGTTCGCGTTCGAGCACCAGTTTCGTACGCTCACCGCGAAGCCCGAAGTGGCAGCGATCTTCCTGATGGTCAACGGCTGTTTGCTGATCGCCGCCGAGCGCTTCCGCCGTCGTGCCGAGGTGCGGGAACTGGCGCTGCGCGAGGGCGCCAAGCCCGATGGGGCACGCCAGCTCGACACGCTGGAGTACCGTGAGGCGCTGGTTGTCGGGGTCGCCCAGTCCACGGCGCTAGTGGCAGGGATCAGCCGCGACGGGGTCACCATGGGCGCCGGCCTGGCTCGCGGGCTGGACCACTCGGACTCCGCGCGCTTCGCGTTCCTGCTCGCCACCCCGATCATTCTCGGCGCCGGGATCGTCAAGCTCCCGGATCTCCTCGGTCATCTCGGCGATGGCGTGCGTGGACAGGCGCTCGTCGCCTGCGCTGTCGCGGCCGTCACAGCCGTGTTCACCGTGCGTTTCCTGGTGGGCTACTTCAAGACCAGGACGCTGACGCCGTTCGCCGTCTACTGTCTGCTTTTCGGGCTCGCGATGGTCATCTACACGCAGGCCTGAGCGCACGCGCGGCGGGCCACGACCGCGCCGCGCACAGCGATTGTCTATATGAATAGGCATCGTGAAGCAGGACAACCAAGACGCGCCCGCAGCGGGGAAGCCACGCGGGCTCTACTTTCACCACGCCGCCTCGCTCGAGCACGACCCGCGAACGCAGATGCCCGGACATCCCGAGTCGCCCGATCGTCTGCTGGCGATCGAGCGCCATCTCGCCGGCCACGACTGGTGTGGCTGGGAGCGACGGCAGGCCCCCCAGGCGGATGAGTCGCTGCTGGAGCTCATCCACAGCACCCGGCACATAGAGCGGATCAGAGAGCTGTCGCTGGCCGGCGGCGGGGCGATCGACCCAGACACGTTCGTCGGGGAGCGCTCCTACCGCGCCGCGCTGCACGCCGTCGGCGGCGCGTGCGCGATGACGAGGGCTCTGCTGGCCGGGGAGGGAAATGTCGGTTTCTGCGGCATGCGTCCTCCCGGCCATCACGCGGAGCCCGACCGGGCGATGGGGTTCTGCCTGTTCAACAACGTCGTTCTCGCCGCGCAGCTGGCGATAAGCGAGCTCGGTGCCCGGCGAGTGTTCATCGTGGACTGGGACGTGCACCACGGCAATGGGACCGCCGAGGCGTTCCGTCGCCGCCCGGATGTGCTGTTCGCGAGCATCCACCAGGCTGGCATCTTCCCGGGCACCGGGGCGATGAGCGACACCGGCTCGGGCGAGGGAGAGGGCTACACCGTCAATCTGCCCGTCCCCGCCGGCTCCGATGGGGAGTTGTGGCTGTCGCTGCTGGAGCACGTGGTGCTCCCGATCGGGGAGTCCTTCAAACCCGATGTGCTGCTGATCTGCGCCGGCTTTGACGCCCACCGGCTGGATCCGCTCGCCGGCTGCCGCCTGGAGGTCGAGTCGTTCGCCGAGATGACCCGGCAGGTGCGCTGGTTTGCCCAGCGGCTGGCGATACCGCTCGGCGTGGTGCTGGAGGGCGGCTATGAACCGGACGCTCTCGCCCAGTCCGTACAGGCCACCCTCCTCGCGCTCACAGAAAGCGGGCCGCCGAGTCGGGCCGCGCCCGAGGGGCCGCTGACATCCCAGGCGGCCGCGCATTTCGCCAGCCACTGGCCGCTGTAGAGGCGGTACCCGAGCTCGGTGAGACGCTTTCGCTATGCGAGCGGGACATAGATGTCGGTGATCCTCTTTGCGGGGTCGGGCTCGCTGTAGGGGTCGGTCACGTACACCTCCCAATGCGCCCCACCCGGCTGCTGGCCGTGCTCTGCCACCCACGCGAAGAGCTCTTCGCAGGCGCCCCTCAGCTCGCCGTAGGGGCCGATGTGGCGCAGCACCACGACGCGTCCCGCCGGCAGGCTCGTGTCCTCTACTCCCTGTAGCTGGCCGGCGTGCGCTGGTACCGGCACCCCGAGTTGCAGCTCGAATTGCTGGCCTGTTTGCAGGTAGCGAATGAACGGAGGTCCGCTGGGCGTGACGTGTTGCTCGGCGAGCGCTTTGAAGATCGCCGGGAAGGAGCGGTCGATCACCGCGGGGATCCCGCTCGCGTCGCTCATGGCATGTATAGCCGCCGCACGCTGGGGCTCTATCTCCCGGATTTCGCGACTTCCGGGGCTTTGATCATCGGGGCATCTTTCGGTCGGGAACCTGTCCCCTGAAATGACCGTCCTCAGCCGCGGAAATCATCGCTACAGGCCGTCAACGAACTCTGACGGCCGCTTGTCCTTCAGCTGTTTGCCCAGCCAGGTGATGAGCGGGGGCGCGAGCGCACCCCAAAACGATCCGGGTCAGCGGCGACTCTGTAGGACGATTTGCGCTCCATGATTGGGTGGATAGGTGACAAAGCGACGCCGGGGACTCTCTGGCTTTGGATCGGGAGCCCGCAGGTCACAGCGAGCGAACACTCGACGCAGGATGATCTTCATCTCGAACGTCGCGAAGGCAGCGCCGATACAGCGGCGCACCCCGCCGCCGAACGGAATCCAAGTGTAGGTGTCGGGCGCGTCCTCCATGAAGCGCTCGGGACGGAACGCCTCCGGTTCGGGATACAGATCGCCACGGCTGTGGGTGAGGATCATCGAGCAGGTGAGCAGCGCGCCGGCGGGCATGGTGTAGCCGCCGAGCTCAAACGGCGAGATGACACGGCGGGCGGCGAGCGGCACGACCGGGCGCAGGCGCAGACCCTCCTTGATCAGGCACTCCAGGTAACGATCGTCGTCCTCGGCCACCGCAACACGCAGGCGATCGTGGACCGCCGGTGTACGCAGCGTGCGCTCGAACAGCCACGCCAGGCCCGAGGCGGTCGTCTCGTGACCGGCCAGCAGCAGCGTCACGAGCTGATCGCGCAGCTCCTCGTCGCTCATTGTCTGCCCGTTCTCGTCGCGGGCGAGCAGCAGCATCGACAGGATGTCCTGATTCTCGGCGAGCTGCGGATCGGCACGCTTCCAGGCGATCTCCTCGAACAGCATGCGGTCCACGCGCTCGCGCAGCGCGACGAAGCGCCGCCATGGACTGCGCGAGCCCAGGTCGTATTGCAGAAATGGCCACAGCAGGGCTGGGGAGTTCAACAGCTTCGGCAGCAGGTATTCCAGCTCGGCGCGGCGCGCGGGGTCTTCGATGCCGAGCACCGCGCGCAGGATCACGCGCAGGGTGATCCGCTGCATCGACTCGTGGGACGAGAAGGGCTCTGCCAGCGGCCAGCGGTCGATCTCCTCGTCGGCGATCTCACCGATCAGCTCGCCGTAGACGCTCATGCGCTCGCCGTGAAACGGAGGCAGCATCAGCTTGCGGCGGTTCAGGTGGCGCTGGCCGTCGAGCAGCAGCACCGACTCCGGCCCCGCGACCGGTTCCATGACGACGTTGCCCTCACCGGCGCGCAGCTGGTCTGGGTCGGCGGTGAAGGCGCGCTTGATATCGGCGGGGTCGGCGAGCACGATCACGAAGCCGATTGGCCACATGTTCAGCGAGAAGATGTTGCCGTAGCGCTTGTGGCAGCGCTCCAGCAGGTCGTGCTCGGCCAGCAGCCAGTATGGGCCGAGGATGTGGCGGGGGATGCGCGGTCCTGGGGGAGCACCGGTGGTGTCGGCCGGCAGCGGCGGTATCTCCCGCCGTGGCAGCGTCTGCCAGCGTGAGCCGATGGGGGCGATTGGGGCGGGCGGCGCGTCTGCTGTGGTGTTCATGCTGACTCCTTGGCCTGGAAGTTCATGCCATCCTCGATGAGTTGGACGATCTGCCCGAAGAGCTCTGGGGGAACAGCGTCGGGCTCGGTTAGCTGCTGAATCGAAAGTCCGTCCACCAGCGCGATCAGCGCGGTCGCGACGTGCTCCGCGGGGAGCGTCAGCGGCACACCGGCCGCCTCGTGACGCGCCCTGGTCGAGCCAGCGATTTCCTGGCGCAGCCGCGCGTTGCGGGCGCCGTACCGGGCTGCCACGTTCGGGTCGCGCACCGCCAGGGCGGAGTACTCGTGGAACAACAGCACGACGTCGTGCGCGTTCTCGAGCGTCGCCGAGAGGTCGTGGCTGAGCTCGGTGGTGGCGTCCTTGTCGGCGGTGGCCGACAGGGAGATCAGCTCGCGCAGATGCTCGTCGAGCTCGTCGAGCAACGCGAAGAACAGGTCCTCCTTGCTGGCGAAGTTCCAATACAGGGCGCCCTTGGAGAAGCCCGCCTCGGCTGCGATCTCGTTCATCGACGCCCCGTGGTAGCCGCTGCGCGCGAACACGCGCGAAGCGGCCGTCAGTAGCTGCTCGCGGGAGCTGCCCTGGGCGTCGGATTGGACCCTGTCCTCGGAGCGGCGACGATCTAGCTTGACCGGCATCCCTGCCTTATACCGACCAGTCGGTATGTTGTCAAATGGTCTTCCCTTCGAGCGCTATGCCTCTGACGCCAGGCGATTGACTTGGCGGACCTCCTCGGGCAAACGGCCCAGAGCGCGAGCCACCAAGGCTGCGAGACCGGGCATGTGAATCTCAAATCCCGTCGGCGAGGGACGTCGGAGATCGGCCTGGCCGCGCTCGAGCACAGCCCGCTCCGCCGGCGCGTCTGCCTGCCGATACTCGACTCCGGTTAACGAAATCGGCAGGCCGGGTACCAGTATCTGCGTGCCGGTGCTGTTGTCCAGATTTAGGAATCGTTGCGCACGGGCGTCCAAGAACGCCGTGATCGCCCTGAGCGTCCTCTGCGCCGTCCTATCGGTCTATGACGTCTTTCTGGTGGCCCACCACACCGTCTGAAAGGGCCTCTGTTCAGACGCGGCTCAAGCAGCGAGAGGCTCGGCATCCTGAACCGCCGAACGGGCGCCGGAGAACTCCATGGCGCCGTCCTCGATCGCGCCGAACTTCAGGCTAACGATATCCACGGCGTAGTTCTGATAGAGCCGCCACGGCGCCTTGGATCCCTGCCTGGGGAACTGGTCGATCGAGCGCTGAACATAGCCCGAGGAGAAGTCGATGAAGGGCCGCTCGGCGACCGACGGGTCACGGTTGACCGGCATGCACTGCCGGTAGCCGTGCTCGTCCATGTGGTTGAGCAGCCGGCACACATACGCGCAGGTCAAATCGCACTTCAGTGTCCACGAGGCGTTGGTGTAGCCGACGGAGAAGGCGAAGTTCGGTACGCCGCTGAGCATCATGCCCTTGTAGCTCATCGTCTGCGGCAGCGCCACCTCCTGACCATCGACGGCGAGCTGCATGCCACCCAATGCCAGCAGGTTCAGTCCGGTGGCCGTCACGACCACATCGGCCTGGAGCTCTGTGCCCGAGGCGAGCCTGATGCCCGTCTCGGTGAACGTCTCGATGTGGTCGGTGACGACCGAGGCGTGTCCGGCGCTGATCGCCGCGAACAGATCGCCGTCGGGCACGAGGCACAGGCGCTGGTCCCACGGGTTGTAGGCGGGCTTGAAGTGTGTGTCGATGTCATAGCCGGCGGGAAGTTGCTCTCCAGCCCCTGCGGATGAGCCGCTTGACGACCGCGGCCGGCGCCTGGAGAGCTGGAATATCAGCATCGTCAGCAGCACGTTCTTCCAGCGCATGATCGGATAGGAGAGCCTCGCCGGCAGGAAGCGGCGCAGCAGCCGTGCGACCGGGTCTTCGCCGGGCAGCGCAGCACGTAGCTCGGAGAGCGCTGCAGCATGGTCACGTGGGCCGCGGTCTGCGCCATCGCCGGCACCAGCGTGACCGCTGTCGCGCCGCTGCCGATCACGACCACCCGCTTACCGGCGTAGTCGATGTCCTCGGGCCAGTGCTGGGGATGCACGACCCGCCCCGCGAAGCGCTCGATTCCCTGCGAAGTCGGGCGTGTAGCCCTCGTCGTAGCGGTAGTAGCCGGTGCACATGAACAGGAAGCCGCAGGTGCAGCTGACCGTCTCGCCCGTGTCCGTGCGCTCCGCCTCCACCGTCCAGCGCGCGTCGTCGGTCGACAACTCGGCGCGCACGACACGGTGGTTGAAGCGGATCTGCCGGTCGATGCCGTGATCGCTCGCCGTCTCGCGGACGAGTCGAGGATCGAGGGCCCGTCGGCGATCGCCTTGGCCTGGTCCCACGGCCTGAAGGCGTAGCCGAGCGTGTACATGTCGGAGTCCGAGCGGATGCCCGGATAGCGGAACAGGTCCCAGGTGCCGCCGATGCGCTCGCGCGCCTCGAGGATGGCGTAGGTCTTGCCCGGACAGTCCGCCTGCAGGTGGCAGCCGGCGCCGATCCCGGACAGCCCGGCACCGACGATCAGCACATCGACGTGTTCCAGTGACATCTCGGTATCTAATACTAGAGGTCGAGGGGGGAGATCGAGATCACCCAGACTTGGGGATCCAGGAAACTAGACGATCACGACCGCCTCCCTCGCCTCTTTCAGAGGAGCACCTCCACCGCCCTCGGCGATCTACGCGGCGTCTACCCGGCTGCCGTCCGGCACGCGCGTCAGTCACGTGGGCGCCCTGTCAGGGCGCCCACGTGAGCGCGCTACGCCGCGGCAAACTGCGGCGCGAGCTGAGCTAGCCGCAACTGATTGCCGGACGGGTCGCGCAGCCCGCAATCGCGGCCGTAGGGCATGTCGGTCGGCGCCGCTGTGAACTCCACCCCGGCCTCGCTGAGGCGCTTGTAGTCGCCGTCCACATCTTCGGTTACCAGGAACACGGTCCCGGCGAACCCCTTCGCCATCAACGAGCGGACCTGATCGGCCGTGTCTGAATCCATCACCGGCGGGCCCGGGATCGCCATCAGCACGACGGCGAAGTCGGGCTGGCTCGGCGGGCTGACCGTCAGCCAACGGAAGGCGCCGAGCTCGGGCATCGTGACGTCGCTGCGGACCTCCCAGCCGAGCTTGCCAACATAGAAGTCGAGCGCCTCGTCCTGGTCGTGGACCCAGAGTTGTGCGTTTTGTACTCGCATTGTTGCTCCTTTCAGTAGTGTGCTGAGAGGAAAGCTAATCCGCCGCGGCCGCCCGGTCTTCTCCCTTTGTGCTGTGTTGCGGGCGGCCGTACAGGCGCATGTAACACGCAGGGACGATCACCTGGGCGGCTGCGGGCGGGAAGCTCGCGCGGTACTCCGTCGGCGTCTTGCCGAAGTGGCGCTTGAAGCTCGTGGTGAACGACCCGAGGCCGACCAGCCCGACGTCGAGGCAGATCTCGCTCACCGACCGGTCGGTGTTGCGTAGGAGTGCGGCGGCCCGCTCGAGTCGGCGCGTCATCAGGTAGGCCTTCGGTGACTCGCCGAACGTGCGGCTGAACTCGCGGCTGAAGTGCGCCCGCGACAGCCCAGCGGCGGCAGCCAGCTCGCCGACGCCGATCGGCTCGGCGTAGCGGCGGTCCGCGAGATCGCGCGCGCGCAACAGATGCCTGGCGGTCGGCACCGGGGTCATACGGCTAATTATCACCGCGAACCGCTATCCGTAACGATGGGGGAATGCCGACGGCGCGCAACCTCCTCAACCTCAAGGCGGTCTCGAAGGGCTTTGGGAGTCGCTCGGTGCTGAACGACATCACGCTTGGCGTGGCGGGCGGCGAGCGCATCGGCGTGGTGGGAGGCAACGGCGGCGGGAAGTCAACGCTGCTGCGCCTCATCGCGGGCGTCGAGCAGCCGGATGCCGGGACGGTCACCGTCGCGGGAGATGTGCGGGTGGCGTTGCTTGGACAGCACGATGAGCTCGATGAGCACTCGACGATCCGCTTGGCGCTCGTGGGAGGACGTGCCGATCACGAATGGGCCGGCGACAGGGCCTTTCGAAGCGTGCTCGACGGGCTGCTCGGCGGCGTCACGCTGGAGCGCTTCGCCGCGGGAATGGACACTCCGATCGCCGGCCTGTCTGGAGGCGAGCGTCGGCGCATCGCGCTCGCGCGCCTGCTGCTCGATCCACCCGAGCTGCTGCTGCTGGACGAGCCCACCAACCATCTCGACGTGGAAGGGGTCAACGGCTGGCGCGTCATCTCGCGGCGCGGCGAGGGGCGATGCTCGTGGTGACGCACGACCGCTGGTTCCTAGACGCCGTGTGCACGGACACCTGGGAGGTGGCGGACACATCGGTGCATCAGTACGAAGGCGGATACGCGGCGTACGTGCTCGCACGCGCCGAGCGTGACCGCCAGGAGGCCACGAGGGATGCTCGCCGCCGAGGACTACTGCGCAAGGAGCTAGCTTGGCTGCGCCGGGGACCGCCGGCACGTACCACCAAGCCGAAGTTTCGCATCGAGGCCGCCAACGCTCTGATCGCGGACGAGCCCGAGGCTCGCGACCGTGTGGAGCTGCTGCGCTTTGCCGGCACACGCCTGGGCGACATGGTGCTGGACGCGGTCGATATATCGCTGACACTGGGTGATCGCGAGCTGCTGAACGGCTTGACCTGGCGCCTTGGACCGGGTGATCGAGTGGCGCTTGTCGGGGTGAACGGATCGGGCAAGACCTCGCTCGTGAGACTGCTCTGCGGCGAGCTGCTACCCACCTCCGGTGAGGTCAAGCGGGGAGCGACCGTGAAGCTCGCTCACCTCTCCCAGGACACCGTCGAGATCCCCGGCCATCTGCGCGTGCTCGAATCCCTCGAGGAGGTGCGCAGCCGCGCGGTGCTCAGCGACGGCCGCGAGATCACCGCGAGCCTGCTGTGCGATCGCTTCGGCTTTACAGGCGATAAGGCGCGCACACTCGTGAGCGACCTCTCCGGCGGAGAGCGAAGGCGACTCGGGTTGATGCGCCTGCTGATGGGCAGCCCGAACGTGCTGCTGCTTGACGAGCCCACCAACGACCTCGACATCGACACGCTCACCGCGCTCGAGGATCTGCTCGATGGCTGGCCCGGGACGCTGGTGGTGGTAAGCCACGACCGCTATTTCGTGGAGCGCGTGTGCGACGACGTGTATGCCGTCACCGCCACGGGCGGGATCCGCCACCTCCCAGGAGGGATCGAGCAGTACCTCGCCGAGCGCCCCGGTGGCGAGCAGTCCCAGTCCCCCGGCTCACCGAGCCGTGGTGGCCTTTCCCCGGGAGCGGCCGCGCGTGCCGCACGCAAGGACGCCGCGCGTTCTGAGCGGGAGGTGAAACGGCTGGAGCGAGCAATCGAGAAGCTCGCCGAGCGCGAGTCCGCGCTCCAGCATCAGATGGCCGCGAGCGCTGCCGACCACGCACAGCTCATCACCCTCCAGGGAGAGCTGCAAGGGCTCCTCACCGAGCGCGAGCAGCTCGAGGAGTCCTGGCTCGAGCTGTCGGAGTCGCTCGAGGAGACCTGAGGCGCGGCCCGCGGTAGCGCAGCAGATACCGGGATTTATCCGCCAACATTCGTTCAGTTCAGCGACCGGCATGCAATCCCCGCCGGCTGTTTCACAGCCACTTGCCGTCCAGCACCACGAGGTCCATCAGTAGACCGTCGTTCCATCCACCGTCTCGATTGCGCTCGTAGGCGCGCATCACTCCGACCGGCTTGAAGCCGACGGCCGCGTAGCTGCGGATCGCACGCTCGTTGTCGGGATTCGGGTCGATCGTGAAACGGTGGTGCCCCTTGGCGATGAAGTGCTCGATCACCAGCCGCAGGACGCGCCGGCCATGTCCCTGACCGTGTAGGGCACTGGTGAGCGCGATGTCCAGCGCGACGCTCGGATACCACTCGTAGGCCTCCTCGTCGTACTGGACCCAGCCGGCGAGACTCCCCTGTAGCCACACCACCCAACCGTGGTCGCGGTCATAGTCGCCGTCGGCCCACCAGCGCTCGACCTCGGGCTCAGCCAGTAGCGCCTCGATGCCGTCGGCGTTCTCTGGCGCAAAGCGCCGCAGGACAAGCTCTCCATCGCGCATTGCCATGGAGCGATGATCGCACGACAGAGAGGATCCAATCGGGATTCGCTGAGCGTGACGCCCGGCCAGCTCGTTGACAGAGCACATAATTTCGTGTTAGCTTAACTAATATGAAATTAGGTTCTGGCCTTCCCCCCGGGCCTCCGCTTCCCATGACGGTTCAGACACCCCTTTTCTGGGGTCACAGCCAGCGTTACCTGGAGGCATGCAGACGCCGCTACGGCGATACCTTCACGGTCTGCATCGCTCCCATAGGGAAAATCGTGGTGCTTTCGGATCCGCTGGATGCCAAGCGACTGTTCACAGCCGATCCGGCGGTGGCCCACGCCGGGGAGGGAAACAAGTTCGTCGAACCGCTGGCCGGGCCGCGTTCGGTTCTGCTGCTGGACGAGCAGGAGCACTTGAGAGCCCGGCGGCTGATGCTGCCGGCATTCCACGGTGAGAGCGTCCGCCGCTATGGTCAACTGATCGGCGAGATAACGCTCGAGGAGCTGGACGGCTGGCCGGTCGCTGAGCGCTTTGCGCTCTATCCGCACATGCAGCAGATCACACTGGAGGTGATCATCCGCGCGGTGATGGGCATCGAAGACCCGCGCGATCAGTCGGCGCTCGCGTCGATGCTGCCCGGACTCCTCGATGTCGGCCCGCTGTTGTTTACGACGTGGATGTATCCATGGCTTGCGCGCTTGTGGCCCACCCACCGCCACGATCACTTGCAAGCAAAGGTCGATGAGCTGCTGTATCGGGAGATCCGCAAACGCCGAGCCGAACCCACCGAGAGCGAGCGAGACGACGTCCTCGGCGGGTTTCTACGTCACCGGGACGAGAACGGACAGGGCATGAGCGCTGAGGAGATACGCGACCAGTTGATCACACTACTGCTCGCCGGCCACGAGACAACCGCGGCGGCGCTCGCCTGGACATTCGAGCGCCTGCTGCGCCATCCGCAAGCGCTCGAGCGTCTGCGCCAAAGCTTGGCTGATGGCGAGGAGGAGTATTTGGAGGCCGTCATCAAGGAGACGCTCCGCGTCAGACCGGTGATCTTCCAGGCATTCGCACGGACGCTGACCTCGCCAATGCAGTTCGGGGAGCACCAGCTGCCGGCTGGCATCAAGGTCACGTCCGCGATCGGTCTCGTACAGCACTGCGAGCGCCACTATTCCGCGGCCGGGGAGTTTCGGCCCGAGCGCTTCCTCGAAGACCAGCCGCCCTCTCCATACACGTGGATACCGTTCGGTGGCGGTCCACGACGCTGCCTGGGCGCCGCGTTCGCGATGTTTGAGATGAAGGTAGTGCTGCGCACGATTCTCGAGAACGTAGAACTGAAGTCCCCCTCGCAGACACCCGAGCGCGCACGGCGAAACCACCCAACCCAGATTCCCGCCAAGGGCGCCGAGGCGATCCTCGTGCGAGGCATGCACCAAACCGACGTGCTTACCTCCGCGCCCTCGACATGGGGACCGACAGAGGGCGAGACGCCTAACGATTTCAGCGCGACCGCCGCGTAGGATTACTCGTCGCCGATGAGCCTCTCCAGGGCGTCAGCGGCCGCGACGGCGCCGCCAGCGGCAGCGAACCGCTCGGCTATCCGCTCTGCCGCCGCACGCATGGCGATCGCCTCATAGACCTTTGCGCGCAGACGTCCCGGACTGAGACGTGCAGCCGGCAGACGGGTGCCGCAGCCCGATGCTTCGACACGCCGGGCCACCTCATACTGATCGCGGCCGAATGGCACCACACACACCGGCACCCCGGCTGCCAGCGCCTTCTGAGTGATTCCCGCTCCACCGTGGGTCACCGCGCAGGCGGCCCTTGAGAGCAGCGGAGCGTGCGGTACAAATCGCTCCACGCGGGCGTTCGGTGGCGCCTGGATGCCGTCGAGATCCTCGGCTGGAAGGGTCGCGACCAGCTCCACGTTCTCCCCGGCAAACGCCCGTAGCGCGGTCGTGACCAGCCGTCTGTCGTTCTGACGCTCCGAGGAGGTGCTGACGAGCACCAAAGGGCGCTCGAGCTGCTCGAGCCACGCGGGAGGGTCAGCGGGGGGATCCCAAGCACACGGACCCACCATCAGCACACTGGCGGGCCAGTCTGTGCGCGCGTATTCAAACGGTTCGCTGGTCAAGTGCAGCACCAACGGCGCCAGGGCGAATATGTCAGACATAGCAGTAAGCCCGGGGACATCGATCCTCTCACGGATCGCGTTTATGCGATCGAGCGTCGAGAGATCGAGTGCCATCTTCGCCAGCGGTCCCAGCAACCGGTCGCGCAGATTTCCAAGCGGACCATGGGCGGGCTTGAGGCCAAGCCCGAACGGAGGGACGTCGCGAGAGGGTAGGACCAACGGGTAGGGAGCGAATTGCGCCCACGGCAGACCGGTGGCCTGCGCCATCGAGGCGGCACCCCAGGTCATGCAGTCGATCAACAGTCCATCTGGGCGCTCGTCAGCGATCGCGGCCCGCAGATCGGACACCTCATGCTTCGCACGGGTTGCGAACGTGGCCATCGCGCGTCTTCCCTTACCTGCTCGTGAGCGGCTCTTGTAGTCGTCGAGCTCGATGAGTTCGATATCCGGCGAGATCGGTCCAGCGGGGATATCGATCCCACGGATCAGATCTATCTGAGAAGCGAGGGTGCGGACGGTGACCTCGTGCCCCCGGCGTCGCAGCTCGAGCAGTATCGGCACGATCGGGTAGAGATGCCCGCGAGCGGGCGAGGTGTAGGCGAGCACACGGCTCACTCCGTTGCTACCAGTCTCTCTATGAGCTCAACCACTGCCGCTTCGGTCTGCCCGACGTTCATGTCCATATCGCGTCGAAACAGCTTCCAGACATACACGTCACACACCACCACGAGCTGTGCGACACGGCGCTTGCACACAGCACCGCGCAAACCCTTCAACTGAGGCGCAAACGTTTGCTTCACCCACTCGCGGTGTAGCTGACGACCACGCTCAGTCAATTCGAGCATGAATGGGCTGCGATGCTCCTCGGCGAGCATCCGTATCACGACGTCCCCGTAGCGCTCGTAGTGCTCGATGAGATTCTGCACGGCACCCCGCACATCGCCGATGGGGGCCCGTCCGCGTTCATCAATGACGAGTTCGCCTCCGTAGCGAACAGTGGCCTCGATCAGCCCCTCCTTGGAGCCGAAGTGCCGCAGGACAGTTTGGACCGTGGTCGCGGCGTCACGTGCGACATCCTCGAGCGAAAAGCCATCGCCACCGGATCGCCACAGCAGAGCTCCGGTTGACTCCAGTATCCGTGCCCGGGTCGCCGCCGTGGCATCGGCTCGCGCCACCATCCGATATTCGCGCTTGCCCTCCTCCTCTTTCACGTTAGTGAGCCTAACGTCGAATGGTGGGCGTGTCAAAGCATGAAACCCACATCGTTCTTCAGTTCAGCCCTGGCCTGAGCATCATCCCAGAGTTCGTTCCGACCGAGACCTTGTGGGAGACACAGAAGTGGCTTTCAGACAGGCCTTCTGCAGTGGATTAGCCATTTACCCAGCTTTTCCGGGCCGACTATTCGTCCCGGCTGATGAGCAGAGAGGAATCGCCGCGAGCCCTCGAAAGGGCCTCAGATCTTTCCTCGGCGCAACCGGATCCTCAACCCGAGACAGCACAGTCACAAAGACTACAGAAATGTCTCAGGGTCTAGTTACAGTTGTATCCATGAGCGCCAGACTTCACACACAACTCTTTCACCACCTGAGGTGCGTGTGGCTTCGCCTGTGGCGAATCACAGAGCTCGCGTGCGTGGCTCGCGAGAAGCCCCACTCGACACCCGCCGTATACCGCTGCGCGAACAGTCTTTCTTCTCGACGCGAGGCGCTGGGCCCTGTGGCTGAACGCCTATTTGTACTCGCTCCACATCAGCGCAAATGCGGCGAACTTCCAACCTTCACTTTGTGCATGCGCCGATCGGTTCCGATGGCACCGACTCGACGAGGAACACCGTGACACACGCTATCGCGTTTTAGAGGTCGCCGGAGGATGAACTTGTTGGATTGTGCGGTCAAGGCTCTAGTCACGTTCGTCGATAGTTTCATAGCACAGTAAGGCACGACGGTTGGGGGGTTCCGCCGATCACCCGTGGGCAAAGGCCCCACGGATACCTGCCAGGCAGCATCGCACGCGGTTGGGATGGAAGGATATGAGGAGTCGCGACCAGCGGGATCCGGCCGCGACTCCCCGAGAACCTTGCCATTAGCTTGATTCCCCTCAGACGCGCGCGGGAGAGGTAGTCGCAACGCGCCTAAGTCGTTGAGGTGGCGAGCTGAATCACCCACAACCCCCTAGACGCACGACCCCGGTCAATGCCGGACCTCGGTTAGGCGTGCGTCCTGCCTAGAACCTAGTTAGTGCTTGAACTTGGCGGTGACGGTCTTTGACAGCTTCTTGCCCTTCTTTGGCTTGAAGGACAGCTTGATCTTCGTGACGAGTTTTCCGGCCTTCTTCTTCGGGACGATGATCGTGATCGTTTCCCTGCCGGAGGCGCTCTTTGAGGAGCTCTTCAGACCCTTGCCCGAAGCACTTAGCTTGCCGCCCGCCGGAACGACGACCTTGAGCGTCACTTTGTTGCCCTTGACCCTCTTTGACACCACGGAAAGGGAATTAGGACAACCTTCCACTTCTATAGGAGTCTGTTGATTCAACTCGGCCCCATTTTGGCCTGTCAGCTGTGTTGGCAACACGAGATGCTGACTGCATAGATTCCCGATTGCTGCGAGCGCGGAGTTCGGACCCTCGGGTAGGTTCAGTTCGAAGGTTTCGAAGGGCACATCCGGTGTGCTTGGGAACGTGCTCGAAGTGATGTTCGTCTTTTCATTGATGAAGGTTTCTCCGTGCAGATCCACGGTGACTCCATAGCCTTGTAGGACGATGACTAGTTCGGGGAATTGAGCACCCCCATGACTCACAAAGTACGCCGGGCCTTCTAGTGGCACAGGTAGCACCTGGGTATGAACGACTGCATGGCCCACCACTGAACCAGACCCACAATTCGCTGGATTGCTTTCGAATGTCGCAGCTGGACAGGCTTTCTGCAAGGTACTCAGCCTGCTCGGAAGGGTCTTCGGTAGTTCAACGTGTACCCGCTTGATATTGGCCTGTCCACCACTGGCAGAGGTTGGGTCTCCGCTCTTCGGATATACCACATGTACGGTAAGACTTGCACCGTTAACCCTGGAGGTCTTGGCAGAGGTGGAGACTTTGAAGTCCGGTTTGAACTTGAGGCTGGCGCAGTTAGTGACCTGGAACGGCACTTTGACAGTGGCGGTAGTCCCCTGGTTGCTCGTGATCGTGCCAGTGATACTCATCGGTTCACAGTTGGTCGGGTTCAGCGTGAAGTTGGGGCGATCGATCGTGACGTTCACGTGCTTGATCTGAAGCGGGATCCCGTCGATGATGTGCGGGATCGCATATGGGCCAGAAGGATCTGTACTCACCGTCACCTGCGCCGTGATCGGGTCGATCTTCAAAGACGAGCGCACCACAACGGTCCCTAGATCAAACGGGCCAACCTTCTACGGGGTTCACGATCGACAACCCAAACGGCGCCCCCTCATACGGACCAACGAGATACACCTTGCCACCCACCAGGCCTAGCCATACACCGCCCCGCCGCAACTGGCGTCGGCCGATGCCGACGCCCACCGATCAACCAGTCACAACCAGCCGCTCCCCAATAAGCATCAGACCTATTCAGCCGTCACTGCCCACGTCCCCTCACCCGGTACGACCCGTACCGACTACTCGGGTAAAGGATTCGCTATTCAGCGGTCACCGCCCAGGTCCCGTCCGCCGAGACGCCGGCAAGCTCAGCAGCCAAGGAATCAAACACCAACTACCGTTGCTTCGCACCCCAAGTATTCCTGACGCGTCTCTTCTCCACAGCCAAGGCTCATCCACCTAGCGCGTAGGCTCCTCAGTTTGCCCACAACCCATAGTGGCCAGCGATCTCTCCTTGACGTAACGGCCTGTTCCTAGTTGTGCTCCTAGCTTTGTGCGCATGCACACCACTGGGCTTCGCCCCAGATCAGACGCAGACTCACTTACCCCTATTCCTTGCTGTCAGTACTCACCCACGTGAAACGTGGCTTCGAGACCACGACAGCTCGTACCGAGAATAGTCGAGATTCTCATTAGCGCGACTGACATCCCTGTCAATCCCTTTTGCGGTCTCATGCTCCCCAATTGGCTCTCGGACGATTACCCCACCCTGCTCTTCTCCACTCGCCTCCTGTCTAGTTCAACGGACGGCAACGGCTTCCAACCGATGACACTCGCCCGAGCCTCCATGACGCCCTGGTCTACGACCAGAAGTCTGCCCCTGTGAGGCAATGCGTTTGAACTGGCAGCGGATCAAGCCCTTGTCGCAAGTGTTGCTTCGCATATAGACCGGACCGCCTGGCGGGACGCCGTAGTCTTCGAGAGTGCTTTCGGCGAGCCTCGAGTAGATCAGCGAAGAATAGGCCTTCATTGAGTTCTCCGACCAACGCGACCGGCTAGCAGCACCTGATCCAGCGATTTGATCCTAATCGCTCCTACTCGCTGCTTGCTCGGTCGCGGCATCTTGCTCTTGCTTACGAGGTGATGTTGTCGCGTCTTCATGACCTTGAGGATTCTGATGACCTTGATGCAATGCCCGCGCTGGTCGCGCTGGTGGCCCCCATGCTTGTTGCGCACGCATCCACGCTTGCATTTCACGGCAGGCGTCAGTTTTTTCGGGAACACAATCGACGGCACCGCCAGCATCGCAAGCGCTGTCGGCGAAGTCAGCACCTCCGGCAGTCCCGCGGTCGTAAACGTGGCGGTCGCACCATCCGCATTGCCATAGCCACTGTGAACAGAGATTCGATACGCATATGTCGTACCCGGCTGCAGCCCCGTAACCGCCAGGGCCTCTTCTATCGAGCTGCCGCTCGGTTCCACGCTACCCGACGACACCACCCCGTACTGCGTAACGCACCTTCATAGACCCCGAGTTCAAACTCGTATGTCGCTGGCTGCCCATCAGGATCTACAGTCCCCGAGACGAATGATTTGCGCGATCTCCCTCCATCACCCGGAGCCAGTGGCTATGGGCTTGTCTCAACCCATATACCCCGAGAGTAAATACTGGCTTCGCCAGACCGGCTGTCCAGCACCACTGCTAGCTGACCAACCGGTCAACTAGATGTCGAGGTTGTGCGGCATCGCTGGCGGCTGCGACGTCTGTCGTATCTCGCTGTCCAAGCTCAGCGCCCTTGGTCAGCTCATAAGGATGACCACCCGCCTATGTCATTTACGGTTAGTGCCACCCCACCGCACTGATACCGACCGCTTTCAACCCCGCCCGGAAGTAGTTGGCCCCTCAGCCGGGAGGGTGCGTCCCCAAGGGGATGGATGCTTTGCCCCCTATCTACGTTCGCATCACCAACATTCTCCGCGGTCAGGATTACCTCACCATCGGGCCGCCCCGTCGACCGAACCGATGTTGACTTCGCCGCTTTCGGCTTCGTCCTTGACCTACAGGCGCATTTCCAGGATTTCGTGGGGATCACCGGCTGTTCTCACATGATTCGATCTGGTCATAGGCCGGCAGCGGCCCCCCAGTCACTTCAACATTACCCGCACCGTAGAACCCTTCCAAGCGCCCCCTGCACTTCCCCAGCAGGCGCGTCAACGGCAACCACCACGACCGGTTCGCGGGCGAAGACTTCTTCTTCCTGGACTTTCAGCCCGACGGGCAGCATGTCTCACAAGCACGAAATGCCCCAACGTAGCGCCGTCACCGAAATCTCCCGCACCTCATTGACGAAATCTGCCCCTTCCCCTCCAGGCTGCAGAAATGCCGGACGTGAGCCCGACGTGAGATGCCACCAAGGCGCAGCGGCCAACGCGGCGGAGGCACCGACCGCAAGCACGAGCAGCACCGCGACGATCATCGCGAGGAGGTTAGGGAGCAGCCGCAGGCGGCTGCCTTTATAAAGGGCGCTCATTATTTGTGTCTCCGCTGTGAAGAGGACTTATGCGAATAGCGTTTGCGAGCCTGCTTTTCGCAGGAGAGGCGTTTCTTTCGTACCTTCTGTTTGTGACAGGCCTTCAACGCTTTCGCAAACATCTGCGCAGCGGTCAAAGGTTTGGGCTTCACCACAGGCGCCGTCACCGGTGCGAGGTTGCCCTGGCCTGAGAACGTCGCGCTCGCCGGCGTCCCAAACACAGGCTGTGGCGTGGGCGTCCCCTGGCACGCATCTCCTTCGCACACAGGCGGCCCGGGCGGCGGCTCAGCAGGGAACCCACCATCGACCCGCGCATCATAAACATCAAGCCCCGTATCAGTATCTAGCGGCACGAGCCGATCCCCAGTCAAGAAGAACACATCATCACCAGTTTCAAAGGCGTCGAGGAAGGTCGATTCTTCCGGAGACATACCCGAGGAAGCCAGCACGAGCAGATCAACCCGACATCAACAAAAGCATCTATCGACACAACCCATATATCGAGAGCTACTTACCCCTATAGCCTCCCACTCATACACATTGTTGGCGAACCCTATGACCTAGTAGGCTGGGGGCACCCAGGTCGGCGACATACAAATCACCTATCGATTCATCTACCGCGATACCATTCGGCTTGGAGAACGAGCCGAAGCTACGCACGAACGGATGGATTTCGGCCACCGCTGAAGCGCTTCCCAGCGAAAGCCAGAGGCTTACGACTAGCGTGATCACCCTGGTGTACATGGTCAGCGTCCCCTCTTTCTAAGCCTCTTGGCAATACTCTTTCTCACGCATCTGCCCCTCTTCTTGACGAAGCCCTTCCTGCACTTCACAAGCTTCGGCTTGGGCTTCACCATCGGCTTGAGTTCAGATGGCGGCGCGAGGTTTCCCGTGCCCCAGAACGTCTGACTCGACGGCGCCCCGAATATCGAGGGCCACAAGGATGCTGGGCTACGACACGATTCCGCCGTTGACACGACGGCAGGCGGACTCAGCACATGAACACCAACCGCGAAACAGTCAATGCCAGCAGGACGCTACCCAAGCTCTATACCCGATAGCCAATATGGATCTACCGGCAAGCAACCACATACTCAAAACACCCTCAGCCACAAAATACACATACGACCCATCACTGCTAATTGCGACTACACCCTGAAGTCTTGGCCCACCACCGCTTGTATCACCAGCTGACACATCGACCAAGTAATCGACTCGATAGATTCCTCCCAGAGTCCTACAAGACAATTCAGACTCATAAGCATTCCCACATATACAGGTCGATCTAGATCTATCCTCACTGGCATCATCAGTCAGCTACTGCGTACTCGTGAAGAACACCCGCGACCCATCTTCAGAAGCACCCACAAAGACACATCACATGAGCACGGCATCTAGGCTTGCACCATAAGCACAACTGGTATGTCCTCTAGTGCTGACTGTGAACTTCGGTTAGAGCGCAAGGCTCTTGCAGCCCCCTACCGCAAACGAACTAGATATTCACGCAGAGCCATCTGCGGCACTAACACCACAACAACGATCCGCTGAGACTGACGATCGATCCCGTTGAACATAAAGCCTGGGCGATCTATATTCGCCGTCACACGCTTCAAGTGCAGCGGCACACCAAAGACTACTGCGGCACTGCATTAGGACCGGGTTTCGGCTGTCGTGACCGTCAACGTCGAGTTTCAGGATCGACGTCAATCCTTGCGCGGACCACAACCACGCCCAGATTGAATGGTCCGGCTACAACATGCGTAACAACGCTCAGACCGAAGATCATCCACTCGACTAGAAAACGAGGGGCCCGGCTCGCCGGCCTGCGGCTGGCTGCGCCACCCTCTCAGCATCTAGTCAGATATACGTCCCCTTCGATTTCAAACGGATGCGAATGGGTGGGGCGGGGACACCAATCAATTAGCCACTCCGGTCGTGCCGGTCTTCGAAGTTCTCCCGCTGGCCGTTCTCTGCATCCTCCATACGCACGACAATCAGCAAGACGAGACGACGAACCCGGCACGAGTCAGCGGCTGTGCCGAGAGCTAATGGTCGTCGTGGAGCTACCGGCGCCACCCTCCTGGTATCCGCGGCCGCCTGCGCCACCCTCTGAGTGCGCCACGTAGTCAGTCGGGGAGTCGTCCAGCGCAGGCTGGACGACTCCCTTCATATCGCTCTTGTCAACACTCGATCGATCAGCGCCCCATTCTTATCCGGCGGGGAGACCATTTCCCAGCCACGGCCGTCGGACAGCGTGGTCGTTTCTGCACCCCGGGGCCGTGAACGTATGGTCGGGGACCGGCAACGCTTCGCGTTTGCCGGCTGGCCGTTGCCGTGGCCGTTCCTCACGAGCAGGCGGTAGTGATAGGTCGTGCCGGTGCTCGGCCATATCCCATCATCTAGGCGGCGTCAACACCCAACGGGTCGATCACAGTTTCCAACACCGCCAAGCTCCAGGACACCCCAACTGGAAGCTCGCTACAGATGCCCGCCTCGCGCAACCCAAGGCCGGGTCCCCAAGATTCAACCCATATTTGCTAGGCGCCTACAGCCGGTAGCAGCACTCAGTGGAGGGAGCTAGCGAGCCAAGAGCCGGGGTAGCGTCATACGCAATTGGCTCGCATGACCTTCAAACTCAACGTAAACGAACCACCAGTAGCACCACTAACACTAACCAACTGTTCCTCAGATCTAGACCATTGCCTTCCGGATCCACCGTCCCATTCAACACCACACAAGAGTGTGGGCACAACCCACATAGCTTCCCCCTAGTCTCTACATCCAGGGATCACAACCCCCGGCCCAAACACATCCACCACACCAAGACATCCACCACATCAAGACCTAGGAACCACATCCACCACATACACATCACCCACAGGATCAACCGCCACACCCCGCGGGTCCGTCTGAAAGTTCGGTGGTCTGCCCCACAAACTTGCCTCTTCGAGTCGAACTCATCGACAACCCCAGGTGGTCTCTAGACAAGACAGATGGGGCGGGCGGGACACCAATCACATGATCCACCGCCAACCAGCTAGCTGCAGCTATCAACTCTTCCGTAGGGGCTCCCACCCACGGTAGAGGGTTCGAACACATCAGCTACCGTCGTGTTGACTTCGCCGTCGGGGACGATCACATCGCCGTTGGCTTGATCGATCGCAACCGCGGACCCTCTTTCGCTCTCGATTTCACGAAGGAGAGGGTCTCGACAGGGTTGAGCTCCTCGATCCGTTTGTTCCCATCATCTGCGACCACACGTACCGAAGATTCCAGGTCGATCTACCTTGACCAGTAGCGATCTGCCGAGCAATGCGGATTTCTTGCCTCCGGCTTCCCCGCCAGGCGTGTACTTGTCGATCCACCTCGTGACCTGCGTCAAGAGACATACACAGGGCGGGCGGGCCCGTGATCGCGGTCAGATCCATGCTCTCCGAGTCATCAACCGCCACCCCAAGATGTATTCGCCATTCGGCCGTGAACTTCTCAATCACGTTGTGGCCGGTGTCCCCTCCATACACATCCCCATTCGACGGGCCCAAGGTCATATATATCGACCGCCACCACCAAGGGGGGTATGCACCGCCCTGTATACACCTGTTCTTCCCCGCCGGCATGCCCCACCGCTACACCCAAGAGGCAAGAGGGGACTCAACTCCGCCTTCTTCATTTAGCTGCCGTCAACACCCCAACCCCACGCCCGTACGAACTCAGCCGACGGACGAGCCCGTGTTCGCTTCGAACTCCTCAACCCGCTCATTACCCTTGATCCACGACATAGACGTCGCCAGTTGCTTCGTTTACAGCAACCCCCTCTGGCCCCTGAGACGGTTCCCACCCAGCCCATACAACCGGCACAGTTCAGCACTACATCAATACCCCAGCCGAAATCTCCTCCGAAATACGTGCCCACGCGCAGCCAACGCCGGAGCACCACAAGCACAAGCAAGCACAACAAGCAAGCACAACGAGCAACCACGCGCATCTCTTTGGGGGGAAGGCTCCAGGGTTCATGCCGGTCCAAGTATCGGGCCGATCTAACCGGCAAACCCCAGATTCTTGTCTACGACAAGAAACAAGATCAACAAACCATCAACCCGAACTCGAATCCTAAGCATGAACAAACAAAACGAAAAACATATAGCCATATATCCGCAAAACACACTGAATATAGGCAGACAGCCAAACAAAGCCGCCGCCTCAGAGATCGTGGAGTTTTCGCCGGCTTCGGTCAGCGCGGTCCGGTGGACTTCAAAGCAAGCAAGCAGCAAGCACAGAGTGAGCGCGGTTATCCCGGATTAGGTTGGGTCGGAGTTCCGTGTAGACCACAACCTCCTGCCAAGGCCCGAGTGAGGTTGGGGCGCGGCTTTCGGGGCTTTTTGGGGATAAGCCCTTGCGTGTGCTGACGGGCGTGATTCGTCCCAACGATCCGATTGTATATAGCAACAAATGTTTGCTCAACTGGCTCTAGGGCGTGCACGAATGGATGGATACGCCTGCAAATTGTTGGATCTCTGTTCTGGATTGACCGCTGTGTCGTGCGAGATACAGTGGTCTGCGCGAGCCACATTGCGACCGAGGATCTCGGGGTGCGATGGGGCGAACGTCAGAGGGCACGAGGTCGTGACGCCTGCTCGCATGTATACGGACATGGACGTGGGGCGCCAACGCGCGGAGAAGCCTGCCTGCGAGAAGGCCACACCTGGCCAAGTGAGGCACCGTCTTGCAAGTGCTCCCGAAGCGAATGATCTGCCGAGGCGAGTGCGCAAGCGAGCTGGTGCGATGCAGAGTTCGAGGATCGTGTCAGGGATGAGAGCAGCGGAACGGTCCAGCGAGATCCCCAGCCCTGCCCGGATGGCGCGTGCGTCGCGCGTATGCAAGCGCGGGCACTGGCAGACGCCAGAGCCTACGTGTGATTTGAGATTTCAGCATCGCGCAACTTGGGAGCGGAACGAGCATCGGAGCACCGCAATGGGAGGGCCTGATCGTGATCGCCGAGCAACTGGTCCAGCGTCGGCTCGGCAGCGTCACTCCGGGGCTGTACGTGACCGCCCGAGGTTTGCAATATCACGCTGCGTTCCAGACGTCACGGAAGGGAACAACGACTTCGCAGGCGTAAACGGCTTTCCGGCCGGTCCGGGTTGGGGTCCCTCGACTGGATGGGGCTCACCGATCACGAGAGAGCTCGTCGCGCAACTCGCGAGCAGCGACGCCGGAAGCGGCACCAGGCTAGCCGCATCATCGGCGTACCTCGTAACCGAGCCGAACCGAACAATACGAATACGCGGCACAGCGTTCGGCCGGTTGGCGGTCGCAGGGGGCACGTGTGGAAACCGTGCCACCGAGCCCTGCCGCCTACTCCGTGAGCTCGACGTCCGTGAGCGCCTGCTTGACGTCCGTATAGATCCGCACTCGCGTGAGCCTGTTGTCCTCGCCGAAGTCGCCGACCCATGCCATCGGCCGATCGAAGACGATTCCGCTGGCACGACCGCATCCGTGCACGCTCCCGATCGTGATCACCGCGTCGCCGACTGCTCGCATGTCCTCGATGTCAATCCGCCATTCGGAGAACTGCTCATCGACATCGCGCATCCATTGTTCGATCCCGGCATAGCCGCAGTAGGGCACGCCGACGACTGAGGAGAAGGGGGACTCGAGCTCGACGGCGGGGTCGCAGTACTCAGTGGGGTCGGTCCGATCGCCGCTGTTCCAGCGGGCGTAGATCGCGCGGGTGACGTCGATGTTCTTCTGCGACATCGCTTGCGCATTATCCCTCACGCGACGATGACGGCCGGTCGCCCACTATTGTCGCATTCCAATCAACATTGCGGAGTTGGTTGGCGGTACCCCGCTGGTGGGCCTGTCTCGCATGCACGAGCGCCTGCTGCAGACAGAGATGGTCACGGCGCTAGAGCAAGAGCGCTGCGTGTCCCGGTCTATCCGGTTGCGATATCGACTGCTTGCTCAGAGCCGACAAGCGGGGCAAGAACAAGGTAGGTGAGTTGCGGAAGTAGCCGGGGAAGGCCGTTGATCGCATCTGCTCTGACGTGGCTGGTGAGTGTGCCGGCAATGCCGCCCACCACGGCTTGGGAGAGCTCTGGAGAGCAGTCCAAGCGCTTGTTGCCTTCCAGGACCGGGATCGCTGAATACTGGCGGACTAGAC
This sequence comes from uncultured Solirubrobacterales bacterium, assembly GCA_963718425.1. Lineage (GTDB taxonomy): Bacteria > Actinomycetota > Thermoleophilia > Solirubrobacterales > Solirubrobacteraceae > Palsa-744. The sequence continues at coordinate 39,509 of CAVQZJ010000026.1, forward strand.
CTTCTAGTTGGTTGACACCAGGTGTCCCGGCGTTGTAGATCTCCACTAGCACTAGTCGTGAAATGTCGGGGTTTTCAGAGAAGAACTCGAGGAGGGCGGCAATCGCACCGCGAACAGCCCAGAGGTCGATGCCGGCGGGGGAGAGGGAGGGGCGAGTGCTGGCCGTGATCTGATCCGCACAGACGTCAAATGTGGCGAGGAACGCGTCGTGCTTGCTGCGGAAGTGTTTGTAGAAAGTGGTGAGCGAGATCTTGGCCTCGGTCGCTATGTCGCGATAGGTCATCGCCGAGTAACCCTTGGTTGATGCAATGGCTAGGACAGCTGTCGTAATGCGCTGTCGCTGATCGGCTTGGGCTGTGGGTGCGTCGGGTGACCGCAGAGCCGTGGTGCCGCTTTGTGACCGTCTGTGTGTGGCGACCGTCGTCTCGGCAAGCGCGGGCGAGCGGTCATAGACAAGAAGCCAATCGACCAGAGGATCGGCGAGATCGCGAAGACGCTGCTCCTGCTGAGCACGCACGAGCGAACCGATGACGCTGGCTATGCCTTCGACGAGAGCCTGGGTAATCTCGGCGGGGAGCGGGAGTCGATCGATTCTACGAAGCGCTTGGTCGAGGGCCGTCTGAAATGCGGCGATCGATTGTTCGTGGCGCTTGACTGCATGTGCGCCAGCGGTTTGGATCTCGCTTGCACACACGATCGCCGCGGCAGGCCAAGCGATTACATAATCCATCAGGGCGGCTATGGCGGCACGCAGGGAGCCGACACCATCGAGGCCCGGGGCTCTGTAAGCCGCGGCTACTTCGGCTTCAGCCCGTGTGGTGTGAGTTTCGTAGGCGTATAGAAGGCAGTCGTCCTTGTTGTCGAAGAGCTCATAGAAGGAACCGCGGGATACCGCTGCGCGCTGAAGCAGGTCCGTCACGCTGGTGACCTGGTAGCCGCGTTCCGCGACGAGGTCGATCATTGCTGTGAACAGGCGCTCCCGTTGACTGGCAAGCACCTGCTCCCGGGGAAGCCTCAGGCCAGGGGAGAGCTTGCCGCTCGAACCTTGGCGATTGGCTTTGGGTTTTCTCGACGGCACTCCGCTGGCAAGATACCGGGGAGCGGCTACGTAACAATCGTCCTGCCGTGTGGCAGAGACAGTTCAGATGGCCGAGGTTATAGTAAAGATACGTTCTTATGAAATAGGGATGTGATTTGGCGCGATCTGGACCCGATACAGACAACGCGGCGATAGATTGAAGGCACGACTGCCGTCAGAGAGTTGGACATGAACGCGTGAGCCATGGTGGGTGGGCACATCAGGGATTCGGTATGAGCACGAGGTCATCGGTGGAAGTGCTGTGCCATGAGTTCGCCTGTCCGCTGTGGGTCACAGAACGGTAGAAGGCTGACCATCGCCAACTGTGCGGAGAGAAGGTCGGGATAGCGACCGGGCAGTGCGCCCGAACAGAGCAGGTCCCACAGTGCGCCGGCCGTCGCTGTCAGGGCTAGGCCTGAGAGCAGCTTAGAATCGCCGGATCCCAGCAATAGACGTTCGATACGAGCTAGGGTCTGTTGAAAGCGAGCGTGACCGATGGGACCGAGTTCAAAAATCGCGATTGTGGCAACGTGGGCAGCCGCCGGATCGGAGTGAAGTGATTTGGTGAGATCGATTGCCCAGGCGGGGAAGAGCGTCGGGTTACGGATGGAGGGGTCGGGCGTGACCCGAGCATCGGGAATGGTGGTGGCCACCCATCGGTCATACACCGCGAGCACCGCGGCCTGCTTGTCGGAGAAGTGCTTGTAGAACGTGCTCGGTGAAAGACCAGCTCGGGCAGCTATTGCCCGAACGGTCAATGGACGGTAACCGTGAGCTTGGACGAGTGCGGCGGTCGCGTCGAGTAGGCGAGCAGTGGAATCGAAAGAGTCATGACCGATACCTGATGGCTCGATGGTGGCTGTGCGAGGTAGGGAAGGATGTTGTGAGTTGGCAAGCGGGTCGTCATATATAGACCCGTAATGTACGGCGGAGGGGTTTGTGTAGAGATCGATCCAGTCGAGGAGATCCGTGAGCTGTAAAGGTAGATCACTGGCAGGTCCAACGGTGACATGGTTGTAAATGACATGCCAGATACCGGCGACGATCGCGCGCGCGAGAAAAGTAGGAATTGCTAGGGGAGAAGCGTCGTCGGTATTGAGACCAGTGGCTAGGTGTGTGAGGTAGCGCATGGCCTGCTCGTGGTGGGTCATTGCAGCTGGGCTAACGCCGCGTATTTGAACGACGCACAGGTCGGTCACTGGTTCTCGATGGACGCTGAGTTGCAGGGCGGTGTGGAGGGCGGAAGTAAGGCGCGCGTGCGGTGAGTCGTGCGTAGGCGCTTGATAAGCCGAGATGAGACGTGCATATGCCGCGCGCATGTGATGATCGAAGGCCTCGAGCGCGCAGTCCTCGATAGTGGGGTAGAGAGCGCGGAAGGCGCGTACGGGGATCCCTGCTCTACGGCTGATCGCGGGGATGGTGGTGTTGTCGTAGCCGAGATCTGCGACCGTGCGGACCAGGGCGGCGATGACGCGCTCGTTGGGGGTGGAGGAGTGCTCGGGCAATCGGCTCGATGAGCGTCTCCAGGACGCTCGAGGTGCTAGCGGAGTGGTCATTGCACAGTTGGGAGCATAGCCAGTCAAACCCGACAAATCTCCAGTATTAGAGCCAAATTTGTCCCGTTAGCGGGTTGGTTCGGTAGCCGATCGGCAGGCGGATTGGAGGGCGGAAGGACGGCGCTAGGGGTGGCTATTGACAGGGACGTAAGAATCTGTTTTTATGTTAGCGTTGAGAGCGGCAAGCAGTCCGTCGCTTTTGTATTTGCCGGGAAGTTGGAGAGGTCTAGCGCGGAGAGAGCTACGGGTTTGGCAGAGAGGTTGGGAAGCCGGACCTGCTTAGGGGATTTGCTCGAGGTGCGGCCGCTTCGGGGTAGAGGGGAGTAGAGGTCTAGCGGGGCATTTGCAGCGTTGATAAGTAGGACCCATTCGCGCGTTCGGCGTGCGAAGGCAGCTCTTGGCTGGATGAGCGACGTTGTCGCGCTGGCAGGGCTTGGTTTTGGGTTGACGGCTCAGCTTGTGAGTCGTGCGAGGCATACAAAAGTCTCGACCGCGGAATTGTGTTGTGGTTCCCAGTGGTGGGAGCTTGCGGACTAGCGGAGCCGTATGCACGGCTCTTTGTAGTTGGGGTTTGTTTGTTGACCAATTCACACGGCATTGGCATTGCTGGTTGTACCAACTGTGCTATTGGGAGGTTTTGGTCTCTTGGTAGTGGGTCGCTTTGGGAGCGACCGTGGTGACATTTGGTATTGACCCGCCTTTGGCGGGGTGGGAGGTTTAGCAAAGCGCCTTTGGGTGCTTTGCGTCTTTTGAGTTTAAAGGGAGCTGGGCAAAGTCCAGCTCGTGCTAATTATTTCTTTTGCTCAAGGTCTCACGCGCGCGTTAGCGCGCGGTATCGAAGTGGTGAAGCGACGATCTTCGATCGTTGCGTGTATGGAATAAGAGAAGCTTCGCGTTGCGGAGCTTGTGCTGCATTGTCTTACTCATACGCCCGAGAAGCATTGATGAGTATCACCGTGTTTTCTCAGCGCCACCCAGCTTTGGGCAGACCAAAAACCTGAAAGGAGCAATTTATGCTTTCGAAATTTAGGAAGCGCCTTAGCTATGCCAACGTCGCTGTGACGGTCGCGCTGGTCTTCGCGATGACGGGTGGAGCATTTGCGGCGAAGAAGTATGTGATCACTTCGACGAAACAGATCAAGCCGAGCGTGTTGGAGCAGTTGAAGGGCAAGCGCGGGCGCGCGGCTCCCGGCCCCGCAGGGTCCGCGGCCGGCGCCGCGGGGCCGGCGGGGCCGAGCGGTGGGCGAGCGGGCGTACGGTGTGAGAAGAAGGCGCATGCACGGTAAAGACGGCGCTCCCGGCAAAGAGCCGGCAGCTCCCGGCAAAGACGGCAAAGACGGTCAGAGCCATGAGGTCCCGGACAACACGGCTTCCCAGCGGCGCGAAGGAGACCGGCGTGTGGTGACGGGCTATCGAAGCTCGCTGCGAATCCCGGAGTCGGCGGCGACCACCTACCGCGATCTCGTTCACGATCCCGCTTGCAGCGCCCTTGGTGAAGAGAACGTTCACATGATCGAAGAAGGCGAAACCCGCGGACCGGGCTGCGAAGCGGCACCAGTGCGGAACCGACTGCGGGCCCGGGCAACCTCTGCGTGTACGTCACGAACGAGACGAACACGACGGCGGCTGATTTCACATCGCGAACCCGTCGATCGAGAACCGGGTGCGGGCACCCGACCGGGAGCTGTCCTTACGACCGGATCGCTAGAAGCGGGATCCCAGGCGTTGCGGCGGTATGGGTCGTCCGAGCAGAATAGCGGTAAGACCGGCGCCACCGGTATGCGGAGGGAACTGCTCACCCGTGGCCACGGGACAGGCGTCTGGCGCCGGCCTTTGCTGGTTCTGCTGGGCGCGGTGACGGCAGCGCTCGCCGGGGTGTCCCCGGCGAGCGCGCGGGTGATCGGAGTCCTTCGGATCTGGGGCTGGGCAGAGGTCAACCATCCGGTCGGGGTTGAGGGGATCGAGCTGTTGGCGATCCTCTCTCCCTTGCGGCAGTGGAGCGCGTTGATTTGAAAGAGGCCCCTCGGCCAAGGAAGGCCACAGCCTTTTGCTAAAAGCGACAGATCGATGACTGATCAGAGGCAATAGCGAAAGGGTTCTGCAAATACCGGTGCTCAGATAAGGGCAATGCCGGACACGCCCCCACGGCGGAGTGGCCTAATCGTGTCTGAAGCACGACACAAAACCGCAGCAAATAGGGAGTCGAGACTCAGACCAGACCCAACTGGGCAAAGGTCACCCTCCCGGCCGAGGGACTGAATCACCTAGAGCGGAGAGAGTTTGGTTGCCTAGCCGTGCTAGATGAGTCGCGATTCCGCGAGAAAAGTGAGACCGAGAGCTCTCTGAGTAGGCTCTCGAGCAACACGATGCAACGTGGTTCACTGAGATCTTTCACAGATCGCAACCTCAATGGACCACCAGATAGATCCACTAGACGTATAGGGATGAAGGTTGCAGTAAATCCCTTTTCTCTTTGCCAATAGCTACCTGCCGTAAAGCAGGCGACTGGTTTCCGAACATAACCTAGAGTGAGGGATCTGCACTCTGGGTACCGCTAGAGGCAAATAAGTCAATTGGCCGATTTACCCGATGATCACGGCCATTTGAGCGAAATCGATCCATCGATAGCCGCGCGAGCGGCATATGGGAAACTGTGGCTACGACTGCCTAGATGCGGGTCTATACTGGTCGCGTTCCGTTTGCTTCTTTGGAAGGTATCCAGATGGGTGCCCGGGGGTCGATCTGCTTGAGGTTTGTGAGTGAGTAGATACCAAGGTGGCGTTGCCGTGCCCATTAGCTGGTGTGCAGTGGCGGGGCCACTCAGCCACATTAGACGCTTGGGCGCCGCTAGCTACCTCTCCGGTGGCGCCTAGGGAGAACCGGGCCACAGGTTGGGTTCTCGGGGCGCCGCGGCCAGGCCCCGCTGGTCGCGGCCCCCACACTTGCCTACTACGCTTCAGGTGGCCTTCAACAAGCCAATGTCGGGGCATCTACTCAGGTGCTGTGACTCGCTGCTGAACGCAAAACTAGGGATCTGGGCCGCAGTGACCGCATGTGGACTGACCGCTCATTGCATGAGTTCTATGCCTGGATTCGCGCTTCGTGTCCATCACATGCTTTCTGGTTGGTCCCACCTGCGCACTGTGGGTCTCTACATACTCGAGCCGTAGATCTTGCCGGCGAGACACAACCCTCGCCTTACCCATACCTACACACCACTGATATCGCGCCAGAGGCCCTACACGGCGCTCTGGAGACCTCGCTTGGGGTACGCCCGAGGGGTGGTAGTCCCCTATATCTTTCTGAGGCTTGCAGGGCCTCTATATAGGAGGCACGCTGGAACCGACATGTGACTCTCAGTCCACTGGTCCGATGGTGTCAACACGCTGCTACTGCAGTGAGCAGCGTTGACCAGCTGGGTGAGACTGACTGGATGCTGGCTCTGCGTCTGTAACGCGCCGTCTGGTCTCGAGGGGCTGTTCTCTGCTGGCGTCCTCGCCTGCTCGAGGCCGGAAGGCCTGTGGCCGTCTTAGAGCGCCTAACAGAATGATTTCTGTAGGTGTTGGTGACAGATGAGTGCAGCGTCGATGGTGAGGAAGGCTTCGTGGATGTCGTCGCGCCGGTCGTAGCGGCGGTCGAGGCGTCGGTTTGCGTGCAGCCATGAGATCGTGCGCTCCACGACCCAGCGTTCTTTGCCGAGGCCGGATCCGTGGCTGGTGCCGCGTTTGGCGATCCGCGGTGTGATGCCGCGCTCCCGCAGCGCCTTGCGGTGTCTTCGGCTGTCGTAAGCGCGATCGGCGAGCAGCGCCTTCGGGCGGAACTTGCCATAGCGGCCGGTCGGCGGGACGCGATCGACCAACGGGATCAGCTCGGTGATGTCGTTGCAGTTGGCGGCGGTCAGCGTGACGGCCAAGGGAATGCCCTGGCCCTCGCAGATCACGTGGTGCTTGGAGCCCGCCCGGCGGCGGTCAACCGGCGAGGGACCGGTCTTGGCGCCCCCCCTTTGGCTCGAACATGCGAGCTATCCACCACCGCCCTGGACCAGTCGAGCTGCTCGGCGTCCTGTAGCTCATCCAAGAGGACTTGGTGTAGACGTTCCCACACGCCCGCTTCGTTCCAGTCATGCAACCGTCGCCAACAGGTCATCCCCGACCCACACCCCATCTCCTGGGGCAGATGCTCCCACGGGATGCCGGTCTTCAACACGAACAGGATCCCCGTCAACGCAGCCCGGTCGGGCACCCGCTTGCGACCCGGATACCGATACCGCCGCTCGACCTTCGGCAACAACGGCTCGATCCGCTCCCACAACCCATCACTGACCAAAGGTTTCGCCATAGACACCGTCTACGACAACAGCATCCCAAAACCTCTTTCTGTTAGGCGCTCTAAGAACCGGTTTCGGAATGAGCCTGGCATGATCGGCGCCTATGGAAGACGTGATCGCAGTCGAGGTGCGGCTTGCTGATGGTGCGCGCCGGTTCTTTGTGACGTGGGGTCGCATCCAGGATCCGGTTGATCCCGACCCAGTCTGCGCCGTGGTGATGCGATTCGCTCGGGGTTGTGGTCTCGGGGGCGAGGCGGTGACTGCTCGCCCTGTGTTCAACACTCAGGGAAGCGGCTGAATCCGAGGACGCGCCGTGGTTCTACGAGGCGCTCGTGTCGTACTCGCGGAGCTCAATCCCCTTCGGCGAGGGCTATGAGGCATGGCGCGAACAGATGGCCGAAACGATGGAGCATGGCAAGCAGATCTATTACTGCGGTCAGCCGGAGACGACGGAGGACGTTGAGCCACCGGATTCAGCTTGACCGTAACGTCGCCAGGACGTAACACCGATAGCACCGGTGATGCTCAATCACCGGCGACAGCTGCCGGACATCAGCCCACAAACCCATCAGCGATCTCAAACGGTGACGGTGCCTCCAACACCTCCGAGGGGCGTCGCCGGCTACCCTCAACACCCCCTTTGTTATGAAACCAGTTCTCAATACGAAGACGTACCTCTGGGCCGATCCACTATCCGCATACCGCGAGCCTGTCTCAACGACAAAACTTGCTCAGAACCGGCTAGTTGATCTGGTTCTGATGTGGCTCCCATGAAAGCGGTCGGAACGCGCCGCCCCATGTGGGAACATCCTATATCGGCAGCGCTCTGTCAGGGCGCTTTCTGATTTCCGTCTATCGGTCCCCGGATCTGGGGGGTGCATAGTGACGGGTTGTTGGATTGTGTGGAATGTCTAGTCGTGGGTTATGTGAATGGGGTGATGCGATTTGGTGAGCCGAGCCGCCGTGGCCTGTCAGTCAAACCCGTGCTGAGCGTGATGGCACGAGCTGGTGAGGTGGATGGAAGCTCCGCTTTCGTTGGCATCGATGGCTAGAGGCGTCTGGGCTGCTTTCGGTTGTCGGTTGTTTTCGGTTGAGGACTGTCTGGCGCTTTGGGAGAGGCACCTGTTGCTTTGCGCCGACCAACATAACGATGGCTGGAGTCGGTTTAGAAAAGTGTTACGTCTCTCTCTCAGGAGTGTTGCCGAATCGACTCGCGAATTCCGGCCTCTGATCCCTGATCTGGTAGGTGCCCGGCCCTTTCCTCGCTCACTTGATCTGTGCCCTGATCGGCGCCAGCCGGTCCTTTTGACCTCACCGGTCCCCTGACCGAGGGTCTTCCTGCAAACAACTTCTGGTCGTCTTCTCACGATATATCGCAATCGCAAACCTTCATCCCTATACGTCTAGTGGATCTATCTGGTGGTCCATTGAGGTTGCGATCTGTGAAAGATCTCAGTGAACCACGTTGCATCGTGTTGCTCGAGAGCCTACTCAGAGAGCTCTCGGTCTCACTTTTCTCGCGGAATCGCGACTCATCTAGCACGGCTAGGCAACCAAACTCTCTCCGCTCTAGGTGATTCAGTCCCTCGGCCGGGAGGGTGACCTTTGCCCAGTTGGGTCTGGTCTGAGTCTCGACTCCCTATTTGCTGCGGTTTTGTGTCGTGCTTCAGACACGATTAGGCCACTCCGCCGTGGGGGCGTGTCCGGCATTGCCCTTATCTGAGCACCGGTATTTGCAGAACCCTTTCGCTATTGCCTCTGATCAGTCATCGATCTGTCGCTTTTAGCAAAAGGCTGTGGCCTTCCTTGGCCGAGGGGCCTCTTTCAAATCAACGCGCTCCACTGCCGCAAGGGAGAGAGGATCGCCAACAGCTCGATCCCCTCAACCCTCGCTCAGTCCCTCCGCAATAGCCCAAACCCTCAGGCAATTGACCTCGAATCCGGCGAAACAGGACCCTCAATCCTATGAGCCCCCTCGACGGCCGCCGAAGAGCCGGGCCAAACCGCACCCGGCTCGCGGCTAATGCACAGATGGCTAAGGAGCAGTCACAGCCCAGCTACCCCGCGGTCACCGCCCAAGTGCCGCAGCCGAGGTCAATAACCCACCGGTCAAACGCCACAAACCGCCCCGATCGCGCGGCCGCGCGATAGCCCCCGTTTTCGGTTCGTTTTCGTCTCAATACCCATCGTTTTGCGTTCGTTCATTGCCATATGCCTCTAGACGCAAAGATTCCCAGCTTCCGCTTCCGGTTCTTCCGCAGTGCCAGTGCATCCCGCGGGCCAGTTCTTCTTCCTGTTCTTCAAGACTCAATGAAATGAACATGTTCTTCTTCAAGTGGAATAGGGAACGAGATCGGAAAGGAGATAGAGATCAATACAGACTCACTTCGTTCTATACCGAATGCCCACACACCTGTCTCCGTCTTCCCTTCAGGCAGCGTTTCAGTAAAGCCAGTCTTACCGTTACACTCCATGTACCAGTCTCAGTAGCTTTAGACGGAAGTACTCCACCGGCAGTCCAAGGTTCACCCTTCTTCCCCTTTTTAACCTTCAGGTCCTTCTTTACCATTCGTACCGTTAGTCCCGTTAGCACCAGCTTCCCCTTTAGCACCAGCCGGCCCAGCAGGCCCCGCCGCCCCGGCCGGACCCGAAATCCCCGCAGGGCCCGCAGGTCCCCCAGGACCAGCCTTACCCTTAAGCTGCTTCAGCACGCTCGGACTGATCTGCTTCGTCAACGTGATCACATACTTCTTCGCCGCAAATGCTCCACCCGTCATCGCGAAGACCAGCGCGACCGTCACAGCGACGTTGGCATAGCTAAGGCGCTTCCTAAATTTCGAAAGCATAAATTGCTCCTTTCAGGTTTTTGGTCTGCCCAAAGCTGGGTGGCGCTGAGAAAACACGGTGATACTCATCAATGCTTCTCGACAACGAATCCGCTTTTCAACGAAGGTCTCTGCCCGACTCGAGTTCAATTGCCCAATCCTCTGGTAGATGACCTACATCGCCTGCCGTCTCATAAACGGGCCTCCCGTGGCTACGCCACCTGCTCCAGAGCATGTGACGGACATACGTTCCGGCCCTCTCCCGGGATTACTCACGTAGTGACGGCAGTCGGTCTAGACCATTTGCGCGAAGCGCGGAGGGACTCACTTCGTGACCCCAGTAGAAAAGGCAGTCCTTTAGGACTTGGCTGCATAGGTACTCATTTCATATAACCGTGACTCATAACGGGTGCAACCCAGCTTTGGGAGACCTCTGGGTCCGCGTAAACCAAATGTTTTGAATCGCCATTGGTCAATAAACGCGCCGGAGAAGAAAAAAATGGGGGAGTGGAGCCGGCCGGCGGTTGGCCACAAAATCGCTCTAAAAACTCCAAAATATCGTCTCTGTCCCGATTCCTTTCGCCTTCGGGCACGGCTGTCCACGGGCCGGCGGGCCCCTCCGCAGCGGTCGCTCCGCTGCTTCGGATCTACTTTTCACTCGCTTAAGCGAGTGCTACCCTAGGCCGATGGCCACCACCACCGTGGAGATCGACACTGGCCTTCTGGAGCGGCTTCGAGGGCGTCAGCCCGGCAAGAGCGATCGAGAGTTGTTGGAGAGAGCCGTGAGCCTCCAGCTGGGTCGCGGGGCAAGTGCCCGCGCCAGGAGGCGATTCAGGGGAGTGTCGGCTATGGAGACCGAGGCAGAGGCGGTGCGGGCGGTCCGCGAAGTTCGCCATGAAATGGCGGCCGAGCGGAAAGCCACCGGCTGAGACGGGTGGTCATCGACGCCAATAACCGGGCGTCGGTAGGCGTCGATGCTCGGGACCACACTCGGCCCTGTCCGACCTTCCAGAGGCTCGGGAAAGGGGCGTTTGAGACTGGGCTCTGCCGGAGGTTTGCCGGTGGGGGTTGCGTCGCGGTGGGTTTGCGAGCTTTCGGAGCGGTGAATATCCCTTCCCCTCGCAGGGGTGGCCGAGGCCGAGATGGTCATCGCCGCCGATGGGGATCTCTCGGACCACCACGGGCTACGCCCGCCGGCAGCTGTACTCACCGACGGGCGGTGAGCGACTGGGACCTGCCAAGAGGGTCGCGCGGCGGTGGCCTATCGGCGCAGAATGTTCTCAGGATTTGCACAGGTGGGGGGTGGGCGCTAGATGAGACCGTCCCAACCGATGCGTAGCCTCGATGGCGCACGATGAATCGATTGCTTATCGAGTCGCTATACCAGAAGTTGCTTGCGGTTCCAGTGATCGCTCGGATGACGACCGTGGTGTATGTGCCCGGGCGTTTCGCTGGCCCGCTTTTGCAAAACAAGTAGGTCCGCTGACTGCCGGTACGCATTTGAAGAGTCGTGATAGTGCATTAGCACGTTTTGGGAGAAGTACAAACAAGCAACAAACACGACCAACTGGAGTTCACACGATAGTAGTCGGTTGACAGGAAGAGTGAACGCAGAATAGCGTTGGTGACCGCGCTGAAGTAGCCCGAGATGAGTGGCTCGTCAGCGTCGAGCCGATTTGAACGACGCCATGTGACGTACGGGGTGCTAGCCGCCTGCTAGCGAGAATTTGACCGAGAGATCTATGTCTCTCGATGGGTGTCAAGCAGAGCTTGGACCCCCTCGCCCCCGATGTATGGTGTCAGTGCTATCTCTATGACTTCTGGTAGCAGATCGGGCAGCGCGGCCACCTCTCCCGTCGTGATCGCTTCGTAGAGCCGAAAATAGATAGCACCAAAGACCTGAGAGGTGAAAGCACCAGCCGATCCGGATTTGGCGCGCGGGATAGCCGGAGGTGACGCAAAGCAGCGAGCGTAATAGTGGATATCGTCGTTGACTGTACCCAGTACGGGTGAGCCGGCGGCCTGTGCCTCGACAAAGACCACGCGTGCGAGTTGCGGACGAACAGATATTGAAGAAAGCGATGGAAGGCCTGCTGCCGCACTCGATCATTTATCGGCCGAAGTTAGGATTTCCAACTCCGTGGAGCGGCTGGCTGGCGGGCGCTCAACTCGATGAGATTGCGCATCTGCTTTTAGAACCTCGCAGCACGAATCGCGGATTTTTCAAACGGGCGGCCATCGAAAAACTGATTAGCGAACATAGAGCCGGGTATCGAGATCACTATGATCGCATCTGGCGGCTGCTCAATCTGGAGTTATGGCACCGCGTCTGCCTTGAGGGAGAATCTCACGAATGGGCGGGCGAGCGCTCCGAAGTTAAATCGGTTCCGATTGTTTGATCGAGAGGCGCGTATTGGATTCCGCAACGGGCCGTCGCTTCACTCAATCTCGATTCGCTCCAGGCGCACGAAGCGGCTCAGTGGCGTATTTTTCATCCACTCTTTCGCTTCGAATATCGATGGATAAATCGCTCGCATGCGGACCGCGCGCAGGCTTGTAGTCCGAGCTTTCGAGGACAGACTATATCCAAGTTCGCGCAGAGTATCTCCTACGAGGCCCTCAAACGCTGCGAGCTGTTCCGGAGACAATTGCGTTTTAAATCGTCCAACGGGATTGAATGCACCCGCTTCGTTTCCGAATGAGGAGTTTGGTTCGCTGACAGACCCGATGCCGGCACGCCGAATTTGTTCGTAATCGAGATCGTGCCCAATAAATGCCCCGATTCGCGACAATGTCTCTTGCGGTTTCGAGACAAGTTCCTCAAAGCGGACTTCCTCGTAGTCTGCGCCTAAGTGTTTTCCCAGCCGCCGGCCTTTGCGGACCATCCACTGCCAATAGAGTCCGGCAACCCCAAGTTCATCGTGATCCCAGGGCAAAGGATGCGCCCAACCTTGCCTGGCGTAGGAAAGAGCAACGTCACGGCCATCGCGAATAATGTGGATGAAGAGAGCATCCGGAATTTGACGCTTGATTTCCCGCATGCAAAGCAAATGCTCGGGGGTGCAATCGGCCCAGCGTGAAACGCGCTGTGCGCAGGCGACTTCCCCCATTACGATGCGAAGGAAATCTCCGCCGCCGTGGCAGTCGGAAATTATTCTGGGGCCGATATCGGCGGAGTTCAAGCCGGAAACTCGAAACAACTTACTTCGCAACCAGATGCGGAGGAGTTCTTGACGGTAAGACACTGAGCGCATTCCTCGAAATCGAGGGACAAGCAGATTGAAAACGTTGGATTCCGCGCGGTATACGGCGAAGTCTCCCGCAGAAAGCAGCATGTGATAAAGAAGGGTAGTTCCCGATCTCGGGCAACCCACCACGAAGACTGGGGCGTTCTTCTTTACCGAAGCGACGGATATTTTATCGCCAGAGGCTGCGGTTTCATGCATCGATTTCACGGTAGTCTGAGTTCTCTCTTCCGGATTGGCTGAGTATTTTCAGCTGGAAGAACCCGGCTCTGTTCGATGGTTTGAGTTCCCGCTCTCACGGCACGATAAAGTTTCAACCATTGCTCCCGCGCGGCGGCCCATTGATAGCGGCCGGACTCTTCGTAGGCATTGGCCGAGAGCCGGGAGCTTAACTGTTCATCGGTTAGCACGCGAAGAATGTTCTCCGCCAGCTTCGCCACATCCCCTGGCGGCGACAACAGCCCAGTGCGCTCGTTCTCCACGAGATAGTTCATTCCCTCCGGAGCGGTGCTCACAACCGGGGTTCCAGCGGCGAATGCCTCGAGAACGGAAACCGGCATGTTATCCAGACTCGACGCATTCACAAAAATATCCGCCTCGTCGTATACCCTGCCTATTTCAGCTCTCGACACTACGCCCAGAAACCTGACGCCCGAGATCTGAAGCTGGCGAACCAGGTCACGGATTTCAGATTCCGTGGGACCGGTTCCAGCCAAATCCAGGCGTGCATGGGGAAAAACCTTTTGAACCTCGGCAAAAGCTCGTATCACTAAATCGACCCGGTAATACGGATGAAATCCGCGAGTACAAATAAGATGGGGGCGAAGGGGTCCGCGCGCCCTGAAGCGAAACTGGGAAAGGTCCGTGATATTGGGGACGACGTCCGGATGCAATCCGAACTCCGAAAAGACGTCAACCAGATACATGGACGGAACGACCAGCCGATCCATTCGTCCGAGGATTGGAGCGGTGGTCGGGAACCGGCGCAAATGATCGCGAGCTTCGCCGCTGTGGTAATGGAGAATTATTTTTTTATTTCGCAGCCGCGCCACCATCCACGCGGGGACCGGCGCAATAAAAAACGACCAATACGACGCCGAAAAAATATGAACGATATCGGCATTCTTCAAGCCGCGCCAAAGGTGATATGCATACAAAGGCTCGCGCAACAGGGTTCGCAGACCGGGGATTCTTTCGGCCCACTTGAGGCCGCGGGGGAGCGGAGGATCGATGGAGATCAGTTCGGCATGCACTTCCGGATCATTCCGCCAATTTTGCAACAGCAAATCGGCCTGCACCGACTGGCCCCCCACGTATCGCAATGAAGCGGCGACAATGGCTACGCGCAAAGGCCGAGGCGACGCCGATTGCGCGGCGCGGACGAACGAAGAACTTGACCGCCAGTTTTTTTTCTCGAGCAGTTCGGCGTAAAGATCTTCATGCTTCTTCCGCATTTGTTCGATCGTAAAGTTGCTCAGGGCAAATTGTTTCGCGTTGCGGCCGAGGGTTTCCCGCAAGGAAGAGTCGTCCGCGATCGTTTGCACAGCCGTTGCCAGGGCTTCTTCGTCATTCGGCGGGAGCAAGACACCCCGGTCGCGCTCGATGAGTTCGGAATTGCCCCCAACGTTGTTTGCGATGACCGGCACTCCGGCAGCCATCGACTCGAGGATGGCGTTGGAAAGGCTCTCGGAAGACGACGGCAAAACGGTGACATCGAGCGAAGCTAGAATCGCCTGGATGTCGTGGCGGTCCCCGAGAAATTGGACGAGATCGGCGATTTCTGATTGCTCGGCGTGCCGCTCCAATTCGGCGCGCAAGGGACCGTCCCCCACCAGAACAATTTCGAGATTATGCACGCGTTTGCGAAGCCGGGCGGCTGCGTTGAGCAAGACTCGATGATTCTTGGAGCGGGCATTCATGCGGGCGATCATTCCTACGCGAAACGAACCTGGCTTTCGCGGAACGATGGGTGCAGCCTCTGCGAATGCGGCGGGCGGAAGACCGTTGCCGATGACGCGCAATCGATCCGCTTGCACGCCCTGTTGGATTAAGGCGCTCGCTGCGGCTTGCGAGTTGCAGATCACGCAGTCAGCCCATCGCAGCATCGCCACCTGAGCCCGCCGTTGGTTCGGAGTGAGCAGGTCGCCCAACTGGCGCTGGCTTCCAATAACGACGGAGGTCCGGGCCAGGTTGGCCGCGGGAATCAGGGCGAGGTTTGTGTAGTAATCGAATGCGTGAGCGATGGCAATTTTGGACTTTCGCAGATGGCGCGCAAGCCGTCGCCGGGCTTGCATCGACTGCCATCGATATAAGCTGCCGCCGAGATCGAAATGCTCCACCGGCGCGAGATCTTTCGGAATAGAACCCTTCGTCTGCAAACATCCTAAACTTAGCGGAAAGCCGCGGGATTTAAGGCGCGAGCCAATTCGACGAACTGGCGCTCGCTTCCGCCAGTCTGAAAGCTGTCAGTCATTAGAAAGATGCCGGGCAGAGCGCCGGTCTTGCTCTCGGCGTCCGATCGAAGATCGCAATGGGAAGCTGCTTCAGAGGCAGATGCATCCGGATCCAAACGATCGGGACGGGAACCAACGGCGTGAAGAGATGAATCCGTCACGCGGTGCCTCCGCTCACATGAGCCGCAGGCTCCGGGCTTAGCATGGCGGGCGAATGAATTGTTTCGAGATAATTGCGGTGCCAGAGTTCGAGCATGAGCAGGCGCCAGATACGGCCAGCATGATTTCGCCGCCCGCGAAAATGTTCATCCAGCAACTGGCGGATGCCCGCAGGATTCAGATAGCCCCGCTGAAGAGTTCGCGGCTCGAGCAATACGGTTTGAATAAGGCCCTTCAATTCGTGACGAGTCCAGTGGACCAGCGGCAGAGCGAAGCCCCGCTTCGGCCGATACAAAACCTCCCGTGGCACGCCCAGTCTTTCCGCCAGTTTTCGCAGAATATATTTTTGCTCGTTGCCGCGCATCTTCCATTCCGAAGTTAACCCTGTCGCCCACTCCAGGAAAATATGATCAACCATGGGCGAGCGAGCCTCCAGAGGTCAACATGCTCATGCGGTCGACCTTGGTGAGAATATCCGCAGGAAGATAGGTTTTAGAATCGAGATAAAGCAAGCGGCTCAAAGGATCGCGTGCCGGAGCGTTTTCGATATAACTGCGGAACAAATCGTAGGGATCGGACTCGCCTGAGGCGGGCAGAATAAAATCATTCGACAAAAACTCGATCTGCCGTTGCACGGGGCGGAGGGAAATATCCTCGAGGTAACGTTCCGGCCAGGGCAGCGACAGACTGTAGCTGAGGCTCCGTCCGGGAACACTGCGGGGAACGAGCCGATAAAGATATTCGCGATAGAAACGGCGGG